>CAZMYW010000016.1:0-6759 GCA_964570625.1 uncultured Nitrospirota bacterium | reverse complement strand
TTGCAGCCGCGGCTCGCCTCCGTGTATCCGACCACGCGCTCTTCGTCATTGATGACGAGTTTGGCGTAGTGATCGAGCGGCGGCAAGCCCATGCGGCTCGCCGGGGTGAACGTCAGGCGTGTCAGCACGGGCCTGACGACGCGACCCTTCGTGCTCACGCCCGGGACGTCCGTCCCGGCCTGTCCCGCTGCGAGCGAATCAACGAGCTCCACGAGCGCGCGTTCGTACTCACCCCCGATGACAAAGTCCGCTGAGGAATTCAAGAGCGTCTCCGCGTTCAGCGACGCGTACATTCCGAAAAAGGCAATGCGCGCGTCGGGGTTCAGTTCACGGATGCGAGTGGCGACGCGGATACCCAAGCGCAACGCCGTGTGCATGGGCACGCAGATACCCACGAACGAGGCACTGCGAACCCGCTCGGGATCGAGCCGCTCAACCGCGAGATCTTGCGCAAGCGGTCGATAGCCCGCAGCCTCCAAGAACCCCATGGGCCACGCGACACCCAACGGCTGGTGTCCCAGCTCGTAACAGGACAACAGCAGGATACCGCCCCGCCCTTTAATTTCTAGCAATCTACCGACCAACGTTCATTCCTGCCTGGCCGACGAGAAGGTGGCGGATGCCCCCTTCGGGGACTTCCATCGTTTCGATTTTTGAAGGTGGGTCGCAAGGCGGAGCGAAGCCTCGCACCGGAGCGTACTGATTCGTACGTGAGGATGCGAGGCTGACGTGACAACGCAGCAGACGCCCCTTATCGTCGGATCAGGCAACGGGCTTGGCCGTGAACGGAAAGTACGTGCGCTGGCCGTCATAAAACGTCTGCATCGCACACTGCGCCTTGTGCGCGCGTTCAAGGTCCGAACCCAGCGTGTCGAGCAGCCGGCCCGACACGGCGGCGAGCATTTGCGAAGGATCGATCGCGGTGAATGTGCGCATGCCGTTGCAGCCGAAGGACAAGGCGACGTTGCCGTCCCGTTCTGCGACGGGCAGCGCGGCGCATGCGGGCCGACCGAACACGCTGGATGACACGTCGCTTTTCCAGCGAACGTCGCCGGTGGCCTCGCGTAGCAACATGGCCTGGCGCGGCGTGAGCCACAGCAGCACCAGTTGTGGCTCGATGGGGAAATCGGCGAGCGGCCCGTAGAGGAGCGGGTCGTTGCTGGGAAGGAGCGCGGGGAGGTGTTCCGCTTCCTTGGGGTCGATGTAGCCCGACTCGGTCATCAGCGCCAATCCCCCGCCCAGTTTTTCCCTGGCCTCGGGGGTCAGCTCGAAGCCCATGGTCATGGCGCCGATCGGGCAATTCATGTGGTCGTTCCCATTGGCCGCGAACAGCCCGTTCTCGGCGTGGCGCCAGAAACCGCAGGCCGAGGGCGAGACTCCTTCGAATACGGGAACTCCCGGCGGCACCGCGCGCACACGCGCGAGCGCCACCGGACGGAGCGCGAGTTCGAGAACGGTGTGAAGCGTCTGGGCTGTTGCCGTGTATCGGGCCATGGCGCGACTCCCTGGGTGTGGGTGAAATGGCGATGCGCGAGAAAATGTAGTATACGGACCACGCCACCGGGCTGTCCAGCACGCGTCATCGCGGCCCGTCGTGATCCCGGCGAGGACTAACGAACCGTGACGCCAGAGAGGCCGGTGAATTGACTTCCTTCGCGGCGCTATGTTACGGTGCCACCTTTGTTTTAGGGTATCCCTATGCAAGGGGAAGTCCTCGGACGGCGGTATGCCAAAGCGCTGTTCGAACTCACGAAAACCGACTCCAACCGGACGGCGATCGCGTCGCTGCTGTCCGAGTTGGGCCAGCAGCTGGACGCCCGTGGAGCGTTGGCGGACGCGTGTCTGAACCCACGTTATCCGGCCGAGGCCAAACGGGCCATTCTGGTTGCCGCTGCCGAGCGCGCGGGAACCGGGGCGATCGCGGTCCGATTCCTCGAGCTGATCCTGAAAAAGAACCGCCTCTCGTTTCTGTCGGCTATTGCCAACGCGTACCACGCGCTGTTGGATGAGGAGGCGGGGCGGCGCCGCGTGACCGTGACCGTTGCGCGTGCGCTCGATCCACCGGAACAGGATGCCCTGAAACGTCGGTTGGAGGCGATCACCCGCCGCACGGTCAGCTTGGAAATTGCCGTGGATCCGGCCATCCTGGGTGGGTTGTTGATCCGGTCCGGCAGCCTCTATTACGACGGGAGTCTCAGCGGACAGTTGGAGCGTTTGCGTCGACAGTTGGTCGCCGTGTAGGCGACCGTTACCACTACCCCGGTAAGGAGTTGCTGGTATGCAGATGAAGGCGGAAGAGATCACCGAAATCCTCAAGAGCCAGATCAAGGGCTTTGACGGAGCGGTGCAAGCGGCCGAAGTCGGCACGGTCTTGCAGGTAGGCGATGGTATCGCCAAGATCTACGGCCTCGAGCATGCCATGGCGGGCGAACTGCTGGAATTTCCCGGTGACGTGAAAGGGATCGTGCTCAACCTGGAGGAAGACAACATCGGCGCCGTGCTCCTGGGAGGCGACGCCCTCATTAAAGAAGGGGATACCGTCAAGCGCACCGGGCGCATCGCCGAGGTGCCGGTTGGTGACGCGATGGTCGGTCGGGTGGTTGATCCGATCGGGGTGCCGCTCGACGGCAAGGGGCCGATCAACGCCAAAGAAACCCGCCGCGTGGAGGTGATCGCGCCGGGGGTCGTCCAGCGCCAACCGGTACGTGAGCCGCTTCAAACCGGGATCAAAGCCATCGACGCGATGATTCCGATCGGCCGCGGCCAGCGCGAACTGATCATCGGCGACCGCCAAACGGGAAAAACCGCGATTGCCGTGGACACGATCATCAACCAGAAGGGCCAGAACGTCATCTGTATCTACGTGGCGATTGGCCAGAAGCGGTCCACCGTGGCGCGGGTGGTCAACACGCTGGAGCAGGCCGGTGCGATGGCCTATACAATCGTGGTGTCAGCGACCGCGAGCGATCCCGCCCCCATGCAGTTCCTGGCGCCGTATGCGGGCTGTGCGATCGGCGAGTATTTTCGGGACAACGCCAGACACGCGTTGATCGTGTACGACGACCTGTCCAAACACGCGGTGGCGTATCGCCAGTTGTCGCTGTTGCTGCGGCGGCCTCCGGGACGCGAAGCGTATCCCGGCGACGTGTTTTATGTCCACTCGCGTCTGTTGGAACGCGCGGCCAAACTGTCTCAGGAGTTGGGCGGCGGGTCCCTCACCGCGCTGCCAATCATTGAAACCCAAGCAGGCGACGTCTCGGCGTATATTCCCACGAACGTCATCTCGATCACCGACGGGCAGATTTACCTCGGGGCCGACCTGTTCTATTCCGGCATCCGGCCCGCCATCAACGTCGGTTTGTCCGTGTCGCGCGTGGGAGGATCGGCGCAGATCAAGGCGATGAAGCAGGTTGCGGGGACATTGCGTCTCGACCTCGCGCAGTATCGCGAGATGGCTGCGTTCGCGCAGTTCGGCAGCGACCTCGACAAGACCACCCAGGCACAGCTCGCGCGCGGCACGCGCATGGTGGAGTTGCTCAAGCAGGACCAGTACACGCCGCTGTCGGTGGAAATGCAGATCATCGGAATCTTCGCGGGCATCAACGGGTTCGTCGACGATCTGCCCGTGAACGAGGTGCGCCGGTTCGAGGCGGAGCTGGTGAAGTACATCGAGAGCGAGCAAAAGGCCCTGCGTCAGGACATCGTCACCAAGAAGGCGCTCGATCCCGACCTCACGGCGCGTCTGAAGGCCGCGATCAACGAGTTCAAGGCGAAACGGTTTATCCTCCGCGCCAACGCTTAGCGCCTACTATCTAATGTTGCCAATGAAAGTGAAAGCCCGTTCAGGAGCGCGCCAGATGCCCCCTTCGGGGACTTCCGCCATTTCGGTTCCTGAAGGTGGGTCGCCGGGTGCCGTGAGCGCCGGAGCGCAGCGTACGAGGTCGGTACGTGAGCACCGGATGCGCAGCGGTAACGCCGCAGATGGCCGCTCATCAACGGGCGGCTAGGCCATGCCCAGCCTGCAGCAAACCCGCCGCCGAATCGGCAGCGTCAAGAACACCCAGAAGATCACGCGAGCGATGAAGCTCGTCTCTGCCGCCAAGTTGCGGCGCGCGCAGGAGCGTATCCTTAAGGCTCGGCCATACGCCCAGAAGATGGAGGCGCTGCTGGCCAACGTGGGCGCGCGCGTGAGCCGCGACGCCCATCCCCTGCTTGTGGTGCGGCCGATCAAGAACGTCGAAATTCTCATCGTGGCATCCGACCGCGGCTTGTGCGGGGCGTTCAACGCCCAACTCGTCCGCCGTGGTATGGAGGTGATCCGCGCGCAACAGGCGCAAGGGCGCCAGGTGTCGCTCACGTGTGTGGGGCGTAAGTCGCGCGACTTCTTTCGCCGCCGGCAACTGCCGATCCGCCATACGGTCACCGGGATCTTCGACAAGCTCGCGTTCGACCACGCCGCGGACGTTGCCAAGGGCGTGACGGAATCGTACCTCAACGGAACGTTCGACGAATGCTGGCTGATCTACAGCGAGTTCAAGTCCGCGATGTCGTCGCAGATCCAGGTCAAACGTCTGGTGCCGATCCAACCGGAAGCCGGCGACGGGTCGGCGACGGACGCGGGGCCCGACTATTTGTACGAGCCGTCCGACGAGGAGCTCTTGGCCGACATTGTACCGCGTGCGGTGGAGAGTACGATCTGGCGTGCGCTGTTGGAATCGGCGGCCAGTGAACAGGGCGCGCGGATGATGGCGATGGACTCGGCCTCGCGCAACGCGAAGGAGATGATCGCGAAGCTAACCCTGATCTACAACAAGACCCGTCAGGCCGTGATCACCAAAGAGTTGATGGATATAGTGGGGGGCGCTGAAGCGCTGAAGTAAGGGCGGGTTTCACCCCGGCCCCTTTCATGAAAGGAACATGCCGTGCAGACAGGACGAGTCGTTCAGGTCATCGGTCCGGTGGTGGATGTCGAGTTTCCGCGGGGCGCGTTGCCCGCGATTTATAACGCGCTCAAAGTCGAGGAGCCCGCCGACGAGAAGGCGGGCCGGCCCGAGATCAACCTCACGTTGGAAACGGCACAGCACCTTGGTGAGAATCGGGTGCGCGCAGTGGCCATGTCTTCCACCGACGGTCTCGTCCGAGGGATGAACGTGAAGGACACCGGGCAGGCGATTTCCGTGCCCGTGGGGCCCGAAGTGCTCGGCCGTATTTTGAACGTCATCGGCGAACCCGTCGACCAGCAGGGGCCGGTGAATGCCAAATTGCGCCTGCCGATTCACCGCCCGGCGCCCTCGTTCGAGGAGCAGGAGACCGCCACGCAGGTGTTCGAGACCGGGATCAAGGTGATCGATCTCCTCGAACCCTATTCGCGCGGCGGCAAGGTGGGCCTTTTCGGCGGCGCGGGGGTGGGCAAAACCGTCATCATCATGGAGCTGATTCACAACATCGCCAAGGAGCACGGCGGGTACTCGGTGTTTGCCGGCGTGGGCGAGCGTACGCGCGAGGGCAACGACCTGTGGCTGGAAATGAAGGAGTCGGGGGTCATCGACCGGACAGCGCTGGTCTACGGCCAGATGAACGAGCCGCCGGGGGCGCGTTTGCGCATCGGTCTGGCGGGCCTGACCATTGCAGAGTATTTCCGCGATCAGGAAGGCCGCGACGTGCTCCTGTTCATCGACAACATCTTTCGATTCACCCAAGCGGGATCCGAGGTGTCGGCGCTTCTGGGCCGCATGCCCTCGGCGGTGGGGTATCAACCCACCCTGTCGACCGAGATGGGGACCTTGCAGGAGCGCATCACGAGCACGAAGAAGGGGTCCATCACCTCGGTGCAGGCGATTTACGTGCCCGCGGACGACCTGACGGATCCCGCGCCGGCGAATGTCTTCGCGCACCTTGACGCGACCACCGTGCTCTCGCGGCAACTGGCCGAGTTGGGGATCTACCCCGCGGTGGACCCGTTGGATTCCACCTCCAGAATTCTGGACCCCAAAATCGTCGGCGAGGAACACTACAAGGTTGCGCGCGACGTCCAATCGATTCTTCAGCGGTATAAGGACCTGCAGGACATCATCGCGATCCTGGGCATGGACGAGTTGTCCGAAGACGACAAACTCATCGTGGCCCGCGCACGGAAAATTCAGCGGTTCCTGTCGCAGCCGTTCTTCGTCGCCGAGGCGTTCACGGGCTCGCCGGGCAAATACGTCAAACTGAAGGATACGATCAAGAGCTTCCGGGCGATCGCGGACGGAAAATACGACGACCTCCCTGAACAGGCGTTCTATATGGTGGGGGGCATCGAAGAAGTGGTCGAGAAAGCGAATAAGTTGGGAGCGGCCGTCTAATGGACGAACGCCCGTCTCATCAACTCCATCTCGATGTGGTGACGCCGGAGGAGCTCGTGGTGTCCGAGCGTGTTGATGAAATCACGGCCCAAGGCGTGGAAGGTGATTTCGGCGTGTTGCCGGGCCACATCAATTTTCTCACCGCCCTTCGTCCCGGGCCGCTGACCTATCGCATCGGTGACGTCACCCACCGGGTCGAACTCGGGGGGGGGATCGCCGAAGTCCTCAACGATCGGGTCACGATTCTCGCGTCATCGCTCGCGCGAGAATAAGGGTTAGGCCGCCCATGCAATTTGAAGGAGGAGGGTCCTATGCGAGTTCGCCATTGCTGTCTCATCATCCTGCTGGCGTTGCCTCTGCTAGCCAGCTGCCAAGCCACAGGAGAAAAAGCCGCCATGTCCATCGAAACCGCGAT
>CAZMYW010000015.1:0-15097 GCA_964570625.1 uncultured Nitrospirota bacterium | reverse complement strand
GGAAGGCCCGTAACCGGGTGCTAAAAACCCCCCCCGCCCCCGAAAGAGACCATTCCCGAAAAACCGGGGGGGGGGGGGGGTCCGATTGCGCCGCCCCCCCAGGATTTTCCCCCACAGTCCTGATCAGCCCAGGACAACCGCCCGTGTTACGGGGTGGCAACTTTCCCCGGCTCCACGTACGGCATCAGCGGAAGGGTCTGAGCGTCTTTCTTGACGACCAGCACCGCGATCGCGCCTCGCAACGCGTCGGTCAACGAGTGCGTGACCAGCGGATAGGTCCCTTCGTGCTGGACCACCACGTCCACCGTGGCGGCATCACCGGGTCCCACTACCACGGTCTGCACGCCGGTCAACCGGTTGGCGGGGTTGCCGCTCGCCCAGGCGTTTTCCCAGATCTCGCCGATGGGATGAAACGCGGAGAAGTTGTTCGGGCCCGCGTTGACGAGGTAGACGCGCACGCGCTCGCCGGGCTTAGCTTCGAGCGGCTTGCCCTCCAGGAACGGGTGATACTTGAACACGCCGCCGTTGAACACCGCATGATCGTACTTGCGGTCGAACATCGCCTGCACGTCGTCCGGGTTGTTCCACAGCTCGCTCTGCACCAACACGTACTCGCGATCGGCCTTCGGCAACGCCTTGGCGTCCTTCGGATCGATGATGATCGCGCCGATCATGCCGCGCGCGATATGCTGGATCATCGGTCCCACGCCGCAATGGTAGAAGAAGATCCCCGGCTTGGTCGGCGTGAACGTGAACTTGTGCATCTCGCCGGGCGCGACCGCCTTGTGGTTGGCCAGGAAGTCCATCTCCCCGGCGTGAAAATCCATGGAATGCGGCGACCGGTTGGTCTTCGGATTCATCAACGTGAATTCGATGGTATCCCCTTCGGTCGCCCGCACCACCGGGCCCGGGAACTGCCCGTTGAACGTCCACGCCTTGTACGTGGTGCCCTTGTTGTCGATGACCACTTCGGTTTCCGCGGCAGTGAAATCGACCTTAACCATTTTGGCAAACGCCGGAGCGTTGCCCGCGGCCAACACCAATCCCCCGGCCACAATTGCCCCGATCAATACTCTCCTCATTCGAGAAGTAACGACCTGTGCGTATCTCATGTCTACCTCCCTGGTATGAATCGGCATGCTACGAAGCTCCTCATGCCCCGCAGCATACTGCCTGTACAGCGGCTCGGGCAAGGGTTGCGCCCGGACCTCAGCGGCTCCGGACCGCAGGTTCCTGCCTACCCAATTTTTCGACCCGCACCCCAATCAAGCGAATCAGTTTGAGACGAGGATTTTCACGCCGATCCAGGAACGGAAGAAACAACTTCATCACCTCCACCTCCAAGTCTTTCAACGAGTCCGTGGGTTGCGGCAAGGTGTGCGAACGGGATTTGGTTTCGAAACCCGCAAAACGCACCGTGATGACCACCGTGCGAAAAGAGGAATAGCCGGCACGGCCTAGACGGGCCAACACGTCGCGGCTCATCGCCTTGACGTGTTCCATCAACATCTGGGAGTCGAGCGTGTCGCGGAGAAACGTCTCTTGCTCGCCGATGGATTTGACCTCATCACTCTCCTGAACCGGATCGTCATCCCGCCCACGCACCTTTTCATAGAGCACTCGCCCCCACTTACCGAATCTCTCGATCAACTCCCCTTCCGAAAATCGCTTGAGATCCTGCACCACGGTCACGTCTTGCAGCCGGAGCACGGCCTCGGTCTTGGGTCCGATCCCGGGAATCTTCCGCACTGAAAGCGGGGCAAGGAATGCCTCGGCATCCTGCGCCTGCACCACGGTGAGCCCATCCGGCTTCTGCGCGTCCGATGCGATCTTGGCAATCAACTTGTTGGGACCCAGCCCGATGGACGCGGTCAGGTGTTCTTCCGCCGCGATGTCGCGCTTGATGGCCAACGCAACTTCCCGAGCCTTCTCGTACGAACCGGTCGCGCTCAAATCCACGTACATCTCGTCGATACCGGCCTGTTGGATGGTGGACGCGTGCCGCTCCACAATGGCGCGGATGCGGACCGACGTCTCGGTGTACTGCGCGAAGTTCGTTCGGAGAAACACCACCGCGGGCTTGCCCTGCCGGCGCGCCCACTCCGACCTGCGCCAGGCCTGCGTAATCGGCATGGCGGAATGAATGCCGTACACACGCGCCGCGTAATTGGCGGTGGACACCACACCGCGCCCCTTGCCCTCCAGCGGATCAGCCCCCACCACAATGGGCAACCCCTTGAGCTCAGGACGCTCCCGCTCCTCCACCGCGGCAAAAAACGCGTCCATGTCGAGATGCGCAATGATTCTCGGCGACATGAATCCTTCCAGGGACCATCGTGATGATAACTCCCTCCACCGGTCCCACGCCATCCGATGCCGCACCAAATTCACTCACGCTTCTTCGGTTTGGATGCTGTAGTGGCGCAGGCGAATAACGTGACAGTTGATTGAGGAGGTTTGGCTGCTGAGCGAGCGCAGAAAACGCCTTTGAAAGCCCTTAGAGTCGTGGGTGCTCACACCTCGATTGACTCCGCGGAGGAATCGGCGCTATACCTGAACGCGAGACGCCTTAAAAGACGTCTCATTCGGGTCGCGGGGTCCGGTGGGTTAGTTCTGGCGTTAGACAGCAACAGAAGATAATGGACGCATTTGTAGGAATCGACGTGGCGTTTGCGAAACGGAAGCGACTTCCGGTCTCGGTTTGTGTCCGGGATGCCGACCGCCTCATTCCTCTCCCTGTCGCTGAGCGTCGATCGCCTGCTCCTCCCAGGGGAGCTGGCAACGTAGCCGCGCTGGACCCCGCAATAGTTACAAAGTTTGCCGACGAAACAGCTGGCTACTTACGCCAGCTCGAACAACATTTTCGCGTCTCAATTCGACGCATTGCCCTGGACGCGCCAAGCGATCCAAAACTCGACGGCTCGCAGCGACGGAAGGCGGAGGAAGCGCTCGACGCGCGCGGCATAAGTTGCTTCACCACCCCTAGCTTCAGCGAGTTTGAGTGCATCCGTCAAAGGGCTGGAGACCATCTCCGCGGCGGAGGAGCGGAGTCTCGGTTACCTCACGCAAATCAGCTTTGGATGCTAGTCGGATTTGCGCTCTTCAAGCGCCTCCGCCTTGATTGGGAGTGCCTGGAAGTGTTCCCTCAAGCCACTGCATTCGTATTGCGCGCGAGTTCGACTCACAAGAGTAAGGCCGGTGGTGTTGATGCACAGTTGCAGGCCGTTGCGCGATTCACGGGCTGGCCCGATCTGCCCAACGCTCAGGCGCTCCGGACAGTCGTTCACGGGCCCGCTCATGACGGCCTCGACGCGTACCTGTCTGCGTGGATAGCGGCTCTTGGCCCCGAACAGCGAACTGGCCTCGGCAACCCTCCGACCGACGTAATCTGGGTGCCATCCACGGGGCTGCTGTCTAACCACCGAATGGACCCGACGCCCGGTTGTTCGTGACGCGCGGGGCTCATTCGGAAACGTTAAGCCTCAAGCCCGACGTAGGCGCCCAGGCTCGGGCATACGATTGACGAGGAAGCAGCACAATGCCCCCCAAGAAAACCTCGACGAAGAAACATATCAGTACCACAAGGACGGCAGTGTGTGGGCGAAAGGACGAGCAGTGAACGGAGTGCCCACCGGTTACTGGGAATGGTTTAGAAAGGATGGCACGAAGATGCGCTCCGGCTATTTCGAAAATGGAGAGCAAATCGGCGTTTGGACCACCTACGACAAGGATGGCGAGGTCTACAAGGTCACCACCATGAAACCGAGAGCCAAGTAAACCGATTCTCGGCCCGCCCCTTGCCTCTCTCGCGTGTGAACGACATTCCAACCTTCACATTGGACCCTTCATGACTCCGACCCTGCTGTGGATCTTTGCCGTTCTGCTGAGCGTCGTTGGTTTGCTGGGGCTTGTCCTGCCGGTGCTTCCAGGCGCTCCGATTCTGTTCGTCGGGCTGCTGCTCGGGGCGTGGGCGGATGATTTTGTGTACGTGGGCGGGCAGACGCTGATTCTGTTGGGCGTGATGGCGCTGCTGACCTACGTGGTGGATTTCGCGGCCACGGCGCTTGGCGCGAAACGGTTCGGGGCGTCCAACCGCGCCATCACGGGTGCGGTGCTCGGCGGCCTGGCCGGACTTTTCTTTGGCTTGCCCGGTCTGCTGCTCGGGCCGTTCATCGGGGCGGTGGCGGGCGAGTTATCAGTGCAACGCAACCTCAAAATCGCGGGGCGGGCCGGGCTCGGAGCGTCGCTGGGGGTGGCGTTGGGCGCTGCCGCTAAACTCGCCTTGGGGTTCGGGATGATCGGGATCTTCTTGCTCGCGCGCTTCGTGTAAGCGGGCTCACCATGTGCAGGTACGGGCAAAGGCGGGAGGAGGTAGCCTCCCGCCTCGCCCAAACCCGGCCCCGCTCACGGAGGTCAGCGGAGGTCGGGAAGATTCGAACCTGACACGATTGTAGGCTGCCGGTCTTACGGCGCGGTTACGACATGATGTCCGCCAGGTTAACTCCGCGACGCACCCACGGGCTCGCGCGTTTGAGCCCTTGTCCAGCGCTTGTTATAATTCGCCCGTGTCGGATCTTGCGGTTCCCAGCTACGCGCTGATCGACGAACTCACCCGCCTCTTCAGCTCCCGGCAGGTTCTGGGCGACCACCCAGCCCTCACCGCGTACGCCATTGACGCCGGTATCTACCGGATCCCGCCGCGCGCGGTAGTGTTGCTCGAATCCGAGGCGGATGTGCCGAAACTCTTGGCCTTCGCCGCCAGCCGACGAATCCCGCTCACGTTCCGCAGCGGAGGCACCAACCTGACTGGCAATGCGATCGGCGAAGGGATCGTGGTGGACTGTTCCCGTTTGAAGAATATCCGGGAGATCAACGCCCAGGCGGGCTGGGCCCGGGTGGAACCGGGCATTGTTTACGCGACCCTCAACACAGAGTTGGCCCGCCACGGGATGAAATTCGCTCCTGATCCGTCCAGCGGGGAAATGTGCAAACTCGGCGGCATGCTGGGCAACAACGCGGCGGGTCCGCGTTCGCTCAAGTACGGGGCGGTCAAGGACAACGTCCTGGCGCTGGACGTGTGGTTGGCCGACGGCACCAGGCTGGAGGCCAAACCGTATCGAGTGGGATCGCCGGAGTGCGAACACCTGTTCGCGTCGGTGCCCGCGATCCGGGAGCTGGAAGGACTGATCCGCACGCACCGGGATCAGATTCTGGCCAAGCGGCCGCGCGTGAGCAAAAATTCGAGCGGCTACAACCTGTTCGCCCTGGCCGACGGGTTGGCCCGCGGCGTGCTCGACTTGCCGCGGCTGTTCGTGGGCAGCGAGGGCACGCTGGGCCTTGTCACGTCGGCAACGCTCAAGCTCGTTCCCCTCCCGCGCGAAACCGCGACCGGACTCTTCTTTTTCGACCGGCTGGCTGAGGTGACGGGTGCGGTGAGCGCGCTGCGGCCGTTGGGACCCAGCGCTCTCGAGTTGATCGACGGGCACACGCTGGATTTGATCGGACGATCGCGATTCGGCATTCCGGAGCACGCGGGCGCGGTGCTGATCGTTGAATTCGATCAGCTGGCGGCCGCGCAACAACTCGCCCGCGCGGATGTCGCATGCCGCGGGCTGTCTCAACCAGCGCCCCCGGCGCTGGCGGTCGATCCCGCGCAGCAGGCCGCGCTCTGGGCCGTCCGCAAAGCGATCTATCCGACTTTATATCGGTTCGACGCAGCACGTCACCCCATCAACTTCGTGGACGACGTGGTCGTCCCCGCGGACCGACTGGCCGAGTTGATCGGGTACTTGGAGACCCTGTTCAAGGCCGAGGGCGTGACCGTAGCGATCTATGGGCACGTGGGCGACGGGAATGCGCATATCAACCCCTTGTTAGACTTGCGCGACCCGGCGGATTTCGAGCGGATGGACCGTTTGTCCCGCACGATCCACGCGGTGGTGATCGACCGTTTCGGGGGTTCGCTCTGCGGTGAGCACGGAGACGGCCGGGTCCGCGCGGAGTTCCTCCCCGCGCTCTACGGGCGCGAACTGTACGAGTTGTTCGTCGAGACAAAGCGCCTCCTCGACCCCGAAGGCCTGCTGAATCCCGGAGTCAAACTCTCTTCAACTCCGTTCACGGAACGGGTGGACGTTGAACGGCTCGCCAAGCCGTGCGCGACGTGCGGCAAGTGCAACACGGTGTGTCCCGCCTACGACGTATCCCAAGAGGAATCCAACGGCGCCCGGGGCTGGTACCACATCCTGACCTCGTCCGACTTTTCGCACGAGCGGGACGGACGGGTGGTGGACGCCTGCTTGAACTGCCGGTCCTGCGCCGTGGTGTGTCCGGCCGGAATCGACGTGTCCCGGCACGCGCTCGCGCGGCGCGCGGAACGACCTAATGCCGCCGCGGGGTGGGTCGCGCGGGTATTGCTGCGACCGCGACTCTTCGAGTCCGCACTCAAACTCCTCGCTGCGACGCAAACCTTCTGGGACCGCCCGCTGCCCCGGCGAGTTATCGAGGGCGCCACGCGGCCGTTCTTCCGCCGGCTCGCGCCGACCGCCGCGCTCCCCCATACGTTGCAGTTGCCCCGTTTGGCTCGAAAGACGTTGCGCGAGCGGCACCGCCCGTTGACCGACGAGGCGGGCGCGAAGGGCTCCACCGCATATTTCCACGGC
This sequence comes from uncultured Nitrospirota bacterium, assembly GCA_964570625.1. Lineage (GTDB taxonomy): Bacteria > Nitrospirota > Nitrospiria > 2-01-FULL-66-17 > 2-01-FULL-66-17 > JBFLXB01. The sequence goes on along the minus strand of CAZMYW010000015.1, from coordinate 8,438 downwards.
TGCGCCGCCAACTATTTCGACGATGGCGTCGGCGACGCGGTGATCCGATTACTGGAACGGCGCGGCCGGCTGCCAGTCCTCCCGGCTCAGCGCTGCTCCGGCACGCCGATTCAGACCTACGGCCAAACTGGTCCCCTGTTGGAGGCCGCGCGTTACAATCTCGATCACTTGGAGGGTTTTGACACCGTGGTCACCGGCTGCGCGTCCTGCACCTTGATGCTCAAGGACTATCCCTCCCTGTTCTCAGGCGAGGAGCAGCGGCGCGCCGAAACCCTGGCGGGCAAGGTCAAACACATCACCGAAATTCTCGCTCTGGAACAGGTCTCCGATTTCCCGGTTCTCCCCTCCGCCGGTTCGGACGTCACCGTCACTTACCACTCCTCCTGCCACCTCCGCGCGGCAGGGGTGTCCGCGGCGCCCCGCGAAGTCCTGCAACGGCTGCCAGGCACTCGCTTCGTGGAGATGGCGGACGCGGATCGCTGCGCCGGTGGGGCCGGCACGTTTCTCGTCAAAAACCCCGAGCTCTCCGATCAGGTGTTCGCGCGGAAGCGGAAAGCGATCGACGCCTCGGGCGCACAACTCGTGGCCACCAGTTGCCCCGGATGTATGATCCGGTTGCGCGCCGGACTTCCCGACGCCGTTCGCGTCGCGCACGTGGCGCAACTGGCGGACGAGGCCGAGACCACCGGGCGCACGGCCCGTCCCGGAGAGTGATGCGATGCCCCTCATCATGAGCTCGGATTTCGCCGTCCGATAACTGTCATGCACCTCCGCGCCATGACCTACAACATCCACAGCGGGTTCGGAAAGAACGGCTACGACCTCCACGCAATCGGTCGCGCCATCGAACACGAACGAGTGGACGTGGTCGCGCTGCAGGAAGTTGATCTCGGACTGCGGCGGACCGGTTACGTGAACCAGGCGCAGTGGTTGGGCGCCCAGCTCGACTTGCACGCCATCGTCGGCGGGACGCGCCGTCAAGGACGCTACGGTAATGCGCTGCTCACCCGCTGGCCCGCCACGTTCGTGATGAACCACAATCTCACCGTGTGGCCTCATCCCGGTCGGGCCTGCTTAGAAGTTCACCTGGCCACGCCGAAAGGCCGGCTGCGCTGTTACGTCACACATCTGGGCCTGTTGCCCCAGGAGCGGATGGTTCAGGTCACCCGTCTGATCGAGGAAGTGATTGCGGCCGACGAAGGGCACGACCCGGTCTTATTGATGGGGGACTTCAACACGATACCGCGCAGCCGGGTCTCCGGCCACTTGCGAAGCCGGTTCACGGACGTGTTCGCGGCCGTGGGCAACGGCCGTTCCGCGACATTCCACGCTCGACTGCCGGGGCTACGGTTCGACTACATCTATGCCGGTTCCCGTCTCAACCCGCTCGCCTCACACGTGGCCGCCACCCCGTGGTCGGCCCAGGGGTCGGACCACCTGCCGCTGGTTGCGGTCTTCACCGCCGCATTCAGCGGGAAACGGGCGTAACCGCACTCACTCCCCCCGGAGGACTAGGAACGGTCGCTTGCCCAGCAGGCGGTACGTGCTGGCCAACCCCGCGCCGATCGTGCCCACGACCGTCACCGCCGTGGCCGCCAGTACGTAACTGGGAGCCACGGTCCACGGAAGATCGAGCAGCCACCGCGTGATCCCCCACGACAAGGCCGACGCCAAGCCTCCGGCGATCACCCCGGCCGCCGCACCGAGCAAACCGAACTCGACCGCGAGCGCCCGCGCCACCGCGTTCCGGGTCGCGCCGAACGTCTTGAGCAGCATGGCCTCGCGCAGCCGTGCTTCGCGCGACGCGGCCAGCGCGCCGCCGAGCACAACGAACCCGACCCCCGCGACCAGCCACGCCACGCCCCGGGCTGCGGACGCCGCACGTTCCACTACGCGCGCCACCGAAGCCAAAATGTCGCCGAGGGGGATGGCCGTCACGTTCGGGAACACGCTGACCACCGCCTGTTGCAGTGCGATCTCTTCCGTTGGTGGGGCCTGCGCCGCGGCCAGATAGGTGATCGGAGCGCCGTCCAGCGCCGAGGGGGAAAAGATCATGAAGAAATTCAGCGCGTGGGTGTCCCAATCCACCGAACGCAGACTGGCGACACGGGCTTCCAACGGGACGCCATACACGTCGAACACGAGGATCGACCCGATGCCCACACCCAACCGTCGCGCCGCTTCTTGCTCCACCGAGACCATGACATCCGATCGCTCTGCGTCCGGCATGGCGTCCCACCACCGGCCTTCCACGATCTCGTTTCCCCGCGGCAGCGCCGATCCCGCGGTCACCACGTATTCACGCGTGAAGTACCATCGGTACTCCGAATCGGTCCCCGGAGGCCCTTCCGATCCGACCGGGCGGCCGTCGATCGCAAGCAGGCGCGTTCGCGCCACGGGGACGAGGTCCAGTGGCACGGCTCGCTCCGCGGCAAGCGCGGCAAACGGATCGCGCTGATCCGGTTGGATATCGATGAAGAACAGGCTGGGCGCTGATCGAGGAATCTGTTCGGTCAGTTCGGCGCGAATGGCACGCTCCACCAGCCCCACGGTCAGCACCGTGGTGACACCCAAGCCGATCGACAGCACCGCGGCGGTGGTGTGCGCCCCGGGACGCGCGAGCGCCCGCAAACCGCGTCGCCACGCAAACGACTCCGGCGCGGGCACTGATTTCGCCAGGCGCGTCATCAGCCACCCCGACGACGCCAACACGATTCCGGCCACCACCAACCCGCCCACGTACCACGCGGCGGTGGCCGGAGAACGCACCTGCCACCACGCGAACCCCCAGGCGCCCGCCACACCCAACACCACCATCAGCCACACCATGCGCGGCCGCGGCCGCAGGGGGGCGGCTTCGTGTCTGAGGACGGCCGCGGCCGGAGCCCCAGCCGCCGAGGCCAACGGCCAGAGCGAAAACGCGACACCGGCCAGCACACCCACCGCCACGCCCTGCACGTAGGGCCACACATTCGGCGAGGCCTCCAGCGGAATCGACGCGAACGCGCCGGCTGCGGCCACGAGCAGGTGCTGACCAACCGCGCCCAATGCCACGCCGAGGACGCCGCCAGCCGCCCCGAGCACAGCCAACTCCGTGAGCGTGGACCACACGAGGGTGCCTGACTCCGCGCCCAGACTCTTCAACAGGGCCAGCGTGCGCCAGCGCTCCACCAGCAACGCGCGCGCGCTCCCCGCCACCCCCACGCCGCCGAGCAGGAGAGCCGTCACTCCCACCAATCCCAGATAGACCCCGAGGCGGTCCAGCGAGCGACGCAATTGCGGTTGGCCGTCCGCGAACGCCGCGACCCGCACCGGCTCGGTGGTCAGTTCGGTTCGGAGCGCGTCCCGTACCGTCTCGGCAGATGGAACATCGGACGGCAAGGCGATTAAGGTCCGATACCGCACCCGACTCCCCGGCCGCACCAGCGCGGTGTGGTCCAACGCGTCGCGGGAAATCAGGACCCGCGGCCCCAGACTGAACGTCCCGACCGCCTGATCGGGTGCCGCGCGCAACGCGGCGACCGCGACGAACTCCGCGTCTCCCAGCCGAAACCGATCGCCCAACGAGAGCCCGAGCCGGATCAACAATGCGTCCTGGACGACCGCGCCGAACGGGGGCCCTCCCGCCAGGAGAATCGGGAGTGGGCGGTCGGGAGCCGTCTCAACCGTTCCATAAAACGGATAGGCTGCTTCGACCGCCTTCAACTCCACGAGCACGGTGTGACGGGACGTGGTCGCCATTCCCGCCAGTTCGACGACAGCCGTCACCCGCGCGCCGCGGGAGGTCAGCCGATCGACCGCAGCGTCGACAGCCGGAGACAGCGGCCGCGTGGAACGAATTTCCACGTCGGCGGCTAAGAGACTCTTGGCTTCCCGCGCGATGGCCCGGCGGGCGTGGTCCGCGGCCGCGCCGATCGCCACCACCGCACCCACGCCCAACGCGATCGCGGCGACGATCGGGACATAGTGCCGAGACCCCGCGCGCAGGTTGCGGCGCGCCATCGTGACTGCAAACGATCGCGGCACGGGTTACCTCGACGAACGATCGGCGGTGGACGAATCCGCCGTCACCCGCCCACCTCGCAACGCGATCGTACGATCCGCCATCGCGGTTAAGTAAGCGTCATGTGTGACCAAGATGAGTGTCCCACCCTGTTCCTCGTGGAGCGCGCGCAGGAGCGCCATCACCTGTGCTCCGCTGTCCGCGTCGAGGTTCCCGGTGGGCTCATCCGCCAACAGGATCGCCGGGCGCCGCACGCACGCACGGGCCAACGCGACGCGCTGCTGCTCACCGCCCGAGAGCTGTACGGGGTAATGGTTCGATCGCGCGGCCAATCCGACCGCATCGAGCAACGCGCGCGCGCGGCCGAGCGCGTCGGAATCACCCGCCAGCTCAGACGGCACGGCCACGTTTTCCAGTGCCGTGAGGGTGGGGATGAGGTGGAACGACTGAAAGACGAACCCGATGTGCTGCAGGCGAAAACGCGCCAGCGCGGGTTCATCCAGCGACGTGAGGTCGGAGCCGTTGACCGTCACGGACCCCGATGTCGGCCGCTCCAGCCCCGCCATCACCGCCAGGAGCGTGGACTTCCCGCTCCCGGACGGTCCCACCACGGCCAGCGACTGCTTGGACGGGATCTCGACTGACACCTCGTCGAGCACCGTGACCGAACGGCCGGCGGCGTGCAAACGGACGGTCACGTCTCGGAGGACAATCATGAGGGGATCATGGCGGGGAGAAAAGCCTGTTGCAGCGCATCGCTTCGCCATTATACACTGGCGTCGTGCGCGGGATACGTGATCACCTCGCGGACCCTCTGGTCCGCCGCGCCAGCCTGACGGGAGCCTGCGCATTGGGCTGGCTCCTGTGCGCAGCGGTCGGAACCTCCGACGCCGCCGCCGACCAAACGACCCCGCTCCCCACGCTGGTGGCATTCGGGGACAGCCTCACCGCGGGATTCGGCGTCTCGGTCAACGACGCCTACCCGGCGAGGTTGGACCGGTTGCTCCGCCAGCAGGGATACGATTACCAAGTGGTCAACGCGGGTGTGAGCGGGGACACCACCGCCGGCGGGCTGCGCCGCGTGGACTGGATCCTCAAGGCTCGGCCCCGGGTCGTGATCCTGGAGTTGGGTGCCAACGACGGCTTGCGCGGGTTGCCGCCCGAACGCACGCGAGACAATTTGGCGCAGATCATCGAGCGTCTCCAAGCAGCGGGCGCCACCGTAGTCCTGGCCGGGATGCGGGTTCCTCCGAACTACGGAGACGACTACGCCACCGCATTTGCCGCGATTTTCCCGAATCTCGCTCGCCGCTACGGCCTGACGCTCATCCCGTTTTTCCTGGATGGGGTCGCTGCGGATCCCGCTCTCAATCAGGGCGACGGCATCCACCCCAATGCCGAAGGGTATCGGGTAATCGTGGAGCGGATCTGGCCGATCGTGCGTCCTCTACTCGCCCGTCGCTGACAGAGACCGATCCGTGCTAACGCTCGCCGACCTCCAACCGCTCACCGCCCACCTCGTGCAGATCGCCCACTTGCACAGCGCGGCCGCGGTGTTGTCGTGGGATCAGGAAACGTACATGCCCCGCGGAGGCTCCGCGGCGCGGGCCGACACGCTCGCGATGTTGCAGGGGACGGCTCACGACCGCTTTGTCTCATCGGCCATGGAAGACCTGCTAGCTCGCTGGATGGATCCGGAGACAGGCGCGATCTTTGACCCGGACCCCGAACCCGCAGCCCGCGCGCTGCTGCGCGAGATGTACCGCGACTATCGACGGGCCAAGCGCCTGCCCACCGCGTTCGTCTCCTTACTCGAAAAAACGTGCGCGCTCGCACAGGACGCGTGGCTGGATGCGCGAGACACCGGACGGTTCGCGCGATTTCTCCCGTCCCTCGAGCAAATCGTGACGCTCAAGCGCGAGGAGGCCTCGCTGCTCGGCTTTGTCGACTCGCCATACGATGCATTGCTGGACGCATTCGAACCGGACATGACGACCAAACGTCTCACCAGGTTGTTCGCCGATCTTGCGGTTCGACTCTCTTCCCTGCTGCGTCGCGTCCAGGAGTCGCCGGTACGGCCCGCGGCATTGCCGTCCGGACCGTACGAGGTCGAACGGCAGATCCGGTTCAGCCGCCTGGTTCTGGAGGGAATAGGCTATGACTTCGCGCGGGGGCGCTTGGACCAATCCGCCCACCCCTTTACCACCGGCTTTCACCCCAGCGACGTTCGCCTGACCACCCGCGTTGCGTCGGATGACCTCACCCCGTGTGTGTTCAGTTCCCTGCACGAAGGTGGGCACGGGCTGTACGACCAGGGCCTCGACTCCCGGCACTGGGGAACGCCCTTGGGCGAATCCGTGTCGCTCGGCCTGCACGAAAGCCAGTCGCGCCTGTGGGAAAACTGCGTCGGACGCTCACCGGAGTTCTGGCGGCACTTCTTCCCACTGTTGAAAGAGGTGTTCCCCGATGCGCTGTCCGCCGTGTCGCTGGACACCTTCCACGCTGCGATCAACGTAGTCCGGCCGTCGCTGATACGGACCGAAGCCGACGAATTGACATACAACTTCCACATCATCGTCCGGTTCGAATTGGAGCAGGCGTTGATCGCCGGCACATTGCTGCCGCGCGACCTTCCGGAGGCCTGGAACGCGTCGATGCAGGCGACGTTGGGCGTGAGTCCCTCGCACGATAACGAGGGTGTGCTTCAAGACATTCACTGGGCGCACGGCGCGTTCGGATATTTCCCCACCTACACGTTGGGCAATCTTTACGCGGCTCAGTTCTGGCAGCAGGCCCAGCGGGACATCACCGAATTGCCTACATTGATCGAGGCCGGGCAGCTCGAACCGCTCGCTGGGTGGCTGCGCGACCGCATCCACCGGTGGGGGCGGACCTATTCCTCTGAAGAGTTGTTGGTGCGGGTGACCGGCGAAGGGCTCAACCCCGACCACTTCGTCGATTATCTGGAAGCGAAGTACGCGACCGTCTACCGGTGGTAAGGCGCGTTACGAGGTCGGCCGGGCGGGGCGGCCGCTGACCGGGCGGCAGAAGATCGCGACGCTGGCCGTAAAACCATGTAGGAAGTTCCCCCCGCCGACAGGACCAAGCTCCCCCTGCGCGAAGAACCCCGCCACCGACACGTCACCGAGGTGGGAACGAACCATGGAGACATCGTGGTGCGGCCGACCGAACAGCCGGCGGCCGCGCCCGTTGCAACTGAACAGGAGGGCGGCCTCGGGCGTGATGCCGTTGGGAAAACGCGTCTGCGTCTCCAGCAGCGCGCTGAGGTCTTCGCTGGCGGTCTCACGATCGCGGATATGAAATTGCACCGTCTGCCCTTCGTGGACCAACTCGCCGATCGCCAAACTGCCTTCGCCTTGATCGGCGCCGACGAGTCCGCGGACCAAGAAGTCTCCCCGGTCGAACTGCGCTTTCGCTTCGTTGATCGTCACTCCGATGTGTAGCCCGCGACGAGCCATTTCCTGCTCGGCCGGTTCGAGCGAGGAGTACATTTCCTGCAAGCAGGCGAACGCCGGGCGCCCCCCGAGCTCATAGATCACGTTACCGTCCGACCGGGTGATCAAGAATCGTCCACCCACCGGCCGACATCCCTGAGAGACCACGGTCACGATGGGCACGTCCCCGGTCAATGCGACGCCCACCACACCTTCGGTGGCAACCGTGTCGCCGAGCAACAGCCGGTTCTGTCCCGGCGCATGTCCGCCGCTGCTCATCCCGCCCACCGCTCTCGCGCCCGGACACTGATGATCGAGGAACGCCAACAACTCGGTGCCGGGAGTTGTGAATGGGTCGGCCAAGAGCACGAACACGGTGGACGGATCGTCGGGCATCTCGTCGGGCCAGCCAGACACCCCGACTCCTTCGTCGGACTGATGAAACGTAGCATGAAAAGGTGAGAGTTTGACGCCGGGCATACGCGCGGTCCACACCGCCAGCGCGGGTTGACGCTCGATCTCTTGATCCAGACCGATGATGCCCTCCCCGGTACAACCCAGTAAGACCCGAGGCGCCAACTGTTCGGCCACCACCGAGGCGGCGTCGCCCAGTCGGTCGGCGTGATGCGGCGACACGAACACCAGCGCAAGATCCACGGGCGCACCGGGGTCTGCGCCCGCTTGGGCGCAGGCCTCTTTGGCCGCTGCGGCGGTATCAAGTTGAATGGACGCTCCGGACCCGTATGCTCTCATCGCAAGTTCTCGCGGCCACTCTAGCAGAAGGGATCAACGCGGCGCAAGGCGCGGTGCGGTCTTCACACGGAGGGGCGTCGACGCGTTTGCGGTGATTCCCCGCGGGGATCGACCGCTTGTTGGGCTCCTGCTATACTGCCGACATGGTTTCTATCGCGTGGGGGCGAGCCGCCGTGGCGACCCTCGATTGAGGACGGCCCGCGTGTACCATGCGCGGACCGTGCCGC
>CAZMYW010000014.1:0-79009 GCA_964570625.1 uncultured Nitrospirota bacterium | reverse complement strand
CGAAGAACGTCCCGATGATCGACGCCACGATGGAGATGCCGCCCAAGACCAACGGGTAGACCAACGCGGATTCCACCGACGCGCCCGTGAACATCAAGGTGCCCAAGAGCATGGCGGAGATGATGGTGACGGCGTAGGTCTCGAAGAGATCCGCCGCCATCCCGGCGCAGTCGCCCACGTTGTCGCCCACGTTGTCGGCGATCACGGCGGGATTGCGCGGATCATCCTCCGGAATCCCGGCCTCGACCTTGCCGACCAGATCCGCGCCCACGTCCGCAGCCTTGGTGAAAATGCCGCCGCCCAGCCGCGCGAAAATGCTGATCAGGCTGCCGCCGAAACCCAGCCCGACTAACGGCGTGATGTTGAAAGCTTCGCCGGGCGACGTGGTGGCCTTCAGGAACCAGTAGTAGCCCGCCACGCCCAGCAGCCCGAGCCCGACGACCAAGAGCCCGGTCACCGCGCCGCCTCTGAACGCCACCTTGAACGCCGCCGCCAGCCCGTTGCGCGCGGCCTCCGCGGTCCGCACATTCGCGCGCACCGACACGTTCATGCCGATGTAGCCAGCCAACGCCGACAACACGGCGCCGATCGCGAAACCCACCGCGGTCTTCCAACCCAAGGCCACCAGCAGCGCAACGAACAACACCCCGCCCACCACCGCGATGGCGGTGTACTGGCGATTCAAGTACGCCTTGGCGCCTTCCTGGATCGCGCGCGCGATTTCCTGCATCCGCTGGGAACCGGGGGACAACCCAACCACCCACTGGGCACTGATCGCCCCGTACGCGATCGCCGCGGCGGAGCACCCCAAGGCGAACACAATGGCCATGAGTTCAATCGACATCACGTCACTCCTTCGTCAGTTGATGAGGTCACAAAAAAAAGCGACCGCAGTCGCCTCGCTCGTCCAGTCACGCGCTTACGACGCGTGAAATCGATTCATCGCCGCGCCGACGCCTTCGGTCAACGCCGCGGCAACCGCGTCCCGCGCGCGAACCACTGCGGAAGCGATCACCGGTTCTTCCTCCGGCGAAAACGGTTCCAACACGTATGCGACCGGGTCATGCCCGTCCGGGGGGCGACCGATCCCGACCTTGAGCCGCAGAACCTCGTCGGTGCCCAACGCCTCGATGATCGAACGCACGCCGTTGTGTCCGCCGTGTCCCCCCTGGCGCTTGAAACGTAACTGCCCCAGAGGGAGGTCCAAGTCGTCATACACGACCAGCAGTGAACCCGGTTCCCCGCCCGACTCCGTGAGGAGCACGCGAACCGCGCTCCCGCTTCGATTCATGTAGCCCAGCGGTTCGGCGACCCAGAGGTCTTCTCCTCCGGCCAGCGTCCCCCGACCGGCCGCGGCGTGTTCGCCCACCGGCCGCAGACGGATGTGGTGAGCGGCCGCGAACGCCTCGACCACCCGAAACCCCACGTTGTGGCGGGTCGCGGCGTAACCCGCGCCAGGGTTTCCCAGCCCCACCACCAGCTTCACGGACGGCTACTTGCCCTTGGCTTCCTTGGGCTTCTCGTCCTTGCCCTTGGCCTCGGCCTTGGCGTCCGGCTTGGCTGCGGCCCCTGCCGGCGCCGCCTCGCCCTCTTCCTTCTTCTTGGCCAACAGCTCGGGCTCCTTGGTTTCCTTCGGAGTCCCGGCTAAGAGTTCAGCCAACTTCTCTTCGGAAATCGGCATGGTGATGGACACCACCACCAGATCGCCGTCGCCCAACACCCGAATCCCTTCGCCGAGGGGGAGGTCCCGCAGATGAATCGCCTCGCCGGTCTTCAAGTGGGACGGATCCACCCGCACGGCGTCCGGAATCAACGCGGGTACACACTCGATCTCCACCTCGCGCAACCCGTGCTGGAGCACTCCGCCTTCTTTGACGCCCGCCGGCGTCTCGCCGACGATTTCGACGTGCACCTTGAGGCGGATGGCCTGGTCCAGCGCCACCTCGAACAAATCAATGTGCAGCGGTTTTCCGGTGATGGGATCGTGTTGCACCTCGCGGAGAATCGCCAGGCGTTCTTTGTCTTTCTTCCCGTCGATCTTGAGATCGATCAACGTGTTCTCCCGCGCGGCCGAATGCAGCAACTTGCTGAGATCCGCGGGATTGAGGCTCAACGGCGTGGATTTCCCGCCGCTGTAGAGCACTGCCGGGATTTTTCCCGCCCGCCGCAGGCTCCGGGCCACGCCCTTGCCCCCTTGCGTTCGCTGTTCAACCGACAATTCAATCCGTTGCATACCGTAATCCTTTCTGCTTGCCGTGATATCGAAGAGCCACTCAGACGAAGAGTGAGCTCACCGACTCTTCTTCATGAATACGTTTGATCGCCTCTCCCAACAGCGGGGCCACGCTCAGCGAGACCAGCTTGCGGCACTGCTCTTCCTTGCCGTTCAAGGGCACCGTGTTGGTCACCACCAAGGTGTCCAGTGGGGCCTGGTTGATGCGCTCGAGTGCGGGCCCCGACAGCACCGGGTGTGTACAGCCCGCCAGAATGGTGCGGGCGCCTTTGTCGCGCAGCGCCACCGCGCCCTGCGCGAGTGTGCCGGCGGTGTCGATCATGTCGTCGAGCAACAACACGTTGCGCCCCGACACTTCGCCGATGATGTTCATCAATTTGGTCTGATTGGGCCCGTCGCGCCGCTTGTCGATGATGGCCAGGTTCGCCTTGAGCCGTTTGGCGAACGCGCGGGCTCGTTCAACGCCCCCGGCGTCCGGGGAGACGATGACCAGATTGTCGAGCCCCACTTGTTTGAAGTGCTCCAGCAAGACGGGCGTGGCGTAGAGGTGATCCACCGGGACGTTGAAAAACCCTTGGATTTGCCCGGCGTGCAAATCGATGGTCAACACACGATGTGCACCCGCCGTGGCGATCAGGTCCGCCACCAGCTTGGCGGTGATGGGCACCCGGGGCTGATCCTTGCGGTCTTGGCGCGCGTACCCGTAATACGGCAGCACCGCCGTGATCCGGTACGCGGACGCGCGTTTGAGCGCGTCGAGCATGATCAACAATTCCATGATGTGTTTGTTGACCGGGTCCGAGGCGGATTGCACCAGGAACACGTCCATGCCGCGCACGTTCTCTTCGATCCGCACAAGAATTTCGCCGTCGCTGAACGTGCCGACCGTGGCTTCCCCCAACGCAACCCCGAGGTAGTCGCAAATTTCGTGCGCCAATCCCGGATTGGAGTTGCCGGTAAACAGCTTGAGTTCTCTCATGGTGTCATCACCCTTGTGAGTCGCTCACTCGTGCGCGGGTGGTTGGGGCGCCAGGATTCGAACCTGGGAATGGGAGATCCAAAGTCTCCTGACTTACCACTTGTCGACGCCCCAGTATTCGACGCCCGCGTCACCACGGTGCGCGCCTGAGCACCCGTACCACCCATCGCCGCCACAACGGCGACAACCCCTCGCTCGCCTTGGCAGCCTCCGCGCGGGTTGCAAACAGCCCGAACACGGTTGGACCGCTCCCGGACATCCGCGCGGCGACGGCCCCAGCCTTGAGGAGCTGTGCCTTGATCTCCTCGATGACCGGGTACCTCGCAACGCTGACCCGCTCGAGGTCATTGGCCATCGAGCGCACCGATGCGGGAGAACCATCGGATAAGCGGCCCATTTTATAAATGGCCCCACCGTTTGTCAATCGGATTGTCCCGCCGACAGCCTGATCGAGCGCCTGGAACGCCCACTGCGTGGACACCGGAAACCCGGGATTCACCAGCACCACCCAGCACGGCAACGGACCCAACGTGGACGGCCGCAGGGACGGCGCGGGGGCCACGCGTTCGCCCCGACCCGTCACCCACGCGGTGGGTCCGAAGAAAAAAAATGGCACGTCGCTGCCCAGCGCCGCGCCCAGCGCGGCCAGCCGCGGCCGCGGCCAGCGCAGTCGCCACAGCCGATTGAGGCCGATCAGCACCGCGGCGGCATCGCTGCTCCCGCCTCCCAGCCCCGCGCCCAGCGGAATCTGTTTCGCGAGATGGATCGATGCGGCGCGCGTACCGCCGGCCTCCCGGGCCAGCGCCACCGCCGCGTCATACGCCAGGTTCCCGGAGCCGTGCGGCAGGTCCACCCCTTCGACGTCGATCGAGATCCCACGGCGGCGAGGCCGGACGATCACCTCGTCGTACAGCCCCACCATCTGGAAGACGGATTCCAACTCGTGGTACCCGTCCGGCCGCCGCCCCAGCACCCGCAGGCACAGGTTGATCTTGGCCGGCGCCCGCAACGCGATCATCAGCCCCCCACCGCCTTGGACAGCGCGAGGAGCATCCGGATCACCAACGGCAAGACCGCGAGCCCGATGCCGATGGACACGAACACCCGCCGCAGCTTCGTCTGCCGCGCGGTCCAGGCGTTCAGCCGCTCGCGATCCACCATCCGATCGGACGGCTTGGGGCCCAACACCCGATCGTACAGCCATCGCAGCGGGAAAAACACCAGCGAAAAGTACGCCAACCAGACGCCGATGGAAATCAGCAGATCCCCGAGCATAGTTCTCACTCCGAATGCAGCCTCACCATAGCGCAGGGAACGGGTCGGGCGCAATCGCCCTTGTGCGCAGTCCCTATGCCTGATACAGTGGCCCTACATTTCACCCTCTATGACCCCGCAGGAGTTCACCGAAATTATCGACTAAGCCCGTTCAGGAATGGTCAGATGCAAGGCGGCGCGAGAACCGCACCGGAGCGTACTGGGTCGTACGTGAGGAGCGGAAGCGCGGCGCCAACGCCGCAGATGGCCGTTCATGGACGGGCGATCTACGGAGGACCTCCCATGTCGGATCTCTATCACGCCAACCACCGCCAACTCCAAGAGCAGTTCGACACGGTTCGGCTGGCCGACCGGTTGAAACGCGACATCGTGCAAGACCACATCACGGACGAGGACAAGGCGTTCATCGAACACGTGGACATGTTCTTCCTCGCCACGGTGGACGAACGCGGGCGGGCGAACTGTTCCTACAAAGGCGGCGAGCCGGGGTTCGTGCGCGTGGTGGACGAGCGGACCATCGCCTTTCCCAACTACGACGGCAACGGCATGTACCTGTCCATGGGCAACATCGCGCAGAGCGCGGAGGTGGGACTGTTGTTCATCGACTTCGAGCAGCAGTCGCGTATGCGCCTGAACGGCCGCGCCGCCATCAGCCCCGCTGACCCGTTACTCGCGGACTACCCCGAAGCGCAGTTCATGGTTCGCGTCACGGTGCGCGAACTCTTCCCCAACTGTCCCCGGTATATCCACAAGATGCAGCGCGTGGCGCCCTCGCGCTTCGTGCCCAAAGCCGGGTGCAAGACGCCGGTCCCACGGTGGAAAACCGGCGACTGGGTCAGCGACGTGCTGCCGGAGCACGACCCGGCCAAGGACCGATCAAAGGAAGCGCTGGACCGGTGATGGGATCACGCGAGGACGCGGTGGCCATGTCGTCGCGGTCCGACGCATCCAACCGCCTCACCGCGCCATCTGGATCAACGTGAGGCGATTTCCGTCCGGATCCGAAAACTTCGAGAACAACGCCCCGCCCGGGGCAGCTTTAACCAGGCTGCAACGAATCCCTCGTCGCTTCAGGGCGGCCGCGATCTGTCGGATGTCCTTCACGCGGAGCATAATGCCCCATCCCCCTGCGCCGCCACCGCTTCCCTTCCGTTCTTTCTTCTCCCCCATGGAATGAAGGCCCAGTACCGTCCCGCCCGGAACCTGAAACTCCGCATAAAACGGCATACTCATCGAGGGCTGAAATCCCAGTTTGGTGTAAAACGCGATCGATCGCTTAATGTCTTGTGATTCCGCCATCACCCACGAATCCGAAACCATCTTTGCCACCTGCTCTCCTTTGCGACCTCAGTGTCCCTGTCGGCCTTACGTGTTCAGCCAGGCATCCAGCGATGGCTGCACTGCCTCGGACGGGCGGTAGCTCCAACCCCACGAACACAGGGGATCTGCGACGTGCCAAAAAGTGCGGAAATTCGCCATGAGAGTTTCATCAACCCGGCGTCACCGCTTGGTCGATTGAGTCCGGGATTGCGTGGTTCGGTTCAATGTTCTCGCCTGATGCAGCTTCTCCGTGAAGCCGCCCTCTGCCAGGAACGTCTGTTCGAGCTTCTGCAACTGCCGGCCCAGCAAAAAACTGGCCTGGTTGATCAGGCAGACGAGCGTGTTCGCCGCCACCTCCTGCGAAGCAGTGGAAATGCAGTAAGGGTCTGACGCGTCCGACCGGTCGGACTGGTCTGACCGGTCCGACTGATACTTCTTTCTCACCTCCAGCGCTTCCGGCGAAGCCTTATTCCAGATTCGCAACCCCCGCTGCCGCAAAAAGTCCTCGTAGTCCAGCAGCAATTCCTCCAAACTGGCCCTGGCGACGCCGGTCAGCTTGAGTTCGGTCTTCTTCGAGGTCGCGGACGCCATACTGCCTTCCGCAATATTCTGTACGCCGCTGCGCGCGGCCTGAACCATCTGGTCATGAGTGCGCGAGCGTCTGTCGACGAACCGGTTGCAGAAAATCACCGTGGCGTCATATACCAACTGCGCGCTCTGGAAGCTCCGCAACTTGCGGTAGCCGCCATGCGGCGGGATGAGCCGGTGTGTGTCCGTCATATGCCCTCCGTGGTGTCCAACCCGTCGGACCTGTCCGCCCGGTCAGACTCGTCCGAGGTTTCAACACGCCATCAGTCCCCGCCTTTCAAATTGTCGGCGTCGTACTCCACCACCAAGTCCTCCGGATGCTCGCCCAGCCCGGCTCGAAACGACCGCTCCATGGCCCGAAGGCGTGTGCGACGTTCGGCGTCCCGATCGGTATCCCGACTCAGGAGCGCCTGACACAGGGCCGCCCCGCGCTGGAAATGCTCCGGCAACGTTTCGTCCATTAGGTGGCACCAGGTGGTATACACCAGAAATTCCCCGTAGGCCGAAGCCTCGGGGTGGCGCGAGCCGATTGCGACCAGCTCGTCGTAGGCTTCAGAAGCCTCTTTCCCGGTGCCGCTGGAGAACCGTTCCTGGGCCGCGACGGCCGCATCGAGTTCCTCCCCCAACTCGCGTGAGGCCTGAACGCGTGTAAACGCTTGCCACGCGGCAATGGCCGGATCAACGTTCATCGTGTACTCCTTTCTCGTCGCCCACGAAGGCGGTCATGGCATCTTCGAGACGATTGGGCTCATTTCCTCTGCGGTATACGCTCGAAGCGTCTCGGTGCGGACGTTCCCGAGGCTGCCGAGGGAGAGCAGCAGGGCCATGCCGCTCTGCTCGTCCGGGACTTCCATCGTCGCCACCAGATCGTGTCGGCCCTGCGTCCAATAGAGGTCCTTGAGCGTCGCCCGGTGCTGCTCGGCCAGCGCCTTGAACGCCTTCGCTCGCTCGACGGTGTGCTTCACGTTCCGAATTCCCTGATCCGTGAAATTGAGCAGCATCACGTATCTGACCATGGGCTCCCCTCCTTGTGCTCAACAACGTCTACACGTACCCAACTCATGGCTTCAATCCATGCGAACACCGATACGGCCGTATGGCATCGGCCCTCGCGCTTGTCACACCGGGGTTCACCCGCGGGACCGCGACGGGGGGTAGGCGACAAAGGTCGCGAGCACCAGCGCACCAAAAAGCGTGTAGACCACCGTGAAGACCCACGAGGGCGCGGAGTAGAACAGCACACGGGTCACCCCATCCCGGATAAAGCCGTGCTGGTACGCAACAGCGCCTGCACGCACACGGAGGGTATTTTCTACCACGGTCAGGGAGCACGGGATGTCGAACCAAGATTCCACCACGACCAAACCGATCGCAGCCAGGTGCACGGCCCGGAAGGCGAAGCCGCGCGTCCATCGCCACCCCTTGCGCCAGCCAAGGAGAATCGCCGCTTGCCCGCTGATCACGAATACCACGAACGCGGCGTGGACCGCGAGTATGACGTCCGCGAGGACCGCGTAGTCAGACGGCTTGATTGTCATACGATCCTCAGAGAAGCGCCGGCGCGATCCGCCGACGACGCGTGGAGAGATTAGACAGGGCGAGCGAGGCGTGTCAAGCGACGGGGTGACTCAACCAGCGCGTCCGCACACCGAACGTCCCCTAAGGGAATCAGCGCCCCAACCGCAATCACAGTGGAATGGCATCCAAATATCGAAACTCTTACTCAGCCGGGCCAGTCCGCGATGAACAGGGTGTGCGTCTCGCGCTTCGCGTGC
Organism: uncultured Nitrospirota bacterium; assembly: GCA_964570625.1. GTDB lineage: Bacteria > Nitrospirota > Nitrospiria > 2-01-FULL-66-17 > 2-01-FULL-66-17 > JBFLXB01. The sequence continues at coordinate 70,839 of CAZMYW010000014.1, read as the reverse complement.
GGGTACGCCTTAGCGCTGACCGCGGTGGCGCGGAAACCCGCCCGGGTCAGTCGCTTCACGAACGCGCGGTCGGCCGACGCGGACCAGAACACCGCTCGTCCTCCCGCGCGAAGCGCGCGGGATAACACCGTGAGCCCGGACGCGTCATAGAGACGCGCATTGGCCGCAGCTACGATCGCGGCCGGGCCGTTGTCGATATCGAACAGCACTGCGTCGTACCGGCGCGGGCTCGCGGCCGCGAGCACGGCCAACACATCGGCGATGTGGATCTCCACGCGCGCGTCATCTACCAGTCGGCCGTTGACCGACTGCAGATACTCGCGGTTCCAGGCCACCACCTCGGGCAGCAGCTCCGCCACCTCCACCCTCACAGTGGAACGTACCAGTTCGAGAACGCGGCGCAGTGTAAACCCAAACCCGAGTCCGCCGATCAGCACCCTCGTGCCGCGCGCGGTGCCCACCTTCTCACAAGCCAGCTCCGCCAGCCGCTTCTCCGAGTTTGCCGCAACCGTGCCCATCAGCTCGCGGCCCGCCACGCGCAAGAAGTAGTGCCCGTCCCGCGTGCAGAGGGCCAACGTGGACCCGCCGGTAAGCGTGGTCTCGGCCAATGTGACGGACGGCTTCACGGGCGTGACGCCTGATCACAACAAAAGCCGTTTTCAGCATTCAGGCTCTTCACAGAGCAACTCGGCGAAGCGATGTTCTTATCGATTCTCTAACCGGTTGTAGTCGAACAATCCCGCATCGAGGGGGGTGCTCGCCTGGTAGGCCCGGTGGAGTTGATCACTGTGGCGCCAGAAGTCCGGGCTGGTTCGTCTCATCCCGAAACGGTCCACCAACGTCCGATAATCCTGCTCGCTGGTGAGACCGCGAATGCCCGCCACAAACCCCGGCAGGCTTGACCGGTCCACCCGAAAGAAGGCGTTGGGATAGTCTCCGACGAAGCCGCGCGTCACGGTCAGACCGTCTTCATCTGGAAGGCGGCGTGACGCTGGATTCAACAGCGAAGTGATGTTGCTGAAGCCGGTGTCGTGAATCAGCGTGTACACGTGCTCCTCGCGAATGTCCGCTCCTGCCCTATCTGTTACGCTCAGAAACGAGACCTCGGGCAACCAGGCGAGCATGCGGCCTCGCAGCGTCGACAGCGTCTCGAGCGACTGCCGGGTCACCGGGTCGGTCTCTCCACCGAGGTCGTACTCCGTGTTCAGCACGCGGTCCAGGCGTTGACGCAAGAGGCCAAAGAGCTCGGCTTTGGGGACATCCGTCCGGTACTCAATGCCGCTCTCATAGTCAAAGTGGATGCGGCTTCCATAGACATACTCCTTGACCGACTCATGGGCATCCCGGTACCAAAAGTCCCGTTCTGTTTCACGAATTCGCTTGGGCAGCAGGGTCAGGAAGTTGAATTCCCCTTCCATGCGCAGAAAGTCCATGTAAAGGCGCGCATCGAGCTGGTGCCCCATGTAGCCATACACGTCGAACCCGGCCACCAACAAGTAGTAAATCCGTTCCAGTAACTGGTAGCTAATGAGGATAGAGGTTTTGGGGTTTGAGCCCACCAGCCCCTGCACCACCGAGGCGCTGTCGCCGTGGCGGAACACCGTCAGGGCGGCGTTCTGGTTCCGCCCGTTACCGTCCCAGATGAGTTCCAACCGAGGTGTCTCGCCTTTGGCTCCGTGTGCTTCCATATAGGCTTGCTTGGCCTTGAGGAACTCTTTCTGTAGCCTGGAATACTTCATCCAGGACGTCACGCCCAACCGGCTGGTTTCCCCCTCGCCGGGCAACCAGAGGTGCTGGCTTTCGCGTGCCAGGAATTCGCCGTTGTCCTCGAGCAGCGGGCTGTCGGGGTCGATAAAAAACATCCAGAAGCGGTCGTCGATCACGTCCAGCGCGACCTGCCCATGACACACCGGCCCCTTGATGAACATCATCACAAACGCGTTGGCATCGTCGAGCAGAAACCGGTATCGCGAGTGGACCGGCAGATCACGGAAGGCGAGAAACGGGTTGGATGCCACGTCCGGATCGTAGGTCGGGAGGGTACGGACGTCGTACTCAGCATTCAAGAAGAGTTCCGTATACCGTTGCCGGCGCGCCGGGCTCAGGGCGTATGGGATATGCGTCTTCGTCACCACGCTCGTGCGCACCGTTTGGAGGCGGTAGTAGACCCGGTCCGAGCCAGGGTCGCTGTAAGGCAGGCGCGTGGCAATCAGGTCGATGGGTTGGCCCGGTGCCGAGCGTGAGCGGACCAGGCGGAACAATTCCCGAGGGGACAGATCGTCAAAATACAGGCTGGCGAGATACAGGTGTTCATAGAGGTAGCGACTCATGAGTTGCTGTTTTGGCGAGCCGCCGTTCAAGAACTCCTCCCACTCCCTGATCCGTTCCCCATACGACGGAGGGAGCAGGTCTGGTTCCCGGGACGGGGCCCCGGCCCCGATCCAGCGCATCAAGGTGCCGTCCTCTCGATCAGTCAACCCCGGCAGACCGTAGGGCATCCCCCACAGCGGGTACTTCCCGGCAAAGTGGTCGAACTGAGCCTCGGTGGGGCACTGCTGTTTGCGGTCCAGTGAAAAATCGAACGTCTCCGGCAGCAGGGCGACCGCGGGCAAGGGATGCTCGCGCTTGAGCGCCAGCATACGCGCCATGACACCGGCCTGACGCGTGTCGCCGGCGGGTTGAGCCGGATCACTCAAGACCGGGAAGAAACCCATTGTTCGCCACGCTGCCACCGAGCCCGCATCCTCGAACAAGCGAGTCGGTTCCGCCAACAAAAGTCGCGCGCTGTCGTAGACCTTCTTCTTGTGAGCCCCGCGCGCCGCGCCTTCGAACGCACTGAGATTGAGCTGGCACGGCGCATCGTAGCAGCTGTGACAAACCACGCAGCGGCGGTCGAGGATCGGTTTCACGTCTCGCCAATACTCGACGCTCGGTCCAGGCGTCATTGCGAGGGCTCCTGGGTCAGCCCGCTCTCCGGGACTGGGTCGCGGCGGTTGAACACAACCGACCAGGACCAGCGCAACAAGTAGCAGGGACCGCCATGGCGCGTTCACGGTGATGATTCTCCGGTTGGGTCTGACTCGTCGGAGGAATGCGGTCGATTTTTCAAGAGAGTGGGCAGGTCCGACCCGACGCCCGAGGGTTGACCAGAGCCCCCAGGGTTGATCAGATGGTTACGACTGTTCGGCGTTCACGTAGAGCACAAGGCGCTGCCCGGACCGGATCGCGCTGGTTCGACCCAACCCGTTCCAGGTCCGGATGTCGCTGATCCGAACGTTGAAGTTCCGGGAGAGACTCCAGAGCGTATCGCCCCGCTTCACGCGGTAGGTGAGACGCTTGGGTGTGACCGCCGGCGCAGTATCGCTCGTCAGATCCGCGGGTTTGACCCGGGCCGCCTGGTCCGCATCGGATTGGACCACGAGGCGCTGCCCGGGCTGGATCGCGGCGCGACGTCCCAACCCGTTCCAGGTCCGGAGATCGCTGATCCGGACGTCGAACTCCTTTGAAATGTCCCAGAGCGTGTCGCCCCGCTTCACGCGATAGGTCGCGTTTCCGGCGGGCTCAGGAGCACGGCGCTCGACAGGAGCGGGCGCAGCGACATACTGCGGCGAATCGGAACCGGTGGGCACGAGCAGGGTCGCGCCGGCTCGAAGCTGGGTGCCGGAGAGCTGATTCATGTCGCGGAGCACCTCGGTCGAGGTCCCGAAACGGCGGGCGATGGAGGAGAGCGTTTCGCCGCGGCGAATGGTGTGCCGCATCCAGACCGTCTTGCTCCACTCCGGGAGTTTCGAAAAGTTCTGCTCGAACACGGCCTTGGTGCCGACCGGGAGTTTCAGGCGGTAGTTCTTGTACCCCAGCGGGGTCACGCTCTGACGCAGTTCTGGATTCAGGTACTTCAACTCGGAATAGGTGACGCTCGCGCCTTTGGCAATCACGCGAAGGTCGGTCGGACGGGTGATCACCACCTCGTCGTAGGCCAGGGGCTTCTCGTACTCCGGGGCAAACCCGTATTTCTCAGGGTTCTTCGCAATGATCGTGGCGGCCATGAACTTGGGGACGTAGTTGCGGGTTTCCGGATGGAGGTGCCGCGTGGTGCGCAGCGCCCAGAAATCCTCGGCGTTCGAGCGCTTCATCGCCCGCCCCACCCGGCCCTCGCCGCCGTTGTACGACGCGAGCGCCAGGGGCCAGGACTCGAACATGGCGTAGAGGTCTTTGAGATATGCGGCGGCCGCGTGTGTCGACTTGACCACGTCGCGGCGCTCGTCGATGTACGAGTCGATCCGCAGCCCGTATTTCCGGCCGGTCCCCTTCATGAACTGCCAGGCGCCCACCGCGTGCGAGCGCGAATACGCGTACGGATTGAAGCCGCTCTCGATCAACGAGACGAACACGAGATCCTCCGGCAGCCCGTTCTCGCGAAAGATCTGCGTCATGAGGGGCATATATCGGCCCGAGCGGTTCAGCCACAGTTCAAAGCGATCCCGGCCCTTGGTGTTGAAGTAGTCGATGTGGCTTTCCACACTCGCGTTGAGGACGATCGGCACGTCGTACGGCAAACCGCCGTCCGCTTCCGCCTCTCCCTCAAGCAACTCGCCCTCGACGGGGTCGTCTCGATCCGATTCGACGGCCTCCGGCACCGGCTCCTCGATGATGGAGAGCTCGGCGGCCTCTGGCGCCTGGATCGCCGGAGTGTGTTGAACGCTGGACGCCGGGACGGTGGAGCCGGAGACTGCGGGTGAGGACTTTGCCGTGGCAACGGAACGCGGGGCGTCCGCGGAGCGGCCGACCGTAGCTCCCTGACGCGGCGGCGAAGACGCGCACGCGACCAACACCAGGCTCGCAGCCACGGCAATGACGAACGACCAATCCCTTGGCATGTACTCCCCCATATCCGTTGCGGGTACGCGAGAAGAACCGCCCGCCCGTAATCCCTTACGGCTCTGACGGTCCCTATAGACCCTGAAGACTAGCAAAGTATGAGAAACCGAGGGCTTCTGTCAACGAAATTCGCGTGAGGGCCGTCCCCCTCGATGGGCACAAGGTGATCGGAATGTCCTGGTGAACCACGTCCCCGGACGCGGGATTGCTTCTTCAAGTAGATTGGCATACGCTTCCGGCGTTCAGAACATCTATCCATCTATCCATACGATGCACTTCTCACCCCGCCGCCGTGATTCCGCAAAGGCGGCTAGAAGAAGGAGACGACCATGAGGACATACCCGATCCTGCTGGCGGTTAGTGCCATCCTGCTTGGCGGAAGTATGGCCTGGTCAGCCGAAGGCGCAAAACCACAAGGATCCCAGGCCCAGTATTCTGCGGACAGCTCGACCGAAACCGCGGAGATGACGATCAAGGAGAAGGTGTACGCTGCGCCTGGCAAGATCCGGAAAGAGCAGGACATCGGGGGCAGCACGCAAGTCTCGATTATCCGCATGGATAAGGGAGTGATGTGGACGCTCATGCCCGATGACAAGATGTATATGGAAATGAGCCTGCAGCAAGCGCAGTCCCAAAACCCCGGGGTGGACACGTCGGGTTACCAGATGGAGAAAAGCGAAGTGGGCAAAGAAGTGATCAACGGACACGAGGCCATCAAATACAAGATCATCATGACAAGTCCCGACGGGAACAAACTCGGCGGGTTCCAATGGATCGTCAATCCGGGGATTCAGATCAAGCTGGATGCCATCTCCAAAGACGGAGAAACGAAAGAGCGGATCAAGATGGAACTCACGAATCTCAAAATCGGCAAACAGGACCCGGCGCTGTTTGAGATCCCCACCGGGTACACCACGATGACCATGCCGAGTTTTCCGGAAATGGGGAAGGACGGCATGAAAGGCATGTTCGACAAAATGCCGGGGTTCGGCCGGTAGTCGAGACGGAGACAGGAGCGCGTATGAGCAGACACCTCACGATCATCCTGGCGCTGTGCCTCTCGATCAGCATGCCGCTCGCGGTGTTTGCCGATGGCGAGTGTACGCCGAGCAAACAATTGAAGGACGCGTTCAATGAAGCGGCGGCCGCGGAAAAATCCGGCAATCCTGCCCTGGCCTTTGAGGCGTACACAATCGCCAAAGGTGGACACAGTTGCGAGGGTCCCAACCCGCTGTCGAAGAATGCGCAGGAGGGATGGACGCGCACGGGCCAGGCATTGGCCAAGGCGGCGGAAGCCAAAGGGAATCTGTATTCGAGCGGGACCTCCACGGACGTGACGGGTGCCAGCGGTCTCTCCTGGCGGGTCTGGAAAAATGTCGGGGCGTTCTACTGGTATAACCGGATCGGCGAAACCGACCAGGCGGATCGCGTCATGTTTTTGTTCGTTCAGTCTAAACCGCAAGATCTCGAGACCTTCAGAACCGGCGTCACGCATTTCTACCAGGGGTTTCAAGGCGGCGCGAGCCATGCCGAGACCCTCCGGAAACTGGAGCAGGAAGCCAAGGCCAATCGCGGAGACAAGCCGCTGCAGATCAAAGTCGGCCGCCTGAAGGAATTCGAAAAGATCGCGTTCAAGAACATCGACGCGGAACTCGCGCAAGAGGACCAGGCCTTTACCACGAAACAAACCACGTTCGAGGCGGCCTTCAGTCAAAACAACAGACCCGTCTCGGAATCCCAGAAACACGTGACGGCGGCCCGCGAGTGGTACAACCTGTTCAGCGACCTCAAGGCGAACAAGGCCGTACAGCGGGCGGAAAAACGAGGCGATACGTTAACAAAGATCGAGACGCCGCAATCCCTGGCCAACGCCCATTGGTATTACAAGTTTGCGGAGGATGCCAAAAAATCCACGAGAGTCACGGACCAGGCCAACAGATTGGGCGACGCTGCAGCCAAGAAGGGCGAGTATCAGACAGCGGTGGACTACTACGAGATCGGTCATTCGGAGACCGGAGAGAACGAAGGCAAGATCAATAAGTTGCAAGCCCTTTTGGAAAAGGAAGCTGAGCAAAAAAAACAAGCACAGCAGAAAGTGCTTCAAGACATGACCAAGGACGACAAGCAACAACAAGAATTCAAGAAGGGGCAAGAAGATCTGGAGAAAGAGCTGGGGTTTTAGCCACACATCACAGGAGGAACGCGATGGCCAAGGGCAGACAACAACACAAAGCGATCAAGAAGAAACCCGCCAAGACTCTGATGGAAAAACGCGCCGAAAAATCCGCGAAGAAGGGCCGCTGATTCGGCCCGAGGTTCGACTGTTCTGATCCGACGCGGGACCCACTGCGCCCCTCACGTGCGCCACCGAGAGAGGCATGGGACTGTTAACCCACTTCGATATGAATGCTCTTCACGTTCTTTTTCTGTGAATTCAGCACCGCCTCGACAAATTCTCCGATTAACTGATACGGACGGTTACTGGTTTTGGTGACGGTCCAACACTCGAGAATGTTCAGCTGAGGATTCCATCGATATCTCACCGACCCTTTGCCCTCGTACCGGCTGTGCGCCCAACTCCAACCACGAGAACGATCCGCCTTTTTTGACTGCATCAGGCGTACCGGATACTTCGATGTTTCGGACGAGCGTGATTTGTCTTTGAGGAGGTCGGCATTCAAGGAATCTCGCAATGAAGCGCCTTTATTGCTGACGACCCAGAACCGTGCTTTCATGTTTCGCTCCTCACGTCACACATGGCTAGTCTCTCGGGGGCGCCTTACAGCCGCCGCCCGATACGATCCCACCGCACGCGGGTCTCGTCCCTGTTCCAGGACCAATAGATGAGGATGGCCTTGCCGCGGATCTTGTTCTCCTGGACGTAGCCCCAGAAGCGGCTGTCCAGGCTCTGATCCCGGTTGTCGCCCAGCACGAAGTAGGCGCCGTGAGGAACCGTCTCCGGGCCAAAACTGTCGCGAGGGTCTTGGTGATGAACCTCGGGATCCGTGTGTTGGATGTATGAGGCGTCGGCCTTCGCGCCGTTCACGTACAGGTCTTTGTCACGCACCTCCACCACGTCGCCCGGAACACCCACCACCCGCTTGATGAAATCCTTGCGCTCGTCTTCCGGGTACTTCAGCACCACGACATCCCCGCGCTCGGGCGGGTGAAACGTCATCAGGAAAGTGTCCGTGAACGGCAGCTTCGCTCCGTAACAGAGCTTGGTGACGTAGACATGATCTCCCACCGCCAGGGTGGGAAGCATACTTGCGGCCGGAATCTTGTACGCCTGCGCAAAGTACTTCATGGCTGCTGAACGAACCGGATCGAGCGCGACGCTCGCCACCAGAAAAATGCCGAGCAGACCGTACCATCGGCTGTACCAGAAGCGTGGCGTGCTCGCTGGAAGGTGCCGACTCTGTTGATACGCGGTCATGGCGACACCGACGAACACGGTCAGCGCACCGATGAGGACGATACCGAGCGCGACGACTGAAGGGACGAGGTACGCCCATGCGACGAGGGCGGTGCCGACGATGACCGTCACCGCAACATATCGCACGATCCCGCCGGCGAGATCGCTGTTGTATACATGCCCGAGCCCCGGCGTCAGAAGGCTGAGCAGGAACGCAACCCACGGCTTACGCGCGTGACGCAGCAAATCAGCTCTCCATCATCTCCAGCCGGGCTTCGAACTCGTGGCCGCATTGCGTGCAGCGAACGCAGTCCCGCTCCAGGGTCACCTCGTCGCTGGGGAGTGCCATCCCCCCGCAATCAGGGCAGGGTCTGGCGTGAGGAAGGTCCTGGGCCAAGCTCTCGTACGTCCCGCCGTGAAAGCAATACACCGGTTGGCCGTCGAACGACCATTCGCGCCCCGCGCGGTCCACGACCGGCAACGCGATATAGTGGTGCGCCGCGTAGTCTTCGATCTCCTTCCGGGTCGCAAGCCCCTCTTTGATCAGCGCGCCGGTTGTTGCGTCAACCAGTCCGTTGTTCTTGATGATCACCTTGGTCGGTCCACTCTTCATGGCAGTCCTCCTGACAAACCCGATAGGCATGGGGAACAAGACACCGATTCGCCCGCGGCATGGTTCCCCCTAGCGGCGTGGTTCGGTGCCGCTCAAGTGCCCCATTCTGACGAACTGCCGCCGATCTTTCAAGCACTTCGGCCGGTCCGACCCCGGACCCCGCCTGGCCATGGCAGCACGTGAGAATCGAACCACCACTGCTTCTCAAAAATCGAGTTGAAGGCCAACCACCGGACCGCGAAGCTTCAGGTCTATTCTCGTGTCATCGAAACCCATCATTTGTGTAAGGAGGCGGGGTTGCGTGTATCTCTCCCGACGAAACCCGCCCGTAAGGGCCACGTGGGGATAGGGCCGGACGGACAGTCCCAGTTCAACCAACCCCAGGGTGCTTGTCGCATCGCTGAAACCGATCGCCTGGGTCACCCGACCATAGAGGTCAAGCCATGAATAGACCTCCAGAGAACCCTCCACCCCGAAAAGCGGCCCGATCGATCGTCTATTATCTTCCGCAGACACCGTCCCGGCCTTGACGTGAAGATCGAAGTCCTGGATGCTCAGCCCCAGAAGAACGCCGAATCTGGAACGCTCAGTTGGATCATTCATGCCGACCCGAATGGCCAGCGATGCGGCAAGGAGATCATAGTCTTCTTCGACTTGAGCCGGCCCATTGAATTGGATCCCACCAAAGTCAATCAATTGGGAAACCCCAAGGCTTTGCGATCCGGTTCCAGAAGCATGATGAAGATCCAGTTCAACCGCTACCCGCGATGCGTTCTCATTTTCTTTGGTTTTAACCGCATCAGACAGATCGTGCGTCAGTCTCAGGGACGAAAAGAACACTCGATCATCGATCTTCACATCCTCGGTCGTCGTACACCCGCCGACGACCAGCACGAGGGGAATCACCCACCATTCCAATCGAGAATCCATATCGACTCGGATCCCAGAGAGCATGCCAGCGTGCCCACCCGCCCGGTGCGAAGCCAGAGCGAAGCCTCGTGTTATCCCGTATTTGAGCCCAGACTGGAACCTTTTCTGCTTTAGGAACGTCCCCTCGTGGGTCCAGTTCAACTATCACCCTGACGAAGGTCCTGTTGTTTTCCAATGCGATAGGCATCAACCGCCGCGTAAATCCAGCAGATCGTGATCACGAAAAGGAGAAGGTTGAAGGAGAGGTTGCCGGACCAGGCAGTGGCTTCGGCGATGGCGCGTGACATTGCGTCCTGATCAATGACGCCACCTCCCACTTCAATCGTTTCAAGAATTCTCCAGGCCTCCCGTGTGGCTTTGACCACAATCACCACAAGGCCGGCCACGGTAACCAGCATCAACACGACGCCACGCTGATACCGCTTGAGCGCGATCTGTCCAAGGCCTGGAAAGACCAGGGCCGAGAGCAACACACCTTTAACAGCGTTCGTCATCCCCGCCATACCTCACATCCACCGGGGAGTCATCAGGCGATCTTGAAGACTTTCATCACCTCATCGCCAAGATGATTGATCACTTTCACGGCGATGCGGCCGGACTTCGGCTTGGGGAAGGCGCGTGACGTGTCGCTATTCAGCGTGGCCCACGCTTCTTCATTGATCTCGGCTTTGAGCGTGGTCTTGAGCGCGCTGTAGGGATCGTTCGCGCCGAGGAAGTAGGCGTGGCGGACGAAGAAACTCTCTTCGTTGTAGTCGGTGTCGATGAACCAGCAGGCGATGCCGTCGGGGCCGTCGCTGCGAACTTCGCCGGTATTCGGGTGGAAGACGTCCACGCCGTTGACCTTCACCTGGACCTTGCCGTCTTCGGCTGGCAGGATGGTGATGTCGGGCTCGCCAAAGATGACGAAGAGATTGCCTTTGCCGGTGTTCTTGAGGTCGTCGGCCATGTGCAGATCGGCGTTCATCCGCGCCTTGAGCACGGGGATGCGGCCGAGTTTGCTGAACTCCGTGGCGTGGGCCTCGTAGTTGAAGGCGCAGGCGATCAACACGTCGAAGTCGGCGTCGCCCGCCTCGCGGGCGGCGGCCACCAGATCGGGCCGAGTGACGGTGCCGAATTCAGGACCGATAAAAATGGCCGCGCGCTTCTCGGTCCCGGTATCGGCGTTGCCCTCGATGTAGCGCCCTTCGGCGCAGACCAGATCGCCTGGCCACGGCTTGAGGGACGTGAAGGTGATCTTGTCTTCCTTATGCGCCTGCTGGACACCGGACGTCTTGAGGTTCTCCAGGATCATCTGGGAAAATGGTTGCTTCTCGCCGTAGCGGCCGGCTTCCGCGATGGTGTCGATCAACTCGTCGTTCTCATCCACCCCGAGCACGCGGTGCGGCGAAAGGCTCTCGACCGTGAACGGTCCGGCCACACGGACCTTCTTTTTGTCCTCGTAGGGCTTGTCGTAGAGATATTCAAACTCGGCCTTAGCGGCGATTGAGGCGTCAACCTCCTTCTGGCGGGCGATGCGCGCCTCCCACCAGTCGGCGTGCAGCTTCTTCGCCGCATCCGACCACTTGGTATCCGCTTCACGGGAATCTCCCACTCCTGCCAAGTCTTCTTTAGCGCGGCATTGAGCTTTTCGCGCAACCGCTCCAGCGTTGTTTGCCACTTGTCCCAGATGACGTCGATCTCGGCGTTGTTCGCGATGGACTTGAGCGTGACGTGCAGCACACGCTCGTACACAAAGCCATGGCGGATGTTGCCCCGCACCGTCTGGGAGGAAGGTACGGTGCGGGTGACTTCAGCTTCCTTTATCTGGCCTTCGCGGGAATCGGCCAGCAGGTAATAAGGGTAACGCGCGCCCATAATGCGCGCGCGGGCCAGAGCCAAAGCCACGCGCGAGGTGTCAATGGTGATCCAGCGCCGACCCCATTGCTCAGCAACGGTCGCAGTGGTACCGGATCCACAAGTCGGATCGAGCACTAGGTCGCCGGGATCGGTGGTCATGAGGATGCAGCGAGCGATGACCTGAGGGTTGGTTTCCACGACGTAGCGTTTCTCGCTCGCGTCAAAACCCCACCGGACATCCGTCCACAAATTTGCAATTGGGACAACAGGATAGTCCTCTAGGAATCGGACGTATCTTAGGCTATTCGTCCGAGACATAATTCGATCAGCAGCAATTAGGCGGCGAAACCCCGTCGCATTAGTCTTCCAACCACCGGGTCCCGGCAGAAAATCCCTGCCATTGAACCTAATCGGCACCCGCGTGGTTTCTGATCCCGATTGTGAGGTCGTTGGCGACGGGCCGAACACCTTGAACTGTCGCTTTTCCTCCTCGGTTGCAGCGGCAACCGGTTTACGCACATCATTTCCTAACCAGAGGAATCTGTAGTCACCTGCACCTGACGTTGGGTCGCTCGGATCCTTCTCTGTCTTCAACTCGCGATACTTCACCGAGGAAATGCTGCGGGCATACCAAACGAGATAATCCGATGTTGAAGCGAGATTCACAGATGTCTGAGAACTTGTCTTCCAAACCGTGATTAGCGTTACGAAATTGGTCTCTCCAAACACCTCATCCATCAGCGCACGTACGCGATGTACATTCTCATCACCAATCTGGACAAAGATAGACCCCGAATCCGCGAGTAGATCCCGCGCCACGGTTAGCCGATCCCGCAGATAGGTGAGATAGCTGTGGATGCCATCGCGCCAGGTGTCGCGGAAGGCTTTGACCTGCTCAGGCTCACGGGTGATGTGGTCGGCCTTGCCGTCCTTCACGTCGCGGCTGGTGGTGCTCCACTGGAAATTGCTGTTGAATTTGATGCCATAGGGCGGGTCAATGTAGATGCACTGGACCTTACCGCGCAGGCCCTCGCGCTCGGCGAGGCTGGCCATTACTTGCAGCGAGTCGCCGAGGATCATGCGGTTCGACCAATTGGCGTCGTGCTGGTAGAACTCGGTCTTGTCCACGCCCTTGGGGATGCCGTTGAAATCTGCGAAGAGGTCGGGAGTGCTCTGCCCGGTTTCGTGCTCGCGCTCGCGCGTCTCGCGTAGCAGGTCGTCGATAAGCGCCTTGGGGTGGACCTTTTCCTGGATGTAGAGCGGCGGGGCGTGAACGACGAGGTCGCTCCAATCCTGCTCATCTTTTCCGCGCCAGACGAGCTGCGGATCAAGGTCGCGGTTGCGGCGCTCGTAGGCCACGCGCACCGGGTCCTGCTCCGCCTTTTGTAGGACAGATTGGTATTCCGCGGTGGGAATGTTCTTCCGCTTGGCCTCGTCGTGCTTGAGCACTTCGACGGTCTTGCTGGTGGTTTGCTTCTTGGCCATGTTCTATTTCCCCTCGTCCACCGGCTGGGCAGTGACGGATTCGATCATTTTGTTGAACTCACTCTCGACCTTGGCCTTGAAGTCGGCCTCGATCTGATAGACCTCCGTGAATTCGGCGAAGGCCCAGCGGCCATAGTGCTTGTGATGATTCACGCCTGGTACCCAGTACGTCTCCATTGTGGATTTCTTTTCCTTCGCGTCCTCGCGCCGGTAGCCTTTGATCTCGACGATCAAGTGCAGGAGATCGTCGTCGCCGTGACCGTCATCAATCAGCACGATGAAGTCGGGCCGATACGTGCGCATCTCCGAGCCGTAGCGGTACGGCACCTCAAGACCGAGGTTGTGGTTTTTGACATAGGAGCGGACGCGCGGGTGCGACTCGGCCACGCGGCAGAACTCGCCTTCCCAATCGCTGTCGAGGATGACCCAGTTGAGATGACAACGGCGGGCGTCCGTTTCCCAGCGGTCGGTTTTGGAGGTATTGAAATTGACGTGGGCGGTGGAGCCCGTGGGGTTGTAGGGATCGAGCACGACCGTGATCGGTCGCTCACCCACGAACTTGCGCGTGATTCCGGCGGTAATGCGCTCGCACGCCATGTCGGCCAGCGTCTTGTATTTCAACTGCGCGGGATAGGTGCCGCCCTTGCAGACGAGGTACCCATCGAGCCATTGGCGGGCGATGCGCTTGAGCTGCCCAAAGAGGTGGAGCTTGGGATCTTCGCCCGGGTCGCGCCACTTGGTGAGCACAAGGTACGAGACCAGCTCATACAACACTTGCGAGGGCCGGACGTCTCCGGTGTGAACCAGGTTGAGGTCCACCCGTTCGCCAATGATTCCTGAGTTTTGGGTTTCCGTGGCGCCGACCAGATCCGGAGTCAGTTCCAGCACGGAGTCCGCGTTGAACATGGCCGACAGACGTTCCTCGGGCAATTCGACGCGGTAGCCCACGACACGCGGGAAACGGATTTCGAGTGGATCGCGTTCGGGACGCACAGCTCTGACATGGATAGTTTCGCGCGGCGGCTGCGGAGGCGCGACCACCGGCTTGGCGGTGAAGTCGAACGGAATGCCCAAGACGTCGGCGTACTCCACATTAAACAGGCCCTTGTTCGGACCGTCTTCGTTCAGATCATAGGACTGGCGGCGCAAGGCGCGACCAATGACCTGTTCGCAAAGAAGCTGGGTGCCGAACGCGCGAACGCCAAGAACGTGCGTAACCGTATTCGCATCCCAGCCTTCAGTGAGCATGGAGACGGAAACGACGCAGCGGATCGATCCGCCCAGTCGGCCATGCCGGCCTACAGTGTTCATCACCTCGCGGAGCAGTTCCTGATCGGTGATGTTCTCGGCCTGGCGAGGATCGCCAGTGCGTTCGATGATCTCGCGGCGGAAGCGGTCGATCTCATCGGCGGCCATGCCGCGGAAGTTATCGTCGAGCGCTTCTCCCGATTCGAGTTGCTCACTGTCGATGAGCAGCGTGTTGGGTCGGGCGATGGGGTTGCCGTGTTCATCAAAGTTTCGGAATAGCGCGAGACGGCCGTTTTCTAGTGTGGTTGACCCGTCGTCGTTCTGCCGGTGAAAGCCGGAGATATAGTCGTACACCAGCTTGGAGGTCGAGGTATTGTTGCAGACTATGATGAAGCAAGGTGGCACGCGAATTCCGCTCTCCTCCCACAGGCGGTAGGTCTTCTTATAGTGACCGTAGAGGGCGTCGAGGGCTGTCTGGAGTTGTGGCGGCAGACTTAAGGGGTCAAGAACGCTGGCCTTGCCCCGCCCTTTCTTGGGCATCTTCGCTCGGATATGTTCCCACAGATTGCGGAACATCGGCATCTCTTCGCCCGGAATGTTATCGGCCACAGGGACACGCGGGAGTTTGACGATGCCGCACTCGATGGCGTCCATGAGCGAGAAGTCGCTCATCGTCCACGGGAAGAGAGTGCCCTCGGCGTAACCTGAGCCACGCAGGAAAAATGGCGTGGCGGACAGGTCGATAACGCGAGCGATTCCAAGCTTGCGGTTGACCGTTTCTAGGCCGGAAATCCAAAGACGGGCGGCTTCGTTGTTCTTCTCAGCCTCTTTTTTGTCATCCCCTTTCAAATCCTCGTCGTCCTCTGCTCCCGGCTTTTCCCGGTAACAGTGATGGGCTTCGTCGTTCAGCACCAAGATATTCTTCATGCCCATCAGATCAGGCATCACCCGTTGAAGCATCTGCCCCTCTGTTTCAAGGGTGTTCAGTTCTTGGCCACGGCCCTGCAGGAGTGACCGTCCTCCCTTTGAGAGATCTATCCGCTCGCGGAGCTTAAAAACGTGGTAATTGGTGATCACGATCTTGGCCCGGTTCACGTCGTCCAACAAATCGGCCGGCACTAGTTCGCGGCTGGCGTAGTAGCTGTCTGGGTCATTCGGTTGGAGAACGCGCAGGCGGTCCTTGATAGTCAGGCCGGGTGCAACGACAAGAAAGCCCCGTGTGAACTTCTGGCTCTGAGACCGGCGCACCGCATTAATGGTTTGCCAGGCGATCAGCATGGCCATGACGGTGGTCTTACCTGCCCCGGTGGCGAGCTTCAGGGCTACGCGCATGAGTTCCGGGTTGGCGTCGTGATTAGCATTCGCTAAGTGTTCAATGAGAGCCTTACCCGTCTTGCCGACTTGGGGCGCTACCTCGGTCAGCCAAATGGCTGTTTCTACTGCTTCGACTTGGCAGAAAAAGGGGCGGAGGCTGTTAAATTTGTGATGCCGCCAATGCTGAAGCAGGCGCGACGTTTCAGGAGTGACGTGCCACTGATTCGGATTCGGCAGTTTCCGCCATTGATCCACTTCTTGGCGTAGCTGATTGATGATCGACGTGGGGTCATACTGTTGTTTCTCACTAGAAAGCCCTTTGCCTTCGTCAAAAATGATCTGTGACTGCACCGCCGAGCCTTTGCGTTTTCTTGGCTTTGGAATCGGCGTGATGAATTCAGCGTGGCGGCGGTTTTCAATTATTTTCTGTGTTGGCTGCCCTTGGTCATCCAACTCCCAATGCCTTTGCGGGCACTCATAGGGGGAATTAAGGATGGGGCGTTCGAAAAATGGGTTAGACATCTTTGGTGCCCATTCTCATAGCCGTTGAGAAGACAGAGGGCGGAGTTAGGTCTTACAGTGACACATCGCTCAAACCGACCGTCTCCCCATTCGCCTCTTCTGGAACAGCTCGCCGCGAATCAAGAACTTGCAGGAGCTCTCGGTGGAAAGGCTCTCAGGAAAGCGCCAGGCCCTCTATGAAAAGGTAGGGCCCAGCTTAGCCCGTTGCGGGCTCAGGGGTCACGGAATCGGGCCGGATTAGGACGGATCGGGGGTCGGTCCCGTCGTCCGCGTTTGAGGTCACAATTTGTGACCTCAAACCGAGGCACCAGCATTGAGCCCCCGCGACGAGGATCCTCGGTCCTTGAAGTCACAATTTGTGATTTCAAGTTGACGAACTCCCCGCCTCAACTTTTTCCCCCCAGCCCGCCTCATGATTCGCTGCCGGCAGGCGCATAATGTCGTCCTGGGTCTTGGCCCGCGGTCGACCACTCACGCGGCGGATCGGCTCGGCTTCTTCTGAATCATGGTCACGGACAGCTTCAGGCCGAACGGCCGGCGAATTCGATTGAGCGTGTCGAGGGTGGGATTGTGCTTAGGATTCAGGGCGCGTAGGAGGTTGGGGCTCGGGATTTTGGTCTTCTTGGACGTTTCCTTGAGCCCGACCCCGTCCACGAGTTTGCGCAGGACCTGTTGAATCGGAATGCCCTCGTCCAGGGCCGCATTGATGAATGCCCGCACGAACGCCGCATCCTTAAAGTCATCCGCGAGTCCCTTGTTCCAGTCCCGAGTCCGCCCCGCCATGGTCATGTTCCTCTCAGATAGTCCACCCAGTATTCGCGGGCCTCACGAATGTCCCGCTGTTGCGTTCGCTTCGTGCCGCCAAGCAGCAACAAGACGAGGTCGCCCTGGTCGATCCCGAAATAGACGCGGTAGCCCGGCCCAATGTCGAGCCGGCTTTCAAGGACACCCCCGCCCACCGATTTGTAGTCGCCCAGGTTCCCCGATTCGAAGCGCAACACCCGCGCCTGAACCCGCGCCCTCATCGTCACGTCCAACTCGTCGAGCCACTCCCGAAAAGGGCTCGCGCCGCGAGCCGTGAGGTACTCGCGAACCCGAAACGGCCGCGCCGGCTTCATCCGATCGCCCGCGCGACTAAGTTATCGTAAATGATAATCGAAGTCAACTCGAAGGACTTTGAAAAATCTTCAGATGTCACGGCGGAGGTTGCAGCTTAGCCTCGCTGGGAGCTCAGTAACATCGCCCTCGCCCTGCCGGGCCTACAAGACCCCCTCCTCGACATCGTACACATCGAAGAAGAACTTCACCTTACTGGGAGGCTTGCAGAACTGAGGGATGTAGGTGGAGAAATACTCCTGCGTGCCATCGGTCAGATCGCAGAGGCGCAGCCCAACCATCTCGTTGTTCCAGCGAATGACAGCCAGCTTGTCCTTCACCACGGTGTTCTGGCGAATCCATTCGTCCATCTCGGCGTCGCTCGCGCCCGTGGAGGCGAAGTCCTTGAACTTCGCGTGATCCAGACCCGTGTACTTCCAGAAATACGCCCCCAGACCGCAGGGGTAAAAGTTGTATTCGCCCTGAATGCCCAGCAGGTCGGCGCGGGCCTTGTCTACCATCCGCGCCGCGATGACGAACCCGCCCAGTGTTTCCCGCGGACTGCGAGGAGGCGTCTTGCGCAAGTCGCGCGCCAGTGATTGCACTCGCTCTGTATTCAATGTCTGCATGGCCGTTCCTCCTAAGGATTTCAAACCGACTGCTATTATGCAGCGGATCGCTGGGACTTCACGTGGAGATGTACGCGTTCATGCGCCTGGAGCACTTTGATCATTCCGAAGAGATTTTCCGCGGTCGGGTTGCCTTGCGGGCCGAGCATCCGGTGCAGGCTCTTGCTGGATTTCTTGAGCTTGCGCGCCAATTGATCAAAGGAAATCGTGGCGTTGATGTAATCTCGCAGCATGGATTTTCCCGCGGCCAGATCGCCGGTCAGCAACTGATTGATCGCCTCGGTCAACAGGTGTTGGCGAAACCGCGCGTCGCGGGTGGCCCGTTCCATAATGGTGATTCGAAATGTTCGTGTGACCGGCATCGTACCCTCCCCGATTCCCTTGGCTATCGACGCGACTTGTACGCAGCCCATCGCGTATGAGCGAGTTCGATGTCGCGCGCTTGCGTCTTTTTCGTTCCACCACCAAGCAGGATGATCAACGTGTTCCCTTCTTGGCCGAAATAGATCCGATATCCGGGTGGCTCGTGAAGTTGATCGGCCCCAACCCATAAGGGACGTTCTTCAGTAATTAACTAACATGTCGCTCTTCTCAGTCCGTTACCGCGTACCGCCCGTATCGAGCGCGGCGCTCTCGGACCTGAAATCCGATCCGTCCACGTTCGGTCTTGGGCGGAGTCATGAGTCGGCGGATCGCTTCGAACAGGCTTTGGATGTGCTCGTCGTGGCCGGTCACCCGCTGCTCCAACTCCGCCAGCTTCCATACCAATTCTTTATGCGCGGCCACCGTCTCACGGAGCTTCACGAACGCTCGCACCACGGCCACGCTGACTTCAATCGCCCGCTTGGTATTTAGGATGCTGGCAACCATGATCGCGCCGTACTCACTGAACACATGGGGCCGCGTGCGAGAAAACTTCAGCTTCTGGAGGTGGTCGCAATTTGCGACCACCTCGGTTTTCTCCCGTGACGTCAGCTGCAACATGAAGTCTCGAGGAAAGCGACGGCGGTTGCGCTTGACCTGTTCATTGAGCCGCTTGGTTGGCACTCCGTACAGTGCTGCCAGGTCAGTATCCAGCATGACCTTTTGACCCCGCACAATGAGGATTTTCTTCTCAATGTCCTCGGTGGAAACAGCCGCTCGTCGATACCCCATACCGGTCCTCCGTGGGTGGCTTCTCTGCGGGGTTATCTTGATGTTGCAGTTTGCAACATCAAGATCCAGCGCGCCTTACCCGCCCTCGCGGTAGCGCGGAATGGACGGGTCCACTACGCACGACCAGAGGTCGATGCCGCCGATCAGGTTGGCTACGCGCGGAAAGCCCGATTCGATCAGAATCTGCGCGCCTTCGTAGCTGCGCGCCCCATGGTGGCAGCAGACAATAATCTCGTCCTCGGCATCGAGCTCCATCACGCAGTCGGCCAATTCCCCCAACGGAAAGTTGATGGACCCCGGGATGTGCGCGAGCGAGTACTCCCACGTCTCGCGCACGTCCACGATGACCAGCGCCTCGCCGGCATCGAGCCGCTCTTTGAGCGTTTGCGGATGGACCTGAGCGATCGGGAGCGGATTCATCGGGTGACCGCGGTATTGTAGGGGCTTGTCGCGCGCGACATCAATACCAGTCAAACCCCATTTAGAGGATTGTGAATTGAGAGGTGTCGGGCTCGCTGGGAGTGTCGTTGGAATACCACTGTTGGGAGTAGTCCAGATTCAGCGTGAGGTTGAAGCTCTTCCCAAGCCAGAAGGCGTAGCCGATCCCGGCCAAGGCCCCGACTCCGTTCAAGCGTTCGTCGAAATCGCCGAAATTGGTGTCGATCGTGAGCGAGAGGTTCGAGTACCCGCCTCCCATCCGGATGAAGAGGCCTTCTTGAGACGGGAAATGGGTCAACATCAGGAAGTAGTTATTGATCTGGGCATGAGCTTCGCCTCCGCTGGTGACGCCGCCTTGGCCCACGGCCGTCAGGTCGAATCCCAAGAGGGTCTCGGGAGAGATGGTGCCGCCGATTTTGAAATTCAGGGAAACCCTCGGATCCTTGTCGAGACCATCGAGCCAATCGTCGAAGCTGACGGTCTGGCCGTTGACTTTCCATTGCGCGGACGGCGACCCGCCGAGGCCGAACCCGATGTACCAGTTGTCGCGCTGATGTCGCGTCTGTGCCGCGGCCGCTGCGGGAAGACCCAGGCCGACGACGAGGACGAGGAGCAACAGATTTCTGGTGTTCATCGCCGCCTCCAGGTAAGAATCAAGGGGATGGGTCAGCTATGGAAAGGTAGCGCCGGAGCTTAGCCCGTTGCGGGTTCACGGGTCAAGGAAGTTTCCTCGCAGCGCGGCATCGCCTGACATGGTCAGCGCACAGGAGGCTGAGCATTTTTCATCGTTGCCAGCGCAACCTGCACCGTCTCATCCCGATCCCCTATCCAGACCTGTCCATCTTGAATGGTGCAGTGTAACTGCATGTCCCGCCGGGCGAGTTTGGCCAGGGCGCGGCTGGCGTCCACCGGGAGGTTCAGGATGGTCAGGTTCTTGGCGCGTTCGAGCGTGGCGCGGTTCTGCTCCCACCACCGGTCGGCGCTCTGGCCGCCGTAGGTGTAGACGACGACCTGTTGGGCACGGCCGCAGGCCTTGCGAACACTCTTGTCATCGGGTTGGCCCACGTCGATCCACAGCTCGATGGCACCGGTCAAATCTTTTTGCCAGAGATCAGGTTCGTCCTCGGTACTCAGGCCTCTGCCGAACGACAAGGCCTCGTGCGCGTGCCGGACAAACGCCAGCACGCGCACCATCATCCGCTCATCGGTTTCAGAGGGGTGGCGCGCGATGGTGAGCGCGTGCTCCTGGTAGTAGTGGCGGTCCGTGTCGGTGATCTGCAGCGCGGCTTTATAAATCGTGGCGTTTAGAGCCATGCCATCACCGTGGCTGGTACGGAGGAGTCAACGGGAACGCCGAAACGCTTGACACGGATCGGGCGTGCGCCGCATGATTTCGGCTTGGAGGAGCCCACATGAAACGTGTTGCACTGTTGGCCGCGGTCGTGTTCCTGGCGACGTCGTGCGCCGGGACCAAACTCAGTTCGGTTTGGAAGAACCCCGACTATCACCAGAGTCCCAAGAAAATCGTGGTCGTGAGCATGGTCTGGGATCCGAAAAACCGCCAACGCCTCGACGAGACGTTCGTACGGCAGATGAAGACGCGAGGGCTCGACGCCGTGGCCGGCTATACCATTCTGCCGGAGCCGAAACTCCCGGAGAAAGCCGTCGTGGCCGCTCGGATCAAGGAAACCGGAGCCGACACCCTGCTCTTCGGAAAACTCGTCGACAAGGAATCCTCGCTGCACTACGTGCAGGAGCCCGGCCACTACAATCCGGATTACCACGGGACGTGGTCCGCGTACTACGATCTCGGGTACCCCACCGCGGTCGAGTCCGACTATGCGATCGCAGAAGTGAAGCTGTACGACGTGAACTCCGAACAACTTATCTGGTCCGCGGTCAGCAAGACCAAGATGTCCAATGCCACGCAGGACGCCATCGAGGCCTACGTCACCCGAATCTTGGACGCGCTCAAGCAGGACCAGGTGATTCCCTAGAACGGCACCGCCCGCGGGTTAGTCGAGCGGAATGCGGCTCTTGTTCGCCCCCAGCCATTGCGCAAAGGTTTGCAGCCCGGGATGCAGACGGCGCGCGACGTTGGGATCGCGGGCGCCACAGAACACGTCGTTGAACTCCTGTTTGAACTGGAACATGTTGCCCAGATCATCGGCCCCCGGAAACCCGAAGCCGCGATACACCTCGGGCGTCACCGCGTTGTAAGAAACCGGCTGGCCCAAAGCTTTGGTAAAAGCCGCGGCCATGTCCGCGCCGGTGAGGTGCTCGCCTGCAATGCCCACGGTTTTGCCCGCGTATTCGAGGCCTTTCTTTAAAATGCCCAACGCGCACGGACCGATGTCATCGGCCGCGATGCCCGGCAGTTTCTTGTCGCCCATGGGCATAGTGATGGCCAGCTTGCCGTCCGGGCCTTTTTTGGGGCCCATGCCGAAGTGGATGAAGTTGTCCCAGTAAAACGAGGTCAACAAGCAGGTGGTGGGCGCGCCTTGCGTGAAAAAGACCTGGTCGGCTTCACCTTTGGCGTCGAAGTGCGGCACTTTGTATTTGCCCATCAGCGTGGGCATGCGGGAGTCGCTCAGCGGCACCCACTTGCGCGTGTCTTCGAGCGTGGACCAGATCGCGTGTTGGACCCCGGCCTGCTTGGTGGCTTTGGCCATGGCCGTGGCTTCGACCAGTTCCCTCTCCGGCGACATGTGCGCCCAAAAAAACGTGACGCAGAACGCGCCGTACGCGCCGGCAAACGCGCGCTGGAGACTGGCCGCGTCGTCCACGTCCGCCGCCACCACCTGCGCGCCCAGCTTGGCCAGAGCTTTGGCCTTATCCGAGTTCACGTCCCGGGTGAGGGCACGCGCGGTAAAACCGCCGGCCTTGTCGGCCATGATGGCGCGGACCAGGCCGCCGCCCTGCGCCCCGGTCGCGCCGACCACGGCGATGATTTTGGGATCTGGCATGTAAGCCTCCTTGCGTAGGGTGTCCGGTTCACGAACCGGCCTAGTATAGGAGAAGGTTCCTGTCTTGCTCAAGGTCGCCCAGCTAGTGACTCATCCTCAGGTCTATGTTATCGTTCCTCGTCGTTGATCCAGGGACCGCGGGTCGGGTCGGATTGTGTATCCCAAAGGAGTCGAGACATGGCGAACACGAACTTCATGAGCAAGGTGCTGATCGTCGTGGCGGTTGCGGCCTTGGCGGGCTGCGGGGGCAAACAAGTGCTCATGCCCAAGGAAGCGCCGGCCTGGGTGATCAAGGGCAGTGGCGCGTTCAAGGACGCGGGCGAGAACGTGTTCTACGGCGTGGGGGCGGTCACCGGAATGAACAACAAGCCTCTCGCGGTCACGGCCGCGGAAAACCGGGCGCGGGCCGAGGTCGCCAAAGTGTTTCAGACGTATTCGGCGTCGTTGATGAAAGACTACGCTGCTTCCACCACCGGCGGCGCGGCGATCACGGCCGACACGCCCACCAGCGAAGAGCAACACATCGAACAGACCATCAAGACCTTCTCCGCGGTCACCCTCTCCGGGGTGTTGATCGTGGACCGCTGGGAGGACCCCAACAACGCCACGATCTACTCTCTGGCGCGGCTGGACCTCAAAGCGTTCGAGGGCCAAGTCAAGAAGATGCAGGAACTCAACGCCAACGTCAAAGCCTACGTCAAAGACAACGCGGAGCGCGCGTTCGACGACCTCGCGACCGAGGAAGACCGGCGCCGCTAGCAGGACACGAGGTCCGCGAACAGGAACAGGAGGACGCAATGAGACACAGCGTGGTAGTAGTGGTGGCACTGGCCTTGGTCACCAGCGTGGGGGCGGTCGGCTGCGCGAACAAGAAGGTGTCCCGAGTGGACGTGGGCGAGACCATCGACCTGAGTGGCCAATGGAACGACACGGATTCGCGCATGGTCGCCGAGACCATGGTCTCGGAAGCGCTGGCGCGCCCGTGGGTGGACAAACACGTCAAGGCGCACCGCAAGGACCCGACCGTAATCGTGGGCACCGTCGTTAATCGGAGCCACGAGCATATCAGCGTCCAGACCTTCACCAAAGACCTGGAGCGGGAGTTGACCAACTCCGGCCGCGTGCAGTTCGTCGCGTCGAAAGGCGAACGCGAGGAACTCCGGGAGGAACGCACCGAGCAGCAGACCCATGCCAGCGAAGAGACCGCCAAGGGTCTGGGCAAGGAAATCGGCGCGGACTACATGCTCAAGGGTGAAATCAACAGCATCGAAGACGAAGAAGGCCGGGAAAAAGTGGTCTACTACCAGGTCACGCTGGAGATGATCGACCTGGAAACCAACGTCAAGGTCTGGTTCGGCGACAAGAAGATCAAGAAGCTGGTCGAGCGGCGCCGGCTCGGGTTCTGACGCGCTCCCACATCCGCGTCCCGTGCAACCGCCCTCGACGACCGGCCGCGGCTTGCGGGCCGCATGGTCCCTGGTCACCATCGCACTCCTCGCGGCCTGCGCCCCCGCCACGCAGCACTATGTGGCGGTCGAGACCCGACTGGCGCAGGCCCGCTTCGCCGATGCCGACCACCTGGTCGAGGAACACGCCCCGCAATACGGTCGCAAGAACCTGGTGCTGTACGCGCTGGACCGCGCCATGACGCTGCACTACGCCGGACACTACGAAGAGAGCAACCGGTTTCTCGCTCAGGCGGAACAGCTCATCGACGACTTGTTCACCAAAAGCGTCACCGCTGAAACTCGCGCGCTGCTCAGCAACGACCTGACGCTGCCGTACGAGGGCGAGGACTTCGAGACCGTCCTGATCAACGTGGTGGCCGCGGTCAACTACGCGCTCCTGAACCAGTGGGACGACGCACTGGTGGAAGCGCGTAAAGTCGACCATAAACTCAACGTGATCAACAACCGCTACGCGCGGAAAAATGTGTACAGGGAGGACGCGTTCGCCCGGTACTTGTCGGGCATCCTCTACGAAGGGCGGGGCGAACTCAACGACGCGTTCATCGCCTATCGCAAGGCCTACGACACGTATCGCACGTATCAGGAGCAGTACGGCACCCCCATCCCGCCGACGCTCCCGGCCGACTTGTTGCGGGTGACCGAGGCGCTGGGCCTGAGAGAGGAACACGCGCACTACCGTGAACTCTTCCCCTCAGCCGCCTGGACCCCTCAACGCGAGTTTCGGACCCAGGCCGAGTTGATCGTAATTAGCTACGACGGCCTCGCGCCGGTCAAAGTGAATGAATTCGCTGACGCGCCCATCCCCGACGGCTCGGGCGGGATCTACGTCCTTCGCGTCGCGTTCCCGAAGTTCGTGCCCCGACCGACCGGGCTCAGCGGCGCCGAGGTGCGGCTGGTAGGCGAGACCGGCGCCGCGGTTTCGTCTCCGACGTTTCTCGCGGAAGATATCACGGCCATCGCCCAGAAGGACCTGGCCGATCGGATCGGCCGCATCTCAGCCAAGACCATCGCGCGCGCCACCGCCAAATATGCCCTCACCAGGGCCGCGGAGCACGAAACCAAGAAGTCGCAGGGAAAAGACAGCGGCGCGCTCGTCGGGTTGCTGGGCAACATCTACAGCCTGGCGACTGAACAGGCCGACACGCGCAGTTGGCGGACCTTGCCGGGCGCGATCCGCATGGCGCGGGTGGCAGTGCCCCCGGGCCGGTATACCGTGGAGGTGATTCCCTCCGGAGCGACCGCGCCCCGATCGACCCCACCCCTCGAAGTCATCCTGCAGGCCGGACGCAAGGTGGTGATTACCGAACGCCTCGTCGGAACGGTCACGGCGCGCTGACGTGGCGAGACGACGCCCCATCCTGGCGTTCGGGCCCGCGCTGAGCCTGGTGGGCGTTCTGTTCGCATGCGCCGGCACCGGTTCCCTGGCCACCCGCGCGCCGGACTGGGTGGCGGGGCTCGGTACGCGTTACCCCGAGGTTGCCTACCTGACCGGCGTGGGCCGCGCCGACACCCCGGAGGCCGCAGAGGACCGGGCCTACGCCGCCGTGTCCCGGGTGTTCTCCGCGGAGATCGCCCAGCGCACCACGGAGTGGGAGCGCTACCTGCAGGCCGATCGCGAGGGCGGCGCCGCGACCCAGCGCGACATCTCCATCGACCAGGTCACCCGGGTGTCCACCGACAAGGTGCTGGAACAGGTCATCATTGCCGAGCGCTATCAGGACCCGCACACCAAGGTCCACTACGCGTTGGCCGCCATGGACCGGCAACGGGCCGCGGCCACATTGCGCGAGCGCATTGCGGGTCTCGACCGGGAGATCGACGGGCTGCTGGCCCGACGCACCGACGACACGCTCGCCCGGATCCGTTCCCTGCACCTCGCGGTCAGGCTCTTGTTGCTTCGCGACGCGTACCACACCGACCTCCAGATCGTGGACCCGTCCGGGCGCGGGGCCGACCCGCTCACCCGCCTCAAGACCGTGCGCCTCGATCTGCAGCGCGACATCGAACAACACGTGCGCATCGCGCTCGTGGTCACGGGCGACGAACCCGCCGCCATCCGGAGCGCGCTCACGCAGGGCCTCAACCGGTACGGCTTGCCGGTCAGCGGCGCGGACAACGCCCCCGCGGACATCGTCATCCGGGGCGCGGCGAGCTTCGAGCCCGTGGAGCGCATGCCTCAAGGGCCGTTCGTGCGCTGGACCGCGCGGTTCGACCTGCAGGACCGGTCGACCCAACAAATCATCGGATCCGTCCGCCGCAGCGGCCGCGAAGGGCACGTGACGGAGCAAGTAGCGCACGCACGCGCCCTGCGCGCGGCGCAGGACGCGATCTCCGAAGACGCGGGCCGCACGCTCGCCGCGTTCCTGTTCGGCGTGGACGCTGATCTTGACTCATCACCCTCACCCCGGGAGCCTGGACCATGAGACACGTCGCCTGGTTGTTGGTCACGCTGTTCGCCGCCGTGACGATCCTGACCGCCTGTTCCTCCTCGCGCGAGTATCAGCACGATCACGACAAGACCCGAACCCGGGCCAACGACACGCACCAGGAGATGGAGCGCCAAGAACAGAAACAGCCGTAACGATACGGCCTCGCGGGCGGGGGGCTTTACTTGATGCCGTATTTACTCAGGCGGTAGCGGAAAGACCGGAAGTCCAACCCGAGGAGGTTGGCGGCTTCCTTCTTGACCCCGTGCGTCCGCTGGAGCGCTTTGAGCAGGAAGTCTCGTTCGATCGCCGCGATCGTGCCTTCGAGATCCACTCCGTCGGGCGGCAGCGCCACACTCACCTGGTCGTCCCCGGAACGCGGCAGGCACTCGCGCACCTGCTCCGGTCCGATCGCCCCGCTGCCGGCCAGCGCCACGAGGCGCTCCATCACGTTTTCGAGCTCGCGGACGTTCCCTCGCCACTCCTGCTTGCAGAGCAGGTCCACCGCCTCCGACTCGAGCCGCGCGATGGTCTTGCCCATCTCCTGGGTGAATTTCTGGAGAAAGGATTCGACCAGCAAGGGAATGTCCTCGGGCCGCTCGCGCAGCGGCGGCAAATGAATCGGGATCACGTCCAGTCGATAGAAGAGATCTTCGCGAAACCGGCCCTCGGCGATCAATTTCTCCAGATCTCGATTGGTGGCGGCCACGATGCGGACGTCGATTTTTATGTCCCGAGTGCCGCCCACCCGGCGGAACTCCTTTTCCTGCAACACGCGCAGGAGCTTGACCTGGATGCCGAGAGGAGTTTCGCCGATTTCATCCAGGAAGATCGTGCCGTCGTTGGCGACTTCGAACAGCCCTTCCTTGTTGCTGATCGCGCCGGTAAACGCGCCCTTCATGTGTCCGAACAGCTCGCTCTCGAGCAAGGGTTCGGGCAACGCGCTGCAATTGACCGTCACGAACGGCCGCTCCCGCCGTCGACTGTTGTAGTGGATCGCCCGCGCCACCAGTTCCTTACCCGTTCCGCTTTCGCCGAAGATGAGCACGTTGCTGTTGGCATCGGCCACCTTCCGAACAAGATCCAGCACCTTGCTCAGCTTCTCGCTGCGCCCCACGATCTGCTCGAACGACGCGCGATCGTGCACGACCTGCTTGAGCCGGGTGTTCTCGTCCTGGAGCTGCTTGCGCTCCAGCGCGTTTTTGACGAGCACCTTTACCTCGTCGATCTTGAACGGCTTGGTCAAGTAGTCGTACGCGCCCTCGCGCATGGCTTCGACCGCGGTCTCGGTGGAGGCGAACGCCGTCATCATCAACACGATGGTCGAAGGCGACACGGCTTTGACGGCCTTGAGCAGGTCGAGACCGGATAACCCCGGCATCTTGATGTCGGAGATGACCAGGTCGTAGATTTCTTTATCGATCAGCGACAGCGCCTCGGGCCCGTGCGAGGCCACCGCGACGTTGTACCCTTCCTTGTTGAGCACGATCGACAGAAACTCCCGCATGCTCTTTTCGTCGTCGACAATCAGTACCCGAAACACCGGTATCTCCCTTTCATGTGATTCACGCCGTTCGACTCGGACTCACGCCGCTCGTGCCGGGCGCGGCGCGTCCCCGCGCGTTGGTCCGAGGCCCGCGCGGGTGGTCCCCTGCGCCGTCCCGATCGGGATGGTCACCGTGATCTGGGTCCCTCGGGCCCACTCGCTGTGCACATCCACGTGCCCGCGATGTTCTTCCACGATCCGATGCACGATGGCCAGTCCGAGTCCCGAGCCGCCCGGCTTGGTCGTAAAAAACGGCAGAAACATCCGAGGGATATCGTCGCAGCGGATGCCGCACCCCGTGTCGCCGATGGCCAGTTCCACCGCCGACCCGTTGGCGGCGTCCACGGGCCGCAGTTGCACCTCCAGGCGTCCCCCCTCGGGCATCGCCTGCAGGGCGTTCAGCACCAGGTTCCACACCACCTGACGAATCTGGTTGGCGTCGACCTCGACGCCCGACAACGCGTCCGAATACCGCTCGACGATCTCGATATCGGATCGGTGTTCAGGGTGCGTGCGGAGCAGCGCCAACGTCTCCTTCACCAGCGGCACCAGGTCACACGATCGTTTATGGGGCGAGGACGGCCGCGCGTACAGCAAGAACTGCCCGATGAGCCCGTTGAGGCGCTCGGTCTCCCGCATCGCAATGCCCATCAAGGTCTGATGCTCGCCGTGAAGCGAAAGGTCCTGTTGCAGCACTTCCATGGCGCCGCTGATCGCGGCCAGCGGATTCCGGATTTCATGGGCGAGCCCCGCGGCCAACTCCCCCACGCTGGCCAGCCGCTCGCGCTGGTGAACTCGATCCTCCAACGCTTTGATCTCGGTGAGATCCTGGAAGATCCCCACCATGCCCACCGGCGCGCCGTTGGAGTCTTTCAGCCACGACAACGTCATGCCCAACAACACGCGCCGCCGATCGCGCCGCAGCGTCTCTCGTTCGAATCGATACGGAACTCCGCGCTGCGCCAAACGCGTATAAAACGCGGGACCTTCTTCCCACCCGAACAGATCCCAGCACCGGCGCCCGAGCACGTCGGTGGGATCGAGCGCCAGAATCGCGTATCCCGCGGGGTTGAACGACGTCATCCGTCCGTCGAGATCCGCCGTGAACAGGCCGCTGCTCATGCTCTGCACGATATTCTCGTGAAACGCGGACAGCGCCCGGAACCCGCTCTCCTGTTCCTCCAGGCGCAGGGTCGCGTCGGCGGCCTCCGCCACGAGGTGATTGCTCAGCAGGAACACCGCCACAAACGCGAGCACGCGCAACATCATCGACGCCAGTTCGCCACGGTGCGTCCACCACGTCGTCCCCTCCGGGTCGACCAACGAGGGCCACGCCACCGCGGCGTATATCGTCGCGGCGGCGATGGTTGCCGCCAAGCCACCGTTGCGGCCGAGCACCATGGTCCCGGTGATGATCGCGATGGGGTACAGAAACGTGAACGGGCTTTCGATCCCGCCCGTGCTCGCCACCACGCTGGTGATACACGCCAGGTCTCCCGTGATCTGGACGACGACGAAGACCGAATCCCACCTCGGACTCAACCACTTGAGCGCGAGCGCGTAGACGATCGTCAACGCGTACGTGCCTACGATCAGCGCGGCGAACAGACCCGATGCGCTGTGCCCCGATGTCCCGGTGTTGAGCGCGAGGAAGAGCCCGAGGAAAACCGTGACGACGACGACCCGAAGGCCGATCAACCACTTGAGTTTGGTTCGGATCGTTTCCGCGGTCACGATCGTCGTCCCGATCGATCCCGCGCGGCGAACACATGCCGCGCGTCCGTCACCCCACGACGGCCCCCATCTGAAAGATCGGCAGGTACATGGCGATGACGATAAAGCCGATCGTGATACCAAGGAACACCATCAACATCGGCTCCAACAACGACGTGAGCGCGCCCACCGCGGAGTCCACTTCGTCGTCGTAGAAATCTGCGATCTTGGAAAGCATGGCGTCCAACGCCCCGGTGGTTTCGCCCACTGCGATCATCTGGACCACCATTGGCGGAAAGACCTTGGACTGGGCGAGCGGCTCGGACACGGTTTTGCCTTCGCTGATGCTCTGTCGGGCCGTGATGAGCGACTCTTCGACCGTCTTGTTACCGGCGGTTTTGGCCACGATCGTGAGGCCGTCCAGAATCGGCACGCCGCTGGAGATCAACGTCCCCAGCGTCCGCGTAAACTTGGCCACCGCGGCTTTGCGGATCAAGTCGCCGACCACCGGCACCCTCAGCGCGTTCCGGTCGATGAGCCTTTTCCCTCCCAGGGTGCCGTAATATCGCTTCACTCCGTAACCCGCCCCGACCGCGGCCATCACGATGAAAATAATGTTGCTCTTCATAAAGCTGCTTGCGGTCATGACGATCCGGGTCGGCAACGGCAACACGCCCCCGAAATCCGTGAACATGCTCGCGAAGATCGGGATCACCCACACCATCAACACGCTGATCACGACCACCGCGACGCTGACGATCACCCCCGGGTAGACCATCGCGGCTTTGATTTCTTTTTTGAGCTTCATCGACTTCTCGATATGTTTGGCCAACCGGCTCAAAATGGTATCGAGAATGCCGCCCGCCTCGCCCGCGGCGACCATGTTCACGTACAACTCGTCGAACACCTTGGGGAACCTGCGGAGAGCGTCGGCGTAGGTCGATCCGCCTTCAACATCGGCCCGCACGAGGCCGATCGTTTTCGCGAGGGTCTTGTTTTCGGTCTGGTTCGAGAGAATTTCCAGGCACTGCACCAACGGCAAGCCCGCATCGATCATCGTCGAAAACTGACGGGTGAAGATCACGATGTCTTTATCGCTGACCCCCCCGCCGAAAATAGCCAGTAGGCTCTTTTTCTCGGTGGCCTTGGGCTGCACCGAGGTGGCCAGAATGTTCTGCTTTCTGAGCTGGGTGATCGCCTCGTCGCGGGTCTTGGCCACCAGCTCGCCCTTTTGCATTTCGCCCTGGCGGGTTTTCCCGCTCCAGACAAATGTCGTCGCCATGGATGTCTTGCCTCCTCCAGCCCGCTCGGGGCTACTTGACCGCCCCCACCCGCCGCGGCGCTTGGTTGATGCCGCCTCGATCCATCATGGACAATAGTTCGTCAGGGACGCTCGATCGGCTCACCGCTTCCTCGTGGCTGATCAGCCGTTTGCCGTACAACTCGAACAACGACTGGTTCATGGTCTGCATCCCGAATTTGTTCTGCCCCGTCTGCATCGTCGAGTAAATCTGGTGGACCTTGTCTTCCCGGATCAGGTTGCGGATCGCGGCGTTGGGCACCATGATCTCCATCGCCATGACGCGCCCCTGGCCGTTCGCCTTAGGGATCAACTGCTGGGACAACACGCCTTCGAGCACGAACGACAGTTGCGCCCGGACCTGAGGCTGCTGGTGCGGCGGAAACACGTCCACCACGCGGTTGATGGTTTGCACGCAGCTGTTGGTGTGCAGCGTGGCCAAGGTCAGGTGTCCGGTTTCGGCGATGGTCAACGCCGCCTCGATCGTCTCCAGGTCGCGCATTTCCCCCACCAACACCACGTCCGGGTCTTGGCGGAGAATGTATTTGAGCGCCGTCTTGAAACTCTTGGTGTCCGACGCCACTTCACGTTGATTGAGCAACGATTTCTTATGCTGGTGGATGAATTCGATTGGATCTTCGATCGTCATGATGTGATCGTGCCGTTCGGAGTTGATCTTGTCGACCATCGCGGCCAGCGTGGTGGATTTGCCGCTGCCCGTGGGTCCGGTGACCAGGATCAGCCCGCGAGGGCGCTTGATCAGCTCGGAGACGACCGCCGGCAGCCCGAGTTCTTCCACCGTTCTGGTCTGGATCGGAATGACCCGGATCGCGGCCCCGACCGCGCCTCGCTGCAGAAACACGTTCGCGCGGAACCGGCTCAGCCCCTTCAGCCCGAACGACAGGTCGAGCTCGTTCTCCTCCTCGAATCGGTGTTTCTGCGCGTCGGTGAGCACGCTGTAGATGAGTTGTTTGGTTTCGGCCGGCCCCAACGAGGGATAGTTCATGGGCGCGAGGTGACCGTGCAACCGCATTTGTGGAGGCGACCCGGTGGTAATGTGGAGGTCGGACGCGCCTTTTTCGAGCATCTGCTGCAACATCTGGTAGAGCGTCGACATCGGTGGCGAACCTCCCTGTACTCTCTGAACGACGCGGCTAGTCGGCGAACGTCGAGCCGACCACTTCTTCGACCGTAGTCATTCCCTCTCGAACCTTCTGCAAACCCGCCATCCGCAGCGTCTTCATCCCGGTCTCGACTGCTTTGCGCTTGATTTCGTCCGCGGACCCGCCCTGCAGGATCAACTCGCGGAGCGCGTCTCCCACCGGCATCACCTCGTACAACGCGACGCGGCCTTTGTACCCCGTGTCGCTGCACGTCGTGCATCCCTTGCCGTGCATGGTCTTGATGGACGCGATTTCCGACGGCGCGAAACCCGCGCTGATCAGCGTCTGCTCCGGGAGCTTCACCTCCTCCTTGCACTGCGCGCAGATCCGACGGGCCAGTCGCTGGGCCAGGATGAGAACCACCGACGACGCCACCATGAACGGCTCGATCCCCATGTTGAGCAACCGGTTGATGGTCCCCGGGGCGTCGTTGGTGTGCAGCGTCGACAACACCAAGTGCCCGGTGAGCGCCGCTTTCACCGCGATCTCGGCGGTCGCGTAATCGCGGATCTCACCGACCATCACCACGTCCGGGTCCTGGCGCAAGAACGAACGCAGCGCCGCCGCGAAGTTGAGGCCGATGTCCTCCTTCATCTGGACCTGGTTGATGCCCATCAGGTTGTATTCGACCGGATCCTCGGCCGTCATGATGTTGATGTCGGGCTGGTTGATCTGCGACAGCGCGGAGTACAGCGTGGTGGACTTCCCGCTTCCGGTCGGCCCGGTGACCAGCACCATGCCGTAGGGCGAGTTGATCGCTTTCATGAAATCGTCCATCGCCCCGGCCTCGAATCCCAACTTGGCCAGGTCGAGCGACAGGTTGCTCTTGTCCAGAATACGGAGCACGACCTTCTCACCGAAAA
The DNA here is from genome assembly GCA_964570625.1 of uncultured Nitrospirota bacterium. Taxonomy (GTDB): domain Bacteria; phylum Nitrospirota; class Nitrospiria; order 2-01-FULL-66-17; family 2-01-FULL-66-17; genus JBFLXB01. Next base: position 37,835 of record CAZMYW010000014.1, on the reverse strand, counting down.
GACACGGGAGCACCGAGACGCGGAAGTCCACGTCGCGCTTCTTGCCCAGCTTCAGTTTGATACGGCCGTCCTGCGGAAGACGCCGCTCGGCGATGTCGAGCTTGGACATGATTTTGATGCGGGAAGTCACGGCGTTGCGGATCTTGAGCGGCAGGTTCATCACGGTTTTCAGCGAGCCGTCCACGCGGAAGCGCACGCGGAACGAGGTTTCGAACGGCTCCATGTGGATGTCGCTGGCTCCCACTTTGATCGCGTTGATGAGCAGGCCGTTAACCAGCTTGATGATCGGCGCCTCGATGTCGTTGTCGGTGCCGGTGTCCTGTTGCTCCTCGGCCACGTCCACGTTGTCGAGCGCGTCGCCGACGATGTTGTCGAAATCCTCCACGTCGACGGTCGGCCCTTCTTCGGTCTCCGCGAACGTGCTCTCGCCGATGTCGTCAACCGTGTAGTCCTTCGCGTTGAGCATCGTCGCCCGCTCCTGCTTGGCGCCTTGTGCCAGGCCGTAGGCGGTCTGAATCGCGGTCACGATAGCGGACTCGCTCGCCACCGCCGCTTCGATGGTGTAGCCGGTGAGAAACTTGATATCGTCGAGCGCAAACACGTCGCTGGGGTCGGCCATGGCCAGCGTGACCACCGCGCCCGTGCGCTTCACGGGAAGCACCTTGTATTTCTTGATGGCGTCGGCGGGGAAGAGTTTGAGCAACGCCTGGTCGACCTTGAAGGTGGAGAGATCAACCGCCGGGATGCCGAATTGCTGGCTGAGGAACGCGAGCAGCTTGGCCTCGTCGAGGAAACCCATCCGGACCAGAATACTGCCCAGGCGGCCCCCAGTCTTCTTCTGCGCGATGATCGCGCGCTGGAGTTGATCCTCTGAGATCAGTTGGGCGGCCACCAAGAGACGGCCCAACTTTTCGCTGGCAACGGTGGAACGCGGTGGAGCAGGCGGAGTGGCTGGCATTGTTCGATTGGGCTCGCGAAACGGTCGAGAGTCTAGTCGAGGGTTCCTGCTTTGTCAAAAATTTGTCACCCCTCGGAAGCTCAGCAGTGCTCTAAAGGTGTTGAAGTACGCCGAAAGGCGAGCCTGTTCAGGAGGGTGTCAGATGCCCCCTTCGGGGACTTCCGGCGTTTGAGTTTTCAGAGGTGGGTCGCCGGCGAAGCGAGCACCGCAGCGCAGCGTACTGGGTCGTACGTGAGCAGCGGATGCGCAGCGGCAACGCCGCAGATGACCCCTCATAGACAGGCTCATCCCTTTTCGAGAGCGCGGCGCATGACGTCGATCGGCGCCCGCCGCCCCGTCCACAACGCAAACGCCATCGCGCCCTGATGCAGCAACATACCGAGTCCCCCGGCGTGCCGAGCGCCGACCCGCTTGGCGTCGCGCAGCAAAGCTGTGGGCGCGTGGTAGATCAGGTCGTACACGACCAAACGCGGCTCCAGCCATTCCCGCGGCAGGGGTGACGGATCGCCCGGACGCATGCCTACCGACGTACACTGGATGACCGCGCGAACCCCGCGGGCCGCCGGCAGTGATCCAGCGGAGGGTGCCGACCACTGCACGTCGGGGAACGCGGACCGCACCCGGCGGATCAATCCCTGCGCCCGACCCGCCGACCGGTTTACCACCGCGATGCTCCGCGCGCCGGCCAGGGCCAGGGCCACGACCACGGCTCGGGCCGCTCCGCCCGCCCCCAACACCAGAAAATTTCCGCCGCGCGCCGTGACCCCGGTGTCTTCTCGGAATGCGCGCAAAAATCCCCCGGCATCCGTGTTGTACCCGATCAACCGTTCGCCGCGGCGCACAACCGTATTCACCGCACCGATCAGGCGCGCCTCCGGGGACAACTCGTCCAACCAGGGAATCACCCGTTCTTTGTGCGGAACCGTGAGATTGGCGCCGATGACTCCGAGCGCGCGCAACCCCTTGACCGCGTCCTTCAGCCTGGCCGGAGGCACCGCGAACGGCACATACCGGTACGCCAATCGAAGCGCCTCAAACGCCGCGTTGTGCATGGCGGGAGACCGGCTGTGCGCGACCGGAAACCCCAGGAGCGCGACCACCCGCGTGTGACCCGATATCCCCTGCTCCGACGGTGTGCTCACGCGGGCTGTCCGGGTTGGAGACTCAAGATCTTCACGCCACGAAACACGTAGTGCAGCCCCGACGCCACGGTCAGTCCCACCATCGCCGCGAGGGCCGACCACAGGAGCCACTTCGGCACCGCTGCGGTCGTGCCGACCAATACCGCGATGATGTAGACCAGTTGGATCACCGTGGTGGCCTTCCCCATCCAGGTCGGGGTGATGTCCACCCGTTCGCGGAGCAGGTGAATCACAAGCGATCCCACGCTGATGATGACGTCCCGGCTGACCACCACCAGCGTCACCCAGACCGGAACCTCCCCCTCGAACGACAGGACCACGAACGCCGTCACCAGCAGGAGTTTGTCGGCCAGCGGGTCGAGATACTGGCCCAACGTGGTCTGCTGATCCAGCACGCGGGCGATCATGCCGTCCAGCGCGTCCGTGAGCCCGGCCAGGAGAAAAACGGCTAGGGCCCACGAGTAATGTCCGTAGAGCACCAGTCCCACGAACACCGGACTGCAGAAGATACGGATCAGGGTCAGCAGGTTCGGAAGGTTCACGCTCGGCTTCTCGTCCTGTTGCGTCGTGATCGCCCCCTATGGACTATCACGGTTCCATCCACATGTTCTGTGGACAACGTGTGCATAATCAGGGACTGACAGACCGAATCACCCGCCACTGACGCCCGGATCAGCACCTTGCCTAAAATTTGGGCAGGAGATCATACGATATTTCAATCGGATCGGCGAACATCCCGGTGCACGCCTTCGCGGCGACCTCGCCCGTTGCGGCGCGAACACCGATCGCGGAACCGGACAGCGGTCGTCGGTCGGCGCAGTGCTGGCGGACCTGCGGGCCTTGCCCTGCATCCAGGAACACAGGTATAATCCCCCTCTCGTGAAGGCTGCACGCATCGCTTCACGAGCCTGGTTGATCGACACGAGCGGAAGGAGACCACGTATGGTCATCGAGATCCACCAACTCGAGGGCTTCGATCCTCAACATCGGTCGTTTAATCGGAACGCCGAAATCCACCGCAGCGAGCAGGGTCTGTCCGCGCGGTTCTTTTACGAGGGCCTACGAGCCGACACGGGAACACACTTTGAAGTGGAACTGGTGATGACTGATCTCGTTGAGCGGCTCCAGAAATTGGGGTTCACGCAGCTGCGATCACGCGTCAATTTCAAAGGGGCACGGTACCTGGCGGAACGCCAGGCCTGGATCGACTACTCCGATCCGGTGGCGCGCTGAACCCGCGTCGCTCGTCGTCACGCCACCCGAGGGGTCCCGACCACCGCCTCGTCGCGGGGAGCGGGGTCGATCGCCAGATCCAGGCTCTTCTCAATTCCCTTTAAGAATCCCCGGAACTGTTCCACCATTTCGATCTGGCGGCGCCGCCAGGTGATCACGTCTTGTTCGATGGTCACACGCTCTTCACGGGCCTTGCGGGTGAGCGTTTCGGCCGATAGCTCCGCCTCCCGGACGCGCAAATCCGCCTCGCGTTGAGCCTGCCGCTTCATGTCATCAACCATCCGCTCGGCGGAGACGAGCGTCTGGTTGATCAACTCTTCCTTGCGTTTGAGCTCATCTAACGACGCCTCGAGCGCGCCGATCCGATCCTTGGCCTCTCGGTTTTCTTTGAGCAGTTCCTCGAACGTGTCCGACAAACTCGACACAAAGGCATCGACCTCGTGACGATCGTATCCGCGCCACGCGCGCCGAAAACCGATCTGCTGAATGTCCAGCGGTGTTACCTTCATGGGGCTCGTCCTCCTCTATTCCGTTCCGTCAATGAAGCTGTATCGCCGCCTGGCGCAGGCTCGTCACCACAAACGATTGCAAGAAAATGATGACCACGATCACCACCAACGGCGAGAGATCGATCCCCAACCCAAACCCGCCCATGGCCCGGCGGATCGGATAGAACACGGGCTCCGTCACCTTGCGGAGGAACTGCACGATGGGATTGTACGGGTCCGGGTTGACCCAGGACAACAACGCAGCGATGATGACCACCCACTTATAGAACTCCAGCACCATGTCCAGGACAGTGGCCAATGCCGACAACAAGTTACCCGCTACGAACATGCGTCTCCCCTTACGCGACCAGCCGCGGTCCAAAAATCGCGGTGCCCACTCTGACGATGGTGGCCCCCGCTTCGACGGCGATTTCGAAATCGCCGCTCATACCCATGGAATACTCGGCGGCCCCGACCACACCGCCCAAGCGGCGCAGGTCCTGAAAGTACGGGCGCGCCTGTTCCGAGTCCGAGGCCGGTGGGGGAATCGCCATCAACCCGTCCACCCGCACGTGGCGACATTCCCCGAGGGCGCTCCAGAGCGACGCCACCTCCTCCGGAACCACCCCGCCTTTTTGCGGCTCGCGTCCCACGTTGACCTGAATCAGCACGCGCTGGACAATGCCCAATCCCGCCGCCGCGTCGTCGATCGCGCGGCCCAATCGGAGACTGTCCACCGAATGAATCAGACCGAACCGCCCGACTGCGGCGCGCACCTTGTTGCTCTGCAGCCGCCCGATCAAATGCCACGTCACACGCGCCGAGTCGCCCTCCCTCAGGGCACCGCCAGGCGCGCTCTTTGCGAGCGCCTCCTGCACCCGGTTCTCGCCAAGGTCGCACAGCCCCGCCTCAACCGCCTCCCGGATCACCTTGGGCGTCACGCCCTTGGTCACGCCGACGAGCCGGACCGCATCCGGATCACGGCCCACGCGTTCAGCTGCGCGCACGATCCGAGCGCGCACGTCCGCGAGGCGGTCGGCGATCGTTTCGGTCAGCGTCACGCTCCGGCCGCGACGTGCACCGCGCTCAACATACCCTGCGGCCGCTTCCCCTCCCGACGGTAAGAGGAGAACAACGACGGTTCGCACCGCGTGCAGAGGCCCAAGGCCACGACCCGTTCCGGAGCCAGCCCAGATTCCTCCAGCTGCCACCGGACGAACCCGCTCAGATCGAAATACCCCTTGTCTCCGGCGCGGCGCGTGATCCACCGATCCCCTCCGGGCAAGCGCGACAGCGGCTCCAACACCGCGTGGCCTACTTCAAAACAGCAGGGGCCGATGTGCGGCCCCAACGCCGCCTCCAGTCGAGCCGCGCTGGCGCCAAAACGATCCACCAACACGCGGACCGCCGCGGGCGCGACCCCCAAAAGCGCGCCCCGCCAGCCGGAGTGGACCGCGGCCACGGCCCTGGCTCCAGGGTCGTGCAGCAGCAGCGGTACGCAATCCGCGGTAGTGATCCCGACCCAGCAATCCGTCCGGTCGGTGGCAAGACCGTCGGCATCGGCCGCAGCAGTCTCGGTTTGCCACTGCATCGCATCGCGGTCGCCGGACGGGACCGCCACAATGGCGTCTTTGTGGACTTGGCGCGCGGTGAGGACTGGCTCGCTCCCGATCGACCGCGTGGACGCGGCCACGAACCGCCGCGTCCCGAAGCGATGCGGGGCGGAAAACCCGTTCAGGACGACCCAATCCCCTTCCGAGCCGACGTCAACGCGGTACGGTGCGACGGGCACCCGTCAGTCCAATTGTTTGCGAAGAAACGTGGGCACGTCCCACTCTTCCTCCGTCAGGCCGTCTCGAGATTTCATGCTGGCGGTTTTTTTCGTCGGCGGAGCGACGTCCATGAACAGGCTCCGCATGGACGCCGCCGGAACCGCCGCGGCCGCCGTCTGCCGGACGACGCTCTCGCTCACCGAGCGAACGGGCGCCTCGGCCGGCAGGTCGAATCCGGTGGCGATCACGGTCACCAGCACGTCGTCTGCCAGCTGGTCGTTGACCACCGAACCGAAGATAATGTTGGCGTCCGGATCGGCGGCCTCCTGGATGATCGAGGACGCTTCGGTGACCTCGTGCAACGAGAGATCGGGGCCACCCGTGATGTTGATGAGCACGCCCCGCGCGCCCTGGATCGATCCGTCTTCGAGCAGCGGGCTGGCGATCGCGCGCTGCGCGGCCTCGACCGCGCGTTGTTCACCGCGCGCCCGTCCCATACCCATCACCGCGCGTCCCATGTGCGTCATGATCGCCCTGACGTCCGCGAAGTCCACGTTCACCAGGCCCGGCACGGTGATCACCTCCGCGATCCCCTGCACCGCCTGGCGCAAGATATCATCGGCGACCGCAAATGCGCGTGTCAAGGGCGTGCCCTTTTCCACCACGCTGAGGAGACGCTGATTCGGGATGACCAGCATCGTATCACACGCGGTGCGCAGCTCCCGCACGCCGTCGTCGGCTTGCCGCATGCGCCGTGCCCCTTCGAACGTAAAGGGCTTGGTGACCACGGCCACGGTCAACGCGCCGGTTTCCTTGGCGATCGCCGCGATGACCGGCGCGGCGCCGGTGCCGGTGCCGCCGCCCAGACCCGCGGTGATAAAGACCATGTCGGCTCCGGCCAGGATTTCACGGATCCGATCCGCGTCTTCCAGCGCGGCGTCCCGGCCCACCTGCGGGTTGGCGCCCGCTCCCAGTCCCTTGGTCAGGCGCGCCCCCAGTTGAACCTTGGTACTCGCGGGCGACGACCCGAGCACCTGCAAATCGGTGTTCGCCACCACAAACTCCACCTGCCTCAAACCGCTCGCGATCATGGTGGCGATGGCGTTACACCCGCCGCCCCCGACTCCCATGACAATGATGCGAGCGGGCACTGTCTCCTGCGCGTTCTCGTCGAATAAAAACATGCCGTCTCCTCCCTGCCGCGCGTCGTCGGCGTCGTGCCGGCCCGCGTCCTCGCGGCTTACGGGCTAAAAGAATTCCTGCGCCCAGTCCTTCATTTTTCTGACTACCCGGTGCCACGCGCCCTGACCGTTGCGCGGGGCGCGGGTCGGTTCGCGGTGTTTCGCTCCGTACAGGATCAGCCCCACCCCCGTCGCGTACATCGGGCTGTTGACGATGTCGACCAACCCACCGACGTCCAGGGGTGCGCCGCGGCGCACGGGGAGATTCATCACGCGCTCGGCCAACTCTGGCATGCCGTCCAGGATCGACGTGCCTCCGGTGATCACCACTCCGGCCGCCACGCGGTCCTCGTATCCCATCCTCCGCAACTCCTGAATGACCAACGCGAACATCTCCTCGGCCCGAGGCTCGATGATCTCGGACAGGAGCTGGCGCGAGAGCACCCGCGGCGGTCGCCCGCCCATGCTCGGCACCTCGATCGTCTCATGATCGCGGACCATGGACGTGGACGCGCACCCGTAGCGGATCTTGATCTTCTCCGCCTCGTACGCGGGAGTGCGCAATCCCACCGCGATGTCGTTGGTCACGTGATTGCCGCCGATTCCCAGCACCGCGGTGTGCCAGACGCCGTGGTCCACGATCGTGGCCAGGTCGGTGGTGCCCCCGCCGATATCCACCATCGCCACGCCCAACTCGCGCTCTTCCGGCGTGAGCACCGCTTCGCTGGACGCGAGCGGCTGCAAGATCAGGTCGATGACCTCCAGCCCCGCGCGGTTGATCGAGCGCACGATATTCTTCGCCGACGTCACCGCGCCGGTGATGATGTGGACTTCGACTTCGAGGCGGGTCCCGAACATGCCGATCGGATCTTTAATGCCCTCCTGGTCGTCCACTGAAAAACCGCGGGGCAACACGTGGAGGATTTCGCGGTCCATGGGAATCGCCACCGCCTTGGCTGCCTCCACGACGCGTTTCACGTCCGCCGCAGCCACCTCGCGATTCTTGATCGCAATCACGCCGCGACTGTTGAAGCCTTTAATGTGCGAGCCGGCAATGCCCGTGTACACGGAGTTGATCTCCACGCCGGCCATCAGCTCGGCCTCCTCCACCGCTTTCTTGATCGATTCGATCGTGCTTTCGACGTTCACGACCACACCCTTGCGCAGCCCCCGCGACGGGTGGGTGCCGATACCGATGATCCTTACGTGCGGGCGTTCCCCCGGTATCGCACCCTCCGAGACCTCCCCCACGATGGCGCAGATTTTCGTCGTCCCTACGTCCAATCCGACAACGATGTGTTCTCTCTTCGCCACGACGTTCCTCCTGTTTAGGCGCTCGTTACAGCGCCCCGTCCCACGCGGTCACCACCGCGCGGTCCGCAAATCTGAGATCCACCACCCGCGGATTCGGAATGCGAGCCGCCGCGTCGTCGTGGATCGCTTGGACTCGGCGCCACTTCTCGGCGAACTCTCCGCGCCCGAGTCGCACCCGCATCGAACCAGACAGTTGAACCACGGGATCGTCCGGGTTGCCGACATCGATCACCACCGACTCGATCGGTGCCACCGACACGTCCGCCGCGCGGAAGGCGGCCAGGATTCGCGCGGCAATCCTCAACCGCTCGGGCCTCGAAGCTGAGGCGCCGAGGATCAGCGGATACCCGTGGTTGAGGGTCGTGGGGCCGATCACGGACCCGTCGGCGTCCACCAGCAGGCGGCTTCGATCGCTGGAAGCCACCGCGGTCGGCACACGCTCCGTCACCTCGATCACCACCGTATCCGGAAATCGCTTGGTCACGGTCACGGATCTGATCCACGGCCGGCCTTCCAGCCGCGCCATAATCTCGCCGCCCTCGGTGACCCACAACGGCGCACCCAGCGGCACGGCCGCCCACGCGCGCACCTGGCTGGCGGCCAATCGCACCGTGCCTCGAACCTCGACCCGCTCGATCGTGTCCCAGCCACACAGCCCGCCCTCGATCCCGCAGAGAGCGCGGCCCATCCCCCACAACGCGCCGCCGGCAACCGCGCACACGACGAACCAGCCGATCACGCGGCGCCCCCGGCGTTTCGCGCGTTTCATGCCACGCGTCCTTGCGCCTCGCGCACGATGGTCGCGACCAGATCGTCGAACGACACACCGACGCCCCGCGCAATGTCGGGCAGGAGGCTGGTTTCGGTCAACCCCGGCAGGGTATTGACCTCGAGCACGTACGGCGTGCCTGATTCGTCCACCAAGCAGTCCACCCGGCCGTACCCCTCGGCGCGGATCGCGCGGAACGCGGCCAACCCCACGTCGAGGGTGCGGCGCATCACGTCCGGCGGCAACGTGGCGGGAAAGATGTGTTCGGACATACCCGGCGTGTATTTGGCGGCATAGTCGTAGAATGCGTTTTTCGATCGGATCTCGATGGCGCCCAGCGCGCGGTCTCCCAGAATCCCGACCTGGACCTCCTTGCCCGCGATGTACGCCTCGATGAGGACTCGGTGGTCGTACCGGAACGCGTCGGCGAGCGCCGCGGGAAGCTCCGCCGGCCCCGAGACGAGGTTCACCCCCACACTTGATCCTTCGCTGTTGGGCTTGACCACCACCGGAAACGGGAACGGCAGGGGGCGCGGCGTCGGCTCCGCGACCAGGACGTACCGCGGCACCGGAAGTCCCGCGGCCGCGAACAGCGCGCGCGAGACGAGTTTGTCCATGCCCAAGGCGCTCGCCAACACGCCCGAGCCGGTGTAGGGAATGCCCACAATTTCCAGCAGGCCCTGGATCGTGCCGTCTTCGCCGTACCGGCCGTGCAGCGCGATGAACGCGAGCGTCACGCGTTCGCGGCCGAGGTGTTCGACCACCGACGCGTCCACGTCGATCCCCACGGCCTCGATCCCCTTGCGACCCAGCGCGGCCAACACCGCCGCGCCCGATCGGAGCGACACCTCACGCTCGGCGGATCGGCCGCCCATCAACACTCCCACTCGCGGCGCAATCGTCATGCCCGTCCCACGATTTTCACTTCCAGCTCCAATGTGACGCCACGCTCGCGTTCGACCCGCCCCCCTACATGGCGAATGAGCGCGGTCAGGTCCTTGGCCGTCCCACCGCCCGCGTTGACCATGAAATTGGCGTGGCGTTCGGACACCTGGACGCCTCCGATGCGAAACCCCTTAAGCCCCAACTCATCGATGAGCCGTCCCGCGGACCCGCCGGGCGGGTTTTTGAAGATGCACCCCGCGTTGGGCAGGTGCAGCGGCTGTGTCTGCCGACGGTACTCGAGGATCACCTGCATCCTGGCGTCGATCGCCGCGGAATCATCCGCCCGCAACACAACCGTGCATCCCACCAGCACGCCCGGAGGCAGGTGCGACTCTCGGTACCGGAACCCCAGTTTGGCCGCCGGGATCTCCACGATGTCGCCCTCCAGCGTCATCAGGCTTACGTGTTCCAAGACGTCGGCGATCTCGCCGTCGCGTGTCCCGGCGTTCATCACCACCGCGCCACCCACCGTACCGGGAATCCCACACGCGAATTCGAGCCCCGACAGCCCGGCGTCCTTGGCGGCGTGCGCCAGGGTGGGGAACAACGCGCCGGCTTCGACGTAGAGCCGATTCGTCCCCGCGGGCCGGATCGATTTGAGCCCGGACAAACGCAGTACCACGCCGGCGATGCCCCCGTCCCGCACCACGATGTTGGTGCCGCCCAATACCATCACCGGTACCCGCGCCGCGCGAGCCGCGAGTAACACCTCCCGCAGATCGCCTTCATCGGCCGGAACCGCCAGGGCGTCGGACGGCCCGCCGATCTTCATCGAGGTGTACCGCCCCAACGGCTCATCGAATCGCACCTCTCCCCGCACGTGAGCCAGCGCCTCGCGCAGGTCGGGTCGGGCCGCGGCGGACACGCGCGTCATGCCGCCCCCAAGAATGCGGGGCCGACCTTCCAGACGTCGCCCGCCCCGAGCGTAATCACCATGTCGCCTGACCGCGCAATCTGCGCGAGCCGCTCCACCGCCGCGTCGCGGCTCTCCATCCACGTCGCATCGCGGTGGCCGTGTTCGCGGATCCCGGCCACGAGCGCCTGCGCGTTGACGCCGTCGATCGGCGGTTCTCCGGCCGGGTACACGTCGAGCACGAGCACCGTGTCGGCCTGATAAAACGCGGTGCAGAATTCGGCGAACAAATCCCGGGTCCGCGTGAATCGGTGGGGTTGAAAGACCACCACCACGCGACACCCCCACCCGTCTTTGGCCGCGGCCAGCGTGGCCCTGATCTCCGTCGGATGGTGGCCGTAGTCGTCCACGACCAGGACGCCGCGACGTTCGCCGCGAATCTGGAACCGGCGTTCGACGCCCGAGAACTGCGCCAACCCCTCGCGAATCGCCGAGACGGGGACATCCAATTCGAGGCCCACCAGGATCGCGGCCAGCGCGTTGGACACGTTGTGCGCTCCCGGCACGCTCAAGGTGAACCGGCCCACATCGGTCGCGCCCAATCGCGTCTCGAATTCCGAACCCTTCGCGCTCAGGCGCAGCGACGTGACCGTCAAGTCCGCCTGCGTCGTCCGACCATAGGTCCGCACGCGTTTCTCCACTTTGGGAATCAGGGCCTGCAGGTTCGGTTCGTCCAGGCAGAGCACGGCCACGCCGTAGAACGGCACTTTGTTGATGAAGTGCAGGAACGCACCTTTGATCGCGTCCAGGTCACGGTAGTGGTCCAGATGCTCGCGATCGATATTGGTGACCACCGCGATCGTCGGGGACAGTTTGAGGAACGACCCGTCGCTTTCGTCCGCCTCCGCCACGAGAAACTCCCCTTGGCCCAACTTGGCGGGCCCCCCAAACTGGTTCAGTTTCCCGCCGATGACCGCGGTGGGGTCCAGCCCGCCGTGCGCGAGCACCGTGGCGATCATCGACGTGGTGGTGGTTTTTCCGTGCGCGCCGGCCACCGCAATCCCGTATTTGAGCCGCATCAGTTCAGCCAGCATTTCCGCGCGGGGTATCACCGGAATCATCCGTTCGCGGGCCGCCGCGACCTCGACGTTGGCCGCCGACACCGCGGAGGACACCACCACGACCTGCGCGCCCTCGACGTGGTCCGCGCGATGCCCGATGTAGACCGTTCCGCCCAGGGTCTCCAGGCGACGGGTGGCTTCGGATGCCGCGAGGTCGGAGCCAGTAACCCGGTACCCGAGCGTGAGCAGAACTTCCGCGATCCCGCTCATCCCCGACCCGCCGATGCCCACGAAGTGCAAGCGTTGAATCTTTTTAAACATCGGCGCCCTTCACCGTTCCACCAGCGCGAGACACCGGCGGGCGATCTGCTCACCCGCATCGGGACGGCCCAAGGCGAGGCTGGCGTCCGCCATACGCACCAGACGCGCGCGGTCGCTCAGCAGATCCGCGACCGCCCCGGCCAAACGCTCCCCGCTCAACTCGCGCTCAAGGATCATCTGCGCGGCACCCGCCGTCTCCAGGGCGCGCGCGTTGCGCTCCTGGTGGTTGTGCGCCGCGTGAGGGTACGGGATGAAAATCGCCGGGCGGCCGCACGCGGTCAGTTCCGCCACGGTGGTGGCACCCGCACGCGCAACGACCAGCGCCGCGTTCGCGTACGCAGCCCCCATGTCGTCGAGGTACGGCTCCACGGTGGCCGTCACGCCCGCCTGCGCGTAGGCTCGCTGTGTCGCGGCGTGGTCCGTTTGTCCGGTCTGGTGGACGATCGAGAGACCGCGGATCGCCGAGAGGTTTCCCAGGGCGGCCGCGACCGCGCGGTTGATCGCCACCGCCCCTTGGCTGCCGCCGACGACCAGCAGCGAAGGCGTGTGCGGCAACGCGGTGCGCCCCGCCGCGACCACCGTGCGGCGAACCGGGTTGCCCAACACTTCCACTCGACCGCGGCACACGGCTTTCGACTCGTCGAACGCGGCAACGACCACATCGGCCAGCGGCGCCAACAGACGATTGGTGATGCCGGGCACCACGTTCTGTTCGAGCAGGACGATGGCGCGACGCATGACACGAGCCGCGACGATGGTCGGGCCCGCGGCATACCCCCCGACCCCCACCACCAGATCGGGGCGAAACCGTCTGAGCACGGTCCACGCCTGACCGAACGCAACCGGCAACCGAGCCAGCGTGGCAGCCGCCCGCCCCACCCCGCGCCCCACCATGCCGCTGACCCGGATCGTGGCCAACTCGAATCCCTCGCGAGGCACGACGCGCGCCTCGAGGCCTCGTTCGGTGCCGACGAACAACACTGACGACCCCGGACGCAGCCGCAGAAACTCGTGCGCCAACGCGATCCCGGGGTATAAATGGCCGCCGGTGCCGCCGCCCGCGATCACGACCCGCATCCCCACCCCACGCCGCGTTGCCTCGAAATGTTGAACAGAATGCCGACCGCCAGCAGATTGGCCACCAGTGACGAGCCGCCGTAGCTGACCAGCGGCAGGGGCAGCCCCTTGGTTGGCAACACCCCGGTCGCCACCCCGATATTGAGCGCCGCCGCCAACCCGATCGCCACCGAGAGTCCGAACGCCAGCAAGCGGCCGAACGGATCAGCCGTGGCCAACGCCACGCGCCAGCCCCGCCACAGGAGCGCGGCGAACAGCACCAGAATCGCCAACGTGCCCCACAACCCCAATTCTTCTCCCACCACCGAGTAGATGAAGTCGGTATGTGGCTCGGGCAGGAAGAACAGCTTCTGGCGCCCTTCGCCAAGCCCCACGCCCGTCGCGCCGCCCCCGCCGATGGCGAGGAGCGATTGAATCACCTGGAACCCAGCATCGCTGGGATCGCTCCAGGGATCCAGAAACGCGAGCCAGCGGCGCCGCTGGTAGGCGGTGCCCATCACGGCATACGCCACCACCGGCACGGCGCACGCGGCCAAGGCGCCGAGGTGCGACAACCGGGCGCCGGCGAGCACGCACAACAGGCCGGTCACGGTCGCGAGCACCACGGCGTTGCCCAAGTCGGGCTCCGCCCAGATCAGCCCCATCCCCACGCCCACCACCGCCAGGCCCGGCGCCAGCGCTTTCAGCGATCGCAACGTGTCCCCACGTTTGGCGAGGACGTGGGCCAGGTACACGATGAAGACCACGCGGGCGAACTCCGAGGGCTGGATCGAGAGCCCGCCGATACGCAGCCAGCGGCGCGACCCGTTCACCGTCCACCCCGCCACGAGCACGACGACTAACACGACGATCATGCCCAACGTCAACGGCACCACGAACCGCCGCCACCAGTGGTAGTCGATCACCGCCCCCGCGCCGAACGCCACGACCCCCACCGCGGCCCACAACGCCTGCCGGGAAATGAAGTGGGTGGCGTCTCCGTAACGCGTGGACGCCAGCGCGGAACTAGCACTGTAGACCATCACGAGCCCGATCAGGACCAACACGCCGGCCACCAACACGAGGAGGCCGTCGCCGCGGCCCCACCCGTCGGACTCCAGGCGCGCGGTCAGCCAGGCCGCGGGATTGCGCGGGGCGGGACGCCGGCTCATAACGCGTTCACCAAGGTTTTGAAGCGCCGGCCCCGATCCTCGAAGTCGCGGAACAGGTCAAAACTCGCGCAGGCCGGCGACAACAACACCACATCCCCCGCGACCGCGCTCTCGGACGCGATCCGGACCGCCTCCTCCAGGCCCTCGGCTTCCGCCACGGTGGTCACGCCTTCGAACGCCCTCCGGAGCTGCGGTCGCGCCTGGCCGATCAACACCGCTTTTTTCACCCGGCGCATCACGACCGGACGCAGCGTCGAAAAGTCGCCCCCCTTGTCCACCCCGCCCGCGATGAGGATCACCGGACGGGTGAAACTCTCCAGCGATTTCTGCACAGCGCCCACATTGGTGCCCTTCGAGTCATTGATATAGGTGACGCCTTGTCGCTCCCGCACGAACTCCAGGCGATGCTCCAACCCCTGAAACTCCGCCAGAACCTTGGCGATCGCGGACGGAGCGATGCCGCGCAACAACGCGATGGCGGCAGCCGCCATCGCGTTCTCCACGTTGTGCACGCCGGCGATGCGCACCTGATCCAGCGCGATCACGGTCCCCCGTCGCTCGCCCAGGCGGTACACGATGGCGCCGTTGTCGACCCACACCGCGTCACCCGCCGGTTCAGCGAGTCGAGAAAAGTGCATCCGCTTGGCGGCGATGGTGCCGGTCAGGACTGGGTCACGACAGACTGGATCGTCGGCGTTGAGGACCGCTGCGTCCTCGCGTCGCTGGCATTCGAAGATGCGGCATTTCGCCGCGGCGTACGACCGGAAATCAGGGTACCGGTCCAGATGATCGGGGGTCACGTTGAGCAGCGCCGCCACCGCGGGATGGAATGTCGTCACCGTTTCCAATTGGAAGCTCGAGACCTCGACCACAATTTCTCCCCACGCCTCGCCGGCCTGGGCCGCCTCTGACAGCGGGGTCCCCAGGTTGCCCCCCACAAAGGTCCGCCGGCCCGCCGCCCGGCACATCTCACCGGTCAACGCGGTGGTTGTGCTTTTGCCATTGCTGCCCGTGATCGCGACGATCGGGGCCGACACGAATCGGGACGCGAGTTCCAATTCACTCCAGACCGGGATCCCGCGCGCCCGGACCGCCTGCAGCAGGGGGCTGGCCAACGGCACCCCGGGGCTGAGCACGATCAACTCCGCGTCACGAAACGCCTCGTCCGGATGTCCCCCCAACAACCACCGGACGTCTCCCGGGCCGACCCGCGACACCCATTCGGCCAAGTCCGCGGCCGGCCTCCGATCGGTCACCGAGACCGCCGCACCCTCGCGAAGCAACAACTGCGCCGCGGCGGCGCCGCTCCGCGCCAGCCCCACCACCGTGACGCGCTTCCCTTTGAGGTCCACTACCGCAACTTTAAGGTGCTGAGACTCAACAGCGCCAAGATGATTGCGATGATCCAGAACCGCACCACGACCTTGGGCTCTTCCCATCCTTTGAGTTCGAAGTGATGGTGAATCGGCGCCATCAGGAACACGCGTTTGCCCCGCGATTTGAACGAGGCGACCTGGAAGATCACCGACAACGCCTCGATCACGAACAACCCCCCGACCAATATCAGGAGCAGTTCGTGTTTGGACACCACCGCCACCAGGCCCAACGCCGCCCCGAGCGGCAGCGACCCCACGTCGCCCATGAACACCGTTGCGGGATAGGAGTTGAACCACAAGAATCCGAGGCTCGCGCCGATCATCGCGCCGCAGAACACGGCCAGTTCCCCCGACCCGTCGATGTACGAGATCAAGAGGTAGTCCGCGATCTTGCGGTGGCCGGCCGCGTACGCCACGATCATGTACGCAGTCGCCGCCACGATGACCGGCCCGATCGCCAGGCCGTCGAGCCCGTCGGTCAGGTTGACGGCGTTGGAGGCGCCGACCACCACGAGTACCACCAACACCAGGTACAGCCAGCCCAGGTCGACGTGCGCGGTCTTGAAAAACGGCAGGGCGATCTGCGTGGAAAATCCCGGCGCCGTGGCCAACACGGCCGCGGCCACCGAGGTCACGAGAATTTGCAGGGAGAATTTGTACCGCGGCATCAGACCCCGCGAGTGGCGCTTCACAACTTTGAGATAGTCGTCCCAGAATCCGATGAGGCCGAACCCGACCGTCGCTAACATCACTACCCAGACGTAGCGATTGGTCAGATCCGTCCACAACAGGGTGGAGGCCACCACGGCGATCAGGATCAACAACCCGCCCATCGTGGGGGTTCCCGACTTGGCTTGATGGGACTTGGGGCCTTCCTGGCGGATCTGCTGGCCGATGTGCAGGCGCTGCAACCAACGGATGATCACGGGCCCGAGCAGGAAACTGATGACCAACGCGGTCAAGACCGCATAGATCGTCCGGAACGTGATGTAACGAAACACGTTGAGGAAGGCATAGTCGGCGTGTAATGGATAGAAGAGATGATAAAACATGCGCGCTCGCTATGAGGAGGCGGCCTTCGCGGCCGCGCTCACCCCCAGCCCCTCCGCCACTCGCTCCAACCCGACTCGTCGGGACCCTTTGACCAGGACCAGATCTCCGGGCCGACTCCACGCCGCGATGACGGGCGTCGCTTCGTCTGCGGTTTCGACCCACTCGATCGCTCGGGCCGGCATGCCCGCCTTGCGCGCTTCGTCCGCGAGCCATCGCGCGGCCGGGCCGACCGCCACCAAGCCGTCGAGCGCGACGCCAGCCGCGGCCCGCCCCACCTCGCGGTGGAGCGTCTCCGACGCCTCGCCCAGTTCGCGCATTTCGCCCAACACAGCCCAGACGCGCCCCGCCCCGCGAAGGCGCGCCACGGTTTCCAGCGCCCGCTGCATGGACGAGGGGTTCGCGTTGTAGGCGTCGTTGAACACGTCGATTCCGGCGGGGGTGGACACCAGTTCGCTTCGCATCGTCGCGGGGCGGAACGCCTCGAGGCCGTGCCGAATCGTGTCGAAGTCCACGTCCAACGCCACCGCCACAGCCGCGGCGGCGACCGCGTTGGACGCGTTGTGACGTCCGATCACCGGCAGGAAACAGTCCACCGTCACCCCCCCGTAGCGAATCTCCACCCGCGTGCCGTGCCGCGTCGTGTCATCCACCACGCGTCCTTGCACGTCCGCATCCCCGAGCCCGAACGTCAGCGACTCGCACCGCAGGTCCCTCCGCAGGGTAAGCACCCACGGATCATCCGCATTGAGCAGGGCCGTCCCGTCCGACGGCAGCGCCGCGAACAGCTCCCCCTTGGCCCGCGCCACGCCTTCAATCCCCCCGAACCCTTCGAGGTGCGCGTGACCGATGTTGGTGATCACCCCCACGGTGGGTCGCGCGATGTCGCACAGGCGCGTCATTTCACCGTGGTGATTGATCCCCAGCTCCACCACCGCAGCGTGGTGCGCCGAGGACAATCCGAACAGCGTGAGCGGCACGCCGACGTGGTTGTTGAGGTTGCCCTGCGTTTTCAGCACGGGCCCGCGCCGCGCCAAAATTGCGGCGACCATATCTTTCGTGGTGGTTTTGCCGTTGCTGCCGGTCACGCCAACCACCGGAATCTGAAACCGCGCGCGGTACACGGCCGCCGCGTCCTGGAGCGCGCGCAGTGGATCCGCCACCGCCAGGATCGCGACGTCGCGATCCCGCCACACCGCGCGGTCGGGCAGCGACGTTTCGGCCACCACCGCTCCGCACGCGCCCGCGGACAGGGCATCGGGCACAAACGCCGAGCCGTCGAACCGTTCCCCCTTGAGGGCCCAATACATCGCGCCGCGAGGCAGCCGACGCGTGTCGGTGGAGATCGCCTCGATCCGCGCCTCCGGCCGTCCGGCCACGATCCGGCCTCTCACTGCGGCCGCCAATTCATCGACTCGAAACATCCAGCTTCACCATGCTCTGAACCTGCCAAGATGCGTCAAGGCTCTCACCCGTCCACAGAGCCTGTTCAGGAATGAGTCAGATGCAAGGCGCCGAGAGCACCGGAGCGGAGCGTACTCTGTGTGTACGTGAGCACCGGAAGCACAGCGGCAACGCAGCAGATGACCATTCATGGACAGGCTCCTAAGCGGATTGCGCGCGCACGGCGAGCCGCCGGGTGATGGCCTCTTTCGCCACCGTCCGGTCGTCGAACGCCAGGCGCCGCGACCCGATCAGTTGATAGTCCTCGTGCCCTTTCCCCGCGATCACCACCAGGTCGCCGGGCTCAGCGGTTTGGATCGCGCGTTCGATCGCTTCCCGCCGGTCGGGCAACGTGAGGTATGGTTGGCGAGAAAACGCCGACGGCCGGCCCGCCGGGCGGGCGGCCAGCTCCTCGCGGATGCCGCGTTCGATCGCCGCGATGATCGTGAGCGGATCTTCCCCGCGCGGATTGTCCGACGTGAGGACAACCAGATCGCTCGCGTGCGCCGCGGCGCGCCCCATCGGCGCCCGTTTGCCGGGATCGCGATCGCCGCCGCACCCGAACACGGTGATAAGACGACCGCGACAGAGTTCGCGGGCCACCGCCAACACCCGGCGCAACGCGTCCTCCGTGTGCGCGTAATCCACCACCACCGTGAAGTCCTGTCCGACCTCGACTTTCTCGAATCGACCCGGGACTCGGGTCATCGCGGCAAGGCCCTCGCGGACCGCCTCCAACGGCACGCCTTGCCCGACCGCCACCGCGGTGGCGGCCAGGAGGTTCGACAGATTATACGATCCGGCCAGCGGCGAGATCAGGTCCACATAGCCCTTCGGGGTCCGCACGCGGCACCGGATGCCGTCCACCCCGGACGACACGGATTCGGGAAACACGTCGGCCGCGGGATCGAGTCCGTAGGTCCACACCGGCGCGCGCGAGGCCCGGGCCATGTCGCTCCACCGCGGGTCGTCGCGGTTGATCACCGCCAGCCGCGGCCGCGTCTTCGGGTTGTCCTCGCCCAGCGCCTCGAACAGGCGGCGTTTCGCGGCGGTGTAAGCGTCCATGGTGCCGTGAAAGTCCAGGTGGTCTTGCGTGAGGTTCGTGAACACCCCGACGTCGAACGCGCACCCGGCGACACGGTCCTGCTCCAGCGCGTGGGAGGAGACTTCCATCACCACGTCGGTCACGCCACGCGCCGACATCTCCGCCAATAACGCCTGAAGGGTCTCGGCGTCGGGCGTGGTATGGGGAGCCGGACGGACCTCGTCGCCGATCGCGTAGGACACCGTGCCGAGCAATCCCACCGATCGACCGGCCGCCTGATGGATCGCCCGAATGAGGTGCGTGGTCGTCGTCTTCCCGTTGGTCCCAGTGACGCCGATCAGCCCGAGGTGATGCGACGGGTCGCCCCACCAGCGCGCCATGGTACGGCCGAACCACGCGGCCCCGGACGGAACCACGAGTCGTGCCAGACTTGGAGGTCCGTCCGCCGCCCGGATCGCGTCGACCTCTTCGCCCGCAATCGCGACCGCCCCTCGGGTGATCGCTTCGGACAGAAACCGATGACCGTCCTGCCGGACACCGCGAAGCGCCGCGAACAGCGCGCCGGGGATCACCCGGCGCGAATCTGCGGTCACCAGCGTGATGTCGCGATCCGTTCCGTTCGGGATCGTCACGCCGGATACTCCGTCAAGGAGCGCCTTCAGTCGACGCACAGCGGTCATTGCCACGCCACATGGGTCACGCCCTGCGGGGCTGACAATTCGCGCGGAGCGTTCAGGTACCGCAGCGTGGCCTCGGCCACCCGCGCGAACACCGGCCCGGCCGCGGTGCCGCCCCAGACACGGCCGCGCGGATTGTCCAGGACGATGGCGATCACCACCGCGGGCTGGCGCGACGGCACGAAGCCTACGAACGACGCCACCTCCCGGTCGAACGAGTATCGGCCTGTCTCCGGATCCACTTGTTCCGCGGTGCCGGTTTTCCCCGCCACACGCACGCCGTCGATCGCGGCGAGGGCTCCGGTCCCGCCCGGAGCGACCACGCCTTCGAGCAGGCGGGTCACCACCGCCGCGGTCCGCTCGGACATGACGCGAGGACCCGACGCGTCCGGAGACCGCGCTATTCGGTCCCGGCCCTCGGCGTCACCCACGCGGACCACCAGGTGCGGCCTGACCAGACGCCCGCCGTTCGCCACCGCGGCGTAGGCCGCGGCCAGTTGGATCGGCGTCACCATGAGTTCTTGACCGATGGCGATGGTGGCCGCCGACCGCTTGGACCATCGCGACACCGGGGCCACGCGTCCCGACGCCTCTCCGCCGAGATCGATCCCGGTCTTCTTCCCGAAGCCGAACGCGGCGATCGCCCGCGCCAGCCGCTCAGGACCGAGCCGCAGGGCCACTTTGGCGGTCCCGATGTTGCTCGATTTGGCGATCACCTCGGAAAACGGCACCCGGCCCAAGGGCTCATGATCGCGCAGCACGCCGCCCGGCATGGTCCACCGCCCTTCTTCGCAGTCGATCACCTCGTCGGGTCGGACCAGGCCCGCCTCCAGCGCCGCGACCGCGGTCACGATTTTGAACGTCGAGCCCGGCTCGAACGCGTCGGTCACCGCGCGGTTACGCCATTGATCGGGCGTCGCGTAGTCCACCTTATTGGGATTAAACGTGGGGCGCACCGCCAACGCCAGGATCCCCCCGTCCCACGGGTCCATGACGATCAAGGTCCCGCTCTCGGCGCCCGTCTCGGTCATCGCGGCGTCGAGTTCACGTTCGCCGATGTATTGGATCACTTCGTCGATCGTCAGGACCAGATCTCGACCGCGCGAGGGCGCCACGTACCGGAGTCCTTTGGGAAACAGGCGATGTCCGGCGCCGTCCCGTTCGTAAATCAACCAGCCCTTGTCCCCGCGGAGGTCCCGGTCGTAATACCGCTCCAGTCCCTCGAGCCCCCCGTGGTCGATACCCGCAAACCCCAACACATGGCTCAACAGAGTCTTGCGCGGGTAGACCCGCCGAGGCTCCGGAAGCAGTCGCACACCCTCCGCCCCCAGTTCCTCCACGGCGCGGGCTACCGCCGGATCCACCCGCCGTTCGAGCCACACGAACGCGCGGTCCTCGCCGAGTCGTCGCGCCAAGGGTCGGGCCGACACCCGCAACACGGCTGCCAGCTCGCGGGCGATCGACTCCGGGTTGTCGATCAGCGGCGGGATGGCGTACAGCGACGGGACGGTCAGGTCGGTTGCCAGGATCCGGCCGTTCCGGTCGTAGATGGTGCCCCGCTCCGCTTCGACCGCCACCGACTTTTCGTGTTGGCGTTCCGCGCGGTGCGCGAGCTCCGGACCGCGGACGACCTGGAGATACACCACCCGGACAGCCAGCGCCGCGTAAATCGCACCGAACACGGCGAAGACCCATAGGGCTCGCCGACGGGCGCGTCGATCGGTATCGTCAGGGCGCGGCATGCGCGTCTTTCGGCAGCACTCCCCGGCCCACCGCAGCGGCGAACAGGCGATCGGTATCGTGTGGAGAGGGCGGCAATCGCACCACCACGGTCTCGCGCGGTGGGACGTGGGCCAACCCCATGGCACCGGCGAGTCGTTCGATGCGATCGAGCGAGGCGAGACTCTCTCGTTCGATCAGCAATTGGCGGTGCAGTCGCTCGAGGCGCGTCTTCTCGGCCTGGAGGCGCTCGGTCTGGTAACCCAACTGAATGGTCCGATGGTGGTGCCACAACACCACCACGCTGAGCACCAGCACCGCGCACCAAATCACCCACGTTCGGCGAGGCCCCACACACCAACCCGCCCACCGCTTGATCATGCCGGTCACCGGGACGCCTCCGACCATCGGGTATCCACCGCACCCATCACGCGGCCTCCGCGACACGCTCGACGGCGCGCAGCTTGGCGCTTCGCGCACGGGGGTTCGTCTGCGACTCCTCGGCGGACGGCGTAATCGGACGCCGAGTGAGGACCCGGGCCAACCGACGACGACCGCAGCGGCAGATGGGCAGGGCGGGCGGGCACACACACGCCCCTTCCCAGCGCCGGAAGACTTGTTTGACGATCCGGTCCTCCAGCGAATGAAACGCGATCACCACCAAACGCCCGCCGACGGACAACCGCACGCGCGCCGCCTCCAGCGAGGGCGCCAGATCATCCAGCTCCCGGTTGACCGCGATTCTCAGGGCTTGAAACGTGCGCGTCGCCGGGTGGGGATGGGGCTCGCGATACCGAGCCGGAATCGCATTCACGATCAGGTCGACCAGTTCCCGCGTAGACGTAAGAGGTCGGAGGGTCCGCGCCCGCACGAGGGACGCGGCGATGCGAGCAGCCCACCGTTCTTCACCGTATCCCCGGATGAGGTTGGCGAGCTCTGATTGCGGCCACTCGTTGACGATTTCCGCAGCGGTCAGAGAATTGCGGCGGTCCATCCGCATGTCCAGCGGTCCCTCGCGTTGAAACGAAAAGCCCCGCTCGGGGGTGTCGAGTTGCAGGGACGACACCCCGAGGTCGAACAACACGCCGTCAACAGCCGGCCACCCCTCGCGCGTCAGGACCTCGGTGAGCGCGCTCGCCTCCGCGTGGTGCAGCCGCACGCGGTGCGCCGGCAACCGCTCGCGGGCAATCGCCACGGCATCAGCGTCCCGGTCGAGGCCCACGAGCATCCCGTCGGGAGTGCACGCGTCGAGGATCGCCGCCGCGTGGCCCCCGAGTCCCACCGTGACGTCCGCCATCCGCCGTCCTGGTCCACACCCCAGCCACTGCACAACTTCGCGGACCATGACCGGCTGATGTACCGCTTCCACCTCTGCTCCGCGTCCATCATTTAAGGTAAGAGTCAATCCCGCTATCCGGGACTGGAGCCTGTTCAGGAGCGCGCCAGATGCAAGGCGCCGCGAGCACCGGAGCGGAGCGTACTCCGTGTGTACGTGAGCACCGGAAGCGGAGCGGCAACGCCGCAGATGGCCGCTCATGGACAGGCTCCATCCCTACACCCCGTAGCCGGAGATGGCCCCCATGATCTGATCAACATCACGCGTCAGTTGCTCGGACTTCGCGCGCCACCGAACGAGCGACCACGCCTCGAAGTAGTCGTTCAGTCCCACCAGCATCACGTCGCGGTCCAATGCCGCGTACTGGCGCAGCCCGGGAGGGATCAAGATTCGACCTTGCCGGTCGAGCGAACAATCGACCGCATCACCGTGAACGAAACGGCGATAATCTTTATTGACCCGCGCGGTGTCCGGTATCGCCTGGACTTTGGCGGCCCGCCGCCTGTATTCGTCGAGCGGCAAAATCGCCAGACACTGCTCGGGGTCTCTCGTCACGATCAGCACGTCGGAGGCGCGCTGCGCGAGGGCGTCGCGATACTTTCCCGGAATACTCAGGCGTCCCTTGGTGTCGATCGTGTGGTGGTACTGGCTGAGAAACACGTGGTCTTAGCCCCTACTTTATCCCACTACATCCCATTTCGTGGGTGGGAACGTAACGCAATTGGCCCTATGAGGTCAAGCGAAAAAACACCGCTTCGCGATTATCCGACGGACAACAGCCAATTCAGCGCTGCCTTGACACATTTTTCCCCCATTTGCTACAACTAGGTTCCTTTTGGAATGTGGCTCCCGAAGGTCCGGGCACCGGATGTGTACCGGGCACCCGGACCGACCTGAGGCGTCACGCCGGCCGAATCTCAACTCACGACCACACGACAAGGATCGCGATGAAGGTCAAACTCAACGGGAAAGTCGAAGATGTGACCCAGATCACCGTCCTCGATCTGCTGACGGCTCGTAATATTGAGCCCCAGATGGTGTCAGTGGAACACAACCTCAAGGTGCTTGAGAAGGAAGAATTCGCCACCACCCCGCTCCGGGAAGGCGACGCGATCGAATTCCTGTACTATATGGGCGGGGGCGGTTGAAGGCCGCGGCCGACGCGACGGCGTTGATCGGCGCCACGCCGCTGGTCCGGCTGTACAGCGACGACGGCGAGGCCGAGATCTACGCCAAGGTTGAGTCGGCCAACCCCGGGGGAAGCGTCAAGGATCGCATCTGTCTCAGCATGATCCTCGCCGCCGAACGCGACGGGCGATTGAAACCGGGCTCCACGATCGTCGAACCCACCAGCGGCAATACCGGCATCGGGCTGGCGCTGGTGGCAGCGGTTCGAGGTTATCGACTGGTCCTGCTCATGCCCGAAAGTATGTCGCGCGAGCGGAGCGAGATTTTAAAGGCATTCGGCGCCGAGGTCGTGCTCACCAAGGCGCAATTGGGGATGGCCGGCGCCATCGACGAAGCCCGAGCATTGGTGGCTCGACACACGGAGTATTTCATGCCGGATCAGTTCGCCAACCCGGCCAACCCGGACGCACACCGGCGGACCACCGCGCCGGAAATCATGAGTGCCACGGAGGGCCGCGTGGACGCGTTCGTAGTGGGGGTGGGAACTGGGGGCACGATCACCGGCGTGGGCGAGGTCCTGAAGGCGCATAACCCCGCGGTGCGGATCGTGGCCGTCGAGCCCGCGGCGTCGGCGGTGCTGTCCGGTCGTCCTCCGGGTCCGCACAAGATTCAGGGGATCGGTGCGGGCTTCGTGCCAAAGGTCTTGAATAGAACGGTCGTGGATGAGATTATTACGGTGACGGACGACGACGCGTACCGTGCGAAGAAAACGCTGGCGGAGCGCGAAGGCCTGTTGGTCGGCATCTCATCCGGTGCGAACGTGTTCGCCGCGCGCCAAGTGGCCCGACAGCTCGGGAAGGGTCGCCGCGTGGTGACGATGTTGCCAGACCGGGGCGAACGGTATTTTAGTATGGAGCGCTATTTCAGCGCGTCGTAGGGGATCATCCGATATGGCCATGAACGAAGATCAGATCAAACGCTATAGCCGGCACATCCTGCTGCCCGAAGTAGGCGGCAAGGGACAGAAGAAGATCGCCAACGCCAAAGTGTTTATCGTCGGCGCGGGTGGCCTGGGATCACCAGCCGCGCTGTACTTGGCGGCCGCCGGCGTGGGCACGATCGGCATCATCGACGGTGACGTGGTGGACCTCTCCAACCTGCAACGCCAGGTGATCCATCATACGCCCGACGTGGGACGGCCCAAAATCCAGTCCGCGCGTGAAAAAATCGCGGCGCTCAATCCGGATGTGACTGTGGTGCCGATCCACGATCGCCTCACCGCCAAAAACGCCCTCGACGTGGTCAAAGCGTTCGACGTGATCATCGACGGCACGGACAACTTCCCGTCCAAGTTTCTGATCAACGACACGGCGGTGCTCGCCAACAAACCGCTGATCCACGGCGGCATCCTGCGGTTCACGGGACAAGTGTTGACGATCATTCCCGGGAAATCCGCCTGTTACCGCTGCCTGTTCAAAACGCCGCCTCCGGCGGGCCTGGTGCCGTCGTGTCAAGAAGCCGGCGTGCTGGGAGCATTGGCCGGGATCATCGGCACCATCCAGGCAACCGAAGCGCTGAAGTTGATTTTGGGCGTGGGACAGCCGCTGACCGATCGCCTGCTCACGTACGACGCGTTGACCACGCAGTTTCGGAACGTTCCCCTGCGCAGGAATCCCAAGTGCCCGGTGTGCGGCGAACACCCCACCATCACCGAGCCGGTGGAGTACGAACAGGAGGTCTGCCGGACGGCATAACCCGCCGACCGGCGAACGCGATGGACAAAATCAAGGGACTGAAGTGCCGAGAGTGCGGCAAGCTCTACCGCCCGGAGCCGCTCCACGTGTGCGAGTTTTGCTTCGGGCCCCTGGAGGTCGACTACGACTACGAGGCCATCGCCGCCGCCATTTCCCGCGACACCATCACGGCCGGGCCCAAGAGCCTATGGCGGTATATCGATCTGCTCCCGGTGGAGAAAGAAGCCACGGTGGGATTACACGGGGGGTTCACCCCCATGATCCGCGCGCACCGCCTCGGGCAGACGCTGGGCCTCGACGAGTTGTATCTGAAAAACGACACGGTCAACCATCCGACCCTCTCGTTCAAAGACCGCGTCGTGGCCGTGGCCCTCACCCGCGCACGGGAGTTCGGCTTTGACACGGTGGCTTGCGCGTCGACCGGCAACCTCGCCAACTCCGTGTCCGCCCACGCGGCGCAGGCGGGATTTCGATGCTTCGTCTTCATCCCGTCGGACCTAGAGTCCGCCAAGGTGCTGGGCAATCTCATCTATCACCCCACGGTGGTGGCGGTAGAGGGCACCTACGACGACGTGAATCGCCTGTGCAGCGAAATCGCAAGCGAGTACCGCTGGGCGTTCGTGAACATCAACATCCGGCCTTACTACGCCGAGGGATCAAAGACCCTGGCGTTCGAGACCGCCGAGCAGCTCGGGTGGCGCGCGCCGGATCAGGTCGTCGTCCCCATTGCGTCCGGCTCGCTCTTGACCAAGATCTGGAAGGGGCTCAAAGAGTTCGAGCGCGTGGGACTCATCTCGGGCGTGAAGACCAAGGTCAACGGCGCGCAAGCCACCGGCTGCTCGCCCGTCGCCGCGGCGTTCGCCGAAGGCCGCGACTTCATCAAGCCGGTCAAACCCAAAACCCTGGCCAAGTCGTTGGCGATCGGCAATCCCGCAGACGGGTACTACGCGCTCAAGACCGCGCGAGAGACCGGCGGCGTGATCACCAGCGTCACGGACGAGGAAATCGTCGAGGGCATCCACCTCCTGGCCAGGACCGAAGGGGTGTTCGCCGAGACCGCCGGGGGCGTGACAATCGGCGTGCTCAAGAAGCTGATCGAGCAAGGCGCGATCGGGCGGCGCGACCTGACCGTGGCGTACATCACGGGCAACGGGCTCAAGACCCAAGAAGCGGTCGCCGGCACGTTGGGCGAGGCGATCTACATCGAACCGTCGCTTGAAAAGTTCCAACGACGGTTCAGACTCAAGGAGCCATGACATGGCTGTCATCGTCCGGATCCCGTCGCCGCTCCGCAAGCTCACCGGCGGAGCGGGTGAGATCGAAACCAAGGCCGAGTCGATCGGCGGGTTGATCAGCGCGCTGGACTCGAGCTACCCCGGCATGCGCGAGCGCCTCTGTGATGAGACGGGCTCGGTGCGCCGGTTCGTCAACATTTACGTCAACGACGAAGACATCAGATTCTTGACCAACCAGAACACGCCGCTGAAGGATGGGGATCAGGTCTCGATCGTCCCGGCGATTGCAGGGGGACGGATCTAACCCATGGCCAGCTTCAAAGTCCACATCACGTTCCCCGAAGCGAAAATCAAAGACCCGATCATCTACCAGATCGGCCACGAGTACAAAGTCGTCACCAATATCCGGCGCGCGGACGTGACCGCGAAGACCGGGTGGATGGACGTCGAGTTGACCGGCGACGCCACGGAGATCGAACGCGCGGTCGCGGCTCTCAAAGCCAAGGGGGTGAAGGTCGACCCCATCGAACGCAACATCATCGAGTAACCGACGCGGAGCAGACGCAGACCATGGCCCTCACGGACACCCAGATCGAACGGTACAGCCGGCACCTGATCCTCAAGGAAGTCGGCGGCAAGGGACAAAAGAAGATCGCAGAGGCCAAGGTGTTCCTGGTCGGCGCCGGAGGTCTCGGGTCCCCGTCGGCGCTCTACCTAGCCGCCGCGGGAGTGGGCACGTTGGGCATCATCGATGCCGACACCGTGGACCTGTCGAACCTCCAACGGCAAATCCTCCACACCACCGACCGCGTCGGCGTCCCTAAGGTGGAGTCCGCGCGCCAGACGCTCTCCGCACTGAATCCCGACATCACCATCAACACGTATCAGGATCGGATTTCTTCAGCGAACGTCATCGACCTGATCCGCGACTACGATATCGTCCTGGACGGGTCCGACAACTTCCCCACGCGATTCTTAATCAACGACGCCTGCTTCTTTCAGAAAAAAACTCTGGTGTCGGGCAGCATCTTTCGTTTCGAAGGCCAAGTCGCAGTCATCAAGGCCCACCACGGCACGCCTTGTTATCGTTGCCTGTATCCGGAACCCCCGCCGGCGGGGCTGATCCCATCCTGCCAGGAAGCCGGCGTGTTGGGCGTGCTGGCCGGAACAATCGGGATTCTCCAGGCTGCGGAAACGCTCAAGGAGATTCTGGGCGTGGGCGAGTCACTCGCTCAAGGCCTGGTCATGTACGACGCGCTGGACATGACCTTCCGCACGCTCAAGACCCGCAAGAATGCGAACTGCGCGCTCTGCGGCCCCGATCCCACGATCACGACCCTGCTGGATTACGAACAGTCCTGCACCCTGCCGGCTGCCGGCGCGCCGCACGCGTGAAGATCCCCAAGTCGCTCGTCGCGGCCATGATCGCGCACGCCGAGGAGACGTATCCGGAGGAGTGCTGTGGTTTATTGGCGGGCACGAACGGCGTACCGTCTCACTTCTACCGGATCCAAAACATCCACGCCACACCCAAAGTGTTTTTCGAAATGGCGCCCAAAGAGCAATTCTGGGCCTTCAAGAATATGCGCCACAACAACCTGAACCTGGTCGCCATCTACCACTCTCACCCCGAAAGCCCCGCCCGCCCGTCGCAGAGCGACATCCGCCTGGCCTACGACCCCGAACCCTACTACCTGCTCGTGTCGCTGCAGCGGCGGGACAAACCCGATCTGAGGGCATATCGGATCGTTGAGGGGAAAGTGACCGAAGAACCGATCCAGATCGTCTGAG
Organism: uncultured Nitrospirota bacterium; assembly: GCA_964570625.1. Classification (GTDB taxonomy): domain Bacteria; phylum Nitrospirota; class Nitrospiria; order 2-01-FULL-66-17; family 2-01-FULL-66-17; genus JBFLXB01. The sequence goes on along the minus strand of CAZMYW010000014.1, from coordinate 9,016 downwards.
GTGTCTGGATCGACTAGCCGAGAGACCCATACGGCTAGAGAGCACACCTCGACGCGCCCCCTAGCCGTGCGACCGCCACGAGTTCTTCAGCACCTCCGGATGCAACCTCCTAGAAAACCGAGTCACGAACCGTTCCAGTCCGACAGCACAGTTCAGCGAGCCGGGACAGGCCTTTAGGGAGGAACCACTCCGTCGACGTATTCATACGCACCGATATCCCACCCTGCACCTTGAGGACGAGAGACGCCCACAAAGTCTTTGGCGATCGAGAGGCCATAGGTGGATTCGAAGGTGGCGTAGACGTCGTCAACACTTCCCGTATCGATCGCGGGCGACTCAGCCTGCAACGAGAAAATCCCCTCCGACGCATTCACAAACTGAGGATCGCTTTGAATACATCCTTCACACTCGCCGGGAAAAGCCCCCTGAAAACCGGGAACATCATATGTCACCTCGGTTCCCCATCGAATTCGCGCGCTGCCTGCTGACGGTTCATGGAACAGCGTGTGCGAGAGGTCCGAACCGGCCGCGCTCCCGCTGTCCATGACAGCCACGTGATAGAGCGATTCGATGACGTTGGCAATAATGTTGTTGCGGCTCACAATCGGGTTCGTTCCAGCGGCCGCATAGAAGCCGGTGTCGACATCATAGATCGTGTTGTGGACGACGGTGATGGGTGAGGACCCGCGGTTTTTGATCGCTCCACTCCCGAGATCTGGCGTCGACCCGTGGTTATTGTAGATAACGTTTCCAACCAAATACGTGTCTGTCGAGCCGGTGGTGATGAATGCGGTGTCACCGAGTCCGCCGTGGAAGGCATTGAAGATCGTCCACACGCGGGAGGGGCCGTTGTGTACGACGATATGGCTGCCGCCTGCTGGCCCCAGGTTGTTTTGCGAGACGATGACGTCGTAAGCCCCTTTGATATCGACGTCGTTCTCCAGACTCCCGTGAAACGTGTTCCCCCCGACGTAGATGAACCGGGAATACTGCGCCGCGGAGAGTGCCGCGCTCCCCACCTGGACCGAGTCTCCACCCATATTGGAAATGGTGTTGTTCAGAATCCAGACGTGATCGACGTACGCCCCTGGCTTCACACCATGGTAGTCGTTTTGGAGAAGAGCCTCATTGTCGCCGAATTCCGTGATGAGATTGTTGTAGATGACGATGTCATGAAATCTAAACGTGGCGTCGCCGCTGATTCCGATGACCGAATCTTGTCCGATGTTCGTCCCCGGGCCCGTAAACTCGCTGTGGCGCACCACGACGTGATGCGCTTGGCTTCCTTTGTGAACCCGGATCCCTATCGTCTTGTTGTTCGTGTCATAGCGTAGATTTTCCATCACGATATAACTGCCTTTGGGGATTGTCTCCGCGCGAATGACCGGTTTTTCGTCGCTGCTCGCGCCCCGCAGCCACATGACCTGGGAGGGGCTTCCATGGTGCGTAAACAAGAGTTGCCCGCCCGCTGTGTACGGTCCTCCGTGGATTTCGACGTACGCTCCAGGCGCATACGTGATCTCCGGAATGGTGCGGCGAGGTTTATCCGGGTAGCCGTACTGGTTATTCGTGTTGGTAGCCGCGGGATGTGTATTGTCTATGTAGTAATAGTTCTGCACGGCGGCACCCGGCCACTCCGAGGGCGGAGGCGGCGCCACATCATCGATGCCGAATGACGGCGAGGGAATTCCGATTGGCGGTGTCCAAGAGGATGGGTTGGCGGGGCTCATCGTGGTCGCGCTGGCTGGCGCCGAACCATACGACTCGTTCCCCGCAGCGTCGTAGGCGGCAACCGCGAACGTATACGCGGCCTCCGGGGTAAGACCGGTATTCTGGAACCTGGTTTGGGCCGTCGTCCCCACAGCAACATCCCCTCGGTAGATACGGTAGCCGAGGACACCGACGTTGTCGGTCGAGCCGATCCACTCAAGGTTGATCTGCGAGGAGGAGACTGGAGTCGCGGTGAGGCCGATCGGCGTAGTGGGAACTTCCGCGTCGGCAGCGACGTTACCGACTGTTACCGAAATTCCCGCGCTTGTGGTTTGATTTCCTGCCGCATCTCGTGCTCTTGCCGTCAGAGTATGGGCGCCATCCACGGTTTGGGTCGAGTCCCATATGATGCTGTAGGGGGTTGTCGTGTCTTCGGCACCGAGAGATGTTCCGTCCAGCAAAAATTGGACGTCTGCGACGCCCACGTCGTCTGATGCGTCTGCAGAAACGGTGACGCTGACGCCGGATACTATCGTGCCGGAGAGCGGCGTCGTCAGAGACACCATGGGAGCTTGATTGTCGGGGGAAGGTGGATCCGATGTCGTCGTCAAATTGTAGAGATCTTGGACTTCGGTTTCCAAAATTTCGCGGCTGTAGATCCGGACCTCGTCGATCATACCGGCCCAATGTCGACCGCTATCATAGGCACCGATGGTGAGTGGATTCGTTGACGCGATCACAGCACCACTTTGCGCGGGCTGGTTAGTCTGCAGCACTCCGTCGACGTACAATAGAACACTACTTCCCGTGTATACGCCGACATAGTGGTGCCAGCCCGTGTCCGCAATGTCAGCGTTGGCATCCGTTTTGACCGTCCCGCCGGTATTCACTTCGAACGCGATGTTGTCCGTGCTGCGGAGTTGGAGCAACATGCTGTCCCCTCCCCCTCCCCTGGCTTGGGCGACGATGCCGCGGCTATTATCACTCAGCGTCACACCGCTCGCTGCCCACACGCTCACCGAGAACTGCGACAATCCTTCAATGATATTGGGGTCCGGGATATTCACATAGTCGTCGACGCCATCAAATGACAGGGCGTTTCCGAATCGTCCAGCCGTCCATACCGGCCCTCCTACAAGCGTGCCGGGGTGGTTACCGCCGCTTGCATCGCTTGCGGTCGTTCCGGAGGCTTCATCAAATGGCCAGTACCCCACAAGGCCGGAGGAAAGGTGGGTGGAAGCGATTGCGGGGGTCACCACGAAGGCTTGTAGCGTATCGGCGACGATTCGCCACGCGCCACTTGCTCCGGCGATGACCACCCCCGCGAATCCGAGGACAACGAGTTGTATTCGTATCTTCATAGACGAGCCCCCGGTTTGCATGAAGTTCACGACCAAACTCCCACTCGGGACACCAGATGTCGCGCGCTGCGTCGCGACCGGCATGAATGCGTAGGCTGCGTAAGCGACTAGGCGCGCTCCGCCTTGACTGAAAGGCACAACGAGAAAGGCACCGTATTACTCTCGACCAGTAGGCTCCTCAGATACCGTAGACCACTGGAGGCGAGTCGCGTCACTACCGGGGGGGGGAACGCGGCCCCTCGAACGGCCGAGAAATGGCGGATTGGCGCCAATCGTATGCGGGGCTGATCAGGCAAGTCAAGCAGAAAGTAACGACGACTGCGGTCCTATCATCAAATACCACCCGGTGGGTTTCCAGAGCGACATCCGCCTACGACCCGAACCGTACCAGATCCTCCTATCGCTGCAGCAGCGGGACAAACCCTATCTACGGGCGTATCGGATCATTAGATCGGCAGTTGACACAGCGGCCCTTGTCGGAGCAAAGTAGAGCCTCTCGACGGTTTCATCCAGTTCATCCAGGTGGCCACGCGTTCGCAGGAGGACTCTGCAGTGCCCCGCACCGCTCAGCCCCGCATCCTCGCCATGATCATGGCCGGCGGTCGCGGCGAACGGTTGGCTCCGCTCACCGACTTCCGCACCAAGCCCGCCGTGCCCTTTGGAGGCAAGTACCGCATCATCGATTTCGTACTCAGCAACTTCGTCAACTCCGACGTAATGGCCATCTATGCGTTGGTGCAGTACCGCTCCCAGTCACTCATCGAGCACTTGCGGCGGGCGTGGCGGATCGGCGGGCGGATTCAACAGAATTTCATCACCGTGGTCCCGCCGCAGATGAAAACCGGCGCCATGGTATACGACGGCACAGCGGACGCGGTGTTCCAGAACATCAACTTGATTCACGACTTCGCACCCGACCTGGTCGCGGTCTTCGGGGCGGATCATATCTATCGCATGGACATCCGACAGATGGTGGACTTCCACCTCTCGCGTAAGGCCCAGATCACGGTCGCGGCGCTGCCGGTTCCGCTGGCGTCGGCCTCGTCGTTCGGGGTGATCGAGGCCAACGAGGAAGATCGGATCGTGGGATTCGACGAAAAACCCAAGCGTCCCAAACCCATACCCGGAGACCCGACCCGCGCGTACGCGTCGATGGGTAATTACCTGTTCGAAGCCGACACGCTGGTGGACGTGCTCAACCAGGACTCCATGCAACGCGGGTCACACGATTTCGGACGCGACATCATCCCGCGCATGGTTGGCGGCCACCGCGTGGTGGCATACAACTTCATGGCTAACGAGATTCCCGACCTCCAGCCCTACGAAGAACACGGGTACTGGCGCGACGTGGGGACGATCGACGCCTATTGGCAGGCACACATGGATCTCTTGGGAGAACAGCCACGGTTTGATTTGCGAAACGTCGCGTGGCCGATCATGACCGACAGCTACGACGGTCCTGCCGCCAGTCTGGTGCGGACTCGCGTGGACGCGGGAATGATCGGTCAGGGCAGCCAGATCGTCGATGCCGAGATCACCAGGTCCGTGATCGGTCGTAACGTACGGATCGATGCGGGCACGCGGATCGAAGATTCGATCATTTTGGACGGATCGATCATCGGTGCAGGCTCGCACATTCGCCGCGTGATCGCGGACCGGTTCAACGTGTTCCCGAAACAGAGCATGCTCGGCAAGCCCGACTCCGTCATCACAGTCATCCCCCGAGGACGTTCGATCGGCGGCCGCGCTGTCAACGTCACCAGCGGCTAAATGAGCCGCTGGCAGCGAGGACAGAAGAACCCGGGCTGGGCGTCTTTGGCCGCCGGTAATTTCTGTATGCGCGCGCCGCAGTGGCGTTTGCACGGCAGGCCTGAGCGGTCGTACACGCGAAAGCGCTCTTGAAAGCGACCCGATGATCCGTCCGGCGTGCGATAGTCCCGGATCGTCGACCCGCCCCACCGGATACCTTCCCGCAACGTGGATTTGATCGCGCGGTAGAGCGCGTCGCGTTGCTTCGGATTCAGTCGCGAGGCCTCCTGACGCGGATGCATCCGCGCGGTGAACAACGCCTCGTTCGTATAGATATTCCCCATGCCCGCGACGATCTGCTGATTCATGAGCAGCGGCCGAAGCATTCCGCGCCGCGACTGCAGAATCCGCTCCCACGTCACACGCCGCAGCGCCAAGGCGTCCGGTCCCAGTGCGAGGGACTGCGGGGAGGAGGCCGCACCCCAACGCCCGAATCGGCGTGGGTCGCGATAGTGCAGTTCCCAAGGCTGCCCGGACAGGGTGAGCACGACGTGCGTGTGCGGAGGTTTGGGCGCTTCGCGCGACACTACCAGGCATTGGCCCGTCATGCCGAGTCGAATCACGAGCCACAGCGGCGGATCCAATTCGACGAGAATGGATTTCCCGTGCCGACGCACGCGAACGACCGAACGTGCGCGCAACTCGTCCACGCCCACGTCGCCTCGCCAGATTTCTTGGTGAAGGATCGCAACGGACTCGATGGTGTGTCCGACCATCAGGGGTCGCAGGCGCCGCGCAATGGACTCGACCTCCGGAAGCTCTGGCAAGGAACTACACCTCGGCGGTCGCGGCTTCCGGCACGGGTCTTCGGCGACCGAACACCCGCGCGCCCAGGATGCCGACTTCGTAGAGCACGGTCAACGGCACGAGCATGATCGCCATGTTGAACAGGTCGGATGTCGGGGTCAGCACCGCGGCCAGAATGGCATTGACCAGAAACGCGTAGCGCCGGTTTCGGGCCAAGACCGCGGGGGTGACTACGCCCATGCGACTGGCCAGGGTCACGCCGAGCGGCACCTCGAAGATCACACCAAACGCCACGTAGAACTTCAGCGCGAAATCCACGTACATCTGCGCCGAAATCATCGGCTTGATGCCCCGCTCAATGCCGAACGCGATCAAAAATTTGAGCGCGAACGGGAGCGCTACGAACGCGCAAAACACGAGGCCAGCGGCGAAAAATGCGCACGAGGCGATCACGAACCCCGCGGCGTAACGACGCTCCGATCGGTACAGGCCGGGAGCAATGAACCGCCAGGCCTGATACAGCACGAGCGGCAACGCGATCAGCAGCCCGGCGACGAGCGAAATTTTCAACGAGACCCAGAATGCCTCGGTCGGCGACAGAAACACCAACTCCTGGTTGAGCGAGGACACCAACCACGCCAGGATCTCGTCGGAAAACGAAAACGCGCCGACCGCCGCGACCAGTACGGCGGCGGCGCTGATGAGCAGTCGCTTCCGCAGCTCGACCAGGTGATCGAGCAGCGGCATCGCCCCACCGGTTTTGTCGTCAGCCATCGGTCGGTCGATCCGGGGCCTGAGGGGAGACGGGCTTCGGGTCCGCCGTGTCTTCCACGGCCCGCAATTCATCCTGCACCTGCGCCTGCGCGTCATCCGCCGCGCGCTTGAGCATCGAGAACCCTCGGCCCAGCGTTCGCGCGAGTTCGGGAAGCCGCTGCGGGCCCAACACGATCAGCGCGAGCAGCAGAATAACGACCAGCTCTGGAAAACCGATTCCGAACATCCCGACCGGACCTGACCCTCAGGACGCCATGCGGGAAAGGCGGGCCTGCCGCAGGATGCCGTTCATGCGGTCTTTCATTGCGAGTTTCTCTTTCTGGACATTTTTCTTTCTGACTTCTTCGTCGCTCGTCAACACGCGTCGTTTCAACAAATCACCGAGCTCCCGTTCCAATTCAAGGTGTTTCCGCTCGAGGTCTGCGAATTCTCGGTTGGTTTTGCGAAGGTGTTCGATCCAGGCCGCGTCGCCATCGTGCATCGCGCTCCCTCCTGCTCAAGGTGATACCCTCATCAACTCCGCTCCATCACGACCGCGTCTTCCTTGGGTCCCTCATAATATCCCCGCCTGACGCCGACCGACCGGAACCCGAATCGCTCATACATCACGATTGCGGGCCGGTTTGAGCGACGGACTTCCAGATACGCCCGCTGGACCCGCTCACCGGCGTGCTCAAACAGATGACCGAGCAAGCGGGTCGCCACCCGGGATCGTCTCGCCTCGGGGCTGACCGCCAAACTGACCACCTGTAACTCGTCCGACACGAGCCACCCTCCAATGTAACCGATGAAGGCGTCTCCGGCCACGGCTACGAAAAATCGGGCGCACGGGTTCTCGGTCAATTCCCATTCGAACATGATCCGGGTCCACGGCTGCGAAAACGAGGCGCGTTCGATCGTCAAGATCTCGTCGACATCGCCACCGGTCATCGGTCGGATGCGCAGGGCCGCCTGACCAGCGGCTCTGGTGGAGCGCCCCTCCTCCATCGAAGAACTATGCCCGCCCATGCGCGGGATCCCAACCGAGCATGCGCCGACGGCGGCTCCCCACCACGCCACTCGCCAAATTCGTTTCGGCGCTCGATCGCCGGAGATACCGAGGCACCAAGGCTTCCATGGGCGTGTCCTGCCCACTGGCGAATCGACGGACTCCAAGCAACAGCGCCGCGCACGCCGTCGTCATCACCGGCTCCCGAGCGATTGTCGCACGAGGGCCCAACCCTGCTTGCAGAACGTCGGCATGACGGATGATTCCGGTACCGACACACGAGAGAGCGCCATGAGTCGGGAGCGACGCAACCCAGACCTCAGGCATGGCCAGCGTCTCGTCGCCGAGCGGCTCCGCCCCCCCACTCTCGCACTGAAACAGCCGGGCGTACACTTCGCCACGCCCGGCATCGAGTAGTGCGGCCACCAAGCCCGATCGTCCCGACGCCACGGCGACCGCATCCAGTGTCCCAACCGCGGCGACCCGCATCCGACGCGCCGACACCAGGCCTTTCACCAAGCTCACCCCGATGCGCAGGCCGGTGAACGACCCCGGCCCGATGGTCAGCACCACGCCATCAAGGTCCGCGATGGACCACCCGCGCGTCGCGAGCAATCGGTCGATGGCGGGCAGCAGGTCGCGAGACGCCGCAGCGCGTTCAGGACACGCCGCCTCGCTGACCGATCCGGCCGAGGGCGCGCCGTCGCCGTCCCACACCGCAGCGCTCGCGCCGTCGAGCGCCGTATCAATCGCTAAGATCCTCTGCGTCATCACGCGGCCTACGAGGGGTCGAAGGCAATCTCTCGAAATTCGATCCGGAGCGATCCGGATTGACTCAACGCGCTCACCAACATCGGTCGCCATCTCCCGCCGATCTCGCGATACCGGTCGAACTCGAGGCGCATCCTCGGTGATCCGTCGGCGTCAAACCACTCTTCACTCACCGGCAAAAACCGCGTCCGTTCGAACAGAATTTTTCGTTCCAGTCGCGCATGGCCGCCGTCGCGGACCAGCACGTACAACGTGTAGCGGTCCGATCCCCGTTCGAGCGCGACCAATTGGAGCGGATCAACCGCCACCCCATGGCTGGCACCCAGTACCCGGAGCACGTCCATCACCCGGAGAGATCCGACCCACGGAGCGAGACTGCTCTCGATGATCTCCGTACTCACGAGAGCGGGCGCGCCATCGTCTCGCAGCAGCGTCACGTGTTCGCCTTCGGCGTTGAGGACGAAGAGGTCCCCTCCTAACGGGTCGAGTCCGTGGACCTCGAACGTCCGCGGGGGCTCGTATCGCACGGTTCCGTTCAGACGGCCCGACCGTCCGCCCCGCGACGCCTCGAAGGTTACCAGCGCGCGATACGCTCCGACCTCCCCGCGTTCGGTCAGGATCTGTTCCAATTCGGCGAGGGTCGCGTCGCGCTTGGGCAGGGCGTCGGCCTCCACCGCCGGACGGTGGGCGGCGCATCCCGCAACCAGCGCGGCCCAGCACGCCAGGGCCAGCCCCAACGATCGACCGCTCAGGACCCGTCCTCTGAGACCACTCGCTGCACCGGCATCAGCGTACACCGACCGCCTCAAGCGCGGCATGGATATCATCGACTCCTATCACCACCATCCCCGAGGCC
>CAZMYW010000013.1:0-46883 GCA_964570625.1 uncultured Nitrospirota bacterium | reverse complement strand
CAAGTTTACCGACACTGGCGGTCGGGTCACTTTGAGCTGGGGCCGGTCGGTTGAGGGACAATTGCGAGTTCAGGTTACAGACACTGGTATTGGAATTGCGGAGAGGGACCTCCCCAAGTTGTTCAAGCGATTTTCCCAGGTAGATGCATCGACGAACCGCCGGTACGAGGGGACGGGTATTGGCTTGGCGCTTGCCAAGGAGATTGTCCAGCTCCACGGTGGCCGGATCAGTGTGGAAAGTGAGCCTGGTCGGGGGTCGACATTTACATTCACGATCCCCCTGTTAGTGGAGCCGCTACAAGACGAAACCCCAGGTGAGAGGACTCCTCAGCTGAAAGTGGGCGACACAGCGTCAGCAGACTGGACACACGAGCTCCATGTGGCGGCGGAGCGGCAAATGGTCGGCATTGTGCCGGAGCCAGAAGCACCTGCCACGCCGAGCCTTTCACCCGCCAATGGCCGCCAAGTCTTGGTCGTGGAAGATAACCCCGACATGCGGGAATTCGTAGCATTCGAGCTTCAGGGGGAGTACCGCGTGTTCAAAGCGGCCAATGGAGCGGAAGGCCTGCGAATCGCAGCCGACCAGTTACCCGATGTGATTATTTCAGACGTCATGATGCCGGAGATGGATGGCTATCAACTCTGCGAAGAAATCCGCAAGGACCCGCGCACGATGCACATCCCCATCATTCTACTGACTGCGCGTGCGGACATGGCCATGAAGATCGAGGGTTTGGAACACGGAGCCGACGACTATTTGACCAAGCCGTTCAACGCGCAGGAATTGCGCGCGAAGATTAAGTCGTTGTTGGAACTGCGCCGCCTAGAGCGAGAAATTCAGCAGCGCAACGAGGCCTTGGAGGCCGCGCTTGACGAGCTGAAGTCCACGCAGGCGCAACTGCTGCAATCCGAAAAGATGGCAGGCTTGGGTGTGTTGGTCGCGGGAATGGCTCACGAGATCAACAATCCGATCAACTTTGCGAAGAACAGTCTAGCGGTCCTCCAGCGGGCCTGGGACGAACTCAAACCGCGGGTCATTCGTGAACAGATCGAATCCGCCGCGGTGGAAGCGGTGGAAGATGTCGACGCCTCATTAGGGATCGTCAAGAGCGGGGTCGCGCGCACCGAACAGATCGTGGCCCAGTTGAAAGTGTTCGTCCGTAAAGATCAAAACGAGAGGATCGCCTCCTCGGTGCAGGAAGGGCTGGAGTCCACCATCGATCTGATTCGTCCGACCATGCCTAAACAGGTTGTTCTGCACACCGACCTGCGATCCACCGGGCACGTTTTCGCGGTCCCTGGTAAACTCAACCAGGTGTGGATGAACCTGTTGCAGAATGCGGTCCAAGCCGTCGGTACATCCGGGGAAATCTGGGTGGAATCTCGCGACCACGAACATATGGTCACGGTTACGGTGCGCGATTCCGGGCCGGGCATCAAAGCCGAACACATGTCGCGGTTGTTCGAGCCGTTTTTCACGACCAAACCGGTTGGCCAGGGCACCGGGCTGGGTTTGTCAGTGAGTTATCAGATCGTTCAGGACGCCGGTGGGCGGATCGACGTGAAGAGCCAGCCGGGCCAGGGCGCAGAGTTCACCGTAGTCCTGCCGTTGGCGCAGGTGTTAACGCAGGCTGCGTAGAGGGCTGATGGGAGCCGAGAGCCCCGGGATGTTCGATGATCTTGACTACAAGGCGTACCCGATCTTGTACGTCGATGACGAGCCATATGCCCTGGAGACCTTACAGCGCCAGTTCAAACGCGAGTTCACGATCATCACGACGTCCAGCGGTGCGGAGGGGCTCGAGATCCTTGGCACGCGTGAGGTAGCCCTCGTCCTCTCCGACCAACGCATGCCCGACATGGTCGGCACGCAGTTTCTCGCTCGCGTACGCACCGTGTACCCCGATACGGTGCGCATGCTCTTGACGGCGTATTCAGACCTCGAGAGCATTGTCGACGCCATCAATTTGGGCAATGTGTGCCGCTACCTGACTAAACCGTATGACGAGCGCGAAGTCCGCATGGCGTTTCGGGAGGGAATTGAGCGCTACGTGCTCATCAAAGAGCGCGACCGACTGTACGCCGAAAAGATCGAGACCTTGAAACGTGTGGCGCGTGCGAACCGTCTCAGCGCGGTCGGCACGCTGGCAGCGGGTCTGGCGCATGAAATCAACAATCCCTTGGTGCCGATTTCCACGTTTCTGCAGATGTTGCCCGGCAAGCGGCAGGACGGGCAACACGATGAAGAATACTGGGGCACGTTGTACCAGGTAACAGTCAAAGAGGTCGAACGCATTCGGGGATTGATCCGGCAACTGCTCTCGTACGCGAAGTTCACCGGCGAGTCCGAGCTGAAGATCGAGCCGGGGGATCTCAACGCGCTACTGACTCAAATGGCCACTTTGTTGGATGCGCAGGCGCGATCCCATCGAATCTCCATCGAGGTCAAGCCGGACCCATCGCTGCAGCCGGTGCACATGGACCAGGAACGAATGAAACAAGTGTTCATCAATCTCATGCTCAATGCGATTCAGGCCATGCCGTCCGGAGGGACCCTGACCGTGAGCGCCCGCGCGCTCATGGTGAAATCTATTCCCCATGCCGAGGTGCGAGTGACCGATACGGGCGAGGGGATCCCCCCGGAGAATCTCGAAAAACTCTTTACCCCATTTTTTACCACCAAAGGCCACGAAGGGAGCGGTTTGGGGTTGCTAGCCTGCCACCAAGTCGTGGAAGAACATCGCGGTACCATCACGGTTGAATCCGAGGTTGGAAACCAAACGACGTTCATCGTCTCGGTCCCAGTGGACCCGACTCGATACGACCGCCGGCTGGGAACTCGACGCTGGGACGACGACCTCCCCCTGCCCACCGCCGCCTAAACCGACCCCGCGGTTTGATCTTTCCGCGCCCCCTTTCCTATAATGGCCCCCGCGATTTTGGGGACCTGTATGCGGCCCGACGGACGAACGCTCAAGCAACTACGCCAGGTGACCATTACTCCGGGCTTTATTAAGCCAGCCGAGGGATCTGCGCTCATTGAAATGGGCGAAACCAAGGTAGTCTGCACCGCCACGATCGAGGATCGGGTGCCCCCGTTTCTGAAAGGTAAGGGCACGGGATGGGTGTCGGCCGAGTATGCGATGCTCCCCCGCGCCACTACCGAGCGCACTCAGCGCGAGCGGACTAAGATTGGGGGGAGGACGCAGGAGATCCAGCGTTTGGTGGGTCGTTCCCTGCGGGCGGTCATGGATTTTGCCGCCATGGGCGAGCGGACGATCTGGATCGACTGCGACGTGATTCAAGCCGACGGCGGGACGCGCACGGCATCTATCACGGGTGCCTTCGTGGCCCTGGTAGCCGCGTGCCGAAAGGGGATGGCGGATGGCTTGTTTCCTGGAATGCCGGTCAAGGACTATGTCGCGGCGGTGAGCGTAGGCATGGTGAACGGCCGACAGGTGTTGGATTTGACCTATGTCGAAGACTCCAAGGCCGACGTGGACATGAATGTCGTGATGACAGGGGCCGGTGGATTCATCGAAGTACAGGGGACCGCTGAACGCACGCCGTTTTCCGCCGAAGATCTCGCGGAACTGACGCAATTGGCCGCGAGCGGAATCAAAAAACTCGCGGCGTGCCAGAAAGCCGCATTGGGACCGCTCGCGCTCTAGGAGAAATACGGTGGGATCCACCCCCTTCCAGCCTAGCTGGCCCGTGCTGGTGCTCGCGACCACGAACCCCCAAAAGGTACGGGAGATCAAGGCTCTTTTGAAGGACGTGCCTTGGACGCTGGTTCCACAGACTGAGTTCGGTCTCTTCGATGGCGTGGACGAGAATGGCACTACCTACGCGGCAAACGCCCTGAAAAAGGCCTTCCGAGTCGCCGAGCGCCTGCGGCTCCCGATACTTGCTGATGATTCCGGTCTAGAGGTTGATGCGTTGGATGGAGCGCCTGGTGTGCGATCGGCCCGCTTCGCGGGCCCCGAAGCCAGTGATGCTGAGAACCGGCGGCTATTGTTGGAACGATTGCGCGATGTGCCCCCCGCGCAGCGCAGCGCGCGGTTTCGCTGCGTGGTCGCAGTGGTCGCGCCCTCTGGTGCTTCGCAATTGTTCGAGGGTGTCGTGGAAGGTCATATCCGCAACGCCGCCGCTGGCATACACGGGTTCGGGTACGATCCGGTGTTCGAGGTGCCGGAGCGTGAAGCGACGTTCGCCGAACTGGAGGAAGATGATAAGAACCGATTGAGCCACCGGGGACGCGCCCTCGCCCTGGTTCGTGGTATGCTCACACACGATGTGGCTTGGCTTAAGGGGTCGCATCAGAACGTATTGGACTCGGCGTAAGAGGATTCATCGGGGCGTAGCGCAGCCTGGTAGCGCACCTGCCTTGGGCGCAGGGGGTCGCTGGTTCAAATCCAGTCGTCCCGACCACTTGTTCCTGGTACGCGCCTGTAGCTCAGTCGGATAGAGCAACAGCCTTCTAAGCTGTGGGTCGCCGGTTCGATTCCGGCCAGGCGCGCCAGCCCCATGGTATCGGGCGGGGCGTCATTAGGCCGCTGGGCGGACGATGCGACGATCGGCCTGACCGTTGAGTTCCTGAGGTTTGGCCAGCAGGAACCCCTGGACCGGATCGATCCCCAGATCGCGGACCACTTCGAGTTCTTCCTGCGTTTCGATACCCTCCGCGATGATGCCTTCCTTCGAGTAGTTGCGTAACGCCAGCACGAGATCGCGTAAGAAGGTCAGGAACTGGCGAGACGCCCGCGCCTGCACGATCGTGGACCGGTCCATTTTGATGTAGTCCGGAATCAACTGTGCGATAAACGGCAACGAGATGAATCCCGCCCCGAAGTCATCGATCGCGAACTGGTAGCCTTGGGCCCGCCAGGTGGCGGTGGTTTGGAGGTGCCGTTCCACGTCGCGTAGCGCCTCGGCCTCTGAAATTTCCAGGATCACTTCGGTGCCGGCAGGTTTGGGCATGACCTGGAGGTGGTCCAGCACGGTGAAGTCGACGTTGATAAAGACTCGTGGCAGCTTCGCCTCAGCCGCGGCGTTGAGTTGCAGACGAAAGCACAGGCACTTGAGTTCGGTGAGTTGTCCCACGGCCTGATACCGGCGGAAGAGCTCTCCGATGCTCAGTTTGCCTTGAGGATCGCGGCTCAGCGCCTCGTACCCTAACACCTCGTTGGTGGTCCGATCCACCACGGCCTGAAACACCACCCGCACCGCTTGATCGTCGAGGCGGTACTCCTCCTCCCCGATATGCACCTTGTCGCCGCCCCGTTTCGCGATGTACAGGGCACGATCCGCGAGCCGAATCAGCGCATCGATAGTCTGAGCGTGCTCGGGATACAGGGCGGCCCCGACGCTGATATCCAGCGTCGTTTGGCGCCGCTCCCCTACTAACTTGACGCCTTTGCGGATACGATCCGCCGCGGTCAGCACCCCGTCCCGAGTGGTCCGGGATAACAAGACCAGGATCTCGTCACCGCCCCATCGAAACACGAGGTCTGAGCCGCGGGTGGCTTCGAGCACGGCCTTGCTGACCTCTCTCAGCACCTCGTCGCCCGTGTGATGGCCGTGGCTGTCGTTGATCTCCTTGAAGTGGTCGAGATCGCAGAGCAAGATGGCGAAGACGCCGCCGTTGCGATCGGCGCGCGCTAGTTCCTCCCCGAGGCGGTCGGCGAAGTATTGCCGGTTGAGCAGGCCCGTCAATGCGTCGTGCATGGCCTGTTTTTCAAAGAGCCGACGCATGCGTCCGAACGTGACGCGCGTGTGAAGGACGTACACGCAAAACAACGCGATCAACACCACGAGCCCGGGTAGACCCCGATACACCATCAGATGGAAAAGTCCCGACCCCTCGGGCTCGTTTTGGAGCAAGATGAACGAGGTCAGTACGGTCACGCCGACAAACACGACGAGCAGCGTCAGCGTCAGCGCCCACAGGTGCCACTCCCGGCGTTCAATTTGACGGAGATCGTGTTCGACGGGAGCGTCGATGGGCGGGGCCGAACCGGTTGGAAGGCGCATGGGCTTCCCTAGGATAGCCGGTGGGCCTTGCCGGTCAAGTGGGATGGAGCCCGCGAGGGCGCAATGCCTTGCTCTGCGCGAGGGGGGTGTGGTAAGGTGTGGCGTCAGATGAGCATACTTCACATGGATACTGCGAGTCCCCTCTTGGAGCGTCACGCCGATCCACAGCGTCTATCGTGACGGTCCCGATCAGAACTCTGGGGCCGCTGCTTGTCGCCATGCTCAGCCTTTCTTGTGTGCCTCGCTCGTCCCCGGACTACCGGGTGGTAGAAACCTTTGAGACCGACCCACGGGCGTTTGTCCGGGCGTTGGCCATCGACGGTCCGTTCCTGTGGGTCGCCTCGTCTGAGGGCGTGTTGAAAATCGATCGCGCGACTGGCAGCAAAGCGGGCCACTACACCACCCAGCATGGCCTCCTGGTTAACTATGCGTTTACCGTGTCCACCGACCCGCGCGGCGTCACGTGGTTCGGCACGAACAGCGGGGGCTTGGCGCGAGTGGATGGTGAACGGGTGAAGACGTTTCACGTCACGGACGGTCTCGCCGATCCGTGGGTCTACGACATCGCGTATCAACGTGACGGAACAATGTGGATCGGCACCTGGAACGGCGTCACCCGGTACGACGGCCAGACGTTCAGCTCGTTCCGTGTGGAGGACGGGCTCATCAACCGGTGGGTCTACGCCGTGGCGGTGGACCGCGACGATTCGGTGTGGCTCGGGACCGAGGGCGGAGTAAGCCGGTACAACGGCACGACATGGACAAGCTGGACCCATCAAGACGGATTGGGCGCGCCGAACACCCAGCGGTTGAGCCCGAGCGATCACACCGGATTCGGCTCGCTGACGAGCGGGACCGAACATCGCCATAACCTGACGGCGTTGGACCCCGAAGGGCGTGAGACATACAACGAAAACTACGTATTTTCGCTGCTCGTCGATCCGCGCGGAGTGAAGTGGATCGGCACGTGGGGCGGTGGAGTCGCTCGTTTCGACGGCACCACGTGGACCAACTACACGACCCAAGAGGGACTGGCCGGCAACGTTGTCTACGCAATTGCACAAGACCCCACGGGGCGCCTGTGGGTCGGCACCAACCATGGGTTGTCCACCTACGACGGACGAACCTGGACCACGATCCGGGCGGACCAGCGTTCCGCTCAAAGCGATGTGTACGCCGTGGTGGTGGATCCTGACCGCTCGGTGTGGATAGGCTACAAAGGGGGCGTCGCGCGGGTGAAGCGCCTGTCGTAACCGATGCGGTCCAGTCGTCCGAAGATCGAACAACCGGGTCGTCCGTCCAAGGGCCCGCGACCGACCGTGGCCCTGGTGACTCTTGGCTGTCCCAAAAACCAGGTTGACTCCGAGGTCATGCTGGGGCACCTCGCCTTAGCCGGGCTGCGAGTTATTGATGACACGCGGCGCGCAGACGTAGTGATCGTCAACACCTGCGGGTTCATTGACACGGCCAAGGAAGAATCCATCAATACGATTATCGAGTTGGGTGAGTTGAAGAAAACCGGACGGTGCCGGACGCTCATCGCCACGGGCTGCCTCACGCAGCGTTATCAGGGCGAATTGCTTAAGGAGCTTCCCGAGCTCGACGCGATTGTCGGCACCGGAGACTTTCCTCAAATCGCCCAGATCGTCCAGGCCCGGTTGGATGCCGGGACGAAGCCAGTCCGATCGTGGTTCGAGCATCCGACGTTTCTCTACGATGCTGAGACTCCGCGGCGACGCATCGGTCCTCGGCACTGGGCGTATGTCAAAATCTCAGAAGGCTGCGACAAGCGGTGCGCATTCTGCGCGATCCCCAGCTTCCGGGGCGATCTTGTCAGTCGGACCGTGGACTCCGTGGTGTCGGAAGTGCGACAGCTTGTCGCCGAGGGTGTGCGCGAGATCAACCTGATTGCACAGGACCTTCCCGCATTCGGTATGGACCGCGGGCGTAAAGGTGAACTCATCCCCTTGGTCCGGGCGCTCGCCGTGATCACCGATTTGAAATGGATTCGCTTAATGTACCTGTATCCGCACAAGATGCCTGCGGGACTGATCGACCTGTTTACGCAGGAGCCCAAGCTCGTCCCGTATGTCGAAATGCCGATCCAGCACATCGACGACGGAATTCTGCGGAGTATGAATCGCGGCGGCACCCGCGCGGAAATTCACCGGACCCTGGACGCATTCCGCGAACGTGTGCCGGAGGTCGCGATCCGGACGTCCTTCATCGTGGGGTTCCCCGGTGAAACCGAGCGCGAGTTTGAGCGATTGGTTGCGTTTGTGGAGGAGCAGCGGTTTGATCGCATCGCGGTTTTTACCTACTCGCCGGAAGAAGGCACGGCCGCGGCGAGTCTGGGTGATCCGGTTTCCGCGGGCGTGAAAATCGAACGCCGTCAGCGGTTGCTGGATCTGCAGCTGGATATTGCGCAGGCGAAGGGAGAGGCGTTGGTCGGGCTCCGCCGAACCGTCATGATTGAAGGTCCGGCGCAAGACGATCAGTTCAGCGTAGAAGCGCGGATGGCGACGCAGGCGCCTGAGATCGACGGTGTGGTGTATCTGAACGATGACGCGGGTGAGCCAGGGGACTTTGTGGAGGTGGAGATTACCGAAGCACTGGGCTACGACCTGATTTCGCGATCAGTGGTCCCGTCATCCAAACTTCCGATGATCCGCACATACCGACCTGCAGGCTCGTCTACGTAAACCGCGCGAAATCGATCGTATAGGTCGCGTCGATGTCTTCCCCGACGCCTTGCGTCAACGGCGGGAACTTCAGAAGACAGATTCGCTTTAGAATCGTTTCCTCCAGCGGCGCAGAGCCCAATCGGCTTTCCCGGACGTGGCAGTCGACCACATCTCCCTCCGCCGTAATCGTGAAACGGACGCTTAAGAAGTCGCCCAGATCCGGACGATCTTTCAACGCCCCGTGGTATTTCAATCTCAACCATGGATCAAGGGTTTTGAGCATCTTGTGGATCGATTCGTCGCTGCGTTTGGCCAACAATTCTTCTTCAACTGTCAGCGAGCTGCTGACGTTGGCCGAGGCTTTGCCCGAGAGCACGACGGCTTCGCCGCTTCCCTCCCCGCGCAGACCGGCAACTAACTCCTCCACGCTCAGACGAGTTCCTTCGGTTCCGGCGCCGAGTCCCTGGCCCGATCCCTCACCCAGGCCGGCCCCTGACCCGGCCACGCCGCTTGGGGGTAGGGCCGGGTTGCTGAGCACGGACACGTCGCCTAAGGCCTGATCAATCATCGGCCCCTGCCCAACCCCCGCTCCCCCGCCCGCCAACGCCTTGAGGAGTCCACTCTGGCGCGCGACTGACCGCGCTTGTTCGCGACGTGCCGCGGTCTCGGCTTCCAGGCGCAAGCGAGCTTCCTGCAGCGCGGCTTCGGCCCGAGCCTGCAGCTCGGACTCCGACAGTGGAGACGGTTCTGGGGGAGCAGTTTTTTCTCGGGGCTTGCTTGGGTTCTTTGCAGTCTTCTCCGTTTGTGGCGTCGTCGGTGCAATCGCAGACGCGCGTGGCGTGAAGGCGGTAGGCGGCGGTGGCGCCTCCATGATGAGTTTGGCGATACGAGGAGGCAAACTGGCGACGTCGGTCGATGATCGGATGGGAGTTGGCACAAAGGACAAGCCCCAGGCCACCAATCCGTATGCCAACGTACACGCGCCCAACGCGATCAGAAAATCCCGATCCTGGGGTTCGAGGGTCGCGAGCCACGTGTTGTTCACCCGGATCGTCCCTGCTGGTAGACGGCCAGCGCGATGTCGCCGAACTCGCTCATCGACGCGGTGTACATGACCCGCTCGAGTGTGGCGAACGGTGTGTTTTTGTCACCGAGAATCGTCACTCGTCCCTGAAACGTCAGGGATGAGTTGCTGCCCGCAATCGTCCGCGCTTTGTCGACGCGGGCTTGCAGGGCCTTCCCCAGCGCCGGAATATAGGGAGCGCTGGGGTCGGCAAGATCTGCGAGAGCTCCGACCCGTTCATCCTCCACGAACAGCGCGTCCTCCGAGATCGTGATTGTGATGGTCGGTTGAGGGGTGAGACTGGACGTGGAAGAGGGCAACTCCAGGTTCTGCGCCGCGGCCGTCAGGGTACCTTCTGCGGAGTAGCTCTTGAGCAGAAATACCAACAAGACGGTGAACACATCGACCATCGCAGTGAGATTCAGTCTGGGTGGCTCAAGATGACGGCGGACGCCGGGTTCGTGTTTCACGGCGCGCCACGCACCGGTGCGGTAGACGGCCCGCCCACCCGCCCCAACGCGATATTGGGAAACAGCGGCTGGGGAATCGCGAGAGTGCCTTGACGGGAGACCCACTCCCGCGCGGCGTCCATGGTCTGGACAATTGTCTCGTAGGGAGTCTGGGCTTCACTCAGGATCACGATGTCTTGTTGAGCCGGGATCGACTGTTTGATGGTGATCAGCAACTCGGTGAGTTTGCGCGCGTTGTAGTGGCCGGCCTCGTCCAGCGGAATAGCGGCGATGACCTGTGGCCCGTCGCTCAACACATATCCGTCGTGCAGGATCGAGACGACGGGCTTGGCAACGGGGTCAGGAGCTGGCAGGCCCGGCGTCGAGGCTGCCTTGGGTGGCGGTAAGTACAGATTCAGGATCGAGGTCTGCGAGAACGCTGCGGACAGCAACAGGAACGGGATGAGGATGATCATCAAATTCCACAGCGCCACGATATGAATCGCTTCGTCCGCTACGGGGCGTCGGCGACGTGTGGCCAATCGCGGAAGCATCACCGTCCCGCCCGCTCGGTCAACCGGTTGGCCAAGCGGAGCGAGTATTCGTCGATTTCGTCTCCCAACCGTGCGGCGCGCGACTGCATGAACGAGTATGCGAGCATCAACAGGATGGCGACGATCAAGCCGAACGCCGTGTTGTTTAACGCCAACGAAATGCCATTGGCCAGCAGCGCGGCCTTCTGTGCCGGGTCAGCAAGGGACACCGCCGTGAACGCGGTGATCAGTCCGACCACCGTCCCCAGCAGGCCGATCAACGTCGCGACGTTGGACAATGTATAGAGATAGTGGATACGGGTTTCGAGTTGAGGCAGCACCTCGCGAATGGCTTCCTCCACGCGTCGATCGACGCCGTCGCGACCCTCCCCGCGTTGCGCCGCGGCCAGACCAGCGGCTAACACGCGTGCCAGTGGAGCGGCCTGGGTCTGGGCGCGTTGCAACGCGTCCGCGAGTTTGTCGTGCGCGATCAGCGATTCGAGGTCCTGCCAGAACACCCGCGCCGCGATGCGCCCTCGGATCAGCAGCGCGATGGTGCGCTCCGCCACGATCGCGGTTCCCACCACCAACACCACTAAGATCCCATACATGAAGATGCCGCCGGCCTTGAAGTTGGCCACCAAGAACTGAACGATCTCCATCAAAACTCCTTTGTCAGACGTGGGCGCGTAACTGCGTAGTTCAATGCCCCTGGCCTTCCGCGTCCCGAAGGATCGCATCACGGTCGAGCGGCGTCAACAGTTCGGTCATGAAGTCGTGGGCCAGCGGAGCCCCGTCGGATCGGAAGGCAGCCGGACGCTGCCAGGGAATGGTTTTCTCGATCGTCGGGGTCAGCACGTCCCCGACGATCGTGGTGCCGAAGATGATCACACGCCGAGGCTTGGCTTTGGCCTTGGATGACGGCTGCTCGGGGCGCACCGGAGCTTCGGCGGCTGCAGGGCGTTGGGGCGGAGGCGTCGCTTGAGCGGCTGCGACGGGGTCCGCGAATCCGGCCGCGATGATCAGACTGATGAGTGTGCGGATGATCACGGCGCTCCCGGCGGAGACGACTCGTGCTGCGTCAGTCGTCGCTCGAGCGTACGAATCCACTGCGCCACCGTATCAGCGTCAGGGCCGCCGAGCGACACCACGGTGCGGTACTGCGTCAACGCGGCCTCCGGTCGATTGAGGAACAGCTCATACAATATTCCAAGATTATAATGCGTGACCGCCTGGTCGGGGCGCAACTCCAACGCTCGGAGGTAGGCCCGTTCGGCGTCGGTCCACGCCCCGCGAGCGCGGTGGGCCAGACCCAGATTGTGATACGCCGCCGCGTCTGCGGGATCCAGCCGAATCGCCGTTTCGTACTCCGCAATCGCGTCGAGCACGCGCCCGTCGAGTCGGTAGACGATTCCGAGATTGGTGTGCGGCGCGGCGTGATTCGGAACCAGAGTGATCACCTGTTTCCACAGTGCCGTTGCTTGATCGCGTTGGTCGGCCTCCTGCGCGGCGAGGGCGCGAGCAAACAACGTGTGCGCGTTCGGTGCGGGAGCGGGTACGGGGGTGTCCGAGCGTACCGCGGCGCTGCTGCAGGCCGCGAACGACGCGCAAGTCGCAGCGAACAGACCCCATGCCAGCGATCGCGTCACGGCACCCGCCCCAACCCATTCTGTAGCAACTCGGGAGCCTCGGGTCGGCGGTACCGAGCCGGTCTGAGCGCGGCAAGGCGGTCGAAGCTCTGCCCGACCCAGTCGTCGTAGAGCCCGACTTCCTGCGCGCGACGCACGTTGGTTTCGTACGCGCCGACCGCCCGCTCCTCGAACGGTGCGGCCTGTTCCTCAAGCAGGAAACGGTATTGTTCGAGCTGTTCCGCGGTCAGCCCAGCGGGTGGTTCGGAGTCGAGGAGCGAGCGGAAGAACTCATCCAGCGCGAGGCCGATCTTGTGTGTCCCTGCGGTCGTGGTGGCCGGAGCTCTGATGGCGACGCCTTCGGCGTATGTTTCCAGCGCCGCGTTGAGTGCCGACCGCTTTTCAGCCAAGGTTCGCTCCAGAGGTTCGCGCAGGCGAATCGCGGCGCACGACGCCGCGCGCCGATCCCCGATGTCGAGCAGCGCGTGGGCTGCGAGCACGTCGGCCGGGGTGAGATCACGAACCTGCTCGCGGGCTCGCCACGTCCGGTAGCGGGTCAGCGTCGCATCGCGGAGCGTCTCGCTGGCGGCGGTTCGGCCTTGCTGCGCCGCGGCCCGCGCGGCGCGGAAGCCGGCCTCCACGGCTTGACTCGTCGGCAGATCTGCCCGCGTGGCCAATCCTCCGAGTGTGCGTTCTGCGCGCGGCCAGTCCCGCGTTTGCTCGGCGAGCGCGGCGACCGTCCAGGCCACTTCGTCTTGGGTCGCAGAATCGCTGCGGACCGCCAGTCGGTCATACCACTCGATGGCGCCGGGGAGATCCCCCGATGCCTGCGAGGACGCGGCCAGGCGACGCAACGCCGTGGGCGCTTCGGTACTGGTAGGGTGTGCGTCTACCAAACGCCGCCAAATCACCATGGCCTCAGCGGTCCGGCCCGACGTCTCGTGTATCTGCGCTGCGTCGGCCAGGGCGACGGGAGCCAGCGAGGTGAGGGGGTAATCCCCGGCCACGCGCACGAACTCGGCGATGGCGTCCTTGCTTCGGCCGTCTCGTCGGTCAATGGTCGCTCGTTGATAGAGCGCGGACGCGGCGAGCGCACTCAACGCGTCGGTTTCCTTGGGCGGGGCTCCGGTCAGCGCGCGGCGGAACGCCTGTTCGGCCTCCACAAACTGCCCCTGGTCATACAGGGCTTGCCCGATCAGCCGCTGCGCTGGACTGGTCCAACGACTCGAGGGGTAACGGTCCACCAGCCGGCGTGCGAGCGTGTCGGCGGTTTGGGACCGGCCCGCGCGCTGCGCGGTCTGTGCTGCTTTCATGAGCACGTCCGGATTCCGGCTGTCGTCCGGGAAGGCGTTGATGAACTGCAACGCGCTGGCGGCCAAACGTTCCGCAGTGTCAGGCGACACGGCGCCATCGACCGGGATCACCCGCTCTCTGGCCGTGAGGACGGCATACGCCGCTTCGCGCGTTTGGGGGTGTAGCGGATAGTCGTAGGCGCTTCGTTGGTAGGCGTCCGCCGCGTCGGCGTATCGTTCCAACTCGAAGAGAGCTTCCCCGCGCAACCACGCGATCCGCGCGGCCTCGAGGTCGGTGGGAAACCATGCGAGAAACCGGTCGTCACGCGCCAAGGCCTTTTCCCAGGCGGTGGGGCGACGGGTGGTCTGGGCTTGAGCGTGTTCGTAAAGCGCGAGTTGATAGAGCGCGTCTTTGACCTGGGGGAGGGCGACCTGCTTGGCGGTTTCAGGATTGGCGCGTGCCCAGGCGCTGCCGGGTCCATACCGCTCCGCGAAGCGCTCGCGCGCCTGAATCAACGCGCCTTGCCATTTAGCGCGGGTGTACGCCTCCGCGATCGAAGACTGAAACCGCGGGGCGTCTGGGTGAAGGGGTGCGGCGCCCAGAAACGCCTCATAGGCCGCCACGGCGTCGGCCGTCCGGTCTTGCTCCTGATAGAGCCCGCCGAGCGTTCGATAGAGCGTTTCCTCGTACGGTCGCCGCTCGCTCGCGGCCAAATACGCGCGCAGTTCATCCGGCCCGCCCAAGTAGTCGAATGCCAGGAGCAGCGCTTTCACGACTTCGGACAAAAAGGTGGCTTCTCCCTCCGGGAACTCTGACAGCGAGAAGGTGCGCGACGTCGCTCGGCGTTGGGCGACTGCGGTGTCGAGGATTGCCGTAAACGCGTCGGCGGCGGCTCGATACTCTTGCCGGTTGAGGTCGGTCCACCCCAGATGGAATCGGGCCGCTTCTACGAGTGCGGCGTCGTGTCCCTGGGTTGCTTTGGTGAATAGGTCGGCTGCGCCGGAGAAGTCTCGGCCTGCAAAGGCCCGAACCCCCAGGCGGAACGCGGCTTCGGGCGCGTACGCGCTCTTGGGGTAATCGGTTCGGATACGGCGCAGACGTGTGAAGGCTTCATCCATCCGGCCGGCTTCCCAATACGCGCGCGCCAGTTGGTACAAGGCCCCGTCGTTTTCAGCTCGACTGGGATAAAGAGCCAGCAGCCGTTCGTAGACCGCGATCGATTTGGCCCGGGACGGTGAGGCCGCGTTTTTCCCGCGCACGACGCGCGCCGCTGCCGCGGTTTCGATCTCGGCGTACAGATCACCCAAATTGTGCATGGCTTCCGCGCGCAGCGCGGATCGGCCGGCCAAATCTTCCATCACGAAGCGCTCGTATGCCCGAAGTGCCTCCAGCTTTTGGGTCTTGCCGCGCGGATCTCGCTGGCTGGACAGGACCTCTTGGGTAATGGCCCGCCGTTTTGCCGGATCGATCACCAACGGCGGATTGTCGGCGGACTGCGTCGGCAGTGGCCATCCAAGCGCCAGTGCGACACCACCAGCCACGATCACCCACGCGCGAGGCCCGTGACGGCGCGGCTGGTTACTCAACGATCAGGACCTCCCCGCCGACATCATCCCGCAGGTTGCGCGCGATGCCCAGACTGGCTGCGACCGACCATTCTTCGAGGCGCGCCTGCTCCCGGGCGATCGTTTGTGTGACCAGCGCCGACAAGGCGTCACGAGACTCCTTTTTGACCACATCGAGCCGCGCCAATAAATCGTGGCCCTGGTTCACCAGGTGCGACCCGTCAATGGTATGAAGGCGCCCGCCCAGCGTGGAGGGGCCTTGCGGCGCCGCCAAAAATCCGGGAAAGCGGTCCAGCGCCCGCTGCAGCTCTCGCCCGAACCGGACCAGCCAGCGGTGCCGTTCCAATGCGCGGGTGATCGATGGGTCGTCCAAGAGGCGCCTGGCGTCTTCCGAGCCCCCCGTGTCAGTGCCAGCCAAGGGGTCCCAGTTCGGATTCCGCACGCGCTCTTGTAGGCGATCCAGCGTGGTGCTGGATACACTCAGCGCATCGAGCGCCGCGCGGTACGCGGCGACGGAGCGGGTTGTGGCGCGAAGGTCCGCATAAGAGGCCGCAGTCGCGAGCCTTGCTTCGTGTGTGTACCGTCCCTCAGGGGCACGAGCCACCAGATCGTCAAATACCGCGATGGCTGTGACGTGTTCTCCGGTTTCCCGGAGGCACCAGCCGATGGCGAACTGTGTGGTATCCGACAGCGGATGATCAGGCGGCACACGGCCGAGTTGGGTGATCGCTTCTTCGTACCGGCCTTGCGTGACCATCTGAAGACCCAGCGCGGCGTGGGCATACTCCGTCACCCGTGACTGGACGGGATTGAAGAGGGAGCGCGTGTCGCCGAGCTTGGCAAACAGGGTTCCGGCCGTGAACGCATCGCCGTGGCCGGCAAGCGCCTGAGCTTGGCCGAACAGCGCGAAGGGGGCGTCGACGCTGGACTTCGGCACGGCTCGAAAGAGCCCGGCGGCCTGCGAGTACTCCCGCAGGACTAACGCGCTTGAACCGGCGAGCGTGTTGGCTTCGCTTACAAGTTCGGGGGGGAGCGAGGGACCGATGCGCGCGTACGCCTCGAGCACCCGGCGGTGACGACCTTCCTGTGCGGCAATACGCTCGATCAAGAGCCATGCCCGTGCCCGGAGCATGCCATCAGGGCTCTCCGTCGCCACTCGTTCCAGCAGGACTTCGGCCTCTTCGGGCGCGCCGACAGCGGCGTACGCTTCGGCGAGGCGGAGGCGGATTTCAGCTTGACGGGTGCCGGCCACCTTCGAGTCAAGGGCGGCCAGAAAAAAGGCCGCCGCCGCGGCGTGGTTCCCGGACGCTGACTCGAACAGCCCGATCCGGTACAGCAAGTCATCCGTCGGCTGCCCCGTGGTTGGTGACCGGAGCAACGACTCGCCGAGTGTCTCGAGGGAGAGGGTCGGTTCTTCGTTAGCCGCGGCGCGGAACCGGAGCACGCGGTGGTCCGAGGGACGCGCTGTTTCCAGCGAAAAGGTTTTCGTGCGGAGATAGGGTTTCCCGTTGCGATCGATTCCCTTGAAGTGGACCGTCAGCGTGCGCGCTCCTACAAAGGATGGGGCAGTCAGCAGGAGATGCAGGGCGCCATCGGCCAGGGCGTGCCACTCTCCGTCGGTATAGGTATGTTCGACCGGCGGCAGTTTGTCCAGCGAGACGCGAAGCCATCCTGGGAGGTGATGCGCATGAACCGCCTCGCCGCGCTTCTCGACCTCGAATAACACCTCCATGTGGGGAGGAGGTGCCACGGGGCCTTCGCGTATTGTCAGCGCGGAGGCGGCGAACGCGACGATCGCCTGCTTGAGCTCGCGCGCGTGGCGGTCCGGGTCAGTGTCCGCAGACCACGCGACCGATGTCAGGAGCATGCCTCCGAACACCACACCGGCGCTCAGCCGAGGGACGTGCCGCCATGGTCTTGCAAAGTGGGGAATGGTTGAGGGGCGGGATTGCATGGAGTGGCTTACCATGATGTCTGGGCAAACACGGCGGCTCGGCGGGCGACGCACGGATATGGAAGTCGGTCCCATGGTAGCGGACGGCAGGATGCTAACGCAATGGGTCGCCAGGACGTTACGTCCGCAGCGCGCCGAAGAGCGTCGAAACGTTGTCAGCGTTGTCGACGGCCTGAACTTGGTAGAGGTGTTCCCGGGTGGTGTCGATCGTGCCGGATGATCGGAGCGTAAAGCCGACATTGGGGGTGGCGGTGGTATCCGAGGTGAACGCCACCCGGACGCCGTCGACGTAGATCCAGTACCCCCTGATTCCGCTGCCGCCCACGTCGGATGCTGGGCCCCATTCGAGGTCGATTGATGCAGGAACGCACGAGTTGCATCGACTGGAACTCGTAAGACTGAAGGACGACGTCGGAAAGACCGGGGGAATGACGTCATCGAGTGGGCTGCCCACCCTCGGGATCACCCCGAACACTCCGAAACTAAGATCTCCTTCAGAGCAGGATACTTCGCGGATAGTCAAACTGGTGTCGGCGGTGTCTCCGCAGACCTCAAGCCAGGCGCCGTTCGTGGTGTTGAGTCGACCCAGCACGAGATTCGCTTCGACATCCGCCGGAATGTCACACGCGACTGGGTCGTAACGAAGCGCCAGGCGCACTTGGGTCGCGCCGCTGCCGCTAAAACCGGTCAGATCCGTCGGATCGACGGCGAGAATCTGGAATACCGTGTCAACATGAACGGGGTCGTTGATGATGAAGTTAGGGAGGACTCCGACGCGAATCCTGGCAGTCGAGACCCCGGTCGGCAGTTGACCCTGCGGAATATCAAAGATCAGCTTGATTTTGGACTGATCGATCGTCGGGTCGCCGGGATTGATTCGCGGATCTTCGGCCCAAAACACGGAGGCCGCGTCGTTGGTGACCACAAAATCCAGGGGCGCGCCAGAGGACTGGCACCCTTGCACCGGAGGCGCCTGTGTGCCCCCCTCCTCGGGTGGGAGCCCGGCTCCGCACGCAGCGAGGAGATACGCCGAAATTCCCAAGAACAATAGCCGTGGTTTTCCCACAGACATAAGGACCTTTGAGGTACGGAAGATATTCGCTCCGGTGCTTTGGAATCGCTGCAACTACAAGATTGTGTTGAAAAAAGCCCGAGAAACGGGTATAGCTTGGCCGGTAGGTTGGCGGGGGAGGAGGGTGCAGATGGACTATACATGGGTGGCCGAACGCTCGCTGGCGGGAGACGTGTTGACCGAGCAGGAGGGCCGCCAACTGCTGGAAGCCCCGATCGACGATTTGCCGCGGATGGTGGAGGCCGCGTTCGAGGTTCGTCGGGCCACATTTGGTCGACGGGTACAGTTTCACGTGTTGATGAACGCAAAAAGCGGGTTATGTCCAGAGGACTGCGGGTATTGTTCTCAGTCGTCGCTCGCCAGCTCGGAGATTGAGCGGTATCCGCTCCGTTCGCCGGAAGAAATTCGCGACGCGGCGCATCGAGCCTACGAATCGGGCGCCCATCGGTTCTGCATTGTCATCAGCGGTCGAGGCGCGACGGATCGGGAGCTGAACGAGGTGGCGTTGGCGGTGCAGGCGGTCAAAAGCGCGGTGCCGATTGAGGTGTGCTGCTCCCTTGGGCTGCTGGACGCTGAGAAGGCGCAGCGCCTCAAACAGGTCGGTGTGGATCGAGTGAATCACAACCTGAATACGAGCGCGCGACACTACCCCCGGATCTGCACGACCCATACCTACGCCGACCGCGTGGCCACGGTGGAAGCGGCTCAAACCGCAGGACTCTCTACGTGCAGCGGCGTATTGGCGGGAATGGGCGAGAGCGATCAGGACCTGATCGACGTGGCTCGAGCGCTACGCGCATTGGGCGTGGATTCCGTGCCGATCAATTTTTTGAACCCGATGCCTGGTACCCCGCTGGCCGAGATGAACGAGCTGACGCCTTGGCGGTGTCTGAAGATTCTGTGTTTGTTTCGGTTCCTCCTGCCGAAAACCGAGATTCGCATTGCGGGCGGACGAGAAATCAACTTGCGCAGCTTACAGGCATTGGCGCTGTACCCTGGGAATTCCCTGTTCATCAACGGGTACTTGACCACAGGCGGTCAGAGTGCCGATGACGCGGTGGCGATGGTACGAGATCTTGGTTTTGAGGTGGATATCCTGCCCTCCCCCGTTTAAGGCCCGATCCTCGCGGGTCATCTCCTGCCGAAAATAAATCTGAACAAGATCTTCGAAATTTAGACTTTCTTCTTGACAAGATAGTGGGCATATGTTACGAACCAGTAACAG
Organism: uncultured Nitrospirota bacterium; assembly: GCA_964570625.1. Lineage (GTDB taxonomy): Bacteria > Nitrospirota > Nitrospiria > 2-01-FULL-66-17 > 2-01-FULL-66-17 > JBFLXB01. The sequence continues at coordinate 27,384 of CAZMYW010000013.1, read as the reverse complement.
TATAACTAGGCTATAACATCAAGAATTTAGTAGGAAATTACCTAGGGTCATCGCTCGGTATCTCGGTATCAGAGAGGGGGTGAGAGAACAGATCTTTGGTTACACGAATTTGTGGTGAGCTGTGCCTATTGTGATCACTGGAACGAATGGCGGAAATCAGGGGTTCGTGTGATGCGGCTCCGGAGCGGGCCGCATATGCCACAGGGAGGCTGGACCATGCGTGTGGTGGCGATCGTGAACCAAAAGGGTGGGTGTGGGAAAACGACCACGGCCATCAATCTGGCGGCGTGTCTGGCCGCGCAATCGCGCAACGTTCTGCTCATTGATCTCGATCCCCAGGCTCATGCCACACTCGGTTTGAGTGTGAAGCCGGAGGAGGCCGAACGGGGGATGTACGAGGTGTTGATCGGCGAAACTCCGCTCGAAGACGTCATCAGTCAGGTCCTCCCGAACCTGTCGCTCGCCCCATCAAATATCGCGCTGAGCGCGATTGAACAGTTTCTCGCGGGCACTCCGGAACGAGAGCGTCAGTTGGCGGCACGGATCGCCACGCTCGCCGACAGCTTTGATTACATTCTGATCGACTGTCCCCCCAGCGTGGGCCTGCTGACCTTCAACGCGCTGATCGCCTGCGAGGAAGCGATTGTTCCGGTCGAAACCAGCTTCTTTTCCCTTCAGGGGGTGGTGAAGCTTTCCGAAACCATCAAGCTGATCAGCGAGAAAGTCGGCCATGAGATTGTCGTGCGAATTCTCCCAACCAAGTTCGATCGTCGCGCTGGCTATGCCAAAGACGTGCTGGCCAAGATCCGGGAACGGTTCAACCCGATCACGATGACCACCACGATCAATCTGAACGACAAACTTCGAGAAGCCGTCAGTTTGGGACTCCCGATCACCGAGTATGCGCCAGACTCAGCCGGCTTCAAAGATTATATGGCCCTGGCGCGCGAAGTGATCACTGCGGAGAAAATAAAGGCTCGTTCAACAGAGGTTGAGGGCGGGTTGGGCCCGCACGCCAGGTCCGGAGTGGTGTTTTCGATCAAGGCGCTGGGGGCGCACGACGTGAAGCTGGCGGGCGACTTCAACGGTTGGGTTCCGGATCGAGACGTGTTCAGCTTGAAGCAGGAGGGGGGGGTCTGGAAGAAATTCGTTCTGCTGCCGCCGGGCAGCTACCAGTACAAGTTCGTGGTGGACGACGAGTGGCGCGAGGACCCGAACAACGGGCTGACGGTTCAAGATAGCTTGGGTGGCCAGAGCTCCGTTGTCGTGGTCGAGGGGGTGACTGTGACCCTGCTCAAGAGTCCGACCCCGTCAGGAACGATGACGCAGCCGGCCGCGGAACATCGAGTGGTGAACGCGTAAGTGAAATCGTGAAATACTGATCGGTCTGCCGCGACCGTCCCGCCAGGCGTTGACAAGCCTTCGGCGGGACGGTACGTTTTAGGTGGCGAATAGGACGGTGGGCACGATTCAGTCGAAAACCGCGATTGTTTTCTCCGGCGGAGGCGCCCGCGGCGCTTACAACGCCGGCGTGGCGCTGGCGTTCGCCAAGCAGCGCGTCAGCCCTGAGATCGTGTCGGGAACATCGGTCGGCGCATTGGTGGCCGCGATGGTGGTCGCAGGTGAGGAGGAACGACTCGCTGAAATTTGGCGCCTGCTCACACCTTCTCAGGTGTATGGATTGCGCTCGCGGGTCCAGTTCTTCCTGTCGTTCATTCGTCCGTACCGATATCCGGCCTACAGCTCCGATCCCATTGCCCGTTTGATCCGCGAGAATGTCACCCTCGAGAAGATTCGATCCAGTTCTCGTGCACTAATTGTGACCTGCTACAACCAAACCCTGCACCGAGTCGAGCGATTCGACAACCATTTTCCCGATCTGCACCGGGCACTGTTGGCGAGCACCTCGATTCCCTTGGTGTTTCCGCCGGTCGAAATGAACGGGCACGAATACGTGGATCTGGGGGCGACGGTGTGGCCGCTGAAACCGGCCATTTCGGCCGGGGCGGAGCGGATCTACGCCGTGGTGTGCGACCACCCGGATGATCACCGACGCGCCGCCCGCAACAATCTCGAGTGGGCTATTCAGGTCATGAATCTGGCGCAGCGGTCGAACATGCTGGTTGACATCGAATTGGCACGCCGAATCAACCTCACGTCACAGGGTAGCGGCTATAAGTTTGTGGACCTCACGGTGATCCAGCCGTCTAGAACGTTGGGCCTGGGATTCATGGACTTTCACAAGAAACTCCAGATCAACCGGGCGCTGGAACTGGGCTATGAGGATGGCACGGCGGCGCTGAGCCAGATCCCGGTTGCCCAGCCGATCGAAACGCTTCAGGGAGATTTCTGCCCCTACATCTAGACACGTCACGCATCGAGTCCTCTCGTCGCTCGTGATCGAACCTCCCGGTGGTTTGGTGTCCTCCGCCGGTTTGCTCTGTCCTGCTCTTTACTCCGTCCCCTCACGTGGTTTAGAGTGGGTCATGTCCGGCGCAGGCTTTCCGTGGGCCCTGTCGCAGGGGGCGAGCGTCGTTGCGGCCAGCCTGTTGATTTCGGCCTGCGGCGTCTCCCTTGATCCGCAGGGGGCCGACGACAACGTCGTCGAGCTGACGCTCGTTCTGATGGATCAGTACAACACGCCGGTCTTGTTGACAGTCCCGAGCGAACCCACCCTGTACCGGGTGACCGCGGATGTCACGCTGGTGTTTCGGTTCGCCGAGGAACCTACGACCTTGATCGTAGACGTAGAAGATCCTCAGTCAGGGCGGGTCACCCACAACGAATTCGATCTCGCGGTCATGGCCCCGGGGATCGCGGCCGTGACCGACGGGCGATGGGACCTTCGTGTGCCGCTGACGATTCCAGAGTTGGGCGCTCTCCAGTTCAGCGCAACGCTGATCAACCGCGATGGGACAATGTCGCGCGCGATTGACGGGGGCTTTACGGTGCAGGCGTCGTTTGGGGCGAACAACACCACCCAAACAGCGACGACCCAGGCAGGGATCGTGATCGAACGTTAGGCCCTCGGGCTGACCTTCGGTTGTCGCGAACCGCACCGTTTGGTGCCCTGTGGTACACTCGTTGGCCCACTCGCTCGTTCGAGTGGGACGTTCCTGCCCGACGTGTTGGTTGACGCTCCGCTATTCGAGAGGGATCTCGATGCTGGCAAAGGTGCAGAGCAGTGCGGTGTTCGGCCTTAACGGGTACCTGGTGGACGTAGAGGTGGACATCTCGCAGGGACTCCCTATGTTTTCCATTGTCGGGCTGCCGGATCTGGCGGTCAAAGAAGCCAAAGACCGTGTTCGGGCCGCGATGAAAAACACGGGCCTCAACTTTCCCATCAAACGCATCACGGTCAACTTGGCGCCGGCCGACGTCAAGAAAGAAGGGTCCGCATTCGATCTCCCCATGGCCGTGGGTATCCTTGCGGCGGAAAAAGTGCTTGCGGCCGATCGGATTGCGTCTTACGTATTTGTCGGAGAACTTTCGCTGGACGGACAGATCCGTCCAGTGCGAGGCGTCCTTCCGATGGCGCTCGCTGCGAAGAAGGCAGGCTTCCGGGGCGTGATTCTTCCTCGGGAAAACGCGTGTGAAGCGGCGATCGTGGATGGTCTTTCGGTCTATGGGGTGAGCACGCTGCCCCAGGTCCTGGAGTTTCTCGACGGCCGGCAGCCGTTACAACCCGCCGTAGCTGTAACAGCTCCGCCCCGGTCTGCGGCCGACGCCGATGACTTTGCCGATGTGAAGGGCCAGGAGCACGCCAAGCGCGCCCTGGAAGTGGCCGCGGCTGGTGGACATAACGTTTTGATGGTCGGTCCGCCGGGATCGGGAAAAACCATGTTGGCCAGAGCATTGAGCGCGATCCTGCCGCGAATGACGCTCGATGAAGCCCTTGAGTGCACGAAAATTCACAGTGTGATGGGTCTGCTCTCCCCAGAGACTCCTCTCCTGTCGTCACGGCCGTTTCAAGCGCCTCACCACACGATCTCCGATGCCGGGTTGGTCGGCGGCGGCCAGGTGCCGAAGCCAGGGGAGGTCAGCCTCGCCCATCATGGGGTGTTGTTTCTCGATGAACTCCCGGAGTTCAAGCGCAATGTGCTGGAGGTGCTGCGGCAGCCGTTGGAGCACGGGAGAGTGACCATCGCCCGCTCGTCGGCGTCCGTGACGTATCCGGCGGGTTTCATGTTGATCGCCGCGATGAACCCGTGTCCGTGTGGCTACTTCTCGGATCGTGTCCACGCGTGCGTCTGCACGCCGACGCAGATTCAGCGATACCGAGCAAGAGTGTCTGGGCCGCTGCTGGATCGCATCGACCTACACCTCGAAGTGCCGGCCGTGCCGTTTGGAGACCTGGCGAGCGATCGTGCTGGGGAGGACTCTTCGGTCGTGCGCACGCGGGTCGCGAACGCGAGGGCGCTGCAGCAGGATCGGTACAAGAGCGATGGGCTGTTCTGCAACGCCCAACTGCGTCCGCGGTTATTGAAGCGACACTGCGAGATCGGGCCCGAGTCGCGCCGCCTGATCGAGCACTCGATGGCGCGGTTGGGGCTTTCGGCGCGGGCGTACCACCGGATTCTCAAGGTCGCCCGGACGATTGCGGATCTTGCCGGCCAGGAGCGGGTGTTGTCGGGTCACGTGGCGGAGGCGATCCAGTACCGGAGTTTGGATCGCCGTCCGGTGCATTGAGCCTTTCGTGACGTTCGATCGGATACAGCGAGTGTGGCGGGGCGTTGCGCCGTGGATGATGGCCGCGGGGGTGCTGGGGCTCGTCGCGGTTGTGGCGGGCGGCGCCGCGGTCTGGGCGCTCTCTCGCAATCTTCCGGACATCGGGGCGCTCCGGTCCTATCAACCGAGCCTCGTCACGCGGGTCTATGCGGACGACAACCGACAAATCGGGCAGTTCTTCGTGGAAAAGCGCGTGCTCACTCCATTGGCTCGCATTCCCAAAGGGCTGATCGACGCCGTCGTGGCGGTCGAAGATTCACGCTTTTATCGCCACGAGGGGCTGGACCTGATCCGCATCGTCAAAGCCTTGGTGGTCGATCTGGTCTCGATGCAGTTGCGGGAAGGTGCCAGCACGATTACGCAACAATTGGCACGCTCGTTATTCCTAACCCAAGAGAAAACCCTCAGCCGTAAGGCCAAAGAAATGCTGTTGGCGCTGAAAATCGAGCGCCTGTTGGCCAAAGATGAAATCATGGAGATGTACCTCAATCAGATTTATTTTGGCCACGGAGCCTACGGCGTGCAGGCCGCATCCCGCACGTACTTCGCCAAAGACGTCGGCGATCTGACGCTCTCAGAGATGGCGTTTGTCGCCGGGTTACCCAAGGCGCCGACCAACTACTCGCCGTACTTCTATCCGGACCGCGCCAAGCAGCGCCAAGGCGTGGTGCTCAAACGCATGTTGGATGAGGGATTCCTGACCGACGCGGAGTTTCGTGAGGCGTACCAGCAGGACCTGTACTTCGCGAAGTATCAGCCGCAGGAAGCCATTGCCCCGTACTTTCTGGAATACCTCCGCCAACAACTCACCGCCACCTACGGGGAAGAAATGGTCTACAAGGGCGGCCTCAACGTCTACACGACCCTGAACGTCGACATGCAGAAAGCCGCTGTGGACGCGTTGCGTGAGGGGCTAAGGGCGATCGACAAACGGCAGGGCTACCGAGGCCCGATGACGCGCGGCGAAGAAGCTCCGTCTTCTCAACCGGGCGCGCCCGCCGGACGACTGACCGCGCCACCGCCCAAGCCCGGAGACGTTGTGGAGGGCGTCGTGGCGAAGGTGGGCTTGCAGCAGGCTGAGATCGACCTGGCGGCCGGCGGCTCGGGCGTGCTTGCGATCGATGATGCGGCGTGGGCGCGTAAACGCCTGCTGCCCCCGGATTTCCTCACGACCGAGATGCGCGGCCAGGCGCCCCTGAGCAAGATCCTCGCAACGGGTGACCGCATCCTGGTGCGCGTCAAGCGTCGGGAGCCCAACGGAACGTTGTCGCTCGCCCTGGAGCAGGAGCCGCTCGTCGAGGGTGCGTTGATCGCGTTGGACCCGAGGACCGGCGCCATCCGTTCAATGGTGGGCGGCTACGACTTCAAGCGAAGCGAGTTCAACCGCGCCGTGTCCGCGCGTCGCCAACCAGGCTCGGCATTCAAGCCGTTTATCTATGCCGCCGCCATCGACAAGGGATGGACGCCGTCATCGATCTTGGTGGATTCGCCGGTGATGTACGATGACCCGGTCCTCCAGCGCGTGTGGAAGCCGACCAACTACGAAGACCGCTTCTACGGGCCGATCTCGATGCGCGACGCGCTGATTCACTCGCGGAACGTGGCGACGGTCAAGCTGTTAGAGCAGGTCGGTGTTCAGTCGGCGATCGACTTTACCCGCCGTCTCGGGATCACGAGCCCGCTGGCCAAAGACCTGTCGCTGGCGCTGGGCTCTTCGAGCGTTGGATTGTTGGAGGTGACGTCCGCGCTGGGGGTGTTTGCCGCGGAGGGTCGGCGAGTCGAGCCGGTCGGCTTGCGGTCGGTGACCGATCACGGTGGCACGGTGCTGGCCTACTACGAGCCGGCTCCGACCGCCGTCGTGTCGCGGGAGACGGCGTACATCGTGACCAACATGCTCGAAGATGTTGTGCAATCAGGAACCGGCGTTCGTGCTCGGGGTTTGGGCCGTCCGGTGGCTGGCAAGACCGGGACGACTAACGAGTTTGCGGATGCGTGGTTTGTCGGATATGCCCCGAATCTGGCGACCGGGGTGTGGGTGGGATTCGACGACCGTCGCTCGCTCGGAGATCGCGAGGCGGGGGCATCCGTGGCGTTGCCAGTCTGGGTGGCGTTTATGAAGGAGGCGCTGACGCACCTTCCGGTGCAGGCGTTCCCGATTCCGGATGGCATTGTCTTTGCAAAAGTTGATCCCGACACCGGGGGGCTGGCGGCGCCGGGTGGAGCCGCGAAAGTCGAAATTTTCGTTCGGGATACCGAGCCCACCGCCGTGTCCAGACCGAGTACGAATGTGTCGCGGTTCCGTGAAATCGACCGCGGAATCTGACGGCGTGCGGCGGCAGATCCGATACGGACGCATTCTTCGTGAGAATATCGTGGGCGGTTTTGACAAACCGCCGGATGGTCCGGTAGAATACGCGCGCTTTTCAGGGGCGTTTGGTGCAGCGGGGTGTTGTTTGGCGCGACAGCCCGTGCCCGCCCGCGCGGAGCAGTGTCCTGCGCCTGTAGCTCAGCGGATAGAGCAATGGCCTCCGGAGCCATGTGTCGGGGGTTCAATTCCCTCCAGGCGCGCCATTGTCGAGATACGTGGGCCGTTAGCTCAGCTGGTAGAGCAGCTGACTCTTAATCAGCGGGTCGTAGGTTCGATCCCTACACGGCTCACCAACCCCGCCTCTCAGCGACGCCAGACCCCGCAGGGTTCAGGAACAGGACCGAGTAACCCTCGCCGAGCGCCACGGGAGGACAAGGCGTGTGGCTGGGAGGAGGGACGTGGTCGATCCGTGCGAGAGTGGCGGAACTGGCAGACGCGCCAGACTTAGGATCTGGTGGGTCACCCCGTGGGGGTTCAAGTCCCCCCTCTCGCACCACGGCCCCAGTGCCTGTGACCGCTGCCTCCTTCGAGCGGGGGTCACCATGCTAAGCCATCATGGCGGGGGAATATGAAAGTTTCGATCGAAACGCTATCCTCTGTCAAACGCGCGCTCTCTGTTGAGGTAGAGCCGTCCGTCGTAGGCGATGAATTCGCGTCTGCCTATGCGGAGTTGGGTCGGCGCGTCAAGGTCGCGGGTTTTCGTCCCGGGAAAGTGCCGTTGGCCGTGCTGGAGAAACGGTTTTTGCGAGAAGCGACCGACGACGTGATCAACCGATTGGTTCCCAAATTCTACGACCAGGCGATCAAGGAAGCGGGTTTGGTCCCAGTCCAGCTCCCGACGATCGAACAGCTGTCCGTGTCGAAAGATGCGCCGCTCGTGTTTCGCGCGGTGGTTGAAGTGCGGCCGACGATTGCTCTGCAGCCCTATCGCGGGCTGCCCCTTCAACGGGTTCGTTTGGTGGTAGACAGCGGCGAGGTGGACGCGGCCCTGGAGAACATCCGGTTGCGTCAGGCCGAATTGGTGAGTACGGGTGAGGATCACGCGATTGTGGAGGGCGATTTTGCGGTCATCGATTTCGAGGGATTCGTCGACGACAAGCCGTTGCCGGAGTCCGGCGCGAAAGGCTACCTGGTGCATGTGGGCGCGAAGTCCGTGGTGGCGGAGATCGAAGCCGCGTTGAGCGGTTGCCGCAAAGGCGACCGCGTCGACACCGAGGTGGCGTTTCCGGCCGACCATCACAACGCGCGATTGGCAGGTCGGCGGGTGCGGTTCACGGTGAGTGTCGTGGAGGTGAAGGAACAGGTGTTGCCGGCGCTGGATGACGAGTTGGCGAAGGACGTCGGGATGGAGTCGCTCGCGGCGCTTCGTGAACGTGTGCGGTCCGAGATCGCTCGGCGCAAGGAAGCGGATCAACGGGCCGAAGAGCGTCGGGCCCTGCTCAAAGGGCTGGTGGATCGCCATCAGGTGGACCCGCCTCCGAGCCTGGTGCAGCGAGAGGCTGCGTTGCTTCGGGAACGCGCGGAGCGCCATCTCGAAGCCGCCGCGCAGGGCCGACCGGTTCCGGGCTTGGATCAGGACACGCTCACCCGTCAGGTGGAACGCGCCGCGGAGGAACGCGTCAAGGGGGACCTCATATTGGAGGCGATCGCCGATCGGGAAGGGCTCAGCGTCGGATCGGACGAAATTGAACACGAGGTACAGCGTCTGTCGGCCGAAACCCGTTCCGACGTGCGAGAGATGCGTCGTATCTTGGCGGGTGAAAGTGGCGAGTTTGTGGGCCTCCGCGCCACCTTGCGTCGAGACAAGGCCCTGGACTGGTTAATCGCACATGCGGATGTGAGGGAAGAAGACGGCTCCACCGGCGGTCAGGAGCCTAGGTAATCACGGGGGGGACGGATCCCCTTTCGTTATTGTAAGGAGCGCGGCATGCTGGTACCGATGGTGATCGAACAGACGAACCGAGGAGAACGAGCCTACGACATTTACTCCCGTCTTTTGAAAGACCGGATCATTATCGTGGGCACTCCGATCGACGACATATACGCCAATCTGATCATTGCGCAGCTATTGTTCCTGGAAGCCGAAGATCCGTCGAAGGACATCAGTATGTACGTCAACAGCCCTGGAGGCCTGGTGACGGCGGGCCTCGCCATCTACGACACGATGCAGTACATTAAATCGGACGTGTCGACGATCTGCATCGGCCAAGCGTCGAGCATGGGTGCGCTGTTGCTGGCGGCCGGAGCTCGAGGCAAACGCTACGCGCTCCCCAACGCGCGGATCATGATCCACCAGCCCATGGGTGGGTTTCAGGGGCAGGCCACGGACATTGGCATCCATGCCAAAGAGATTCTGCGGACGCGCGAACGGCTCAATCAGATTCTGGCCAAACATACGGGCCAGTCGCTGGAGCGGATCCAGTTGGACACGGAGCGCGATTACTTCCTATCGGGTGAGGAGGCCAAAGAGTATGGCCTCATTGACGGCATCCTTGAGCGGGTGCCCGTCGCGGTGAAAACTTAGGTCGGCGCTTCACGCGAGACGCGAGCGCTGGGGGGAGAGGCTGAGGGTGGACGACAAGCGGAAATCGGATCGGACGGACGGACTACGATGCTCGTTTTGCGGAAAGAGCCGCGACGAAGTCCGCAAGCTGATCGCCGGACCGACGGTCTACATTTGCGACGAGTGCATCGACCTCTGCAACGATATCATCGCCGAAGAAGCGGAGGGCGAGAAGCAACTGGTGACCTCGTCCGCGCTCCCCAAGCCCGTCGAAATCAAGCGTATCCTCGATCAGTACGTGGTAGGCCAAGATCGGGCGAAAAAGGTGCTGGCCGTGGCAGTGCACAATCACTACAAACGCATCAACGCGGTATCGAGCGGCAGTGACGTCGAGCTTCAGAAGGGCAATATTCTCTTGATCGGTCCGACTGGAACTGGAAAGACGTTGTTGGCGCAGACACTGGCGCGCATTCTCGATGTCCCGTTTACCATCGCCGACGCCACGACTCTAACCGAGGCTGGATACGTCGGTGAAGACGTCGAGAACATTATCCTGAAGTTGCTCCAAGCTGCGGACTACGATATTGAGAAAGCCGAGCGAGGTATCGTTTATATCGATGAAATCGATAAGATTAGCCGCAAGAGCGACTCCCCATCAATCACTCGGGACGTCTCAGGTGAAGGTGTACAGCAGGCGCTGCTCAAGCTGGTCGAAGGCACCGTTGCCAACGTGCCCCCACAGGGCGGGCGCAAGCACCCTCACCAGGAGTTTATTCAGGTCGATACCAGTCAGATCCTGTTCATCTGTGGGGGCGCCTTTGTGGGCATCGAGTCGCTGATCGGCCAGCGTCTTCAGAGCCGAGTGATGGGGTTCGGCGCCGACATCAAGAGTCGCGAGGAGCGTCGCCTCGGGGACACGCTGGCGCACGTTGAGCCCGAGGATTTGCTGAAGTTCGGGCTGATTCCAGAGTTTGTGGGTCGGCTTCCCGTCCTGGCCACTTTGGATGATCTGGACGAGCACGCGCTGGTCAAGATTCTCAGTGAGCCGAAGAACGCTCTGGTCAAACAGTACGAGCGGCTGTTTTCGTTTGAGAAAGTCCGGCTCAAGTTTACGGCGGGCGCGTTAGCTGAAGTGGCTCGCCGAGCCTACGCGCAGAAGACCGGGGCGCGAGGCCTGCGGGCGATTCTTGAGCGTGTGATGCTGGAACTCATGTACGAAATTCCTTCGTCGAAGAACGTCAAAGAATGCATCATCACGGAAGAGGCGATCCAGAATACGGCCGAACCCATCCTGATCTACGACCAGGATGTTGGAGTCAAGTCCGCGTAAAAGCGCGGTAGACCTATGAGGCGAAAACCGAGCGGGTTCGGCGTGACTTGGTCCGGAAGCTAAAGCTAGATTCCGTTGGTGCCGCTGGTGAAGCCCGCGAGGAGGCTCCGACCTGCATCTGAGCCATGACAGATTTGGCATCCCCGGTTCACTATCTCCGGGCTCGTGGATACCAAGACGTAGGTATGCCCACCGTCGGACCATTCCAGCGTATGGTAGCCGGACACTTCGGCTGGATGAAACAGGATATTGCGAAAGCTGATCACCGCGCGCCCATTGAGACGAGTTTCCTGGGGAGGCGTCACGAGGAGCGACACGGTCTCATCACCAGTTCGGTACGCGAGGTATGCCGCAGGTGTTTGGGCATCGACCACCACGCTGCCGCCAATCAACTCGTGTGTGGGCGTCGATGTTTGAGGGATTCCGATATCGAAGTGTAGTCGCTCCTCTAGCCAAGCCGATACCACCGCACCATCGTTGCTCGTGATGTCTAGCGACGCGGGATTGCGAAGGTAGGCCGTATGCTCCTCGACCGCCACCTTCACCAGGCGTGGTACGCGAGCGCTCGACTCACTCATCGCTACGAACGCCACTACGCCCGCGATCAGAGCGAGTGCGGCCGCCATCGACGGGAGACCCCAAGAACGCCGGGCTCGAACTTGTTGCCTGGCTGCTCGGTCCAGGGCTGTTTGGATACACCGAGCAGTGAACTCGGGCGCGTGGGAAACGGCCAGGCCTTGACGTACCAGGTCCTGGAATTCCTTGTCAGCGAGGAAGCTCTCGCGGCATTCCTCGCACCCTTGCAGGTGCGATTCGACGCGAAGAGACTCCCTGACGTCCAACTCGCCATCAAGATAGGCGTCACGCAGCGTTCTGATCTCGGAACACCACTCGTACATCAGGACGCGTCCTTGTGAGCTGGGAGGTTGGCGGGTCGACTGTCGTGCGCTCGCCAGTAGTCCCGCAAGGACTTCTTTAACAGGTTTCGCCCTCGTGAGAGGCGCGACATCACTGTGCCGAGCGGACACCCCAGGATCTCGGCCATTTCCTTGTAGTCAAAACCCTCGACGTCCTTGAGCAGCACGGCCAGCCGTAACTTCTCGGGCATCGCCGTGAGCGCCAGTTGGATGTCGCGTCGAAAGACGCCCTGTTCGTGGCGGTCGTACGCAAACAGCAGCAACGGAGCCGGGGACTCGTACGGCTCATCGTCCACGATATCGATATCCGACAAGGAGATTTCTCGGGCCCGCTGGTGGTATCGGTTGATGAACAGGTTTTTGGCGAGCGTAAACAACCAAGCCTTGTAGTTGGCGATATGTTCGTACCGGTGATAGAAGCGAAACGCCCGTAGATACGAATCCTGGACCAGGTCGTGGGCGTCATCACTGTTTGCGGTCAGTACCATGGCGAACCCGTACAACGAGTCCAAATACGGGAGCGTCAGCTCCTCGAATTCGGTTTTCCGGGACTGCTCTGGTCCGCTAAACCCAAGCATTGTACAAATTAGACCATTTGTGGCACGAGAATATTCTGCAGTGAGATCGGGATGTTAGGGAGACAACGGGGCTTCCCGGCCTTGCGCAGCCAGAGCCGTGTGTTCGATCGTCACCCCGATTTGGCTGCCAACGGAGGCTAACAGCTTCTCCTCTCGGGACGTCAGGGCTCGAATATCGCGGTACAACAGGAACAGAATCCCGAGCACGTGATCCCGTGACGTCAGCGGGATGCCCGCCAGCGAAACGAACCCTGGATCGGTCGATCGGACCGCCTCCAAACGACCGTCTACCGCCAGGTTTTCGGTCGCCCACAGCTCCCCGGTCTGGCGCACCTGGAGGCTGATGTGGTGAATCAACTCAATCAGGCTACTCATCTGCCCGGGTGACAGCGTCGGCAGTTTGGTTGCTGTAATGGGCGACGACCCAGCCGGAGGCTGAGCCATCCAGATAATACCGCCGTCCGCCTCCATGACGTCAAGCATTTTATTGAGGGTCAGGTCGAGCAGCTCCCGAATCGGTAGGGCCTGATTTAAGGTAGCGGCGATGGAGTAAAGGATCGACAACTCTTTGTTTTGGTGTTCGATTTTCCAGCTCTTCTCTTTGACGTTTTCCTCGAGCCCGATGTAAAAGAGCTTCAACTTGTGCGCCATCTTATTGAACTGGTTGGCGAGGTCCTCGATTTCGTCCCCGGTGGCGATCTCGATGCGGTGGTTGAGATTGCCCTGCCCGATCAACTCCGCCCCGGTTTGCAACACCTGAATGGGGCGCACGATCCGCCCAGCCGTGAGGTGCCCCAGGAGGACGAAAATGAGGATGCCGACCAGTCCCGCTACAGCAATCCAACGCAACAACGTGTAAATCGGCGCGTAGCTTTCCGACGGATTCTGGCTCGTCACCACGTACCACGGCTGTCCGCCGAAGTTGTCAGGGTCTAAGCGCTGCGTGATGAGGACGGGCGCGTGGCCACTGAGGGCTTCGCGACCGGGGAAATGCACGTCGTCCTGTGTCGAGATCCATCCCTTTCGGTCGTGCGTCACCGCGGCGATCTGGGTGGCGCTCAGGGTGTGGCTGGTGATCGGCGTCAGGGGACAGAACACCACGTCGCCGCGCTTGGTGACGATCATCGTGTGGTCGGTGGTGCCGATCTTGGCGGAGGTCACCCCGCGAAGCAAGGTGTCGGAGCGGATGACCACCGCCAACACGCCAATCGCCTGATCGTTTTTGAGAATGGGGGTGGCGATCACCGTGGTGGGATCACCGCCGCTGGGAGTTCTTTCGATGCCGCTGATAAACAGGCGGCCGGTTCCGTTTTGGTAGGCCTTGGTCCACCAGGGTTCTCCGCTGTAGTCGTAGCGAGTCGGCTGGCCTGCTGCAGCGACGAGGGCCCCGTAAGTATTCGTCACGAGAATGGCGGCGTACAGATTGGGATCGGGTGCCTGAGAGACGAATTTTTTCAGAGAGGAGGTGCCTCGGTTGCCCTGAATTTCGAGGAGGAACGCATTGACCCCTTGCGCGTGTTGCCAGCGGTCGTCAATCTCGCGAATCCTTGCCTGGATTTGTTCCGGAGAGTCGCTGTTGAAAAAGGCGTTAGATTCCTCGACGACGGACAAGACGGCCTGCGCCGAGGCCAACAGTCGGGCTTCTTCGATATGGTGCGCGAAGAGCGTGTCGATGTTGGTGCTGGTCGACAACGCGAGCTCCTCGAAGCTCCTGCCGATCGCGGTCTGAAGGGTTGCCGTTCCGAGGAAATAGATGAACCCGAGCGTGACGGCGCCCGAGAGCAAGCCGGCGGTCAGGATAAACAACCCGAGCCGGGCTTTGAGCCGCGGCCTCCAAGGCCGCAGGCGAAACCGAGTGGCGCGCCCGGTTCCCCCGGTGGTCATGGCAAGTGATCGAGCCCCAACTTCATCGATCGCTCGCTGAACAACGTATCTTGAAGTCCGGAGTCCGTCTTGATGTCGTTGATGCTCAGGTAGGTCTCGGACCCGGTTTGGGCATTGTTGATCACCACCTTCTCCCAGACCCACGCATCATTAATCGGTTTCCACGTGATGTATTGGGTCTTGAGCAACTTGTTTTGCAAGTCGTAGTAGTCCACGCGTTCTTTCAGGAAGGTATCTTTGGTGATCCACTTGACCACTTTCCCATAGGAGAACGCCGGATCCCGTTTTTTCGGGGTGCTCTCGATCACGTAGTAGGAACGGTTCCCGACCACCTCTTCGCCCATCAGCTTGTGCGCATCGCGATCTACCGGACGCGAGACCATGTCGTTCGGATTCAGATCCGAGCTGGCAATGCCGGTGTTGTCGACGCTGGGCAACAGCTTGTTCACCTTGTTCAGAATCGGGATATACAGCCACCGGTCCGCGGGTTTGTCGCTGCGGGGATCGTACGACCACAACATGAACGAACTGCCCTTGGCGTCCGGGGGATACTCGTTGAACACCAGCACTTTGAAGTCCAGCCCGTTCTGCCCCTTATAGTTTTTCCAGAATCGGCGCAGGACGGACTTGCGTTCGCCGCCGTCCGGCTCCTTGATGGTGAACGTCAACTTCGCTCGCTGGTCCTTTCCGGGATATACGTCCTCAGATTTTTGAGCAATTTCGGAGGCCAGAAGCGATGCCTGGGCGTGAACGGGCGCGACCGCCCACCACACGACCAGGCATCCGAGAGCTAGTACCGTGCTGCGTTGATTCACGCGTCCCTTCCTTTCCGATGCGACGGGCGAGGTCCTGCCGTGTTCAGCGAGGCGAAGACTCATGCCGGCCACAATGTCGGTTGGGGCCTGGGACGGGCATCCTGCGGCTGCCGGCGTCCGTCAAGCCGTCTGGTGGGCCGC
This sequence comes from uncultured Nitrospirota bacterium, assembly GCA_964570625.1. Lineage (GTDB taxonomy): Bacteria > Nitrospirota > Nitrospiria > 2-01-FULL-66-17 > 2-01-FULL-66-17 > JBFLXB01. Next base: position 12,120 of record CAZMYW010000013.1, on the reverse strand, counting down.
CTGAGGCGGCCCGACTGTATATAAGACGGCTTATCCGGGGCGGGCATTCCACAGGGCCAAGAAGTCGTCGATGGTGTACAGACTTTCGAAGGGCACGCCGCGCCGAGCGATTGCCTCCCGGCCCCCTTCGTTCCGGTCGACCAGGGCGATGACCTTCCGAACTGGGTGACCAAGCTGGGACAAGACGTCAAGGGCCTTTTCGGTGGATCCGCCGGTGGTCACGACGTCGTCCACCACGGCCACCGGGACGTGCGGCGGCAACGGCCCTTCGATCCACTGCGCGGTGCCGTGGCCTTTGGGTTCTTTTCTGACCACAAACGCGGCGATGGGCTCGCCAGCCGCTTCGCTGGCAATGGCGGTGGCTAGAGCGATGGGATCTGCGCCCAAAGTCAGCCCGCCCACGGCGTAGACCCCGGTTCCGCGCAGGCGGTCGAACATTACGCGGCCGACCAGGGTGGCGCCCTTTGGATCAAAGGTAACGAGTTTGCCGTTCAGGTAGTAGCGACTCAGCACCCCGGAAGCTAGACGGAACGTCGGCTCCGGGCTGTACCGAAACGCCCGTTCGAACAAGAGGCGACAGAGGGCCTCTCGATCGTGGCAAACTGACGTGGGGTCGGCAGTCGCGCCCACCCCGACGCCTGCAGTACTTGTCGGTGTCCCGTGCACGGATATCGTCGTGAGTTTGACACCCTGTGAAGGGTTCCCTATAATAGGGCGTTTTTTCGGAAATAACAAGCAAGGGAGTCTACTTCAATGTCCGTTACGATCAAGCAACCGAGTAATTTGCGGCGCAAGCGCACGCACGGATTCCGAAAGCGTATGTCGACCACCGACGGCCGGCGAGTGCTCAAGCGGCGCCGCGCCAAGGGGAGAAAACGCCTGACCGTGTAGCCGGCGGCGCGGGACGTGTGGGGCGGATCACCCGCAGTGTCGAGATCCGGAAGATCTTTGATCGCGGCCGACGGCTCTCACGAGGTCCGCTGACCTTGCTGGGTCTTCGCCACGAGGCGGAGTCGGACGTCAGGCGGGTGGGCGTGATTGTTGGACGCAAATTCGGCGGAGCGGCGCAACGTAATCAGACCAAGCGGCGCCTGCGCGAGATCGTCCGTACCCACCCCGACACGGTGCCTACAGGTTGGGATCTGCTGCTGCTGCCCCGCTCTCCGATTCGAGTATGGTCGTTCGCCGTGTTGAACCAGCGGGTTGCCGCGTTGTTTGGGGAGTGGCGGCGGACGATGACATGAGCGTCACGCGCCATCTGGGGTGGGTGCGAGCGTCGGAGGGTCTATTGACCGACGCGTGTCTCGTGTTGCTCCGGGGATACCGAACGCTGGTGTCGCCCATGTTTCGCCCCCGCTGTCGATTTCTGCCGACCTGTTCCGCGTACGCGGTGGAGACGTTTGAACGGTATGGAGCCCTCAAAGGAATATGGTTGACGTGTCGCCGACTGCTTCGCTGTCACCCTCTGCACGCCGGGGGGTACGACCCGGTTCCGTGAACGCCCCTCACCCAGTCTCCACAATAATCACCGCCTGATTCTCGAGTCCGTTCTCGCGCGTATGGAACGCAATGCCGTCTTGTTTCTCATTCTGTCGATCATGATCATCATCGGCTATTCGGTGCTGTTTCCCCCGGCGCCTCCCCTGGAAACAGGAATCGGCCAAGAAACCCCTGGGAGCGTTGCCACTGACACGGTGTCGGAGAAAAACGCTCCTGACAGGAGCCAGCCGACCGGGTCCTCGGCCCCTCCTGCGCCGACACGAACCGCGGCCGGTGAGGAGCGCACGGTCGTTGTCGAAACCGACCTGTACCGGGCGACCCTCTCCACTCGTGGCGGCGTGATCACGTCATGGCGCCTTGCACGGTATACCAACGGTCCGCAGAACGAGACGCCGATCGATTTGCTTGCCCCGCCGCCGGCTGGCGGGCTGGCGCCGTTGGCCGTGGTCGTGGAAACGGTTGATGACGCGACGCGCGCCGCGTTTCAAGATGGACTCTACATGCTGGATGGCGGGGATCTTCGCCTGACGCCTGACAGCCCCACCGGGACGCTGCGATTCGAGGCGCGTGCGCCCGGTGGACGTGTGCTGGCCAAACAACTGACCTTTCATCACGACAGCTACCTGGTCGATGTCGAGGTGACGACCTGGGGTCTCCCCGGAGGTCACCGTCTCACCCTGGGAGAAAACTTCGCGATCCGGGAGTGGGGGGATCTCTCGTTTGTCGGGTACATCGGCCCCACCAGTTTGATTGACGGGAAAGTCGTCCAAGACAAACCCGACGATCTTGAGCAGCCGGCGGTCCATACCGGGCGCGTCACTTGGACGGCCTTACAGGATAAGTATTTTATCGCTGCGCTGATCCCGGCGACGCCTACAGGCACCGTGCTCGCGGAGCGATTCGGCGAGAAACGCGTGAGCATCGGCCTGCGCGAGGCCGCTGCGGTGGACGGCAAACCCGTGACCGTGCGGTTGTACGCAGGTCCCAAGGAATACGACCGCTTGGCGGCGCTTCAGATCGGGTTACAAGAGACGATCGACTTCGGGTGGTTTATCTACGGCAGTTGGTCGCTCGTGCGGCTGATTGCGGAGCCGCTGTTCTTGCTCCTGCAGTTCCTGCACGGGTTCACCGGTAACTATGGCGTGGCCATCGTCCTGCTGACCACGCTGATCAAAACCGCGTTTGCTCCGCTGTCGCACAAGAGTTTCGTGTCCATGAAGGCGATGGCCGCGTTGCAGCCGCAGACCCAGGCGCTCCAGAAGAAATACAAACACGACAAGATGCGGCTCAACCAAGAGTTGATGGGCCTGTACAAGACCAACAAGGTCAATCCCCTGGGGGGATGCCTGCCGATGGTGGTGCAGATCCCGTTTTTCATCGCCCTGTTCAATATTCTCTACACGGCGATCGAATTGCGCCAGGCGCCGTTGGTGGGTTGGATCAAAGACCTCTCGGTGCAGGACCCGTACTACGTCCTGCCGGTCCTGATGGGCGTCACGATGTTCATCCAACAAAAGATGCAGCCCACCACGATGGACCCCCGGCAGGCCAAGATCATGTTGATGCTCCCGATCATCTTCACCTTCTTCTTCCTGGCGTTCCCGGCCGGGCTGGTCCTGTACTGGATGACCAACAACATCCTGACCATCCTGCAGCAGTACGTCACGCTGCGGTACTATAAGCCGCAACCCCTCGTGATTCCTAAAGGACTGTCCACGTGACCGAGGGTTGGGATGACGGCGACTTCCACACCACCTGACACCATCTGCGCGATCGCGACCGCGCCGGGCGAAGCCGCGATCGGCGTGATCCGGTTGTCCGGTCCGTCCGCGATCGCGGCGGCGGACCGCGTGGTGCGGCTCCGGTCCAAACAATCCCTGAAGGGTCTCAACGACCGCAGCGTAGCGGTGGGGTACGCCCTGGACGAATCCCATAGAGGAATTATCGACGAAGTCCTCGTCACGGTCATGCGTGCGCCGAAAAGTTACACGCGAGAAGACATCGTGGAACTCTCTTGCCATGGCGGTCCGCACGTGCTGAAACGCATCGTCGCCCTTCTGCTCGCCCCGGACGTCCGCATGGCCCAGCCCGGAGAGTTCACGCGACGCGCGTTCCTGAACGGCCGCATCGACCTGACTCAGGCCGAAGCCGTGATGGATTTGATCCGCGCCCAGAGCGACGCGGGCGCCCGAGCGGCCGTGGTTCAACTGCGCGGCGGACTGTCGGCCGAGATCCGAACCCTGCAGGAACGACTCGTGGCATTGCTGGTAGAGATCGAGGCCAACATCGATTTTTCGGAAGAGGGCCTGGAGTTCCTGCCGCGCGAGGCGCTGGTTGCGTCAGTCGACGAGGCGTTGACCGAGATAGGACGACTACTGGCCACTGCGGACCGCGGGCGTATCGTGCGCGAAGGCGCATCGGTCGTCATCGTGGGCCGACCCAATGTGGGGAAGTCCAGCTTGCTCAACCTGTTCCTGCGCGAGAACCGCGCGATCGTCACGCCGATTCCAGGGACCACGCGGGATACGATCGAGGAAGCCGCAGACTTTGGTGGGATCGCGATGCGGCTCTCGGACACGGCCGGCGTGCGACAGACCAACAATCCAGTGGAAGTCGAAGGCATCCGTCGTACCAAGGAGGCTGTTGAGGGCGCGGATCTGATCCTTGCCGTGTTTGACGGCTCCGAGCCCCTGACGGACGATGACCGCATGCTGTTGGGTGAGCTCAAGAGTCGCCCGGTGCTCGTTGTGGTCAACAAAGCGGATCTGCTCCAAGGCCTGGATCCCGGCGAGATCAGTCACGCGTGTTGCGGAGCCACAGTCCATCGGATCTCCACGTATACACGCAAGGGCATCGACGCGCTCACGACCGAGATCGTCAGCCGTCTTGGTGCAGGCGTAGCAGTCAAGGAAGGCGGGGTTGTCACGAAGCTTCGGCATATCGAGGCGCTCAAACGCGCTGAAGCCGCACTGATTCATCTACAAGGCACGCTGGCTACACATGGTCCCCACGAGTGCTGGGCCCTTGATCTGCGCGGTGCAGTAGACGCTCTGGCTGAGATTCTTGGTACGGTGACGACAGACGATTTGCTCAACGAGATCTTTTCGAAGTTTTGTATTGGAAAGTGAAGAGAGATCTGCGCGGCGATCTCCATCGAGTCCACGAGGACAGATTCTCAGCCCTCGTCAGTGTGCCGAAGATGAAGAATGTTCCACGTGGAACATTGATTAAGGGGAAGGTCTGGTGATGTGATGAAAACAGGTCCTTCCTCAGACACCATCGTTATTGGCGCTGGTCACGCTGGCTGCGAGGCCGCGCTGGCAGCAGCGCGTATGGGGTGTCGGACGCTCTTGTTCTCCATGAACCGCGAGAATATTGCCCAAATGTCCTGCAATCCTGCCATTGGCGGGATTGCCAAGGGCCATTTGGTGCGAGAGATCGACGCGCTGGGCGGACAGATGGCGCAGACCATTGATGAGACTGGTATTCAGTTTCGCATGCTAAACACCTCCAAGGGGCCGGCGGTGCGGGCGTTACGGGCGCAGGCGGATCGCGTGCGGTATCGGCTATCGATGCAGGCCACACTGGAGGCGCAGCCCAATCTGACGATCATGCCCGAGCAGGTGGATCGCGTCGTAGCCGCGGACGGACAGGTCGACGGCGTCGTCACTAGCGATGGGACGTTCTATCCGGCAAAGGCCGTGATCGTGACTACCGGAACCTTCCTTCGTGGGCTGATCCATGTCGGGCTCACCAGTTTTTCAGCCGGTCGCGCGGGTGAACCGGCTGCGGAGGGGCTTTCAGATAGTCTCGAGGCTCTGGGTTTTACGTTGGGTCGGCTCAAGACCGGCACGCCGCCTCGGTTGGATGGTCGGACGATCGACTTTTCGATGACTACTCCTCAGTACGGCGACAACCCGCCACGACCGTTCTCTTATCGCACCGATCGCCTCAGTCAGCCGCAGGTGCCGTGTTTTCTGACCTACACGAGTGCCGAAACGCACGCGGTCATTGCAGACAACCTGGACCGCTCGCCGCTGTTTACGGGTGTGATCCAAGGGGTTGGACCGCGCTACTGTCCCTCGATCGAGGACAAAATCCACCGATTCAGTGATAAAGAGCGGCATCAGGTCTTTCTGGAGCCCGACGGCCTGGACACGCCAGTTTACTATCCCAACGGCATCTCGACGAGCCTGCCGATCGATATTCAGCACCGATTTGTGCGGACGATCCCAGGCCTGGAGCGTGTCGAGTTCATCAAGCCCGGGTACGCGATCGAATACGACTACGTCCACCCCACGCAGCTCTGGGCCACGTTGGAGACGAAGCGAGTGCCTGGCTTGTACCATGCCGGCCAGATTAATGGGACGTCGGGCTATGAAGAGGCTGCTGCGCAGGGCATCATGGCCGGTATCAACGCCGCGTGCGCGATCCAGGGGCGCGAGCCGGTGGTGTTGAAGCGCTCACAGGCCTATATCGGCGTGCTGATCGACGATTTGGTGACCAAGGGCACGAATGAGCCCTATCGAATGTTCACCTCACGGGCCGAGTATCGGCTGCTGTTGCGGCATGACAACGCGGACGTGCGGCTCATGGATGTGGGCGCCGAGATCGGATTGATCGACCCGGACACGCACCAGCGGTTTCGCGCCAAGCGTGCCGCAATCGAGGCGCAGATCGAACGGTTGGCACACCTCCGAGTGATGACGACCGACACCGAGCAACGCTGGCCAGGCCTCGCGCCTGGGACCACGCTGGCCCAGCTTCTCAAGCGTCCCGAAGTCGGAATCGCCGACCTGTCAGTTGTCTGGCCTGAGTTTCAGTCAATCGATCCGGAACTCGCTGAGCAGATCGAGCTGGAGATCAAATACGAGGGCTATTTGAAGCGGCAGGAACAGCAGGTTGCACGCTTCAAGCAGCTTGAGGATCGTAAGATTCCCGTGGGGTTTGAGTTTGGCCACGTGGTGGGCCTGTCGCGTGAGGTGGTGGAAAAGCTCACGTCGGTCTCCCCCTGCTCGCTGGGTCAGGCGTCCCGCATTTCCGGGGTGACGCCGGCCGCGCTCTCGCTTCTGCTTGTTGCGCTTGAACGCGATCGGCGCGGTGGGTCAGCCCCAGCTCTTGCGCCTGTCTGACCACTGGGCTTACGTGAAGGCGGGCACCCCGCTTCAGATCCTCGAACATGGCGCAGCCGAACTCGGGGTGAGCCTGTCGTCGGTCCAGCTCGAGCAATTTGATCGCTATCTGGCGGAACTCCACAAGTGGAACCGCAAGATCAATCTCACCGGGACCGAAGAACCCCGCGAGGTGGTCACGCGACACGTCCTTGATTCGCTGGCAGGTTTCCACGTGCTGAGTTCACTGCCGCCAGATGTTCACATCGCTGACCTGGGGTCTGGCGCTGGGTTTCCGGGCCTTCCCATCAAAATTGCGAGACCAGATGTTCATATGACGTTGATCGAGCCACGACAGAAGCGTGCCGCGTTTCTGACGACTGTTTGCGCACTCCTCAAAATCCCCAATACGGAGATTGTCGAGTCGACGGTCGACCCCAAGCATCCTCCGGTGGATCTGGCCAATCGCTTCGATCGCGTCTTGATGCGAGCGGTAGCCGAGCCTCAAAAGGCCAGGAGTATGGCCTTGCCATTGTGTAAGCCTGGTGGCTGGGTCGTGATCTGGGCTTCAACAGCTCAGGCAGTGAACGCCGGGTCGGAGTTCGCCGTGTATACCTATCGTATTCCTCATACGGACCTGACGCACGCACTGCTCATCTGTCCACCCACAGCGCAATGTTCCACGTGGAACATTCCTAGGTCATAGAACGCTATCATTCCCCTATCTGACTATGCTACGATGCCGCCCGTTGAGCGGAATATGGACGGAGCCAGCCGCGTCATCGCAGTCGCAAACCAGAAGGGCGGCGTGGGAAAGACCACGACGGCCGTCAACCTCGCAGCCTCCATTGCGGTGGCTGAGCGCCGCGTCCTCCTCGTTGATCTCGACCCCCAGGGCAATGCGACCAGCGGCGTTGGGTTGCATGGCGAACCCGGAGCCGGTAGCTACGCCGCGTTGATCGGGGCCTGCAAGGCGTCTGAGGCGATCCGTAAGACCGAACTGCAGTTCCTGGACGTGATTCCGGCGGATGTCCATCTGGTCGGCGCGGAGGTTGAACTGGTCGGCCTCCCTGAGCGCGAAACGTATCTCCGGCGGGCGCTTGAACCGGTGGTCAGCGACTACGAATTCGTGTTCATTGATTGCCCGCCGTCGCTCGGGCTCTTAACGGTCAACGCGCTCACGGCGGCCCGGTCGGTCTTGATCCCGGTGCAGTGTGAATATTATGCCATGGAAGGGCTCAGTCGGTTGATGGACACGATTCGGCATCTGCAACAGTCCGTGAATCCTGATTTACGGATCGAAGGGATCTTGCTCACCATGTACGACCCCCGCAACAATCTGTCGGTGCAGGTCGCGGCGGAAGTGCGGAGTCATCTGGGGGAGCTGGTGTTTGACGCGATTATTCCCCGTAACGTGACGCTCGCTGAAGCGCCAAGCCACGGGAAGCCCGTGCTGCTCTATCAGATCGCGTCACGCGGGGCGCAGTTGTACATGCAGCTTGCCAAGGAGGTGCTCAAACGGACAGCGTAGAGAGCCAACACCCGTCAACAACCAAACCCCGCCTCGGCGGCGAGCGCAAAGCACTCGGACGGGGCTTGGAGGCGCTTTTGGGTGACGCGAACCCGCCTCCGGAGCGCGGACCCGGGGTGATGATTCCGGTGCATTTGATCACCCGCAGTCCTCACCAGCCGCGCAAGCGTTTTGCCGAGTCGTCCATCGAGGAGCTGGCCGAGTCGTTGAAAGCGCAGGGCGTCTTGCAACCCGTGATGGTGCGGAAGATACCGAATGGGTATGAATTGATCGCGGGCGAGCGCCGGTGGCGCGCCGCACAACGGGCGGGTTTGGCCGAGATTCCGGCAGTCATCAAAGACGCGTCGGCGGAAGAAGCCACCGTCTTGGCACTGGTCGAAAATCTCCAGCGGGAAGACCTCAACCCCATGGAGGCCGCGCACGCGTTTCGCCGCTTGATGATGCAATTCGGGCTGACCCAGGAGGACGTGGCCCGTCGCGTGCATAAAGAACGATCGAGCGTGGCCAATACACTACGCCTCCTGCAGCTTTCCGAGGAGTTGCAGCAGGCGGTCCTTGACGGACGGTTGAGCCACGGACACGCCAAGGCGCTCCTTGGGTTGGACGCGGAGATGCAACTGGTACTGGGCCGCCGCGTACTCGTTGAAGGATTGTCGGTACGGCAAACCGAAGCGCTGGTTGGTGAGGGGGCTCGCAGGCGACGTCGTCGTGTGGCTCCGGTCGAAGTGGCTGATTTGGAGCTTCGCCTTGGGCGAGCGATCGGGACGCGGGTGTCGATTGTGGGTACGGCGCGCGCCGGACAGATTCGGATCCAGTACGCGTCCAGCGAGGAGCTGGAACGTCTGCTAGAATGGCTGGAGGCTGGACCGGGCGGGTCCCGTTCCTCAACCGGGCCATGAAGGCTCGCGACATGTTCTGGCACGCACAGAGAGGAGATCACGAGATGCTGAATAAGAGAGCGGATGATCGTGAGAAGCGGAACGGCAACCCCGACGAAATCATCGCGTTTCTGGGCAAAGGCACCCGGTTCAAAGGCGTGGTGACGTACGACGGGACGGTCCGGGTCGACGGCCACATTGAGGGCGAAATCGTCTCCACCGGCACATTGGTCGTCGGCGAAACCGCGGTGATCGACGCGGAAGTGTCGGTCGGCACGCTGATCTGCGGCGGCAAGGTCACGGGCAACGTGATCGCGACGGAAAAGGTCCAGCTGCTGAATCCCGCGGTTGTTGCCGGTTCGATCAAGACGCCCGCGCTGATGATCGAAGCCGGTGTGCGGTTCAACGGCCAGTGCGAGATGAAGGGCGAGGGGCGGACCGAGGTGATGATTGATCGGGAGTCGCTCGCCATCGCGGCCAACGACCTGTAGCCTCTCTGGCCGCCGATAAGGGGCGGCTGCGGCGTTGTCACTGCAGCCTCGCATCCTCACGTACGACACAGTACGCTGCGGTGCGAGGCTTTGTTCCGCCTTGCATCCGCCGCCTTCTTGGCGGCCAGCCGGGCCAAGGAACTTGGCCCGGAAAACCATTATCGAAGTGACGAGAGAATGAATCGTCAGAAAAAAGTCGTGGTTGGTTTGAGCGGGGGAGTGGATTCCGCGGTGGTGGCGTCCATGCTCGTGACCGAGGGGTATCGCGTCGAGGGCGTGACGCTGCGGACGTGGTCCGAGCCGGGCGAGGCTGAGAAACGCTGGCAGGATCGGTCCTGCTGCAAGATCGGCATTGCGCAGTATGTCGCCCAGGAGCTCGGCATTCCGCATCGGGTGATCGAGGCCGAGGAACGCTTTCGGAAGGCGGTCATCGACGACTTCTGCCAGACGTACCTCAAAGGGCGGACGCCCAACCCCTGCGTGTTGTGCAACGAGCGCGTGAAGTTTGCGCTGCTGCTGGAGGCGGCCGAAGAGGCAGGGGCCGATCACCTCGCGACCGGCCACTACGCCCGCGTCGGCTACAACGCTGAGAGCGGACGCTACCAGCTCCGCAAGGGGATCGACGCAGCCAAAGACCAGAGCTATTTCCTGTACCGACTCTCGCAGGCTCAGCTCGGTCGCACGCTGTTCCCGCTGGGTGGGATGACCAAGGCCGAGGTGTGGAAGAAGGCCGAAGCCATGGGCCTCCCCGTGGATGAGATCGCCGAGAGCCAGGAAATTTGTTTTGTCACGCAGAAGGACTACCGCGAATTCGTGGCCGCGTATCTACCCGAAGCCGAGCAGCCGGGTGAGATGGTCCACATCGGCGGCGAGGCGTTGGGCACACATCGCGGCGTGGCGTTCTACACCGTGGGTCAACGGCGCGGTTTAGGCGTCTCGGCCGGCGAGCGGCGATATGTCACCAAGGTGGATGCGGAGCGCAACCTGGTGGTGCTCGGTGGAGAGGCGGACCTTTATACCGAGAGGTGCCTCGTCGAGGACGTCCACATGATATCGGTCGAAACCGTCGCGCAGCCGATTCGGGTCACGGCGAAGTTCCGCTACAAGACGCCCGAGACGCTCGTCACGGTGCGTCCGGATGCCGATGGACTGCTGCGCGTGGAGTTCGACCAACCGCAGCGGGCCGTGACGCCGGGGCAGTCGATGGTGTTTTATGACGGCGAGCGGGTCGTGGGCGGCGGGGTCATCGCCGGCACGGAGTAGTCCCGATGCGCTCGCGCCGCGACACGCCAGTCCGGGTCAGTGCGCTCGCCGAGGGAGTTGAGTGCCTCCTCGTGGTGGTCGTCTGAAGGCGTTCGGTCTGGTTCCGTCGCGCTACACCAAGTCCAACGGACTTTTCACGCCCAACCCGCCCTGCTTGAGCACATGCGTATAGATCATCGTGGTGCTCACGTCCTGATGGCCCAGTAGTTCCTGAACCGTTCTGATATCCGACCCGTTCGCGAGCAGATGGGTGGCGAACGAATGGCGAAACGTGTGGCAGGTGGCCGGTTTGGTCAGCTCCGCGGCGCGTACCGCCGTCTTCACCGCCCGCTGCAGCATCGAGGGATCGACATGGTGGCGGCGCATGACGCCCGAGCGAGGATCAACCGATCGCTTGGACGCGGGAAACACGTACTGCCACCCCCACTCCCGGTTGGCGTTCGGATACTTGCGCTCCAGCGCGTTCGGGAGGTAGACCGCGCCAAAGCCGTCGGCAAGGTCCTGATCGTGGAGTAGCTTGGCCCGCTCCAGCTGGGTCTTGAGCGGTTCCACCAGTGAGACGGGCAGCACCGTGACCCGGTCCTTGTGGCCCTTGCCATCGCGCACCGTGATCTCCCGGTAGGCAAAGTCCACATCCTTCACTCGCAACTGGCAGCACTCCATCAGTCGCATTCCCGAGCCATAAAGGATACGAGCCATCAGACCGGGGACGCCGTCGATCCGCTCCAAGACGTCCTTGACCTCGCCCACGGTGAGCACGACCGGCACCCGCGGGCTGCGCTTGGCCCACACGAGATTCTCAAACTGCCCCACCTCTCGCTTCAAGACCTTTTTGTAGAGAAAGACGATGGCGTTGAGTGCTTGATTCTGCGTGGCCGCCGCCACGAGACCCTCCACCGCAAGATGTGTCAAGAAAGCCTCGACCTCGGGGCGCCCCATCTCGTCCGGATGGCGTTTCTTGTGAAAGAAGATAAACCGACGCACCCACTGCAGATACGCCTGTTCCGTGCGGATACTGTAGTGCCGGATCCGGATCGCATCCCGCAATCGGTCGAGGAGCTTTGGTTTCTGTAGAGGGGTGATGTCTGCCGTAGTTAAAGACGTCATCGCACGCTCCTTGTGCAGATCCTATTGACTCTTATAGCGAAACGGATTATACCGAATGTCGTGTCGTAAAAAAAGACGGCACGGGTGCCGTCTAATATTATGTTCGGCGGCGCTTCGCGCCACCGAACGGGGGGAGCTAAGCTGTGGTCCGGCCGCGCTCCGCGCCGCCGAACAATCGCTGAAGCTGACACCGCTTCGCGGCTTCGCCTTGGTCCCCCGTCGTCCCAACTGCGTTGGGA
>CAZMYW010000012.1:0-99687 GCA_964570625.1 uncultured Nitrospirota bacterium | reverse complement strand
CGGGCGTGACCGTGAGCGGCACCGTGGCCACGGCGGCGACCCCATTTGTCTTCACGAGTTCCGGGGCGGTGCGGTTCTATTGGCCGAACACGAGTCTGGCACCGAATCGCTACGCGATCACGGTCGCGAATCCGTCGAGCGCGGGCGGTTTGTCGGCGACCCTGCCCGCGATTGACCCAGGGGCGTTTGTGGTGGATGCGCCGGATCCTACCGTTGCCGCAACCGCTCCGAGTCCGGTTGTCTACGACATTACGCCCAGCCGTGCGATCGTAGTTATTGGTACGAATTTCGTCGAAGGAGCGACCCTAACCATCGGCACACCGACGTCCGGTGGAACCTGTGCCCTCCCGACCTGTCTCACGGGACCGACGGTGTTAGGCGCGACGGCGTCAGTTGCGAATCCTTTTGTCTTCGTGAATAGGAACCAGTTGAGTTTTTACTGGGTCAACTCCCGGATCATCGCGGGCGGAACGTCCCTCAACAACCTAGCCCTGAATCCCGGCGTGTATCGGGTACAGGTACAGAATCCGACAGCAGCGGGAGAGGAGTCGGGAGAACTCGACGGGGCGTTTACGATAAGCGGACCTCAGCCCCAAATTACGAGCATCAGTCCATCATCGGTCGAATACAACGACACACCGAATACGAGCGTCCGGATCACTGGAGTCAATTTCTATGCGCCCATCGGGGCTGACGCCCCGACCGTCACCCTGACACCCTCCCAGGGGCCGGCACGGCTCCCGATTTCCTGCGGGTCGGGTGCGGGGCCGGCAAACGCGACGACGCCCTGCGTGCACATCAACCGGAATACGATCGAGTTCTACTGGCCCAAGACCGATGATCCAAATAATCAGTTCCACCTGCTTCCCAACGACTACATGGTGACCGTAACCAACCCGGGATATGTCGGAACCGTATCCAGCCTCCCCGACACGCCAGTCGCAAATGTGAATGTCTTCAAGGTGACCGCGCCACGCCCGCAGATTCGAGAAATTCGGCCGCGGGCGGTCACTGCCGGAATTACGGCGGCTCGGTCGGTAGATATTGTTGGGATCGACAATGCCGCCAATCACATCGGTTTCGTCTCGGGCGCCACGGTCACCTTCACCGACACAGTGACTTCGGCGGCCGTCAGCCGCGTATGCAACACCGGTATTGTTCCGAGCGCAGCCACGCGGTGTGTGTATGTGGGGCCTGGATTACTGCGGTTCTATTGGGACACCACGTTTCTGGGAGTCGCTTCGTACGACGTGAAGGTCACTAATCCCGCCAGTCGAGGCGGGTTGGCCACTATCGAACCATGCGAACCATGCCGATTCCGCGTCACGGCCCTTCCTGAACTGATCAGCGTAGCGCCGACTGCGGTCGGCTCGGGCGCTCGAAATGCGGAGATCACGCTTTTGACGACCGGATTTCCCACCGGGTCGGTAGTGCGGATCGGTTCGTTAAATTCGAGCAACCCTCCGTATGTGCAGATCCAGGACCCCCAGGTGACGATGCGGTCGGCGTTCCGTGCGTTCTCGGCGGGAGATGGGGGAACCGTACTGATCGACGTGGTGGAGGATCAAGCGCAGCCCGCCGATCGTCCGCTTTGGGTTACGATCACGAGCCCGGATGGCCAATATCGCTTTACCTGTCCGGACCCAGCGAATGGCGCAGAAACCTGTGATTCCGGGCTAACGATCAACCGACCGCCCGTGATCACCGCGATTACGCCAGCGCTGGGAGTTGGGGCAGGCGGGCAAACCCTGTCCATCACCGGGGATCGATTTGTAGCGTCCGGGACTGATCGGACTACGGTGACGCTGCCGACCGGCGTGACCGGGACCTGCCCGGTTACCAACACGACAACGATCACTTGCACGGGAGTTGCCGTGGCGGCGACCGTCGTGCCAGGGGACAACTCGGTGGTGGTCACCAACCCTGACGGCGGACGCACGACGGGGACGCTGACGATCAATGGACCGCCTTCGATCACGTCCGTCACGCCGGCGTCTGGAACGGCGGGAGCCTCGCTCATCGTGCGGGTGCTCGGCTCGGGTTTTCAGGCGGGTCTTCTGCAGGCGGTATTCGGCGACATTACGGTCAACAACGTCCAGCGCATCAACGCGGCGACAGTGGACATCAACGTCACGATCCCCTTGGGGGCCCCTGATGGCTACCGATCTCTGACGATTACGAATCCAGACGGGGGTGTCGCGATTGCGCCGCAAGCTTTCTACGTCGGCACGCTCCCGACCGACGCCGCGTCGGTCTTGACTACGTTTGGCCAGCAAGGATTATCGTCCCTTCAGTACCAACGTTCCCTCGGCGCGGCTTGGACCGCGCGGAGCAACGGTCCGGGGCTGTCGTCGCCACCGATCTGGCAGGTCATGAAAGCCAATCCAGCTCGGGATGAGCGTGTCTTGGCCGTCATAGACGATCAGCGCCGCCTCACGCTACATGTGTGGAATGGGCAGAGCTGGGGGAGTGCATTGGCGGCTGCGTCGTCAACAGGGTTAGCGCGACCCTCGCAGACAGTGGATGTGGCGTTTGAGCAGCAAAGCGGACGAGGGGTTGTTGTCTACGCCACCACCGACAGCACGACCTTGCGATACCGTTTGTGGGATGGGGCAGCATGGGGCGCAGAGGCGCTGGTTGAGGATCTTACGAACGGCCAGCAAACCACCGGCCGTCCGCTCTGGGTTCGTCTGGAGGCGCGTCCAACCACGAACGATCTCGTTCTGGTCTACGGAGACCAAAATGACGCGATCGCGGCCACGGTGTGGCGTGGGAGCCGTAACCAGTGGGAAGATTCGGTACTGCTGACCGATACGGGGGCGACTCACGAGGCCCCGATTTTTGACGTCGCGTTCGAACGAGGAACAGGCCGGGCGATGTTGGTGTGGGCTACCGGAACCGCAACGCCTCCTCTTTACCGAATGTGGAGCCGCGCCGCGAACGATGTGGGGGGGTGGGAGCTTAATGCGCAGTCGGTTGGGTTCACCACGGGTCAACCGATTCGAGCGCTCCGCGCAGTGGGAGACGCTGCCAATGCTTCCCCGACCAACCGGATTGTGTTGGCCGTCAGTAGCGGCACCTCGGTTCGGGCCCTGGAAGCGTTAGTGTGGGATGGAACTCAGTGGTCCACCACCCAAGTCCTTACTCCGACCCTGCGTGCCCAAGACGGCGGTCGCGGATTCGCCCTCGCGTCTCAGGGGGTCGACGGGAATTTCGTGGCAGTCTACTCCACCACGACAAATCCCAACGGCGTCTCCCGAACCTACTCGTTGGCAGGTGGCAATTGGCTATCGGCGGAGGTCGGCATATCCCTCCCCGCAAGTACAACGCCAGCTCTTTCCTTCCCGGCGTGGACGGAGTTGGCGTCTTCGCCCGGGATCAACGACATGGCCTTGACGCAGTTCGATACCCTCGGCCGGGTGCTATTGGCGCGGTGGAACGGGACGGCGTGGGCGGCCGCGATCGAGGCCCAGCCGCTGGGGTCAGGTCTCGTAGGAACGCCTCCGGTAGCCGGCAAGAGCGTGGCCGTGACGCTGGCTCAACACTTGGAAAGATTCGGTCCGGACATCGTACCGCCGTCCGCGGTTCCTCCTGGAACGCCGATACTGTCTGCGGGCACGGTAACGACCACCACGGTGAACCTCTCGTGGGATGCGGTGGGTAACGATGGCACGAGCGGTGGGATGGTGGCGCGATATGAACTACGCCGGTCTTCCGCCGGGTCGAATGCGGTCCAGAACGTCACCCCGACCCAGGCGCCCGGCGGCAGGGAAAACGTAACGATTGCGAACCTCGTCGGAGGCACCACGTATACGTTCGAACTCCGCGCGCTGGACGAGGCCGGTGATGCGTCAGCCTGGTCAACGCCCGTTACCGTGACGACCGCAGTGGATCAACCGCCGCCAGCGGTCACCCTCTTGCTTGCATCAGCTGCCACAGTCAGCACCATTCCGGTGCAATGGGTTGTCCCGAATGACGACTCTGGACCGATCGCCGGGTACCAGGTCCGGTACACGACGTCTACGACCTTTAACTTCGATCTCGCAATCCCCTACACACTGAACCCCCCGACCGTGGTCGGGTCAACAGCAACGCTCACCATCGAGGGGCTAGCACCCAACACGACGTACCGGGTCGGAGTTAAGGCGGTCGATGCCACCGGTCAGGTCGGGATGCTGTCGAATGTCCTTCCGGCCACCACGGCGATCGGGGCATCAAGCGACATCACGCCTCCCTCAGCGGTCACGGATCTTGTAGTGTTCGGGGGCACGACAAACAGCACGCTGCTGCTTCGGTGGACGGCAACCGGCGACGATGGATCTGTCGGGACGGCGAGCGCCTATGAGATCCGGTATGCGTCATTCCCGTTGACCCTGTCCAATTTTTCTCAGGGCACCCTCCTCGGATCGCTTCCGCCAGGCGCCTCAGGGACTGCCCAAGAGCTTTCGGTCACCGGCCTCGCAGCGAATACATCCTACTATTTAGCATTGCGGGCGATGGACGATAGCGGGAACGTGTCGCCCCTTTCCAACGTGGTCACGGCCCGAACCGCACTTCGGCGCGGGTACACGATCGTGTCTGTTCCTCTGCTGCTGACGACGCCGAACGACACGCCCGATCTGGTGTTCGGTGACGACGTGGGGCTTCCTCCGTACGCGTATCACTGGCTCTCGTCCGGTCCGACTGCTGCGGATGGTTGTTACGCGGGAACAGTCTCGCAGCTCGCGTTTCCGACGTGCGCGGCGCTTTCATCGATTCAAACCGGCGCGGCGTATTACCTGTACTCAGCGGGGACCCTCGCTGTTTTGGACGCGGCGGGGACCTCGGTGGCGGCCGCATCGTTTGAGGTGTCGCTTGATCAAGGATTCAATATGGTGGGCAACCCGTATGGTCAAGAGATCGCACTCGATGCGGTACGGGTCAGACTCGCCTCTGATCCGCTGAACGAAGTCTCGTTTGCCAGCGCAGTGGCCCAGGGGTGGGTGGCTGGCGCCATGTACCTCTACGACGGGGCCGTCTACCAAGCGTGTGCCCCCACGGACCCTGGTGCGATATTTAAGCCGTGGAACGGGGCGTGGGTCCAGAGCCGCGTTGCGGATGCAATTCTGATCTTTGACGCGCCATGAGATCGTGAGGACGAGCGTGGTGTACCGAAAGGTGATCGGGGTGCTAAGTGCCGTAACGTTTGTGGCGGGGCTTACCCCGCTGTACGTGTCCGCCGCGGAGATGCGGTTGACCGTTTCAGTCCCCCATTCGGATGCGGATGGTGGAGTGGCCACGAACGAGCTTCGTTTGGGCGCGTTGCCGTTCGCTACGAATGATTTCGATCTGGCGCTCGACTTGGAAGCTTTCCCGTCCCCGGGACTATCCGCCGCGATTCGCCACATGGAGTATCCTCCCGCTCAGCAGTTGTTGTGGTGGGATATGCGTGCTGTTGGGTTTCCGCAAGTGTGGGAGGTGGAGGTCGGTTCGGACAGACCCAACGCGAATATCACTCTAAGCGGGATGGCTCCAGCGGCCGTTCCTAACGGTTGCTCCGGGAGCCGATGGAACCTCCGCGACGTACTGACGAATCAGACGACTGAGTTTGGGGTTTCGGCAACGGTGTATTCTTATACCAATGTCCCAGGAGTGATCCGCCGTTTCGTGATTACCTTAGCCGAAGCGTTCGCGACGCCCCCGGTCGCACCGTTGAATCTCTGGAGTCCGCGTCAGGGGCGGGCGAGCGTGTACCTGGCGTGGTCCGGCACGAGCGATCCGACTGTTCGCTATCACGTGCACCGGGAAATCGACCACGCCCCCGTTCGGCTGACTTCGACCCCGATCGCGACGACGAGTTTTGTGGACATCAATGTTGACAGGACCACCGCAGTGACCTATCGCGTCACCGCTGTCGCTGAGAGCGGATGTGAAAGCGGGTACTCGGGTGCGGTGACGCTCGCGCCCCATCGCTGACGCGCTGGTGCTGGTTTGAGTCCCGCGGTTTGACTTCGATTTCCGGCGGTCGATATAATCGATTCGGTACTCCACTGCCCGTTGATACCCTGAATGTGCGATCAACCCCAGCTTGGCCGTTCCGCGCACGTGTCCATCACGGTCAACGGCACCGTGACTCCGGTGGAGCGTGGCATCACGGTCAGCGAGTTGCTGAACCAGATGGGAACGATTGCCGGACGAGTGGCCGTGGAGATCAACCTCACGGTGATCGAGCGCGACGCGTTCGGGCTGACGAGCCTTCAGGAGGGCGATCGAGTGGAGATCGTGAGCTTCGTGGGGGGCGGCCATGGATGAACGGTTGAAGATCGGTCCGATCGAACTCAAGTCCCGATTGATCGTCGGCACTGGGAAGTTCAAAGACTTTACCGAAACCAAGCGAGTGATTGACGCGTCTGGCGCGGATATGGTTACCGTCGCCGTCCGACGAGTGAACATCCTCGACCGGTCCAGCGAAAACCTGCTCGACTACCTCAACCCCAAGGACTATCACATTCTGCCGAACACCGCGGGGTGTTATACCGCGGACGAGGCCGTGCGCACCGCTCGGCTGGCGCGCTCGGCGGGGATCTCGGACCTTGTCAAATTGGAGGTGATCGGCGACCAACGCACGCTCTTTCCGGATAACGAAGCGTTGCTGGTCGCTGCCAAGATATTGGTCAAGGAAGGATTCGTGGTGCTGCCCTACACTACGGATGATCCGGTGATGGCCAAGAAGCTGGAAGATGCTGGGTGCGCGGCGGTCATGCCGCTGGCTGCGCCGATCGGCTCGGGGCTCGGCATCCGCAACCCGTTCAATCTACGGATCATCCTGGAAACGGTCGGGGTGCCGGTGATCGTCGACGCCGGGGTGGGTACGGCTTCTGATGCGGCGATTGCGATGGAGCTCGGGTGCTCAGGGGTATTGATGAATACCGGGATCGCGGGCGCCAAGCACCCGTTGTTGATGGCGGAGGCGATGCGGGACGCCGTGCGTGCCGGGCGCCTGGCGTATCGGGCTGGGCGCATTCCCAAAAGACTATACGCCACGGCGTCGAGTCCTCTCGATGGCGTGATCGAATAGGTCCTCGCCTCGGTTCATCGCTTGCGGCTGCGGCTCGCTCGGGAGATCGGTGACGCCGCTTTCGGGAGGACCCCTCGCTCCATGCTTCCTGATTGGCTGCTGTACCTGATTACTGACCGACATCAAGTCGGGGAGCGCGGTCTTCCCGAGGCCGTCGCCGACGCGATTCGAGGCGGGGTCCGCGCCGTTCAGCTCCGCGAGAAGGACCTACCGGTTCGCTCGTTGATCGACCTGGCGCACTCGCTGAGAGCGCTGACAGCACCAGCGGGCGCCCGGCTATTGATCAACGGGCGTCTCGACGTGATGTTGGCGGTCGACGCAGATGGCATCCACCTCCGAAGCGACAGCCTGCCAACGCGCGCGGTGCGCCGTGTGATCGGCCCGGACAAGTGGTTGGGCGTCTCGACGCACTCGCTTCAGGAGGTGGAGCGAGCCGCGGACGAGGGCGCGGATTTCGTGATCTTCGGGCCGGTGTACGAAACGTCGTCGAAGGCGAAATACGGCGCACCGACTGGACTCCAGGGGTTGGAAGCCGTCTGTCGTCATGCCCGTGTCCCGGTCTACGCGTTGGGCGGTATCACGCGGGTGCGGATCCCCGAGGTGATGACCGCCGGAGCACACGGCGTGGCGTTGATCGCGGAGATCATGTCTTCACGGGATAGTTCGTCCGCCGCGAGAGCCTGTCTCGACGCCGTGCGGGCCGCGACCAACAGCCGTTCGGTTGACCCACGGTAGGGCGGGTGTTAGAATGGGATCACCGGCGCGGCACAGGAAATACTAGAAAAGTATCCCTTAGAAAGGAGCGGCCATGAGCGAGTCGAAGCGCCAATTGGGCAAGCTCACCTCCTTAAAATCGACGCTCCGCAAGCTGCAGGATCAGTTGTCGGGCGGCGCGTCGGACGTCCCCCCCGCATACCGGCGAGAGATCGACCGGCTCCAGCAGCAAATTCGCACGATCGAAGATGAGCTGCGAACGCCCGACCACTCGAAGGATCAACTCGACCAGGCGCACCGCCAGAACGAAAAACTGATCCAGGCCCTCCAGGAAGCCCGTGAGCAGATCGAGGCCCTCCGTCAGGAAGTCGAGAAACTGACTGCGCCCCCGTCCTCGTTCGCGGTGTTGTCCGACGCGAATGCCGACGGGACGGTCAACGTCTATGTCGCCGGACGGAAGATGAAGGTGAACGTGCACCCCAACGTCAAAATTTCTGACCTGCGTCGCGGCCAGCAGTTGATCCTTAACGAAGCGCTCAACGTGGTCGAAGTTCGCGACTTCGAGCTGCAGGGCGAAGTGGTGCGATTGAAGGACCTCCTCGCAGATCGACGCGCGATCGTCATGCTTCGGGCCGATGAAGAACGTGTTGCAGAGATCGCCGCGTCCCTCGACAGCCAACGTCTGACTGTCGGGGACCACCTTCTGTTCGATACCCGTTCGGGGTATCTCCTAGAGAAACTTCCGAAATCCGAAGTCGAAGGGTTGGTGCTGGAGGAAGTGCCCGACGTCAGTTACGAACAGATTGGAGGGTTAGGCGACCAAATCGAGCAGATCCGCGATGCCGTCGAACTGCCCTTCCTGCATCGCGCGCTGTTCGCCGAATATCGGCTCTCTCCTCCCAAGGGGGTGCTCCTCTACGGACCTCCGGGGTGCGGGAAAACACTCATTGCCAAAGCCGTGGCGAACTCCATTGCCAAGAAGATGGGAGCCGCGTCGGGGCGGGAAGTGAAGAGCTACTTTCTTCACGTGAAAGGCCCTGAACTGCTCAACAAATATGTCGGAGAAAGCGAGCGCCAGATCCGGGAGATCTTCAATAAGGCCCGTGAAAAGGCCCAGGAAGGGATGCCGGTGATCATATTTTTCGACGAGATGGACTCGCTGTTCCGCACCCGCGGAACCGGGATCTCTTCTGATGTCGAATCGACGATCGTGCCGCAGTTCCTGGCGGAGATCGACGGCGTTGAACGCCTGCGCAACGTCATCGTCATCGGGGCCAGTAACCGACAGGATCTGATCGATCCTGCCGTGCTCCGTCCCGGTCGATTAGACGTGAAGATCCGCATCGACCGGCCGGATCGCCGGGCGGCCAAAGAGATCTTCGGGAAATACCTCGCGTCCGATTTGCCCTATGACAACCCGAACAGCGACACCAACGACGCCCTGGTCGGAGACTTGGTCGATCGGGTAGTGGATCAGATGTACGGCACGTCCGACGAGAACCGGTTCCTCGAAGTGACTTACGCGAACGGTGAAAAAGAGACGCTCTATTTCAAAGATTTCGTAAGCGGGGCGTTGATCGAAGGTGTCGTGTCTCGTGCCAAGAAGTATGCGATCAAGCGGACGATCGCGACCGGAGAGCGGGGGATTCGGATGGACGATCTCCTCAAGGGGGCGCGTGACGAATTCCGCGAACACGAGGATCTCCCGAACACGACCAACCCCGATGATTGGGCCAAGATTGCCGGGCGCAAGAGCGAAAAGATCATGCACGTGCGGACCATGGCCAGACGGGACACGGAGTCTCGTACGGTCGAGACCGTCACCACGGGCCACTACTTATGACCCCGCGCATCGTCGGCACCGAAACCGAGTTCGGCGTAGCGGTGCGTGGCGGGGGCGATGCGGACCCGGTCGCCACTGCGATCCTCCTCGTCAACAGCGTCAGCGGCCTTCCGTCTCCGACGGCGCTGTGGGATTACGAAAACGAAAATCCCTTGGTGGACGCCCGTGGTTTTGAGGTGGAAGGGGAAAAGGAGCGGCCGGCTCCCGACTACAACCGGCTGCTGAACAAGCTCCTCCCGAATGGCGGCCGCCTATACGTCGACGGCGCTCACCCCGAGTACTCCACCCCGGAGTGTGCCAGCATTTTGGATGTCGTGCGCTACGAACGAGCGGGCGAGCGGGTGATGGACGGGTGCCGGATGGAGGCGGACCGGACGGTAGGTGAGCCGCGGTTCCTGCTCTACAAGAATAACACCGACGGCAAAGGCAACAGCTACGGGTATCACGAAAACTATCTGGTGTCGCGTTCGGTGCCGTTCGCCTTGTTGGTGTCTCAGCTCGTGCCGTTTTTTGTCACCCGCCAGATCTATGCGGGTGCTGGCAAGGTGGGTTCGGAGAACCGAACCGACCCCGCCGCATATCAACTCTCCCAGCGAGCCGATTTTTTTGAAGTGGTCGTCGATCTGAATACCATGGTCAAACGACCGATTATCAACACGCGGGACGAACCCCACGCCGACAAGGCCAAATACCGGCGGCTGCATGTGATCGTCGGGGATGCCAACATGTCGGAAATCGCGACCTATATGAAGTTGGGGGTGACCTCGCTGGTGATCGCCATGATTGAGAGCGGGTACCTGATCAAAGAGGTCAATCTGGCGAACCCGGTCAAAGCGATCAAAGACGTGTCGCGCGATCTCACCTTACACCACCTGATTGAGCTGGAAGACGGTCGGCGGTGGACGGGGGTGCAGATTCAAGAGTATTATTTAGATGCGGCCCACCGCTTCTGCGCCGAGCGCGGCGCTGACGCGGAGACCAAAGATCTACTCGCGCGGTGGGAGCGCGTGTTGCGGCTGCTGGACCAGGACCCGGGACAACTCTCACGAGAGGTGGACTGGGTGATTAAGCGGGACTTGCTGCAAGCGTACATTGATCGACGAGGATGCGAGTGGAACGACCCGCGGGTGGCCATGATGGACTTACAGTATCATGACCTGCGCCCGGACAAAGGGCTCTTTGCCGCGCTTGAACGCGGGGGATACGTGGAGCGGCTCGTCAGCGACGAAGCGGTGACGGCCGCGATGACCGATCCTCCGGTCGACACACGCGCCTATTTCCGTGCCCGTTGCCTGCAAAAATTTCCACATCAAGTGTATGCGGCCAGCTGGGCGTCCGTCCTGGTGGATGTCGGACAGGCGGCCGTCAAACGCATTCCGCTCAACGAACCCTCACGTGGGACCCGTGATCTCGTCGGAGCGTTACTGGACGAGGCCGAGTCGGCTGAGGCACTGGTGTCTCGCCTGAGCGCCTAGGGCGGGAGACGGGATTCGGTCCGCAGGCGCGGAGAGACGGGTAAGGGGGTGATGATCATGTCGCAGGAGAAGAAGCGCGATCTCAATAAAAAAGTAGGGCGACGGGAGGAAGCCCCGACGGCTCATAACCCCGAGATCGTCGAGAAGGGCAAGCAGATGAAAGAGAACATCGACAAGCTGCTTGACGAGATTGATTCGGTGTTGGAAGAAAACGCCGAGGAGTTTGTGAAGAACTATGTGCAGAAAGGGGGCGAGTGACCGTGGTCTTTGACCCCGGGTCGCTGCCGCCGAATTTTCTGGGGTCCAGTTTCTACGATCTGCTGATCGATCACTACCCGCACTTGGGTCCGCGGCGTTCGCTGGAGGGGGCTCCGTTGGCTGGACCCGCGCCGACTCTTGCCGCATCGGTCCCACACGGCACCACGATCCTCGCGGTGCGGTATGCTGCTGGAGTCATCGTCGCAGGGGATCGCCGTGCCACCGAAGGGTATCAGATTTCCGGTCGGCGAATCGAAAAAGTCTATAAGGTCGACGAGTGGTCAGCCATGGCCATCGCCGGGGCGGCCGGACCGTGTCTCGAAATGGTACGTCTGTTTCAAACCGAGCTCGAACACTACGAAAAAATTGAAGGCACGACCCTCTCGGTTGATGGAAAGGCCAATAAACTGGCGCAGATGGTAAAAGGCAATCTCCCGGCCGCGTTTCAGGGGCTCGTGGTGATTCCTCTGTTTGCGGGATTCGACCACCGCCAGAGCAGTGGTCGAATTTTCAAGTACGACGTGGCGGGTGGTCGGTACGAAGAGACCGACTATCACGCAACCGGTTCGGGCGGGAAGGACGCGAAAACCACTATCAAACAGTATTTCAAGCCGGGATTGAACGAACAGGATGCACTAAGTGTGTCGTTGGAAGCCCTGTTTAATGCCGCGGAGGAAGATGTGGCCACCGGCTCGCCGGATCCAGCCCGCGGAATCTTCCCCACCGTGAAGATCGTCACGGCCCAGGGAGTGACCGACGTGGAGTCCGCACGGATCGAACCGGTTTACGCGGCATTTCTGGACAAGCGACGGGAGCAGTAGATGGCGCTGCCCTATTACGTCTCGCCTGAACTGATGATGCAGGACAAGGCGGAGTACGCCAAGAAGGGTATTGCCCGTGGCCGCTCGACCGTGGCGATGGAGTTTGATCACGGTCTCGTGTTGATGGCGGACAACCCCAGCGTCTCGCTCAACAAGATTTCGGAGATCTACGACCACATCGCGTTCGTGGGTGCTGGTAAATACAGCGAGTTTGAAAATTTGCGAAAGGCCGGGATCCGGCACGCCGATATGAAGGGGTATCTGTACAGCCGCGAAGACGTGACCACCAAATCACTGGCCAATGCGTATTCGCAGACCGTGGGGACGATTTTCAGCCAGGAGATCAAGCCCCTCGAAGTCGAAATTCTGGTGGTCGGACTGGGAGAGGGGGCGACGACCGAGATCTATCGGATTTCCTTCGACGGGAGCATCTTCGACGAGCGACTGGTTGCGGTCATCGGGGGCCGATCGGAAGCAATCCTCACTCACCTCAAACAACAGGTCAACGGTCCTCGCTCGCTTCAGGTCGCGCTCAAACAAGGCCTGAGCGCGCTGGAAAGCGTCGGCCACCAAGGACTGCGGTTGCCGCAGATGGAGGTCGCGGTCCTGGATCGCCGGCGTCCGGGACGGAAGTTTCGTCGGCTCACGCCGGCGGAGCTGACTGAACTCGCGGGGTAACCCGATGATGCCGACCCGGATTTTCGGCCTTGAGAATGAGTATGGCTTGATTTTCTCTCCCAACGGCCGGGTCTATCTGCCGATGGAGAAGATCCTGGGATATATCTTCGAGGGATTGATCCCCAATAGTTGGCCGTCCAATGCTTTTCTGTGTAACGGCGCGCGGTTTTACCAGGACACCGGTTGCCATCCTGAATACTCCACTCCGGAGTGTGACCGGCTTCACGATCTCGTGGTCCATGACAAGGCCGGGGAGCGCTTACTGGAAACGTGCCTGCCCATGGCGGAACGGCGGTTGCGCGAAGAAGGGTTGGTGGGGGAGATCTACATCTTCAAGAACAACACCGACTCGATGGGCAATACCTACGGGTGTCACGAGAACTATCTGATGCGGCGTGACCTGGATTTTTGGAAGGTCACCGAGCAACTCATTCCATTTTTCGTGACGCGCCAAATCTACGCAGGTGCCGGAAAGGTACTCAAAGTATCCGGGCGGACCCATTTCTTCCTCTCACAGCGGGCCCAGCACATCCACGAGAAAACCTCGTCGTCAACGACCTCCTCGCGGAGCATCATCAACACGCGGGACGAGCCACATGCCGACGCGGAGAAATATCGTCGGTTGCACATCATCGTCGGCGACTCGAACATGTCGGAGTTAGCCACCTACCTCAAGGTGGGGACCACGACGGTGGTGCTGTCTATGATTGAAGAGGGCTTCACCGTCAAAGGTATGGAGTTGGAAGATCCGGTCAAGGCGATCCGCGACATTTCGCGTGATCCTCAGCTCAAGAAGCGGGTCCGACTGGAGGATGGGAGGGAACTGACCGCGCTTGAAATCCAGATGACATACTGGGAGCGGGCACAAGCGTATCTGGCGGCGATGGGATCATCCGCCGACGACACGACCAAGAAGGTGGTCGACTACTGGGGCTACGTGCTTCAGACCCTGGCCACGAACCCAGTTGCGTTGTCACAAGATCTGGATTGGGTCATCAAGCGAAATTTGATGGAGTCCTTCGTCGAGCGCAAGAACTGCGGGTGGGACGATCCGCGCGTCGCGCTGATGGACTTGCAGTACCACGATGTGAAGCGAAATCGCGGATTGTATTATCTGTTGGAACGACAAGACTTGGTGGAACGGCTCGCGACCGAGGAAGAGATCCAGCGAGCGATGGTGGTGCCACCGCAGACCACTCGGGCCAAAGTCCGCGGAGACTTTATCCGGTTTGCAAAAGACAAGAACCGATCCTACACGGTGGATTGGACCTACCTGAAGTTGAACGGCTACTGGGAGGAGACGATCCTCTGCATGGACCCATTCGCCAGTTCCAACAAGCGCGTTGATGAGCTCATTGCGGGTGTCGCCGCTTCCCATCGGTAGTCCCCTGGTGATTCTCCTCATTGCCGGGAGCGCGATCGTCTTCTCGTGGCTGTCTACGGCTCAGGCGGCGAGCCTTGAGATCCCTTCAGTCACTACCGTCAAGCAGGGAGAAGCGTTTGCCGTGGTGGTTCCGCAGTCCGTGTTCTCGAGGGCTACCGCTACGGACGGTTTGTTCGCTCGATTCGTCGGTCGCGACTGGCCAGGCTTCGCCACGCCAGACGGTTCCGGTGTGTTGATGGGCGTTGACATGGAGGCGGCGCCTGGGGTGCAGGAGTTCGTTGTTGAGCACAGAAATCCCGGCGGAGCCACTGTTGTGACGCGAGGGTCTGTAGTCGTGGAGAAAACCGCTTTCAAGAGCCAGGCGCTCTCGCTTCCGGAAAAACAAGTTGATCTGGACTCGGATACCCTGCAACGGGTGGAGTCGGAGCAGCAGGCCATGCTCGCCGCAATGCAGCCGGTTACCCCTCGGCGGTGGGAGGGCGAATTTGTGATGCCTACCGCAGGGAGCGTGCAATACACGTTCGGGCGCCGCCGCGTCATCAACGGACAGCCGAGGAATCCGCACACCGGCGAAGACATCAGCGCCCCACAAGGCGCACCGGTGGCGGCGATTAACCATGGGACGGTCCGTCTCGTTGCGGATCAGTTTTTCAGCGGGCAAAGCGTCGTCATCGACCACGGTCTCGGGTTGTACTCGATGTATTTTCATTTGTCGGAAATCTCGGTTCGTGTCGGAGACCGGGTGTCAAAGTCTCAAATTATCGGCGCGGTCGGGGCAACCGGTCGTGCGTCTGGGCCTCACCTGCATTGGGGCGTTCGCCTCAACGGTGCGCGAGTGAATCCCTTATCGCTCAACACCGCACTCAACGGCGTGATGATCGCAACACCCTAACGCTCGGCGGGGTTGTTTCGTCTCATTTCTTGTCGAAACTTCGAACGCCTACTATAATGAGCGTACTACTTACCTATATCGCCCGGCGGAGCACATGAGGGAGTCCGGATCACAATCCAAGGTCGGTCCGCACCACCCGTTACGACGCTTTTTCAGCGTGTTGACGGAGAAAAACTTCTACGAGCAACTGGGTTGGCCGGACCATCGAGTCATCCGCTACGTCGCGGATCTCCTCGCGGATTTTTCGGACGTCAAGCTGGTGTATCCATTTCACGATGAGGCGGGACAGCGGCGGTTCAGGGTCTCAGACCTGCTCCTTGCGGCTGAACGCGGCACGTTGGGTTTGCCCGAGCGAGACGCTCATCGTCACATTGGGGACTTTACCCTGTTTATGCTGGGTCTGTTCCCTGAGCACGTGACGCGTTTGAAGACACAAATCGTGTCGACCTGCGCTGACGTGTTAGTCGACTATGTGAAGGTCGGCAAGCGGTCGTACCGCCTGGTGGCTGAACTGCCCGGCCAGGCCAGAACCGAGGAGGACGCGACGCTGTTTCACAAGCTCTCAGAACACTTTGAGCTGTGTGTCGCGGGCGTGAGCTGTATTCGTGAGGACCTGAAGGCCCGCTGCCGATCACCGTTCGATCACTTTCGAGAACGGTTGAATTGACCGTGCTACAACAGGTTATCGTGGACCTCGACGTTGGCGTGGCGGCGGACTTGATCCAGGTAGGCTCGAAGGACACGCTCCTGTTTTTGGGGTAAGGGGGACGGCAGCATGGCATCCGAGGTCGGTCCGGGATTTTGGGCGGCTTGGCGCACTCGCGCGTCGGCCCACTCCGGTTCGGAGACTGCGGTGGATTCGCTCACCACGGCTCTGACTTTGGCAATTAGCAGCTCCTCCCGTTGGGCGTTCTCGAATGTTTCCGGAGTCAGGCGGTTCACAGCCAATACCCGACGATAGACATCAGGGTCGAAACGGTCGGTGCCTTCTTTTTGAAACGCCTGGATGGCGGTGATGGCTTCAGCGAGCTCGCGGGACGTCACGGTCAGCCCTAATTGTTGCGCGGTATCGAGCCAGAGTTGGCGTTCGATCAGGGCGTTGATCACCACGTGTTTGAGGTCCAATTGTTTAGCCAGTTCAGGGGTAAATTGCTCTTTCAGGGCGTCGCGGTAAGCCCGCTCCTGGTTTCGGTAGGCGCGTTCGTAGTCGTCCAGCGAGATAGAGTGCGCCCCAACGCGCGCGACCACTCTTCGTTCGTCGTCGCTGAACCCCCACCAGCCCATGGTGATGACGAACGTCACGACGATCACGAGCATGATGATCCGGAACACCCACGGGTTTTCGATAGCACCCTGACGCATCAACTTGATCATGTCCCCCTCCGTTTCAACGGGTATGATAGGCGATCAGGCGGGGTCTTCGCAACTGTAGGATGGTCGCAGGCCTTGCGCCTCAGGAATGGCTTGCCTATAATGCAGCCCGTTAACGAGATCCGCTCGCTGATCAACCTTGGTGTTCCAGGGGTGATCGGCTCCTCGGCATGGACGCCGTCCCTCGATTGCAATTTTCTGAGCCGTCTGCTGAGCCGTCCGCCGATCCTCTCACGCGGTGGATGGCGAAGTTTCTGGACGTCTTGTTGGCGTCGGCGATCGATCAACTGCTTCCGATGGTTGGTTTCTTCGCTGCCGTGACGTACGTCATGATTGCTGACGGTCTTCAACCGGGAGGCAGCGTCGGCAAACGTTTGCTGGGGCTCACGGTCCGCGGGGCGGAGGGGCGAGCGTGTGGGGTCCGTGACTCACTTCTTCGTAACGGTGTGCTGGCGGCGCCGTTCGCCCTCTGGTTGTTGCTCCAACCCGGTGGGTGGTTGTCCGCGGCACTCGGGTGGACCGTGTTGATCGGCGCGTTCGGGTTAGAAGGTATCCTGCTGGTCGGAAGTCCGCAGGGGCAACGGTTGGGAGACGAGTTCGCGGGTACGCGGGTAATCAGTGTGAGCGGGGCGCGCAACGGGTAGACGCCCGTTCGAAGGAGGAACCGTGGGAATTACGAATACCGTCCTGGGGTGGTTTTCCAACGATCTCGCGATCGACTTGGGGACCGCCAACACCCTGGTGTATGTCAAAGGCAAAGGCATCGTGATTAATGAGCCGTCCGTGGTCGCGATCGAAAAGAAAAGCGGCCAAGTCCTGGCGGTGGGTTCGGAGGCGAAAAAGATGCTGGGGCGGACGCCCGGAAACATCGTGGCGATACGACCCATGAAGGACGGGGTGATCGCGGATTTCGAGATTGCCGAAAAAATGCTCAAACATTTCATTACGCGTGCTCACAACCGGAATACCTTCGTCCGGCCCCGCATCATTATCTGCGTGCCCTCAAAAATTACCCAAGTGGAACAGCGAGCGGTCAAAGACTCGGCCGAACTCGCAGGCGCTCGTGAGGTGTATTTGATCGAGGAGCCAATCGCGGCGGCGATCGGCGCGGGCCTGCCAATCGCCGAACCCTCCGGCAACATGGTGGTCGACATCGGCGGAGGGACCACGGACGTCGCGGTGATTTCGCTCGCGGGCATCGTCTACAGCGAATCCGTGAAGGTCGCGGGCGACAAGATGGACGACTTTATCATGAGCTACGTCAAGCGCAAATACAACCTATTGATCGGCGATCATATGGCGGAGCAGATCAAGTTCGAGATCGGGTCGGCGTATCCGCTAGACGACCGAAAGACCTTTATGATTAAGGGGCGAGATTTAATTTCCGGCATTCCCCGCACGCTCGTCATCGACGATGCCGAGATCCGGGAGGCGCTGGCCGAACCGATCGGGGCCATCGTCAACGCGATCAAGGTCGCACTGGAAAACACGCCGCCCGAACTCGCGGGAGATATAATCGATCGCGGCATCGTGTTGACGGGCGGTGGATCGCTGCTGCGTGGGATGGATGTCCGGCTCCGTGAGGAAACCAATCTGCCCATTATCACCGTGGACAACCCCCTCACGACGGTGGTGCTCGGCACCGGCAAGGCGCTGGATCAGATTGACCTCTTACGGCGCGTCTCGATTCTCGCCCAGTAAGGGAAGCCGCGCGGTATGGCCTACCCCACCTCGGGATCCAAGCGCGCCTGGCTGATTGCGCTGGGGGTGGTCGTCGTCATGGCGATCGCGTTCCTCCCCGACTGGCAAAGACGCCCGGTCCCGGTGATGGTTCAGCCGTTGGCCGACGCCTATGCCTCCGTGGCAGGGGGGTTGACGTCTGTGGTGAGCTGGTTCGGAGACACTTGGTCGCATTACGTGGCGGTGATCCAGCTCCACGACGCCAACAGCCTTCTCCGGGCAGAGGTGGATCGTTTGACAAGCGAACGCGATTCGTTGGTCGAGGTCGGGATCGAAAACCGCCGGCTGGCCGCCTTGCTCGACTTTCGCGCCACGCTGGGTGTCTCCAGCCGCGGGGCACGAGTCATCGGCCGTGATCCGTCGCGTTGGTACCAGTCGATTACCATCGACCGAGGCAGTCGCGACGATGCGGTTGTGGACATGGGTGTGGGGGCGGCCAGCGGTGTGGTGGGAACCGTCGTCAAGGTATTTCCGTCGGCCTCGGTCGTGCTGCTGATTACGGATCGACAAAGCGCAGTGCCAGCGATCGTGCAGCGTACCCGAGAGCAGGGCATCGTCGAGGGTACCGCGGCGGGACGGCTGCGCCTCAAATACCTTCCGCCGTCGTCAGAAATTCGTGAGGGCGACGTGATTATGACGTCCGGTCTGACGACCTCGTTTCCCAAAGCGCTCATGGTTGGAATTGTGACGCGAGTGGGCCACGAAGAGGGCGCGTTGTACCCGGAGGTCGAAGTGTTCCCCTCGGCTGATCTGGCGGCGATCGAAGAGGTGTTGGTGTTCGACCTCCTGCCGGCTTCGTAACGTGTGGAGCGGCGGCCCCAGCGAACGCGCCGACAGGTCAGTGGGGTCCCGGATCGTCTGGGTCGTGGTGCTGCCACTTGCCCTTCCGGTCCAAGCGGCGTTGGCCCCGATGATGGCGATTGGCCACACGATGCCAGATTTTCCGCTGCTGGCGGTGTTGTTCTTCGCTTTGGGTCACGGTCCGGCGTCGAGCGCTGCGGCTGGAGTGCTGTTGGGGGCCGGCGTGGACCTGTTCGGGGCTGGGCACGGGCCGTTTGATTTGGCGATGTATGCGGTGCTCGCTGCCGCCTCCTCCTCGCTCGGTCGCATCACCGCGACCGTGCGGACGTTGACAGTGGTCGCTTTGGTGGCGGTGAGCTCGCTGGGGTTAGGGGTCGGTCACATGGTGTGGGGGGTGCCAGTCGAGCACGCAGAAGACTTGGTGCTCTGGTTTACGACCAGGTTGGCGCCGCAGGCGCTCTACGATACCGTCGTGGCGTGGGTGCTCTTCGTGGGGTGGGTCTGGCGGTATCCTCCGCCGCGCGATAGCCTGAGGGAGCGTGATGAGCTCTTCTCCGCAAGACGATTTCAAGGACTTATACGATAGGATCACGTGGGGTGTCCTTGCGATCCTCGTGCTCCTCGGGATGCTCCTCCTCCGTGCGTGGTATCTGCAAGTCGTGGAGGGTGAGACGTACCGGGGGCTCTCCGAGACCAATCGCGTCAGGGTAGTCAGCGTCCTGCCCCAACGGGGCTTGATCTTCGACCGACATGGCCGCTTGCTCGTCAATAACACTCCGGGCTTCACGGCCTATGTGGTGCCCGAAGACGCGCCGGTTCCAATCGACTCCTTAATCGAGCGGCTGGCTCTCTACCTAGAGCTGCCGGCAGAAGATATTAGGGAACGGATTGCGAGCCAGCGGAGCGCGAGACCCTACACCCCGATTCCCATCAAGAACCACCTCGCGCTGAAAGAAGTGGCCCTGATCGAGGCGCACCGCCTCGATCTTCCGGGGGTGAAGATCGAAGTCGAGGCGCAGCGCAATTATCCATACGGCGCGTGGGCGGCGCATCTCTTAGGCTACGTCAGCGAGGTCTCCGCGATTCAGCGGTCTGCGGCAGAGTTCGAAAATCTACCCTTGGGTATGCAAGTCGGGCAATACGGCGCCGAGCTGGCGTACGACACCACGCTCCGCGGGCAACCGGGAGAAAAAGGCGTGGAAGTGGACGCGCTGGGGCACGAACGGCGGGTGGTGAACCAGGTGCCTCCGGTCCAGGGCGATGATGTTCACTTGACCATCGACGCGGAGGTGCAGCTTGCCGCGGAGGACGCGCTTCAAGGCAAGGCAGGCGTGGTGGTCGCGCTGGATCCGGGGACCGGTGAGTTGATCGCGATGGTCAGCCACCCCGATTTCGACCCCAACATGTTGTCTGGGGCGCTGACCGCATCACGCTGGGCCGAGTTGTTGGCCGACCCCGGGCGTCCGCTGAACAATCGGGCTATCCAGGGACAGTACCCGCCGGGTTCGACCTTCAAGGTCGTCGTCGCCGCCGCGGCGCTGGAACGGCGCGCAGTCACGCCGCACTCCCAAATCGCCTGTAGCGGCGGCAAGTTCTTCGGTAACCGCGTGTTCAGAGACTGGAAGGCCGGTGGCCACGGCATCGTTGACCTGCACCGCGCGATGGTGGAGTCTTGTGACGTGTATTTCTATGAAGTGGGTGGCCAACTTGGAGTGGACGCGATCGCGGAGTTCGCCCAGGCGTTTGGGTTAGGGGAAGTAACGGGTATTGCGCTCTCGTCCGAAAAGAAGGGGTTGATCCCGTCCACCGCGTGGAAACTCGCCAACCGCCGAGAACCATGGTATCCGGGCGAGACGCTCTCCGTGGCGATCGGTCAAGGGTACGTCTCCGTAACGCCGCTTCAAATGGCGATGATGATCGGCACCGTCGCAACCGGAGGGGAGCGCCACCCACCGCGATACGTCCGAGAGATCCGTCATCGGGACGGGACGGTGGTCATTCCGGAGGTGCGGCCGACGGAGCGTGTCGCCGTGAGTCCCCGCACATTCGCCGTGTTACGCGAAGCGCTCAAGGGCGTGGTGGTGGAGGCACATGGAACAGGTGCTGCGGCGCGGTCCTCGATCACGCAGATCGCAGGTAAAACCGGCACCGCACAGGTGGTAGGGATGGCGCAAGGCAGTCGAAAGAGTCGTGTGGAGGACCATGCGTGGTTCGTCGCGTTCGCACCGATGGACGCGCCGCGGATTGCGGTCACCGTCCTGGTCGAACACGGCGGACACGGTGGAAGCGTCGCCGCCCCGATTGCCAAGCGGGTGATTGAAGCCTACCTCGGGGGGCAGCCCGGAGCGTCTCCGAGCCCCGTCGTGGTGAGAGACCGGAGGCCGGCGGGTGCGGCAGGTTAGGTCGCGGCTCGGAAGTCTGGAGTGGCAGGTCCTCGCCGTCATGGCCTGTATCGTGGCCCTCGGGATCGCGTCGATCTACAGCGCGACCGCGCATCAGGCAGGACGTCCCTCCCCCTTGTACCTCAAGCAGGCGGGGTGGGTCGGTCTCGGTCTCGTCGTCATGGCGGCAGTTGCGCTGATCGATTACCACACGCTCGCCCGTCATGCCTACGTCGGGTACGGCGCCATCATCATTCTGCTGGTCGCCGTGCTGGTGATCGGGCGGGTGGGGATGGGCGCGCAGCGCTGGATCTCGCTTGGTGTCGTGGACGTGCAGCCGTCGGAACTGGCCAAACTTGTGTTGATCGTGGTCCTCGCCCGGTATTGCGCGGACCAGACGGTGCAAGGAGGGTTGGGGCCGTCGCAACTTGTCGTGCCGCTGCTCCTGGTCCTGGTGCCGATCGCGCTGATTCTGAAGCAGCCAGATTTAGGGACGGGGCTGACGCTGCTCGCCATCTCGTTGGCCATGATCCTGTTAGTGGGGATTCGGTATCAGTCGATCGTGTGGGTGGCCCTGGTCGGGCTGATGTTGTTCCCGTTTGCATGGCACGTGTTCTGGAACTCGCTCAGAGGCTATCAGCGAGATCGTTTGCTCACGTTCGTCAATCCCAGCTCCGACCCGCTGGGTACCGGGTATCATGTCATCCAGTCGAAAATCGCCATCGGGTCTGGCGGTTTTTGGGGCAAGGGGTTCCTGGGAAGCACGCAGAGTCAGCTGAAGTTTCTCCCCGAGGGCCATACGGACTTCATCTTCGCGGTCTTCGCCGAGGAGTGGGGGTTCATCGGCGTGGTGGTCTTGTTCGCGTTGTATGGGTTCGTCCTGTACTGGATCATGGAAACCGCGTATAAAGCCAAGGACCGGTTAGGTGCGTTTCTCGCCGTGGGTGTGACGGCGATGGTGGTCTTTTCCCTGGTGGTGAACATCGGGATGACACTGGGGATCATGCCGGTGGTCGGCGTACCGCTGCTGCTCATGAGCTACGGCGGGTCGTCCACGCTGACCGTGTTCGCGGCGCTGGGCTTGGTGCTGAATGTACGTCTTCGTCGGTTTATGTTATTTTACTGACCCCCGACGCCGTCGAACCACCGGCGTGTCGTCGGAGCGGTCGAGTATAGGAGTGTGGCATGGCGATGGAAATCGTGATCGACCCCTCGCGCGAAGAAACGCGCGTGGCGGTGCTCGAGCAACAGGTGTTGACCGAGTTGTACATCGACCGGAAACGCGACCGCGGGATTGTCGGCAATGTGTACAAGGGCCGCGTGGTGAAAGTCCTCCCAGGCATGCAGGCCGCCTTCGTGGACATCGGGGTCGAGCGCGCAGCGTTTCTCTATGTGGCTGATATCGTGACGGAGACTGGCGGCCCTCCCCCGGCCGTAGACGTGTCGGACGGCGAAGAAGAGGCCGAGGGAAACGATGTGCCGAGGGCCGATGACGACGGCGAGGACGAGGCCACCAAAGTCACCACGCGCCCTCGACGGGTCCACCGCTCCATCGAAGAACTGCTGCGCGAGGGGCAGGAAATCGTCGTGCAGGTGACCAAAGATCCGATCGGCACCAAGGGGTGTCGAGTGACCACCTACCTGTCTCTGCCGGGTCGGTATCTGGTGTTCATGCCCACAGTCAATCATATCGGAATTTCGAGACGCATCGGCGACGAGGCCGAGCGGGCCAGACTCCGCGAGATGATGACGCGGCTGCGGCAACCCGGAACGGGCTATATTATCCGGACCGTGAGCGAGGGGACGAGTGAAGAGGAGTTCCGTCTGGACATCGAGTTCCTCGGTCGCTTGTGGCAGACGATCGGTGACGAGTCGCAGCGAGCGTCCGCGCCCGCCCTGCTTCACGCCGACTTGGACCTGTCTCTGCGCATCGTGCGCGATTTGTTGACCCACCGCGTGGAAAGACTGACGGTCGGGGGCCGGGCGGAATACGACCGGATCCGGCAGTTCGTCACCACGTACCTGCCCAACCTGGTGACGAAAGTCCATCTCTACACCCAGGACGAGCCGATCTTCGATCGATATGGGATCGAGATTGAAATTTCCAAGGCGCTCGGACGTCGGGTGTGGCTGAAGTCGGGCGGGTATGTCGTGATCGAACACACCGAGGCGTTGACGGTCGTGGATGTGAACACCGGTCGGTACGTGGGGAAACGTGACCTTGAGGAGACGATCTTCAAGACGAACCTCGAAGCCGCCAAGGAAATTGCCTACCAACTGCGTCTCCGGAACATCGGCGGCATCATCATCATTGATTTTATCGACATGGAAAAAGAGAAGAACCGCGAGCGAGTCTTCGCGGCCCTTCGAGACGCGTTGGCGACCGATCGCGCGCGGAGTAACATCTTGAGGATCTCCGACCTGGGCCTGGTGGAGATGTCGCGCGAGCGTGTACGCGAAGATTTGTTGCGCGTGTTGTGCGACGCGTGCCTGTACTGCGAAAAGCGGGGGTACATCCGTTCCGCGACCACGGTCTGTTATGAGATCTTCCGAGAGATCCGCCGTTCGGGTGCATCCCGCGAGGCCGGGACGGTCTTGGTCACCGTGCACCCGAACGTCGCCAACTTGCTCTTCGACGAAGAACGGGATGGGGTTGAAGCGCTTGAACGCGAGTTCAACAAACGGATCGCGATCAAAGCCGACCCGCACCTTCACCAAGAGCAGTACGACCTCGTCCTGGTGTAATGTCTCCGGCCTCAACGGTGCGCGACGCCGAGCGGGCTGCCCTGGCCCTCACCCGAGTCCCGGGCGTGGGGCCCGTAACCTTTCGGGTCCTGGTTGACGCACTGGGTACGGCCGAGGCGGTGTGGCGGGCCCCGGCCTCAACGTTGCGTAGCGTGGATGGTTGCCCGCGCCACGTGGCCGATGCGGTCCACGCTTTCGACGGATGGGGTCAGGTGGACGCGGAGTTGGCGTGTCTGGCCTCACTGAGCGGCCGGTTGCTCACCTTGCCGAGCTCTGACTATCCAGTCCACCTTCGTCGTATTCATGATCCGCCCCCCGTGTTGTACGTGCTGGGTGATCTACCAACGGATGAGCGGCGGGTGATTGCGGTAGTGGGTTCGCGGCGCGCGACTCCCTATGGCACGGCCACCGCCACACGGTTGGCGACTGAACTTGCGGCCGCTGGATTTGTGGTGGTCAGTGGCTTGGCAAGGGGCATCGACGCGGCTGCGCACCAGGGGGCCCTCCAAGGAAACGGGCGAACCGTGGCGGTGCTGGGCTGCGGCGTGGACGTGGCGTATCCTCCGGAGATGCGGGGCCTAAAAGACAAGGTGCGCAGCCACGGCGCCGTATTGTCTGAATTTCCGCTGGGGGCTCCTCCAGACCCGCATCATTTTCCCACTCGCAATCGTATTATCAGCGGGATGTCGCTCGGCGTCCTGGTCATCGAAGCCACGGCGGAGAGTGGTTCACTGATCACCGCAAAGTTGGCGCTTGAGCAAGGACGCGAAGTGTTTGCGGTGCCCGGGAACGTGGGCACGCCGACGAGCACCGGGACCAACCGGCTCATCAAGGCCGGCGCCACGCTGGTGGAAACCGCCGATGACGTGCTTGAGCAAGTGGTCGGCCAGGTGGGTCAAGCCGTTCAGCGGTTTGCAGTCGTTCCGTCCCCTGCGGTTGACTTGACCGCGGACGAGCGGCGAGTCTTTGACTTATTGTCTTGGGAACCCGCACATGTCGACGAATTGACGGTCCGCTCCAGTGTGGCTCCGGATCGGCTGGCCGAAGTGCTGTTGGGCCTTGAACTCAAAGGCGTCGCCAAACAGGTTCCGGGCCAGCGGTATGTCCGTCAGATGGCGGTTCCGTGACGGCTCGACGGAATCGGGTATAATCCCTGCACAGACTTCGAGGAACGCGTATTTCTAAGCCGGCCAAAACAGGCAAGTCGCTCGTGATCGTGGAGTCGCCGTCCAAGGCGAGAACCCTCGCCAAGTATTTGGGCAGGAAATACAAGGTGATGGCCTCCATCGGTCACGTGAAGGACCTCCCCAAGAGCAAGTTCGGCGTGGACGTCGAGCATGACTTCCGGCCGCAGTACCAGGTCATCCGGGGGAAGAAAAAGGTCTTGGATGACATCAAGGCTGCGGCTCAGACCGCCGATGTCGTGTACTTGGCCCCTGATCCCGATCGCGAGGGTGAAGCCATCGCATGGCATATTGCGGAGGAATTGAACGGCACCGGAAAGAAAACCAAAGGGCGGAACGGGAAGATCAAACGCGTCCTGTTTAACGAGATTACCGAGCGCGCAGTGAAGCGCGCGTTGGAAAACCCGACCGAATTGAAGCAGCACAAGGTGGATGCCCAACAAGCGCGCCGTATCTTGGATCGCATCGTGGGCTACAAGATCAGTCCGTTGTTGTGGGAGAAGGTCAGGCGGGGGCTCTCGGCGGGCCGCGTGCAGTCGGTCGCGGTGCGAATCATCTGTGAGCGCGAGCGGGAGATCGAGGTATTTCGGAGCGATGAGTATTGGTCGATTGTCGCGCTCCTGGAAGCGGATCAGCCCCTGGCTTTCGAGGCCAAACTGATCAAGTGGCGAGGCGAGGAGGTGGCGCTCTCGAATGCGGATGACGCCTCCGCGGTGAAGACCGCGCTGGTCGGTGTTCCCTTCCAGGTTGCCCAAATCGAGAAGAAAGAACGGCGCAAGAATCCCCCCGCACCGTTTACCACGAGCAAACTTCAGCAGGAAGCCTCCCGGAAGCTGCGGTACTCGCCGAAGCGAACGATGGCGTTGGCCCAGCGGTTGTACGAGGGGGTGGAACTCGGTGACGAGGGCCCGGTCGGACTGATCACGTATATGCGTACGGATTCGACGCGGATCTCCGCTGAGGCTCAGGCCGAGGCGGCGGAGTTCGTGCGCGAGCGATTCGGGTCGGAATTCGCGCCCAGTTCGCCGAATGTCTACCGGAATAAAAAGGGCGCGCAGGATGCCCACGAGGCGATCAGGCCTACGGCGGTGACGCGCGACCCGGAGCAACTCCGGAGCACGCTCGACCGGGATTTGTATCAACTGTACGCGATGATTTGGAAGCGGTTTGTGGCCAGCCAGATGACACCCGCCGTGCTTGAGCAAACGCGCGTGGACGTCACGGCCGGGGAGGCCGTCTTCCGTGCCACGGGCGCGGTCATGTTGTTCGCCGGCTTTACCACGGTCTATACCGAGTCAACGGAGCGCGGGGGAGAGACAACACCTTCAAAGAGCGAAGAAGACGAAGCGGAAG
Organism: uncultured Nitrospirota bacterium; assembly: GCA_964570625.1. Taxonomy (GTDB): domain Bacteria; phylum Nitrospirota; class Nitrospiria; order 2-01-FULL-66-17; family 2-01-FULL-66-17; genus JBFLXB01. Next base: position 72,990 of record CAZMYW010000012.1, on the reverse strand, counting down.
AACGGCATCTCCCGGTGTTGAATGAAGGACACGTTTTGCGTGTCCAGGACATCGCACCCCGTCAACACTTCACGCAACCGCCCCCTCGGTTTACCGAATCGCTGTTGATCAAGGAGTTGGAGGAGCGTGGCATTGGTCGGCCCAGCACGTATGCGTCTATCATTTCAACTATTCAAGACCGTAAATACGTCGCGAAAGTGGAGGGACGATTACGCCCGACGGAACTCGGTGTCGTGGTCAACGAATTGCTCGTCAAACATTTCCCCGACGTCCTGAACATCCAGTTCACCGCAACGCTGGAAGAGGATCTGGATCAGATCGAAGAGGGAGAAAAGGGGTGGGTGGATACGGTCCGCGAATTTTACGGACCGTTCAACACCTATCTCTTAAAAGCCACCACCGAAATGCGTGACGTCAAGCGGGAAGAGAAGCCGACTGACATCGCCTGCGAGCGGTGTGGGAAGCAGATGGTGATCAAATGGGGTCGTAATGGCCGGTTTCTGGCCTGTCCAGGGTATCCGGAGTGCAAAAATACCAAGGAGTTTCGAGAAGAGTCCGACGGAACGATTGTGGTGGTGCCGAAACAAACGGAAACGAACGAGGTGTGTGACAAGTGCGGCGGTGCGATGGTCATCAAGACCGGGCGATTCGGGCGATTTATCGCGTGTTCGAACTATCCGACGTGCAAGACGACACGGTCACTCGGAACGGGGGTCACCTGCCCGCGAGAAGGCTGTGGCGGTCAGTTGGTCGAAAAACGCACGAAAAAGGGTCGAGTCTTCTATTCATGCGCCACCTATCCCAAGTGCGACTATGCGCTCTGGGAGCGCCCGGTTCCCAAAGCGTGTCCCCAGTGCCACGCTCCTTTCGTCGTCGAGAAAACCTTCAAGGGTGGTGAACCCAAGAGACGCTGTATCGTCGAGGGTTGCACCTACGAAGAAGAGCCCGCAGCCTAACAGGTCGACAGGGGCCCGAACCGCGTCCGTATAGTCGGCGCAGCCGCTCCGTTGCTTGACGAGGCCGCTAAGGCCCATGGTAAAATACCGTCCATGTTAGACGACACCCAGTCGTCAGTGAGCGTTGGTGTGAGCGTCTCCCAGACGGGTGGCATCCTTCCTCTCTTTCTGCCCCATCGAGCGGCCCGTCGCCGCTGATCGTGTTGGCCCCTTCCCATAACGCGCCCCTCGGGACGTCGTTGACACCTCAACACGCAACGTCGGGGGCGCGCTACCTGGAGGTGTTGCGACGCGAAGGGCTGTTTACTCAGGCGGATGGTGATGGGTTGCCCTGTTGGCGGGTCAGCCTGGGGCCGTATTGGCTGACCCAATCAGAGATGGACTTCTTGCATCAGCTGGGGCCCACGTTGTTGGCCTTTTACCGGTCGTTGAACCGGCTGTATTACCAGAGCTTGAAGACTCCCAGCCTCAGGTGGGTCGCTCGTTACCTGGATCAAGGGAAATCCCAGGCGGTCGTTGACTACGGGCGTATGCGGCGGGTGCGGGATCAATTGCCGGGCATCATTCGACCAGACCTGTTCATCACGGAGTCTGGGTGGGTTTCGGCGGAACTTGACGCGGTACCCGGCGGGTTCGGTTTGACCGCGGCCTTCCAGGCGCTCTACGGACAGGAGACCCCGCTGGTCGGCGGCTCAGGCGGGGTGATCGACGGATTTTCGCGAATCATCGGGGATGGCGCGCGTGTAGCCATTGTCGTCTCGGACGAATCAGCTGACTATCGACCAGAGATGCGGTACCTCGCCAGAAGCCTATCTGCTCGGGGTGTGTCTGCCGCGACGGTTGCTCCGTCGGACCTCACCTTTCACGAGGCGGGCTTGACGCTGCTGGGACCCGACGGGCCGGCACCGGTTGATGTGTTGTATCGATTCTTCGAATTGTTCGACCTCAAGAATATCCCCAAGTCGGAACTCTTTCTGTACGCAGCAAAGAAAAACACGGTGCGGATGACGCCGCCCGGGAAAGCGTTCCTGGAAGAGAAGTTGGCGATGGCGTTGTGGCACCACCCCGCCTTGCGGCAATGGTGGCGGGATGACCTCGGGCTTCGTACGACGGACGTCTTGCAGGCCCTGTTTCCGCGCACCTGGGTCCTTGATCCGGCAGAGGTGCCGCCGCACGCGGTGATCGCGGGGTTCGAGCTCGCGGGGCGCCCCGTTCGGGACTGGCGCCAGCTGGGCGACGCCACTCAGCGCGAGCGGCGCCTGGTGATCAAGCCGTCAGGATTCTCCGAGTTGGCGTGGGGAGGTCGCGGAGTCGTCGTCGGCCACGACCAGCCTGCCGCTGCGTGGCGGGACGCGCTGGAGGCGGCCCTGGAGGCATTCTCCTCTACGCCGCACATCGTCCAGGAGTTTCACGTGGCGCGTCGAGACGAAGTCACCTACTTTGAGGAGCCGTCCGGTGCGGTGCGATCGATGGCCGGCCGCACTCGACTGTCGCCGTACTATTTTGTGTCTGACGGGGATGTGGTGTTGGGGGGGGTACTAGCGACCACCTGTTCGCTGGAGAAGAAGATCATCCATGGGATGACAGATGCTGTGCTCGCGCCATGTGCTGTTGAGCCACCGCTGTCTGTTTCGAATGCTCGTCGTGCCTAGGGCGGTTCGGCAACCGAGAAGACGTGTTCTGACGGGAGGAGTCGATACGTGACCGAGCAGTGGAAGTACGATCTCCGCGAAAGCTTGGAGGCGGTGGAGGATCTCATCGCACGGCTGGGGATGACGCCACACGAAGCGGATGAGTTACGTGCGGTCGTGGCCCGATATCCCATGCGGATCACCCCCCACGTCTTGAAGACGATTCGATATAAAGGGGACCCGATCTGGCTGCAAGTGGTCCCTAGTGTGGAAGAATTGGACCTCAATTTCGACATGAAGGACGACCCGCTGAATGAAGACGGCGACATGGTTGTTCCGCATCTGGTGCACCGCTATCCCGATCGGGTCCTACTATTCGTGACCAACCAGTGTCCCATCTATTGCCGGTTCTGCACGCGTAAACGGTTCGTGGGCTCTCCGGGGGGAACCATTACACCGGAAGCGATCGATGTGGTCGCGGGGTATATCCAAAGACACCCCGAGATCCGAGACATTATTTTTTCAGGGGGGGATCCGTTGTTGTTGGTCGACACGCTCCTCGATCGGCTGCTCTCCGCGCTCCGAGCCATTCCCCATCTGGAGATCATTCGCCTCGGATCGCGAGTGCCTGGAACGTTGCCCTCTCGGATCACGCCGGAATTGTGTGCGATGCTGAAGAGGTACCATCCGCTCTACATGAATCTGCATTTCAATCACCCCGACGAAATCACGCCGGAAGTGGCTGAGGCGTGTGGACGGTTAGCCGATGCGGGAATTCCACTGGGCAGCCAGACGGTGCTGCTTAAGGGCGTCAATGACGACCCTGAAGTGATGAAACGCCTGCTCCAGCACCTTCTGCGGATCCGGGTGAAGCCGTACTACTTGTATCAGGCGGATCTGGTCACGGGCACCAACCAGTTCCGCACCACGGTGGAAACCGGGCTGGGTATTCTTCGCGCCCTTCACGGCCATACGTCCGGGATGGCCATTCCGCGGTATGTCATCGATGCGCCGGGTGGCGGGGGAAAAATTACGGTGACACCGCCGGAATTCGTCCTCGACATCAATTCGCAAGAGGTCATCCTGAAGAACTATGAAGACCAGGTGTACCGGTACCCGCAAGTGCAGCCGGGACCCAATGGGCCTGGAGAACTCGACGCGTGTGGTCAGGGTGGTAGTGCTGACCCCGCGACCCGACCAATTTCGACCCAACGCCTTCCGCGGTGATGCCAATCGACCCGCTGGGTTGATCCGGTGGCAGTGAGCCGATCATTTCGGGAAACACGACCTGTCTAGAGAGGAAAACCATGGTGAAGAACGATCGATGGATCCGGAAGATGGCCAAGGAGTACGGGATGATCAGCCCGTTCGAGGAGAAGCAGGTTCGCGCAGGGACTATTTCCTACGGCCTCTCTTCATATGGGTATGACCTTCGCATATCGGACGATTTCAAAATTTTTACCAACATCAACCACACCACGGTTGACCCCAAAGACTTCGACGTCAAGTCGTTCGTGGATTTTAAGGGTGATGTCTGCATTATTCCCCCTAATTCGTTCGCTCTCGGCCGAAGTGTCGAATACTTTCGGATTCCCCGGAATGTGATCACCGTGTGCGTCGGGAAGTCGACCTATGCTCGCTGTGGCATCATTACCAACGTGACGCCGTTCGAGCCTGAATGGGAGGGGTACGTGACCCTTGAAGTGTCAAACACCACTCCGCTGCCAGCGAAAATCTATGCGTTCGAAGGCATCGCACAAGTCCTCTTTTTCGAGAGTGACGAGATTTGCGAAACCTCGTACGCTGACCGAAAAGGCAAGTATCAGGCGCAGCAAGGCATCACCCTGCCCCGTTTATGATGAGGCAGCGGGGTTGTGGTATGGATCGCGGCGACCACTCCTGATTTTCCTGAAAGTCCCGCTTTCCAAAGATGTCCCGAACAGGAAACCACTGGAAGTGAATGCAATGGGAAATTTGTGAACATTTTTTCCACAAAATTCACTTCGTCAAATCCGATATAACCGCCAGCCGTATCGGAAAATTCCCTAAAATCCAAATTATCTTGACACTATTTTGCACATCTGTTATAAGCGAAACTGCCGGTCACAGTACGTTGTCCCCGGTTGGGATGGTTCAGTGAAGGTTCTGTTCTGAAAGGAGGGTCGCGCAGTGGCAAGAGGAAAGGTCAAGTGGTTCAACGCCAGCAAGGGGTACGGGTTCATCTCCCAGGAGGACGGTAGTGACGTCTTCGTCCACTTCTCGGCGATTCAGGGAGACGGTTTTAAAACCCTGGATGAGGGGCAGGAGGTGGAGTTCGACGTTGTCAAAGGGGCCAAGGGCCCTCAGGCTGCCAATGTCGTTAAGACCACGGTGCAGGCCTAACCAGTCCGACCCTCCAGAGTGGAATTCCAACGCCCTTCGGAGGCCCTCCGAAGGGCGTTCACTTTCCGGACCTGTTGAAAAACGGTCCGATCCTAGAACAAGGCGACGGAGACGGCATCGGCCACGGAAAATCCTCTTGGCGTAAGCCGAAGGATGTGGGTGTCGTTCTCTAAGAGTCCCTGATCCACAAGTTCCGCGAGACGTGGTGTTTTGAGTGACCATGGGCCTTCGCCCATACGCTGGATCAGGCGGGCTCGGGGAACACCCTCCACCATCCGGAGGCCAAAGGCGATGGCCTCATTGATCCGTTGAGTCACCGTCAAGGTTTCCATGCCTTCGACGCTCGCGTGTTCGCGGACGCCTTGGAGGTACTCCGAGGGATCGAAACGATTCCACCACCGATGTCCCGCAAGGTGCGAGTGGGCGCTGGCGCCGAAACCGAGCCAGTCGTCGCACGACCAATAGAGCAGGTTATGGCGACAGGCCGCTCCGGGCGTGGCATAGTTAGAAATTTCGTATCGATGCAGTCCGAATTGTCCAACGGTTTCCAATAGAGCGGTTTCCAGGTGTTCAATCAGTTCGTCGGGCGGCAGAAGAAGGGAACCGTTCGCCACGGCTCTCCCGACGTCGGTGCCGGGTTCAGGCGTCAGCGCATATGCCGAGAGATGGTCAGGAGCCAAGTCCAGCGTCCGCGTCAGGGTGGTACGCCAACCCTCGACGGTTTGTCCGGGTACGCCGTAGATCAGATCCAGATTGATGTTGCGACAGCCGGCACGGCGAATCGTGGAGTATGCTGCAATCGCCCGGTCGGGAGTGTGAGGACGGCCAAGTTCAGCAAGTTCCTCAGCGTTTAGTGACTGTACGCCCATACTAATACGGTTCACCCCCGCGTTGAGATACCCGTCAATACGGTCGCTGGTCACCGTCTCGGGGTTCGCTTCAAGCGTGATCTCGGCATCGGAAGCCACTTCGAACACCTGTCGGCAGTGCGCGAGCAACCCGGTCAGCGCCGCCGGTGCCAGCAGTGAGGGAGTCCCTCCCCCGAAATACACCGATTGCACGGTTCGATTGGCCCCTAAGGAGGCGCGTTGATCGATCTCTTCGTGGAGCGTTTCGACATACGGCGCCATGAGGCGCGAGCTCCCCGCGATCGAACTGAAGGCGCAGTAGCTGCATTTACTGACGCAGAACGGGATGTGAAGGTAGAGCCCGAACCGGATGTCGGACGCGGGCGTCTGGCGAGAGGGGCTAGGCAATGCCACGGGTTCGTTCAGCGATCATGTCCGTGGTATGATCCCATCCACGCGAGAACGCTGTCAAGGCAGTCGGTTTGCGCGGTACAGACGATCTCACGGGAGCATGACCGATGGGGCTAGTTTAGAGGAGTGACTCGAGGACATTCCCAATGGGGGGAGCAGGCACCGAATGGGGAGACGACCGCTGGATGAAACGGATGGGTGGTACTCGGCGGTCGCGTCGTCGGCGACGGTTCCCGTGGCTGGCGGTCATCGTGCTGACCGTCGGCCTCGGGTATGTGGCCTCGCTCTACGTGACGGTCACGTCGCGGTTTGAAGGACCGCGATGGAAGCTGCCCTCGACGGTCTACGCAGAACCCGTCACGATCTATCCCGGGATGGACCTGGTCGCATCGCACCTGCGCGATCGGCTGTTACGCCTCGGGTACGGCCCGGTGTCATCGCCGCCTGCGCGGCCCGGCGAATTCCGATGGACCGAGGCGCGCCTGGACGTCTACCTTCAGGACTTTGCGTATCCGGATCACCGGGTAGAAGGCTTTCCGTTTGCGGCCGACCTGCAGGCCCAGCGGGTCACGCGCCTCGTCCGATCGGTCGATGGTGTACCGATGACCAGTGTAGATCTGGAACCCGAAGTCATCGCGGGGTTGTTTGACGACAGCTGGGAAGGTCGTCGCCTTGTGCGGTTGTCCGATGTCCCGCGGTCGCTGGTGGACGCGATCCTCGCTGTTGAAGACGCACGGTTTTATCAACACTGGGGGATTGACCTGCGCGCGGTGGCCCGAGCCCTCTGGACGGACCTGAAAGAAGGGGAATGGGTCCAGGGCGGCAGCACGATCACCCAGCAACTCGTGAAAAATTTCTATCTCTCTCATGAACGCACCCTGTATCGCAAGGTCCTGGAAGCCATCATGGCGGTTATGCTGGAGACCCGCTACAGCAAACCCGAGATCCTGGAGGCCTATCTGAATGAAATCTACCTCGGCCAACGCGGTGACATGGGGGTGTACGGCGTAGGGGAAGCGTCGATCATGTATTTCGGGAAGGACGTCGAGCGCCTCACGCTGTCAGAATCCGCGCTTCTGGCCGGCATGATCCGTTCTCCGCGGGCGAATAACCCTCAATCCGGGGAGGTGCGAGCGCAAACGGCTCGCGACCGCGTATTACGGCGCATGGTGGCGCTGCAGGTGATCGACGCGGACGAGGCCGAAGCGGCGATGCTGGAGCCTGTCCCGTCGCGCCCTAAGGCCCGCGCGGCGGTGCGCGCTCCGTACTTTGCCGACCTGGTGCGCGACGAACTCGAGCGGCTGTACGCGCGGGATGTAGTGAACTCCGAAGGGTTGCGGATTTTCACGAGTCTCGATGTCGAAGCTCAGCGGGCTGCCGAGGAGGCCCTGCGGACCGGACTTGGTTCGCTCGACCGGCGCCTGCCGAAATCACCGGAACCGGTGCAGGGCGGCGTCGTGGTCATCCAACCCCAGACTGGATACGTTCGAGCCCTTATCGGGGGACGTGACTATGGGGAGTCGCAGTTCAACCGGATGACGCAGGCCCGTCGGCAACCGGGCTCGCTGTTCAAGCCCCTTGCGTATCTTGCCGCGTTGCGAAAGGACGGGGCGAACGGCGCCCCGCGATACACGCCCGTGAGTGTGGTGCAAGACGAGCCCGTGACCGTGCAGACCCCGTCGGGTCCGTGGACGCCCCAGAACTTCGACAAACAGTATCACGGTGCGGTCACCCTGCGCACGGCGTTGGAATATTCGTTTAATGCCGCCGCGGTTCGTGTGGCGCAGGATATCGGGGTCGAGCGGATCGTGGAAACCGTTCGGCTGCTCGGACTCACCACGCCGATCCCAGCGGTCCCGTCGTTGGTACTGGGAACCGTCGAAGTCATCCCGATCGAACTGGCCGGTGCGTTTGCGGTGCTCGCCAATTTCGGGACTCGCACCGAGCCCCTGGTCATCAAATCGGTAGTGGATCGCGACGGTCAGGTGCTCACGCGGAAGGATATTGCGGTCGAGCAGGTGATCGCGCCGGAAGAAGCCTATCTGGTCACGTCGTTGCTGCAGGGGGTGGTCGAGCGTGGCACCGGTCGCGGTGTCCGCGCGTTGGGATACACCAGACCGGTGGCCGGGAAAACCGGAACGACCAGCGACTTCCGAGACGCGTGGTTTGTGGGGTACACGCCGGAAACGCTCGCCCTGGTCTGGGTGGGGTTCGACCACAACCGGCCACTGAACTTGACCGGGGCTGAGGCCGCGTTGCCGATTTGGACCGAGATCATGCGTCGCGTGACTGCCACCGAACCGGTGCGCGACTTCACTCCGCCTCCGGGGGTGGTGTTGCGAAAAATCGATCCCTCGACTGGTCTATTGAGCACTCGGCAATGTCCCGATTCTATTACTGAAGCGTTCTTGCAGGGCACCGAACCGACCGCCACTTGTGTCGATCGGGAGCCGAGCGGGCCGGGGCTGCTCCGCTGGTTGCGGCGGGCGTTGGGGTGATCGTGCGGCGACTGGTGCGGGTCCTGTTGGTCATCGGGGCGGCCGGGGCGCTGTATAGCTGTGTATCTATTGGGCCTAGCGAGGAACCTCAAGCCCCGCAACCCGACACGGACGCGCCGCCACAAGAGGTGGCGGCCTATCATCTGGTCGAAGAAGGGCGGCAGCAACTCGACGGTGGACAGACCGAAACCGCGATCACCACGTTTCAGAAGGCCCTGGCGCTGGCACCGTCGAGTCCGCATGCCAACTTGGCTCTTGCCGAGGCCAAAGTTGAGCAAGGGGCCTTCCGCGCCGCGTTGGTCTACTGCGACCGCGTGATACGTTTGATCGGAGACGACCCGGCGTGGCGGTGGCGGGTCGCGTTAGTCCGTGCTCACGCGTTCGAAGGGTCGGGAGACGTGGTGCGTGCTGCGGTGGAGTTCCGTCGTGTGCTGGATGAGGATCCTGACAACCCGGATGCTCTTGCAGGGGCCGCCCGTCTAGAGTCTCTGTCGAGCACTCCGTAGCGAGAGGGTCGGTGGACTAACGGGCTTGACGCCGTGCGGTCCGTATCTTCTGCAAGAGTCCGCACTCTTGCATCCGTTTTCGCAGCGTATTGCGGTTCATCCCCAGTAACTCCGCCGCTCGTCGTTGATTTCCGCTGGTCTGGACCAGCGCGAACTCGAGCAGCGGACGCTCAAACTCCCGCATCAGCACGCCGTAGAGCGCGCGCCCACCGCTTTCGCTGTATGCCTTGACGAACTGTAGGAGCTTGCGTTGCACCATGCCATGGAGGAAGCCCCCGTCCGGAGCGTCGTCCGGCTTCGGGGTGAGCGGCTCGGCTCCCTTGCGTCGCAAGGGGCCGGCGCGAAGGGCTCGGCCAACCGCGTGAATCTCCGCCGCGGTTTGATGCAGCAACGAAGCGGGCGCGATGATGACATAACTCTTGGTCTTCTTTTCGATCAGGCGCCGAAGACGACCACCCTCCTGCTCCCATTCCGCCGGCGTCTCGGCCACGATCAAGTTGTAGCGGTCGCCGTCGGGAGTGGGCATCTGCGCCAGGCGTTTTTGGGTGACGGTGATATTCCCTTCGTCCTCCGGAAAGGTCAACCGAAGCTGGGGACTGGTGTTGACCACCAGCATCCGCAAGGGACGGGCGCGGTGCCGATTGGCGGGTTTTGTCCGGGGTCGAGCCAACATGAAGGGGATGAATGCAACCAGTTTTTAAGAGGGTTTCTTCTACCACAGGGCTGAGGACGGTGTCAACTCGTTGCCAGGTCCTGTACGAAAATCCTATATGGGATATTCCGATCTGGGAATTCTTGATGTGGAAAACGGACGGCTGTGGTCAGGATCGGATACCCACGATACGGGACACGAAATATCGGTGGACCCGGTCGTCATCCGTCAGCTCGGGATGAAAGGTGCTGGCCAGGATGGGGCCTTCCTGAACCAGGACGATGCGATCATGCCAGCGACCCAACACCGTGACGCGGGGCCCAGTCTCGACGACCAGCGGAGCCCGAATAAACAGCGCGCGCACGGGGTCCGGACCGAACGACGGGACATCCACCAGCCCCTCACAGCTTTCCCGCTGCCGGCCGAATGCGTTCCGTTGCACCACGATGTCGAGCAGAGCCAAGCGAGGTTGGTCGGGGGTTTCTTTGATCGCTCGCGCGAGGAGGATGAGCCCGGCGCAGGTGCCGAACAGCGGGAGGCCGCGTCGCGTCACCTGGTCGCGGATCGCGGTGTCCAGCCCGCTGGCGCCAAGCAGCAGGCCGATGGTGGTGCTTTCACCCCCCGGCAGGATCAGGCCGGCGACTCGACCGAGGTCGGTTGGTGCGGTGACCGGGACCGACTCCACCCCGATCCGGGCGAGCGCCCGGCGGTGCGGCTCGACATCTCCTTGCAGGGCCAGGACGCCGATGGCATCGGATGGATGTCCTACCATCCCCGACTCTGGAGTAACTCTTTCTCGTCCAGCTTCCGAACGTCAAGACCCTCCATGGCTCCCGGAAGGTCTTCAGACACACGCGCCAAGACCTCCGGTTGGTCGTAATAGGTGGTGGCTTCCACGATCGCGCGCGCGCGTGTCTTGGGATCCAGCGACTTGAAAATCCCCGAGCCCACGAACACGGCCTCGGCGCCCAATAGGCGCAACAGCGCCGCATCGGCGGGCGTGGCGACCCCGCCGGCCGCGAAATTGGGAACGGGCAACGTTCCGGTCCGGGCCACCTCGACGACGAGCTGATAGGGCGCGCCCAGAGTTTTGGCCTCGGCCATCAGGGTTTCGGGCGGGGCCACGGTCAGGCGCCGCATGTCGGCGGTGATCTGACGGAGGTGGCGGACCGCTTCCACTACGTTTCCGGACCCCGCCTCGCCTTTGGTCCGGATGAGTGCGGCGCCTTCGCCGACGCGTCGCAAGGCCTCACCCAAATCGCGGGCACCGCACACAAACGGAACGGTAAATCCATGTTTGTCGACGTGGTAGTGCTCGTCCGCGGGAGTGAGGACTTCGCTTTCATCGATGAAGTCGACGCCCAACTGCTGGAGAATCTGGGCTTCGGCCCGATGACCGATGCGGCACTTGGCCATGACCGGAATCGTGACGGCCGCCATGATCGCCTTGACGATCTTGGGATCAGCCATGCGGGCAACACCTCCCTGGGCTCGGATATCCGCGGGCACGCGTTCGAGCGCCATCACAGCGACGGCGCCGGCCTCTTCCGCGATCCGTGCTTGCTCGGGGGTGGTCACGTCCATAATCACGCCCCCCTTGAGCATTTCCGCAAATCCGATCTTGACCTTCCAGGTGCCCTGGTCCATAACTCTCTCCTCTGACGGTTGCTGCCGCGTGGTGCGGCATCTTCTGCCTCGAACGCGCGGAAATTATAGTGAATTCTGCCCTTGAAATCTACACCGCCTTCTTGCAATCCCTGCCATGCCTTGTTATCCTCCTCACGCTCGCACGCAGCCTCTTCGCAGTACCGGGAAGGGATGTTGAAGTCATGCTGAGGAGCGTGTTACCGGAAAGGACTGGAAGGGATGCCCGAATTACGAAAAGACCCGATCGTTGAGCGGTGGGTCATCATCTCGACCGAGCGATGGAAGCGGCCATCTGACTTCAAAAGCAGTCCCGACCTACCCGGACGGGCCTCGATCTGCCCGTTTTGTCCGGGTAGCGAGCACCTGACGCCGTCCGAGGTGCTCGCCTACCGCCCGGAGCCCAATCGTCCGGACGCCCCGGGATGGACGCTGCGAGTGGTGCCCAACAAGTTCCCCGCGCTCCAGATCGAGGGCAAGCTCAATCGGGAAGGCGTGGGCATGTTCGACAAGATGAACGGCATCGGGGCGCATGAAGTCATCATCGAGACGCCCGACCATAAGGCGCTGTTTTCCACGATGTCGGAGAAGTCGCTGGGGGACATTTTCTGGGCCTTTCGTGATCGGATTCTGGATCTGCGCAAGGACTCGCGATTCCGGTACATCCTGCTTTTCAAGAACCACGGGGCGGAAGCCGGCGCTTCGCTCGAACACGCGCATTCCCAACTCATCGCGCTGCCCATCATTCCCAGCCATGTGTTGGAGGAATTGCACGGCGCCAAAGAGCACTTTGCGGAAAAAGAACGCTGCATCTATTGCGACATCATCAAGCAGGAAACAACCGACGGCAGCCGGATCGTGTGCGAGAACGGCGACTTCGTCTGTCTGGCGCCGTTTGCTCCCCGCTTTCCGTTCGAGGTCTGGGTGCTTCCCAAGACGCACGCTTCCAATTTCGAGGAGTCCTCAAAGCCGCAGATCGAATCGTTGGCGCGGATCTTTTCGGACGTGTTCCGGCGTTTGGATCGCGCGCTGGACACGCCGCCCTATAACTTCATCCTGCACACCTCGCCGCTACACGACAAGACAGATGACTACCACCATTGGCACTTCGAGATTATGCCCAAACTTACCGAACTAGCGGGTTTCGAGCGTGGGTCGGGCTTTTATATCAATCCGACCCCGCCGGAGGAAGCGGCGAAGTACTTGCGGGAAGTGGAACTGTAGCGGGACGCGGAGTCAGTCGACGTACGGCTCGAAGTTGCCCCAACGCGCGATTTTTTTCTTGGTCCGTCCGTCGTAGATGTCGAACGCGATGAACCCTTCCTGCCCGTCCAGGAAGAACGTGTTGGCGTGTTGGAGGAAGACTTTCTTGGCTTTGGGGTCTGCGTTGTCCCACGCGGGACCGACGTAAAGGAGCGGGACCTCCTGCTCCACCTTCCAGGAATCCAGCAGTCCCAGTCCCTTGGCTTCGTCGAGCTTCACACGCGCGTGTTCCCGCTGTTGAGCGGCCTGTTCAGGCGTGCGGTCGGATTTGACCAGCTTTTTGGCGGGCTCTTTCAGCGTTCGGCGCGTCGCCCCGAACGCCGTGGAGGCGGACGTTTCGCCGGGTCCGTTCTGAAATGCGGTAAGCCACTCCCTGATCCGTTTGAACACGCTGTTCCTCCTTCAACCAACGCGATTACGCTTGGCGAATGGTCTCCACGCCGCCCATATAGGGGCGCAACGTTTTGGGGATGGTGACGCTCCCGTCCGCCTCTTGATAGTGTTCCAAGATCGCGACCACGGTGCGGCCTACCGCCAGCCCTGAGCCGTTCAGGGTGTGGACGAACTCGGTCCGTTTGGTGGCGGCCGGGCGATATCGAATCCCGATCCGGCGCGCCTGAAACGCTTCGAAGTTGCTGCACGAGGAGATTTCGCGATACGCCTGCTCACTGGGAAGCCACACCTCCAAGTCATACGTCTTCGCCGCGCTGAATCCCAGGTCGCCTCCGCAGAGGGCCATGACACGGTACGGTAACTCCAACGCCGCAAGGATCGACTCGGCGTGGCGCGTCAGGCGCTCCAACGCGTCGTACGACTGTTCGGGCGCGGTCAGCATGACCAGCTCGACCTTGTTGAACTGATGCTGGCGAATCAGGCCGCGCACGTCCTTCCCGTACGATCCCGCCTCGCGGCGGAAGCAGGGCGTGTACGCCGTATACGCGATCGGCAACGCGGACTCGGCGAGGATCTCGTCGCGGTGGAGGTTGGTGAGCGGCACTTCCGCGGTCGGGATCAGAAAGTAGTCCTCCGAGGGGATGTGAAAGAGATCGTCTTCGAACTTAGGCAGCTGTCCGGTGCCGGTCAGACTCGCGCGGTTGACCAGGGCTGGCGGCAGGATTTCGACGTATCCGTGTTCGGTGGTGTGTCGATCGAGCATGAAGTTGATGAGTGCGCGCTCCAGTCGAGCGCCCGCTCCGCGATACACCGTGAATCGAGATCCGGTGATGCGGGCCCCGCGCTCGAAGTCCAGGATCCCGAGACGTTCGCCGATCTCCCAGTGCGGTTGAGGGGTGAACGGCACGCGCCGTGGGGCGCCGACGCGACGGATCTCGACGTTGGCTGAGGCGTCCGTGCCAGGGGGCACGGACGCGTGGGGCAGGTTGGGTAACGCAAGGAGCGCCGCCTCCACGTCCCCGTGAACGGTCTGCCACGCCGTCTCCAGGCGCTTGAGTGTCTCGCCCTCCTCCTGCATGCTCGCGCGAAGCCCGTCGATCTCATCCGAGGATGTCCCCGCGCGCTTGAGTTGGGCGATCCGGTCCGACACCTCGTTACGACGCTGCTTGAGGCTGTCGATCTCGCGCTGCAAGCGCCGTCGTTCGTCGTCGCGTTGACGAAGCGCGGCCAGGTCGGTGGCGAAACCGCGCTGCTGAAAGCCGGCTTCCACGCGCGAAACATCCTCCCGCAGGATACGGATATCCAACACGGCGGGATGCTACCACGCCCTCTTCGAGGCAGTCAATTTAGGGGCTTGTCCGCGACCGCGAGGAGCGCGAGATTCGGCAGGGCGATGACCTCTCCGTCCCGAAATCGCGCGATCTCGGCTACCGCGCGCGCTTTGAACGCCACCAGCGCGTGACACGACAGCTTGGCGAGAACGTCCTTCCATAACGGGGAGTCGACGGCAAGGTCCCAATACTCAAGCGGCGTGGCGAAACGATACGTCACTGTGAACGGCTCGAGTCTCGCGCTGGACCACCCTGCCTCGGTCAGAACGCGATCAAGCGCCCCGGGTGCACCGAGGGACACCATCTTGGGCTCCGGCGGCAGGTCGGCTGGAGGCAGATAGTCCGAGAGCAACCGCCACACCGTGTGGACGGACGTGAGCGTGGACAGCGGCCCCCACACCGCGATCGCCGCGCGGCCGCCGGATTTGAGCACCCGCCACATTTCGTGTGCGCCCGAGGCGGGGTTCTCAAAGAGCATGAGGCCGAACCGGCAGACCACACGATCAACGGACGCGTCGGGCAGGTCGAGTCGCTCGCCGGGCATCACGCGAAAGGTGACGCCCGTCAGGGATTCGGCCACGGCCTTGGTGCGAGAGCGCTCGACCATGGCCTCGGCCGAGTCCACGCCAGTGATCGTCACGCGGGGGCCGAATCGTCGCGCGATCGACAGCGCCGGCTCGCCGGTTCCGCACGCCACGTCGAGCACGCGTTGGCCCGCACGCAACTCGAGCAACTCGATCAACCGGTCGCCCACGGGCTGAATGTGCGGCACCCAGCGATCAAACGAGGCAGCCATGGCGTTCCAGTCAATCGGAGGAGCGACCGGCGCAATGGGGAGCGAAGACAGATCCACCGCCGCATTGTAGCGATCGTGGACGCACGCCGCAAGTTCGCCTTGACGCCACTGACAGGCTCCCGCTATTCTGCCCCGCATGTACTGGCCGTGGGGGACGGTCTTGATGGCGGCGCTCGCCGCGGGGCCGGCGACTGGGCGCGTGGCGGTTGATCCGCACGGGGTGGTCGGCGACGCGCGTTCAACGGAAGCCTGTCGGGCCTGCCACCTTCCCACGCATCCCGCGGATGTGGCGTCGCTCGATCAACAGACCTGTCCGGAATGTCACCGGGCGGTTCGGGCGAGCGAAGACACACGCATCTTGCCACCCATTGATGACCGTCCACGGACGGGACGGTCCGCAGACAAAGCCCTTGCCGTCACCGATGACATGATAGAAATCCCGGCTGGACCGTTCCTCATGGGGTATGGGAAACGTCATCCGGACGAGGGGCCGATGCATACCCGAGCGATCGGCCAAGCCTATTGGATCGACAAATACGAGGTCACGAACGCGGCGTATCGCGCGTTCATTTCGGCGACAGGGCGCCAACCCCCGGACCATTGGCGTGGGGGCGCGTTCGAACCTGGGGACGAACGTCTGCCCGTGGTGTACGTCACGTGGTTCGACGCGCGCGACTATTGCGCATGGGCGCGCAAGCGTTTGCCGACCGAGGAGGAGTGGGAAAAGGCTGCGCGTGGGACCGACGGGAGGTTGTTTCCCTATGGAGATACGTTCGACGCACAAAAATCCAACTCGCCCCAGAGCGGCATCGGCCGTCTGATGCCGGTCGGGAGCTTCCCGGAGGGCAAGAGTCCGTACGGGGTGTTCGATGTGGCAGGCAACGTGTGGGAGTGGACCGACAGTTGGTACCAGCCCTATCCCGGCAACTCGCATTCGTCTCCCAACTACGGCGAACAATACAAAGTCGTGCGCGGCGGATCCTACGTGGATTGTTCGTTTTATCGCTGCGGCCTCTCCGCGCCCACGTTCAATCGCGGATTTTTCAAGCCGGAGACCAAAAATAGCGGGTTTGGCTTCCGGTGCGCGCGATGAGGCGCTCGTTCCGCCGGCTCGGGCTGTTGGTGGCGTGCCTGCTGGCCGCCTGTTCCAGCCCAACGGCCTCCGACGACATGGTGAAAATTCCCGGAGGATCCTTCGCCATGGGCAGTGACAAGGAAGACACCGAAGGCAAGGGCGCGGAGTTCGGCATGGCTAAACCACTCTATCTCGACGAGCACCCGCGGCACGAGGTGAACCTTCCGACCTATTACATAGATCGATACGAGGTCACGAACGCGCAATACAAACGCTATGTGGACGCGATCAAGGCGCGGCCGCCGCGAAGCTGGCCCAACGGCGAGATGCCACAGGGTCGCGAGCAGTACCCGGTGACGCATATCAATTGGTATGAAGCGCAGCAGTACTGCGCGTGGGCGGGCAAACGCCTGCCCACCGAAGCGGAGTGGGAAAAGGCCGCGCGCGGAACCGATGGCCGCGAATACCCGTGGGGCAATGACTTCGACGAGAAAAGGGCCAACACCGGCGGATCGGGAGTCAACGACCTCGCGCCGGTCGGCACCTTTCCCCAGGGTAAGAGTCCGTACGGGGCCGAAGACATGGCAGGCAACGTGTGGGAGTGGACCAGTGACTGGTACCAGCCCTATCCCGGCAGTACGTACCAGAGCAAAGACTTCGGGCAGAAGTTCAAGGTGCTGCGTGGATCGAGCTGGGGCGGCACCGGCCACTACGCGCTCAACTATTTCTATCGCAGCGCGCACCGTTTCCGGATCGAGCCGGAGATGAGCTTTGCCGATGCTGGGGTCAGGTGCGCCAAATCCGGCTAACGCCCCCAGCTTGATTCGCGGGCCCCAACCGTGATAGAAGGTCCCGCCTTCCTCGATTCTTCCGGACGTCCATTCTGGCGGCGTAGCTCAGTGGTAGAGCAGGTGAATCATAATCACTCGGCCGGGGGTTCGAATCCCTCCGCCGCCACTTACTTTGTGCTGATGGGCTTGAGGTAAGTGTAGGCGTCGTGTAGGCATGAGCGGGTACCATCCCGACCCGTCCAGGCCGCCTCTGGGACCACTCCACCGCAGCGTCGCTGGGCTCCAAAGAGGCGCCTAGCTTGACACCGCTGGTGCATTCCTGCTAACGATGACGCAACTGTCACTGTATTAATTCGGGGTAGTCCACCCTCTGGACTGCCGTTGCACCGCGTAGTAGCAGGATCGCCTTCCATCAGGGCAAACCACCGGTAACGGTGGGACGCAAAGCCGCGGATCTTCCGCTTCCGGAGATTGCCGGGCTGCCGAGGTGACCACAGTCGTAGGGGTCGGCATGTCGATCGCCCGGCGGTGTCCATCGGCCTCTCCTTCGGACCCACTCCTCAGACCTCTCCACACGATCGTCAACAGAGGAATCTTGCCATGAACGAACGCCAGCCGTGGGTTCGGACCCAGTTCGGGAGGGCGCTCGCCCTCGTCACCCTTCTCGGGACGCTGTTGCCATGGCCGTCCACCGCGGGCCCGCCGAATCCTGCGGCCGATGCCAAGCCCGCGATGGCACCAGACGACAAGACGAACGCCCAGGTGGCCAACGCCTACGGCCAACTACCCTTGTACTTCATCCAGAACAATGGACAAGTGGACAAGCGGGTCAAATTCTACGAGAAGGGCAATGGCCACGCCACGTACTTCACCAAGGACGGTGTGTATGTGTCCCTGGTCGGGGCGTCGCGCCAAACATCCACCCCCGAATCCACCTTGGTCAAACTCGTTCCCCTCGGCGCCAACAAGAATCCCAAGATGGTCGCGGAGGGCGTGCAGGAGGGCAAGGTCAACTACTTCGTCGGCAACAACCCCAAGAAGTGGCGACCCAACGTGCCCACGTACCAGGCCGTGGCCTACAAAGAGCTCTACCCTGGCATCGACATGAAATTCTACGGGAACAACCGGCAACTGGAATACGACGTTATCGTCAAGCCGGGGGCGGACCCGTCCAAGGTGAGGTTCGCGTATGAGGGGATCGAGAGCTTACGGATCACGGAGGAGGGGGAGTTGGAGATCGGGCTGAAGGACGGCACGATGCGCCAGAGGAAGCCCGTCCTGTATCAGGAAATCGGAGGGGCCCGCGTGCCAGTGGAGGGCGCGTTTACGCTCGTCAGCCCGAACGCAAGGAGGGGCATGGCAAGGAGTGGGCGCGACGCTGTCTACGGGTTTGATGTGGCATCGTATGACACGGATTATCCGCTTGTGATTGACCCCGTCCTGGTTTACGCCACCTACTTGGGAGGAAGCGTTCAGGAAAGTGCGCAAGGCATCGCAGTGGATGGCGTGGGCAACGCCTATGTGACGGGCAATACCAATTCCACAAACTTCCCCATGGCAAATCCCCTGCAGGCAACGCTGGACGTTGACTACGACGCCTTCGTGACGAAACTGAACGCCTCGGGGACAGCCCTGGTCTACTCTACGTACTTGGGTGGAAACACTTCTGAGATGGGCGGAAGCAGTGCGGAGCAGGGCATCCGCATTGCAGTGGATGGCGTGGGCAACGCCTATGTGACGGGCTATACCAATTCCACGAACTTCCCTACGGCGAATGCGGTTCAGCCGGCACCCGGCGGCGGTACAGACGCCTTCGTGACGAAACTGAACGCCTCGGGGACGGCCCTGATCTATTCTACCTATTTGGGTGGGAGCAGTCCTGAAATTGGCCACGGCATTGTGGTGGATGGCGCGGGCAACGCCTATGTGGCTGGTGTCACTATGTCCACGAATTTCCCCACGGCAAACCCCCTGCAGGCCGCGTTGGACGGTACCCACGATGCCTTCGTGACGAAACTGAACGCCTCGGGGACGGCCCTGATCTATTCTACCTATTTGGGTGGAAGCCTCACCGAAACTCCGTTTGGTGGTATTGCAGTGGATGGCGCGGGCAACGTCTATGTGACGGGCAATACCAATTCCACAAACTTCCCCATGGCAAATCCCCTGCAGGCCGCGTTGGACGGTACCCACGATGCTTTCGTGACGAAACTGAACGCCTCGGGAACAGCCCTGGTCTATTCTACCTACTTGGGCGGAAGCGGTGATGAAATCGCCAACGACATTGCCGTCGATGCAGCAGGCAGGGCCCACGTGACAGGCTATACTGCGTCGACGAATTTCCCCACGGCAAACCCCGTGCAGGCCGCGTTGGGCGGTACCCAAGACGCCTTCGTGACGAAACTGAACGCTTCGGGGACGGCCCTGATCTATTCTACCTACTTGGGTGGAAGCGAACAGGAAAGTGCGCAAGGCATCGCAGTGGATGGCGCGGGCGACGCGTATGTGACGGGCAGTACCCGATCAACCAACTTTCCCACGGCAGATGCCCTGCAGCCTGTGTTAGACGTTGCGCCGGACGCTTTCGTGACGAAGCTGAACGCGGTGGGCTCGGCCCTGGCTTACTCCACCTACTTGGGCGGAAGCGGGGTCGGTGGTGACGTTGGCCGTGACATTTCAGTGGATAGCGCGGGCAACGCCTATGTGGCGGGTCAGACCGGTGCCACGAACTTCCCCACAGCGAATGCGGTCCAGCCAGCATCTGGCGGCGGCGGTCAAGACGCCTTTGTGGCGAAGATCGGCCCGCCATCCTTGGTCTCTATCACCGTAACCCCGGGCACGCCGACCCTCCTCGTTGGCCAAACCCAAGCGATGGCAGCCACGGGGACCTTTAGCGATGGGTCCACACGGATTTTGATCGCTGGCGAAGGCACCTGGGTACCCAAGCCGTCGATGCCCACCGCGCGGCGGGAACTCGCAGCCGGCGTCGTGAACGGGATTCTGTATGCCCTGGGAGGTACTAGCGGCACCAGTTCCAGCGGCGACCTGTTGGGGACGGTTGAGGCCTATGATCCAATGACCAATACCTGGGCACAGGCGTTCCCGATGCCCACCGCCAGGAAGAGGCTTGCCGTCGGTGTTGTAAATGGGATTCTGTATGCCATAGGTGGAATTGGCGTGAGCGGCACCCAAGTTCTCTCAACGGTTGAGGCCTATGATCCCATGACCAACACCTGGACAACCAAAGCCCCGATGCCTACAGGGCTGTATGATCATGCAATCGGCGTCGTGGATGGGGTGCTGTATGTCATGGGGGGCTCTGATAGTAGTAGTGGCAATTCCAGTACGACGGTCTTGGCCTATGACCCCACGGCCAACACCTGGGCCACCAAGGCCTCGATGCCCACGTCGCGAACTGGTCACTCCGTCGGGGTCGTAAGTGGGATGCTATATGCCGTGGGAGGTTTAATGGGAGGCAACGGCCTTACCCCTACCGTTCTCGCGACGGTTGAGGCCTATGACCCCACGACCAATACCTGGGCCACCAAGGCGCCAATGCCCACGGCGCGGTATCTTCACTCCGTCGGTGTTGTAAACGGGATGCTATATGCCCTGGGAGGGAGTCCCGGAGGAGGTACCAGCACTTTCCCGACGGTTGAGGCCTATGATCCGGCGACCAACACCTGGGCCACCACGGCCTCGATGTCCATGTCGCGGGCTTATCTTGCCGTCGGGGTCGTAAGTGGGGTGCTATATGCCGTGGGAGGCGTTACTAACCTTAGTTACGGCTCTCTCACAACGGTCGAGGTGTACATCTCGCCGGAGGTAACATGGTCAAACAATAATGGGAGTGTGGCTACGATTGACATCAACGGCCTTGCGACAGCCCTCAGCCCAGGGACAACTACGATCACCGCTGTGTCCGCTGGTATCATTGGAAACACAACTCTCACCGTGACCGACACAGGGACACCGTTAGAAGCCGACCTGGTCATCACCAAGAGCCACACTCCGGATCCTGTAGTGATCGGCCTGCCGGTGACGTACATCATAACCGTCACCAATTTGGGACCGAGCCCCGCGACGGGGGTGGCCGTTACCGATACGTTACCGACCGGCGTGATCTTCAACTCCGTGATTCCGACCCAAGGAAGTTGCACAGCGCCCATGGGCGGGGTCGTGACGTGTACCGTGGGAACATTGCCCAATGGGGCCAGCGCGACGATTTCCCTCATCGTCACGGTGACCACGGCGGGGGTGATTGGCAATACCGCCTCGGTGTCGGGCAATGAGAGCGACCCCAGCTTGGCGAACAACACGGCCGTGGACATCTTCAGCATCCCGGGTGGTCGGCTGGCGAACATTTCCACCCGTGCTTTTGTCGGAACCGGGGCCGACGTGGCGGTGGGCGGGTTCATTATCAGTGGGAGTGGCACCAAACAGGTTCTGCTGCGGGGATTCGGCCCCACGCTGACAGACTTCGGGGTGACCGGGGTCTTGGCGAATCCGACCCTGGCGCTCGAGTGGGACGATGATAACAACCCGAACACCCCGGCGATCCCGGTGCTGACGAACAACGACTGGGGCACCCCAGTGGCGTCATGCAATGTGCCAGTGGTGGCGTGCGGGAGTCCCCAGGACATTCTCAATTCCGGAATGTCGGCCGACTCCTACGCCCCGACTAACCCCAACCGTGGACTGGATGCCGCGCTGTTGCTGACCCTGCCACCCGGCACCTACACAGCGCGAATGAGCGGGGTGAGCAACGGGACGGGCGTGGGGCTGATCGGGGTGGATGACGTGGACACCAATCAGACGGCGACGCTGATCAACATTTCCACCCGAGCGTTTGTCGGCACGGGGTCCAATGTGGCTGTGGGTGGCTTCATCATCACGGGCATGAGCAACAAACAAGTCCTACTCAGGGGCTTTGGTCCCACGTTGGCGGACTTCGGCGTGACCGGCGCATTGGCCAACCCGACTCTGGATCTGGAGTGGGATGACGATAACAATCCGAATACCCCGGCGATTCCAGTACTCACCAATGACGACTGGGGCACGGCGGCGGGTTCCTGCCCGGCGCCCGTGGTGGCCTGTGGGACGCCGCAGGAAATTCTCAATACCGGCATGTCTCCAAACTCTTATGCGCCGACGAACCCCAATCGCCATTTGGATTCGGCATTGTTGGTGACGCTGCCCCCTGGTACGTATACGGCAAGGCTGAGTGGCGTGAGCAATGGCACGGGCGTCGGACTGATCGGCGTGGATCAGGTCGGGCCGTAGGCCTGAGCGGGAACTCGTCCGCACGGCGGGCCATCGATCAGCACGCCGGATGGCCCTGGCGCCCGTGGGGGTGGGCTGCGATTGTGAGCGGCGGTTCCTGGGCCCTGGAGATGATCGGGCTTGTTGAGATGTTTGGATGGCCGTAGCGCACAACGGACCACCGAGAGTGTTGATGGCAGCGGACGCCGGCAGTGTCACGGAACGTGGCCACACTTGGAGTGAGGCGAGAGGGCACCTGGTTCTTCCCGCCACGCCACGACGTGATGCGGCCGATCTGGCCCGATATCATGATTTGACCAAGGTGATCTGTCTCACCTCAGCCGCATCGATCAGCCCAAAGATCCGTCGTGCCGTCAGACACATCGAAAAGAATTACCAACACAAGCTGACATTACAAAGTCTCGGGGCCCACATTTGGTGCCATCCCAACCACCGGTGCCAGAAGTTTCTCGACCACAGGCGGGTTGGAGACTTCTTGCCATGTCGGTTACCGGGTTGCTCAACGGCGGTCAGGTCTGTTTCGATGAATCGCTCGTTTCTGACGGGGGCACTGAGGACCAACCGGGCTGACTCGGGGTCAGACTTGACTTTGTTGACCTCTCTGCACAGCTGCTGATCCTACGCTGTGTCAATTCGCGACGGTCTTGGAGAGGCTTCTCACGTCTACTGCTTGGGTGGGCGTTAGCGGCGGGCAGCAGCGTGCTACGTTTTTCGGGATTTCATGAACGCGAAGAAGTGATCCACGAGGACCGGGTCCAGGTCCTTGCCCTTGTTGTTCTGCATGATCTCGAAGATCTGCTCCGGCTCCATCGCGTCGCGGTAGGGGCGGTTGCTGCGCATGGCGTCGAAGTGGTCGGCGACCGCGGTGATGCGGCTCGCGATGTGTTGCGGGCGGTCCCTGGTCAGGGACGGATAGCCGGTGCGGTCGTATTTGAGATGGTGCTCGTACGCCACGATGGCCGCGACCTTGGGGATTTCCGCATGGCGGAGCAACTGGGCGGCGCCGTGCACCGGATGGGTTTTCATTTCTTCCTGCTCTTCGGGCGTGAGTTTGCCGGCCTTGTGCAGGATGTCCACCGACACCTGGGTCTTGCCCACGTCGTGGAGCAGGGCTCCGAGGCCGAACGCATGGACCGCGGCCTTGGGAAAGCCGAGTGACTCAGCTTGCGCCATGGTCAAGATCGACAGGTTGACGGCGTGGACGTGTGTGTATTCGTCGTAGGCCTTCAGTTCGGCGAGCGGAATAAAGGACTGAAAATTCGCATACAGGCTCTTCTCGAGCGTCAGCATGATGCGTTCCACCTGGCTCAGGACCACGTTTTGGATCGAGGTCCAGTCGATGTACGTGTCGCGGAGGATTTTGGCGGCGGCGTCGAGTTGGGGTTGTTGTGAGGAGCGCGCGATCGCAAATCCCAGATCCTGGACCGTACCCGGAACAACCGTGTTTCCCGCGTCTTCAACCGCGATGTCACCCAACACCAGATGGTCGGAGCGGAACTGGGGTTTCTCGGTGTCTTTCGCCCGCGGCGCGGCCAAGACATCCACCAGCGACTGGAGTTCGTTGATCGTGAGCCCCCTCCGGAGCGAGAGCACTTCCACGCCTTTTTCGCGAAGCGCGACCGCCAGTTCCCCGGTGCCCTTGCCCCGTCCGCCGAGCAAGCGGTCATCCAGGAAGATTTGATCGTCGATAATCACAAAGGTGCGCAGATCGCGGTCCACGAACAGCTGATCGATCGTGTCCCGCAACGCCGCCAGCCCGGCGACCGCTTGCGGGTGGTTTGAGGGATACAGCGTCCGGTCGGTCAAGACCTTGCCTATTGCGCGCAGGAATCGCTCGGCCGCGTCCGCGCGGGGCGCGTGGGCCGATTCGCTCGGCGGGCCGGACGAGTGGGCTAGGTTGCCGTCAAACGGGGTCTTGGGGGCCGACATGCGAGGCTCCTTGAGATGACCCTGCGGATGATCCGTTCCGGGCGCGGATTGCGGCCGATGCTCTGGCTGCGGCGGAACGGACTGCCCTGGTTTTGCCCCACCACCAAAAACGGAGCATATGGTGTCGCGCGACCGCGTTGACCAGCGGCAAGATCGTTGCGTTTCCAGTTTGCTCGATCACCCGCAGCAACGCGACTTGCCGCCCACCTCGTTGGCCGCTCGAATCCGCAAACAACAGACGGCCGGCCAGTTGGAGCGATCCTTGATCGGGAGTCGCCACCAGGTGTGTGACCGCGGCCCGGAACACCTTGGGGTCGTCGTCATCCAACCCGTGTTTGAGGGCTTGCAGGAACCCGTCGCCGTTGGGATCCAGGGTGCCGAGCGTCTGGAACGTGGCGAGTCGTACTTGGGCCGACGCGTGCTGAAGACAACGCACGATCTCAGGGATGGCCTGCACCGCCACGAGGTCCCGGAGCAGCAGCAACATGTTGCGCACCACGTACCACTGCGCGTGCTGGAGACGCTGGATGGCCGGGGGAACCACCGCGTCTCCGCAGTCGCGGAGCAGGGCGAGCAGGCGCTTACGCACTTTGAGATTCGGTTCGGTTTCCAGCTTGTCGAGCAGCAAGGGGATGATGCTGGGACCGACAATCTCCAAGAGCTGAGCGAGCGCCTCGCGTTGTTGCTGATGGTCATGACCCGCTTCGAGAGGCCCGAGCAGGTGATGCACCAAGTCGGCCTGGAAGAGATTCCCGACGCATGTCCGGAAGAACTCCCGCTGGTCATCCGCAGCCGACGCATACCGTTTTCCCAGGATTGCGATCGCGTCGTTGAACACGGACGACGTGTGTTCGCCGATGCCCCGCGTGATCAACTCCTTGAGCGACGCCACACTCTGTGAGAATTGGTCCGTCGAGCGGATCGGACCCTCCAGCATTTCCAGCAGGATCAGCGCCAGATGGTGATCCACCGCCGTGTCGTCAAATTCCGCGGCGACGCCCGACGAGGGCCCCGAAGTCGAGGAGACCTCGCGTTCGGAGAATTCTTCGTCGAGCAACGCGCGGTACTGCGCCGGATAGAACGTCCGCTCCGCCCGCTTGGTGAGGAGTTCTTGCAGCAGGTCCTTTTGGTCACTCAGTTTGGTTTCGAGCGTCGCGGCCAAGGTCTGGTCCGATTCCGCTAGGGTCACGAACTTCTTCAGCAGGCTGAAGGTGGGCATCGACACGTTGAGGTTGGACACCTGGAGCTGCTCGAGGATTTCGACGAGCATGGGAGCGGGAAGCGAGTCCGCGAGAGCCTCCGCGGCCGTGGTTTCTTGACCCTCGGGATCGAGCGCCGCGCGGAAGAGGCGCTGGCGGACCTCGGGACTGAGATTGGCGAACAGGCGGTGGAGCTGTTGGTTCATCTGAGCGCGCTGTTCACTGGATGCGGTCGCGGTGGATTTTTCGTGGAGGTAGCTCACGATGGTGCGTTCGTACGACTGTTTGCCGGTCTTTCGCTGCAAGCCCATGAGGTTGATGGCTGCGGCGAGTTGTTCGGCATCCAGGGCCTCCGCGTTGTCCGGCGACAACGTGGCGCGAGACTCGTCGGTCAACTCAGCGGTCATGAGGCGATTCACCAGGCCACGCCAGAGGTGCGACGCTTCGGTCGCGTCGGCGCTGGCCGAGTCGGCATCGGCAGCGGCATCGCGGTCTTTGACCGCTCCCCGGAAGCTGATGAACTGAAACGCGATGGAAGGAACTTCCTGGCCAAACCGTTCGATCGACTGCTCTCGTTCCTCGGGGGAAGCCAATCCCCGGCACTCGGCCAACACGCGGAGAAAGCCGTGGATATCGGGTTCGGTCGCTTCCTTGCGGAACGTCACGCCCGCCACGTTGAGGAGGTTGAGCATTCGGGCGAGTTCTCGGATGACTGGGTTGCCGGCCGCGAGTGGAGCGCCTTGGAAGAGGATCTCGTCTTTGGTCACCCCGACCTGAAGCGTGTCCTGAGTACCGAGCACCGCGCGATATTGCGCGGTCAGCGAGGCAACCAGTTGCGGGATGATGGCGTGTGTGCCCGAATACATGGAGTATTTCCGGATGCCGACCTGCAGGTCGGTCAGCAAACGCATCAATTCGTGCGGACTGACGGTTGAAGCCGCGGATTGAATCGGGCTGTCCACGATACCGAAACTCCCGGATTGTCCGGTGTCAACGGTACCGCCAATCCGTTGGTTGTCAATCGAAATGCCCTGAATTTCCACCGAGTTCAGAGGTTGCGACTCGCAACCCCCGGGACACGGAGGCCTCGGGCATCGGAACACGACTGCGAGCCGTGCCGATTGCACCCTGATCGCTGATCCGGTATGCTGGAAACCTCCTTCCCGAGGCCTCGGATGTCCAGGACGATCGGTCAGGTCGAAGCGGAAATCGCCGCCGCGCTTATCCAGTTCGAGAAGGATTTTCTGGGGCGCGGTCCCAAAGAAACCAAGGCCTATATCATCGAAGACATGGTGCTGATCCGTCTCAAGGGCGTGCTCACGCCGGCTGAGCAGCAGTTGGCCAAGAACGAGGAGGGGACGGAACTCATCAAGCGCTTGCGGTCGAATCTGCTCGAACAGGCGCGCGAACCTCTGTCCTCCACGATTGAAAAAATTACGGGCCTCACGGTGATGAGCCTGTACACCGACATCAGCACCAAAACCGGGGAGCGGATTATTCTGTTTACTCTTCAGGAGAATCTGGCGGAGCGGTTCCGAAACAATCTGGCTTGACTTGGCGCCGGGTCCTCGGGTCTAATGAACGAAATTCTCGGAAGATAGCCCGAAGGATTCCCTGGAATCGGTTGGGCTATAGGCCGACTCCCTCAGTGTAGGCGGGTCGGCTTTTTAATTCGGCACACAGGCCACGGGGCAGCCTGCGCAGCGAGCGACGGCGGTCCAGTGGAGGGTAGGCCAGCAGAGGTCCCTTGAGGGGATCATTGCTGGCCTTCGTATTTCGTGGCTCAGTCCGGGGACGCTTGCTGAACATGCTGTCCTACTACCCGTTGCTGATCCTTCTGGCGCCGCTTGCAGCGGCCCTGCTGACTGCTCTGCCGGGCGGCCTGCTCGGTGAGCGACGTTATCGGATCGGCGCCCTGGCGCATGTCGTGGCCTTCGGAATTGCCGTGCAGGTGCTCTACGAGGTCGCTGCGCCCAACCATGCGGCAATCCGCCTCCTCCTCTTTGCCTCGCCATGGAGCGTTGTGCCGTCGTTCGAGCTGTCCATCGACCGGCTGGCTGCCGTGATGATGGTGCTGATCACTGGGATCGGCGCGCTGTTGTATGTCTATTCCATCCGCTACATGCAACAGGAACGTGGACGCGCCCGATACCAGACGCTGCTGGCGCTTACTATCTCGACCCTGCTCTGCATGGTCTCCAGTGCCAATCTGGTGATGCTGTTTGTGTTCTGGCAGCTCCTGAGTTGGTTGCTCTGCCTGCTGACCTATAACTATGCGCATGCTCCCACCGCCCAGGGCGCGTTCAGAACGTTTATCATTCTCCGGGCAGGAGATATCGCCTTTCTCGCGGGTATTGTCCTCGCCTACAACCTGTACGGGACGCTGGAATTTTCGCAGCTCTTTCTCCGAGCGGCCGCGGATCAGACCACCTTTTCGCTCCTCTGGCCGGGCAGCGGGTTCGAGATCAGCGGCGCCACCGCCGTCACGCTACTGATCTTTATCGGAGCCATGAGTAAGTCGGCCCAGTTTCCGTTACACCGGTGGGTGCCTGATACGCTTTACGCACCAACGCCGATCAGTGCCTTGCTCCACGCGGGCATCATCAATGCCGGTGGCTTTCTCATCAATCGACTCGCCCCGCTCTACGGTCTCAGCCCCGGGACCCTTCATATCGTGTTCGCCGTCGGCCTGCTCACGGCGCTGCTGGGCGCCGCCATGATGCTGACCCAGAACGACATCAAAAAAACGCTGGGCTACTCCACCATCGGACAAATGGGCTACATGATCATGGAGTGTGGGCTGGGGGCGTTCGCCCTGGCGGTCTTTCATCTCGTCGCGCACGGTCTCTTTAAGGCCACGAGCTTTCTCAACAGTGGCAACGTGATCCATCGGGCCCGCCAGGAATTCAGGCTGCCGCATAAAGTCGAGACGGCAGCGCAGACCGACTTCTCTCCTCTCACCTGGGCGACCGGATTCATCACCTCGCTCCTTCTCCCCTTAATCATTTTGTTAGCCGCCCACGGCATCTTACAGATCCCCTTGAGAGACTCACAAGGCGTGGTCATCTTCCTCTTCTTCGGTTGGGTCACCTCCTCGCAGGCGATCCTGACGCTCTATCGTCTGCGGGCTGTCGGCTCCTGGAAAGTAGCGGGCATCATGCTCTGCACGCTGGTGTTAGTGATGTCCACCTATCTGTTCGCGGCCGAGCGATTCACCCACTTCCTCTATCCGGAGCCGGGCGTGGTGACCGCTTACTTCCAGGCTGCCGCTCTGCCGGGCCGGCTGTTCGACATTCTGATCGGGGTGACGGCGCTGTCCATCAGTTTAGGCTGGATCGTTATCTACGCACAAAGCCATGGCCGGTCGATTTGGAAACCGGGTCAAATGCCAACATGGATCGGCGAAATTCAGGCGCGCCTGTACCTCCTTTTTGTGAACAACGTCTATCTGGATGGCCTCGCGCTCAGGTTCGGCCAAACCGTCAGGCGCACGGCCGAGCGGCTGGATCGGAGCCGGCTCTTCCTGCTCGTTGGCGCGCTGATCGCCATCGGTTTCGCATGGCCTGTGGTGAGTCAGGTGAGTGAGTGGTCGATCGAACAAATCGCGATATTCCTTCTGATCGCTCTCATACTCCCGCTCTTCCCCCTCCATGGCGCCTATGTCGCGACCCTGACCCGACTACCGAGATATATGGGAGTATCCCTCCCGGTCGTGCTGTCCATTCTGCTGCCGACCGCAGGGTTGTATGGACTGACGGGCCTGCTTCCCGATCTGCCGCCGGAACTCCTTAGCGGCGTCGGTGTGCTGGCCTTGTTCGGCGCTCTCCATGGATCGATCAAGGCGCTGGTGCAGGTCAGAGTCGCGCACCTGCTGGCCTACGGGAGCGTTGCCTTCTATTCAATTCTCTGGTGGTATCTGGCTATGACCGGCAGCGTAACGCCTCAAGCGACCGTCTATGCTGGCGCCGCCGCCTTGGTGACCGGCGGGTTGTTGCTCGCCTGGGGTCGGGTGCGGGCGCGTTACGGCGATCTCGATCTGAACCAAATCGGCGGGCTGGCTCGGCCCATGCCCCGTTTGGCCACCCTGTTGGCTCTGCTGGTGATGGCGGCTGCGGGGCTACCGCCGTTCGGCCTCTTTTCCGGCTACCTCGCCATGCTGCTCAGCCCGTCGATGACAACGACCATCCCAATGTCCGTGGGGCTGAGCATCACCTTGCTGACCTGGTTTGCGGCGTCGTGGTATCTGTTCAAGCTGATGCAGCGGGTCCTCTTCGGCCCGCACCGCTCGGACCTTCGGTACGAGGATCTGAGCCGCGCCGAGGTCGCGCCGCTGGTGGTTGTCCTGGCGCTCCTGCTGGCCCTTGGCATCTTGCCGTACGAACTGGTCGAATTCGCTGGCACCCACACACTGACGGCCTCGAATCCCTGATGGAACCAGCAACCAACGGCGCGCTCTACACCGACACGCAGCGCATGGAGCTTGCGAACGAGGTGTTTCGCGCCTATGTCCGCTCGGGCCGGATGCATTTCGCAGCCATGCCCGGCTGGGCGGGCTTCAGGCCGGGGACGATCGGTTAAGGTGTTGCTTCACTACTACCCGTTGTTGATCCCCGTGGCGCCGCTCGCCGCGGCCCTGCTGACCGCCTTGCCGGGCGGTCTGATCAGCGAGAAGAACTACCGGATCGGCGCGCTTGCGCATACGGTAGCCTTCGGGTGCGCCGTGCTGGTCCTCTACCAGGTCGCCGCGGCGGACCACACTGCGATCCGCCTCTTCCTCTTCCCCTCGCCGTGGAGCTTCCTCCCTTCGTTCGAGCTAGCCATCGACCGACTGGCGGCCGTGATGATGGTGCTGATCGCCGGGATCGGCGCGCTGTTGTATTTCTATTCCATCCGTTACATGCAACAGGAACGTGGGCGCGCCCGGTACCAGACTCTGTTGGCCATTCAGATCTCGACGCTGCTCTGCATGGTCTCCAGCGCGAATCTGGTGATGCTCTTTTTGTTCTGGCAACTCCTGGGTTGGGTGCTCTCCCTCCTAGCCTACAACTATGCGCATTCCCCGACCTCCCAGGGCGCGTTCCGAACGTTTATCATGCTGCGGGTCGGAGATGTCACCTTTCTCTCGGGTATCGTCCTGGCCTATAACCTATACGGAACGCTGGATTTCTCGCAGCTCTTTCTCCGGGCTGCGGCGGATCACACGACCTTTTCGCTCCTCTGGCCGGGCAGCGGGCTCGAGATCAGCGGCGCTACCGCCGTCACGCTGCTGATCTTCATCGGTGCGATGAGCAAGTCGGCCCAGGTTCCGCTTCACACGTGGCTGCCTGATTCGCTCTACGCCCCGACGACGATCCACGCCCTGCTCCATGCGGGCATCATCAATTCCGGCGGTTTCCTCTTGAGTCGTCTCGCTCCGCTCTACGGCCTCAGTCCGACGACCCTCCATGTGGTCTTTGCCGTCGGCCTTTTGACGGCGCTGCTGGGCGCCTCCATGATGCTGACCCAGAACGATATCAAAAAAACACTGGGCTACTCCACCATCGGACAAATGGGTTACATGATCATGGAGTGCGGGCTGGGGGCCTTTGCCCTGGCGGTCTTCCATCTCATTGCACACGGTCTCTTCAAAGCCACGATCTTCCTGAACTGTGGGAATGTGATTCATCTCGCACGCCAAGAACCGAGACTGCCGCATAAAACCGATGCGGTGGCGCAGACCGACTTCTCGTCCCTGACTTGGGCGACCGGATTCATCACCTCGCTCCTTCTCCCCTTAATCATTTTGTTGGCTGCCCACGGCGTCTTGCAGATCCCCTTGAGAGACTCACAGGGCGTGGTCATCTTCCTGTTCTTCGGGTGGGTCACCTCCTCGCAGGCGATCCTGACGCTCTATCGTCTGCGGGCGGTCGGCTCCTGGAAAGTAGCGGGCATCATGCTCTGCACGCTGGTGCTGGTGATGTTCACGTATCTGTTCGCGGCCGAGCGATTCACCCACTTCCTCTATCCGGAGCCGGGCGTGGTGACCGCCTACTTCCAGGCTGCCGCCCTGCCGGGCGGCCTGTTCGATTCTCTGATCGCGGCTACGGCGCTCTTCGTCACCATGGGTTGGGTCTTGATCTACGCGAAGAGCCATGGCCGATCGCTTCATCTGCCTGCATGGATCAGCACGATACAGACCCATGGCTATCTCTTTTTCATGAACCGTCTGTACCTGGATGGTCTCGCGCTCAGGTTCGGCCAGGGCTTCAGACGCGTCATCCATCGGTTGGATCGGAGTCGGCTTTTCCTGCCTGTCGCCGCGCTGATCGCCCTGGTCATTGCGATGGCACCGGCGGTGGCTCACATGGGAGAGCTCCCGCTGGAACACATCGCGCTGTTCTGTCTGGTCGCCCTCACGCTCCCGCTCTTTCCGCTGCATGGGCTCTATGTGCTGGCCCTGACCCGGATGCCGGGATATGCATCCGTCAGTCTGGCCCTCCTGCTACCGATGGCGGGGCTGTATGGGCTGGCGGGTTTGCTGCCCGGGCTACCCGCAGAGCTGCTCAACGGCGTGAGGCTACTAGCCTTATTCGGTGCCCTGTATGGATCGATCAAAGCGCTCGCGCAGGTCCGGGTGACGCGTGTGCTGGCCTACGGTGGTCTCGTTTTCTATTCCATTCTCTGGTGGTATCTGGCCGTCGCCGGGAGCGTGACGCCCCAGGCAACGATTTACGCCAGTGCGGTGGCGCTGGTCACCGGCGGTCTGCTCCTCGCCTGGCATGCGGTCAGAGCGCGGTATGGCGATCTCACCCTCGATAGGATCGGTGGGTTAGCGCGGCCCATGCCGCGCTTCGCCACGCTGCTGGCCCTGCTGGTGATGGCGGCTGTCGGGCTGCCGCCGTTCGGCCTTTTTTCCGGTTACCTCGCCATGCTGCTCGATCCGTCGATCACCGCGTCAATCGGCAGCTCGGTGGGACTGACGATCATCTTGCTCGCCTGGTTTACGGCGTCATGGTATCTGTACAGGCTGATGCAGCGGCTCCTCTTCGGCCCGCACCGTCAGGATCTTCCGTACGAGGATCTGAGGCCCGTCGAAGTCGCTCCCCTGCTGATCGTGCTGGTGCTCCTGCTGGCCCTTGGCGTCGCGCCCCACGAACTTGTCGAGGTAGTCGAAACCAACACACTGACGGCTTGGACCCCCCGATGGAACCAGTAGACAAGAACGTACCCTATCACGACACCCAGCGGATGGAGCTTCGGGCGCTGATTCTGCTCTCGAGCGAGATCATCGCTCAGTACTGGCCCATGCGCACGTTCATCCATCACAATCCGCTGCACGGACTCGAAGAACTCCATTTCGAGGAGGCCGCGCAACGGGCCCAACAGTTACTCGGAGGGACAAGTTATCTGCCGAACGAGGTGTTTCGCGACTATGTCCGCTCGGGCCGGATTCTGCCCCGACAAATCGACGCTGAGTTGAAGCCGCGAGCGCATGACAAGCAGGTCACGCTGGGCGATCAGAAAATTACTCACTTTGACGTTCTCCGAGCCCATTTGCTTCAGGGGATTTCAGCGCCTCCTGACGATGTCCTCGACGCCATGATCGCCCGCCGGGCGGATCGCACGGTCATCCACACGCTCGCGGACCACGTCGCCCGTGAGCTCACGCCGGCCCACCTGGAGGCGCGTGTGGATGAAGAGCAGTCTGCGCCCGGCCGCTCCGTGACCCTGGCGGCCTGGTGCGATCGCACGCTGGGCACGCAGCTCACCGAGCAGATCAACCGGGAAATGATCAAATGGTGCGAAGCCTTTTTGGACGAAGAACATGCCGCCTGGTCGATGCCCGCCCGGGAAATGGGCTTTTTCTCCGCATGGAGGTTGCTCGCTAGCCTGGAATGGTCGCCCTGCGCCATCGCCCAAAGTGGCCGGAAACTTGGTCGCCTGCCGGCCCATCCGGAGGACGCATTGCTCGAACACCTTGCCGTGCTCGGCATCCCGTCCGAGGCGTGGCAGGGCTATCTCTCGTTGCATTTAGCGGCGATGCCAGGCTGGGCGGGCTTCATCAAATGGCGCGCTGATCAAACCGACTACGAGTGGCAACAGGTCTATCCGATCGACCTGGTCCAGTATCTTGCCGTGCGCCTCTGGTACGAGCGCGAGCTGGTGCAGCAGGCCTGCCGGGGGGAACTCGGAATCGATGGGAACGTCCAAGCGATCCGGGGCGTGGCGGCATCAAAGGATTCGCCGAACGCGAACCGCACCGGCCCCCACAGGCGATCATCAGCCTGGCGGCTCGTGGCCCTTGCGAACGCTTTGGAGGTCGCCCCCTCGGTGCTGATGGACACGGTACCGAAGACACTCAACACGTTGTTGGAGTGGCTGGATAGCTTCCCGGAGTTGGACCATGGGCCGGTGTGGCTCAAGGCGTTTGAAACCGGTTATCAGGAACAGCTTCTCGAGAAGCTAAGGCCCAATCTGTCTCAGTCGCACTCGGCGACGCCCGTCCGCCCACAATCACAGGCGGTCTTTTGCATCGACGTACGCTCCGAATCGTTCCGGCGACATCTCGAAGCCGTCGGCGACTACGACACGTTCGGCTTTGCCGGATTTTTCATCGTCTTCATCCGGTATCAGGCCATGGGTAGTCATCACGATACCGATCAGTTTCCGGTGATCATGAAGGCCAAGAATTCGGTGCGCGAAGTGCCCAGACCCTATCAGAGCCAGTTGCTGTCCAGGCACCGCGCCGGAACCAAGCTGCTCCACGCGGGTCATGCGCTCTTGCATGATCTCAAGGAAAATGTCGTGACGCCCTATGTCATGGTGGAGTCCCTCGGCTGGTTCTATAGCCTGCCGCTGATCGGCAAGACGGTCTTCGCCGGCTGGTACCACAAGTGGGCCGCCCGGCTGCGGCGTATCTTTGTGCCGCCGGTCTCCACCAGCCTGACCGTGGACAAGCTGTCGCGGGAAGAGGTGACCGAGATGCTGGCTGCCGAGCAACGCGGGGTCATCCGCCAAGCCCTGCAGGAACGGTTCGCCGACCGCGATCTGAATCTGTCGCTTGAGCGGCTGGAGTTTCTGCGCAAACAGGCACTGAACGAGAGCCACACCGGTCAGCACGCTCCGAAGGGGTCGCTCTCATCCGATGAAGAGGCGGCCTTTATCGATGCACTGCGTACGCAGTATCGGATCAGCCAGGGCGGCGCCTTTGCGCGCATGGAGCGCATCACCCGCATGGGCTTCACCCCCACCGAACAGGCCTTCACGGTGGAGACCGCGCTCCGGATGATGGGGCTGACCGGAAATTTCGCCCGCCTGGTCCTGTTCTGCGGCCACGGCAGCACGTCGGACAACAATCCGTTCGAAGCGGCGCTCGACTGCGGCGCCTGCGGCGGCAACACGGGCAAACCGAATGCGCGGGTCTTGGCGGTCATGGCCAACAAGCCGCAGGTGCGCGAGGCGCTCGCGAAAAACGGCCTCATCATTCCCCAGGACACGTATTTTATTGCCGGCCAACACGACACCACGACGGACACCGTCGAGCTCTTTGATCTGGAAGATATCCCGCATACCCATGCCAACGACTTGCAGCGCTTGAGCCGCGACCTGGAAAAGGCTGGCCGGCGGAACAGTCAGGAACGATGCGGTCGATTCCCCGAGATCTCTTCTTCTCTGTCGCTCACGAAGGCGGCGCGGGAGACGCGCCGGCGAAGCGGCGATTGGAGCCAGGTCCGCCCGGAATGGGGACTGTCGGGCAACGCGGCGTTCATCATCGGGCGTCGCGAGTTGACCGAGGGGAGTGATCTTGGGGGACGGGCCTTTCTCCATTCATACGATTATCGGGGAGATGCGACCGGCCAGCTGCTGGAGATCGTGATGACCGGGCCGCAGGTCGTCGGCCAATGGATCAACATGGAGCACTATTTCTCGACGGTGGACACGGAGGTCTACGGAAGCGGAAGCAAGATCTACCACAACGTGGTGGGCCGGTTCGGGATCATGTCCGGACCCCAGAGCGACCTCCGCACCGGGCTGGCCTGGCAGACCGTCATGGACGGACCTCGGCCGTATCACGAGCCCATGCGCCTGTTCACCCTGATCGAGGCGCCCCGGGAACGGATACTCCGGATCATCCAGCGTCACCGTATCCTTCGGCATCTTTACGACAACGAGTGGGTACGTCTCGCGGCGCTTGACCCGGACGAGAACAATTTCTTTTACTATGTTCCGAAGCAGGGATGGACACCGGTGAGCAATGACGGCCCATCGCGTCAAACCAACACGTTGTGATCAGGAGGAACATCTCATGACCGGCCTCACTCTTCATCCCATGAAGGAGATCAGGATCATCATCCAGGGCGAACACGTGAAATTTGCGATCGACTTACTGGATAGCATCAAGGCCACCGGTTACACGATCTTCCACAACATTTCGGGAAAAGGGCATCACGGCTTTCATACCGCCCATCCCATGTTCAATGACATGGACAGCCTGGTGATGCTGGTGACCGTCGTTCCACACGAGAAGGTGGAGCCGATCCTGGCCGGCTTGAAGCCGATCTTCGACCGCTATACCGGAGTCATGTTCGTCTCCGACGTCGCCGTGAGCCGCGCCGAATACTTCTCCGGGCCATCCGATAAGCAATGACCGCTTTCGGCAATGGTTGCGTCCGTTTTTCGGGAGTGTGTACCGGGCGGTGTCCGACCCGCTAGCGGTCCTGAAGAGCGGTTTCGAGCAGAATCCTCCGACAGGTGCAGTGCGACCCGAGGTGGCAGAGCGCCAGGCGAGATGCCCGACTGCGTGTCGGGAGCGGAAGGCCTTCCGGTAGTGTCCCCATTCCCAGCGTGACGTGGGGCCAGAACCGTTCGAAACTTGCAGCGGCCGGGTAGTCGTTCACCCAACCCACTGTGCTCTCTGTTACTGGCTCTGGGCCGACGAACATTTCGGGAGTCGCGTCGTGGGTGAACAGCGGCGTCGTCGCGCGCATGACGGCTTCGTGCAGCGCCTGCAGCGCGGGGGCGCGAGCGATCTCCAGACTCGTCACCGTGCCGCCAGTTTGTGAGGGCCGTACGCTCATCCCGGTAAAGGTCAGGTCGATCGCAGCATGTACCGTTGCGATTGACTCCAACGTTTTCACGACAGCAGGCACGTCGCGTTCCGAGATACAGCCCATGGCCAGCGAAACATGCGGGAGGCAGCCGGTGGAACTGAGCGCAATGGGTTGGGCGGCAACACCTGAAAGGACGCAATTCAGCGCGACGGCGGCGTCGATGATTTCGTCGGGTGGGAGCAGGACAACGTCGACAGCCAACACGCGCACGGGCGAAGCCTACCACGCAGAGCGCCCGTCTGATCAGCCCGTCACAAATAAAAAACGGCCCGGGGGAGTGCCCCCGGGCCGTTCGATCATGCGCGGTGGTTAGACCTTGACCACATTCGCTGCTTGGAGCCCTTTCGGCCCATTCACGACCTCAAATTCGACCTCTTGACCTTCGTCCAGAGACTTGAATCCGTCGCCTTGAATGGCGGAAAAGTGCACGAAGACGTCCTTCCCTTCGTCTTGGGTGATGAAACCATACCCCTTGCTGCCGTTGAACCACTTCACTTTGCCTTTTGCCATCTTGAACTCACCTCCCTTCAGATCAGATTCAGGACTTAACCTGTGGGCATCGAGCGGAGACGTGTTGCGAGGCGAAAAAAAACCGCAGCGCCCCCTGCGATGGCTGCGGTTGCTTCCCACTCACGATCTGTAACCACCTCAACTGACACCTGGGCGCATTTGTACCACGGAATCCTGAGCGAAGTCAACCAGAGCGCGGACGACTTTTTTGACGTGGTGGGCGGAGCCCCCGACGACTCCTGGAGGACAGCGGGGCGTCTGTCGAGGTCTCTCTGGTGGTTTGACCTTTCATCGCCACTCAGGTAGAAACAGCGTCTGTGTTGATCATGTCCGGTATTCCAATCGAATTCGTCCTGTTTGGTCTGACGTTGCTGGGTGTCGCGATCTTTCACCGACGCAACCTCGAGGTCGCGATCACCGGACTCGCGGTCATCCTGGCATACACGCTGCTCACCACCGACCTGAACCTCGTCTTACACGTCAGACACGAGGCGCGGCTGCTGGCCAATCTGCTCGGGCTGCTGTTGGGTTTCGCGATCCTCGCCAAGCACTTTGAAGACTCGCGGGTGCCCGATTGGCTACCCAAGTGGCTCCCGGATACCTGGGCCGGGGGCTTTGTGTTGCTCATTCTGGTGGCCGTGCTCTCCACGTTCTTAGACAACATCGCCGCGGCGATGATCGGTGGCGTGATGGCCAACAAGCTCTATAAGGGCCGCGTGAGCGTGGGCTATCTGGCAGCGATCGTGGCCGCGGCGAATGCGGGCGGGGCCGGGTCCGTGATCGGCGACACGACCACCACCATGATGTGGATCGCGGGTGTGCCAGCCCTCCACGTGACCGAGGCGTTCATCGCCGCCGCTGCCGCGGTCGCATTCTCAGGCTTCGTTGCGAGCCGGTCCCAGCATCGGCTCCAGCCGATCCAGAAAGACCCGGTCGGGAATCCCCTCATCGACACCGGGCGACTGGGTGTCGTGGCCCTGATGATCGCAGGGACCATCTCGGCGAACGTGCTCTTTGACTTTCCCGCCGGGGGGTTGTGGGCGGCGATCCTGCTGGGTACGGCTATTCGACCCACGCCGTGGGGTGAAATCGGGCGTGCGGTTAAGGGCAGTCTGTTCCTCTGTTCGCTGGTTCTGTCGGCGAGCCTCATGCCGGTCACGTCATTGCCGGATCCCTCGTGGCAGACCGCATTCGGCTTGGGCATGGTGAGCGCGGTGTTCGACAACATCCCGTTGACCGCGCTCGCGTTGTATCAAGGCGGGTACGACTGGGGCATGCTCGCGTTTACGGTCGGTTACGGCGGGTCTATGATCTGGTTCGGGTCGTCGGCCGGTGTGGCGATCTGCAACCTGTTTCCCGAAGCGAAGAACACGGGTCGCTGGCTCGTTGAGGGGTGGCACGTCGCGGTGGCGTACGTCGTGGGGTTCTTCGTGTTCTTGGCCGTGTTCGGGTGGCACCCGGACGTCCTGCCGCGGTAATCACGATATTGCGTCGAGTTCAGTAAACCCCGTATACTGTCCCGCCTCTGCGCGGAGTTCTTCACGTGCAACGAATCTTGTACTTCGACATCGAAACCGTACCCACGGACCATGGGTTTGTACACGGCAAACCACGCGGGGCCGACGAACCCGAGGAACAGTACATCAAACGGCTGTCGTTGTCGGCGGTCACGGCTCGTGTGTTGTGCATCGGGTTCGCCCTGGAACCGCCGCCGGACGCGCCTGCTGAGATTCTTTCCGGTGACGAGACGGCGATCCTGAAGCAGTTCTGGGCGCTAGTCGAGCGGAGCGATTTGTTGATCGGACACAACGTGCTGGATTTCGATCTCAAGTTCATCGTCCAGCGCTCGACGATCCACCGGATCAAGCCCAGCCGCGACATCCCGTTCGCACGCTTTCGCAGCGCGCCAGTGTTCGACACGATGCAGGAATGGACGCGCTGGGGGCGCGATGGCGTGAGCCTGGAAGGGCTGGCACTCGTTCTGGGGTTGCCCTCGCCCAAACAGGGGATGGACGGGTCGAAGGTCTATCCGGCGTTTGTGGCGGGGCAGCTGGATCAGATCTATCGGTATTGTCGCGGCGACGTCGAGACCGTGCGGCGGGTCTACCGCCGTCTCAAATTCGCAGAAGGGAGTTAACAGGCGTTCAATGGCCACATATCAGTACATCTACACGATGCATCGGGTGACCAAAGTCGTTCCGCCCAAGCGCGAAATCCTCAAGGACGTCTCGCTCTCGTTCTATCCCGGTGCCAAGATCGGCGTCTTGGGGTTGAACGGCTCGGGTAAATCCACGCTGCTGCGGGTCATGGCGGGGGTGGACCAGGACATCTTGGGCGAGGCCAAACCGGCCAAAGGGATCAATATCGGCTTTCTCCCACAAGAACCGCACCTCAATCCGGCGAAAGACGTGCGGGGCAACGTCGAAGAAGGCGTGGCGGCGACCAAGAAGCTCCTGGATGAGTTCAACACCCTCTCGGCCCGATTTGCCGAGCCCATGTCGGACGAGCAGATGGCGGGGCTGCTCGATAAACAGGCCAAACTCCAGGAACAGATCGACGCGGTCGGGGCGTGGGAGCTGGATCGCCAACTGGAGATCGCCGCGGATGCGTTGCGCCTACCGCCGTGGGACGCGGACGTCAACACGCTGTCGGGCGGCGAGCGACGGCGCGTGGCGTTGTGTCGCCTGCTGTTGTCCAACCCCGACATGTTGCTGCTGGATGAGCCGACCAACCATCTCGATGCCGAGTCGGTGGCGTGGCTGGAGCGATTCTTAAAAGATTTCGCCGGAACTGTCGTTGCCGTCACGCACGACCGGTACTTTCTGGACAACGCGGCCGGGTGGATCCTGGAGTTGGACCGCGGTCGGGGGATTCCGTGGGAAGGCAACTACTCTTCCTGGCTGGATCAGAAGGTGGTGCGTTTGGCTCAAGAAGAAAAACAGGAATCCGCGCGTCAGCGCGCACTCAAACACGAGCTGGATTGGGTGCGGACCGCCCCCAAAGGCCGCCACGCGAAAAGCAAGGCGCGACTCAAAGCGTACGAGGAGCTGGCATCCAAGGAGATTGAAGCGCGCAACGAAACGAAGGACATCGTGATCCCCCCCGGGCCGCGGCTAGGGGAACTCGTCATCGAAGCGAAGGGTCTGACCAAGGGCTATGCCGATCGAGCGCTTATTGACGATCTGTCCTTCAGTCTTCCCCGCGGCGGTATTGTTGGGATCATCGGTCCCAACGGGGCGGGTAAAACCACCTTGTTTCGACTGTTGGTCGGCCAGGAGAAACCCGACAGCGGCGAGATCAAGGTGGGGGACACGGTGAAACTCGCGTACGTGGATCAATCGCGCGACGCCTTGGATGGCTCGAAGACCGTGTACGAAGAGATCTCCGGCGGACGGGACGTGATCGAGGTCGGCAAGCGCGAGATCGCCGCTCGTGCCTATGTGGGCGGGTTCAACTTCAAGAACACGGACCAACAGAAGCTGGTCAAAGAGTTATCGGGTGGCGAACGTAACCGCGTCCACCTCGCCAAGGTGATCAAGAGCGGCGGCAACGTCCTGCTGCTGGACGAGCCCAGCAACGACCTCGACGTTGAAACGTTGCGCGCGCTGGAGGAAGCCATTCTGGACTTTGCCGGCTGTGTGTTGGTCATCAGCCACGACCGCTGGTTCCTGGACCGAATCGCCACGCACATCCTGGCGTTTGAAGGAGAGAGCCGGGTGATTTGGTTCGAAGGCAATTATCAAGAGTACGAGGCAGACCGCCACAAGCGGCTTGGGGCCGAAGCGGACCAGCCGCATCG
Organism: uncultured Nitrospirota bacterium; assembly: GCA_964570625.1. Classification (GTDB taxonomy): domain Bacteria; phylum Nitrospirota; class Nitrospiria; order 2-01-FULL-66-17; family 2-01-FULL-66-17; genus JBFLXB01. The sequence continues at coordinate 32,003 of CAZMYW010000012.1, read as the reverse complement.
GATCAAGTACAGGCCCCTCACCCGTTGATCGAGTCGTCGTGCGATGAAAATGCTCAAAGTCAGCCGCGGATCATTATTTATCTGCGACACCTGCTACCATATCATCGAGGAATCCGGTCAGATCGAGGGTGACCGCGCCACGTCCGACGCCGTGATCGCGGACCTCTGCCCGAACTGCGAAGATCAGAACAAGCCCCTGTTGGATGACCTGCTTGGCAGCGAGGAGTAGGCTCTCTTACCTGCGCCGTTCTTGATTCGCCATGGGTCTCCTGATATTCTGACACCCCTGTTGGGTGGAAGTAGGTGGTATCGAGTCGCGATGCGGATCACGGAAATTTTTTACAGCATTCAGGGGGAGTCCACGTTTGCCGGCCGGCCGTGTGTGTTCGTCCGCGTCACCGGGTGTCCCTTGCGGTGCACGTGGTGCGACACCGCGTACGCGTTCTACGAGGGGGAAGAGCTGAGTCTCGATCAGGTCGTCGAACGTGTCGAGACGTTCGGCTGCCGACTGGTGGAGATCACCGGCGGGGAACCGTTGCATCACCCCGAGGCGGTCGGCCTGATCGCACGGTTGCTCGATGGGGGCTATACGGTGCTGGTCGAGACTAGCGGTGCGATCGATATCGCCACGCTCGACCCGCGTGCGGTGGTCATTATGGACCTGAAGTGCCCGGGAAGCGGGATGGCGGAGCGTAACTTGTGGAGCAACCTTGACCGCCTGAAGCCGAACGACCAGATTAAGTTTGTGATTAAAGACCGGGAAGATTACCAGTGGGCGCGGGAGGTGCTGAAGCGCACCGGGCTTCACGAGCGACAGGTGGTCTTGTTCTCGCCCGTGTTCGGAGACCTGGACCCCCAAACGTTGGCGGCGTGGATTCTGGAAGACCGACTGGCGGTGCAGCTGCAGCTGCAATTGCACAAATTCATTTGGGACCCCGCCGCGCGCGGCGTGTAAGCACTCAGATTCGGCCAGCGAGGAGCGTATGACACGATCGATCACCGTGAAGACCGGTTCGATTCATGAGGCGCCCGAGGACGCTGTCGTGGTATTCCGACATCATGACGGCGAGCCGTTCCGCGCGTTCGTCGCCGTGGCGCGGGCGTTGGGTGCATCGTTCGAGTCTGCACTGACCGGATCGGGATTCGAAGGCAACAACGGGCAAGCGGTACTGGTACACACCGGCGGTCGAATTCGCCCTCGGGTGGTCATCGCGGCAGGGTTGGGCGCTCGCCAAGGCGCGAGGCCCGAGCGCGTCCGGCAGGCTGCGGCGCGGGCCGTCCAGCGCGCGAAGGACGCGGGATGCGAGCGCGTGGCGTTCGCCCTCGCCGCCACGGACCCGGAGGAAACGGCGCGGGCTTGCGTCGAGGGCGCACTCATGGGCCTGTACCAATTCACCCGTTACAAGACGGATCGCGACGAAGATCGTCGCGAGGTGAAGGCGCTTGTTCTGTATGTTGCCGAGCCCGATGTGATCGCGGCTCGATCGGGCGCACGGCGCGGCATGATCGTCGGTGAGGCGGTGAACCAGGTCCGCGATCTCGGAAACCTGCCCGCGAACGTGGCGACCCCGACCTACATCGCCGAGCGCGCGCGTCGGATCGCGCGCGAGCACGGAATGGCGTGCGAAGTCATCGACCGCAAGGGCATGGAGCGGTTGGGGATGGGCGCGCTGCTGGGCGTGGCGCGTGGCAGCGTCGAGCCGCCCAAACTGATCATCCTGAAGTATTCCGGCCGGGGGAAGGGTCGCTCGAACGGATCGCGGTCCCCGGACCGGCCGATTGCTCTGGTGGGCAAGACGATCACGTTCGACAGCGGGGGCATCTCGCTGAAGCCGGCGGACAACATGGAGCAGATGAAGAGCGACATGCTCGGCGGCGCCGGGGTCTTGGCGGTGCTGGAGGCTGCCGCGCGTCTGCAACTCCCCGTGTCGGTGGTCGGTCTGTTGCCAGCGACCGAAAACATGCCGAGCGGGACCGCGATCAAGCCTGGAGATGTGGTGACGGCCTTCTCCGGCACAACAATCGAAGTCGTCAACACCGACGCGGAGGGACGTTTGGTCCTGGCCGACGCGTTGGCGTACGCGGTCAAGCGATTTCAGCCTCGGTTGGCGCTCGACATCGCAACGTTGACCGGCGCGTGTTCGGTCGCACTCGGCCAACACGCCATCGGACTCCTCGGGACCGACGAGACGCTGGTGGCGCGGCTCCAACGGGCCGCGGACGAGTCGGGAGAGCGGGTCTGGCAGTTGCCGCTGTGGGAAGATTACTACGAACAGATCAAGAGCGATGTCGCGGATCTCAAGAACACCGGCGGTCGACCCGCCGGTACCATCACGGCCGCCGCGTTCCTCAGCAAATTCGTCGGAGTTACACCCTGGGGGCACCTCGACATCGCCGGTACGATGTGGAGTAATGACATTCGTCACTATGTCTCCAAGGGCGCGACCGGCTCGGGCGTTCGGCTCCTGATTCAGTTTCTGATGGATGAAGCCGAGGCCGCGCGCCATGCGCGTCCCCACCTGAGCGCGCGGACGGCCCGTCGGATGCCGCGTGCGGCGCGGCGATGACGCTCAAAGAAAAACTTGGCCAGCTCGTGATGGCCGGTTTCGAGGGGACGAGGCCCTCGAAAACGATCACCCGGCTCGTGGCGGGGGCACGTGTGGGTGGGGTGATCCTCTTCCGGCGGAACATCGCAGACCCCGCGCAGGTGTTGTCCCTGACGCGGAGTCTCCAACGAGCGGCGCCACGGGCGCCGCTGTTCATCGCCGTGGATCAGGAGGGGGGGCGCGTGAGTCGTCTGCCTCCGCCGTTCACCCAGTTCCCTCCCGCCGCCGTGCTGGGAAAACGCAAGACGGTGTCACTCACCTACGCCGTGGGCGAGGCCATGGGGCGGGAACTCGCCGCCGTAGGCATCAATATGAACATGGCGCCGGTGCTGGACGTCAATACCAACCCCGACAATCCCATCATCGGGGATCGCGCCTTTGGCGATCGTCCCATGGTGGTGGAAGAACACGGCCTCGCGCTGATGGTGGGACTCCAGGACCGGCGGGTCATCGCCTGCGCCAAACACTTTCCCGGCCATGGAGCCACGGCGGCCGATTCGCATCTGGAGTTGCCCGAAGTCGCGGAGTCGGTGCGCCAACTCGAACGCATCCATCTGCGGCCGTTCGAGCACGCCATTGCCAATCGGCTCGCTGCAATCATGACCGCGCACGTGCGCTACCCTGCACTAGATCCGCGTGCGCCGGCCACGCTGTCAAAAAAGATCCTCACGAACCTGCTGCGCGACGCGATGGGGTTCGACGGTCTCGTGATCACCGACGCGCTGGAGATGAAAGCGATCGCCGATCGATACGATGCCGCGCACGCGGCCCTCAAGGCGTTCCGAGCCGGGGCGGATGTGTTGCTCTTCTGCGAGAATCCGGACGCGCCCGCAGACGCGATCGACGCGCTGTCGGCGGCCGTGAAACGGGGTCGGCTGTCCGAGTCGCGGGTGGATCGCTCTCTCAACCGCGTGTTGCGGTTGAAAGAGCGGTTCCTGCTCGGCAACAGACCTCCGGCGAAAACAGCCCTGCCCGAGGTGGTGGGTTGCGACGCGCACCGTCGCCTCGTACAGCAGATACAAGCTTCGTAGGGGGGAGTACGACGCGGTCGATCGCCGCGCCCGGAACGAGCCCTCGCGTCCCCGAGGGGCGCGACGGCAGACGACCTATTTCCGCTTCGACGCTTTACCCGTCAACAACCAGTCCACGCTGACCTTTCCGAAATCGGCGATGCGGAGTAGCAGTTCGGGGTTGGGGACGCGGCCGCGCTCATACCGGCTGATGTAATTTTGTTTCTTCACGCCGATGACCTTGGCGAACTCCGTCTGGGTCATCGACCCGCGAATCTCCCGGATCCGTTGGCCGACTTGGGTGGGTGAGTACTTCTGCATGGATGGCCTCCTCATTGATGCGATATTCTAACAACGTATATCCGAAAACGCTCTCTCGGAGTATACCGGAGCTTTTCAAATCAAGTCAAGACGAGCATGGGCGCGGGGTGCGGAGCGGTCGAACCTGCGTCACCGAGGCCTCCAGCGCGCGCCGGACCACCTCCATGTCCTCGGGCAAGGGCGCGCTAAACGCCATCGGGCGACCCGAGACGGGATGGAGAAACCCCAGATGTTGGGCGTGTAACATCTGACGCCTGATCGGGACGTCGAGCGAGAGAGCCGCTCGACGTCCGCCGTACACTGAATCTCCAAGGACAGGATATCCTCGATGGGCCATGTGGACGCGAATCTGGTGCGTGCGGCCGGTCTCGAGCGTCACGGCGACCAAGGTCGCGCACCCGAAACGCTCCACCGTCTCGTAGTGACTGATGGCGTGTTTGAGGCTTGTGCTGCGGGCTGAGATCTTCTTCCGCTCCCAGACGTCCCGGCCGATCGCCACGTCGATGGTTCCTTTGCGAGGCCGCACGTCGCCGGCCACGATTGCCAGATACCGACGAGCGATCGAGTGGGTCTTGAACTGGCGCATCAAACCCGAATGCGCCGCGTCGTGTTTGGCCGCGACCAGCAGACCGGAGGTGTCCTTGTCGAGTCGGTGAACGATGCCGGGTCGTTCCTTGCCTCCGATGCCGGCCAGGTCGTGGCAATGATACAACAGCGCGTTGACGAGCGTGCCGGACGCATGGCCCGGCGCGGGATGAACGACCAAACCCGCGGGCTTGTCGATCACCAACAGGTCGGCGTCTTCGTACACGACCGCGAGCGGAATGGGTTCGGCCGGCATGGCCAGCGGCGTCGGGGGCGGGTGGCGGATCGTGATGCAGTCGTTGGGACGAATGAGGTAGGACGGCTTGACACGGCGCCCGTTGACGTCGATGAGGCCCTCGACGAGGCCGCGTTGGATGCGAGAGCGTGAAACCGGAAGTCCTTGGCGTGCCAAGAACCGATCGATCCGATCCGCCGCTTCTCCGGCGGAAACCGTGACGATCGTAGACGCCGATTCGGCGTCTCGCGCCGAGGATTCACTGGCGCGCTTCATGGAGCGCCTCAGGAGTCGGCGGCCTGGCGAACCTCGGGACGCCGCTGCAACAGGGCGTGACCGAGCAACATGACCATCCCGATCGTGATCCCGGAATCGGCGAGGTTGAACACCGGCCAATGGTAACGACCGAGATAGAGATCGATGAAATCGATCACTTCGCCGTGGCGGATCCGGTCGATCACATTGCCGACGGCTCCGCCGAGGATCAACGACAGGCCGATTAGAGTCCACCAGTCGCCGCGCTCCACCCGACGCAGAAAAACGGTGATGAGGGTCAGGGCCACGACCGAAACGACGAGAAAGAACCAGCCGCGGAAGGTTGGATCGGCGTCCGCCAGCAAACTAAAAGCCGCACCGGGATTCCTGGTGTACGTCAGATTGACCGACGGCACGACGGGGATCGACTCGTGCAGCGTCATGGCGCGATGTACCACGGCCTTGGTCACTTGATCAGCAATCACGAGCAAGCCGCTGATAAACACCGCGGTCATGCCGGGACGCCATGGCAGCCTGGAGGCGGTGGTGTCTCCGGTGTTCATGCGCCGGCGAGCACCCGCGCACACCGCGTACACACGTCTGAATGTGCCAGGTCGGCTCCTACATCGGTCCGGTAGATCCAGCACCGAGCACATTTCGCTCCCGGTGCCCGAGTGACGGTCGCCGCGAGATCCGGAGCGAGCAGGTCGGCGTCGGTGGGCCGATGTGAAAAAGGTTCGATCGTCACGGCGGAGACGATCAATAGGCCGGGGAGTTCCGCCGCGTCGCGTGTCAGGGCCTCGTGCAGGGGCCCGTCCGCGTAGAACGTGACGCCGGCCTCCAGCGACGAGCCGATCGTCTTGGTCGCTCGCGCCCGCTCCAAGGCCCGCGAGACGACCGAGCGGACGTCGAACAGTCGCTCCCAGCGGGCCACATGTTCGGGTGCCAGGACCCAACCGGGAGACGGCTGCGGAAAATCACTGAGGTGCACGCTGTCCACGGCTCGGGACGCGGCGGGCAGATGCGCCCAGATCTCCTCGGCGGTAAACGACAGGATAGGCGCCATGAGACGCACCAGCACGGAGACAATCGATTCCAGGGTGGTCTGAGCCGCCCGACGGGCCGTGGACGCGGGCCTTTCGGTGTAGAGGCGATCTTTGAGAATGTCGAGGTACACCGCGCTAAGGTCTACCGCGCAAAAGTTGTTGAGCGCGTGAAATACGGTGTGGAACTCGTACGCGTCATACGCGGCTCGCACCCGAGAGATCAGCAGCGCCAGACGATGCAACGCCCACCGATCGATGTCGTAGAGGCGATCGAGCGCGACCGCATCGTGCGAGGGATCGAAATCCGCCAGATTGGCCAGGAGAAACCGGCAGGTGTTGCGGATCTTGCGATACGCCTCCACTAACTGGCTCATGATCGCCGGCGAAATCCGGATGTCGTCGCGGTAATCCTCGGCCGCGACCCACAACCGCAGCAATTCGGCCCCGTGTTGTTTGATGACTTCCTGGGGCGCGATGACGTTGCCAGCGGACTTCGACATCTTCTTGCCCTCGCCGTCTACCACGAACCCATGGGTCAGGACGGTGCGATAGGGCGCACAAGGATCAGTCAGCAGGGATGTGAGGAGCGTGCTATGGAACCAGCCGCGGTGCTGATCCGAACCCTCTAGGTAGAGATCGGCGGGCCAGACCAATTCCGGACGTTGCTTGAGCACGGCTGCATGGCTGACCCCGGACTCGAACCAGACGTCCAGAATGTCTCGCTCGGAGTCGAACCGACCGCCACCGCAGGACATACACGTGGTTCCCGGCGGGAGCAAGTCCACGGCGGGTTTGGTATACCACACGTCGCTGCCGCCCTCGTGTTCCATCAGAGACGCGACATGATCCGCGACGGCTCGGCTGTACAGCGGAGTTCGACACTGTAGACACGTAAAGGCCACGATGGGAACGCCCCACGCTCGTTGGCGGGAAATACACCAGTCTGGGCGGTTGGCCATCATGCCGACGATCCGCTCCCGTCCCCACTTCGGGATCCACGCGACCCGGTCGATTTCTTCCAACGCCAGTTGTCGAAGGGTCTTTCCATTGTTGACGGCCTGATCCATCGCAATGAACCACTGTTCGGTCGCGCGGAAGATCACGGGTTTTTTGCACCGCCAGCAATGCGGATACGAGTGACTAATCGTGGAACTCCCAAGGAGAATCCCGGTTGCCGTCAAGGATTCGATGATGAAGGGGTTTGCGTCAAGTACGAACTTTCCGACAAACGTTGCCTCCCCGACCTCCGCCGTAAACCGTGCTCTAGAGTCGAGGGGCGAGAACACCTCAAGCTTGTCAGACAGAACTTGGATATTCTCGGGGTCGGCATTGTACCGTTCGGCGAGTTGGTAGTCCTCTTGGCCATGGCCTGGTGCAATGTGGACGATACCAGTGCCTTGATCAAGGGTGACGAACTCCCCTAGCACGACCTGAGACTTCTTCCCCCCAAATGGGCGGAGGCACTGTAGCCCTTCAAACTGTTCGCGGCCTTTCTTGGTAGCGAGCCGCGTGTAGGAAGTCCATCCTAGTTCTTTGGCAACGCGGTCAACCAGACGGCTGGCCACGACGAAGATCTCGTCGCCGTTCAAAAGAAAATCGTAGTCATAGTCTGGATGCAGGCATACACCCTGATTGGCGGGCAGGGTCCAGGGAGTGGTCGTCCAGATAACAAAAGACACAGACCGTGCGTCGGTGGCTTCCCGAATTCCTAAGGACGGGAGTAATTTGTTTGGTGTGGCGACTTGATCTCCGAAGGTTGAGATCGGAAACTTTACATAGATCGAGGGCGAGGTGTGATCCGCGTATTCGACCTCGGCCTCCGCGAGCGCGGTCTCATCCTGCGGGCACCATAAGACAGGTTTCTTGCCCTTATAGACGGCGCCGGTCTCGGCGATCTTCCCAAACTCTCGGACGATCGTGGCTTCGTAGGCCGGCGTCATCGTGAGGTACGGATTCTGCCAATCTCCCAAGACACCCAGCCGTTTGAACTCATCGCGTTGGATATCGACGAACCGGGCGGCGTACTCCCGGCAGCGCTGGCGGATGTCCAGGACGCTCATGCCGGTCTTCTTGGATCCGAGATCCTTAAGCACCTGATGCTCAATTGGCAAACCGTGACAATCCCACCCGGGAATGTAGGGTGCGTCGTGTCCTTCCATGGTCTGGTATCGAACAATGATGTCCTTGAGAATCTTGTTCAGCGCGTGGCCCATATGGATGTGGCCGTTGGCGTACGGCGGGCCGTCGTGGAGCACGAACTTGGGCGCTCCGCGGCGTCGTGTGCGCAAGGTTTCGTACAGACGCTCGGCTTCCCATCGTGCGGCGAGCGTGAGCTCCTGGCGCGCGAGGTCTGCTTTCATCGGGAAGGTCGTGGTCGGGAGATTCAGCGTGTCGCGGTATGCCTTGGAGGCGTCAGCCATGCCCGATCCTAGCAAGGGCCCGGAAGGCGTGTCAACGCGACGGCTGTGCAGCCGGGGGCTGAATCAGGCCATCGGTAACCCACTGTTCGGCTTGGCGATACCGATCTGGAGTGCCGATGTCAATCCACGGCGCATCGGTCAAGTATCCCATGAGCGGGTCGCCGCGCTCGACGATGGCGGTGTACGCGTCGGTGATTGGTGAGAACGTGCCGGCGGTGGGGAGATCGTCGAAGATTCGGGGGTCGAGCACATGGATTCCTGTGAACATCACGTCTTCCAGGGGTGCGGAGGACCTTTGCCCTCGACCGAGGAACCGACGGATTCGGCTCTCGTGGTCGACTCCGAGCGCACCATACGCGGCGACCTCCGGGTCACGACGGACGGCGAGCGTAGCCAGCGGACGTCTCGCAAAGTGGAACCGGATGATTGCGTTGGGATCGACCGCGGTCAAGATGTCCGCGTTGATCACCAGGAAGGGTCCGTCTGCAAAGAACGGTTCCACCTGCTTCAGGCCGCCCCCGGTTCCGAGAATCACGGGCTCTTCGGAATACGAAATTTTCAGGCCGAACCGTTCGCCGTCGCCCAGCGCATCACGGATCAGATCTCCCTTGTGGTGCACATTGATCATCACGTGTCGGATACCTGCGGACGCGATCCACGCGAGGGTATATTCGATCATGGGCCGCCCCGCAATGGGCAAAAGCGGTTTGGGGAGGCGATCGGTCAGGGGACGAAGGCGCGTCCCCAGCCCGGCCGCCAGGATCATGGCTTTCACGTGAACTCTGGAACGTACGGAGCGAGCAGGTCGCGAAGTTGGTCAAAGTCCGGGTACGTCGTGAGGACACGGCGAGCCGACCGAAGCGTGGGCGTGACGTACGGCAAGTGCGTCGGGCGTCCCTTCACCTTTTCGATATAGATGAAGCGCCCGGCGGCCTTGAGGTTGCGCTGGAATCCGGTGATGTCGAACAGTCGCTGGAACGCGGCGAGTTCAGGTTTGGGGCCGGGTGCCGACGCCACGTAATAGGCGATGAGACGGTCGATGAGGCCTTGGTCGAGCGTCACGTAGGAATCGCGAAGCAGAGATGCCAGATCGTAGGTCTGCGGTCCGGTGAGGGCGTCCTGAAAGTCGATGACCCGCAGGCGGTTACCGGTTAACATGAGATTGCGACTGTGATAGTCGCGATGGACGAACACCGTCGGCGCGGCTGCAAGTTCCTCGGCCACCCGCGAGAACGCTCGTCGGATCACCTCGCGCGGGCCGGCGGGAACTGCGGTTCCGTTGCGGGCCTCGATCCCGTACTCCAGAAAATGGTCGAGTTCCCATAACAATAACGCGTGATCAAACTTCCTCGTAAACGCCAGACATTGTCGTGGATGAGGGCTCGAGTCGGGTGTTTGTAGCGTCACGAGTTCGTCAATGGCTTGCCGGTATAGGGAGGCGATGCGCTCCAGAGCGGCGCCGGCCACTGCGTCGAACAGGGTACAATCTCCCAAATCTTCGAGGATCAGTCGACCGGCTGCACTGTCGTACGCATGGATAACCGGGACTGCTACGCCACGTCCGATGAGATAGCGCTGGACGTTGAGGAACGGCAATTCGTCGGTTGAGGCAGCACCTCCGGACATGGCCTCTTCCGACCGTTTGAATGCCTCGGGCTCGGCCAGTTGCATGAGCACAGCCGTTGGCGGCTGGCTGCCGGACTTGAATCGAAGGCGGAAGTACGTGCGGTTTGAGGCGTCTCCCTTGAGGCGTTCGCACGCTACCACCGGACCTGGAAACCCGGCGCTAAAAATCAGACTATTAAGGTCTTCAATCGCGGGATCGCGACGTGTGGATGACGATGCGGTCTGTGGAGAGATGATCATCGGGACGCGGCCATTCTGCCATGAGGGCCGTCGGGTGTCAAAGTGGTTACGGAATCGGAGCGAGAGGTGACCCTGCGGGCGGGAAACTCTTTCCGGGTCGTTGTATGGAAACCACAAGTGTGGCGTTTTTGCCTCCTCCTAACGTCTGCCGAAGCAAATAATCCACTGCCGCATCAGGCACGGTGTTTGCTCCTTGAGGCCCTCGAAGAAGAGGATTGGTTGTGAAGGGAGTCAACGAGATGCGACAGCAAACGATTCGACGTCCGGTGTTCTGCGAAGGCATCGGGTTACATTCTGGCCAGTCGGCGTCCATTTGGCTGCGCCCATCCCCGCCAAACAGTGGGATCACTTTCGTGAAACACACGCCGGCTGGAGCCTTTCGGCTTGACGCGCGTATTGATCAAGTGTCCCAGACCCGACTTGCCACGAGTCTCGGGCAAGGGGATTTGGTCGTGCATACAGTTGAGCACCTGCTGGCTGCGGTAAGTGGGATGGGTATCGACAATCTCGTCATTGAATTGACCGCGTCGGAAATTCCGATCATGGATGGCAGTGCGCAGCCGTTTGTTGCCGCGATTGTGGAGGCTGGCGTGATTCAGCAGCCCGCGACGCGATCGGTCTGTGCGATCACTCGCCCCTTTGAGATCCGGGACGGGGACGGATGGATGTCGGCCGTTCCGGCGGACATCCTGGAGATCCACAATACCGTGGAATACGATCACCCCGCAATCGGCCGGCAAGTATTCGACTATAGGAACGACGGTGCCGAGGTGTTCGCCGCCACGTTGGCCGGAGCCAGGACGTTTGGATTTTTGCAGGACGTGGAGCAGTTAAAGGCCTCGGGGTACATCCAGGGAGGCAGTCTCGACAATGCGGTGGTGGTGGGGGCGAGCGGCGTGGTCAACAGCGAGGGCCTGCGTTGGCCCGACGAATTCGTCCGGCACAAGACACTGGACTTACTGGGTGATCTGGCGCTCTTTGGAGGGCGGCTACGCGGGCGGATCACTGCCTACAAAGCTGGACATCGCCTACACGCTAAATTCGTCGCGCATCTCTTGGCTCATCCTGAATACTGGACCGTTTCACAGACCATCCAACCTGCTGTCGAGGAATTCGAGCCAGCACAGGTGTAAAACCAAAAATAGGGGAGATGAGGGGAACGTCTCTTACGGTCTAACTGCCAGCGCGATCATAGCCCGGGGGCTCCTCCTGCGAGGAGCCCCCGATCGCTTTGGCACAACTAGTTACTACTTCTTCTTCGCCTTTTTCTTCGCTGGTTTCTTTGCCGCCAAGTCAAATCACCCCCTTTCGTCACCGCCCTCTGTCGGGGCGACTCCTGCATCTGCCACGAATTCGAAGGTATTCGGCGCGACTTTGCGGAAACGTCTGTCCCGCCGCAACGAAATGGCTATCGACGTAATTGGTGTCTTGGCCCGAATCCGCATCCCGCCCTCTGCCAATTTTCGGTAGACCTCTCTGGCGTGCATCGGGGTCCCTGCTTCCTTGAGCAGAACGGCTGCGGCTTGAGAAACGCTCATCCCGAAGTACTTGGTTCTGCCAAGCAGGATTTCTTGGGATTGATCGGGAACATCCACCACTCCCCGAGCCCGGTCGCGGTCAGCGTCTCCTGGAGAGGGTGTTCCTTTGGCTGCAACCCGAGACTTTTCCTGCTCGACCCGGTATAGCGTTTCTGCCAGCTCCAGGTACTTCTTGATAGTTTTGATTTCTTCTTCTTGTTTGTCACGCTTCTTCTGAAGCTCTTGTAGTCTGGTTTTATAGGCCTTTATTCGCTGGTCCAGGCCAGCGAGAATGTCGTGCAGTTCTTCCATACGCTCAACGCCCGTGTCATAGCTTATTCTAGTAGCATGCTCAAGAAGCATGTGACAGAAACATAGCAGTAACAATGTTTGCTGTCAAGAAAAAATTTGTGTGAGTGCAGACAAAATCTATAGTTTCGTTTGTCTGATCAGTTTATGCTAGATACACCGTATTTTGGGGGAATAGGATGCACTGCGAAAAGCTCTCTAGTGTCGTGGGACGAGGTTTCGGTCTAGAAGCCAGCACGGTGGTTTGCGCCTGCCTGACTGTGCTGATTGGCTGTCAGCCATTGGGCCGAACAGGTGGTCCTCCTGCGCCTGTCATCGGTGCTCTTCCCACGGTTACTCATCAAGACCGAATAACGCTGGGTGGGTCAAAATCAGCCGGCACGGCGATCATTATTGACGGTTTTCAGCGCGTGCCAGTCAACGACCGCACGCTGTGGACGATCGGGGTGGATCTTGTTGCCGAAGGGCCGAATACCTTCGTTTTTCAAGCGATGGACGACCTAGGTAACCTGAGCGAATCATTAAGTGTCACGGTTCAGCGGGACACCAGTCGGCCCGACCCACCCACAGTCTCCGTTTCTGCCACCTCCCCCACCAACCCAGTGACCATTACCGGGACCAAAGAAGCACGCAGTTTCGTTCGGCTCAACGGGCGGCGAATTTCCACCGCGTCAACTGCAACCGACTGGACGTATGACGCCACTCTCGCGCAAGGGCTCAACACAGTCACGGTAACGTCCGTTGACGCCGCAGGCAATGAAAGTGATCCTGTTTCGGTTAACGTAACCCTCTCGAGCGCTTGTGGTGCATCGCCGCGTTCGGTATTCCCACTCGACGGCAACGCGGTTCAGTGGGGTCGTGCGTTTTCTTGGACACAAGCTCCGCCGTCGGGGAGTTACGTGTTCGAACTGTCCACGACCCCCGCGTTCGGTACGGCGGTGATTCTCTCGGCGCCGGTGTTGATTTCCACCCAGTTTGTCCCGACCACCGCGGCTCCAGCCAACGGCGTTTACTATTGGAGGGTGGGGGCGTCGGACTCATGCGGAACCTCATACGGGCTCGCGCGAAGGGTTGTGGTTGGATCAACCACGGGCGACGCGACGGGCGACGGCTATGCCGACGTCTTTGTGGGCGTGCCGGGCGACGATCGAGCGGATTTGGAGGCCGGAGCGGCCTATCTATATAAGGGGGGGGCGGATCCTGAGGTCTTATTTGATGTGGTGATGACGGGGCAAGGTCGTTCCGAGGGATTCGGGAGCGCGGTGGCAAAAGCTGGAGACATCGACCGCGACGGATACGTGGATCTGCTGGTGGGGGCCTACACCTCTGATCGAGAGGAAAATGACAACACGGGAGCCGCATACTTGTACTGGGGCGGTCAAGTACCTGCTACGACACCAGCCCTCGTGTTTCGCGGTGAGGTCGAGGATGGTTTCTTCGGCGTGGCGGTGGCTGGGGTCGGGGACGTGAACGGAGATGGGTTTCCCGACGTCGCGGTCGGTGCCCACCGAGCATCCGTCACGGCCGCGTGCAGCGGGGGAACCGCTACACTGCCAACCGTGGGACGGGTGTATGTGTTTTTCGGCGGACTCCGCGGGGGAATGGACACGATTCCCGACGTCGTCCTCACCGGAGAAACGACCCTTGTCCCCGGGGACTCAGCCAGTGCGTGTCGTGGAGGTGATGAGTTCGGCTTGCGAGTCGCTGGCCCCGGAGACGTCAACGGCGATGGCAACGACGATATCGTGGTGGGCGCGCGCGGCTACGACTTCGGCGTTGACCCTGCGGCGGGACAAGACGCGGGGCGCGCCTATGTCTTCTTCGGGGGACCGTGGCTGGCAGGCGTCGGCGCCGAGCTCGCGGACGTGGTGTTGACCGGGACCTTGGCGGGCGATGAATTCGGCGCGACTGTCGGGGGGGCCGGGGATACCGACAGCGACGGCTTTGCGGACCTGCTGGTGGGCGCGCTGCTTCGTGACGGAGTGGGGACGGATTCGGGGGTCGTCTCGTGGTATTTCGGTAGCGGCAGCGGGGTGTCGAGCGTGCTCAGGGACATCAGCGGTGCTGCAGCCGGAGATAGCTTCGGCTCTGCCGTGGCCTCGGCCGGCGATATCAATGCCGATGGTTTTGCCGACTTCGTGGTCGGAGCGTATCTGGCGGGACCCACCGACAACGGATCTGCCGTGTACTTTACCGGCAATACGAGCCGTGCAGTGATGCTGACGGCCACGATCATCGGAGAGCCGGACCCTGAGACCGGAGATCAATTGGGTATTGCGGTTGGGGGCGCCGGCGATGTTGATGGCGACGGATTTGACGACACCGTAATCGGCGCATGGCACCACGATGTGTGTTTCGACCCCCTCCAGGGGAGCCGGTGCTTCGACGCAGGCCGTGCCTACGTTATTTCCGGACCACACACCACCACCCGAACCCCGTCGAACACCACAGACTGGCTGTTGACCGGCGTCAACCCTGGGGATGGACTGGGCGCGTCGGTGCGCTAATCAGTCTGTCTGGGCAGGTGGCGTCTGCCTGCGACGCCTGAGAATCCCCCACACCATCGCGGCTTCTTCGCTCTTCCACGCGGACTGGACCCACGCGTACCCGACGGCCGACGCGCTCACCGCTGCGCCGATGAGCGCGATTTTGACGAGCCATTCGCCGGGCTGTTGCCAGAGGGCGAGCCCGCTGACGCCCCAACCGATCGCTGCGATTGGAAGACTGGCCAACACGGCCAGCCCCGCGGACCGAGCCACCCGCCTGCCTCCGAATGGGCCGAGCCGACGGCGTAGAACCGCCAGCAGGACCACGAAATTGAACGCTGATGCCGCGGCGGTCGCGAGCGCGAGCCCCGCGTGCGCTAGGGGGCCCATCAACGCCAGGCTGAGCGCGACGTTGGTGAGCACGGATAGCACGGCCGCGACGACCGGAGTCCTGGTGTCTTGGCGGGCGTAAAACACCGGGACGACCACGCGCACGCCAGCGAACGCCCAGAGCCCGACCGTGTATCCCAGCACCGCGGCCGCGGTCCCCGCGGTGTCTTCGGCTACGAACCGGCCGTGCTCGAACAAGACATGGATGATCGGGGTGCGTAGCGCGATCAAGCCGACCATGGCCGGGATGGTGATGAACAGAATCAATCGGAGACCGAACGACAAGGTGTCGCGCAGCGCAGCCAGGTCCTGTTTCGCGGCGTGGGTCGACATGGTGGGTAACAACGCGGTGGACAGTGCGACGCCGAAGACCCCGAGCGGGAATTGCACCAGACGCATGGCATAATACAGGTAGGTCACACTCCCGCGCACGAGATACGAGGCTAGGAGCGTGTTGATGAAGATATTGATCTGGGACACGGACAACCCGACTAGGGTCGGGACGAGTAGGGTCCCCATCCGTCGAAGCCCGGTGTGATCGGGTTGCCACCGCCACCCCAACCCCATGCCGGCGCTCCGGAGGCTCGGCACTTGAACGAGCAATTGCGCGAGCCCACCGAACAAGACGCCCCACGCCACGGCCGTCACCGGTTCGTCCAGAAACGGAGCGAGGAGCAGGACCGTTGCGATGATCGAAATATTGAACAAGGCGGGGGACAAGGCGGGTGCCGCAAACGCGCGCAGAGAGTTCAACACGCCCATTGCGAGCGCGGCCAAACTGATCCACAACAGGTACGGAAACATGATTCTCGTGAGATCGGTGGTCAGCGCGGCCTTGCCCGGATCGTCTCCAAACCCGGGCGCAATCACTGCAACGATCCACGGAGCGAATACGATGCCCAGCACCGTCACGGCGGCGACCACGACAAGAATGAGACTGAAGGCGGCACAGGCGAGGCGACGAGCTTCGTCGCGGGACTCGGTCGTCAGGGTCTGGGTGAAGACGGGGACGAACGCCGCGGACATGGAGCCTTCGGCGAACAGTTCGCGTAACAGGCTGGGGATACGGTAGGCGACGTAGAACGCATCCGCCACGTGGCTGGCACCGAACGCGCGGGCCACCACCATGTCGCGTACGAACCCCAACACGCGGCTGAGGAGCGTGGCGGCGCCGATGACCCCAGCGGCTTTCACGACCTGCCGGGTTTCGTTCATCGCGTCATGCGGACGGAGGAGGCGATCCCGAGCCGCGGGTTCTGGCGGTGTGGGGCGACCAGGCTCGCGATCTCGATCTTGACTTCGCCCATCTCAGCGTGCTACAGACTTCCGGTTGATATGGCCACCAGAGCGAATGGGCGCCTGGTTGCGGCCGTTGTGGAGCAGAAGGAGAATTGTATGGGGGTTCACGCCTCGGCGATCAAGAAGGACCGGCAAGCCCTGCGCCGGCGTCAACACAACCGCACCATGATGGCGGCGCTCAAGACCGCGGTCAAGAAGGTGAGAACTGCCGTCACCGCGCGGGATACCGCAGGTGCGAAACAAGCACTCGCGGACATGGTCCCCTCTCTGTCTCGGGCGGCTTCCAAGAACCTCATTCACCGAAACCGTGCGTCACGGTTGGTTTCGCGCCTGACCCGCCACACCAACCGCCTGCCGGCGGGCTGACAGCCTGGACCACCACGGCCCGGTCACGGCCCGTCCGGGTGGGGGCTGGGGGCTCTGACATAACGCCAGCATCAATCGCTCGATCGCGAGGGCGGGAGACAACGCACCCCCTTTGATTGCGGCGTCTGTTTCCATACACCATGTCAATCCTCCGATCAGGTCGGGGAGCGTCCGCCGCTGAGCGCCTTCCGAGACGCGGCTCGCCGCAAACGGCGGCAGGCCGAGGGCGTGCAACGCCTTGGACGGGGAGGCGCCCTCGTCAACGAGCGCGCGATAACGGATCATTTTTCGCCACTGTCCGGCCAGAATCGACAATAACAGCAATGGCGCTTCGTCACGCACGAGTCGGTGTGCGTACGCGACGGCCTCGTTGACTCGCCCCAGAGCCACGGCATGCGCCCAATCGAACACGGAGACCGCCGCGCTGCCCGGCGATAGCGCGACGATCTCTTCGATCCCGGCGGGCGTTTTTTGCCCCTGCGGTCGGCTCAGTGCGAGTTTTTCGAGGTCCTGAAGCAGGGCGCGCAGGCTGCCGTCGGCACGCGCCACAAGATACGCAACCGCTTCCTCGCTGAGCGAAAGGCCTCGTGTCGCGGTTTCCCGCTGGAGCCACGCTTTCAGTCCAGCCGGTTTCAAGGGGTCACACGACACCGTGGTGGCGCGATTCACCAGTGCCTGTATCCAGGACTTGCGCCGATCGAGTTTGGTCATCACGAACACCAAACAGGTCGAAGGCGCGGGATCGGCGCAATATCCGACCAGCGTGTCGGACGCGGCAAGCCGTTCGGCATCCCGAACGACGATCAGTCGCCGGGGCGCGGAGGCCGGGAGCGTTTGGGCGATCGCCACAATGTGCGACGGACTCACCTCCGCGCCCGAAAACACATGGGTGTTCATCAGATCGTCGGGCGCGGACGCGGAACGGCGGAGCGTGGTCAGGGCCTCGTCGACCAGCCAGGATTCCTCACCGACCACGAGATAGATCGGCTCGATCTGTCCCGCGCTGAGGCGCTTGGTGAGTTCCTGGGGAGTCATGGCGAGACCGGCGCCCCCGCTGGTGTCGGTGCGGCGGCCTTCTCCCACCGGTGCGCGCGTATACGGGCCACTAAGGCCTCGGCCACCCCATCGCTCGCCTCCTCGATCGCGCGGTTCTTGGCGGCGCGCGTCTGCAAGCTGTCGCTGGTTTGGGTGTATTCCGCGGTGCCGGTGAGGATCATCCGAAGCGGTGTGTGTTGATCCGATTCCGCCGTCACATCGGCCGTGATAGAGATCTGCTGCTCCAGCGGTCGAGTCGGCGCCTGCGAAGGATCAGCGGCGTCGAAGGACAGGGTGGTGACGCCGAAGGCCGTCACCGCCCCGCGAATCACCAGCGCGGCGCGCTTCGGGTTGTTCACGACCCGCCATGGGCCAGTCGAAACCAATCGAGTCTTGACCCGCTCGGTGACTCGCGCTTCGAGAATTGGTTCGAACGTCCGGTTGTCAAACAGCGGCACCGCCACCGATCCCCTCCCCGGTTCCTGGGGCGCTGACATCATGCTGTAGCCGCAGCCCGCAACGAACATGAGGGCGGCCAGCATTGGGGCGAAACGGTTAGGGGAAAACAAAGTTCACCAGTCGCCCCGGGACATACACGATTTTTGCGGGCGTCCGTTCGCCGATCCACCCGCGTATTTTGGAGTCGGCCAGCGCGGCGGCGACCACCGCGTCTTGAGTCGCCGTTGCGGCCACGAGAATAGTGCCCCGCAATTTGCCGTTGATCTGGACCGGCACAGTGACGTGAGAATCGACCAGCCACGCAGGATCGGCCGTCGGCCACGTCTGTCGGCTGACCGACGGCTGGTGGCCCAACTCGGCCCACAATTGTTCGGCCAGATGGGGCGCAAACGGCGCCAGCAAGATGGCCAGGGTGTCCAGCGCTTCGAGGATGGCGGCGCGAAGCCCCGGCGATCCGCCGGGACGGAATTCCGACAGGGTGTTGACGTACTCCATCAAGGCCGCGACCGCGGTATTGAAGTGGTAGTGGTCCTCGACGTCGTCGGTGACCCGCTGAATGGTCCGGTGCCGGGCGCGGTATACGCGGTCAGCCGCGTCGTCCGACGGGTCGGACGACGCATCGGGTGTCGGGGCTCCGACCCACGTCGCGACGAGACGCCACACGCGTCCCAAAAAACGATGTGACCCTTCCACGCCATCGTCACTCCACTCGAGGTCTTTTTCCGGGGGCGCGGCGAACAACATGAACAGGCGGGCGGTATCGGCGCCGTAGGTCGCCACGAGCTGATCCGGGTCCACCACGTTGCCTTTGGATTTCGACATCTTCGTCCCGCCCTTGATCACCATGCCTTGGGTGAGCAGTCCGGTAAACGGCTCGTCGACCTGAATCAGTCCCAGATCGCGGATCACCTTGGTAAAAAACCGCGCGTAGAGCAGGTGCAACACCGCGTGTTCGATCCCGCCGATATATTGGTCGACCGGCATCCAGCGGTCGGCGGATTCGCCGTCGAACGGCTGGTCCGTACGAGACAACCGGCGTGTGTACTTGAGGAAGTACCACGAGGAGTCCACGAAGGTGTCCATCGTGTCGGTTTCCCGGCGGGCCAGGGCGCCGCATGTCGGGCAGGTGGTCTCGATGAACGCGCGACTGTCGCTCAACGGGGACCCCCCGCGCCCGGTGAACGGCACGTCGTGCGGCAAGGTCACGGGAAGCTGGTGGTCAGGAACGGCCACGACCCCGCAGCGCTCGCAATACACGATGGGAATCGGCGTACCCCAATAGCGCTGACGCGAAATGCCCCAGTCGCGCAACCGATAGTTGACGACGCGGCGCCCCAGTTGTCGCTGTTCAATCGCTTCGGCAATGCGGCGCTGGGCCTCGATCGGTTCGAGCGCGGAAAACTCGCCGGAATCAACCAATCGTCCGACCTCGTCCACGTATGCGACGTCGAGCCGATCGGTCTGAAGGGTCCCCGCGGGGTTTTGGATGACGATGCGGATCGGCAAGTCGTGTCGACGGGCAAAGTCAAAGTCGCGTTGATCGTGCGCGGGGACGGCCATCACCGCGCCGGTGCCGTACCCCATGAGCACGAAGTTCCCGACCCAGATCGGGATCCGGGTTCCGCTCAGGGGATTGGTCGCGTAGGCGCCGGTGAACACACCGTCTTTAGCGGCCGCGTCATCGGTGCGGGCGCGGGTGTCCTGGGACTTGACGCGCTCGATGAACGTGCGCACCGCCGTTGCTTCGGGTTTGCCCGCGATCAGGGGCTCCATCAAGGGGTGCTCCGGCGCCAACGTCATGAACGTGACGCCGAAGATGGTGTCGGGCCGGGTGGTGAAGATCCGAATCGTGGCCGAGCGGTCTTCGACCGGAAAATCGACCTCCACGCCGGTGCTGCGGCCGATCCAGTTGCGCTGCATGGTGAGCACGCGCTCGGGCCAGCCGGTGAGGCGGTCGCACCACGCGAGCAGCTCCTCGGCGTAGGCCGTGATTTTGAAGAACCACTGTGACAACTCGCGCGACGTGACCGGTGTGTCGCAGCGCCAGCACCCGCCATCCACCACCTGCTCGTTGGCGAGCACGGTTTCGCACGACGGGCACCAGTTCACCGCCGAGAATTTCTTGTACGCCAACCCCCGTTCGTACATTTTCAGAAAAAACCACTGATTCCATCGGTAGTACTCGGGATCACACGTTGCGACCTCCCGAGACCAGTCGTAGGAAATGCCGAGGCGCTTGAGCTGTGTGCGCATGTGCGCGATGTTATCGTACGTCCAGGTGGCCGGATGCACGCCCTGTTTGATCGCGGCGTTCTCCGCCGGCATGCCGAACGCGTCCCACCCCATGGGGTGAAGCACGGCTCGTCCGCGCATCCGCTGGTAGCGTGCGATCACGTCCCCGATCGTGTAGTTGCGCACGTGCCCCATGTGGATGCGACCGGAGGGATAGGGAAACATGACCAGACAATAGAATGTCGGTCGCGCGTCGAGGTCGGGCGTCGTAAACAGGCCGGACGTTTCCCACGCGGTTTGCCAGTGGCTTTCGACGGTTTTGGGATCGTACTTGGGATTCATCGCGTCACGAGATCAACCGTGGGTGTACATAACACAGTCCTGCGCAACGCGGCAAGCACGGTCCCGGCTGCTTCGCCATCCGAGCCGTCGCCGTTGGCGACAGGCCGCGCCTTGATGAGGGCGCGGGACGGAGTTGCGCCAGGACAGAGCGATGGAGTAGAGTACGACTTCCAATGAGATCCGCCGGTATGCCCGTCATGCACCGACCAGTTGAAATCGCGAAAGTCGGCGAAACCGTGATCCGGATCAGGTGGGAGGACGGTCACGAAGGCTCCTACAGCACCCGCTACCTGCGTGGGATCTGTCAGTGTGCGGCGTGTGTGGACGAATGGACCGGGAAGAGGCGCATTTCGATGGACTCGATCCCGCAGGATATCCGCGCGCTCAAGATTGCACCGGTCGGCCAGTACGGCATTCAGATCGACTGGAGCGACGGGCATACCACCGGGATCTACGCGTTTGACCTGCTTCGCAAGGTGTGCCCCTGTGCGGGGTGTCTGGCCACGCCGTTATCGGCCTTGTCATAAGTCCTACGGCAGATCGATGGACGAATGGGATGACGGGAAACAACGGCTGACCGAGTTGGTGCATGCGGCCGCCCCGGACGTGACGGTGGTGATTCCGGTCAGGCCTACCGGCGGGATGTTCCTCATCGCGCTGGGTCGAGGCAAGGCCAAGAAATTCGTGACGGTGTCCGAGGACGATGTGATCGATCTGGTGGACGATCACGCCGTGGAATCCGACGTCATGGCCAAAGTGCACGACGCCATCAAGGATTTGTCGGCCGGGGGCTGACTGTGCGTGAGATCCTGCCCGGCGTACACGAGTGGTCGTGGTTTTCAGCCGAGAAACAGATTAACTTCAACGGCCACTTCGTCGTGGCGAAGGAAGACCGCGTGCTCATCGACCCACCGCCGCTGAGCGAGGCTGATCGTGCCGAGATCCAGCGACAGGGCGGCCCGACTGCGATTGTCTTGACCAATCGCGATCACGTACGCGAGATCGCGGACTGTCAACGGGCCTACGGCGTACCAGTTTGGGTGCCTGCGGCGGACACGGCCTGGATCGACGTGCGGTTCGATCGCACCTACGACGGCGGTAGCCAGCTCCCCGGGGCGCTGGCGGCGATCCGCGTGCCGGACTCCAAGTCGCCCGGAGAGTCCGCGTTGTGGTCGGCCGGTCAACGGGTGTTGATCCTTGGCGACGCCGCGATCGGGCGGCCGCCGGGCGCGCTGGGGATGTTGCCCGACGACAAGTTTGCGGACCCGGCCAAGGCCCGCTCGGGACTGCGCGTGCTCTTGGATCCGCAGTACGAATATGATGCCGTCTTGGTTGGGGACGGCGAGTCTCTCCCGACCGGCGGCCGGGCGGCAATTGAGCGCCTTGCCACGACCGGGCGTGGAGTCTAAAGGAGAACGTCGATGTTCAACGTTTTCAACCGATACGATCAAACTCCTGGCGGGGTCAACGTCGACGGGACCGAGGTGAAGCAGCGGCTGGACCAAGGCGAAAAGATCGTCCTTCTGGACGTTCGCGAACAATGGGAATGGGATATTGCCCGTATTGAAGGCGCCAAACTGATCCCGTTGCGGGAGTTAGAGACCCGCAAGGCCGAGTTGCATCAGAACGACGAGATCGTGGTCTACTGCCACATGGGTGTGCGGAGCCTGAAAGCCCTCCACTATCTTCAACAACACGGATTCACCAAGCTCAAGAATCTCTCGGGCGGCATTGAGGCGTGGTCGAGCACCGTTGATCCCAAAGTCCCGCACTACCGCTAGTCAAGGACCCCATCACGCGTTGACCGTGGTTCGATCATCTCCCGCCAATGGCTGACACGACGCGGTTTGTCAGGGTGGTGGCGGTGACCGACCTGCCGCCTGGCGCCTCTCTGGCCGTGCAGATCGAGGACGCGTCCATCGCCCTGTTCAACGTGAAGGGCTCGTTGTACGCCATTGATAACGTCTGTCCACACGCGGGTGGACCGCTGGCCCGTGGCGTGCTTGGCGGCCCGGACGGAGCGATCGTGGCGTGTCCCTTCCATGGCTGGCGGTTCGACGTACGTACCGGCCGATCTCCATATCTGCGCGGCGAGCAGCTGCGCACGTTTCCCGTGCGGGTGGTGGACGGAACGATCGAAGTGGATGTGGTGAGTGTCGGATCGTAACGTGATCGCTACCAGGGTCCTCTCGTCGTGTCGTATTGCGGGCGACATGTTTTTTTGGTCGAGCGTCTGATGACTTGGATCGACAAGGTTCTCCAGCACCTCCTGACTCGGTTTCCCGGCCTGGCTCGAATCGGTTTTCTCAAGAAGGCCTATGTCTGGACCCGTGCGGTGTTCGAGGCCGAATACGTCGAGGACCGTTTGATCACGTGCCAGACGCCGCGAACATTCCTGGAGGATCCGGCGTTCCTGAGAGCGTATCAGGCGGGCCGGGCCGCCGGGTCGTGGGGCGGCAGCGACGTGCACTGGCGCGTCCATGTCTTGTGTTGGGCGGCCCGGCAGGCGCTGTCCATCGAGGGCGACTTTGTCGAGTGTGGAGTCAACCGCGGGGGGTACTCCAGCGCCGTCATGGACTTCACGGATTTTCGACGGACCGGGCGGCGGTTCTTTCTCCTGGATTCCTTCCAAGGCATGCCCGACGCCTACGTGCGTGAACAATCAACCGATCATCGGGAGTTCTACGTGCACTACCGCGACTGCTACGAGGAGGTGAAGGCGCGATTCAAGGACGACCCGGTGGTGCTCGTCAAAGGTGTGATCCCCGAATCCCTTGCGCGCGCGGATGTCGAGAAGGTAGCGTTCATGTCGATCGACCTGAACTTTGCGGAGCCAGAGATCGCTGCGCTGGAGCACTTCTGGCCGCGTCTGCAAGTCGGGGGCATCGTGGTGTTCGACGATCACGGCTTCCGGGGGTTCGAAGCGCAACGGGCCGCGCATGTCGCGTTTGCGAGGCGTCACAACGTGCCGATCCTCGCGCTGCCAACCGGCCAAGCGGTGTTGATTAAGGGGTCAGCCTAGTATATTGGAGGCGGTTTCGAGTGTGCCGCATACCCCACGCCGGTCAATCCTCACATCCGTAGCCAGGCTGACAAGTCTCGTCCAATAAGCGCCTGCAGTTCCTCGATGTCCTTGCGGTAGAACTCCACCAGTCTCCGTCGCATCTTCGTGTTCAACGTCGGTCGAGCTTGGTTGAATTCAGCCAGCTTTCGCTTGACGTAGAAGCAGAGCCGTGGCGGGATGAGCGGGGCGATAATGGATTTCAGGATGTGGGGCTGATCGATAAACTCCTGCACGCTCTCGGAGCGCGGAACCACGGACACGTTATGGCGCTGCGATGTGTCCGCGGGAAAGTCCGGGCGCACGCCCAAGAAACCAAAGAGATCCCGCATCACGGCCGACGGGTCGTGCTCCAGGTCTTCATATAAATAGACCTTGATACGCTCGCGGGGAAACAGGAGCAAATAGCGCTTGAGCTGTTCGGCATAGAAACCGCTTCGCGTATACTGCCACGCCCACTCCCAACCATCTCTGAGTCGGCGATCCTCTTCGGCCAAGGCCCGCGCGAAATTGTTCCGATGCGGCTCCCGCCGATCCCGCACGAACATCGAATACATGGAGAAAGCGCGTTCAGCGGGATCGCGTAGGATTGCGATCAGCCGCGCGTCCGGGATACGGGCTTTGATGCGCGCTGGCGCCGTAGGATCATACAGGTACATGGGGGATGCTTCGCCGATCGCGGTCTTGCCCTCGGCCCCTTGAAACAGGGCCTCGTAGTCTTCGATCCGTGTGACGGAGAACCGACTGATGTGCTCGCGGTCGCCCGGACCCTGAAAGTCCAGTGACTGGTCCTCGAGCGCAAAGAAGTTGGTCTCCTTGTGTCGGCTCATGCAAATCTCGGGGTGTTGTTTGAGGTAGTGGTACACGGCGGTTGTGCCCGCCTTGGCGGCACCGATGATCAAGAAGGTCGGCAGCATCGGGTTATCTTCGGTCGGTTAACTGAACAGCGTCCGCACGAAGTTTAGCAGAAAACCACTGGCACACCTGTGTGGTGACTGGTTCGAACGGGCTGATGGTCAACGCGCCGGGGCGTTCCGGGCCCGCGATATACCCGTCCAGGCTGGTAGCGATGAAGAGGATCAGTTTGCGCATGAGAGCCAGTGAGGAAAAACTCGACCGAGCATAGGCCCAAGTATCGAACGATTCAAGGCGGGCTGTGCTCGCCGCTCACCAGATGTGTCGGTCCGGTTTGACTTGGCCTGAAACTGCGTGCTAGAAGAGCCTCATGGTGCTTGAAGGTAAAGTGGCGTTCGTGACGGGCGGAGGCAGCGGCATTGGCGCGGCCGTGGCACGAGCGTATGCGCGCGAAGGTGCCCAGCTCGTGATCTGCGGGCGTCGGGCGGACGTGTTGGACGCGATCTGCCGGCAGATCACGATCAGCGGTGGCCGTGCGGCTGCTGTGCCGGCTGACCTCACCCGACACCAAGACGTGGCCCGATTAATCGCCGCGATCCGGAAGTCGTTCGGGCGCGTTGACGTGCTGGTGAACAACGCGGGCTTGCTCGGCGCCCATGCCGCGATCGCCGAGTATCCGGAAGACGAGTGGGATGCCGTGATCGCCGCCAACCTTACAGCGGTATTTCGTGTCACCAAGGCCGCATTGCCGCTGATGCAGAGCGGCGGGTCGATTATCAACGTCTCTTCCAGCGTGGGCCGAGCCGGCCGGGCGGGGTGGGGGGCGTATGCGGTCTCGAAATTCGGCATCGAGGGTCTTTCGCAGGTGCTGGCCGACGAACTGCGCGCGCGTGGCATTCGTGTGAACACCGTGAACCCCGGCGGTACGCGCACGGCGATGCGGGCGGCGGCGTACCCCAACGAAGACCCCGCCACGCTCCCATCGCCCGACGATGTGACGCCGGTCTTCGTGTACCTGGCATCGGATCAATCGAAGGACGTGACCGGTCGCGCGGTCAACGCACGCGAGTGGCGGCCCAGCCCGGAACCCGCGGTGGCCAGATCGACGGCGTCGTGACGGCGCCACGACATTCCGAGCCCTGCGCCTGTCAACGCGTGGCGGAGATCATGGCTCGGTTGCGCGCACCCGACGGATGTCCGTGGGACCGAGAGCAGACGCACCAGTCCCTGGTTCCGTACCTCATCGAAGAGACCTACGAGACGGTCGATGCTATCGCGAACGGCGTTCCCGCCGCGCTCAAAGAAGAACTCGGAGATCTGGCGTTGCAAATCGCGTTTCACGCGCAGCTTGGCGCTGAAACCGGAGCGTTCACGCTGGACGACGTGTTTCACGCGTGCGCGGAGAAGCTCATCCGACGGCACCCGCACGTGTTCGATGCCCAAGCCGATCGAGCCCGCACGGCCGAGGAGGTCGTCGGCCAGTGGGATGCCATCAAACAACGAGAAGGTAAACCTGCGCGGGGACCCTCCCTTTTGGATGGCACGCCCAAGGGCTTGCCCGCGTTAGCCAAGGCGCAGCACGTGCAGACCCGTGCGGCGCGTGTCGGGTTTGACTGGGTCAAAGCGGAGGACGTGCTCGCCAAGCTCGATGAAGAGGTGGCCGAACTGCGAGAAGCGGTTGGCGGGGGAGACCCACATCGGATGGCGTGCGAGCTGGGAGACCTCCTCTTTACGGTCGTCAACTTGGCCCGCCGGTTGAACCTTGATCCCGACTCGTCTCTGCGGGGAAGCATTGCCTGTTTTGCGACGCGTTTTGCCCACATGGAGCGCGCGGCGGGTGGTCCCCTGGCCGGACGATCCGCCGAGGCCTTGGATCTGCTGTGGCGGGAGGCGAAGGCCGCGGAAGATGTGGCATCCGATCCCAGTCATCCGACCTAGCCAGCTCCGGGATCTGGTTCGCGCTGTCGAAGCGCTTACCTTGCAATCAGCCCCTTCATCTCCTATACTCAACTCGCTACAAGCGCACGGGTTGTAGACGAATCTCCCACAGCACGCCGCGCGGAATTCGATGTCTGCGCGGCGTAGCAATGCGCCTGGTAGCCACTGTTATGCCCACCTTCGTTTGTCGAATTGGCAATGCCGACGGCACGGTGCTGGAAGAGCGGGTGGAGGCGGTTGATGAGGCGGACGCCAGGACCCGCCTGGACCACCGCGGGGTGGTAGTTTTTGCCGTCAGGCCTGCCGGGTACCTCCGAACCTTGTCCGCCGGGTTGCCGGCCTTTCAGCGGCGGATTTCCCCGCGTGACTTCCTCGTGTTCAATCAGGAACTGCTGGTGTTGATCAAGGCGGGACTACCCCTCATGCGCGCCCTCGAAATCCTCGCCGCTCGAAGCGGGATCGGTGCATTTCAGGGCGTATTGAACGCGGTGCGCGAGCAGGTGCGTGGCGGATCCACGCTGGCGGACGCCATAGCCCATCATCCACGCTACTTTTCCGAGTTGTATATCGCGTCGCTGCGCTCCGGCGAGCGAAGCGGAAACGTCGTGGAAATGCTCGCCCGGTATCAGGCCTTCATGAAACGCATGTTGGCGGTCCGCAAGAAGATCCTGAGCGCGCTGTCGTACCCCGCGTTTCTGCTGGCGGTCGGGGTGGGTGTCATCGTCTTTCTGCTCACGTTTGTGATGCCGACGTTCCTTGACGTGTACCGCGAGGCACAGTCCGAGCTGCCGGTCGCCACACGCATCTTGATGGCCACGGTGGACTTCGCCAGGCAGTGGATCCTGCTGTTGGCGGCGGGATTCGTGGCGATGGTGGTGGCGGTCCGCGCGTGGCGAACGACCGTGCGGGGCCGTCGCGCCGTCGACAACGTGTTGCTGCACACACCGTTTATCGGGTCCGTGATGAAGACGCACTACACGATCATGGTGTCGCGGACGTTGGCCACGATTCTGGCTGGCGGCATTCCCCTGGTCTCGGCCCTGCTAATGGTGGCGGACTCGGTGCCCAATCGCATCGTCGCGGAGCATCTGGCGCGCGTGATCGAGCGGGTGAAAACCGGTACCGGCCTGGCAGCCGCCTTTTCCGTGGACGGCTTCATGCCCCGCATGACGCTGGAGATGATCGAGGTCGGAGAAGCCACCGGTGCGCTGGAGGAAATGCTCAATCAGGTGGCCGATTTTCACGAAGACGAACTCGACCGCGCGTTGACGCGAATCACCACCTGGGTCGAACCCGCCCTGTTATTGACCATGGGCCTCCTGGTGGCGGCGGTGGTTATTACCATGTATTTGCCGATCTTCAACCTGGCCGGGACCATCAAGTGAGAACGTTTCTCTCCAAAAAACGGTTGGGCGACATCTTAGTCGAACGCGGCCTGGGCGCCGACCTTGTCGCCCAGGCCGCGGAGCAGTCGATGCGCGAGCAGCGCTGGCTCGGCGCGATACTGGTGGAGCAGGGCGCGATCGACGAGGAGCACCTCGCCAAGGCCCTGGCCGAACAATGGCGCCTCACGTACTACGCGCTCGACAGGTTTTACCTGGACCAGGAGTTCTTCAAGACCATCCCGGTGGAGCTGATGTACCGCTATCCGTTCGTGCCGTACGAGGATCGGGACGGCGTGCTCACCATTGTGCTGGCCGATCCGACCAACTTGCCGCTCTTGGACGAACTCGAATTGGTTCTCCGTCGGGAACTCCGGTTCGGGATTGGAAGCCGCACCGGAATCCTTGAGGCGCTCAAGCGCAGCGAAGGTTCCTCGCAGGTCCTCAAGCGGATCGAGGCGGATTTTCGACCGGTGTTGATCAAAGAAGACGAACGGGGGGAAGAAGTTCTCTCGGTCGAAAAAATTTCCAAGGACACCAGTCCGGTTGTTCGATTGGTGGATACTGCGATTCTGAACGCGCTCCAGAAGCGCGCGAGTGACATTCACATTGAGGTGGGCGAACGAGGGGTGATCATCAAGTACCGCGTGGATGGCGTGTTGTATCCGGCGATGGAACCGCTGGACCTCAAGTTCCACGCGCCGCTCATCTCGCGCATCAAGATCATGTCGGAACTCGACATCGCCGAGAAACGGACGCCGCAAGACGGCCGTTTCAAGCTGCGGCTGGACCAGAAAAAGGTGGACTTCCGCGTATCGATCCTGCCCGGGATCTACGGCGAAGCCGTGGTGATCAGGATCCTGGACAAGGAGTACATCACCGCCGGCGTCAACCAATTGCGCCTCGACCGCCTAGGGTTCAACCCCGACGACCTGCGCCGGTTCCGGAAAGCGATCGTGGAGCCGTACGGGATGGCGCTGGTCACCGGCCCTACCGGGAGCGGCAAGACCACCACGCTGTATGCGGCTATCGAAGAGATCAACAACGACGAGGACAAGATCATTACGATCGAAGACCCGGTCGAGTACCAGTTACGCAACGTGGTGCAGATTCCGGTCAACGAAAAAAAAGGTCTCACGTTCGCCAAGGGTCTGCGGTCGATCCTCCGCCACGATCCGGACAAGATCATGGTCGGCGAGATTCGTGACGCGGAGACCGCGCAGATCGCCATCCAGTCCGCGCTGACCGGACACTTGGTGTTCACCACCGTGCACGCGAACAACGCCTTCGATGTCATCGGTCGATTCGTGAACATGGGCATTGAGCCCTATAATTTCGTCTCGTCGTTGAACTGTATTCTTGCCCAGCGGCTGGTGCGCGCGATCTGTGCGCATTGTCGTGAGGCTGTGGCGGTGACCCGGGAGGCGTGTGAGGCGTCGGGGTTGAATTACGAGCAGTACCGAGACGTGGAATTCTCCCAGGGGCGCGGATGTCCCGAATGCCACGGCACCGGGTTCAAGGGGCGGCGCGCGATCACGGAGTTCCTGGCTCTATCCGACAGCATCCGGGAAATGATTCTTGATCGTCGGCCGCCCTCCGAAATTCGGAAGGCCGCGATCAAGGAGGGCATGACCTCCCTTCGCCAAGCCGGCGTGGAAAAAGTGGTGCGGGGCGAAACGACGCTGCGCGAGATCAACCGGGTCACCTTCATCGAGTGAGCGCGAACTCGATGCGCTGGAGACACGGAGTCCGCGTGGGACTGGAGATCGCGCCGGATGTCCTTACCTTTGTCCGGGTACGCGACCGCGGGCGCCGGCGTGAGTTGATCGAGCACCGCAGCGAGCCGCTCGCTGCGGGGGCCTTGGCGGTGTCGCCTGCCGAACGTAACGTCGCGGATGAGGCGGCGTTCGAACGGGCGCTCCGGACGCTGGTGGGCGATCGAGCGGGTGGTCCGGTGGCGGTGTCGCTTCCCGATCCCGTGGCGCGGGTGACGCTCTTCGACGTGGCGGCAGTGCCGGCTCGCCGCGAAGAATTCGACCGCCTAGTACGGTGGCATGTCGAGAAGACGTTCGCGGTGGAACTCGGGACGTCGCGGGTCACGGCTCAGCGCTGGCGCAGGCCGGACGGAGAAGTGGGGTCCCGGGTTCTCGGGGCCGCGATCACCGAAACGGTCGTGAGTCAATACGAGAACCTCCTCGCCCGAGTGGGATTCGAGGCGGTGGTGATCGACCTCGGGGTCTTTCATCGCTTTAATCTGTTTCGCCAGCGAATCGTTCGCGCGGCCAGTCCTGATCACCATTTCATCGTGGTGACGATCACCCCCGCGTCGTTGACGGTCATGATCGACGAAGGGGGAAGCCCCGCGTATCTTCGGATCAAAGGTACGCGAAGACCGCTGACCGGACCCGAGGCCGTGGAACGCATCTTGGACGAAGTGGAATTGTCCCTAAACGCCTATGGCAAGGAAAAGGACCTGTCGCGCATCACCCACCTGTTCCTGTCCGCCGCAGACTGCGGCGAGGCATTACCTGGTGCGCTGGAGACGCGTTTTCATTTGACGGTCGTATCCTTGGGTCCGATGGATACGGCCCTCGAGGGATTAGCCGATCTGACCGAGACGCAGTGCGCCCGCGCAGCCGGGGCGCTCGGCGCCGCGGCGGAGCGCTGACCCGAAATGGCGTTGGCAACGGTCGGAGAGCCTGAGGCCTTCCACACCAACTTCGCCTCGTCGCACCATACCCGCATTCGTCTGATTGCCGTGGGGCTGTATGCCGTATCGGCGCTCGGGTTGTTGTTGGCCGTGGCGATGTGGTGGTGGGCATCCGGAAATCGACATGAGACAGCGGTGCTGCAGGAGAACGTCACGCGGGTGCAGCAGCAGGCGTCCCGGCTTCGGGACGACCTCCGCGGTGTGGGATTTTCGCCTGACGATGCCGCAGCAGTCGACGCTCTGGTGAAACAAGTGGCCTCGTTGAACCAGGTCCTGGAAGGCAAAGCCTTTTCGTGGACGGCGTTGCTGAACGATTTGGAAGCCGCCGTGCCGAGAAACGTGTCGGTAAGTAGCATTCACCCGGATCTCAAGACGAAAACCGTCACGCTTGATGGAGTCGCCCTCGCGTTGCAGGACGTGACGGCACTGATGACGTCGCTCCAGGAAAGCGGGCGGTTTGCTGATGTTTTTCTTCAACAGCAGAAAAGCACGGAGGATAACCGCACCGAGTTCAGCATCCAATGCACCTATCGGGGGCGGGGATGACACGGTCTGTTCTGTTGCGACGGCTGGCCATCCCGCTTGCCTGCGCGTTGATCGCGCTGGCGGTCGACGTGGTCGTGTATGCCGTGGTCTTGGGTCCAAGTCATGCGGTCGTGGAACGAACCGACGCCGCATGGCGGAGCGAACGCGACCGGATCTCGCGGTTCAAAACCTACCAACAAGCGCACGAGGAAGTCACCAACCTCATCAGGCAGGCTACGGCGAGGGAGGATCTGCCCAAGGTGGTGACGACGCTGGCCTCACTCGCGAAACGGCGAGGGCTCAGCATCCCCGAAGTCAATTATCAACCGGAACGCGCCGATCTGAAGGACTTTCAAAAAGTGTCGCTCACGTTCGCCCTGTCAGGTCCCTACGCCAATGTCCGACGATTTCTCGACGACCTGGAGCGAAGCAGCCCGTTTTTGGCGGTGGAGAGTCTCTCGCTGTCCCGGGCCCGGAGGAAGAGCGGGGGTGAACTCGACGTGCAGGTCAAAGTTGCCGCCTATTTGAGGACCGTGTCGTGAACAACACGGTCAAATTGTTGCTCGCATTGCTCGGGTTGTGGGCGGTGGTGATCGGGTACCGCGTGGCCACGCACGAGCCCCCGCGGACCGCCCCATTACAGTACACGAAGGGCGCGACCGCTGCACCTGGTGTGACGCGGGGCCAAGACCCTCAATTGCATGTGAAGGTCGAATTGTTGGACGCTCCGCGCGACGCGGTGGACGCTCCCCG
>CAZMYW010000011.1:0-91383 GCA_964570625.1 uncultured Nitrospirota bacterium | reverse complement strand
GGCCCGGTCATGGACGCCATCGACGCGGTCCCTCCACCTACTGATCCATGACGGCGATCGAGAACATGGAGAGCACCATCGCTCCCAACGTGGTCACGATCAAGACGGCTGGCACAATCATCGATTCCATGGCCACCACCTCCTTCCTTCGGTTGGCGTCGCAGTCCTCAACGAGGTCCACGGGTCCCCTCCGCCCCCGCCGGCCCGCCCTTCAATAGGGATCAGGTCCACGGGATGAGGGCCATCGCGCCTAACAATCCCAACAAGGCGGCGAACTGGGTTTTCCAGAATTCTTGGGTTGGTTTCATGACGGCTCTCCTGGCTGAGATGAGAACGCGGTGTCCCTGGTTGCTAAGGCTACCGTTCTCAGATGAGACCCCGATAAAGCTCCCATGAAACTGGGTCAAGCTCGTGTTAAGAAACGGTAAGGCGCACGGCACCCGAGTGCCTCTCGCCGTCGTCGTGGGTCGTCATCCCGATTATTTGAGGAACCGCCTTCCCGGAGGTCGGTATCGGCTGCCCCGACGTTCTTCTGACGCGCCGCCTTCAGCGGGCCATGACCGTGCTGGTGCATCTCCCAGGGGCGTCGCGCTCGCCACACTCGGGCGCACGGTGGGCGGTCGCACCAATCTTCACCGCTCCGACATGGTTCTTTACGGCGTGCTTAGCGAACCTTGACCGGCACGGACTATAGTCGCCTCAGTACATCAGACCAGGAGGTGCGGCGATGACAACCACGACGCGACACACCATGGAACGCTGCCTGGGACGGGTCGTCTTGGCCGGGGCCGTCTTGCTCGGGTCCGGGGCTGCGGGCTGGGCGGAGGACGATATCGATTACCTCGATATCACGATCCAGAATATGGAGTTCCGGCTCGATAACCACTCACTCAAAGCGTTGAGTCTGGTCCTCCCGGTTGGGACGGGCCTGAGCTATATGAATGTGGATCCGCTGATTACGACGTCAGGGCTCGAAGGCCTGATGCCCCACATGGTCGCGATCAAAGATCAGGAGGGCAAAGAACTGGCCCGGTCCCTGCTGATGAATACGCCGGCGCAGGCCACGTTTCAGTACACCTTTACACAGGCCGGCCTCTTCACCTACGCCTGCCTGATTCATGCCGCGATGAAAGGCGAAGTCATCGCCTTCGAGGTGCTGGACGATGAGCACGCCGCGGCGCACTAACGACCGGACCCAGCTCGGACCCGCTCTGGACCGCGCGCAGGCGGGCATCGCGGGAGACGCCTTCTGGAAGGCGCGTAAGCGATTCGGACATCGCGAAAGGAGAACCACATGAAGAGGCTCAACGAACGACGCGCGCTCGGCCGTTCCCCCCTGCTCAGCCTGGGGCTGCTGCTGCTCAGCGGGCTCGCCCCGACGTATGGCGGAGAATACGAGCCGATTGTGCCCGAGCGGATCGGGAACACCATGGAGATTCGGATTAAGAATATGGCCTTTACCAGTACCGGGACCCCCCAAGCGATGAATAGTCATATCTTGATCGTGCCGGTCGGCATGCGGGTCAACTGGATTAACCTGGATCCGCTGGTCACGGTCAACGGGAATGGCGGGCTCATGCCTCATGGGATTACGATCGCGGACGCTAACGCCAACGCGCTCGCGGCCTCGCCCCTCTTAACCCAAGAACATAATAGTTTTGGCTTCGCCTTCGACAAGGAAGGCGACTACTCCTATTCCTGTTTCGTGCATCCCTTCATGACGGGTCGGGTGCTGGTGATGACCATGCCCGGGATCAAATTAGCGGCAAAACCTACCCATTCTGAACATTAAGGAAAGGCTGTTTCGATGGGGTGTTCTGTCTGTCGGGTGGCTTACAACAAAAAAAGAAAGGAAGGTGTGTTATGACCAGTCTCCCAGGTCGTGACCCCTCGGACCCACAGACCATTTCTTGGAGGGCGATGCTCTTGTCCATCGGATTCGCTCTGGCTGTGGTTCTGATCTCGGCTGGAACCATCGCACTGGCCGCAACAGGCGCCGCGACCGCTCAAGTCCAACCCAAACAGCTCGTTTCCCCGGACTGGGTGGGGAATCAATGGGTGATGTATGAACCCCCTCGCGTCCAAGACTCCGAACGACTGACCCAACTCGCCGCCGGGGACTACCAAGAGCTGGCCGAAGCGGCTCAAGCTACGGCCCGGTCTCCCTGGAAGGGGGGAGGATTTCTCGAGTTCGGCGCCGCGACGCTGCTCGGAGCCATCGGTTTGGTGGTGTGGCTCGCCCTATTTACCAAAACGGGTTTGCTCCGTGCGCGCGCTCAGGGCAATCGGTCCATCGCCGGGGGAGCGTCTCTCCCTCATCGATGGCACGGAACGGTTGCCCGGCCGCAGTTAACCACGTTGTCCATCTGGCCTCGCGAGGTCATTTTCTGCAGGCCATTGCACACGGGACATCGGGGCCCTGGCCGCCGGCGAGCACGCCACGCACGTGACCATCGTGACGGATCACAGAGAGGACTCCTGATCCCGTGACAGCCTCGCTCGCCCACGCCGGGGTGGTGTGCGACGTCACGGATCAGGTTTCGCGCTTGAAAGCTCGCTATGGTGGAGAACTGACGTGGGAGTAACCCCTACTGTGAACCTCGCGCCTAAACGGGCTCGCTCTCCACGACAGTCCGCTCCGGCGCCACACAGCGTTCTCATCACCTGACCGTTGCCGGAACGACGGACGGCTTGACGAGAAGGAGGGTTCCATGAAGACCATCGTGGTGATCACTCAGGACAAGCGCATCGCCCAGGCGCTAGCGGATTTTGTGAAGACGGCGCTGGCCGATATGTACCTTGATCCAGCGAAGGTGCTGCCCGCCAGTTCGCTCGACGATGTCCTCGATATCCTGAGCAAGGAGCGCATCGACATGCTGATGACCGATCACCATCTTGCCGATATGAGTGGCGTGGGGTTGGTCCGGTGGCTCGACAAGGCCTTGGTCGGGGTCGTCAAGATCTTGCTCACGAGTGACTCCCGCCTGCTTGCAGAGCCCTGGAAATTCGTCGGACCCGAGATCAACGACGTGCTCCCACGACCGTTGGAGCGGAACACGCTCAACCGGGGGCTTCGCCGGTGGCTTGGGAACCCGGTCGGACGCGCGCCTCGGCACGGTGAGCCGCGGATGAACCCATCGTAGTCACGAGCCCCTCTCGGATGCGCCGGCGTACCGTCCGGCTGACATGGTGGTCGGACCTATGGTATGATTCGGCTACCAGTACGCTGAACGGAGGACCACCATGACGACACTGACGATGACCCCGACCGCTCGCGAGCAAATCGTCGCGGCAATGGACATGCCCGGACGCACGGCGCACGGGTTGCGCCTGACCGTCAAGTACCCTGGAACTCGCAACCAGACCTACGGGTTGAGTTTGGTGGAGAAATCGACCCCCGACGTGAACGACGTCGTGGTCGACCTCGACGGGATCAACGTCTTCCTCGAAAAACAGAACGCCGAGTTCCTTGAAGGGGCAACTATCGACTATCTGACGGGCCCCAGCGGCAGCGGGTTCAAGATCGAAAGCCCGTATAAACCGAACACGGTCGAGATGCCGAATGAGCCGCCCACTGGTCCGCTGGCCGACGCCGTTCAAAAGGTCATCCGCGAACAAATCAACCCGGCGGTAGCGGGACACGGGGGATACGTGTCGCTGGTGGATGTGAAAGATGAAATTGCCTACGTGCGATTGGGCGGCGGCTGCCAGGGATGCGGGATGGCCGACGTCACGCTTAAACAGGGCGTCTCGGTGATGATCAAGAAGGCCGTGCCTGAGGTGAAAGATGTCTTCGACATTACCGATCACGCCAACGGGGCGAATCCGTACTACCAACCCAGCAGCAAATAACGACCTGACGGGATACTAAACCGGGGAGGAGCGCGCTTCGCGCTCCTCCCTTTTTCGTCCCAAAGCGATGACTTCCCAGCCCGGTAAGCGACTCTTGCTCCTGATGCCCGCCACCACCTATCGCGCGGCGGATTTCTTGGCGGCCGCCCATCGTCTTGGCGCGGACGTGGTGGTGGGCTCTGACCTGCCGCAGATTCTGGAAGCGTTCTCCGAGGGCGGCACCTTGACGTTGGCCTTCGACGATCCGGATCGCGCGGTCGAGCAGATCAAGGCGGTTGCCCCGTTCGACGCGATCATCGGAGTGGACGAGGAAAGCGTGACCCTCGCAGCGACGCTCGCGGCAGTGCTGAAGATCCCTCACAACCCCGTCGCCGCGGTCGAAGCCACGCGGAACAAAGCCCTCTCCCGGCGCATATTTCGGGACGCGAGCCTCCCTGTTCCGCGCTTCGAAGTCATCGACGTGGATGAAGATCCGGCGCCGGCGGCTGAGCGCGTCGGGTATCCGTGCGTCATCAAACCCCTGATTCTCGCGGCCAGCCAGGGGGTGATCCGGGTCAACGATGCGGCGTCGCTTCGAACCGCAGTGCCGCGCGTAGCCGCCATACTGAACACCCGCACGGCGAAGAAACACGGCCTCGCCGCTCGGCGACTCCTGATCGAAGCGTTTATCCCCGGTCCGGAAGTCGCACTGGAGGGCCTGCTGCGCGGCGGGAGGTTGGCGGTCCTCGCGCTCTTCGACAAACCCGATCCGCTCGACGGCCCGTTTTTCGAAGAGACCCTCTACGTCACGCCTTCGCGACTGCCCGCGCAGACACAGGACGCGATCGCGACCTGCGTTGAGCGGGCGGCGCGAGCCCTGGGGCTAGTTGATGGTCCGCTCCACGCGGAGCTGCGAGTCAACTCGCACGGTCCATGGCTGCTCGAAGTGGCGGCTCGTTCGATCGGCGGGTTGTGCTCGCGCGCCTTGCGTTTCGGGATTGGTCTGGCGCTGGAAGAACTCATCATCCGGCACGCGCTCGGGATGAACATCCCGTCCTTGGAACGCGAGCGCTGCGCCGCCGGCGTGATGATGATCCCCATCCCCGCTGCTGGCCGGCTCGTGGATTTTCGGGGTCGCGCCGCGGCCCAGGCGGTGCGTGGCGTTGAGGAAGTCACGATTCTGATACGACGGGGCCAGAAGGTCGTTCCGCTCCCCGAGGGCAGCCGCTACCTGGGGTTCATCGTCGCGCGAGGCGCAACACCCGAGCAGGTCGAAGCCGCGCTCCGAGAAGCGCACCGTTGTTTGGAATTCGAGATCGCGCCCTGACCCGGGGCGCCCCTACGCTTGGCGGTAGATGTAGACGCCCATCAGCACACCGATGATGCTCAGCAAGTTGATCTTGACGGACGCACCAAAGGTCAGGGTGAGCAGGAACAGATCGAGCGTAACGGGGTTGGTGATCCCGATGTCGAGATTTTTCAAAAAGAGGGAACTGATGGGCCCGGAAGGAGCGACCGCGCGGAGAATCTCGGCCACCACGCCACCGAACAGGCCGCCCACGATCACGAAAAAAATCAGCAGCCAAGGCGTCTTGCGGAGTATTGCCATCCAGGATATCCTTTCGCGCACGTCGCTCGCGAATCGCACGACAGTAAAGCCGTAACGGGGTGCTTGTCAAGGCACACTCGTGCGTTGATTTGGCGGCAGGCGGAATGCTACGATGTCCTTCCGCTTCGAGGAGTTTAACTCATGCGTTCCGTCATCATCTTGGGCTCGGGGCCGGCCGGTCTCACCGCCGCGCTCTACGCCGCCCGCGCCAACCTGAAGCCGTTAGTCGTCGAGGGCTTGCAGGCCGGCGGCCAATTGACGATCACCACCGAGGTCGAGAACTACCCGGGATTCCCGAAGGGGATTCTGGGTCCCGAGTTGATTCACGAAATGCGCGCGCAGGCCGAACGGTTCGGCGCCGAATTCATGCGCGGCGACGTCACCAGGGTCGATCTCTCGAAACCGCCGTTCCGCCTCGAGGTGGACGGCGAGGCCGAGCAGCAGTGCGAGGCGCTCATCATCGCCACCGGCGCATCGGCCAAGCTGTTGGGCCTCGAGTCTGAGCGACGGTTGATGGGGCGAGGGGTTTCCGCGTGCGCCACGTGCGACGGGTTTTTTTTCCGCGATCGCCGCATCATCGTGGTGGGCGGCGGAGACACGGCGATGGAAGAGGCCACGTTTCTGACCAAGTTCGCGTCGCAGGTCACGGTCGTGCACCGTCGCGATCGGCTGCGCGCCTCCAAGGTGATGCAGGACCGCGCGCGGAAAAACCCGAAGATTGACTTCGTATGGAACAGCGCCGTAGAGGAGATCGTCGGCGCCGAGCGGGTGGAGCGCGTGCGATTGCGCGATGTGACCACTCAGGTCGCGAGCGAACGCGCCGTAGACGGGGTCTTCGTGGCGATCGGCCATCAACCCAACACCGCCCTCTTCAACGGTCAGCTCGCGATGAACGACGTCGGGTACATCCTCACGTCGCAAGGAACCGCCACCAGCGTACCGGGCGTGTTCGCGTCAGGCGACGTCCAGGACCCGGTGTACCGGCAGGCGGTGACCGCGGCCGGCACGGGGTGTATGGCCGCGATCGACGCGGAGCGTTATCTGGAGGCACGCCACGGGTAAGGCGAGGAGATCATGGGAGAGGCCAAGAATTTGAATACGCTCCGTCGGTTCGCGCCGGAGAAAATGCAGAAGGTCGGGCTGTTCGAGACCGCGCGGCTGTTCTGCGATCTCTACTGCCTCGAGCCCGGGCAGGCGCAAAAGGCGCACAGCCACGGGGATGCCGACAAGGTGTACCTGGTGCTGGACGGACGCGCCCACGTTCAAGTCGGACCCGATCGCTACGATCTCGGGCCCCAGGAAGCCATGTTGGCCCCGGCCGGGTCAGACCATGGCGTGAGCAATCCTGGCCCGGATCGACTGGTCCTGTACGTGTTCGTGGCGCAAAACCAGCCGGAGTCGCCGGCCCCGAGCAGCCATTCACATGGGCATGAACACGGACACGGGCACCGCCACTAACGGGTGTTAATCGGTATTGGGACGCGGCACGATGCCGCGCCCCGCAATCGTTGGCTATAGCCAGGAGGGCTCGATGAATCGACTCGCGGAACGTCTGCAGCACCCCGCACTCATCCTCATGACCGGCCTCTTGTTCGGCGCACTCCTCTGGACGCCGATGACCGTAGTGGTGTCCCGCGCCGAGGCCGCTCGCTCCGCGCTGGAAGAGGGCAAGGCGTTCGAAGCCAAGAAGGAGTTTGCCAAAGCCGCTCAGGCGTATGAACGCGCGATTGCCGAGGCGCCCAAGGCGCCCGAGCCTCGGTACCGGTTGGCGAGCGCCCTCCGCGGCCTTGACCGACGCGACGAAGCGGTGGAGTCGCTTCAGAAAGCGCTGAAAATCAAGCCCACCTACGGCGAAGCGTGGGTGTTGCTCGCGCAGATCCAAGAAGAACGCGAGCTTTGGTCCGACGCCATCGACGCTTATCTGAAGGCTCTGGGCGCAGGCGTCAAAGCCGTGGATCTCCAAAGTCGGTTGGGCAACGCTTACCGCCACACCCGCGAGTACGACAAGGCTTTGGCGGTGTATCAGAAAGCCGTGGCGCTGGACCCGTCCGATCTCGCCGTCCGGTACGATCTCGCCAACACATTGGTCGAAATGGACCGCGGCGACGACGCGCTGGCCGAGTACGACAAGATCCTCGCCAACGACCCGAGCTTCTATATGGTTCATTTCCAGAAAGGGTTGGTGTACAAACGCCAGGACAAACTCGAACCAGCCGAGATGGAGTTCACCGCGGTGCTGACTGCGAATCCACAAATGGCTACGGCGTTCTTCGAGCTCGGACAGGTCTATGCTCGGATGGGCAAGATCGGCGCGGCAGCGGCGGCTTATCGCGAAGTCGCAGCCATCAACCCGTACATCGGTAACGTCAACACGCGTCTCGGGGACCTCGCGTTGGCGGACGGCAAGCTCGATTCCGCGATCGCGTACTTCAGGAAGGCGCTGGAACGCGACACCGAGCCGTTCATGATTTATTTCCACCTGGCTAACGCGTACCAGAAGCGGGGTAATCTTCGCGAAGCTACCGAAGCCTACCAGCAGGTTATCAAGCTCTTTCCCGTGTTGTTCAACGCCCGATACAATCTCGGAGTCGTCTTCAGCCAACAGAATCGATGGGCCGACGCCGAGAAGGAGTTTCAAGAAACCTTGGCCCTCAACCCGAGATTCAGCCCCGCGCAGTACCAGTTGGGAGCGACTCAGATCAAACTGGGCAAACCCCAAGACGCCAAGAAACATCTTGAGGCCTATCTCAAAATCGCACCGGACGGCGAATTCGTCGTCGACGCCAAGAAACTGCTGGCGTCGTTGTAGCGCTCACGGATGACCCGTTCCAACACGCCTCGCCTCGATCCGGGGTCCGCGCGCGCGTTTCAGAAGCGGCTGCTGGCTTGGTACCGCCGGCATGGTCGCGACCTGCCATGGCGAGACACCGAGGACCCGTATAAGATCCTGGTCTCCGAGATCATGCTGCAGCAGACCCAAGTGGAACGGGTGATCCCGAAGTATCACGAGTTTTTGACGAGATATCCGACTGTAGAACGCCTGGCCGATGCGCCGGTCGATGAAGTCCGAGAGACGTGGTATCCGCTCGGGTACAACGTTCGCCCAGTTCGCCTGCACAGTATCGCGCGGGAAACTGTCACGCGTTACGGTGGTTCGATTCCCTCGTCCGAAGAAGACTTGTTGTCGATGAAGGGGATCGGACGCTACACCGCGGGTGCCGTGCGCAGTTTTGCGTTCGGCATCGATGCGCCGATTCTGGACACCAACGTGGCGCGGGTGCTCGCGCGCGTGTTTCTGCCCACCGTCGATCCCAAACGCGGCGCGGACAAGACACGGCTGTGGGCCCTGTCCGCAGCGCTAATCCCTCGCGGCAAGGGTTATGATTTCAACCAGGCCCTGATGGACTTCGGCGCCATCGTGTGCACCGCCCGGAAACCGACCTGCCCCACCTGCACGATGCGCCCGATCTGCAAGACGTATCGGCGCGCGACCCGCCGACTTGGCGCCGATGGCCGCCGACCCCGCCCTACCCGTTGAGATCGCCGCAGCCGTCATTGAAGACCGCGGGCGATTTCTGATCGCCCGACGACCCGACCACGTCGTCTTGGGCGGTTACTGGGAGTTCCCGGGCGGCAAACGCCGGGAGGGAGAATCTCTTCTCGCGTGTCTCGCGCGTGAGGTGCAGGAGGAAGTCGGTATCGAGATCGACCGCGCCGAGGCGCTCGATCGGGTCGTGTATGCCTACCCGCATGGGGTGGTCGACATCAGTTTTTTTCACTGCCGACTCAAAGCGGGCACGCCCCGACCGTTGGGATGCGCTGAGGTCCGGTGGGTCAACGGAGCCGAACTCGCCGCCTATCGGTTTCCCCCGGCCAATGAGTCGGTCATCCGTCGCCTGACCGGGAACCCGAACAGCCCACGGCCCGTCCCGCCCCAACACTGAGTGACGTTCGTCTTGAATCCGCGCTTCCGCTCCGGTATCGTACCGAGGTGCGATACGCGCTCGTCCACTACCACGAACTGACACTCAAAAAAGGCAACCGCGCCTACTTCGTCCGGCGGCTGATCAGCAATCTCCAGCGCGGCCTGGCCGGCACCGGCGCTGGAGCGATCACGCAGACCGGCGCGCGGTTTCT
Source organism: uncultured Nitrospirota bacterium (assembly GCA_964570625.1). GTDB lineage: Bacteria > Nitrospirota > Nitrospiria > 2-01-FULL-66-17 > 2-01-FULL-66-17 > JBFLXB01. The sequence goes on along the minus strand of CAZMYW010000011.1, from coordinate 81,806 downwards.
CATCGACCTGCCGGTCGGAGCCGACGAGGGGGCCATCCGGGCCCGACTCGCTCGCACCTTCGGCGTGGCCAACTTCGCGATCACTTGCTCGATTCCACTGGAGATGGACGTGCTGATCCGGGCGGTGACGGACGCGGTGACCGCCAAGGATTTCGCCTCGTTCCGTATCTCAGCCAGACGAAGCAACAAGGCGTTCCCTCGCTCGTCCAACCAGATCAACGTTGAGCTGGGTACGCTGGTGCAGCGCCTGACCCATACCCGGGTTGACCTGGAGGACGCGGAGCTGACGATTTACGTGGAGGTCCTGGACCGCGAATTTCTGCTGTATTTCGATCGGACTCCCGGGCCCGGCGGCTTGCCCGCCGGCGTGTCGGGGCGCGTGGCGTGCCTCATGTCCGGCGGCCTCGATTCACCGGTGGCGGCGTACCGGATGATGAAGCGCGGGGCCTACGTGGTGTTCGTGCATTTTCACAGCCACCCCTTCGTGTCGCGTGCGTCACAGGACAAGGCCCGAGAGCTCGTCGAGTTGCTCACGCGATACCAGTACGCTTCGCGCCTGTTGCTGGTGCCCTTCGGCGAGGTGCAGCGCGAGGTCGTCCTGGCGGTCCCGGCTCCTCTGCGCGTCATCGTGTACCGTCGGCTCATGGTGCGGATCGCCGAAGCACTCGCCCGGAAGGTTCGTGCACAGGCGCTCGTCACCGGCGAGGCCTTGGGGCAGGTGGCGTCTCAAACCTTGCCGAACATGACGACGGTGGACGCCGCCGCCACGATGCCGATCTTGAGACCACTGGTGGGGATGGACAAGGAAGAAATCGTTCACCAAGCGCAGGCACTCGGGACCTACGACATTTCTATACAGCCCGACGAGGACTGCTGCTCGTTGTTCACACCCAAGCACCCCGCCACGGCCTCCACTCCCTATGAACTGGAGGCGGCCGAGGCTCGGCTCGACGTCGTGGGATTGGTTCAGATGGCGGTGGACAAGACGGAAGAGGTTCGGTACGCCTATCCCTCGCAGACGGCGCCGGTTTAGCGTTCCAGCACCGTCGGCAACTCGGCGAGGTCAGCGATCGCTCGGTGGTCTCCCTGGCGGGAGTCCTGAGTCCCGCGCCGGTACCAGATCGCTTCCAGCCCCGCGTCGCGCGCACCCACCACATCCAGCCCGAAGTTGTCACCCACGAATACGGCCTCTTCCGCTGCGATCCCCAGCCGCGTCGTCGCGGCATCGAACAGGGCCCGGTGGGGTTTGCGCCACCCAATCTCACTCGAGATCACCACGGTCTCGAAGTAGGGATCCAGTCCATCCCGGACGAGGACATCGCGGACGGTGGGCGCGTGGTCGAAGTTGGTGATGATCCCGAGTCGATACTGACCCGCGAGAGTCTCCAACACGTCGAGATGGTGCTCCGGCGTGACCAAGGCGTGAGCCAGGCGCGCCATGTGCGCGTCCACCAACCGCGAAGCCTCACCCGGTAACGTCGACAGCCCGAGGCGTTCCAGCACCCGGCGAAACCGTTCCTGCGACGTCACCTCTCGATGGTCCGCCTCGCGTTGCGCCGCGATCTCCGCGGTGACCGTCTTCAAACACGTAAAAAACGCCTCGAACGTCACCAGCGTATCTGGACCGAGCACGTGGTGGATCGCGAGCGCGGTTGAGCGCGTGGGTTGGTTGTCAATTTCGATAAGCGGCAGGCGCTCGGCGTCAAAGTGGACGAGCGTGTCACAGAGATCAAAGAGGACGGCGCGGATGCGGGGCATGGCGCGGGGCCTCGCCCCCGTGCGCTAATTCAACTGCTCGATCGCGTCTTTGACCAGGCGTTTGGCGTCGGCGTCGGTCAGGTTCCGCTTGATCACGCGTTCGGTGGCGGCCACCACGAGATCCACGGCCTGTTCGCGCAACTCTTTGGTCAGGCGCAGGCGCTCCCGCGCCATCTCGTCGCGCGCCGCCGCCAACATGCGGTCGGTTTCTTCCTTGACCCGGCGCTGGTTTTCGTCTGAGGCCTGCTGCGCCTGCTTACGCGCCTGGTCGAGCAATGCCGTCGCCTCCTGTTGCGCGGCCTTGAGCTTGATCTGGTACTCGGCCAGCAACTGTTCGGCATCCTTGCGCGCCTGCTCGGCTTTGGCCAGGTTCTGCGCAATGGTGCGCTCGCGCGCGTCCAACATCTCCGTGATCGCGGGAAACGCGTAGCGCTTCAGCAAGAACAGCAGGATCGCGAACGAAACCGCCGACCAAAACAGCAGCGGCGTGAGAAAGTGAGTGTCAAACTGGGGCATGGCTTAACCGCGGAGGCCCATGATGATGAACGCGATGACCAAGCCATACAAAGCGATGGCTTCAACCAGCGCGAACCCGATCCACATATATTTGCCGACCCTGGCTTCTGCCGCGGGCTGACGCGCCGTGGCTTCGATCATTTTCCCGAAGATGTATCCGATTCCGATCCCCGCGCCGCCGAATCCAGCCGCCGCGATCCCCATGCCCAACAACGCTGCTGCCGATGCATCCATTCTCTTCTCCTTGCCCTCGTTGAACGATCGGTCAGTGTAACTTGACCGCATCCCCTAAATACACACACGCCAAAATCGTGAAAATATACGCCTGGATAAACGCGACGAACACTTCGAGCCCGTAGATCGCCACCGTGAAGCCGAACGGCAGCCAGCCGATATAGATCGGCGCGGACATCATCAACGAAAAGAGCACGATCAGGATAATGTGGCCCGCGGTCATGTTGGCGAACAGCCGGACCGCCAATGTAACGGGCCGCGCAAGCTGGCTGATAATTTCGATCGGCACCATCAGCGGCAACAGCCAGCCCGGCGTGCCCGCCGGCGCGAGGATGGACAAGAAGTGCGTGCCGTGCAACGCGAACCCCACGACGAGACTGATGCCATACACGAGCAGCGCGAAGAAGCCCGTGACCATCAACTGGCTGGTCACGGTGTACGAGCCGGGGATCAGACCGAGCAGATTGGCAAACAAGATGAAGAAGAACAACGTGGCGATGAAGGGAAAAAACTTGTGGCCGAGCGGGCCCATATTCTCGACCGCCAGGCCGCGCAAGAATTCCACCGCCACTTCGGCGATGCTCTGCACGCGGCGCGGAACCAAGCTGCGTCCTTGCGTCGCCACGTAGAAAAAGAGGAAAACGAGACCGCTGGCGATCCACATCATGATGATCGCTTTGTTGATAGAGATGTCGAGCCCGAACAGCGACAGTGGGATTAGCGGGTGCAGCTCGAAATGGTGAAGCGGATTTTCCATCCCTACAGGTTCTTAGCCATCCGAAAGACCGCAAGAATGCCGGCGGTCGCGCCCAAAAATACGCCTACGATCAACAACCACGGGGCCGTGCCCAGCCAGCGGTCGAGCCCATAACCCAAACCCGCTCCCACCACCGTGGCCGCCACCATCTCCATGCCGACCCGAGCCGCAATCGAAAGTCCTTTGCGGAACGCGTCGTCCTCGGCCATCGGGCGCCCCTTAAAGGTCGGTACTGTACCGAAAATCCGTTCAGCGAGTCAAGCACAACGGGCTTGTCAGGTCGCAATCCTCTGCTATCTTCCGAGCATGTTCCGTCCGGTTGTGATCGCCCTTGTTGGGCTGTCGCTTTTCGCGTGCTCAGCATCGCCGCTCCCGAAAGAAGCCAAGGGCCGTCCTGGGCTCGACTACGAGGCGCTGATGGCGGTTCCGCCGCGGCCCGTCACTGATGTGCGCAAGCGGGTGATTGAGACGGCCACGGCGTTGCTCGGCACGCCGTACAAGTTCGGCGGGACCACGCCGGATGGGTTCGACTGCACGGGCTACGTGGCGTATGTCTTCAGGAAGACCATCGGTCTATCGCTTCCGCGCACGTCGCTCGAGCAGATTCAGTCAGGTGAACCCCTCTCGTCCCGTCACCTTCAACCCGGTGATCTGGTGTATTTCCGGATCGACCGTAAGAAAGTAGACCTGCACCTGGGGATCTACCTGGGGGACGGCCGATTCATCCACGCCCCCAGCTCGGGAGGCGCCGTCAACGTGCAGAGTTTGGGAATAGAGTATTGGCGCTCGCGCTTCCTGGGCGCGCGCCGCGTGCTGGACGTCTAGCGCGGGAAGGCGTCTTTGACGCCGCCGTCCACTGGAAGGATAGCCCCCGTGGTCTTTGACGCGCGGTTGGAGGCGAAGAAGAGGACAGCTTCGGCCACGTCTTGCGGAAGAATTTTCGCGCCGAGCAAATTCCTTTTCGCGTAGAAGTCTTCCACTTGATCGATAGAAATCCCGTGTGCTTTCGCGCGCTCCGCACGGATTTCCGGCGACCACAGGCCGGAGTTCAAAAACACCCCGTCGGGATTGACCATGTTGACACGGATGCCATGGCGGGCGTTTTCAATCGCCATGATCTTCGCGAGTTGGGCTTGCGCGGCCTTGGACGCCGAGTACGCGCCGAAGTCCTGCCCCGGCGACAGCACGTTTTTGGTGGAGATCACCACAATCGCGCCGCCCAGGCCCTGGCTGCGCATGATGCGAATCGCTTCCTGGGATGCGAGCAAGTGGCCGGTCGCGTTGACCGCCACCGACCGCTCCCAGTCCGCCTTCGAGAGCCGGTCGATCGGCGCGCAGTGCGCGATCCCCGCGTTGGACACGAAGATATCGAGCCCGCCGAACGTCAGCGCGGTCTCCGCAAACGCGCGGCGAACCGAGCGTTCGTCGGTGACGTCCATTTTAAGAGCCACCGCGTGGCCGTCGCCGAAGCGCCGGCTGTACTCCTCCGCCAATTTGCGCGTGGCATCGAGATCCACGTCGGTCATCGCCACCACCGCGCCTTCGGCCAATAGGCGTTCCGCAATCGCCCGGCCAATGCCCCCCGCCGCGCCGGTGATCAGCGCGATGCGTCGGGACAGACCTTTCTCCGGCGGCGCGAGCGTGAGCTTGTAGTTCTCCATGGGCCAGTACTCGAAGTCACACAGGTCCCGCGGCGATAAGGGGCGGTACCCGCCCAGCGCTTCGCTGGACTGAATCACACCCATGGTGTGCAGGTACAGATCGCGGGCGATCGTGGTCTCGCGTCGGGTCTTGCCGGTGGTGAACATTCCTACGTTCGGGACCAAGATGATCCGTGGGTTGGGGTCACCCATGGTCACGCCCGGCGTCTTGTATTTGGCGAAATACTCCGCGTAGCGCACGCGATACCGCTCCAGCGCCTTCGGGAGTTCGGCGAGCAGCGACCGTTCATCGCGCGCCGCTGCGTGGTCCAGGGCCAGCGGCCACGGCTTGGTATACAACAGGTGATCGGGAGTGAAGGGCCCGGTCAGGGCCTTGGGGTCCATCCGTTGGGTGAATGCGAGCACCTCGGGCCGGTCGTCGTACAACAGGACCACGGGTTTGGCTCGGCTGACCTCGCCCCGCAGCACGGGCGCGATGACGGCCGCCGAGTCGCGGCGCCGCGCCGCGGCCGCCCGCGGAAGCGCCGCAACCCGACGAACACGGCGCGGCTGCTTGGACGCGATGTAGCGCTCGGCCATGGTCACGTACTTGACCGTGTCGAGGTACGCGGCCTTGGCGGTTGCACCCCAGGTGATCAATCCGTGTTTGTCCAGGATCACGGCGCGCGCCTTCGGGTACGCGCGCACCGCATCACCCGTGCGTTTGGACAATAGGAAGCCCGGGCGGAAATAGGGCACCACCACGATGTCGTCGCCGTAGATCCGGCGGATCACCTCTTGGCTGTTCGGAATGTCGGTCAGCGTGCACATCGCGTCGGCGTGTGTATGGTAGATGTGTTCGGCCGGAATGAATGCGTGGAGGAGCGTTTCGATCGAAGGTTTTGGCGCGGCGGGCTCCAGCGTGGACTTCGCCTGGTACGCCACCATTTCCTCGTCCGTCATCGCCGGACGGTTCATCAGGGGCAACAGATCATCCAACCGCAACGGCGTAAATTGCTGCGCGGTGATGGTTTTCATGTCCGACCCGCTGCCCTTGATATACAGAACCCTGGTGGTTCGGCCGACGTGGTCCTTGCCCACCGCCTTGACCGAGGAGTTCCCCCCGCCCCACAGCACCAGGTTCGGACTCGCACCGATCAGGCGCGAGGTGTAGACCAGCGCATCCAGACCGGCCAACCCGCTCGCGTCGCGATCCGACCAGAGGCTTTTCATGACGTCAACTCGCGGAGGCGGGAACAGGGATGGTGACTCATCGTCGGGGCGCCGCGGCCATTTTCATCTCCCGAACCGCCTGTTCGATCCCGACCAGCGCGGCGCGCGCCACCATCGCGTGCCCCACGTTGAACTGAGCGATCTCAGGAACTGCGGACAGCGCGCGGATGGTCTCACCGGTCAACCCGTGGCCGATCTGCACGGGCATCCCGAGTTTAAACGCGAGTTTTGCGGTGGTGGCGATTTGATCTTCCCACGATCGCCGGTCGGCCGGAGTCTTCGCGGACCGGTACGGCGTGGCATTGAGTTCGACCGACAGTCCCGGGTGGCCCAGACGATGGCAAGCCTTCACGTCATCGACGAGGGGTTGGATCAAGAGCGTCACCGGAATGCCCACCTGCACAAGTGTGGCGACCGCGTTGGCCACCACCTCGCGTTTGCCGATCAGGTCGAGTCCGCCCTCCGTGGTCAGCTCCATCGGCTGCTCGGGCACCAAGGTGACTCGAGCGGGACGCAGTTCGAGCGCGAGCTTGAGCATGCGATCCGCCAGCGAAAATTCCACTGCCAGGCGAGACGGCACCACATGCTGTAAGGCGTAGAGATCGCGATCCTGGATGTGGCGCCGGTCTTCCCGGAGATGCGCGACGATCCAGTCGGCTCCGCCCAGCTCCGCCAAAATCCCGGCTGCCGCCACGTTGGGTTCCACCCCTCCGCGAACCTGTCGGAGCGTGGCAATGTGATCGAGCTTGACTCCCAGTTGCGCCATTCGAAGGAACAATTCCTACGCTGATAGCGCGGCATTGTTGCACTGGGACACATGAGAAATCAACAACTCCCTGCACTCGGTCATCAACGCTGCCGCCAACTGCTCTCGACCGCCAGCGATATCGATCTCCCCGGCGAATCCGCTCCTGACGAATCACCGGCCGCGGCGTTGGGTCTCCGTGCCGGGGCATCGCCACCGGAACGAACCCGCAGCACACGGTCCGTCATCCACGTCGACTACCGGGTCCGTCATCTTCTGCTGGTATAATTCTCCGATTCCAGAACCCCCCGAAAAATGAGGGCTTTCTCCGCCATACAGCGCGGAGTTTGTTGACAAAGTCAGGGCCTTTCCGTATCATGAGGCCCATCATTTCCATGGGGGCTGACGGCCGCTTTCTCACGGCCGTACACGACCGTTTCAGGGGACCGGTGGACTCGTTTTCCCGCATCACGCGCCTACCGCCGTATGTCTTCAGTATTGTGACTGCGATGAAGACCGAGGCGAGGCGGCGCGGAGAAGATATCCTCGACTTCGGGATGGGTAACCCGGACACGCCCACTCCGAAACACATTCAAGACAAGCTGATCGAGGCGGTCCGCAACCCGAAAAACCACCGCTACTCGCTCTCCAAGGGCATTCCCAAGCTCCGCGAAGCCATGGCCGCCTGGTATCAGCGCAACTACCAGGTGACCGTTGACCCTGAAACCGAAGTGATCGTCACCATCGGCTCCAAAGAAGGGCTCGCGCATCTCGCGCTCGCCATGGTCGAACCGGGGGACGTGGTGCTGACACCCAGCCCCACCTACCCGATTCATTTTTACAGCGTGATCATCGCGGGCGGCCAGGTCAAAAGCATTCCGCTGCGGAGCGACTCCGACTTCTTCGAAGACATGACCGCGGCGTACAAACAAACGTGGCCGCGGCCCAAGATGTTGATCATCAACTTCCCCCACAACCCAACCACCCGCGTGGTGGATCTGGGGTTTTTCAAGCAGGTGGTGGACTTCGCCACGGAAAACAATCTCCTGGTAGTCCACGACCTGGCCTACGCGGATCTGGTGTTCGACGGGTACCATGCCCCGAGTTTCTTGCAGGTGCCGGGGGCGAAGAACGTGGGTGTGGAGTTTTTTACGCTGTCCAAGAGTTACAACATGCCGGGCTGGCGGATCGGATTCTGCGTGGGCAACCGGCAGATGGTCGCCGCGCTCGGCAAGATCAAGAGTTATCTGGACTACGGCGTCTTTCAGCCCATCCAGATCGCCGCCACGGTGGCACTCAACGGCCCGCAGGAGTGCGTGGCGGAGATCGTGGAAACCTATCGCAAACGCCGCGACGTGCTGGTCAACGGGCTCAACCGCATCGGCTGGCCGATCGAGAAACCGCGCGCGACCATGTTTGTGTGGGCGCCCATCCCCGAACCGTTTCGCGCCATGGGTTCTCTGGAGTTCTCAAAGCTCTTGCTCACCGAGGCGAAAGTGGCGGTGTCGCCGGGCATCGGGTTCGGGGAGTACGGTGACGACGGCGTGCGGTTCGCGTTGGTGGAAAACGAACATCGGACACGACAGGCAATCCAGGGTCTCAAGCGGGTGATGCGCCGTCAGGCGTAGACCCGTCGCGGCCTCGGAGCCGGACATCCTTCGGTGACTGTTTCACACGTCCTATTCTCATGACATCCCGAGTCGGCATCGGTATTCTCGGCTTCGGCACGGTGGGCTCCGGCGTGGTCAAACTCTTGCTGCGCAACAGCGAGGTGTTGGGACGCCGGATCGGACTTCCGTTGGAGCTGATCAAGGTCGCGGACGTGGACGTTCGACGCGATCGCGGCGTCGCCCTTCCGCCCGGCGTGTTGACGACCGACGCGGCCGAGGTTCTCACCCACCCCGACATCCACATCGTGGTGGAGTTGATCGGCGGCATCGAGCCCGCCAAACGCTTCATTCTGGACGCGATGGCGCGCGGCAAACACGTGGTCACGGCCAACAAGGCGCTGCTGGCGGCCTGCGGCGAGGAGCTGTTTGCGGCGGCCGCGGCGCACAACGTGGACTTCGAGTTCGAAGGGGCGGTCGGTGGCGGCATCCCCATCATTCGGGCGCTCAAAGAAGGCTTGTCGGGCAACCGGATCGAATCGATTTACGGGATCATCAACGGCACTTCGAACTTCATCCTCACCAAGATGACGGACGAACACAAAGCGTTTGCGGACGTCCTGGCGGAAGCGCAACGGGCGGGGTACGCCGAGGCTGATCCGACCAGCGACGTGGAGGGACACGACTCGGCCAACAAGCTCGCGATCCTGGTGTCCCTCGCGTTCGGCACGCCGGTCACCCTCAAAGAAATCTATACCGAGGGCATCACCGCCATCACCCCGCTCGATATCGAATTCGCGCGCGAATTCGGGTATCGGATCAAACTCCTGGCGATCGCCAAGTCGCAGTACGATGCGATCGAGGCACGGGTGCATCCCACCATGATCCCGGAGGAGAATCTGTTGGCCCAAGTGGGCGGCGTGTTCAACGCGATTTACGTGGTCGGCGACTACGTCGGCGAGACCCTGTTTTACGGCCGGGGTGCGGGTGATCAGCCCACCGCCAGCGCCGTCGTCAGCGACCTGGTCGCGATCGCCCGCAACATCCGCCATGACGCGGCGGGCCGAGTGCCTCCGACCTCGTATGACGGTCCGGGTCGGCGGCCGCTCCGCCTGCTGGCCATGGAAGAGATCTCCAGCCTGTACTACCTGCGCTGCTCGGTGGTGGACAACCCCGGCGTGTTGTCCGCCATCTCCGGCGTGTTGGGCAAATACAACATCAGCATCTCGTCCGTCCTCCAGAAAGGCCGCAAGGCCGGCGGAGCGGTGCCGGTGGTGATGATGGCGCACCGCGCGCTCGAGCGCGACGTGCGGCGCGCCCTGGCGGAAATCGACCGGCTGCCGTCCGTGGTCGACAAAACCGTGCTCATCCGAGTCGAAGGCGAGGGAGATTAACGTGCCCCGCTGGCAAGGCATCATCACCCACTACCGCGAGCTGTTGCCGGTCAGCGACCGGACGCCGATCATCACGCTCAACGAGGGCAACACCCCGCTCATCGAGACCAAAAACCTCGCGGCGGCGATTACGCCTGCGTTGCGACTCTTTCTGAAATTCGAGGGCGCGAATCCGACCGGCTCGTTCAAAGACCGTGGGATGACGCTCGCGATTTCCAAGGCGGCCGAAGCGGGCGCCGACGCGGTGATCTGCGCGTCCACCGGCAACACCTCGGCGTCCGCGGCGGCCTACGGCGCCCGAGCCGGTATGCGGGTGTTTGTGTTGATCCCGGAAGGCAAGATCGCGATGGGCAAACTGGCGCAGGCCATGATCCACCGCGCGCGCGTGATCCAGGTGGAAGGCAACTTCGACGAGGCTTTGTCGATCGTCAAAGGCGTGGCGGAGCGGTATCCGGTCACGCTCGTGAACTCGATCAACCCGTTTCGCCTGGAAGGCCAGAAAACCGCGGCGTTCGAGGTGTGTGATCAGTTGGGCGACGCGCCCGACGTTCACGTGCTCCCGGTGGGGAACGCAGGCAACATCACGGCGTACTGGCGCGGGTATCGGGAGTATCATGCCAAAGGTCGCGCCGAGCGCTTGCCGCGGATGGTCGGCTTTCAGGCCGCGGGCGCGGCGCCGATCGTGCTCGGACATGTGGTGGACAAGCCGCGCACGATCGCGACCGCAATCCGTATCGGGAACCCTGCGAGTTGGAAATCGGCCGTGGAGGCCGCGGCCGAGTCGAAAGGGCAGATCGACCTGGTGACCGACGAGGAAATCATCGAAGCCTATCGGATGATCGCAGGGCTGGAGGGTGTCTTCTGTGAACCGGCGAGCGCGGCATCCGTCGCGGGCGTGATCAAACTCGCCAAAGCCGGGTACTTCCGCGGTGGGGAGGTGGTGGTATGTACGCTCACCGGCCATGGGTTAAAAGACCCCGACATCGCGATCAGCGTGTCGCAGAAACCCACCACGATCAAGGCGCATTTGGAAGATGTCGTCAAAGTGTTGGGGTATTAGAGGAGCCTGTCCATGAACCTGAACGCGCCAAGGGCGCGAATGGTCATAAGACCGCAGGCACCATCCAGGCGGCGAAACAATGGTGATCCCGTCTTCAAGGGAAAGGGCGACGGCCACTCATGAAGTACCTCCTCCTGCTCGCAGACGGTATGGCCGACCTCCCCATTCCGCACTTGAACAACCGGACACCGCTCGACGCGGCGAAAACGCCGCACCTCGACCTGTTGGCCCGTCAGGGGGAGGTGGGCCTGGTACGCACCACGCCGCCAGGGCTCGCGCCCACCAGCGAGGCCACCAACTTGGCGATTCTGGGGTACGACCCGAAGAAATATCCCCAGTTGGGGCGCTCCCCGCTTGAGGCCGCCAGTCTCGGGGTGAGCGTGGGAAAAAACGACGTGGTGTTTCGCTGCAACCTGGTCACCCTCAAAGACGATCAGCGCGGTTATGACCTCGATCGCCTGGGACCTCACGTCGTCTTGGAGGACGCCAGTGCGGGGCACATCGGCTCGGAAGACTCGCGCGAATTGATCCAGGAGTTGAACAGCCAGTTCGCCACCGAGATCTTGCAGTTTTATGCGGGCGTGAGTTATCGGCATCTGATGGTCTGGATCGGTGGCCGGTCGCGCGTCGTGTGCACGCCGCCCTACGACCTCGCGGGCAAACCCGTGACGGGTGGCTTGCCGACAGGCGACGGGTCGGACGTGTTGCGCAAGGTGATGGAAAGCGCACTGACCGCCTTGTCGCTCCACCCCTTGAACGCAGAGCGCATCGAACAAGGACTCAAGCCTGCCAACGGCATCTGGATCTGGGGGCAGGGCAAAGCCGCGGAACTCACGCCGTTTGTGGACCGCTTCGGCAAACGCGGGGCGTTGATCACGGCGGTGGACGTGATGAAAGGGCTCGCGCTGGCGGTGGGATTCGACGTGATCCACGTGCCCGGCGCCACCGGATACCTGGACACGGACTACGAGGGCAAAGTGGACGCCGCGGTCCAGGCGCTCAAGACCCACGACCTCGTCGTGGTGCACGTGGAAGCGCCGGATGAGGCCAGCCACAACGGTGATCTGGACGCCAAAATCCGCGCGATCGAGGATTTCGACGCCCGCGTCGTCGGACCGATCATCGCGGCCACGGCCGGAGAGCCGGCCCTGCGCGTCCTGGCATTGTGCGATCATGTGGCGCCGGTGTTGACCCGTTCGCATACGGCGGACCCGGTTCCGTACGTGTTCCACCAGCGCGGAGGCTCAGCGCCGGCCACCGCCGGTTCGGTGACTTCGTTCAGCGAGAGTGCGGCCAAAGCCGGCGGCAAGATGATCGGCGAGGGCCATCGGTTAATGGAGTACTTTCTGAAGTAACCCGCATGGCCCTGATCGTCCAAAAATACGGCGGCACCTCGGTCGGCAGTCCCGAACGGATCCACGCCGTGGCGGAACGCGTGATCCGGACCAAGAAGGCCGGTGACGACGCGGTGGTGGTGCTCTCCGCCATGAGCGGGGACACCGATCGACTGCTGACGCTCGCGCATGCCATGAGTCCGAGCCCCGACGAGCGCGAATTGGACATGTTGTTGTCCACCGGGGAGCGGGTCACGATCGCCTTGCTCGCGATCGCGCTGCGTGAACGCGGATATCCGGCTCGCTCGTTCACCGGCCGTCAGGTCGGTATCGTCACCGATGCCGTGCATACCAAAGCGCGCATCGAGAGCGTGACGGGCGACCGCGTCCGCGAGGCCCTGGCCGAGGGGGTGATCCCGGTGGTGGCGGGGTTCCAAGGCATCAATGAGAAATCGGACGTGACCACGCTGGGCCGAGGCGGGTCCGACACCACGGCCGTCGCGCTGGCCGCCGCGCTCAAAGCCGACCGGTGCGACATCTACACCGACGTGGACGGGGTCTATACCACCGACCCCAGTATCGTGCCGGGGGCTCGGCGCCTCGATAAGATTTCCTACGAAGAAATGCTGGAGATGGCGAGTCTGGGGGCCAAGGTGTTACAGGCCCGCTCGGTCGAATTCGCGATGAAGTATCAGGTGCCGGTGCGGGTGTTGTCCAGTTTCACCGACACGCCGACCGGAACCCTTGTGACCAAGGAGGATCGTGAGATGGAACAGGTCGTGGTCTCCGGGGTCGCCTACGACCGCAATCAAGCCAAAATCACCCTGCTCGGAGTTCCCGACCGGCCGGGTATCGCGGCGCGCCTCTTCGGCGGTATTGCGAAGGAAAATATCGTGGTCGACATGATCATCCAGAATATCAGCCAGGACGGCCTCACCGACATCTCATTTACCGTGCCGCGCGGCGACGCGACCAAGGCGGTGGCGCTGGTCAAGACCTTGGCGCGAGAGATCGGGGCGCGCGACGTCGAACTCTCTGAAGGCATTGCCAAGGTTTCGATCGTTGGCGTGGGCATGCGTTCCCACTCCGGCGCGGCAGCCACCATGTTCGACACGCTGGCGCGCGAAGGGATCAACATCATGATGATCTCGACGAGTGAGATCAAGATTTCGTGCGTGATGGATGCGAAGTATGTGGAGTTGGCGGTGCGTTCTCTGCACGAAGCCTTCGGCCTTGGTGAACCCCGTCCATAAACGGTCATCTGCGGCGTTGCCGCTGTGCTTCCGGTGCTCACGTACGACCCAGTACGCTGCGCTCCGGTTCTCGCGGCGCCTTGCATCTGGCCCGTTTCTGAACGGGGTCACGCTACGCGTGGAAAAATGAAAAAGCGGAACGAATCGGTGATTGAACTCTACGACACCACGCTGCGGGATGGGGCGCAGGCGGAGGACATCTCGTTTTCAGTGGAAGACAAGCTACTGATCGTTCAGAAGCTGGACGACCTGGGCGTGCCGTACATTGAGGGCGGATGGCCGGGTGCCAATCCCAAGGACGTGGAATTCTTCAAACAAGTTCGCCGATTGTCGCTCAAGCAGGCCCAGATCGCGGCGTTCGGAGCAACGCGGCGGGCCAAACACCGCGTCCAGAAAGACCCGTCGATGCAAGCGCTGCTGGACGCGCAGACGCCGGTGATTACGATCTTCGGGAAGAGTTGGGACCTGCACGCGACCGAGGCCCTGGGCGTGTCGCTCAAGAAAAATCTGGAACTGATCGGCGACTCGGTGGGGTATTTGAAATCCAAACGCAAAATGGTGGTCTACGACGCCGAGCACTTCTTTGACGGCTACAAAGCCAACCCCGAGTATGCGATGGCCACGCTGGAACGCGCCCAGGCCGAGGGCGCGGATCGCATCACCTTATGCGACACCAACGGCGGCACCATGCCGTGGGAAGTCAAAGACCTCGTCGCGACCGTGGCCCGCCACATCACGGTCCCGTTGGGGATTCACGCCCACAACGACGCCGAACTCGCGGTGGCCAATTCCCTGGTCGCGGTGGAGCAAGGCGTCATCCAGGTGCAGGGCACGATCAACGGGTTCGGTGAGCGCTGCGGCAACGCCAACCTGTGTTCGTTGATTCCAAATCTGCGACTGAAGTTACGCCGGCCCGTGGTAAGCGACGCGCAGCTCGCGCACCTGACCGAAGCCGCCCGATACGTCAGCGAGATCGCCAACCTGCCCGCCAACAAGCGCCAGCCCTACGTGGGCGAGAGCGCGTTTGCGCACAAAGGCGGCGTACACGTCCACGCGGTCCGCAAGAAGGCCCAGACGTACGAACACGTGCCGCCCGAGGTGGTGGGCAACCGCCGCCGCATCCTGGTGTCGGACGCCGCAGGACGGGGCAGTTTACTGGAAAAAGCCACCGAGTACGGTATCAACGTCGCCGCGGCGGATCCGCGCCTGCACGACTTGCTCGCCACGCTGAAGGAGTTGGAAGGCCAGGGCTATCAGTACGAAGGCGCAGACGGCTCATTCGAGCTGCTCATGCGCAAGGCGCTCGGCACACACCGCCGGTTCTTCGACCTGATCGGCTTCCGCGTGATCGTGGAAAAACGCCGCGAAGCCGAGGAGCCGCTCTGCGAGGCCACGATCATGCTGCGCGTGGGGAATGACATCGAACACACGGCCTCGGTTGGAGCCGGTCCGGTCAACGCGCTGGATCATGCGCTGCGCAAGGCGCTGGAAGGGTTTTATCCGCAGCTTCGTCAGATCCGATTGTTGGACTACAAGGTCCGGGTGTTGTCCGGACAAGACGGCACCGCGTCGCGAGTTCGGGTGCTGATCGAGTCGGGCGATCACGAGCATAAATGGGGCACGGTGGGCGTCTCCACGAACCTCATCGAGGCGAGTTGGCAGGCCTTGGTCGACAGCATCGAGTACCGGTTGCTGCGCAGCAACACTCGGTCCTGACCGTCGTCACTAGGGCTCTAGGATCAGCTTCGAGTAACCAGTTGATTTTCCTTGACTTTAGGACCTCGTTTGGTTAGGGTGGGCCGTAATTTCGGGAGCGGAAGGCGTTCGTGGCGTGAAGCGTAGGGCGTTGGAGCGGGAGCCATGAGAAAGGCCGATATCGCGACTGAAGTGTACGAAAAGCTGGGCATCCCGAAGAAGGATGCGTCCGACATCTTGGAGTTGATGCTCGACTCGGTCAAAGCCGTGCTTCAGAAGGGCGAAACCGTGAAAATCGCGGGCTTCGGGAACTTCGTGGTCCGTCACAAGCGGGCCCGAAAAGGCCGCAACCCGAAGACCGGCGAAGAGATCGGCATCACCCCACGCAAGGTCGTGACGTTCCGGCCCAGCCAGGTGTTCAAACGCTACGTCAACGAGTCGCAGCAGGCCGACGGCCCCTCGGCGATTCCGCAAGAAACCGCCGAGGCCGAAGTCGACGCGCCATGAGCGCGCCGGATCGCTCGTCGGCATCGTCGGTCACCCGCGGGGCGCACGACACCTCCCCAAGGGTGGCCCATCCATCCGCCGACAAGTTGTTTTACAAGATCGGTGAAGTCAGTCGGCTGACCGGGCTCGAATCGTATGTGCTCCGTTATTGGGAAACCGAGTTTCCCGCGCTGCGCCCCCGCAAAAGTTCGGGCGGGCAGCGCGTGTACACCAAGAAAGACGTGGATCTCGTGCTCCAGATCAAGCGCATGCTCTATGAGCAAGGGTTCACGATCGCCGGCGCGCGCAAACGCATACGCGGTCGTGCGCCGGTGGACCCGGTGGAAAAACGCGCGCTGTTGGGCGAGATCCGCGGGCAGCTTCAGTCGATCTTGGATGATCTCAAGTCGTGTGCTCCCCGCCCCGTGTCCGCGAAACCAGGCGCGGAACACCAGGGGCGCGGTCGGTCGTAGCGTAGTCGCAGGGGGATTCGGGGCGTAGCGCAGCCTGGTAGCGCACTCGCTTGGGGTGCGAGTGGTCGCTGGTTCAAATCCAGTCGTCCCGACCATTGCTTAGCCACCTGTTCGGTAAGTAGAAGCACTTGTATTCTGCGCCTTACCAGGCGCGGTGCAGGTTCTCGCTTGCGAAACCGAACGTAGGCGCGGGTTCCAGCGCCGAGGCTCGAAGAGGTTTCAGTTCTATGGGTTAGGGCGTAGCAGCGGCTACGCCCTGATTGTCTGTCCTGATGTCTTTCAAACCTAAAATCCTCGTTTCCAACGATGACGGCGTGCACTCCGCGGGGCTCAAACGCCTCGCCGATGCGCTGCGCAGCCTCGGCGAGGTCACGGTCGTGGCGCCGGATGGCGAACGCAACGCGGCCAGCCATGCCATTACGCTGCACAAACCCCTGCGCGTCACGCAGCTGGCGGACGGTATCTACAGCACCAGCGGCACGCCCACGGACTGCATCAACCTGGGCGTCATCACGATTCTCAAAGAGCGGCCCGCGCTGATCGTATCCGGAATCAATCTGGGCGAGAACTTGGCCGACGACGTCACGTATTCGGGCACGGTCTCCGCAGCCATGGAGGGGACGCTGTTGGGTATCCCCTCGATCGCGATCTCCCAGTCGGGCGATGGGGCGTTCCAGTTCGATGCGGCCGCAGACATCGCGGCGCAACTTGCCGAAACCGTGTTGTCGCAGGGCCTGCCCCGCGACACATTGCTCAACGTGAACGTGCCGGACTTGAAGCCCGGCGACGTCCGCGGCGTCAAGATCACGCGCCTGGGCCGCCGTTCGTACGACGCGAACGACATCATCGAAAATCTCGACCCTCGGGGACGCAAATACTACTGGATCGGCGGAAATCGGATCTTCGGGACCGAAAATGAGGGCACGGACTTCGGCGCCATCCAAGCGGGCTACATTTCAGTCAGCCCCGTGCACCTCGATTTGACCAACCACGCCGCGCTCGACGCGCTCGCGTCCTGGGAGTCTCGCTTGTCGCGGCCAGCGGCGCGGCGGACGCGATAGCGGGACCGAAACCAGCGCTTCCCTGGGGGCGCGACGTGATCTCCTCCCGTGGATGTTGATCGCTCAAGACAGCGCATGGTGACCGAGCAGCTGGAAGCGCGGGGCATCGTAGACCCGCGCGTGCTTACGGCAATGGGTGCGGTGCCCCGGCACCTGTTCGTGGAATCCGCGCTCGCGGACCGCGCGTACGAAGATCGCGCCTTGCCCATCGGCGACCGCCAAACCATCTCGCAGCCCTACATGGTCGCGCTCATGACCCAGGCGCTGGAGCTGACCGGCGTCGAGCGGGTGTTGGAAATCGGCACCGGCTCGGGGTACCAGGCCGCGGTCTTGGCCCACCTCGCCTCCCGCGTCTATTCGGTGGAACGCGTGAAAACATTGGCGGATCGAGCGCGAGAGGTGCTGGACCGGCTCAAACTGTTCAACATAGTCATCAAAGTATTCGACGGCACCTTTGGGTGGCCGGAGGAAGGGCCGTTCGACGCCATCATGGTCACGGCCGGCGCGCCCGCCGTTCCCCAACCCCTGATCGACCAGCTCAAGCAGAGCGGACGGCTCGTCGCCCCGGTGGGAGACCGCGAGGGCCAGCGGCTCGTCAAGCTGGTGAAGCGCCAGGGCGCGGTGCACTCCAGCGTGTTGACCGACTGCGCCTTTGTGCCCTTGATCGGGACGCACGGATGGGGACCGGATGCCGTGACGCTTCCGACCGCGATGTTCGGCGGAGGCCTCGCGTGAGTCCGTCCCCGCGCCCCGAACTCGCCTTGCGCCTGTACAACACGCTGAGCGGGTCCAAAACGCCGCTCCGCCCGCGCGTGCCGCGCCACCTGGGTATGTATGTGTGCGGTGTGACGGTGTACGACCTGTGCCATATCGGTCATGCGCGCAGCGCAATCGTGTTCGACGTGTTGCGCCGCTACCTGGAGTCGCGCGGGCTGATCGTCACCTACGTCAGAAACTTCACGGACATCGACGATAAGATCATCGCCCGCGCCCAACGCGACGGCATCGGCTGGCGCGAGGTGGCCGAACGGTACATCGCGGAATTCTACCGCGACATGGACGCGCTGGGCGTGCGGCGCGCCACGGTGGAACCCAAAGCCACGGACCATATCGCGGACATGCTTGCGATCATCACGGGACTCGTGGAGAAAGACCTGGCATACGTCCAGGGCGGCGACGTGTTTTTCCGCGTGACGAGTTTCCCGACCTACGGCAAACTCTCGCGCCGTCGGCTCGACCAGTTGCGGGTGGGGGCGCGGGTGGAAGTGGACGAACGCAAACACGACCCGCTGGACTTCGCGCTCTGGAAAGCCTCCAAACCCGGGGAGCCCGCGTGGGACAGCCCCTGGGGGCCGGGCCGCCCCGGCTGGCACATCGAGTGTTCGGCCATGGCGATGGCGCACTTGGGCCAGACCATCGACCTGCACGGCGGCGGCCAGGACCTCACGTTTCCGCACCACGAGAACGAAATCGCGCAGTCCGAAGGCTTCACCGGCGTGGAGTTCTCGCATTGTTGGATGCACAACGGCTTCGTGACCATCAACGAGGAGAAGATGTCCAAGTCCTTGGGCAACTTCTTTACCATCCGCGAAATCCTGGACAAGTCGCCGTGGGAGCGGCCCGTGACGGCAGAGGCCCTGCGCTACCTGCTTTTGGGTACGCATTACCGCAGCCCGATCGACTTCTCCGACGAGGCGTTACGCGGTGCAAAGGCCGGCTTGGACGGGTTTTATGACCTGCTGGGACGGCTTCAAGAGCACGAGGGGAAATCAGATCGCGGAGAGGGCAACGAGATCGCCCGTCCGGTGCTCGACACGATCGAAGACGATTTCAACACCGCCATGGACGACGACCTAAACACCGCGCAAGCTATCGGCGTCCTGCATCAAGCACGCACCGACCTCAACCGCGCTTTGGGCCGAGGTATGAGCCTCCATCTCGCCGAACGCGCTGAACAGGCGCTACGGAGGCTCGGCCAAGTTTTGGGCTTGGAGTTTCAAGCCACACGGCGCTCGGCAACCTCCAAAGAACCTGTGACCGAAATCGTCCAGACAGCCGATACCGTGTCGTTCGAAGTCTCTCGGTCCGGCCTCTCCGACGCCGAGATCGCAAAACTCGTCGATGATCGCAATGCGGCGCGGGCGCGGCGCGATTGGGCTGCGGCGGACGTCATTCGCAAGCAACTCGCCGATGCGGGTGTCATCATCGAGGACCGGCCCGACGGCACCACCCGCATCAAGCGGTGAGCACCCTGCGTGACGAGATCGTCTTCGGCGTCAACGCCGTGCTCGAAGGGCTCAAGGCCGGACGCTCCTTCCGCCGGATCCTGATCCAGCGCGGCCGCCGCGGCAATGAGATCGCGGAGATCGAGCGCACGGCGCGTGAACGCCATATCCCGATCCTCTACGAACCCCGCGAAGCCCTGGATCGTTTGGCAGGAACTCCCAAACACCAAGGTGTGATCGCCAACCTCACGGAAGGCGCGTATCGCGCGTTCGAGGACGTGCTCGCCAACGCCGGTCGGCAACCCGGCGGCCCGTTCCTGGTGGTGCTCGACGGCGTGGAGGACCCGCGAAACCTCGGCGCCATAGCACGCACCGCCGAGGCCGTGGGCGCCCATGGGTTGATCCTGCCCCAACGCCGCTCAGCCGGCGTGACCGCCGTGGCGATGAAAACCTCGGCCGGCGCACTTTCTTACCTGCCGGTGGCGCAGGTCGTAAATCTCGCCCGCGCCATGGAGCAGATGAAAACCGCAGGGTGTTGGCTGGTGGGGTTGGACGGCACGGGCGAGTCAGTTTATACGGAAATCGACTACCGCACACCGCTCGCGATCGTGGTTGGGCACGAAGGCGAGGGGCTGCGATCCTCCACACTCAAGGCCTGTGACTTCCGGGTCCGCGTGCCGATGAAAGGGCGTGTGTCCTCGCTGAATGTCTCAGTGGCTGCGGGGATCGTGCTGTACGAAGCGCTACGGCAGCGGACGGTTTAATCCGCAGGCCGGAAAGCAATCCGCCCGGCCGAATCAGATTTCGGCCGGGCGGATGCCAGATCACACAGCTGATATCAACCTACGACTAGAAACCGGTGCAGATCTCTGGGAAGGTTCCCCCCACGAAGGCCACTGGTACACCGTTGCCCGTAATTACGCCTGAGCTCGGCTCGATCTCTCCGTCAGTGAAGACCAGCGTTTCCGTCGTTTCAACGGTGACCGCATACCCTCCATCACCCGTGCAGGGAGCGTTAACGATGACGTCGCCGCTGACATCCAGCGTCGTCGTGCCTTGACCATCAACAAAGGTCACATTGAGGGTACCGCTCGGTATCGTCGTAGTCACCGTTTGGCCAGCGACCGAGACGCTCATGCTGCCGCTGTTGATCGTGATGTCTGCCGAAAGAAGCGCGCAGGTTCCTCCTGTGCCTGTGAAGTACACGGGATTGCTGACGTCAACATCAAGGTTGGTGATGTTGAGAGTTTGTCCGCCGCCAACAACGGTCGCATTGATCACCGCGCTGAGCGACTGGGGAACGTCGGTGGATTCGCCATCCTCGTCACATGTTGTGAGCACCATCGTCCCGATAATCGAATCATCGGTGGGGTCGGCGGGAGTGAGGTCGGGGGGGGTAGAGAGCGTGTAGCCGTTAGACACGCAGGTATTGATCGTCGCCGTAAAGTCGGTGATCAAGTTCCCTGTGAACGCGATGTTTCCGCCTGTACACGCCACAGGGTTGTTGTTCGGGAACACTCCAATAACGGCACCTCCTGGCGCGGGCTTATTCGAGCCCTGGGCCGTCGCGCTTACGAGGCCTGTCACTACGGCTGCGCCGACTGCCGCAGAGCTAACGCCAAGAACGCCCATGCCTCCGGGATCTGGGTCTCCTGCGGCTGCCGCAATAATGTCGTCCTTACTACACGAAATCGATGCTGACGCCGCCACGAGCAGTACTAGAAGAAAGCCTCGGTACCACATTTCCTCTCCTCCGGTGATTAGGTTGGACGTATGGTGGCTCTAGAAACGAAGCCACTGCTGATCAATAATGTGAATGGGGTGAGCGCCACTAAGACAGCCTGACTGCCCTTCATCGGAACCTCTTCCGAAGGAGGTGAAGCCGCAAGGGTCGCGGTGCTCTGTCGGGCGATTCGGCTCGGCCGCTGATCTGAAGGCAAGTCGCCGTCAACGAAACCGGGAAAAGTGCTGCGACGATAGCAGATCGACTTAAAATCCGTCAAGACAAATATGGTTCGGTCGCTCCCTACATAAAATTGCATCATGCACCCCATTTTCTTGTGCATTTTAAGGGCATCTCGATGGATCAACGGGAAATGCTGGAAATCGCGATCGCGTCGGAGTACATTAGCGTCGGATTGATTGTCGCGATGACAGACACGACTGCCTACAGAGTCAGCCAGCGGTGACGCCGTATAATAAACCGCCGCGACGCGGGGGCCCCCCGCGGCACGGGCCGCCGCATCACCGCC
Source organism: uncultured Nitrospirota bacterium (assembly GCA_964570625.1). Taxonomy (GTDB): domain Bacteria; phylum Nitrospirota; class Nitrospiria; order 2-01-FULL-66-17; family 2-01-FULL-66-17; genus JBFLXB01. The sequence goes on along the minus strand of CAZMYW010000011.1, from coordinate 60,083 downwards.
CGAAACCCGGTGGCCCCCGCTACGACGCCGGTGGGAGCAGCCGCCCGCCATCCAGCCAGAAGTCCTCGATGGCGTCGTCCATCGATCCGTTTCAGCTCTTCTGCGCCTACCATCTGGGCATCACCTCGGACAAGCGGTACGCGCCAGCCAATATCCACGACGTAGGCCGTCGGTTCGGCGTGGATGGGGGCGCGATTCGGCAGGCGCTCCAAGAGCACGGCATGGACCCTGAAACCGTGATGAACACGGACTTTGACCTCGCCATGGCCCAAATTGATATCCAGGTCGCGCCGGAAGGCGTGGATCGAGTCGAGCTCGCCAAAACGATCTTCAAAGAGTTTCGTGCCGCCCCGCGTAAGCCGCGCGATTGGCGACGCCTCTTGGAAGAAGATGCCCGCGAGAACGCGAAAATCTTCGGTCGTCGGGATTAGCCGGCTGCTGAAAAAGCCCATCTGCTGCGTGCTGTATTACCATGTGCCGGCCGCCTCACCGTCCCGGCGGCGCTCGTGGCTTGGCGCCACTTCTTCGTGGCGGCGCTCGTGGCTTGGCGCCACTTCTTCGTGGCGCCACTCGCCCTCACGTACGACCCAGTACGCTCCGGTTTCCTCCTCCCTGCGGCCTGGCAGTTGGAGCTTTTTGAGCAGCCGGCAACCGCAGTGCGGTTGGCAGAGGACCGTTCCTTGAGTCAGCATCACGAGGTCGCTGCATCGTCCCCCATTCCGCGTCTGCTGATCCTCTGGGCCCTGAACACGCTGGGTCTGTGGGTGGCCGACTACGTGTTCGACGGCATGCGGTTCGACAATGTCGGCGCTCTCTGGGTGTCCGGCCTGCTGTTGGGACTGGTCAATGCGGTGGTGCGGCCGGTGTTGATCTTGCTCACGCTGCCCCTGACCGTGTTCACGCTGGGGTTGTTCCTGCTGGTGATCAACGCCTTGATGGTTCTCCTGGTGGCGACGCTGGTGTCGGGGTTCTATGTCGCGGGGTTCGCAACCGGGCTCTGGGTCGCGCTGTTTCTCTCCGTGTTCGGTTGGGTCACCAATTTGTTGCTCGGTCGGTATACGGTTTCCGTACGCACGAACTGATTCCCTGGTGAAGGGCGTCGGAAGGCCCGTATGCTGGCGCTCGTGATCGAACTCCTGCTCGCGCTCGTCAGCATCCTGTCCGCAGGTCACGCATTCCTCCACAAACGAGACCCCAGGGCCGCCTGGGGCTGGGTTGCCGTCTGTTTGATCGTTCCGGGAGGCGGGGCCGCGCTCTACTGGTTGATGGGCGTGAACCGGATCCGGACCCGCGCGCGCGGGTGGACCGCCAGCGGACGGTTTGACCGCTCAGGAACCCACCGGTTCCCCCACACCGGCGCCTCGCAGATCGAACACGATTCGATCGCCGCGATCATCCGCATCGGCAATACCGTCACCGGGCTCCCGCTGCTGGGGGGCAACCGGGTCTGCGTCCTGCACAACGGCGAGGCCGCGTATCCCGCGATGTGGGAGGCAATCGCCGCGGCGCGCGAGCGTGTGTACCTCTCCACCTATATCTTTCGAACCGATACGGTCGGCCAACGGTTCATCACTGCGCTCGCGGCCGCGGCCGAACGGGGCGTGGACGTGCGCGTGCTCATCGACGGCGTCGGGGAACTCTATACCTTTCCGTGGCCGAGCCGAGCGCTCAGACGGAGCAAGGTCCGCGTCGCGCGTTTTCTCCCGCTGGTACGCCGTGGCTTTCATCTTAACCTCCGCAATCACCGAAAACTCCTGGTGGTCGACGGCGTGGTGGGATTTGCCGGAGGCATGAACATCGGCGACCACCACCTGGGGGACCCGGCGCGCGGCCCCCGGCGCGTCATCGACTTTCAGATCAGGATGGAGGGACCGTCGGTGGCGCACTTGGACGAGGCTTTCCTCGGCGACTGGTGCTTTGCCACCGGCGACTCGCGCCCGGTCGAAACGGCCCGCATCAACACGCCCATCCACCACGCGTTCTGCCGGGGCATCAGCGCGGGGCCGAACGAGGATTTCGAAACGCTGTACTGGATCGTCTTGGGCGCGCTGGGTGCGGCCCGAACCCACATCCGGATCATGACCCCGTATTTCATACCGGATCGAGCGCTACTGGCCGCCTTGAGCGCAGCCGCGCTCCGGGGTGTGCGCGTCGAGATCGTGTTGCCTCAACGCAACAATCTGCCGTACGTGGCATGGGCGATGCGGGCCATGCTCTGGGAAGTGCTGCAACACGGGGTCCGGGTGTACGACCAGCCCGGACCGTTCGTGCACAGCAAACTGCTCGCCGTGGACGACGTGTACACGCTGGTGGGCTCGGCCAACCTCGACCCGCGCAGCCTTCGCCTCAACTTCGAATTCAACGTGGAAATCTACGATCGCGAGGTGTCCGACGAACTCACCCGCCACTTCGACGCGGCCCGCGATCGATCCCGCGAAGTCACGCTCGCGGAACTGGACGGACGGCCACTGCCCGAACGGCTGCGCGACGCAGCCGCCAAACTGTTTTCGCCATACTTCTAAGCGCGGCTTGGTACTGTAACGAACCGTCCGAGATCAAGAAACCGGCGGGCGTGCGGAGAAATCGTTTTCACGTACCGGCGTTGGCCCTCGGCGTAGATCGTGTCGCGATGTCAACAACGGGCTGGTCGCTTGATTCCAATTGTCCCATTGTAGTACGTTGCGGCCGTCGCGAAGCAGCGCCAACGCCATTGGCTCGACACTCAACCAGGAGGAACTCATGAAGAACGTTACTCGGTGGTTCGGGATCACGGCGGCCGTCATGGCGCTCTCGTCGATTGCGCTGGCCGGCGAGGCGCCGCACACAGCGGACAAGGGAGCACAACGATCCGCTGATGAGCTGATCAAGATCGCACTCAGCGGCGCCCCACCGCATATCTCGAAGGACGCCGCCGTCATCGTCCCCGGGGCGGATGGAAAGATGGTTGAAGCCAAGAAGGGTTCAAATGGCTTTACTTGTATGCCGTGGGTCGACACCCCCGACACGCCGGACCCGATGTGTATGGACGCCGCCGTCGGACAGTGGGTCGGCAGCCTCATGAACAAGGAGCCGAAGCCGGCCAACACCGTGCCTGGAATCGCCTACATGGGGCGCGGCGGACAACACTGGGAAAAAGGTGCCGCCGTGTTAATGAAGGCGGAACCCGGTGCGAAAGCGGTGAAAGAACCGCCGCATTGGATGCTGATGTGGCCATTCGACTCGAAGACCAGCGGACTGCCCACGTTACCCAATCCGTCCGGCGTCTATATCATGTGGGACGGCACGCCGTACGCGCACTTGATGGTTGAACAGGACCCGGCGAAGATCAAGCCGTAACGCGAGCTCAAGGCGAATCCCCCCTTTGACAAAGGGGGGCAAGGGGGGATTTGTCTTCCTCTTACGTGGCCAGCGCCGCCTCTTTCAACGCCTCGATTCGATCCCGCAGTTGCGCCGCGGTTTCAAAATCCAAGCGTTTCGCCGCGTCTTTCATTTGGCGCTCGAGGGTTTTGAGCAGCGCGGGCAACTCATCCGCCGGCACGTAGGAGGCCGCGGGCTCCGCTGCGATGGGGACCGTCACGTAGTCCGACTCGCTGACTTCGTAGAGCGTGCGCGGAATATCTTTCTGGATCGAGACGGGCGTGATGTTGTGCTCTCGGTTGTAGGCCTCCTGGGTCGTGCGTCGTCGCGCGGTTTCGTCGAGCGCCCATTGCATAGATCCCGTCACGTGGTCGGCGAACATGATCACGCGGCCGTTGATATGGCGGGCGGCGCGGCCCGCGGTCTGCACCAGCGAGGTGCGCGAGCGCAGGAACCCTTCCTTGTCCGCGTCGAGAATAGCCACCAACGAGACTTCGGGGATGTCCAACCCTTCGCGGAGCAGATTGATCCCCACCAACACGTCGAACTTGCCCAGGCGCAACTCGCGAATGATCTCCATCCGTTCGAGCGTCACCACTTCCGAGTGCAGATACCGAACGCGAATCCCCAGATCCCGATAGTAGTCGGTCAGGTCCTCGGCCATACGTTTGGTCAGCGTGGTCACCAGCACACGTTCGCGGCGGTCGATCCGCTGTTTGATTTCGCCGAGGAGGTTGTCCACCTGGCCGGTGGCCGGTCGCACTTCGATCTGGGGATCGAGCAAGCCCGTGGGCCGGATGAGCTGTTCGACCACCCGATGGCCCACCTTCTCCAGCTCGTGTTGGGCCGGCGTGGCCGAGACGTACAGAATCTGGTTCAGCAACCGTTCGAACTCCGTAAACGTGAGCGGACGGTTGTCGAACGCCGAGGGCAGGCGAAAGCCGTACTCCACCAGGTTCTTCTTGCGCGAGCGGTCGCCTTCGTACATGCCGCCGACCTGGGGAATCGTCACGTGGCTTTCGTCCACGATGAGCAGGAAGTCCTTCGGGAAGTAGTCGATCAGCGTAGGCGGCGGCTCGCCCGGGGCGCGGCCCGACAGGTGGCGCGAGTAGTTTTCAATGCCCTGGCAAAACCCGATCTCGCGGATCATCTCCAGGTCGAAGTGCGTGCGCTGCTCGATGCGTTGGGCCTCGATCAGTTGGCCGCGCTGTTTGAAGTGGGCGATGCGTTCTCCCAACTCGGTGTCGATCCCGGCGAGCGCGCGGTCCAGCCGGTCCGGCGGAATCACGTAGTGGCTGCCGGGGTAAATAGGCGCTTTGGTCATTTTGCGCAGGACCCGGCCGGTCAACGGATCCAGCTCGGAGAGCGCTTCGATCTGATCCCCCCACAGTTCGATCCGCACCGAGTGCGCCTCGGCCGACGCGGGGAACACGTCGATCACGTCGCCCCGCACCCGGAACGTCCCGCGGTGAAAGTCCACGTCGTTGCGTTCGTACTGGATATCGACCAGACGCCTCAGGAGCTCGTCGCGGCTGATCCGCATGCCGGCTTCGAGCGGGATCAGCATCCCGTGATAGGCTTCCGGCGATCCCAACCCGTAGATGCAGGAGACCGACGCGACGATCACCACGTCGTTGCGCTCGAACAACGAACTCGTGGCCGCGTGGCGCATGCGGTCGATCGCGTCGTTGATCTTGGTGTCCTTCTCGATATACGTGTCGGTCTGCGGCAGGTAGGCTTCGGGCTGGTAGTAGTCGTAGTAGCTCACGAAGTACCCCGTCGCGTTCTCGGGGAAGAAGGTTTTGAACTCGTGGTAGAGCTGAGCCGCCAGGGTCTTGTTGTGGACCAGGACCAGGGTCGGGCGGTTCAGCTTCGCAATGACATTGGCCATGGTGAAGGTCTTGCCCGAGCCGGTCACCCCCAGCAGAACCTGATGGCGCGAACCCGCGCGGAACTGCTCGGCCAGGGTGTCGATCGCTGAAATCTGATCCCCCTTGGGGACAAAGTCTGACACCAGCTTGAAATGATTGCCTTCGGCGGGCGGTCGATCCACCATGGCGGCATTGTACCATGGGTGATCCGACCGACCCTCCCCTGCCCGCAAATCAAGGCAGAGCTTGACTTCGCGGGCAATCGGGGCGTATTAATGAACGTTGACGATGCGTTCCCGCCACACGTTCTCGTCTCCCGAAATACGGTATGGATGCTGAGTCGCTGAAGTCTGCCCAGTGGAAGCCCCTTCAAGACGGCCTGGCCAAGGCCATGGGCCTCGCCCTGCTCACCTACGGCCCCTCCCGGACCGTGGACCTCAACCGCACGGTCTGCGAACCCAGCCACGACAACCCGATCTGCAGGATGTTGCAGGACACCTACGGCCAACGCGCCCAATGCGACGCGCACTGCGGCCATCAGGTCGCCCAGGCGTTCGCCACCGGACGGGGCGCCGCGTTCACCTGTCACGCGAACTTGCGCGCGTTTACCGTCCCGGTGACCGACGAACAAGGCGTGCAGATGGTGTTACTGGGCGCCAAAGCGTTCTCGACGTACGAGGACTTTTTCGCATTCCGCGAAACCGCCAAACGATACGGCATCGACCCGGACACGTTGCTGACCCTGGTCAAAGAGATCCAGTTCAAAGAACCCCCGTTTCTGGAATCCGCCGCCGCGCTGGTGGACACGATCGCGCGCTCGCTGGTCCGCAGCCTCACCTCACGGCAACGCCAAGAGGCGACAGCGGCGCGGCTCATGACCCTGTTTTCGATCGGCGCCGAGCTGCGCAACCAGCTCGATCCCGCGTCGCTCTTTCGCCTGGTGCTCAGCACCGTGGGCGTCCTGTTCAACGCGAATACCGCGCTGATCCTGGCGGTGGACGCGCGGGGGGAACTGTACGAGGTGCTCGACGGGTTCGGCGTGAAACGCGAGGTACTCCGTCGTTATACCGCCCCGCGGCAGAAAGGCCTATGGGCACGGTTTCGCGAGACACTATCCTACGTAACCAGCGAGGTCCAGTTGGAGGTTCTGCAGGCCGGGTTTCCGGCCGACGTCAAGTCGGTCCACCTGTTCCCGCTGGCCAAAGACGGGCACATGGCCCTGGCGATCCTCGACACCACGCTAGCGGCGGAGGACGTGAAAATCCTGGGCGCGTTTTCCGAATTGTTCGCGGTCATCCTTGAAAACGACCGTCTGCGGTCCCAGGCCAAGGGCCGCCAACAAGGCCTAGTGTCGCTCACCGACCTCATGCGCCACTCGGTCTCCACGCTCGCGGTCAACGACCTGTTTCAGGTAATCCTCGACCGCTCGACCGAATACGTCGCTGCGGAGCAAGGGTCGGTCATGCTGCTGGACGAAACCAGCAACGAACTCGTCGTTCAAGCCATCAAGGGACTCAACCCCAAGATCGTGGAAAGCCTGCGCGTCCGTCCCGGGGAAGGCATCTCCGGCATGGTGTTCGCCGAGAGCAAACCGCTGCTGGTATCTGACCTGGAAACCGACGTCCGGGTGCTCAGGGAAAAACGCCCGCGCTACCGCACGCGCTCGTTCATCAGCCTGCCGCTGCGCACGAACGGCCAAACCATCGGCGTGCTCAACGTGGCCGACAAGGCGGGCGGCGAGCCGTTTACGCCGGACGACCTGGACCTGCTGACCTCCATTGCCGCCTATACCACCGTGGCGGTCCAGCGCTCGGAGTACTACCACCGCTCCGAAGAGCTCAAACGCATTTCGATCACGGATTCCCTGACCGGACTCCTGAATCGGCGGTACTTTCAAGAACGCTTGGCCGAGGAGATCGAACGGTTCAAACGTCACAAGCTGCCGTTCTCGCTGATCATGATGGACATCGACGACTTCAAGCGCCTGAACGACACCCACGGGCACCTGGTCGGCGACGAAGCGCTGGTGAACATCACACGCGCGGTCCGCGGCTCCATCCGCGCCATCGACGTGGCCGCGCGCTACGGCGGCGAGGAATTCACCGTCATCCTGCCGCAGACTTCCAAAAAAGCCGCCCGCACCATGGCCAATCGTATCGGCCAGGCCGTGGCCCGCACGCCGATCCTTTCGACCAAAGGCGACACCGTCCACCTGACCATGAGCCTCGGCGTGGCCAGCTTTCCCGACGACGCCCAAGCCCTCGACGACCTCCTGCGCCACGCGGATCAAGCCTTGTACGAGGCCAAGCGCCGCGGGAAGAACCAAGCCGTGGTCTACGAACACCCCCCCCCGCCTCGCGGGTAAAACATTCGTCAAGCTCCGGCAACAAGTCCCGGAAACCATCCCTAGTGAGGTGCCGGGCGCAACACGCCTAACGACCCCTCTATAAACTTCATCAGACTGTCAAGAATCCTTCATCGAACCGTTAGCAACGGCTGGTACCTTCTCAATACAATATTGCACGACGGCAAACTGGATCGCCGAGCTCTGCTGACTCGATCGATGGGGAACATCGGTCCAAGCCGGGCTTTCACGTGAGGAGGTTCGCCATGAGATTTTTTCTGGGTGTAACGGTCACTACGATCGCACTCGCGCTCTTTGGGTATCGGTCACCTGAGGGGGCTCTTGCCGGGAGCGCTCCCGCCATCCCCGCTGCCCCAAAAAACCTCGCCACCGCGACGTTCGCCGGGGGATGCTTCTGGTGCATGGAGCAGCCATTCGATATTCTGCCAGGGGTGCGCTCAACAACCTCGGGCTACACGGGTGGGCACACGCCGAATCCGAGTTATGAAGCGGTGTCCGAGGGAACGACCGGCCACATTGAAGCAGTTCAGGTGGTCTACGATCCCGCTCAGACCAGCTACACTCAGCTCCTGGACGTCTTCTGGCGGAATGTTGATCCGCTGTCAGCCGAAGGGCAATTCTGTGATCGCGGCCCGACGTATCAATCCGCCGTCTTCTATCACAGCGAAGAACAGCGACACCTGGCCGAGGACTCCAGACGGAAACTGAAGGAGACGGGGCGGTTCACTCAGCCGATTGTGACAGGCATTTCTCCGGCCGTCTCGTTCTATCCGGCCGAGGAGTATCACCAGGACTATTATCGGAAGAACCCGTTCCGCTACAAGTTTTACCGATCGCGGTGTGGGCGGGACGCACGTCTCACCACACTCTGGGGAACCGCTCCTCATTGAACCCTATCCCGCGAGCATACGGGAGGATCATCATGGAACGACGACATTTCTTGGTTGGTTGGGGTGTATTGGGACTGACCCTGCTGGCTTTTGGAAAATCAGCTGTTTCGAGGGCCGGTGAGGGCACCTCGGTGACGATCGAGAAGATTCATAAGACGAAGGACGAATGGAAGAAGCTCCTGACGCCGGAGCAGTACCGTATCTTGCGCGATGAAGGGACCGAGCCCAAGTTTTCGAGTCCACTCAACCGGGAAACGAGACACGGCGAGTACGTCTGTGCCGCGTGCGCCCTGCCGCTGTTTACCTCTGACATGAAATATGACAGCAAGACCGGATGGCCGAGCTTCTTTCGCTCGATCGACGGACGGGTAGAGACCAAAACCGACTTCGCACTCATCCTGCCGCGAACCGAATATCACTGCGCGCGTTGCGGCGGCCATCAGGGGCACGTTTTCAAGGACGGGCCTCCGCCCACTGGGCGTCGATGGTGCAACAACGGCGTCGCCCTCACGTTCATCCCCGCCTAGGGCCTCTCTGGAATAATTAGGCTCAGAGCACTCTTTCTTGCTGCTCCAGTGCGTGTTTCTGCGGACCTTTCACGACCACGCCCGCGCCGGTGATGTCCTAAATGTGTGTTGATCGCTGCTGACGAATTAGCAACGCCCGCGATGGAGTCAGCAACTACTGACAGGATTTGGACGTTCGGGGATTTGGTAAAAACAGCCTAGGGGAGATTTTTCAGCAGACGCTCGAAATCGTCTGCCAAATCTCTCAGCACGAAAGTATTCATGTTGGTGTGTTGATAGCGATCCTCTGACATTGCACTAGCACCAGATGAAGTTCGCTTCTGCATGGCCTGTTTTATTAAAATAAGATCAATTTTCAATGTTCTGTCATATATATCCTGGAATTGCATTCCGGTTTCCAGGAATTTGTTGTTAAATTCTCGCTCAGTTATGTCGGCTGGATTTTGTGGAATTCCTGGTCGTGTTGGATGCTGTACATAGAGTCGATCATAGGCGACAGTCAATTGTCTGATAAAATCTCGAAATTTCACTAAGCGGTCAGTGGCCATCGGCCTCAGTTCTGAGTTAGTGAAATTTTCATATTTATTTTCTGACGGAACAATCCCGGCTCGCTGCTGCACAAATTGCAATTCCTCTTTGAGGTTCGTCATCCGTTCCTCAAGAATGAGCCCCTGACCCCAAAAACCTGCGGCAGCACCGATGGCGACCGCGCCAATAAATGTCAAAGGGGCTTTGAGCAAGGTAGCCCCTTCTCGCTTAAGCCATGCTTCCACCCCAGCCCATTCCAACATAGTGGGTTATTTGTCACGTTTGGATTAATTTTGCAACCCTCAACACACATTTAGGACGTGACCCGCGCGCTGTATTGTTTGACGACATCGAGCTGTTTTACAATCGCCAGTGGAGTCGCCCGCGCTCGGGTATCTCTCGTGTATGACGTACGAGGCCCATGACGTGCTTGACTCATTGTCCACGGAATCGTGGCCGCCTCACGGACAAGATAGATTTGGCGTGTCGTGGCAATTGACCTTGGCGAACAGCTAGGCAGCCCGAGCCGCCGGAGCGCTACTCATGAGCAATGAGGCACCAGAACGCGTGCGCGAGATGGTGGACGACCTCTACCGCGCCGAGTCGCGACGCGTGCTCGCCACGCTGATCCGTCTGCTCGGCGACTTCGACGTCGCGGAGGAAGCGCTGCACGAGGCGTTCCGGACCACGCTGGGGCAGTGGCCGCGCGACGGTGTCCCCGCCAATCCACGGGCGTGGCTGGTGTCGGCCGGACGGTTCAAGGCCATCGATGCCATCCGCCGACGCGCGCGGCTCGAGTCGCTGGACGATGTTCCTGAGCCGGTCGACGACGCGATCCCCGACCCCGCGGCATGGGAGGATGAGTGCGTTGAGGACGACCGGCTGCGCCTCATCTTCACCTGCTGCCACCCGGCCCTGTCGCCGGATGCACAGGTAGCCCTCACGCTACGCGAGGTGTGCGGCCTGACTACCGAGGCGATCGCCCACGCCTCAGTGCTCATCTACGCCGCGACCACGCCGGACACGTTCCGAGTCCAGCGCTCGGCGAGCATTAACGCCCCGCCAGAGAAAATTTTTCCGCTTATCAACGACCTCCACAGTTTCGGGTCCTGGTCACCCTACGAGAAAAAGGACCCTGCGATGAAGAGGACATTCAGCGGCTCGGAAAGCGGCAGAGGCGCCGCGTATGAGTGGGACGGCGACAAAAACGTGGGCAAAGGGCGCATGGAGATCACGGAGTCGTCTCCTCCCTCCCAAGTCATGATGAAACTCGACTTCGTCAAGCCATTCGAAGCCCACAACATCGTTGAGTTCACGCTGGATCCCCAGGGCGATGCCACGAACGTCACGTGGGCCATACACGGCCCCATGCCCTACATGTCGAAGGTCATGTGTTTATTTTTCAGTATGGACAGCATGGTCGGCAAGGACTTCGAGGCGGGTCTAAGCAACCTGAAGACCGTTGCTGAAACGTAACGTCGGAACGCAAGCCCTGGTGAAGATCTGAAAAGGAGAACAGATGATAGAAAGAACACATCCTCCTACATTGGGTACGCACACGAAGAAAATGCTCTGGGCCGGATACATCATGAGCGCCCTGCCGGTGCTGATGCTGCTCTTCAGCGGCGCCATGAAACTGATGCAGCCGGCTGCTGTGGTGGAGGGATTCGTTCACTTGGGATATTCTGGGAGCCTCGCTCTCGGGCTCGGGGTCATCGAACTCGCCTGTGTCGTCGTCTATCTGATTCCGCGCACCTCCGTTCTCGGCGCGATTTTGCTGACAGGCTATCTTGGCGGCGCAACCGCCACCCACCTGCGTATCGGCGAGCCATTCTTCATGCCGATCATTCTTGGCGTGTTGGTGTGGGGAGGGTTGTACCTTCGGGACGACCGGCTGAGAGCGCTCCTTCCGCTACGAGGTTAGCGCCGGTTCGATCGGTTTGCGGAGTGAGACCTACAAGGAGAGAGAACATGGCACGTACACCTCAGAAGACCGTCACTCGAAAACCAAAACCGAAGGCTCGTGCTAAGAGCGCCCCACCCACACGCCCGGCGCGTCGGGTGCTGGTCTTGGTCGCCACACGCAAGGGCGCGTGGCTGTATCACGGCGATACCGCACGACGGACCTGGCGCGCCGACGGGCCGCACTTCCTCGGGCACATCATCAATCACGTCGTGCTCGACCCGCGGGACGGACGAACACTCCTGGCCGCGGCGAAAACCGGTCACCTCGGTCCAACCGTCTTTCGCTCCACGGATCTCGGCCGCACCTGGAAAGAAGCGGCGCGCCCACCCGCGTTCCCGAAAGTCCCCGAGGGCGAAAAGGGCCGCACGGTCGATCACACATTTTGGCTCACGCCGCGCCACGCGAACGAGCCGAACGTGTGGTACGCGGGCACTTCGCCGCAGGGCCTCTTCCGTTCCGACGACGGCGGCGTCACGTGGGAGCCATTGCCGGGCCTGAATGACAATATGCAATACCGGGCATGGATGGGCGACGAGCAAGGCGGCACTCCGGATGGACCGACAATGCACTCGATTATCGTCGACCCGCGCGATCCCGCCCACCTTTATTTCGCCATGTCGAGCGGCGGCGTACACGAATCAGTCGACCGTGGCCGAACCTGGTCTCCCATCATGAAGGGGATGGAAGTGATCGAAGGGTTCGATGCGGCCAATATCGCGTTCCACGACCCCCATTGCGTCCGGCTCTGTCCGAGCAACCCGGACCGGTTGTACCAACAGAATCACTGCGGCATTTACCGACTCGATCGGCCGTCGAACCAGTGGACGCGGATCGGGAAGAACATGCCGAAACGGGTCGGCGACATCGGGTTTCCGGTGGTGGTGCACCCACGCGACGCGGACACGGTGTGGGTGTTCCCCATGGACGGACAGACCGTCTGGCCGCGCACGAGCCCGGACGGCATTCCCAGCGCCTACGTCACGCACAATGGCGGAAAGACGTGGCAGCGCCTTGATTCCGGCCTGCCCAAGAGCCAGGCCTGGTGGACGGTGAAACGTCAGGCCATGACAAACGAGCGGCGAGGTATGGACGAGCCGCGACGAAGGCAGCCGGTGGACGTGTATCGCGCGGCACCTTCCCGAAATTTATGCCGTGGAAACCGCGGAAGTACGATGAGAATACCGTTGCATCGAGGCTGAGGCCATGAGGGTGCTCATTCCCAGCCCGCTGCTCTCCTATACCACCGTGCACGAGGTCGAAGCCATCGGCACGACACTCGCCGAACTGCTTGCCGACCTCGACCGTCAATACCCCGGCCTGCGATTCCGCGTGATCGACGAGCAGGACAAGATACGGGCGCACATGCGGTTCTTCGTCAACGGCGAGCAGGTGTTCGAGCTGACGCACCCGCTTGGCCCGACCGACGTGGTGCAGCTGGTCCAAGCGCTGAGTGGCGGGTGAGCCTAGAACCGTACTTCGGCACTACTCCGTAAGCCCCCGCACGGCCTTCCCTACTCATAAACGTGAGATATACTGGTTGTGTCGCACGAGGCACAGTGAATCCACTTGGCTCACCCTGTCATTTAAGAAACTCGACCCTGTAGGTAACGGTGGCTTCACGGCACAAAGCACGTCCTCACGTCTCATCGGTATCGGCAGGCCGCCACGCCGGGTCCGCTCGACCATCCCATCTCACCGTGGTGCGTCGCTCGCAACCCGAGGCTTCAGAGAATCCGCGCGTGCTACTGCTTTTACTGGCCCTGTTTGTCGCCAGTGGCGCCGCGGCGTTGATCTACGAAGTCGTGTGGTTTCATCTCCTGCGCTTCACCATCGGCTCTTCGACGCTCTCGCTAGGCATCCTCCTCGCTTCGTTCATGGGCGGACTGTGTATCGGCAGTGTGTGGTACCACCGGGCTATTTCTGTCGGCCATCACCCATTGAAGGTCTACGCGTTGATCGAGTTGTGCATCGCGTTGTGCGGAGTCGTCATTCCCCTAGCCCTCCCGGTTGTCACACAGGTGTATGTGGCATCCGCCGGATATGGCGCCGATGGCATCGCGTTGCGCAGCCTGGTGTGTGCGGTTCTCCTGTTACCTCCCACTATCCTGATGGGTGCGACCTTGCCGGCCATTTCGCGGTGGATGCAGTTGACCTCCGTTGGTTATTCACGTCTCGGTCTGTTTTATAGCGCCAACATCGTCGGCGCCGTGATTGGGACCGCGCTGGCTGGGTTGTATCTGTTGAGGACCTATGACGTCTACGCTGCGACGTGGGTGGCCGTGACTCTGAACGTGGGGATCGCGATCGCCAGCTATACGCTTGCAGGTCGTTATCAACACGCCCCTGGAGATGCGGGTGACCGGGCCGACCCCCCTTTCTCCGTATCAACGGTCCATCTGGTGATCGGGCTGTCCGGCCTGACCGCGCTCGGTGCGCAAGTCGTCTGGACACGGACCCTGTCACTGCTCCTTGGAACCACCGTGTATACCTTCTCCGTGATCCTGACGGTATTCCTGGCAGGGCTCGGCGCGGGCAGTACGCTGGGATCATACGGGTGCCGCAAGGCGAAGCACCCTGCACAGCTGCTCGCTCTCTGCCAGGTGATGTTGGTGCTGAGTATTCCCTACGCGGCGTACGCCATCACGTCCGTGATACCCCACGTGCACTTCATCGCATCAACCGACACCTGGCTCCAGCGTTGCCTGGATGATCTGTTACGCGTCACGGTCGCGCTGGCTCCGGCTACCCTATTCTGGGGAGCGAGTTTTCCGCTCGCCGTGGCCGCCGCCGGGCACAACCACCGTGATCCCGGCAAGCTGGTCGGACATCTGTATGCAGCCAACACGATCGGAGCCATTCTGGGTGCGCTGGGGTTCAGTGTGGCGATCATCGCACTGATGGGAACTCGTCAGGCCCAGTGGTTGCTGACATTTTGCGCCGGCCTGGCGGCGTTTCTGATGCTGAAAACCTCCTGGACGAAGAGGGTAGCACCGCCGCCTCCATCCAGCAGCACGATTCGGCGTGACGGTACGAGTCGTGTCGTCATCGCCACAGCGGCCCTGATCGTCAGTGTCATTGCGGGGTCCGTCATACCGGAAATCCGCCCCGGAATGATCGCGTTCGGCCGGGAGGTCCATCGATGGGATGAGCCGGCCGAATACCTCCATACGAGCGAAGGCCGGTATGCATCCATCGCCGTGTCGAAAACCAAGGGGGATGGATACCGAAGCTTCCATATCAACGGCAAGACCGAGGCCTCGACCTGGCCCGAAGATATGCGGCTGCAACGTATGCTCGGACATATTCCAGCGATGTTACACCCCGATCCCAAATCCGTACTGATCATGGGGTTTGGCGCCGGGGTCACTGCCGGCGTCTTCACTCGTTATCCGAACATTGAACGCATCGTCATCGTTGAAATCGAACCCGACGTCACCGCCGCCTCGGGCGTGTATTTCACAGACGAGAACTACGATGTACTGAATGACCCCCGTACTCAAGTCATCTACGACGATGCCCGTCATTACATCACGACCACCAAGGACTCCTTCGACCTGATTACAACGGATCCGATTCACCCGTGGACAAAGGGGGCGGCGGCGCTTTATACACGAGAATTCTTTCAGCTATGTCGGGCGCATCTGAATCCCGGTGGATTCATTTCCCAGTGGGTTCCCTTATACGAAACCAGTCCAGCGGCGGTGAAGAGCCAGATCGGCACGTTCCTGGGCGTGTTTCCTTACGGCAGTATCTGGAATAGTGAGATTGCTCTTAAGGGTTATGACGTGACGCTGCTCGGACATGCTGAGCCCATGGTAATCGACGCGCGCGAGCTGCAGAAGCAGTTCAATCTCCACGATGAGATCCGTCAGTCGCTGGCCGATGTGAACATCACATCACCCATCGATCTCTTGCGCGCCTATGCAGGGCGACGAGAGGATGTTGCGGGATGGCTGAAAGGGTATCAACCGAATCTCGACCGAAATCTGCGGCTGGAGTATCTGGCCGGAGAAGCGCTGAATCGGTACGATGAAATCGATATCTACAATCGCATGACCGCCGATTTACGTTATCCGGATGGATTCATTCGTCTCGACCCGGAGAAGGAACGAGACTTTCGTCGCGAGTTTTTAGAACGCTATGGAAAGCCCGATCGATAGGATCCTGACCCTGATCATCACCGACCGTCGATCGGCGTGCAGTCCGAGATTAGGCGGTTGTCCCGACCAAGCCTTCAGCGAACGCGTCGGCGTCGAAGGGAACGAGCGCATCCGCGGTTTCACCAAGTCCCAGCCACTTGACCGGCACGCCGAGTTCGTCGACCACTGCCAAGACAATTCCGCCCTTCGGGGTGCCATCCACCTTGGTGACCACAATCCCCGTGACGCCAAGCGCCGCGTGAAACGCGCGTGCTTGGGACAGGCCATTCTGTCCGACGGTGGCATCGAGTACCAGCAACACCTCGTGGGGCGCGTCCGGGTGAGCCTTGGCGATGACCCGTTTGATTTTGACCAACTCGTCCATGAGGGAGTGTTTGGTGTGCAACCGTCCGGCACTGTCGATGAAGACCACGTCGATCCCGCGGGCCTTGGCCGCGGTTACGGCATCGAACGCCACGGCCGCGGGGTCCGAACCCGGCTGCTGATGAATGACCTCGACGCCCAACCGGTCACCCCAGATCCTTAGTTGTTCGATCGCGGCGGCCCGGAACGTATCGCATGCCGCAAGCAACACGGACTGGCCCTCGCCTCGGGCGCGGGCCGCCAACTTCGCGACGGTGGTGGTTTTTCCCACGCCGTTGACGCCCACGGCCATCACCACGAACGGGCGGCCCTCAGGCGGCCGCCCGTGTATTCCAGACTGAAGCGATGCGGCGATCAGCGTCTGAAGACGATGTCGAACCGCTTTTTCGTCGACCTCACCCGATCGTTTGAGGTCCGCCAAAAGACGGCCGGTCGTGCGCACGCCGATGTCGGCCTGGATCATGGCGGCCTCCAAGTCGTCGAACGACACGGCCTGGCCACGAGGAGACGCGCCTATCGCGCCGTGAAATCCCTCGGCCAATGCGCGGCGACTCTTGGCCAGGCCGGCGACGATCCGATCCCACATCGACATGTATTACCCCAGCGACCCGAGCAGGCGGCGCAAGCTTTCCTCCTTGGCGCGCATGACGCGCGCTTCCGAGGGCGACCGTTCGTGGTCATAGCCGATCAGATGGAGAATGCCGTGTACCAACAGCACGTCCAGTTCTTCGGACAGATTCCGGCCGCCTTGTTTGGCTTGAAACGCCGCGGTTTCGGTCGAGATCACCACGTCGCCCAACACATGCGGGTTGACACTGCTGAAGCGGCCTTCACCCATGGCAAAAGCCAACACGTCGGTAGCCTCGTTTGCGCGCCGGTACGTGGCATTCAGCAATCGCATCTCGCCGTCGTCCACGAATGCGAGGCTGAGTTCGGCTTTCACAAACCCCATTTCCAACAGAACCCGGCGCGCGTTTCGTTTGACGCGCGCGGTGCTCACCCTCACCGCGCGCTGGCGGTTGGACACTGCGACCTGGATCATGACGCTCGGAAGGGTCTGCGGCTGGCGAACGTCACCGCTTGCGACGGGACGCCCGCTTCCCCTCGTACCGTTCGTAGGCCTTGATGATCTCTTGGACCAGGCGGTGGCGCACCACGTCGCTCTCGTCGAAATACACAAAACTGATGCCGGGAATGTCGCGGACAACGGACTGGATCTCGATCAAGCCCGACGGACTGTTGGTCGGCAGATCCACCTGCGTGATGTCTCCCGTGATGACGGCTTTGGAGCGAAACCCCAGGCGGGTCAGAAACATTTTCATCTGTTCGGGGGTGACGTTCTGCGCTTCGTCCAAGATGATGAACGCGTCATTCAAGGTACGGCCTCGCATGTACGCGAGCGGCGCCACCTCGATTTCCCCGCGTTCGAGCAAACGGTTGGCGTGGTCCATTTCCATCATGTCGTACAACGCGTCGTACATCGGCCGCAGGTAGGGATTGACCTTGGCATACATGTCGCCAGGCAAAAATCCCAGTTTTTCCCCGGCCTCGACCGCGGGGCGCGTCAACACGATCCGTTTGACCTCGCGTCCCGCGAGCGCCGCCACCGCCATGCCCATCGCCAGATAGGTCTTGCCCGTGCCGGCGGGACCGATGCCGACCAGAATGTCCGCGGCGTTGAGCGCCTCCAGATACTCGCGTTGATGGGGAGATTTGGGACTGAGGAGCCGCTTCTTGGTGCGCAGCACGGGCTCGTTCGAACCCGCGTCCCAGTTCTTGTCGTGGTTTCCCCGGGCCGAACGGATCATGCCGGTGATGTCGTCGGGGTCGAGATCGGGACGGTCCCGCAAGCGCACGGCCATGGCGGCCAAGAGGCGCTCCGCGCGGCGCGCCGCGGGCGCCTCGCCGTCAATCCGAACCTCGTCGCCCCGCGCCCGAATCGTGACGCCGAACGCATCCTCAATGTCTTTCAGGTGCTGATCAAATGTTCCGAACAGCACCGCTGCGTCGAGGTTCTCTTTCAGTTTGAAACGAACGGTCACGCGCGCGCGTCGACTCCTCTGTGTGGTGAAATTATATCGGTAGATCGCGAGGAATCACAAGTCACGTGTGAAGACGCTCGTTGCTGTCTCGCGATTTCACGCGTGAGAAAGGGATCGATCTGATCGGATTTATAGGATACGCATGCGACCGGTGTTCTGGGTGATCGTGACTTGGTAACGCACCGTTGCCGTGGTATCGCGTATGTCGATAATGCAGCCCGCGTCCGCCGACCCGTTGGTGTTGAATCCCAGGTTGAACAGTGGGCTCGCCCCCGGGCAACCGGTCTGGGCCAACTCCACCCCGTCAGGCGCGCTCACCCAGCCGCCCGGCACCGGGGTCCACGTTGTGCTGCCGGAACTGGCGTTGCCTTGCGCCAACCGATACCGATGCGAGCCTGCGGTCAGGTCGAGGTCGACCCGGTGTTCGCGGTTCACCGAAATCGTCCGCCCACGCGCCTCACGAAGCATGGCTCCGATCGACCGCGCTTCCTGCCGATACAGCGCGTTCTGCCGCATCTGCACGAAGTTCGGGATGGCGAATGCTGAAATAATGCCGATCAGCGCCACGACGGTGAATAGTTCGATCAATGTGAATCCGCGCTCTCCCGTCTTCATGATCCCTTTCATGATCCCTCCGGCGGGGCAAGTTCCAGCTCGAACGGCTGCGATGCCGTGGCCCCCTGCCCATCGTTGATTTCGATTTCTACAGCGTGTCGTCCCGGTGTCATCCCTTTCAGCGGCCAACGAATCGATCCGGTCGCGGCGTCCACGATCATGCCCCCCGGCGCTTTGACCAACCGGTATTGAATCTGGTCCCCGTCGGGGTCAGCGGCCTGGACTTGATAGAGGTATTCGGGACTGGCTTTGAGCCCCGGTGGACGGCTCACGAACGCAGGCGCGGCGTTCGGAACTGTGACCGCTGCTGGGGTGTAGGGCTCGCCCCGATCAATAGCATCCGACGGCGTGACCCGAACGGTGATATGATCGCCACGCCGATACCGATCGCCTCGCAGGAGCGCCGACGTCTCGCCGGGCATCTCATCATCGTTTCGAATCCACTGATATTCCCACGTGATATCATCACCATCCGGATCAGCACCCTTGGGAACCGCCGTGAGATCCACCCCCGCCCGCAGCAAGTCCAGCGGCCGATCAAGGGAAACTTCCATCGCACGGGGCTGAGTATTGTGAATTATCGCTTTCGCTCGTGCGCTCTGTTCATTGAGCGTGATTTCGACCGCGACCGTGTCGGAGCGCCGGAACAGGGTCTTCGGCAACACCCTGCTTGAAGCCCCCTCGACCGGAAACCCGTTGACCGACCACATGTAGGTAACCGCGGCATCATTCACTACTGCCGTCAGATCCGCGTCCGCCGTGGCGGGTTCGGGCTTGATGACCACCGTCAACGGCTCGCTCGCGTTCGCTCGCTGAACCACTCGCTGAGCAACCACCCGGTCTTTGGGCTGCTGTTCAACGGATGCGGTCCCTGTCGGCCGTTCGCACGCCACGAGTTGTCCCGCAATCAGCACTCCCGCCCATACTGCATGGCGAGACCACCCGGTTACGGTACGACCACCCACTTGGCCGGGCCGCCATGGCTCCGGTCCCAGGGGTTTCGACCCCTGGGACCGGCTGGTATCCACGTTCGTCATCACAGGATCAGAACACTCGTCGCCAGTACAATGGAATCGAGATGTCTTTATCCGGCGGAGGCGGTTGCGGTAACCCGCCTCCGACGCCGACCAGTAACTGCACTTCGCCATCCGGCGGGATGATCGGCACCACCCCGGACGGAATGCCTGACCCCAGTGTTTGGACGCGATCATCCTTCCCGTAGAAAGCGGTCGCACTGCCATCATCGTTCGCCACGGTCGTTCCCACGAGAACATCGTTGTCGCTGTCGTAGTTGTAGACCGAATTACCGTTCTTGTAGTTGACGACGTACAACCGCCCGGTGCCCAGCACGTTGATATCGCACGGGTCGCTTCCGCTGGAGTCGGGCGAGTAGGTGGTGTAGTAGCTGAAGAAAAACGTCAGCGGCGGAGCCAGTACCTTCTCGCCTGTATTCTCCAGCCGAATGTACCAGCCGTATTGGTCGTTCAGGTCGTCGAGCAAGTTGTCGACCACCGTTTGATCTGCGCTTTCCTGGAGCAGATCGTCCGTGACGTCTACCAACTCGTCGGTATTGGTCTCCCGGATGACGGTGGTTTGCCCCTTGTCCTTCAGCGAGTACAAGCGATCCACCACCGCAGTGTTCAGCGGGTGTTCCCGGTCGCCGGTCCCGAAGGCCAGGTTCGAGTACCCGACTTCGAACACGACGGATGGCGGATAAAAGATCTTCCGGCCCCGGTTACCCGCCGGGGTATTCACGTCGAAGGCTGAAAAGATCCACCTGGCCGTCCAACTCGCCGTGGAAGTGCTCCCGATGTCAAAAGCCCACATTCTGCCGCCCGCATCCCCCACGTAGAACCGGTCGATGTATCCATTGTAGTTCGTATCTACGGCCGCTACCGCGCTGGGGATCGAGTACCGCAGATTGCTGTTGTCTGCGTACCGATAACCCCAGACCTTCCACCCGCTGTTGGTGAAACTGGGCGCGGTGGGGTTCCCACTTGCGTCGGAGACAGTCGCAATCTCGATGACATACACCCCACGTCCCTTGGGGCTCACCGCGGACCCGGCAGCTGTGCTCGTGACGTTCCCGGAACCCGTGCTGCTAGGCGCCACGCCAGGGTAGCTGGTGGTCGAGCCGAACCGCCCGTCTTCGTTGAAGTTGTCGTACCCAGCTCCAATGATGGCCACCTGTTTGGCGTACGACCCGACCTTGATCTTGGCCAGGTCGATATCCGACCAGGTCTGGCCCATCTCAGAGTAGTCCGTATTGGTGCCGGATGGACTGGTCGTGGCCCCGAGCCGCCAAAAATACGTTGGAACATCAGGATCCGACACGTCGAGCGCGTAGTAATACCCACCCCCGCGCCGCTGGCCGATGAGCAAGATGACTTTGTCGCCACCGGCCGGCTCGATGTTGCCGTCATTGTCCGCGTCGTAGCGGTACACGGTGGGCGACCCATCCACGAAGTACGTATGGGTCGCTCCCGACAGGTACTGGAGATTCGGCAAGACATCCTGGGGAATGAACGTCCAGGCTTCGCTGCCATCACAATCTCGGAACGCGTGCAGCATGCCGTCGTTGGCGCCTGCATAGACCAAGGTCTTGTTCATGCTGCAGTTCGCTTCATTGGCCGTTGAAAAGGCGTACGTAGCGTAGCCCACGACCAGGGGTTTGGAGTGCAGGATGTCGCCCAGAATCCACTCCCGTTTTTCCGTGGTGTTGGTATCACCGTCATCGTCGTACGCATCCAGTCCATGTACGTAATTAATCAGGTTCGTGCGATCCGCTGCCGTGGAAACCCCCAACAACGCGGTGGTCACCGCGGCATTGCCGGTCGTAAACGCGTTCGATGCGTCGGTCAGTGTCGTGCTGGTCCCGGTATAGGTATAAAGTTTCCGGGGCGTGGTCGAGAAATCTCGATCCAACAGCACCTTGCCGACCCCGCCGCTGTCCACATTGCCTGCGTCTGCCGTAGCGGTCCAATGGGAGATCGCGGTGCTGCGGAAGGCCCCGTTGCTCGCGCCGGTCGCCAGGGTGTCGCCGGTGAAGTCGTCGATGCCGTCATCGTCGTTATCGATGTATGTGGCCACCACGCCGTTCTTGTCGACCACGGCCCCGTCGTCGTCCACCCCATACTTCTTGAGATTCCCGAGCCAGAAGGCCTCGCCTCCCTTTGGTTTGAAAAACCCGAGGTACACCCGGCCGCCGCTGAAGGTCCGGTTTTCCGGGCTGACCGGCACCACCGGCGCTACGAACGAGGAATTGGTTTCAAAGATCGAGGCCAGGATCTGCGTGAGCGCAGCGGCGAGTTCTTGCTCGTCACTGGACAGAAACGCTTCGCCGCCTCCGAGGTCTCCGGCGCGCTGAAGGAGGTCCACCGCCAGCGCGTTAGCGCCAACGTCACCGAAGCCCACGGTGAACGTCTTGACGTTCTGAGTCCCGGTGAATGCCGTAGATAGATCATTGTCATACGTGTATTTGGCCACGTCGTCCAAGAAATCCGATCCAGTACCATAGATGCCCGTATCGTTGGTCGGTTCGATTCCGTCGCCGTTGCAGTCTCCGCTCGAACAAATGGTCTCGAGCACCGTGTTACGATCGCGAGTTGACATCCCATCCGTCACGAACACGATATAGTTCTGCTGGCACGCGGCCTCGATCGGTGAGGTGTACGTCCCGCTGTTAAACGCGCTCGCGCCGCCGCTGAAATAGCGCATGGCTTCAAACAAGGTTTCCGCCAACGGCGTGGCCGTACCATTGGAGTCGTTCAGGACGTCATCCTCCACGTCTGAAACCGCATCAATCAGTTTCTCGCGGTTGGTCGTGGTTCCGCTGTAGATCGCGTCCATATCCTTGATGGTCGTGGTATACCCGCCGTACGTCCAGAAGTTGCCACCCTCGTTTAACCCATCAGGCTTGAAGTTCAGCATCCCGAATTTGACACCCGTGGTGCTTTGGATCAAATTGCGGACCACACGACTGGCGACTTCCATTTTCGGTGAAGCAACTCCAGTAGTGTTGTTCCAGTTGACCCAGTTCCCCAGTGCATACAATCCGCTGGAGCTGGCGCCGCACGACCCGTCGGTGTTGAGTTCTCTGGTGTTGCTGTTCCATTGCCCCGTCGTTGTCAGGCTGTTGTAAGGATTGGTCCCGGCTGGACATGACGTGGTTACGGTGGCCACATCGTTGATGTGTTGCTCCCACTTACAAGTTCCCCCGCCTGAACACCGTCGCACATAGACTTTGTTGGTCTCGCACGCGACCGTCGTAGTCGTGGACCCACCGCCTCTACGTCCACCGCCCGGGGTGGTAATGGTGCAGTTGTTGGTTTGGGTGTACGTAGTCGCGCTGGCATAGGCGGCTCCGGGGACGTCGTCGGTCATGCTCCCAGAGTTGTCCAGAATGATCAGCACATTGGGCTGGAGATCGGAGGGAACGCCCCCGTAAATCGCGGTATCCCCCACATAAAAGTCTGGGGCGGCATCGACCAGGGATGGAGCCAACGCCATCGCGACGCCTACGATGAGCACTCTTAGCACGGTATTCATATCAACCTCCCTCTCTCTCCAGCACATGCCGCGCGGCTTACAGATCCGCGTCGGTCGCCTGCGGTCCTGCCTGAAAATTCAAGTAGTTGCCAGTCGCCCACTGGGTCTCATCTCCGCCTTTGCAGGACCCATCGTTACCCAGCCGGCCGGTCCACACGCCCTGCTGTTCCAGTGCGCGCCTCGCATCCCGGCATGAGACTTCGCGAAGCATCGCGGGGCGGCGGTTGGGCTTCCACATCTGCTGACCCAGGACGACCTTGTACACGTGTTGGGTCTCGTGAGACCCCTTGTAAACTTCCGCCGGATCGTACGACCCGACCCGGACCACCGTGGGGCCGACCAGCATCGTCTCCGTGGTCACTGCTGATCCCTCAGGAACGAGATCGGCGGCCTGCGCGCGCGTGGGTGACAGCGCCATCACAGCCGCCCCGCAGACGATGCCCAGCGCGATTCGGAAACCCCAACGATTGCTGCTCAATGGCCTATTCATGTTCATGGCATCACTCCTACTGTGGAATAATTCGCCCAATTTGCGATTCGACCAGAACCCGAGAGTTGTTCGGTCCGACCCCGGTTGCCTGCACCGAAAAGTATTGCGCCTGGTACGTCGCCGGCAGCCCCGACCCCAACGGCGGGGGCGCGACCGTGAGATACGTCACGTTGACGTTTTCCGCCGTGTGAGCGCCGATCGTGAGCGAGGCCGTGTTGACGGTCCCGGCCGGAGAGCCGCCGGTTCCCGTCCCGATCGTGGTGTAGATTGCGGGATCCGATCTCCCGTACTGGATGGCGGAATCAGCCGTATAGAGCGCGGTCTGAGCGTGCCGATCGTTGGCCGCCAGCCGGATCTCCACGTTGGTCGCCGCCAAGAGCATTGTGCCCAACAGGCCGAGGATGACCAACATCCAGAGCGAGAGAACCAGAGCGACGCCACGTTCATTGGTGATGGTGTTCACGAGAGCCCTCCGCTACGTGTTTCGTATCGCCACGATCGAGGTTAACGTGCGCGTCTTCAGATTTCCGCCCGCAACCGCAGCCGTGTCCACGAGTTGGCCCTGAATCATGACCCGCACGGCCCGGATCGAGCTCATGTCAGCCGCCGTGGGCGCCGCAGTCTCGACATTCCCGGCGAGCAGATAGCTGAACTGCAGATCGCTCACATTGGTCGCTACGACGGTCGCCCCACCGGTCGGCGCCGGGACCGTGGTCCGCATCAGGCAGTTCCCTAAGAGCGGAGCTGGGCAGGCCGCGACCGAATACGCGACCGTCTGCGGGAACCCTTCGCCCCCCCCGGTGACGCTGGTCTTCACAATCGTGTCTCCCCGTATGATGGTCCCGGTCCCGGCAATGTCGGCTCTGAGCCGCAGACAAGGCGCCGCAACCGAACCACACGTCCCGGTGGTCGGTTTCACTTCAATGACGGTGAACGTGACTCCGGCACCCAGAGGTTCGCCGCGATAATTAACAATTCTGACCCTGGACACATTTTGATCGACCGCAGCCTCGAATCCGCCGATGGATGTGCCGAACGCCATCACCGCCAAGTCCAGGAAGTTACCTGCCGCAACACTCACGGCGGTGGTTACGCTGTTGACGGTGGCCGCCACGATCGCCTGCGATCCGGTGTTCAGTGTCACGGCGTCCGGGGCAGACGACGCGCCGTTTGTCACAGCGGCAATCGGGTCGCTCGCGCTGACCATGAAACCCGCCATCGAAATATCGCGGCCGATTTGCTCCATCGCGATTCTCAGATTCTGCTGGACATCCACGGCTTCGGTTTCGGTGGTGGCCGACCGCTGATGCGCGATATACAGCCCTTGTATCGAGCCGACCACGATGCCCATGATGGCGAGCACGACCAACAATTCGACCAGCCCGAACCCGTCCTGAGACGACACCTGCGCGGCGCGGCGAAACCGTGTCATATCGCCCTCTTCAGTTCCGTCAGGGTGATGGTTCGATCCAACCCCGTCACGGTCAAATCGATTTGCGTGAGATTGGTAATCGGTGATCCGTTAACCGTGGCATTGGGAGTCACCGCGATCGTCGCCGAAAAGACAATGCCTTGGACCGTTTGGCTCGTGGCCACAGTCTGCAGGTCGAGATCATGGGTACTGCCGGCTAGTTGAACCGTGTTAAAGAAGACATCTGAGCCTGGCCGCGAGATCAACTCGTCCATGGCGGCGCGAGCCACCGCAGATGCCGAAGTGGTTCGTTGTGCAAAACTGTTCCCTCGGATCGCGGTCGTCTGCATGCTGACCGTCGCGATGAGTCCGACCGCCAGGATGGTGATGGCTACGAGCAGTTCCAGTAAGGTAAATCCAGCTTCGGATCGCATGGCTTTGTTCTCCTGCCTCTCCCGCTTGCTGGATCTACTCACTGAGCATGAACCGTGCCCGCTTTACCGAGCACATAACTATTTGAAATGTCTATGTATTACTTGCGTATCTACTTGGAGATGGGCGCTGCCGGATGGGCGTGCTTTCCATACCTATGTAGCCTGCTACCTACCCGCATAGTGGCTGGACATCATCTAATGACATCCGCCCAGCGTCAGGTTGCGTAGCATCGTTTCTATTCGCAGGGGGAAACCGCCGCTTGAGGGCGTCGGGTGAACTGTGGCGGGAGGCTTACGGGGCGTCGACAACAACCAAACGGCGGCTACCTGGCTTGACCACGACCGGCGGAAAGCCCGAGCGATATCCGCTGCGAAGCGCGGCGTCATACCACAGCTCGAACCCACCGGCGTCTCCGACGCCGCCCAGAGCTGCGAGCGACCCGACGAGTCGCGTGCGGGCCTCCGAACCCACAACACCGGCAACGATCAGCGCGCCGCGGTAGTGCACTCCGTCGATCGCCACGTCACGAGCAAGCGGGGGACCGTTCTGATCCGTGGGCGCGGATGGGGAGTCGAGCACCACGGTTCCTCCGTCACCCGGCGAAATGGTCAGGTGTGCGCCCACGAACGTATCTAGAACGACGAAGTCGATCGCGACGCGCAGCGCTTCGAGATTGTTTTCCCGCGGCGGCCTGTGGTCCAACGTGTCGATGAACAGGAAGCGCCGCTCTCCGGAATGAGATGCGAATACGGCCGTCGGAGAAATTCCCGTTCCCACATCGTCTGGATACAGCAGTCCGGTGCCGCGTGTCGTGAAATATCGACCGTGACGTTTCGCATAGGCTTTCAATGCGTCATACCCCCACAACCCCATACGCGGCACCGTGGCGTGTTGGCGGAGATGGTCGAATGGCGCCGCAAAGCCGCTTCCACCGGTCAGCGGGCCCACGATTGATCCGCTCGCGACGATGCCCACCCAACGGTCCTCGCCAGGTTCAGCCGTGTACTCCTCGCCGATAACCGGAGCCACTTCGGAGCGTCGGGGGATACGGTCGAGCAGTCCGGTCGCATCCAGCGACCCGTTGATCGCCACCCCGCCCCAGTGTACGCGGACCGGAATGGTGTTCGTCCCTACATCGTCCGTATACGCGGCTTGGGTCAACCCGCGCCAGGGGCCCTCGGTCAGCTCAGCGCGTACGGCCGCCGTGGATCGCCCTGCCGTGGCGCGGCTGACCACCGTAACGACCGTATCCGGGCTGGTCGGCGCGAAAAGGCGCAGGCTGAGTCGAACTGCTGGAAGCGACAGCGGCTGGTCCGATGAAAATACCGCTGGGGCGCGGAGCAGCGATTGCGCGTCGCTCCACTGCACGAGGACCGCAGGGTGTTCCAGCGTCCCGCTGAACTGCGGCGCACCGTTGGCTGGGCGAAAGCTCGGCAGACCGTCAGTGCCCGGACAGCGCTTGCGAAAGACGGTCTCTGGCGCCCCTGGGGCCAGGCAAGTGGGTGTCCCCACCACGTGTGTCTCAGCGAACGAGGCCGGGTCGGCAAACCAGGCCAGGGTGCGGTCAATGCCGGCCTCGGCAAGAGATCGCGCCACCAGATCGTCTCCGTTCAGGCGAGCCGTATCCCGTTCGCTCGCGACCAGGCGAATCCATCCGCCCGCCAAGATTGACAACACCGCAAGCACCGCCAGCGCAAACGCCGCGATGGCGCCTCGTTCAGACCCCATTATCGACCTGCTTCCATGACCACACGCCGGGTCCACGTGCCACCCTCGCGCATCGTGAGTGTGAGCATTAGCGTGGCGCCGTCGTTCTGGATGTCGAATGCGTCGACGCCCTGCGCGATCCGCTGGGTTCCAGCGTCCTGCGTGCGCATCAATCGATTCTGCCGGTCGAGCGTGTACGCCACACGGTTGACCAACGCGACCGGACTGCCGATGGGCAACGCTCGCGTCAGCGGGCCGTCCAACGTCCATCGACCTCCCGCATCGACGTCCGCGATCCGAAGACAATCCGTCACGTCGTCGCCGGGATCGGTCGGCTCGTTGAGGTTCGTCACCATCACGAGATCGCCAGCTTCAAACGACCCGCTTGTCTCCGCCACGACTTCGCTCCGACCCACCAACGCGCCTTCCCGTATGGTGGTCGAGCGGTCGTAGAGGTTCGCTGAAAACTCCAACCGCCCATCCGCGATGCGAACTCCGCTCACCGGGCACGTGGTGGACGCCGGTGCCTGCAGCAGGGCTCCCACTTCGTCGGCCATCAAGGACAAGGCAAACTGTGCTTGCTGGGCCCCGCTCACATGCGTGACCGCACGGTGGTAGCCGGTTTGGTATATGGTCACGGTGTGACCCAACAGCGCGGCCAGACCGAGCCCGACTGAGGTGGCCACCAGCAGCTCGATGAGCGAAGTCCCGCGCTCCCCTCTGCTGGGGTTACTGGTTTTCTGAGATGGCATCACGGCGGCAATCCCTCGGCCAGCAAGCCGGCGACTACAACGGTCTGGACAGCGCCCCGTCGGATCCAGCGGGTGGCGACCCACACCCGGGAGAGCCCCGGAGCTGGGTAGTCCGGCTCCACCACCAATGTTCGAGCGATTCCGTTGACTTCGTCTTCTCCGATCAACATCCCGCCCTCGACTCGCTCGGTGGCTTGGTCCGGGATCGTGATCGCGTCATAGGTTCGCGCGAGTGTTTGCGCCAGCTTGTCCTGCGCCAACGAGATCGCCCGTTGTCGTGTCCCGGTCTCCTCCGCCAGCCGATGGCCCTCGACGAATCCCGTGGTCACCGCCGCGACTCCGATCACCAACAGCATGAGTGCGACCAACGTCTCGATCAGACTGAATCCCTCCTGGGTCGACTTCCCCGAATCGTTCATTGCCACCCCCGCCCGTTCCACATAGCGATCGCGGTGTGGCCAGTGATGCTGACCGTGATCCTCCGCGCTCTATCGTGCGATCGCACGGTAATGGAGCCGAAACTGTTTTGAAGACCGGGCCGCGGGCTGAACCGCGCGGTGTTGTCGCGAAACGTGACCCCGTCCGAGTTCGCGTTATCGGGCGAGCCAAACGTCAGCCCAGTCGGGAGTCGACTCAGACGGCCTGAACCCCCGATGGGACCAATGACGTACACGCCTGCCAGCGGGTCCACCCGCAACTCGATCACCCGCCCGGTCGTACGCGCCTCTCGCTGGGCCTTCCGAATGTCGGATTTCAGGCTGTCCGTCGTGGTGGCGAGCGCCGCGCGATCGATCAGGTCACTGGTCAGCGGCCACGCCATCGCCGCCAGCACCCCCATGATGCCGACTACCAGGCTCACTTCCAGAAGAGTGAATCCCTGCTCCCGGTGCGGGTGGCGTCTGCTCATATCCGCGTACGCTTCCAAGTCGCGTGCCACGCTTATGCGCTGAGCCTGTTTGCGGATTCGGCCGAGGGCAGAGCATCCCTCTGATCGTTCGTTCCGCATTGCGCGACTGGGTATGAACGGAGACGTCGATCCTAAAACGAGACCGAGCCTCAGAGCCGGTGAGGGCTCTGAGGCTCGGATGAGCGGAAGGTCGTCGCGTCGTTTAGTGGTTCGCTACCCACGCGTTGGGATATCGCTTCCTCCTACCTTCCAGACTGCGGTCGCGCAGGGTGACAGTGCGAATCAGGCGGCACGAGGTGGGGCATCCGGCGCGCTGTCTGTGGAGCCGCCAGGACGCTCGATCCCATACTCTTTGATCTTGGTGAGCAGGGTCTTATAGCTAACGCCCAGGATGTGCGAGGCGCGGCTCTTGTTCCCGCCGGTGCCTTTCAGCACTTTCCGAATCATCCGGCTTTCCGCCATGCGAGTCGCGGCGGCGGACACCTCGTGCAGGGTCCCTTCAAGGGGGATCTCCCGGGCGTGAATTTCGGTCAGCTCCCCCTGACGAAAGCCGAGGTGCTCGTCCTCAATGACCTCCCCATCGGTCAGGATCACGGCCCGCTCCATGCAATTCTGTAACTCCCGGATGTTGCCAGTCCACGGATGATTGGTGACCACCTGCCAGGCGCTCTCCGACAGCCGTTTGAGCGGCCGCTTCAGTTCACGGCAATAGTGGGCCAGGAAATGCTCCACCAACGCCGGGATGTCGTCTCGGCGCTCGCGCAGCGGAGGAATCGTGACCGGCAACACGCTCAGACGAAAAAACAAGTCCTCGCGAAACGCCTGTTGGGAGATGGCGGCGCGCAGGTCCTTGTTGGTCGCCGCCACCACTCGCACGTTGATCTTGACGCGTGCCGTGCCGCCCACACGACAAAATTCCTCGCCTTCCAGCACCCGAAGAAGCTTGGCCTGCAAGCCCAGATCCAAATCGCCGATCTCATCCAAGAAAATCGTCCCGTGATCCGCGAGTTCGAATTTACCGATGCGCCGGTCCGTGGCGCCGGTAAACGATCCGCGTTCGTGCCCAAACAACTCGCTTTCCAACAGCTCTTTGGGGATGGCCGCGCAGTTGATCGCGACGAACGGGCCATCCCGCCTCGGGCCCAATCCGTGCAGCGCCCTGGCAAACAGCTCTTTCCCGGTTCCGCTTTCGCCCAACAGCAGCACGGTTGTCCGACTGGGAGCCACTTTCTGGATCTGATCGATGATGGTCAACACCCGCGGATGTTTGCCGATGATGCGCGGCAATCCCGCTTGTGTCGCGGCTTCGTCCTTGAGCAGCAGATTCTCCGCGATCAGTCGTTGTTTTTCAAGCGCTCGCTCGATGAGCAACAATAGGTGATCCGGATCGAACGGTTTGGTCAAGAAATCGTAGGCCCCGTCCTTCACCGCTTTGACCGCGGTTTCGATGGTGCCGTGTGCGGTCATCACGATGACCGGCAACAGGCTATTCTGGTCCCGGGCGACCTGGAGAATCTCCAGACCCGTCTTGTACGGGAGTTTGAGATCCGTCACCACCAGATCGATCTTGGTTTCACGCAGCCGCTGGATCGCCTCCCGTCCGTCTCGCGCCCAGATGACTTCGTACCCCTGGGCGGTCACGGCGGTGGTGAGCATCGACGCCATCCCTTCATTGTCTTCGACAATCAACACGGTCAGCATCGGTCGAACGTCCTTAGGCCGCCTTCGTGAGAACCGTGGCCTGTTCAGTGTGACGGTTGGCCTGCGCGGGAATGGTCAGGCTGAATGTGGTGCCCGCCCCCTCCACGCTCTGTACGGCGATCTGTCCGTGGTGCGCGGTGACGATCTTGCGGACCAGAGCGAGTCCTAACCCGTGCCCCCTGGCCTTGAGCGTGAAAAATGGATCGAAAATGCGATCCCGGTGTTCGGCAGGGATGCCGACGCCCGTGTCCGACACGACCAGCTCAACCGCGGCAGGCACGGTCCGGGACGACCTGATCATCAGTTGCACGCGGCCGCCTTCAGGCATGGCCTCGATGGCGTTTTGTACCAGGTTTTTAAGCACCTGTCGCATCAGCGTCGGATCCCACTGGACGGTGACTGGCACCTCGGCATCCCACGCGACATCGAGCCGCACATCCCGGCAATCCGGGGACAGTGTCGCTCCCTCGCCGACCAGGGCATGAAGGTCCACCTGTTGGAGCTGCGGCTCCATCCGACGGCCGAACGCCAGCAAGTCGTCGATGAGCCGCTGCATCACGCCCAGTTCGCGTCCGATTGCGTCAACCATCGGGCGCGCTTTCTCGTCGGCCACAACGTGTTTGCCGAGTAGTTTGGCCCAGCCGTGAATAGTGCCCATGGAGTTTCGGAATTCATGGGCGATCGCCGCGGACATTTCCCCCAGCACGGCAAGCCGGCGTTCGGACTCGACCCGCTCCTCCAGTCGCTTAATCTCGGTGAGATCAGTGAAGACCAACGCCGCCCCGATGAGCCGATCGGCGCGGTCGCGGAGGAGCGCGCTCGACAGGCCCACGCTCACACGTTCGTTTCCACGCACGAATCGCCACTCAAACCGCGAAATCGGTGTCGTAGTGTCGAGCGAACGCCGCACCATGTCGGCGATCGGGCTGTCGCTTCCGAAAACTTCCCCGCAGGTCCGGCCGACAATGCGCGCCGCGCCCTGTCCCAGAATCCGTTCCGCAGCCGCGTTGAACGTGATGATGCGGCCGACCGAATCGCAGGTAATGACTCCGCTCGCGATGCTGCGCAAGATGTCCTGATGATAGCTCTCGACTTCCTCGGTCCGAGCAACCGCACGCGCCCGCAGATGCTCCAGCTCCGCCTCCTTATCCTTGAGCTGGCGGAGGACTTCCTGGAACGTGTGCATGACGAAGCCGGCACGGTCGCCGTCCGAGCCCGACGCTGGCGACGACGCACGCCCCCACCGGCGGAAGAGAATGGCCGCGATGGCCAATGCGCCCAAGCCGACCACAATGGCGAGGTCAGCAGCGGATACCGCCCGCTCAGCCACCGGGTGGGGAAATACCTGACGGCGGAGCCCCAAAGCGGCCAGCAAGAGGAGAACGAACGCGGTGAGAGAGACCACGGAGCGGAGCGCGCCGGCGCGAGATGGCATACCGACGCTTACGCCCCCAGCCGCAGATACCACCCGATCAGTTCGGGCCCGGCGAACAGCGCGGCCATCGCCCCCAGCGCGAGGAACGGTCCAAACGGAATGGGATCTCCGCGCTGCTTGATCCGCGTGGCCATCAAGGTGAGTCCGATCACGGATCCCGAGAGGGCGCCGACGAATACCGTCAGCAACACCGCTTTCCAGCCCAGAAACGCCCCGATCATGGCCAGGAGCTTGACATCGCCCAACCCCATGCCCTCTTTTTTCATCACCCACACGCTACCCACCGCCACCGCGTAGAGCAACCCTCCGCCCAATACCGCGCCCAACAGCGCATCCATGAACCCGCCCGCCAATACCGTGGCGGCCGAGAACAGCCCGATCGCGATGCCGGGAAGCGTAATCCGGTTCGGAATGATTTGATGATCCCAGTCGATAAACGTCACGACCAGGAGCGCGGAGTAGAACGCGGCGTATACCACGGCGTCCGGGGTGAGTCCGAAGCGATGCCATATCAGGAGGTACCCTGTGGCGTTCAGGGCCTCAACCGCGGGGTATCGAATTGCGATCCGCTGTCCGCACGCGCGGCATCGGCCTCGCAGCCAGAGAAACGAGAGAATCGGAATGTTATCGAGCGGGTGGATCGGGGTGGTACATCCGGGACACCGCGAGCCCGGGCGCACGACGGATTCGCCCCGGGGCAGCCGGTGGATACAGACATTTAAGAAGCTGCCGATCAGGGCGCCCAACACCCCGATGACGGCGATGATTTCCCATTGCGGTGGCATGCCGAACTCCGAGCGCAGGAAAGATAACACACGCCCTGGACACCGGCAAGAAACGCGGTTGAAATTGCGTCGGGTTAGTCGAGGTCGATCGGTCGCAAGGGCGGGGGCGCATCAGGATCGACGCGCTTGAGTGACTCTTTGACCTTTTCCTCCAGCACCCGACCGCGGTCCGGCAGGGAACGCCGTTCCCGTTCGAACCGTTCCGCCACCTCATGGCGCTTGGCGTCGAGCTCCTGCACCATGTCGCGCAACGACCGCGTCGGAGCGGGGGGTGCGGGGTGGTGCCACAGCACGACGGAGCTCGCCGTATCGATCGTCAGTTCCGCGCGACAACCCGGACAGACCACGGTCAGTTTTCCTGGAGGGGGTTCTTGTTCGGGAGTCGGCTGTGCCACGGCCGTACTATATCAGAACCTGATGACCGGTGGTCCGTAAAGGCATACAAATATAGAGAAACTTGTCTTTTTTCACTTTACATCCCGTCAATCCCTATGTTATAGATCGCGCGGTTCACCAGCCATCCACCCCTCGGGGGCCGAGACACCATGCGACTGACGCGACTAGAGATTGTGGGGTTCAAATCCTTCGGCGAGCGAACCGTGTTGACGTTCCAACCCGGGATCACCGCGATCGTGGGCCCCAACGGGTGCGGGAAAAGCAACATCGCCGATGCCATCCTGTGGTGTCTCGGCGAACAGTCCCCGAAGACCTTGCGCGGCGATCGAATGGACGACGTGTTGTTCAACGGCAACAACCGGCGCGCCGCCACCGGGCTGGCTGAGGTGTCTTTGACACTGGGTGGGGTGAAGCCGGGCGACATCGACGGCGCGTCCGGCGGGTACAGCGAGGTCACCATGACGCGACGCCTATATCGGTCCGGCGACAGCGAGTATCTGATCAATCATGTCCCCTGTCGTTTGAAAGACATCAGAGATCTCCTGATCGAATCCGGCGCCGGGATCAAAGGGCATACCGTTCTTGAGCAGGGCAAGGTCGACGAGATCGTCACCGCGTCGCCGCTGGAGCGACGAGCCTTGGTGGAAGAAACGGCCGGCATCACGAAATACAAGATCCGCAAAGCGGAGGCGCTGCGAAAACTAGACGCAACCGAACAGAATCTGTTGCGCGTTCGGGACATCACCGGTGAGGTCAAGCGCCAACTCGGATCGTTGGATCGTCAGGTCCGGAAGGCCGAACGGTACCGCCAGACTACGGATCAACTCCGGGCGCTGGAGGTCCACGCGGCGGCGATCCGCTACCAGGAGTGGTCGGCTAAATCCGCGGCGCTCGACGAGGATTTGGAGCGCGAGCGCCACGAGTCCACCGGCGTAATGGCGCAGGTGAGCGCGCTCGACGCCGCCGCCGAGACACTCAAAGCCGAGGCCGCCGACCTCGAACTGGCGCTGGTCGAGGCGCAGGCTGAACTCACCGCCCAAGACGCTGAGGCCCGCGACGCCCGTCACCGGGTCGACGTGCTGGCCGCGCAGGCGGAAGAGTGGCGGGCCCAGCAGGTGACGCTCGCCAGCGAGCTCGATGATCTCAACCGCTCCCTGACCACACGGAGCGAAGAGCAAGCGCGATGGACCGCCCAGACCGCGTCACTGGACGCCACGATCGACGAGAAAACCGCAGCCGTGACCGCTCGCGAGGCGACGGCTCGGGGCCTGGAGCAGCGGGTGACGCAGGCCGCGGCCGAGATCGAACAGACTCGCCATCGCGTGTTTGAAGCGTTGGCCGGGATCACCACGGCGTCAAACGCCCTGACGAGCCTCACGTCACGACGCGAAGAACTGGAACGGCGACGAACCCGCTATCGCGACGACCTGACAGCAGTTCACGCCGAAGGCGATCAGAAGCGCGCGACCTATCTCGAACTCGAGGCCTCGTACTTGGTGCAAGAGCAGTCGCTGGCAACGCGGGATGCCGAGCGAGCGACGCTGCGAGAGGCCTCGGGCACCCGTCAGGCCGCCCTCCAGGAGGGAGAGGCGGTCCTGACCGGTCGACGCAACGAATTGATGCGTTTGCGCGCCACGCTGGAATCGCTTCACACTCTTCAACGAGACCTGGTCGGCTACGATGAAAGCGTGCGGCGGGTTCTCTTGGGCGGTGGGTCGGCGGCTCCGGTCTCCGGCTTGTTGGGAGTGGTCGCCGACGTCCTTGATATCCCGGTCGAATATGAACGCGCGATTGAAGCCGCCCTGGCGGAGCGATTGCAGGGCGTCGTCGCCGACAGTCACGATCAGATCGTGGCCGCCCTGACGACTCTTGACGGACAAGCCGCCGGCCGAGCGGTCTTCGTTCCCAAAACGCCGCGGCCGGACGGCACGACGCTCGAGGCCGCCGTCACGGGAGTCGGCGTTCACGGGGTGGCAGCCAGCCTCGTGGGATGCCGGCCGGGCTTCGAGCCTCTCCGTGACGCCCTGCTATCCGACGTGATTGTCGTCGCAGATCGCACGGCCGCGCGGGAGCTCTGGGAGCACGATCGCACCGCGAAGACGTGGGTGTCCTTGTCCGGGGACGTGTTCTACGCTTCCGGCGTGGTGCACGGCGGGTCTGGCTCCAGCGCAGGCCTGGGCCTCCTGGAGCGGAAACGGAGCATCAAGTCGCTCGAAGCGGCCGTTGTCGAAACCGACGCGGCGCTCACACCACTGGAAGCCTCGGTGGACTCGCTCCGGACGTCGCTCAACGCGGACCGGTCCGCGTTGGAGGCTCTGGATGCCGAGTTACACGAAGGAGAATTGCGGGTCCTGCACGACCGCAAGGCGGCAGAGGCGCTCGCCCAGGAGTTACGGCAGCTTGATCGCCGGCTGGAGCTGTTGACCGGTGAGGAAATTGCGGTCGCCGCCGAACTCGACGCCATGGCCGAGGAGGTGGCCGCTCACCGCGCCGCCCACGCCACCCACGAAGCCTCCAAGCTCCGCGACGAGGCCGCGCTCATCCATCAGTACGAAGCGGCGGCCCAACTCAAAACCGACCTCACGGCGGAGCAGGCTTCTCTGACCGACCTGCGCCTCGCGCTCGCGGCCGAACGAGAGAAGCGGGAACACGCGTCCGCCACCTTGCGGTCGATCCTCGACCGACTGGACGAAGCGTCCCGCCAGATCGCCGCCAAGGATGCCACGCGGGCACAACTCGCGGCTCGGGTGACCGCGGCGACCGATGACCGGGCCCGCCTTATTGAGGCGTTGGACGCACTGGACCGCCGCGTCGAGGCCCTGCGGGAGCAGGTGGGGCAGCGCGCGGCCGCCCGCGCGGCCGCCGCCCACCGCGTGCGAGAACTGGAAGACCAATCGAAGGTCGCACGCCGGCAGGCCGACGCGGCACAAGAGCGAGTCCATGCGCTCACCCTCTCGTTGACCGAAACCACGTTGCGCGCCAGCCAACAAGCGTCGGACATCTTCGATCGCTATCAAATCGATCTTCGGACCACG
This sequence comes from uncultured Nitrospirota bacterium, assembly GCA_964570625.1. Lineage (GTDB taxonomy): Bacteria > Nitrospirota > Nitrospiria > 2-01-FULL-66-17 > 2-01-FULL-66-17 > JBFLXB01. The sequence goes on along the minus strand of CAZMYW010000011.1, from coordinate 23,797 downwards.
ACACCGGACACGCTCCCCCCTCCGTCCTGCGAACCGGATCAGTTCGATGCGACCATCGCCGCGTTAAAAGACGCCCTCGCCCAAATCGGCAACGTGAACCTGGCCGCGATCGACGAGTACCGTGAGTTGGAAGAGCGCGCCCGATTCCTTACGGCGCAGGAGACCGACTTGGTCCAATCTATGGACAACCTTCGCGCGGCCATCACCAAGATCAACGCCACGACTAAGGCCTTATTCCTGGAAGCCTTTGAGGCCCTGAATATGCGGTTCGGATCGGTGTTCGCGTCGTTCTTCGAGGGCGGTCACGCCGCGCTGCATCTCGTGGATGAACACAATCCCCTGGAGTCCGGCGTCGAAATCGTCGCGCAGCCCCCTGGGAAAAAACTTCGTCACATTTCCTTGCTCTCCGGCGGGGAAAAGGCGCTGACCGCGATCGCCCTGCTGTTCTCCAGCTTCCTCATTCATCCCAGCCCGTTTTGCGTGATGGACGAAATCGACGCACCACTGGACGAAGAAAACGTCGGGCGCTTCACCCGCACGCTTCGCCCCATGACTGCGCACTCGCAGTTCTTAATCGTCACCCACAATCGTCGGACCATGGAGCAAGCCGACGTCTTGTATGGGGTGACGATGGAAGAAGCCGGCGTGTCCAAGATCGTGTCGGTCAAACTCCACTTGGAGCGCGACGATGCCTCAAGCGTGGAAGTCGAAACAGCCACTGCAGAGTTGTCGTTGTGAGGGGTGGCCTCAGACCCGGTTAGGTCTGAGTGTCGAAGTCGGTGGGTTTAAGGTCTTCCAGCCAGGCCTGAACGCGTTCTGATTCGGACGCGGCAAGCAGTTCGCGGCGCGCGTAGATCGGCACCCCGGCCCGCAGTGCGAGTGCGATAGCGTCGCTGGGTCGGGCATCGAGCGTCACCTCGCGCCCCTCAACCTCGAGAGAGATCGCTGCGTAAAACGTATTCTCCCGCACATCGTGAACGACCACGTGTTTGACCGTTGCGCGCAGCCGCTCGAGAATGTGCTGAAGGAGGTCGTGCGTCAGCGGACGCGATGAGGCGGTCCGCTCAACCGCCACCCGTATAGCATTCCCTTCCATCATGCCCACCCAGATCGGTAGGGTACGCGAGGTGCCCTCCTCCTCCAGCAGGACGATCTGGGACTCGGTCGACGGATCCGGGAGCACACTCTTTACCGACACCTCGACGTCCATGTTCCCTCGCATCAGAACGAGCGCCCAGCGCTCGCAAGCGTAAACGGACATTGGATCGTCGCGAGCTGGAGCTTGGGGGCCAGCCTCCTCCGGAAACGCTCGCTGGCGACTTTGCGGGAGGCGGCACGCCCACCGACGCGGTTTGCGTCGTAATACGCGGCAATTTTGAAGTGGTAGCGGTCCAGCGAGCCCGACACGGTACGATCGGTGTTCACGGTCCATCCGCGCGTCCGGCGATTCTCGTTGACCGCGATCACCACCTGGAGGTCGTTCGGTTCCATATATTCAATGTCATCCCGGCTGAGCGCAACCTCGGCGCGGATCTTTCCGTACATGGTGTGAGAGTGATAGTCCCCCAAGACGTCCAGCCGCGGGAAACATTTCAGGACTTCCTGGATCACCCGCCACTTGTCGCTTCGCAACTCTGCGAAGTTCCTCCCGCGCCTGACGCTCTGGTACGGGATCGCGTGCTCAACCACGTAGCGATCGGGTAATCGGTACCCCAAGAGCAGGCCGAAACACTCTTTCTTGTAGACTTCGACCGTTGACAACACCATCCCCATAAAGACGTTTTCACTCAAATACACCTGCATGGTCCCCTCTGACAACACCGACGTACTCCGCGCGGGCGCGTGTTCGTGGTCTGGCTGGATCGTGGGTGTGTTCACGGGTTCGCTACGCATCGGTTTTTCCAAAATCTTCGGGCCGCAAATTCTCCAACCATCGAGTCACTTCTTCGTCGGCCTGTTGCCGCTGGAAGACCTCTTTCGCGACGAAGATCGGGCTGTCCGTTCGCAACGCGAGGGCGATGGCATCGCTGGGTCTTGCATCCACGGTAATTTCCGCGTCGTGGTGCGACAAATGGAGTTTCGCGTAATAGGTATTGTCTCGAAGGTCGGTGATCACCACACTGATGACCTTTGCGTCGAGCGCTTCGAGGGCGTTCTTCATCAGGTCATGGCTCAACGGCCTCGGCAGCGCAACGCTTTCCAACGCAAGGCTGATCGCGTTGGCTTCCGATTTCCCGATCCAAATAGGTAGGACCTCCTGCCCCTCTTCGCCCCGGAGCACCACGACGTAGTTACCTGGTGGATCGAACAATAACCCCCTTACGCGGACTTGGGCAAGCATTGCGAGCCTCAGACTGGTCAGAGCCGTTGAAATCGCGTTGCGGATAGAACTGACGAACTGAAAGTAGTTGTAACACCATCACCCAAACGTTGTCAATTCAGTTGAAATTATTGGTAAAACTGACAATTTTTGTCTCGGCACCGGCTTGCTGGCTGGTGGATGTCCTTAGTCGGCGTCATGGGCCAACGCGTTTGTGCCAGGACGCGAAGCTGTGTTAATGTAGCGAGCCTGGTTTGGCACATGACCGTGCACATCGGGGTTGTCCAAAACTCACCCACGTTCGGCCGCGTCAAGGCCAACCTCGACCACGTGACAGACTTGGTGTCCTCGGTCGAGGCCGATCTATTTGTCCTCCCCGAGCTGTTTGCCACCGGCTACCAGTTTACGTCGCGCCGTGAAGCCGAGCGCCTATCAGAGCGCGTTCCCGATGGGACGACGACGAAACGCCTCGCCGCGCTGGCCAAACAGCGCTCCTGTACGATCGTCGCGGGTTTGGCCGAACAAAAGGGCCGCGCCTTGTTCAATTCCGCGGTGGTGGTGGGGCCGAAAGGCTTCATCGGCAGTTACCGCAAGGCTCATCTCTTCTACGAGGAAACGCTGTGGTTTACACCCGGCAATACCGGGTTCCCCGTGTTTCAGGCCGCCGGGGTCACCATTGGCGTGATGATCTGCTTTGATTGGTTTTTCCCCGAGTCCATGCGGACCCTCGCGTTGGCCGGTGCTGACGTCGTCTGCCACCCCTCGAATTTGGTGCTTCCGCATGCGCCCAACGCCATGATCACCCGATGCCTGGAGAATCGGGTATTCGCGGTCACGGCGGACCGAGTCGGCGCGGAGGAACGAGGAGATAAAGAGCGCCTCACGTTCATCGGGTCCAGCCAGATCGTGAGTCCTCAGGGAGAGGTGTTGGTCCGCGCATCAACGGACCGCGAGGAGGTGCGCGTAGTAGGAGTCGACCCCAAAGAGGCTCGCCGAAAAACCATCAACCGCTACAACCACCTCTTCACCGATCGTCGTGCTGATCTGTACGGTACGCTCACCGTCCCCCAAGAGGAGGTCGCCTCAAACAGTCAGCGGACTCCGCGGACGCCTCCTGCCGCGCGCCGCCGCCCGGCGGCGCGATGACTCGCCGCCACATTCACGGCGTCATCGCACGATTTCGACGCGACGTGCTGCCAATGGGCACCCCGGTGGTGGGCGTGACGCGGACCCGCTGACGCCGTTCGATGCGCGCCGTCGGCCCAAGCCTGTATCACGCGCTACGCGGGGGCGCAGCCGTGATCGAGGGCGCGGAATTCTTGCTCACGCATCGCCGTATTCTGGTTCGCCAGGCCCCGCACGTCCTTGCGGCCGGGGCGTGTGTGCTGATCGCCACGTGGCTGGCCTCTCAGCTGATACCGATGCTCCCCCAGCCTCACCCGCTGAGCCTTCCCTGGTATTTCGTCCTGATCGAGTGGCTCTGGTCGAGGCTTCCATCGGTACTCGCCGCCGACATCGCCGCCTGGAGCGCGTTAACCGCGTATCTGGCGGTGGCGTGGCCGCGGCAACTAGTCTGGGCGGTAATGGCTCAACGTGACGTGACGCGTCCCTCGGCGCCGTCCGGTCACGAGCGAGGCCCGGCTCTGTTCTTGTTGGGCGCCGGGGGCGCGGGATGCGGCCTAGCCGCGTGTGTCCCGGTGGTGGGACCAGCCGCGGCGGCCGTGTTGGCCTGGCCGGTGCTCGGTGCGGGACTCGTCGTGGCGACGCTGACGTTGCGCGGATGGCCCCGAGATGATATTCACGCGTTCGTGCGAACGCACTGGGAGATCCTTGTGGGGCTGGGCCTCGGAGTGGCCGTCAGCGTGGCCATCCCGGTAGTCAATCTCGTGGCGCTGCCGTGTGCGGTCGCCGGAACCGCCTGTCTTCTATTCCGGGAACCGCGACCGGAGGTGCTCAGAACCAGCGAGGGAACAATTCCTTGTGCTTCGCCAGATAAATGACGATTGCGACGTTGAGCGCTAGGACCCCCACTCGCACCGGGGTAAACCGGTGCCAGACTTCGTAGAGCTCGAACGGGATCAACAGCCCGGTTGCCAGCACCGTGAGCCATTCCGCCCAGCGAAGGCGTCGGTGCAGGCCATAGGCTTCAGCGAGATTGAGCACTGCGTATGCGAATCCACCGATCGAGACACCGACCAAGATCTTGTTATTCACCAGTCCCAGTTTTTCGAGCGCCAAGGTGATATACGCATTATCGGTATCTAGATTGAGCGTGGCTGCAAACTGTCGCCCTAGGACAACCAAGTTCCTGTCGACCAGCCCCAGGACACCAATCGACAAGGTAAGGAACAGGATTCCGATAAAAGTTTTCTCGGCGATGATGAATTTAAGGAATGTTTCAGAAGAGCGGCGTTGCGACATGGTTATGAGCGGTCCTTCGGCCGCGCTTCGCGGCGCGAAGGTGCGATGGTATCAAAGGGCGCCTGACGGCGCAAGGCGGCGCAGCGGTCCCCCGACGGCCAACGCGGCTTCATCATGACGCGGTCCAACCCTCTCGTGTTGGCGATCGATCAGGGGAGCGGGAGCACTCGAGCGCTTGTCTTCGATGTCCACGGTCGCGTCGTCGCAGAGGCCAAACGTCCCCTCGCCAGTCGAACGCCACGACCTGGCTGGGTAGAGCACGATCCTCTCGATCTGCTGAGCAGCACGCGGGCCGTGCTTTCCGCCGCACTGCGCGCGGCCGGCCGTCGGCCGTGCGCGGTGGGCGTGACCACCCAGCGGTCCACCGTCCTGTTATGGGACCGGCGCACGGGGCGTCCACTCACTGCGGCGGTGAGCTGGCAAGACCGCCGAGCGCTGGCCGTATGCGAAGCCCTTGCGGCCCATGCCCCTCGGATCAACCGAGTGACCGGTTTGCGGCTCAGTCCGCACTACGCCGCGCCGAAAATTCGGTGGTTGCTGGATCACCTTCCTGGGGGCCAACGGCGTGCCGAACAGGGAGAGCTGCTGTGTGGAACGGTCAATACGTTCCTGCTCTGGCATCTTTCGGGGCGAACGTCGTTTTTGACCGACCATACTCAGGCCGGGCGGATGTTGCTCATGAATCTTCGGACGCTTGACTGGGATCAGGGGTTGTGCGATCTGTTCGGCGTACCGCGGATCATGCTTCCGGACATTCGACCGACGTTGGCCGACTTCGGCGTGATCACGGCTGGCAATACGCAACTGCCGGTGTTCGCGTCGATCGGAGACCAACAAGCCGCGGCGGTAGGCCAGGGCGGGGTGTCTCGAGGTGATCTCTGCCTTCACTACGGAACCGGGGCATTTGCGCTGCTCTACACCGGCAGCCACTTGGAGCGACGATCCGGACTACTTTCCAGTGTCGCGTGGAGCTCGGCACGCGAGCGAATTTACGTGCTGGAGGGAGGCGTCAACGCTGTAGGATCTGGGCTACAGTGGCTGTCTGGTTTGGTCGGGTTACCAAAAAATCTCGCCCAGCTGGATCGCCTTGCTGCACGCGCTCAGAGCCCCGCGCTGTTTCTTCCAGCGCTCGCTGGCCTCGCCGCGCCATACTGGGACGCCAGGGCAGAGGCTATTGCCTGCGGCCTGACGTTGTCGACGGATCGAGCCGATCTTGCCAGGGGATTTTTCGAAGGGGTGGCGTTTCTGATCCGGCAGGTTATTGAGAAGGCTGAACCAGCAGGGGGATACCGACGGATCATGGCCAGCGGCGGCCTCTCCGCAGTCGGAACTCTCCTGCAAGCGCAGGCTGACTATCTGGGACGTCCTATTGCACGCTGTCGACTTCGAGAAACGTCCGCTTGGGGCGCGGCTGCTTTAGCGGGAGTGGGGGCTGGAATGTGGAGCACTGTTGGAGAAGCTGTTCGTGTAGCGAAACCGGATCGTGTGTTTCGACCATCACGGTCGGCGCGGGTGATCAAGCAGCGCACCGCAGTGTGGACGGTATTAGTAAAGATGGCTCGTGAGCTTGGGGCTTATACCGACGTCAGCCACTCCGGATGAACACCTTTCCCGTGCACGACGTTGAAGAACGTCTCTTGTAGTCGCCGTGTGATGGGTCCTGGCTGTCCTGCGCCCACTTGACGGTCGTCTATTTCTCGAATAGGGGTCACTTCGGCCGCGGTTCCAGTAAAGAAGGCCTCTTCGGCCAGGTACAGGTCGTCCCGGGTCAACCGCTCCTCGCGTACAGGAATTCGAAGGTCTTGGGCGAGCGTCATGATCGCATCGCGGGTAATCCCTTCAAGGACCGACGTGAGGGGTGGGGTCTTTAGTATTCCCCGGCGAACCGCGAAGATGTTTTCACCGGGACCTTCTGCCACGTAGCCGTCAGTATCCAGCAACAAGGCCTCATCGTAGCCGGCTTTCTTCACCTCTCTCTTCGCGAACTGGGAGTTCACGTAGTATCCAGCCACTTTGGCCCGCGTGAGACTCACGTTGACGTGATGGCGCGCGAACGACGAGATTTTCACCCGAATGCCCCGCGCTAAACCGTCCTCCCCCAAATACGTGCCCCACGGCCACGCGGCGATGGCGACGCGGACGGGGTTAGACGTAACGTACAACCCCATCTCTCCATAACCAAAGAAGACGATCGGCCGAATGTAACAGGACCGCAGGTCGTTGCCGCTGACTGTTTCACACACGGCCCGCTCAATGTCCTTTTGTGAAAACGGGATGTCAATGCCGCTGATGTGAGCCGACTCAAAGAGCCGCTCAATGTGTTCTCTCAGTCGGAAGACGGCTGATCCCTTTTCTCCTTCGTAACAACGGATCCCTTCAAACACGGCAAGACCATAATGCAGCGAATGCGTGAGTACGTGGACATTGGCTTCTTTCCAGGGAACACGCTGCCCGTCTAACCAAATAAATTGAGACTCTGTGACCATACCCTGCTCCAGAATCAGATGAAATCTTAACAGGACGAAGAGGTTCTTTGCAACGGATACGGGGGGTGTAGGTGTATCGAACAAAAGTACTTCCGTAGTAATAGTAGCTGTGGCTTTCGGATGGCCAGCACGCTAACCCACCGAAAAGGTTCCAGTCGAGACGTGGACAAACCAGTGGGACCACAGAGGACAACGAACCGCCATGTATGCAACTGAAAGCGGATTGAATGCCGCCTTCGAGTCTGCTATAGTACCGCCGGCCGCTAGACATGCCCGTCGTGTTGTCGTTTATCGTGGGGGACCAAATCAACGTGCTTCTCCAAAGACACCCCCACTTTTCAACACCTGTTGATAAACCTGTTGGTAACCTGTAGGGCTTGCTGAATGACGCCAGAGGAAGCGTGGCAGATTCACCGTAGTGAGCTGGAATCATCGGTCAACAAACAGAGTTTTGATGCGTGGATCCGGCCACTCACGCTCCTCTCACAAGACCAAAATGAGGCTGTGTTTGCCGTACCGAACAAATTCTTTGTGGACTGGATCAATGAGCACTATGCCGGGTCGATCCGAGAAAACCTCCGGAGATTAACCGACAACAATCATTTGGATATCTCCTTTGTCGTTCAGGAGTCCTTGCGCCCCTTAAGCTCCTCGGCTCTTGGGCAGCGAGAACGCAGGACGAAAAATCGGCCGCTACACCCCAAATATATCTTTGAGAGCTTCGTGGTGGGTTCGAGTAATCAGTTTGCGCACGCGGCGTCGCGGAAAGTCGCCGAACAGCCCGGAGAAATTTACAACCCATTTTTTATCTACGGAGGTGTCGGACTAGGCAAAACACACTTGCTCAACGCGATTGGCAATGCGATCAGGGAGCGCAGCCACGATATCCGTATCGCGTACGTCTCATCCGAGATGTTCACCAACGAAGTGATCAACTCCATTCGGTACGACAAGATGGGAGACTTCCGCAATCGGTTCAGAACAGTGGACGTCCTGCTGATCGACGATATCCAGTTCATCGCGGGCAAAGAGCGGACCCAGGAGGAATTTTTCCATACGTTCAATAGCCTGTACGAAGAGAACAAACAAATCGTCATCTCCTGCGACCGTTCGACCAAAGAGTTGGCCGACATTGAACTACGCCTCCGTTCCCGATTCGAGATGGGGTTGATGGCGGATATACAACCTCCGGACCTGGAGACCAGGGTCGCGATTCTCAAGAAAAAGGGTGAAGCGGACCATCTGCAAATGGACGACGAGGTGGCGCTGTTTCTCGCCACACACATCAAGACCAATATCCGTGAATTGGAAGGCTCGCTCCTACGACTCAGCGCGTACTCTTCTTTGACGGGGAGGCGAATCACCGTCGACTTGGCCAAAGAAGTGCTTCGAGACACGATCAGCGAGAGCCGAAACGTGGTCAGCGTCGACCAAATCCTCAAGGTGGTAGCCGAACGATTTCAAATGAAGACGAACGAGTTGAAATCCAAACGGCGAACCAAGACCGTGGTATACCCCAGACAACTCGCCATGTACTTGTGCCGTACTCTCACCGACAGCTCGTTTCCGGAGATCGGACGACAGTTCGGGGGAAAAGATCACTCGACGGTGATCCATTCGGTCCGTCTCATCACCGAGCAACTCCAACGGGACCATCAGACGCGAACCACCGTCGATGGGTTAATCAAGGTCATCCATGGCGGACACTGAGCGGTTGCGTCATACCGACCGTCGCGCGGCGTTGCTGAAAAGGATTACATAATGGAATTGATCATCACGCGTAGCGCGTTGCTCAAAGGGTTGCAGCGCATCCAGGGCATCGTTGAGCGACGTAACACCATGCCGATCCTTGCCAATGTGTTAATCGAAGCAACCGATCGTGGGTTGACCCTGTTCGCCACCGATTTAGAACTCGGTATCCGCGCCACGTATCCCGCCACGATTAAATCGCGCGGAGCCGCGACGGTGTCGGCTCGGAAGCTGTTCGAGATCGTGAGAGAACTCCCTGAAGCCGACATCCGACTTTCCGGAGATGAGGGTCACGCCGTGAAGGTTGAATGTGAACGGAGCCGATTTAAAATCGCGGGGCTTCCGCCGTCGGACTTTCCGGTGTTTCCGGAAGTGGAGACGGAACCGGCGCTCACGATCGGTCGCCAGACATTTCTCGACCTGGTGAGGAGAACGGCGTTCGCAGTAGGCGAAAATGACGCCCGATACGTGCTGAACGGCGTGTTGTGCGCTGTGGAGCAAGGGTCCATCAAGTTCGTCGGTACCGACGGCCACCGGCTTGCTATAGATGAGCGGCCATTGTCTCTGCCCAAAGGTGGACCTCCGGTTGCCGACACCAGTGTGATCGTTCCCAAAAAAGCGCTGCTGGAGATGAAAAAGTTGGTCGAGGACAGCCCAGAAGAGACGTTGGCGCTTCACGTCAGTAAGACGCAACTCACCTTTCAGCAGGGGGACTTGGTGCTGCTCGCGCGTTTAATGGAGGGCAACTACCCGAACTATCGCCAGGTGATTCCCACCGGGAGCGACAAACGCATCACGTTGGACAAATCAGCGCTGGAAGGCGCGCTACGGCGCGTGGCCCTTCTGTCCAAGGAACGCACCAACGCGGTGCGATTCCAGGTGGAGCCGTCGCGCGTGGTGGTCTCCACCAGCAATCCTGACTTGGGAGAGGCCAAAGAAGACCTCAGCGTTTCCTATGAAGGTGAGCCGTTGACCACCGGCTTCAACGCCCGATACCTACTGGATGTGCTCGGCGCGGTTGACGCGCCGGAGGTCATTCTGGAATTTAAAGACGCGTTGAGTCCCTGTCTCATTCGGGAGCCGGCACAGGAGGGATTCCTGTGCGTCGTGATGCCGATGCGAGTATGAGAAAGTTCACGAACCGGAACGTACGAGACGATCGAGGACCAGCATGACGGCGCAAACAGCCGCTCGGTACGGCGCCGAGGACATCAAGGTCCTGGAAGGTCTCGATGCCGTTCGCAAGCGGCCCGCGATGTATATCGGCAGTACCGGCGAGGGTGGACTTCACCACCTGGTCTATGAGGTCGTCGACAACAGCGTCGATGAAGCCATGGCCGGATTCTGCGACGCGATCAAAATCGTCTTGCATGTGGACGGAAGCGCCACGGTGATCGACAATGGCCGCGGCATCCCGACCGAGATGCACCCCACCCAGAAGCGCTCCGCGGCCGAGGTGGTGCTGACCGTGCTGCACGCTGGCGGCAAGTTCGACAACGAGGCGTACAAGGTCTCCGGAGGTTTGCACGGCGTCGGTGTTTCGGTGGTGAACGCCCTGTCCGAGTGGCTGGAGGTGGAGATCCGCCGCGACGGACTGGTGTTTCACCAACGCTACGAGCGAGGGAAACCTACCGCGCCCTTGGCTGAGACGGGCAAAACTACGAAGCGCGGCACCACGGTGACCTTCAAGCCGGATTCCCAGATCTTCGAAACCACCGAGTTTGCGTTCGACACGCTGGCCCAGCGGCTGCGCGAGCTGGCGTTTCTCAACCGCGGGTTGTCGATCACCTTGATCGACGAGCGTTCGGAGAAGGAGCAGGAGTTCGCTTATAAGGGAGGGATCGTTTCCTTTGTCGAGCACCTCAACGAAAACAAGAGCCCGCTCCACAAACCGATCTATATCACCAAGGAAAAGGACCGGTTGACTCTGGAGGTCGCGCTTCAATACAACGACAGCTACAGCGAAAACCTCTTTTCGTTTGCCAACAACATCAACACCCGCGAGGGCGGCACACATTTGGTGGGGTTCAAGGCCGCGTTGACGCGGACGGTGAACACCTACGCGTCGTCCCATAACCTGCTGAAGGGCGAGACCATCACCGGCGACGACGTGCGTGAGGGGCTCACCGCCGTGATCAGTGCCAAGTTGCCGCAACCGCAGTTCGAAGGTCAAACCAAGAGCAAACTGGGCAACACTGAGGTCAAAGGCGCGGTGGAGGCTGCGGTCAACGAGGCCCTGGGCGAATACTTCGACGAGAACCCGTCGGTCGCAAAAAAGGTCATTGAAAAAAGCCTCAACGCCGCCCGGGCGCGCGAAGCGGCCCGCAAGGCCAAGGAGTTGATTCGCCGCAAGAACGCGTTGGACAGCGGCGCGTTGCCAGGCAAACTGGCGGATTGCCAGGAGCGCGACCCGGCCCTCTCGGAACTCTTCATCGTCGAGGGAGATTCCGCGGGCGGGTCGGCCAAACAGGGGCGTGATCGGAAAAACCAGGCCATTCTTCCTCTCAAAGGCAAGATTTTGAACGTCGAAAAGGCGCGCTTCGATAAGATGATTTCGTCCGAAGAAATTCGCGTACTCATCACCGCATTAGGCACCGGGATCGGGTCGGAAGACTTTGATGCGAACAAGGCTCGGTATCACAAGATCATTATCATGACCGATGCGGACGTCGACGGGGCGCACATCCGCACCCTGCTGCTCACGTTTCTCTACCGGCAGATGAAGGAGCTGATCGATCGCGGGTTTGTGTACATCGCGCAACCGCCGCTCTACAAGGTCAAACGCGGCAAACAAGAGCGCTATATCAAAAATGACGAAGCGCTCAAGGCGCATCTGCTCGACGCGGTAGTGGAGGAAGTCGAGGTCTCCGCCGGCGATCGGTGGATTTCGGGCCGAAACCTGGCCGCCCTACTGAAGAAGCTTGTTCGCTACGACGCCCTGGTACGGCACTTCAACCGACGGCAAATCCCCGCGGAGTTGATTGAGAGCCTGGTGGTGGGTGATGACCTGACACGCGAGACGTTGCGTGACGGCAAGCGATTGCGCCGGTTTAGCGAGACGCTGGCTGAGCGCTTGAAGGCCTTTGCCGGTCTGACCGCCGACGTAGAGATGGCGGTTGATGAGGAGCACAAGGCGCACACGTTGAGGGTGCGGTATCAGATTTCGGGATTACGGCAGACGGTTGATATCGACCACGCGTTTATCGCCACCGGCGAGTTCCGCGAGCTGGTCGCGGTCTCCCCGCCCGCCCTGGGTTTGGGTGCGCCCCCGTACCGTTTCCGTGAAAAGGCTACGGACGCCAAGATCGCGGGGCCCGAGTTGAATGCCCCGACTGCCGCAAGCCTGCTGGCCGCGATTCTGGAGCACGGCAAGCAAGGGATGGCGATTCAGCGCTATAAGGGTCTCGGCGAGATGAATCCCGGACAGCTCTGGGAGACCACCATGGACCCTGAGAAACGCACCCTGCTAAAGGTCAATCCGGGCGACGGCGTGGCGGCAGGCGAGATGTTTACGGTCCTCATGGGGGACGAGGTGGAGCCGCGCCGCGCATTTATTGAAAAACACGCCAAAGAAGTGAGGAACCTGGACATCTAGTCCCGCGTATGGCTCCCGAACAAAACGTCCTGATCAACATCGAAGACGAAATGCGGTCCGCGTACCTGGATTACGCCATGAGCGTGATCGTGGGGCGGGCGCTGCCCGACGTGCGCGACGGGCTCAAGCCCGTGCACCGACGCGTGTTGTTCGGAATGAACGAGATGGGCCTCACGTGGAATCGGGCCTATAAGAAGTCCGCGCGTGTGGTCGGCGACGTGATGGGAAAATACCACCCGCACGGCGACACGGCGATCTACGACACCATCGTCCGGATGGCGCAGGACTTTTCCCTGCGATATCCCCTGGTCGATGGGCAAGGCAACTTCGGGTCGGTCGACGGAGACCCGCCGGCCGCGATGCGGTACACCGAAGTGCGCATGGCGCAAATCGGCCACGAGCTGTTAGCGGATATCGACAAAGGAACCGTCGATTTTGGCCCCAACTACGACGACACGCAGACCGAACCGCTGGTGTTGCCTACCCGCCTGCCCAACCTGCTGGTGAACGGCGCGTCGGGCATTGCGGTGGGAATGGCGACGAACATCCCGCCGCACAACTTGAACGAAGTGGTTGCCGGGGTACTCCTGATGCTGGACAACCCCGCCGTGACCATCGACGAATTGATGGGCGTGATCACGGGACCCGATTTCCCCACCGCGGGGTTTATCTACGGCTCGCGCGGCATCGGCGACGCGTATCGGACCGGGCGGGGGTCGCTGACCCTGCGTGCGCGGGTGCGAGTCGAAACGCACCCGCGCACCGAGAAGGAAAGTTTGATCGTCACGGAGTTGCCCTATCAGGTCAACAAGGCCAGGCTCCTGGAGAAGATCGCCGAGTTGGTCTCGGACCGACGCATCGAGGGAATCTCGGATCTGCGGGATGAGTCCGATCGCGAGGGGATGCGGGTCGTGATCGAGCTCAAACGCGGCGAAATCGCGTCGGTCATCCTCAACCAACTGTTCAAACACACCTCGCTTCAGACCACCTTCGGTATCATCGCGCTGGCCCTGGTGCGCAACCAGCCCCAGGTGCTCAACCTCCACGACCTCCTGTCGCACTTTATCGAGCACCGTCGCGAAGTGGTCGTGCGCCGCACGCGGTTCGAGCTCCGGAAAGCCGAGGAAAAGGCCCACATCCTGGAAGGCCTCAAGAAGGCCCTCGACCACCTGGACGCTGTGATCGCGCTGATCCGCGCCGCCGCCGACCCCGAGGCCGCCAAGACGGGCCTGATGACGCGGTTCGCGTTTTCCCCGATTCAGGCGCAGGCGATCTTGGACATGCGGTTGCAGCGGCTGACCGGTCTGGAGCGCGAGAAGCTGGTGACGGAGTACCAGGAGACGTTGCAGAAAATCGAATCGTTCAAAGCGATCCTAGCGAGCGACGCCTTGGTGCGAGGGATCATCCGCGAGGAGTTGACCGAGCTCAAGACCAAGTACGGCGACGAGCGTCGGACCGAGATCGTGGAAGAAAGTGCGGAGCTCTCTCTGGAGGACCTCATCGCGTCCGAAGACGTCATCATCACGGTGTCGCACTCGGGGTATATCAAGCGCAACGCCGTGAGCCTCTATCGCGCCCAGCGCCGGGGCGGCAAGGGCAAGATCGGCATGGGGACCAAAGAGGAGGACTTCGTCACGACGCTGTTCACCGCCTCCACCAAGGACTACTTGTTGTTCTTCACGAGCTCCGGCAAAGTCTTTTGGCTCAAAGTGCACCAAGTCCCGGAAGCCGGTCGGGTGGCAAAAGGAAAACCGATTATCAATCTGCTCCAGCTCGGAGAGGGCGAGACCGTGTCTGCGATCTTACCAGTCGCGGAGTTTCGGGGCGACCGGTTCGTGGTCATGGCCACCAAGAACGGCACGGTGAAAAAAACCGAACTCTCCGCGTACGCCAATCCCCGCACCGGAGGGATCATTGCGCTCGGCTTGGAAGAGAGCGACCAGCTGGTCTCCGCGCTCGTCACCAACGGAGACGAAGAGGTGTTGCTGGGCACGAAAAAAGGTCTCGTCATTCGGTTCCCCGAGGCCAACGTGCGCTCGATGGGCCGGACCGCTTACGGAGTCAAAGGGATCGAACTTGAGCCTGGCGACGAGATGATCAGCATGGAAGTCGTGCATCGACGCGAGGGGGCGACGCTGGTGACGGTGACCGAACACGGCTATGGCAAGCGTACGGACCTCACCGAGTATCGCTCACAGAGCCGGGGCGGCAAAGGAATCATTACGATCCAAACGACTCCGCGCAACGGAGACGTGGTGGCGGTGCTTCAAGTCGACCCCGAGGACGACGTCATGCTGGTCACGGCCGGAGCGCAAGTGCTTCGGTTGTCGGTGGCGGCGCTTCGGGTTATCGGACGAAATACCCAGGGCGTGCGCCTGATCGAAATGGCTCAGGGCGATCGCGTGGCGGCGGCCGCGATCATGCGGGAAAAAGACGAGGTTCCGGCTGCAGCTGCGGGCTCGGGCGGCGAGCCCGAGGCACCATCCAAAGGGTGAGGTCAGCCCCCGGCAGACGGATCTGCCGCCGCTCTGCGCAATAGACGGCGAGCGCTCTCGCGGAGATCCTCGTCGGCGAGCGCTGATACGGCGTGATCCACCGCAGCCTCGGCCTCGGGAGGAAGATGAGACGCTTTCGACGGTGGGCGGGGGGCGCTCGCGCCCTCCGGTGCCGATACCTCCCCGATCACAAATCGCACGTCCCGCACGTCAGCTTTCCCCACACGCGGGGCGATTTTTGCCAGCAGGAGCGGCTTGAGCAGGGTCAGCTCGTGAAGCCAGGTTGAGCTGTCCACCACGACCCACAACGTTCGTCCGCGCACCTCCCGCGGCATCGCGTGGGCCGCAATCTGCGCCCCGACCAACTGGGACCACTCGGCCATGAGTCGGTGCTCGTCCAGCTTGGCGGAGAGACCGAACGACGCGAATAGCGCCGGGATGAGCGAGTCGGTTGATCGCATCGAGCCCCCAGATTCGTCATCCTACGGTGATGACCGTGGCCACGTCAATCCAGGCGAATGGTATAATCCGCGCGATGAAGACCCGAGCCGGCGAGCCGATCGTCGCGAGCAACCGACGCGCATTCCACGACTATCACGTGTTGGAAACGTACGAGGCCGGAATCGCCTTGGTGGGGACCGAGGTGAAAGCGCTGCGGGAAGGCAAGGCGAACCTTCAAGACAGTTTTGCCCGCATCGAGAATGGCGAGGTGCTGCTCTACCACGCCCACATCCAGCCCTACAGCCACGGCAACATTCAGAACCACGACCCGCTGCGCGTGCGCAAACTGCTCCTGCACCGCCAGGAAATTCAACGGCTGCTCGGGAAGACCCAGGAGCGTGGATTGACGATCGTCCCATTAAAACTGTATTTTAATGAGGCCGGACGCGCGAAGATTGAATTGGCCCTGGCCAAGGGCAAGACCGGTCCGGACAAGCGTGAGTCGCTCAAACGTCGCGAAGCCGACCGCGAAATTCGACGCGGGATCAGGGAACGCCAAAAGGCGTAGGACCCGATAAAGTAGAAACGGTTCAGATGTAAGGCATAACGCAGAGGGCCGCTTCCGGCCCACAACGAAGGGGGGGCGAATAGGTTCGACGGAGATCATGACGTTCTGAGTGGCGTGCCGAGGTCCCAGTGGTCTCGTAAAACAACTGGGAACGTTACAACTGCCAATCAAGAACTGGCACTCGCGGCTTAAGCCGCGCGTCGTTTCACCGTAGATCGCCTGTTCTACAGAAACGGCGCCGACAAACAGGCTGGCTGGGAATCCGTGCTCAAGGGAAACCCGGCGAGATCCTTCTTGGGCTAGCGGTCGTCGCGCCCGCCCCGGGCATCGACGGCGGCGAATCTGAAACGGGGCTACGCACGTAGGCACGCAGGGCCGACGGTCTTCGGACGCGGGTGCAATTCCCGCCGCCTCCACCATTTCCTTGTAGATCCGCCGTAGCGCAGTTTGTACCTTGCGTGGAGGATCCGTTACCACAACGGCATCCCGCCCTTCGACACCCTGCTGCTGAACGAGGCTGGAGATACTCGGAGGCTGATACGCGAGAGGCCCACCACTTGTTCTGCCCAGCAAAAACACGCGAACCGTCCATGGCAGACCGACGGAACGCCATGGGGTCCAGAGAATAGTGGACGCTAACGGAGTGGACGCAGGCCAGGATCAACCACCGGATGGGATATGCCATATCCGAATATTTTCCTTGCGTCGGTGAAAAAGATGGGTTATATACTGGCGGAAAAATTTCATTAGGTGCTAGTTGGCCAAGGACGGTCTTAGGAGGCGAGGGAGCGCTATGGCCTACAAACCAACTTGCCACGAAGAGCACAGACTCGGAGCAAATCGGTCTCGTATTGCTGGCTGTTCACGCATTCTTGCTCGTGCCAGCGAGTTGTTTCGGACGAGAAGCCATTGCGTGGCCGCGCACGTTCTCCTCCTCAGCGTCGGCGTTCTTGATACCCAGAGCGTACTTGCTGCGGGGTTTGCCGTCACCGCCCAGGGAGCTGCGGCGAGTGGAAAGGGCGGGGCGTTTACCGCACAGGCAGATGACCCCTCGGCAATCTACTACAATCCGGCCGGAATATCTCAACTCAAGACCTCCGAGGTCTTGGTCGGCACGACCGTGATCCTGCCTGACACCGACTATAGTCCTCTTCAAACGGGACTAGCGGTGGAAGAAGAACCGCAGACCTTTTTCCTTCCACAACTGTACGTAACAGCCCCTATCGGTCGTGATTTGACTGCCGGTCTTGGCTTGTACACGCCCTTCGGAGTTGCGACGGATTGGCCCACTGATTGGGATGGGCGATTTCAGATCACGTATGTTGGCGTTCAGGCGACGATGTTAACCCCCACGGTATCCTGGCAGATGAGCCCGACTGTGGCAGTGGCAGCCGGCATGAACGTCGCGTATGTAAAGCTAACAGAGAGACGGCAGATAAACCTGTCCCGGGTTGGAGAAGATGCGGGATTTGGGCCGGTGCCAGGAAATCCGGAGGGTGCAGTAGAAGTGGAAGGAGATACGGTGGGCCTTGGCTACAACCTGGGAACAATGATAGCGCCTAGCGACAAATGGCAGATTGGACTCGCGTATCGGAGCGAGGTGCGTGCTGACATCAACGACGCTCAGGCCGACTTCACCATACCTGCCGGGCCGTTTACGCCCTTTTTCCCTGATGGACAGGCCGAGACCACAGTAACCTTGCCGCCGTCGGTGCGGGCCGGAGTGCTATTCCGGCCTACACCACAGTGGAATATCGAGGGAGAGGCCATATGGACCGGCTGGTCGACCATTGACCAACTGGTGATCAAGTTTGACCCACCGCCGGCACCACCAGCGGTACCACCAGATACGACCCCTTTGCTGTGGGATGACGCCATGGCGTATGGGGTGGGCACGCAGTATGAATGGTCGAAATTTGTCGTGCGCGGTGGTTACACACTCGACTATTCTCCAATTCCCGACAGTACGGTCAGCCCGATTCTGCCCGATGGGACTCGGCAGTGGTTTTCGGCAGGTGCGGGTTATAAGGGATCGGGGTGGGGCGCTGATCTTGGTTACCACCTCATCTTGTTCCACCGAGTAAAGGACAATCAGTTCGGAAGTAACTTCAGTTCAGCGGGCGCTCCCGGGATACCGGCGATCGACGCCCGAGCCAATGGCACGTACCGAACCGTTGTTCACTCGGTTGTGCTGAGTGTCCGGTACAGTTTTTGACGGTGTTGTGATCCCCGTGAAGGCGATTGGCCGGGAGGATGCTACGTGACGACAGTTCACTCTCAAGAACGTCGGGCGGTTCCTCGGAATCAGAATGATCCGGCACCTGTACCACATCACATTGAGCTGAGCCTTCCACACGTCAGTCCAAATCTGGTTTCATGGCCACTTCTTGACAGAAGCCCAAGGGGTTTCTCGTTCCAAAGCCCGCTTGATCGGAGCTATTTTCTTCCCGGCACCCCGCTTCCGATGGTGCGCATCGTTGAGGAAGGGAGGGTTGAGACGAGGGCTGCTATTGTCAGGCATGTAACTCCAGTTGCCGGACAGGCACGGCAACTGAAAATTGGAGTCGAGCTTACGCAGCCAGCCGCTGGCGTCGCGAAAGGTGTGACTTTCGAGTTAAGCTCCGAGCAGGAGGCGATTCGAGCAACGGCACGTCGCTTTGCCGACAGTGCGATTCGTCCTGTCGCTGCCGACTGTGACCGCACCGGTGAGTATCCGTGGGATGTAGTCCGCAAGGCGTTTGGAGAAGGGTTCTTTACAGGATACATTCCGAAGGAGTACGGAGGATTAGGATGGGGTCTTTTCGAGACCGCACTGATCACCGAAGAACTCGGTGCCGGATGTATGGCAATGGGCACGTCTATCATGGTCAACCTTCTTGGCGTAGGCCCACTCCTGCTTGCAGGAACGGATGAACAGAAAGCGCGGCTGCTCAAACCCTACTGCGAGCGTTTGAGCCTCTACGCATTCTGCTTCACGGAACCGGACGCTGGATCGGACCCAAGCCGGATTGCGACGCGTGCCGAGAAGAAAGGGGCCGTTTATGTTCTGAACGGTTCGAAGTGTTTTATTACGAATGGAGCGGTGGCCGACTTTTACACTATTTTCGCAACGCTAGATCCGACGCTTGGGACCAAAGGCCATACAGCATTCATCGCCCCCGCACGATCGAAGGGGGTCAGGTTGGGGAAGGCTCTTGACAAGATGGGGCAGCGCGCGGCGAACGCCAACGAGATTTTCTTTGAGAACTTGGAGGTCCCGGAGGGCAACCGGCTCGGTCCAGAGGGAGGCGGGTACAAGATCGCGTTGTCCTCGATCGCTCGATCAAGGATCAATGTCGCCGCGGGGGCGGTAGGTATTGCGCGCTCCGCGTGGGAACACGCGCTTCGGCACGTGCAGAAGCGCGTTCAGTTTGACCAGCCGCTGGCTGAGTTCCAGTACGTAAAATTCCGGTTGGCTGACCTCGCGCGAGAGATAGACGCTGCACGCCTTTTGACCTGGCGCGCGGCCTGTGCCCATGACGCAGGCCACTCATTTGCTAAAGCCTCGTCGATGGCCAAGGATTTCGCGGGCGATATGGTGATGAGGGTCACGAGCGAAGCGCTTGATCTCTTCGGCGGTTACGGCTATTCGAAGGACTTTCCGATGGAAAAATTGATGCGGGATGCCAAGCTGATGCAACTTTATGAGGGACCATCACCTATTCATAAGATGATCGTGTACCGGGATCTCGCCAAAGACTACGGTTTCTGACCCGATTTCTCCCAATCGGCTCTCAATCAGTGTTCTGCTCCGAAACCCATCTCTCTCCATCAGCATGAGCGTCTGTGATGACGACCGAAGCTGTTTCTGAGAAAGCGAGACCCGATCGCCGTGTGGCACAGAGAAAGCGCTGCTTTCTCCCCGTCACAGATTTAGTAGGAGCTGGCTGTATCTCGGCTGACGCGCGGAACCTGAGCGCAACAGGGCTGTTCCTTTCAAGCGACGCCTTGGGCCCGCTTGATGCAGAAATCCGTGGTCGACTTACCCTCCCATTCGGAAGCGATTCCGTTGAGTTTGCGGGCGAGATAATCCGCCGAACGGGTCCTAGGAACTATCAAGGAAACGGTGTTGGAGTCAAATTTCGCGAGATGCATAGTTCGAACCACTCGGCCTGGACGGCATATCTTTTAGACCAACATTTTGCTAGCGCTATTAAGCAGGTTCAGCGTCGAGCAGCGAAAGAAGAGGCTTCTACGGAAGCCAACTTGAAACCGCTGAGGAATGCACACAGTGTGACAACGATATTCGAGAACGCGGCCAGAGACCAAGCAACAGTGGAGATTCTGTGGCGTAGTCACGAACTCTCCCGGCAAGCGTTTTTGGCAGGGAGGTTCGCTGACGAATTAGTATTGAGTCTGGCCACTCCACCAGCGCGCACTGCATGGAATCGGTACGATCTTGTGTATGCAAGGATACTGGTAGCTTCACAGTGGTTTTACTTCGAATCGTATGTTGTCTCCATGCGGGGACAAGAGCTCAGGATTATCGAGCCGGAAGTCGTGTTATTTGCGGAACGTCGGGTCGAACCGCGGCGACTTCCAACGACGGCGATGACTGGAGTCGTTGAGATAGGCAACAGCGACGCCAATACAATGCCCGCGAAGTGCCAACTTCTTGAGGCGACGGACTCGGGTGCTTCTTTTGTTGTGGGCTCTAGGGAGGATGTTCCAAGGCCTGGGGATTTGCTTCCTGCGCTCTCGGTTCGAGGCACGAAAGGCGTCATTCCGTACCAACAATGCAGCGTCGTCTACGCAAATCCGTTGCGCTCCGGCGATTTCCGAGTGGGAGTTCAATTCCGCCGCGACAGACGCCCGCTCAAGGTAGACGTAATCGAGTTTCGGCGTCGACGGGAGGTCGTCCCATTTATGGGACCATTCATTCGCAGCGCACGACGCGCAATCGCGACCATCGGTATACGTCTTCCGAGCCGAGAGGCCGTGGCCCCGGGTGCGCATTTAATTCGTTACCGAAACGAGCGCGGCCACGAAATCGCCGCATTTGTGAACGCCACCGTACCGTGGTCCCCCCAAGGCGTGGCCCAAAGGGCTCCGGTCGTGATTATTCCGCCTGCGTTTGCTCGTCGGAAGGAAACAACTGGGCTTCTTGCGCAGACACTCGTCGAGACCTTCCGGCACCAGCGGCGAGATCTTGTGGTGATCCGTTTTGACGGGATCAACAGCGTCGGGGAAAGCACGAAAATGGCGGACTCTGACAACTATGGAGAGATGGCTCGTTACACCTTATCTCAACTTGTCGACGATATCCGGGAAACTGTTCGCTATGCAGCGTCGAACCCATTCTTCTCCCCCGAAACCATCACGCTGGTCACCTTTAGCATGGCCTCGATTGCTGCGAGGCGCTTTCTCGCGGAGTCGGAGGATTCGAATATACGTCAGTGGATCAGTTGCATGGGAGCATCTGATTCAGACGACCTCATGCGGAATTCCACCGGGGGGATCGATTATTTGGAGGAGTTTGAAAGAGGCCAGCATCTAGGGGTGAAGGAAGTACTTGGTCAGTTGATAGACCTTGACCGATTTTGCAGCGACGCTATTCTAAACCGCATGGCGTATCTGGAAGACGCCCGACGCGATTTGACGAGGATTTCGACTCCGGTCACCTGGATTTACGGAAAATACGACTATTGGATCAATAGGCGCCGTGTGCTTGATGTAATGAGTCTCGGGACCAGCGCTCGGCGGAATGTTTATGAGGTTCCGTGCGGCCATATTGTAAGGGCCGGTGAGGATGCGCTGGAAGTATTCGGTCTGATCACTAGCCTGATTTGGACCGACCACTACGGCACGCGAATTGAGTCCCGGCTTCCATCCGAACGCGAGCGTCAGATATTGGAGCGCGCCGAGTGGGGACGGGTCGATCAGCCGCGTCTCGATCTGAAGTGGTATTGGCGGTCCTACTTACTTGGCTCCAAGCCTGGCGAAATAGGGTTCGACATTCTGACGTTAACAGATGAGTACCTTGGGCTAATGGATCGACAAGTTGACTTACTTGCTATCGGCCCGACGGACCTCATTGTGGACCTCGGAGGTGGTACTGGGAACTTCGGGCTCCGGTATCTCGAACGCAGTGCCGGACAAGCACCCGCCTCAATCGAGGGTCCAAGGATTATCGTAATCGATTTTGTGCGACGCGCACTCGATTCAGCCCGGAGGAAACATCGACAGAATAGAGACAAGAGTTCGGCTGGAACTATTTCCTACACGGAAGCGAACCTTGATCTGGAGAACGATTGTTTCGGTATTCCCCTCACGACGGCAAGCGCTTCTAAAGTGCTCGCAAGCTTATTTCTCTCGTATGTCAGCCAGCCCCAACTACTCTTGAGGGAATGCGCTCGTATTCTTCGACCAGGCGGTCTCTTGGTGGTGTCGACACTCTTACCAGACACGGATATGTCGTTACCAGTCCATCGCCTTGCTGAAAAGATTAAAGGCGGAGGAGCGCTCCCATACTTTAGCGAGCTTGACCGTGAGACATTGCTGGCCGCCCTGCAATCCTACATCAATTCTGCAGCCCGACTGACTGATCTCGAGGAGCGAAAGCTCTTCCGTTTCTTCAGTGAGTCTGAG
Source organism: uncultured Nitrospirota bacterium (assembly GCA_964570625.1). Classification (GTDB taxonomy): domain Bacteria; phylum Nitrospirota; class Nitrospiria; order 2-01-FULL-66-17; family 2-01-FULL-66-17; genus JBFLXB01. The sequence continues at coordinate 1,095 of CAZMYW010000011.1, read as the reverse complement.
TTGAGGATGCTTATAGAGGAAGCAGGGTTTTCGGTGATCGACTGCTATCCCACCTTCGGAGACCCCCCACAAGGGGTCATTGTTGTCGGGCGCCGATGTTAAGAACGGACTCTCGCAGACTGGAGGCGGACCGTGTTCTAAGCGGTTTGTTCGAACGCGAGACCCGAGCGATTAGTCTGTCGCGGATCAAGATCATTTGTGCGTTATCCATACCATTTTTCCCAGCCTTCTCGATACTCGACTCAGTTGTAGCACCAGAGCATTTCGGGTTTTTCCTGGCCCTCCGCCTTTTCAGCGCCGCCATTAATCTCATTGTCTTATTGCTTTGCTACACCTTGTTTGCCGACAGGGCCATGTATGTTCTAGGAGCCGCGAGTATCCTTCCGATGAGCCTTATTATCGAGGTCATGGTCGTGATGACCGGCGGGTATACCAGTACGTACTATGCTGGACTGAATCTGATGTTCTTGGCATTTAGTCTGCTCATGCCGTGGAGTCTGGGGCGCACCGCGATAGTCTACTCAGTGATCTATATAGCCTACTTCGTGCCTCTGATGTTGTTTGAAGCCGTGAAAAACGGGCCTCTTTTCCTCAATAACGCATTCTTTCTAACGATGACTATGATCATTGCACTGACAGCCAGTTTTTTCTCCCATCGCTTGCGGTACCGTGAATTCCTGGGGCGTCACGAGCTGACGCAAAGTAACGAGCAGCTAGAGAAGACGCGAAGCCAGCTTGCAACTGCCGTGGACGAGCTCAAGCAACTTGATGCCTCCAAGACACAGTTTTTCGCGACTGTTAGCCACGAGCTGCGAACGCCTCTCACGTTAATTCTTGCGCCGTTGGAATCGCTGCTCAAAGGCGAGGCAGGGCCGATGTCGGATGGCGTTCAACACCATACGGCCGTGATGCACCAAAATGGGTTACGGTTGCTCAAACAGATCAACAATCTACTCGATCTCACTAAGCTGGACGTGGGCCGGATGGCGCTCCAGTTTCGGCAAGGCGACCTAGGTACATTTTTCCGAGGGGTTGTGGCGTCTGTCGCGCCGATGGCGGAGAAGAAACGCATCGGGCTTGTAGGCCAGGAAGAGG
>CAZMYW010000010.1:0-90287 GCA_964570625.1 uncultured Nitrospirota bacterium | reverse complement strand
CACGGCGGCACCGGCTGCGGATCAGCCCACAAACCGCACCGCCCTCGGTCGCATCATCGCCTCCTACTCTATGCGGCCCCGCATCTTGCGAGGCCGCCATCGGTGTGCATGCGTTGACTATCTCTCCCCCTGCTATTTCGGCGCAGTGGTTTTGTCTTTCTGCCCCGTCGGCGCCGTGGTCGCTGGTTCACCCTCGACGCCACGCTGCATGATGGTGTCCTGGTTGACGGTCCCTGGGGTCGGCGGGGTGACAGGACTCGTCCTCAATCCTTTTCCAGCCGACCCTTGACTGCGCGTCTCACCCAAGGTTCTTAAGGTTCTTGATATCTCCCGCGACTGTATCTCCCCAGCGTCAGCCGCTGTCGCTTTTTCTTTCTGCCCCGTCGGCGACGAGGCTGGCGGCTCGGCAGCCACAAACGCCGCGCTGCTGGTCAACAATGCGCTGAACATGGCCACCATAGCCACCATGCTCAATGATGTAGATGCATCCGGTCTGCTCATAACGCCCTCCTGTGATGTGGTGAATGAGTTCCTGCCCGTACGACTTCGCTTTGGTCTGCATCATGTGTGCTCAACATGCCGTGAGCCTGTCGATCGATGCTATGGAGTAGGTCGGATGGATGCGGTGAAAGGTTCAATGAATGTGGGGATGGCAGGAGATAAGGACAGGGTAGTTCGTGGGATGGTCTGACTTCCAAGCGAAGCCTCCGAGCTGCTGAAACGTGCGCCCTCGCCGAACACCGATCGATGCGCCTGCAAGGGGAGGAAGACTAGACCAGAAATGGGCGCAGCGTCAATCACGAAATGGCACATACAGCAGTGCCTGACGCGCGAGCCCTGGTCCTCCGCTCTGCCGTCTGCCCGTTCACCGACAGATTCCAGACAATCCCGTGGCCCCAAACAAATCCGCGTGGGAGGTCACTGGGCAACACACTGGAAAGCGCCTGGAGGGGCCGAGAAGGGCATAGAAGCTTCTCAGGGAGGCGTATTGTAGGAGGAAGGCGAGCAAAGCACAAGGCGGGAGTCGACTCGTCCTACCTCTTCTTGAAGGCCTTTTGAATCCGGCGGTAGGCCATCAAAGGCCCCCTCCAGGTCTCATAAGGGCGCTCGCCCTTCGGTACGGCCTTGTTCCACGTGCGCTGAACACCTTGCCAAAATTCGGTTTGTCCTCGCCTTGGTACGCCCCCATGTTTCTCAATCAGTCGAAGTAGCCGCTCATGCCGCCCTGTCATGGTTTTCTTCTTCGCGAGGCCGAGTTCCTTCCGCAGCACCAGATACGCGTGGGCTAGCACCGGAAGCGTGATGGCGTGCGGCTGGAGGATGTTGATCGTCGCCGAGCGTCGCATGTGTCCGCAGCCGGAGCTGAACTCGATGTTCCAACGAAGAGGCCGAAGGAGCAACGGCGCGCCTGACAATACGTGCGCTGCACAGAGAGCTACGTCGCACCCGGTACCAGCCGACATTTCTTCGGTCACCTTCTTGAGGTTCTCCAGCGCGCTGCCTTTGTCAAAGCTTACCTCGCCCTTGAGGCCCTTGAGCGCCCCAAGTTTGGGTGCGAGTAAGGGAATCGCATGACTCCCCATGCTGAACTCAATGGCGAAGCTCTTCGGGAATCGCTGCATTGCCTTGGTCACGTCGGTCACCAACCGGAGCATCTGCTTAGGATTGGGCATCCGTCCGACCACGGCCTGCTGGCGAAGCCAATCGACCGCCTTTTCATAGGATGGAAACGGTACCTTTTCTGACCCGAAGTAGTCGCGGCGGAGTTGCTCCACGGCTGGGCGCACAGCCTCCTCTCGCTGGCGACAACTCAGTACGGCTTCCGGCGTTTTCAGGCTCAACACCAGATCCGCCAGCCCCGCGCGTGTCGCCTTCTTATCGGAACGCTTCGCCCACTCGGTAACAAGCTTGGCAACGGCTACCGCCGTTTTGATGTGTTCGGGCATCGCCTGAACTCGGCTCACGAATCCATCCGAAATCATATCCGCGACGTCTAAGGGGACCCCGGAATCCCCGACGAGGGCTTCCACCCGGACTTGCAGCTTGAATTCGCGTGCGGTCAACATATTTCAGCACCTCACAGTTAACACTCTAGATTACCATTCGTTAACTATACTATAAGGGCATGAAAAAAGTAACCACCCCCACGAACCAGGCCTCGCGTCCTCGCGTCCCACTCAGCGCGGACGATTATCGCGATCCACGTGATCGAATCATCGCCATCAAACTTCCCGAACCGGAGTATCGCTCCGTACGGAATATGGCGCGAGCGTGTCGCGTTCCCGTGAGCGCCTTGGTGAGGGGTCTCATCCTCCGAACCGCCGAACGGAACAAGCTGGCAGCCACTGACGATCGGGACGACGAATGAAAGTGACAACCCTGCTGGCCCCAGAACACCTTGATGATCTGCGTCGCTCAGGCCTGAGCGATGCCACGATTGAGGCCCTACACTTTGAAGCCGTCCGCCCCCACGACATCAAGATCAAGGGGGTCGAATCCGCGTACTCGATCCCCTACTTCAATGTGGACGGCTCGGTGAACTGTTTTAAGCGGAGGAAGCTGTTCCCGCCGATCAAGACCACCAACGGCACCATGCGGTATTGGCAACCGACGGACTCGGCCCCGAACCTTTACCTTGCCCCGCTGCTGAGCTGGCCTACCGTGGCGAAGCACGTCGCGACCGAATTGATTGTGACCGAGGGCGAGAAAAAGGCGGCAGCAGGTTGTCAGCACGGTTTACCTACGGCAGGTATCGGCGGCGTGTGGTGTTGGACCAGCACTCTCGACAGCGGCGAGAAACTGATCTTGCCGCTGCTCGATGAATTCCAATGGACCGATAGACCTGTGCTGATCTGCCCAGATTCAGACGCCTGGCACGAGGGGAATGGTTGGAACATCTTGGCCGGATTCTTCGCGCTGGCCAAAGAACTCCAGCAACGCGGGGCGTCGGTCCAGTTTGTGACGCTGCCGGATCTACATGGGATGAAAGCCGGACTCGATGACTGGCTCCTCGTTCCTGGCAACGATGTGGCGCATGGGTGGCCGAAGCTTGAGCGGCTCTCGTTGGATGATGTCCGTTTTTCCGCGCACACAGCCTGGTGGCAAAGGTGGAGGGGAAAGCAGGCCACGCAGAACGCGATCAAACAGCATGATGTGGAAGATTTAGAGTTAGCTGAAAGCGCGGGCCTGTATACCGCCCGCTCGCCGAAACATACCGTGAAAATCCTCTTCGATAGGCTCACCGACATGCGCGGCGGTGTCTACGCTGAGGTGACCGTGACGTTCGGTGGCACCGAACTCTTGAGCGGAGTCGATCTCGGATTGAAAAGTGATACCGGCCAAACGAAATTAGCGGCGTCGCTCAAACCCTTGGCCCCCTCGATCCCGTGGAAACTGCTCCTTCAAAAGGCCAGCGCCTTGGTGTTGCGGCGGCATCGACACGGCGAACCGATAATCACGCTCTCCCCGTCTACCTCGGCTCATGTGTCCTTCCTCTTGAACCCGATCATTTACCAGCAGCACCAAACCCTGATCTTTGCCCCTGGCGGAACGTGCAAGAGCTATCTGGCGCTCTGGTTCGCGCTGCTGGTCAGTCATGGTGTTCATCATGCTGGGGTCGCGGGCCTGAAATCGTCCGTCCTCTATTTGGACTGGGAACTGAATGCCGAGACAGTCGGCGGGCGACTGAAGGCGCTGCAAGCGGGCCATCCCGATCTCAGTCGGGTGCAGCCTTACTATCGCCGCTGTGAATTGCCCTTGCATCAGGAAGCCCATCAGATTGCCGCACACGTGGCCGAGCGCGAGGTCAAGTTATTGATCGTGGATAGCGCGGCCATGGCGTGCGGCGGGGAATTAAGCTCACCAGAGGCGGCGATCAACCTGCAGCGGGCTTTGCGGAAGATCAACTGTGCTTCTCTTGTCCTGGCTCACACTTCAAAGTCTGTCCAAGAAGGGCAGGAACGAACGGCGTTCGGGTCCGTATTTTTTCGCGAACTAGCGCGGAACGTGTGGGAACTGAATAAGGCAGATGACGAGAACCCAGTCAAGCTGGCGCTCTCACAGATGAAGAATAATTTTGGACCGAAGCATCCCCCATTAGGATTTTCCCTCACGTTTTCCGGCGAACAGGTGTGTGTCGAGTCGCAAGATCTCGAAGCAGAGCCGGAATTTCATGTCAAGCTGCCCCTGCCGAACCGGATTCGAAATTTACTAGAGGATGGCGAACCCAGAAGTTCAAAGGATATTGCGGAAGAACTGGGGGCAAAGTGGCCTAGCGTGAAGGCCGTGCTCTCAAAGCTGAAGGGGACGAAGTGGCAGATGGTTGGTGACAAGAAGGAGCCGCTATGGACCGTTTTAGCTGATTAACGCCTCTGGTTAACGCTGTTTTGGTTAACGACTGGTTAATCAGGTTAATACCATGCGTAAGTCTTTGTTCTTCTTGGTGGTTAACGTTAACCAGTCGCGTTAACCAGTCTGGTTAATTAACGCCCCCCTCTCTTTAGAGAGGGGGCACGTTAACCAGACCACTGACAAGAAGGAAGCAAGAGAGGGGTCACGGTGCGTAGTGGGGACCGAACAGGGCGTGACGGGGAGAGATTGGGAAAGTGACTTCTACGCCTCCTAGTAATGAATGGCAGGCCTCTGTACCGATGCCTCCAGCAGTTCGTGAGCAGGTGATAGACCTGCTGGCGCAGATTATTGTGGCTGACTATGAGCTATTTCAAGGGGTTACCAGACCTATGGTTAAAACCCCTCCTGCTTGTAACCGCAGACTGAGGCTCGTGGAGCCAGGGAAAAAGGCAGGCTGATTCATTCTCGATTCAAGGGGGATTCATATGAGTGGGAAAAAGGGGAGAAGCGGTCCACCGGGGCATTTACACAATTCGCGCTATCCCTGGCGGTCATTCTGGAAGCGACGTGCGCTGCGGCCCGAAGACAAATGGATTCTCCCGACTCTAGAGGGTTACGCGGCTGGCTTGGCGAGTGATAAGCCAAACCTGACGGAGGCCGAAGCGCGCATGATCGAGATTGGGCAGATCAGCCGAGGGGCGAGCATGCTGATTCTTGCCGAGTGTGCGCGCTCTGGCTTCATCCAAAAAGAGAACGGCTCCTGGGATCTTGCGCCAGGTGCGAAGGAGTTGGGGAAGTTCCTGAGCATTGAGCGCAGCGCACTTCAGGCCCTTGGCCTGGGCCGACGAGCGAAGCCCATCAACGGCACACTAGCCGAATTACTGGCAGCGAAGGAACCCGATGCTGACTGAGCCCACAGAGGATCGCGAGCCGGTGATTGTGCGCGTCCCACTGATCGTGCGCGTGGTGCCCGAACAGATCCACCCGTTGAAATTCTTGGGCCTGCTCACGTGGATTGATGGACGCCCGTTGCTGGATGTGATCCCTACGTTCTGGCAGGTCATTCTCACTGAGGCCCTGTACACGTTCAGAGCTGACGGCAGCCCACAGTACAACCGGACCCTCTGGGGCATGGCCAAAAAGAATATGAAAACGCTCATGCTCGTATGTGGCGGCGCCCTCTACAAGCTGCTCGCGTGGAAGGCATCTGGGGCGAAGGGCAATCAATGCTATTTCGTCGCGTCAAACTTAGGGCAAGCCAACGACGATCTTGATCTTGCGAAGAAGTTGATCCGATGCAACCCGATCCTAGAGGCCGAGCTGATCGTCAAGCAGAACGTGGTTGAACGGCGCGACGGCCACGGGTTCCTGGAAATTCTTCCGGCAGGCGATGCCCAAGGGTTGCATGGAAAAACCTACCTGTGGAAGGGGCACGACGAGTTACACACGCAACGAAACTACGATGTGATGGAAGCCCTGGAATTGGATCGCACGCGCCCTGATGCAGTGGCGTCCTTTGCGAGTTACGCCTCGATGTCCCGTCAAGCAGGTGTGCCGCTCGTGGATATGTTGAAGCAGCACGAGGCCCAGACTGATCCACGGCTTTTCGTACGCTGGTTTGCAGGGACGGTGGAAGAAGCGAACCCCGCGCTCAATACGCCATTGGGCCCGACGCGAGAGAGTATCGAGGATGCGCGTCTCGCGTTGCCCTCGTGGATTTATCGACGGCTCTGCTTGAACCTCCCTGGCCAGCCAGACGGCGCGGCCTTCGATGCAGGCAAAGTGGAAGAGGCCATTGTGAAAGGCCGCACGGTGCTCCAGCCTCAGCCAGGCATTGAGTATGTCGCCTTCTGCGACCTCTCAGGCGGCGGGGCCGACGATGCGACCCTCAGCATTGCCCATCACCACGAAGGCGTGGCCGTCTTGGACTTAGTGATCGACCAAGGGCAACGGAGCAACGGCACGTTCTCGCCCGACGCCACCGTGGGGAAGTTTGCCGACGTGCTGAAGCAGTACCGGTGCGCCATGGTGACAGGAGATCGGTATGCCGCCCAGTGGCCGGTGCAGGCCTTTGAGAAGCACGGCATTCTGTATCGACCGGCAGAGTTGAACCGGAGCCAGATCTATGCGGCCATTGAACCCTTACTGAACAGCGGACAGGTGGAGCTATTGGATCAGCCGAAGTTGTTCGGCCAGTTGATCGGCCTGATTCGACGTGGCGAAAAGATTGACCATCCCGGCAGCGAGCACGACGATCACAGTAACAGCGCAGCCGGAGCCGTGACCTTAGCGCATCGCGATGGCTCGCGCCCGAAGTTTGGTATTTCGGGTGGGGGCGCGAATGGCCTCACCGAAATTGAGGAGCAGAGCCAGGAAGGCACCGCCAGCATTCTGCGCACCACGGCAAGACAGGGTTCTTGGTTTCCAGGGGAGAGTTACTAGGGAGGACAACATGAAACGGAAGGCGACAGGACACCTCGAATCGTTCGATGTAGGCGGGACCTTAGTGGCCATCACAGTGGCCCTGGTGCTATTTGACGCGCTGCTCTTTGTCGCCTGGGTGCTCCGATGACGATTGACCACACCTATCCCGCCATGCGCCACATGGGCACCCATCCACCCTGGTCCGACGAAGTACGCAACGCGGAAAAAATGATCGCGCTGTACGAGGACACGTTTGACCAACTCACGGAGTTGAGCTTCGGCGCGCCAGAAGCGTATCCCCTCTTGCGCGATCAAGCCGAGCGCCTGTCACGGATCACGCAGGCTTGCGGCAGCGTTGGCGGCTGGACGCATCAGCAATACGGACGCCTCCACGCCGAGGCGAATCGCTTGTTGCCCAGCGGCCATGAATTCCGTGGACCGAGCTGGACCGAGCCATGAAACGAAAACAAAAGAAAAAGGAGACACACCGATGACCATGAAACACACGAGCGGCAGCATTGAAAAAGTCAGCACCGATCACCGGACGATCACCTTCATCGCCTCCCATGAAAACGTGGACGCTGACGGCGAGGTAGTCGATGTGGACGGGATTGACATGACGCGGTTTGCCCTGAACCCCGTGCTACTGGATCAACACCAGCATCAGAAAGTCGCCGTGGGGCGAGTCATCCGCTGGTGGAAGACGATCTGGAATGGCGCGAAGGCGCTCATGTGCGAGGCCGTGTTTCCCGACCGGCCACAATCCGACGAGGCCTATGCCAACGTCAAAAGCGGATTGCTGGGTGGCGTGAGTATCGGCTTTCGTCCCCTGGAAACCGGCCCGCGCAGGCTGCCAGGTCAAAAAGGCGTGACGCATACCAAAACTGAGTTGACCGAAATAAGTTTGGTGTCGATCCCATCCTGTGCGACCTGTCTGATCGTGGGCAAGTCGGCCTGTGCCTGCCAGGTGCCGCCCCCGTCGCCTGCCATTGCCGAGGAGGAGGCGTCCGCGGTGCTGATCGTGGAGGACGATCCCGTGTCGCCAGCGGCACGGCGGGCAGGGCGCGAGGCCGGACGGCTGGCGAGAAAGGAACTTCTGCGGCAGTTCCACGCACCGACCATCGAGTTCGCCGACGAATTCGAGATTGACGAACAGGCCCTCGCTGTGGGCATTGCGTCCACCTGCATCGGCTTGATCGCGGCAGAGGCGGGAGACGCGGTGCGGCGACAAATCAATTACCATCGCGGGCGCGTGGAATGACTCGGCGCACGCACACGACACAAGGAGGAGGCCCTATGTTTGGCACAAAAGAGCGAGACCTGATTCCGATCAATGAACATCCCCGCGTGGTCGCTGCACGAGCCAAAACCCAAGCGGCACGGGCTGAGGCAGACACCCACGCCGCCGACGAGCAGCGACTGCGCAGCTATCTGGACCCCACGGCAGAGAGCAGCACGACCACGCTGAAGGAGATCACGCCGGAGATGCTCGCGGAATCCAACCGGCGCTTGATCCCCAGGCGCTTTGGCGTCACGGATTGCCGGTATGCCGACACGGCGGAAGGCAACGCGGCGCGAGTCACCTTGTCGGTGGCCATGGCGGAAGAAACGCAGGTCCGCGAGCAGGTGCGTCGAGAGCTGGAACAGGCGGTGAAGGCGAGGGCTGCAGACCTGCTCGACGAGTTGGAAACGGCGCTGAAACCCTGCCGCACGGTGGCCGGTGAGCTGTCAGCCCTTCGCGCCGACACCGAGATCGCGGTGCCGCCAGGGCTGTCGCACTATGCGCTGGGCTTGATCGAGAATGAACTGCGAGAACTGAAACAGTTTGTGAAAAGCTGAGGTGGCGCGGCGGTCATGACGGCCTTGGGGGCGGGCCGAAAACTGTCGCTGTGCGCCGCGTCGTAACCTCCTTCGCGGCGACAGAACTCCCGAAAAGGTAGTGCACTACCTTTTTCCTTCTTCGGTGGGGAATTGCTATGGCGATGACGCCGGAAGCCCTGGTCGAGCATCAAATCGGTAGTGGTACTACAGATTTCAAAAGTGATGGCGACGGGGGACGCCAAAGACCACGGGCCTTGTGCCTCCACGCAGGGTTCGTGGCCCCCACTTTGTGAGGCACCATGTTGAGATGTGGACCAAAACCTGTCTGGCTCGTCCTCGTGGGGCGCACCTCGCATCGCCGGGTGCTGCGCTGTACCCCGCTGACCTGGTTGCGCGTCGTACTGTTTGCAGCCAGGCATGGCTTTGAGCCAGCTGACGAGGACCATGCAGGCATCTCCCCCGAACGCGCCGAAGCCTTTAGCCAGGCGTTAGAACGCGGTCTCGTATTTGTACCGGCGTGCGACGCGGAGACCCAAGCGCAGGCGTGGCACCAGATGAACGACGTGCCTATGGATACGCGATTGACGACCGCACAGATGGCATTAAGGGAATGTTGCTTGACCCTGGACCGCGAGACCTACGTGCTGGGGTGGAGTGGCCCGAAAACCTGGGCCATCCTGGAGCGCCTCCAGCGTCGCATCAGGGCAGAGGGCGGGGTGCAGGTGGAGCGAGTGAAGTGAGCCCGACCGCCCGAAGCCTCGCCCATCTCAAGGAACTGGGCTATCAGGCGAAGGTGGTGGAGAAATGGAACCCGTTCGCGAAGATTCGGCAAGACCTGTTCGGCGTGGATCTGCTCGCGCTGAAGCCTGATGAGGTCTTGGTGATCCAAGCCACGACCGGCAGCAACCATGCGGCGAGACGGACCAAGCTGGAAGAAGCTGGATTCATCGCGCTGTGGAACGGTGCGGGCGTCACGCTGGAGATTTGGTCGTGGGCACAGCAGGGGCCGAGAGGGAAACGGAAGCCATGGCAGGTGAGGAGGGAACGACTATGACGACCATGACAGAGCCTCGACTCTCGCAATGCCAGTACTGCGGCATCGTCTGGCTCGACCCGTCAGCCGGACGGCAACCCGAGACGTGCCCGCACGAGTGCGGGGCGGTGGTGGCCGACTACGATCCGTGGACGACGGAGGAGACGCGGTGACCTGTCAACGGTGTGGCGGCTGCCTGTGCACCGACAACATTCCCTTTGAGGATAGCTTGCGCGAGCAGCTGTTTTGCCTGAATTGTGCGAATCGGCTGGACGCCACCATCACGAAGAACCGTCGAGAGCCGCCGAGCGACGACGACTGACCCCTAACAAGATGAGGTAACGATCGTGTTGAGCCGTTCCCTATGCCCTGACCGCGTTATAACGCTTCCCTTGCACCATCCTAGAGGTGCCCGATGACGCCGTGTGCCGTGTGCGGGACGTTATTTGAGGTCCACCGCAAGGATCACCGATTCTGTTCGGCCAAGTGTCGGATGATCGGGTTCCAACAGAAGCAGGAGCAGGGCCAACGGGAACGAGACGCCGCCGTGCGGCTCAAGCTGCGCGAGGCGCTGGCGCTGATGGAGAAGGAGAATCCGTAGGAAGTACGATCGACTGTCACCCCGAGAACACAAGGAGCGCGACCATGAAAGATGAAAGAGGCTGGGATCTTAGTGGAGTCCAGAAATTCAGTATCGTCGATTCCGAAGGCGAGCCAGTCCCGCCAGAAATGTATACGTGCGCGTGTTGTGGGGCGGCCCCTGTCTCCACCTTGGCGCTCACAGATCCGGACGTGAAAGGATGGCGGTGTTGCCAAGGCTGTTACGGGACGCGAATCAGATAGGCCGAACACGACAACGATCGAACTGCCACCCTATTCGCACAAAGGAGAAGGACGATGACACAGGAGACACGGAACAGCGAGCCGGTACGGGCGATCTGGAATCACGACCTGACGTTGAAGATTTGCATGGCTGAGGACATGACGCACAAGGAGGAGTGCCCGTGGTGCGATCGGCGGGCATGGTGCGGCTGCGGGTGGCTCCCGATGGTGGTGTCCGGCGATGGGGTCGCACACTACTGCGAGGATTGCGTCCGTCGCATTGACGCGACCTTTGTCGCCGTCTTCGAGCGGGCGCTCGAACCGATACTGCGGGTGCAGGGGCCGAGCCGCGGCGTGAGCATGGACGAACTGGCGGCGCACTTCCCGTTGGGCGTCGGTATCATCGAGCGCGGCCCGCGCCCGGTGGATCTATAGGGGAATCGGGTGCGAATTACTTCGACTTCGGCAGCAGGCCTTTGCGCTCCAGGTCAGCCACGTGGGCCTGGAGCACCTCGACCACATAGTCCTGGAGACTGGTACCTCGCAGGGCCGCCGCGCCTTTCAGCTTCTTGGACAGCTCGGCGGGCACGTCACGGATATAGAGGACCTTGCGCAGCTTGGATGGCATCGAGGGGCATGATACCCGTATGAACACAGGGATTCAAGAGGGCTAGTATTTTCCAATAGTACGCTATATAATAGCCGCAGCTAGCAGATGTCGCATTACCAACATTGACGACAAGGAGGCTCGATCATGCGAGATATTCTACTGACCGTATCGGATGAACTGAAGGCGAAGCTGGACCTGAAGCGCAGGGAAGGCTTCACGCTGAAAGGGTACATTGCCAACGTGCTGGAGCGGGAGTTGGCCGACAAGCCGACATCCCGGCGTCCACGCAAATCGCAGAAGGAGGGGGCCATCCGATGACCCGCCTTGCCGCACAACATCTGACGCGAGCCGACATCGGGCGAATCGAGGCGGCCTTAACTGCCGACGATCTGGAGGTGATGGTCGCGGCGGTGGATCAGATCGTGGCGCGACGACTCCACGCGGCACGTCACACCCAGGAAACCCTGACCTATCGCAAGCCTGGCGGAACGTGGCTTCGACGCACGGTGCCGCTCAGCCAGGTCACGCGCACCATATTGAAGCTAGAGGACCAGGGCGCAGAGATCGTGACGCCCCGCTGACCATGGCACAGACGAGCCGGACCATGCTCCTCTACATCACGCGCTGGAAGCGGGAGCACCCCGACAGGGTGAGGCAACACCGGAAGACCTGGCGGGCGCGTCATCCGAATTATCTGAAGAACTGGCGCAAGCGGAACCCAGAGAAAGTCCAGGCGTACCGAAACCACAAGGAGAAGGCCTCATGACACCGACTACCACCGCGCGTCAAACACAGGGGCGGAACGTCCTGAATCGCGTCCGGGCGCTGATTCGACGGGTTGCACAGGGAGATGAGGACCGGGTGTTCTATCTCACCCGATACGTCTTTCAGCGATTGAAAGCAGGAGAACAGCAACCCAAGCACAAGAAGCAGCTCCTCAAAGAGAACCCGTCCTGCCATTTTTGTCGCCAGGCGTTTGAGGGTACTGAGCAGCGCGGCGTCAACGTGGTCGTGCATCACCTGACGCCCTCCACCCGCGCGTTGGCCCATACACGCTGCCACCAAACACACCACCGCACACCTGGATCAACGGCGAAAAAGGAGCGCTGACCGATGGAATCCTTCGAGGACATTCAAAAGAAAGAGTTTGAACATCTCACCGGGGAAATCGGCACGCTGGGACGGCGCTTAGTTGCATTAGGATGGAGCCGAGAACAGGTCCTGGCCCACGTGAAAGAAGTGCTCACTGAATCAATGGATGCTGCGTCGGGAGATCCCAACGCAGGCTGCAAGGAGGACTAAACCATGACACGAGTGGCGTTGTACGCACGGCGGGGGCACCCATGATGACGAACGAGAACAAGGAGGGCTGAACGATGGGCGCTATCATTAATTGCTGCAAGGGGAGTCTGAGTATGGGATGGGAGGCGCACCTGCTGACCGCAGAGCACCTGGAGGCGGAGCGGCGCACTGAGGAGATGATGCGGGCGGCGAAGGAGGAACATGAGAAGATGCTCCTGGGGGAGAAGGAACAGGAGGCACGACTATGATCTGCGCCATCTACGCGAGAAAATCCACCGCAGAGACCGGCATGAACGATGAGGAAAAGTCCGTCACGCGCCAGATCGAGCACGCCAAGGCCTACGCCATCAAGAAGGGCTGGACGGTCAGCGAGGACCACATCTACAGCGACGATGGGATCAGCGGGGCGGAGTTCGGCGACCGTCGCCCTGGCTTTGGTCGCCTGATGGCATCGATCAAGCCGAAGCCGCCGTTTCAGGTGCTGGTGATGAGCGAGGAGTCCCGCCTGGGCCGTGAGCAGACGCGCACACAATATGCCTTGTTGGAGATCACCGAGGCAGGGGTGCGGGTGTTCTTCTATCTGGAGGACCAGGAGCGGAAGATGGACACGGCCACGGACAAGCTCATGGCCATGATTAAGAACTTCGGCGGGGAGTTCGAGCGGGAGCGGGCGAGCCAGCGCACCCACGACAAGCTGTCGCAGAAGGCGCGCGCGGGGCACGTCGTCGGCTGCAAGGTGTTTGGCTACGATAACGTAGACGTCCCAGGGCCGGACGGGACACGGCAGCACGTGATTCGACGCATCAACCCGACTGAGCGCGCGATCGTGCTACGCATCTTCGAGATGTACACGGCTGACGGGATCGGCGTCCACGGCATCGCCAAGGCCTTGAATGCGGACGGCATCCCTCCGCCACGGGGCCAACGGCGCGGGTGGGCGGGGAGTTGCGTGCGGGCGATCCTCCTGCGTCCGCTCTATCGCGGCGTCGTGGTCTGGAACAAAACGCAGTCCATCAACAAGCGCGGCACGCAGACCTCGCGCAAGCGTCCTCAGTCCGAGTGGCTGACGATCGACGCGCCGGACCTGCGTATCGTGCAGCCAGACCTGTGGGCGAAGGTTGAGACGAAGTTCGAGCGGATGCGTGCTCAGTATGTCCGCAATCCGAAGGGGCAGCTGTTGAGCCGTCCGACAGGAGCCGATCTGCGCTCCCAGTACCTCTTGAGCGGCTTGGCTGAGTGCGCCATCTGCGGCGGGTCGATCGTCTGTCAGCTGCGGCGGAAGGAGGACGGCAAGAACACCTATATGTGCGCCTACTATCACGGGCGTGGCCGTGCGGTCTGCACCAACGATCTGCGGATCAGGCAGGGCGTCATGGACTCGGCGCTCTTACATGCCCTCAACCATGTGCTGGACGAGAAACTACTGGAAGACGCGGTGGCGCGGGCCTTGGTCGAGATTCGGGCCGGACAGACGACGTTCCCCGACCAACGGGTGGCCGCCGAGCGCACGTTGTCCTTGATCGAGGCACGCCTCCGGCACTTGGTCGAGGCGGTCGCTACGGGGCGGTCCTCTGACGCCGTCTTCACCGAACTACAGAAGGAAGAGGCGGCGAAGAAGGCCTGCCTGGTTCAGCTGGGCTATCTCGACCAGATGACGGCGCTGGCCGCGACGGACGGGTCGCGCATCGAGCGGGCTCTGTCTGAGCGGGTGGCCGACATAAAGGGAGCGTTAGGGCGGCACATCCCGCACACGCGGCAACTGTTACGCAAGCTGATCCCAGGCCGCATCCTCTGTACGCCGTTCAACGACGCGCGGGGACGGGGCTACGCGCTGTCAGCCGTGGGCACCTATGCGGGGTTATTGGGCGGAAAACTGACGGTTAAGCAGAGTGGCGGAGAGGGAGGGATTTGAACCCTCGGTAGAGGTTTTGCCCCTACGACGGTTTAGCAAACCGTTGCCTTCAGCCGCTCGGCCACCTCTCCCAACCTCGCTTGCGTCGCCGAACCTGTACTGCGCCGTGAGGCGCAGAACCCGATGCTCCCTCCACTCAGGTGGCGAAGCAACGTAGGCGCGATACCTAGCGCCGAGGCTCGGAGAACGCTTTTGACCTTCTGTTTTTCCTTCAAGAAAGTGCCTGATTGTAGGAAAATCTCCCTTGATTTGCAATGGCTCAGGGCCTGTCTTTATAATTTGCGCCATGTATGCGTACATTCTCCTTCTCGCGGCGGTGGCCGCGGCGGTCGGCTGTACGCGGGCCAAGAGTCATGAGCCCACCCCCGATCTGTTCACCCTGAGCGGCACGTATTCGGTGGGGAATAACCCCACGTTTGTGGCGTCGGCGGACTTCAACCGGGACGGCACGCCGGACTTGGTCACCGCGAACATCAACGGCCAAAACGTCTCGGTCCTGCTCGGCACCGGCGATGGCACGTTCGCGGAGCGAGTGCGGTATCGGGTCGGGGAACTGCCGCGGACGCTCGTGGCCGTGGATCTCACGCAAGACGGCGTGTCGGACCTGGTGGTCGCGAACAACGGGAGCAATTCGCTTTCGATCCTCAAAAACCTCGGCGACGGCACGTTTGCAGACGCGGAGCATCGGCCCGTGGGGCGGTCGCCCCTGGCGCTCACCGCGGCGGACTTCAACGGGGACGGGCTCGCCGACCTGGCCGTGTGCCTGCGGTTCGACCACCTCGTCGTGTTGTTGGGCAACGGCGCCGGCGGATTTGTGGACGGGGAGTCGTTCGACCCCGGGGACACACCCGCGGCGGTGGTGGCGGCCGATTTTAACCGCGATACCTTGATCGACCTGGCGGTCGCCAATAGCGGGAACATGAAGGGCAACGTGGCGATCTTCCTGGGAGACGGCACCGGACACTTTAAGCCGGCCGGACAATACGGCGACCACATCCGACCGATTCACATGACGATGGGAGACTTCAACGGCGACGGCTACCTGGATCTGGTGGAAACGGACGGCCCGCGGAACCTCCTGACCCTGTTTCTCGGCAAGGGCGACGGGGCGTTCGATCAAGGTCACGGATTCGCGGCCGAAAGCGGCCCCGTGTTCATCGCCCCCGGGGACTTCAATCGCGACGGACGGTTGGACGTCGCGGTGACCAATACGGTCAGCAATAGTTTATCGGTTGTGATCGGCAACGGCGACGGGAGTTTCCGCTTCCCGCCGTTCGACTATCAGACCGATCGTGGTCCGTTCTCCGCGGTGGTGAAAGACTTCAACGCCGATAACGTACTCGATGTGGCGATCGCGCATTTTCAGAGCGAAAACGTCGCCGTGTGGTTGGGAAAAGGCGACCACAGTCCTGCCAAGAAGGAAGGGAGCGAGGCTCCACCTGGAGCCGCGTAGAGTCGGTTCCCGCCCGTGGGGCACCCGCTGACCGCGCCGGAGGTTCGGGATCGCCACCACGCTGTGGCCGGGCGACACGCGGCGGCGCTTGCGCTGCTGGTGGGCCTCGCCGTCCTCAGTTACTCCAACACGTTTTCCGCTTCCTTTCACTTCGACGACGAACCCAACATCCTGGAGTACGCCGCGGTCAAGGATCTGTCGCGGTTCTGGGACACTGCGGGGACCCGCTACATGGGGTTCCTGTCCTTCGCCCTCAACTATCGGTTCGGTCGCTTCGATGTCTTCGGGTATCACCTCGTCAATCTTGCCATTCACGCCACGAACGGGTTGCTGGTCTACGGGTTGATCACTCTGCTCGTCCGCGCCCCGCTGGCGGCGGTCC
This sequence comes from uncultured Nitrospirota bacterium, assembly GCA_964570625.1. GTDB lineage: Bacteria > Nitrospirota > Nitrospiria > 2-01-FULL-66-17 > 2-01-FULL-66-17 > JBFLXB01. The sequence continues at coordinate 74,178 of CAZMYW010000010.1, read as the reverse complement.
ACCGGCCTCTGGGTGCGATCAACGGCGCGTGGCCATGGTCCGCCCGGGTCGCGCTGATGACCGCCGCGTTGTTTGTGGTCCACCCCGTTCAAACGCAGGCCGTCACCTACATCGTCCAACGGTATACCAGCCTGGTCACGTTGTTCTATCTCCTGGCGGTGGTGTGTTACCTGCGCTGGCGCCTCGCGGAGACGCGCGGGACGGCGAGACACCTGTGGTACGTCGCCGCGCTGGTATCGACGGTGTTGGCGATGAAAACCAAGGAGATCAGTTTTACGTTGCCGTTTATGCTGGTGCTGATCGAGGCCGCCTTGTTTCGCCCCAACGGGTGGAGGGCCTGGATGCCGTTGCTGCCGTTCCTCGCGACCCTTCCGATCATTCCGCTGTCGCTGAACAAGGGAATGGGACAGGCGGGACTCGGCTTCGCAAAAGAGACGCTCGAGATTGATCGCCTCAGCTATCTCTTGACGCAATTTCGCGTCATCGTCACCTACGTACGCCTGATGATCCTGCCGGTCGGTCAGAATCTGGACTACGACTATCCGATCGCTCATTCGTTCTGGGATCCGCCGGTGGGCGCCTCCTTCCTCTTTCTCCTCGGCCTCGGGGCCGCCGGCGTTTATCTCCTGGTCCGGTCGCCCCGATTTCGACTCGCGGGGTTCGGCATCGTGTGGTTTTTCGTGACGCTGTCGATCGAGTCGTCGATCGTCCCGATTCACGACGTGATCTTCGAGCACCGCGTATACCTGGCGAGCGTCGGATTCCTGTTGGCCGGAAGTATCGTGTTCATTGATCTGCTCGGGCGGCGGCTGATCGCGGCAGGTCTCGTGGCGGTCGTGATCGCGGGGACGCTGGCTGCGGCGACGTACCGTCGCAACCTGGTGTGGGAGAACGAATTGACCTTGTGGACCGACGTGGTGGCGAAAAGCCCGAACAAACCGCGGGCCCACAACAACCTGGCGACCGCCTACGCCAAGCTGGGTCGCCTGAATGATGCGGTCGCAGAATACCTGATCGCCCTCCAACTCGACCCAAATCGGTCGGAAACCCACAATGACCTCGGGGTGGCCTACGCGAAGCAGGGACGGCTTGACGACGCGATTCGAGAATACGCGGTGGCGCTGCGCCTGCGCCCCAGCGATCCGAGTATCCGTTACAACTTCGGCAACGCCTACCTTCGGCAGGGGAGGATCGAGGAGGCGATTCGTGAATATCACATCGCGCTTGAGCGCGATCCCGAGTTTCCGGATATCCACAACAACCTCGGGAACGCGTATGTTCAACAGGGCAGGTTCGACGACGCTATCAACGAATATCGGATCGCGTTGAAGCTCGATCCCGAGAATCCAGACATCCACACCAATCTCGGCGTCGTGTACGCAAGACAAGGACGACTGGACGAGGCGATTCAGAAATACCTGATCGCTCTACGATTCAACCAGAGCCTGCCGGACGCGCACTACAATCTGGGCGTTGCGTATGCGCGACAGAATCGGCTGGACGAAGCGATCTCGGAGTATCTGGCGGCGGTGAGCATTGATCCGGACCTGTTCAAAGCCCACTACAACATAGGGCACGCGTATCGACTCCAGGGGCAACACCGAGAGGCGAGAGCGCACTTCGAGTCAGCGCTTCGAACCAATCCAGACTTTGCTCCGGCTCGTGACGCTTTGGATGCTCTTGATCTAGAGCCGGATAAAAGTACAGACTAGGAGAAGAGACATGGCGGAGGGGGTAGGATTCGAACCCACGTCCCTTTCGGGATACGGTTTTCAAGACCGTCGCCTTCGACCACTCGGCCACCCCTCCCATCCTCGCTTGTGAAACCGAACGTCAGTAGGTTCGTTCCTTCGGCGGATATTTTGTGATCGTCACCGGGAGGTAGTCAAGCCTCGGGCCGTTCGGCGTGTGGTACGCCATTGTGTGTTTGAGCCAATTTGCGTCGTCCCGGCTCGGAAAGTCGCGTCGCGCGTGTGCGCCGCGCGATTCTTCGCGGGCGATTGCCCCTGCCACGATGGTCTCCGCCAGATCCATCAACGAGCCCAGTTCCAGCGCCGAAATCAGTTCGGTGTTGAAGACGTGGCTCTTGTCTTGTATCGCGACGACCTCCGCGCGGGAGCGAATCTCGCGCAACGCCGTGCGCGCGCGCTCCAGACGATCGCGCGTGCGGAACACACCCACGTCCTCGCTCATGGCCTGGCCCAAGGCGTCGCGGACCGCGGCCACGCGCTCGCCGGATCGTCGGTCGCGGATCGCTTCGACCCGCTCGCGTTCGCGAGCGAGCGTTTCTCGCCCCACGCCGTCGGGTTTGGGGGTTCCCCGAACCTGGTTTACGGCGTCCTGCGCGCTGCGGCGGCCGAACACGATGGTGTCCAGCAACGAGTTGCCGCCTAACCGGTTGCCGCCGTGTACGCTCACGCAGGCGCACTCGCCGGCGGCGTAGATCCCGGGAATCGCGGTGCGGCCCCACGCATCGGTCTTGATGCCGCCCATGCTGTAGTGTGCGCCGGGTCGGATCGGGATCGGCGCTTCGATGGGATCCACGCCCACGTACGTGATCGCCAACTCGCGGATCTGAGGGAGACGTTCCAGGATTTTCTGGCGACCCAAGTGCCGGAGGTCCAGGAGCACGCAATCATTCACGCCGCGGCCCGCTTCGATTTCCTCCTGCTCCGCGCGCGAGACCACATCCCGGCTGGCCAGTTCCCCTTTGTTGGGTGCGTACCGAGCCATGAAGCGTTCGCCCTCGGCATTGATCAGGTACCCACCTTCGCCGCGCGCGCCTTCGCTGATCAAGATCCCGGTGCGCTTGAGCGTGGTGGGATGAAACTGGACCATTTCCATGTCCATCAGCGGCGCGCCCGCGCGGTAGGCCATGCTCATGCCGTCGCCGGTGTTGATCAGCGCGTTGGTGCTGAGCGAGAAGACGCGGCCGTACCCCCCGGTGGCCAGGATCACGGCGTTGGCGGCGATGACTTCCATCTCACCGGTGAGGACGTTCATCGCCACACACCCGCGGCACACGCCGCCTTCGATGACGAGCGAGGTGACGTACCACTCTTCATACGTGCGCGCGGCGCGTTTGATGAGCTGTTCGTACATGACGTGCAGCAGCGCATGGCCCGTCCGGTCGGCCGCGTAACAGGTACGCGCGAAGCTCGCGGCGCCGAACGGACGCTGGGCGATTTTTCCCTCCGCGGTCCGGCTGAAGATCGCGCCCATCCGTTCCATGTCGAAGATGTCCTGGGGCCCCTCCTGACACATCACTTCGATCGCGTCCTGGTCGCCGAGGTAGTCGCTGCCCTTGACCGTGTCGAACGCGTGAGAATCCGACGAATCTTGGGGATCGATTGCGGCGTTGATCCCGCCCTGGGCCGCCACCGAATGGCTGCGCAATGGATGCACCTTTGAAATCAGCGCCACGTCCACGTCGGGCGGCACCTCGATGGCGGCCCGCATGCCCGCCAGCCCACCGCCGATGATCAGAATGTCGTGGGATATCATGTCGCGGCGGAGGGCGGGGAGGGGGGAACCCACCGGAGCTGCGGTTTCCGGGCCGCCAACACTTCGTCGAGGCGCGAGCGCGGCGTGGTGTGCGGCGCGCCCAGCACCAACTCCGGCTGCTCCTCGCATTCCCGAGCGATGGCCAGCATCGCGTCGCAGAACGCGTCGAGCGTCTGGCGCGACTCACTTTCCGGCGGCTCGATCATGATAGCGTCTTCGACCACCAGCGGGAAGTTGATCGTGGGCGGATAAAACCCGTAGTCGATGAGACGTTTTGCGATGTCCCACGCGTGTACGCCCTTGGCGTGCTGCCGTTTGGCGGAGAAAATACACTCGTGCATACAGGCGCGGTCGAACGCCACCTGGTAGGCGCCCGCGAGCTTGACGCGGATATAGTTGGCGTTGACGATCGCGTGGCGGCTGATGTCCGAGAGGCCCGCCGCGCCCAACCGGCGCAGGTAGGTGTAGGCGCGCACCAGGATGCCGAAATTTCCGTAGAACGTGTGGAGCCGACCGATCGACTGCGGGCGATTCGCATCGAGGTAATACCGGTCGCCGTCGCGTTCGACGGTCGGGGTGGGGAGGAAGGGAATGAGCGGGGCTTTGACCCCGATCGGGCCCGCGCCAGGGCCTCCGCCGCCGTGCGGCGTGGAGAAGGTTTTGTGCAGATTAAAGTGCACCACGTCGAAGCCCATGTCGCCGGGGCGCACCAGACCCAACAGCGCATTCAAGTTCGCCCCGTCCATGTACAGCAGTGCGCCCGCGTCGTGCACGATCTTCGCGATTGTGACGATTTCTTTTTCGAACAGCCCCAGCGTGTTGGGATTGGTGAGCATCAACGCGGCGCATTGCTCGTCGATCAACTTCGCGAGATCGCCGACGTCGACCAGCCCTTCGCTGTTGGAGTGTACGGTCTGCACTTCGTACCCCGCGAGCGCGGCCGACGCGGGGTTAGTGCCGTGCGCCGAGTCGGGAATCAACACGCGGCGCCGAGCTGTTCCGCGCGCGGCGTGATAGGCCCGGATCATCAGAATGCCCGCGAACTCGCCCTGCGCCCCGGCAGCGGGTTGCAGCGACACGCGGTCCACGCCCGCCACCTCTTTGAGCCCCTGTTCGAGTTCCCACATCAGGCGCAGCGCGCCCTGGGAAAGCGCCTCGCCCTGCAGGGGATGCGCCAGCGCCGCGCCGGGATGGCGGGCCATCTCCTCGTTGATTTTGGGGTTGTACTTCATGGTGCAGGACCCCAAGGGGTAGAAGCCGACGTCCACCCCGTAGTTGTCGCGCGAGAGGCGGGTGTAGTGGCGCACCACGTCCACCTCGCTCAACTCCGGCAGGGCGGGTGGGGTGGTCCGGCGAGCTCCGGGAGGGAGCGGCTGGCCGGCCGGCGTGGGGACATCCAGGTCCGGCAGGCGGTATCCCCGGCGGCCGGGGGTGCTTTTCTCGAACAGTAACAATTCAGGCATGGGTGTGCTCGTCTCAGGTCAGGATAAGAGTGCGGTGAATCGGTCGATCTCCTGGCGGGTCCGTTTTTCGGTCACGCAGAGGAGCCACTGGTTGGTCCACTCCGGGCTGAATAGGCCCAGATCGAGCCCGCCGATGATCCCGTTTTTGGCGAGCGTCGCGTTCAACTCCGCCGGAGGGCGCGGTGTTCGCACGACGAATTCTTTGAAAAACGGGGCCTGGTGTGGCCGCGAAAAACCGGTCACCGAGCTGATGCGGTCGGCCGCGTAGTGCGCTTTGGCGAGGCACTGCTCACCCACCTCGCGCAGGCCGTGAGGCCCCAGCGTCGCCAGGTAAATCGACGCGGTGAGCGCCATCAGCGCCTGGTTGGTGCAGATGTTCGACGTCGCTCGCTCGCGGCGGATGTGCTGCTCGCGCGCCTGTAGCGTGAGGCAATACCCGGGACGGCCCTTGGTATCCACCGTGGCGCCCACGATGCGCCCCGGCAATTGACGCATGAAGTCTTTCTTGGTCGCCATGAAACCGACGAACGGGCCGCCGAAGCTCATGGCATTCCCCAGCGCCTGGCCTTCACCCACCGCGATATCCGCGCCCCATGCGCCGGGTGGCAGGAGCAGGCCCAGCGACAGCGGGTCCACCGCCGCGACCACCAGTGCGCCGTGCGCGTGTGCGATGCGCGCGATGGCCTCGACCTCCTCCAGGTTGCCCAGGAAGTTGGGGTGCTGGATCAGGACCGCGGCGGTCTCCTTGGTCACGGTCTGTTCGAGGGCCTTGAGATCGGTTCGTCCGTCCGCGAGTCCGACGTCGTGAATCGGATGCGCGATGCCTTGCAGATACGTCGACACCACCGCGCGGAAGTGCGGGTGAATCGTCCGCACTGCGACCAGGTGCGAACGTTTGGTCGCGCGGCAGGCCATCAACGCTCCCTCGGCGAGCGCGGACGCTCCGTCGTACATCGAGGCGTTGGCCACGTCCATGCCGGTCAACTCGCACACCATGGTTTGGAACTCGAAGATCGTCTGCAGCAGGCCCTGGCTCATTTCCGCCTGGTAGGGCGTGTAGGCGGTGGAGAACTCCGATCGCGAAGCCAAAAATGGCACGACCGAAGGGATGGCATGGTCGTACGCCCCGGCGCCGAGAAAACAGGCGTGGCGATCCGCGTGGGTGTTGCGGTCGAGCAAGCCGCCGATTTCACGGCGCACTTCCAGCTCGGTGAGCGCGGGCGGGACGGCCAGGGGCCGCGTCAACCGTGCGCTCGCCGGAATCTCTTTCAGGAGGTCCTCGAAACGGTCAACGCCGATCGTGGCCAGCATCGTGCGGTGATCGTCGGGGGTATTCGGCATGTATTCCATCGTGCTCTCGTGCTCCTTTTACCCCTTCGGCTTTCGAAAGAAGGGTGGTTTCGTGATCACGGCCCGTTTCCGCTTGCCGCGAATGTCGATCTCGATCGCGGTCCCGACCGCGCCGCGGGTGGCTTCGATATACCCCATTCCGATGCCCTTGTCGAGACTGGGCGAGAGATTGCCGCTGGTGACGGTCCCGACCGGACGGCCGTCGGCCAGGATCGGGTGGCCCTGGCGGGGCACCCCCTTGTCTACGAGTTCGAATCCCACCAAACACCGATCAACACCCTGGTTGCGTTGCGCGATCAGCGCCGCCTTCCCCACAAAGTCCGCCTCGGAGAAGTCCACGACCCAGTCCAACCCCGCTTCCAGCGGCGTGGTGGTCTCGTCGATTTCATGGCCGTACAGCGCGTATCCCATTTCCAGGCGCAAGGTGTCGCGGGCGCCCAGCCCCACCGGCACCAGGCCCAGATCCTTGCCCTGGGTCAACGTCTGATTCCACAACGCCACGATCGTTGCATGATCCGCCATCACTTCGACGCCCCACTCGCCGGTATATCCGGTGCGCGCAATCAGCAGAGATCGCCCCTGCCACGTGTTCTCCACGAAGGTGTGGAGCCGAAACGACGAGGGGAGCGACAACTCGATGCGGCCCAAGACGTCCCGGATGCACGGCCCTTGAAGCGCGATCAATCCCGTGTCCAGGGTCCGATCAACCACCGAAACCGCGGACGGCCGATGTTGCTCGATCCACGAGACGATCTTGACGCGGTTGGCGCCGTTGACGATCAACAGCCACTCCTCGGGCGCTTTGCGGTAGACGAAGATGTCGTCGAGGATCGTGCCGCGTTCGTTGCACACCAGGGCGTACCGCGCCGCGCCCGCAGGCATGTCGGCCAGCGTTCGTGTCACCAGCGAACGTACATAGGCGCCGGCGCCGGGCCCGCGCACCTCGATTCGTCCCATGTGGCCGATGTCGAACGCCCCGGCCGCGCGGCGGACCGCCAGATGTTCGCCGACGGTGCCGGCGTAGGCGAGCGGCATGTCCCACCCCGCGAAGTCTACGAGCTTGGCGCCCAGCGCTTGATGCGCCGCGTGGAGCGCGGTGGTCAACAACCCTCCGGTCGATGTGTTCACGCCGATGCCTCCCCGAGATAACACGCGCGCACCTTGGGATCTCCCAGCAGCGTGGCGGACGGTCCGTGAAGCGCGATCCGCCCGGTCTCCATCACATACGCTCGATCCGCGAGCGTCAGCGCCGCCCTGGCGTTCTGTTCCACCAGCAACATCGTCGTCCCGACGCGGTGGATGGCGCGAATCATCTCAAAAATTCGCTCGACCATCAATGGGGCAAGTCCCAGCGACGGTTCATCCAGTAGCAGCAGGGTCGGACGCGCCATCAACGCGCGGCCGATCGCCAGCATTTGTTGTTCCCCGCCGCTGAGCGTGCCGCCGAGTTGCCGGCGTCGGTCGCGGAGGATCGGGAAATATCCGAACACCTGGTCGACCGAATCCGCGATGTCCCGATTGTTCCGCCGCGCGAGCGCGCCCGCCTGGAGGTTCTCCAGCACCGTGAACCGGCGGAAAATCCGGCGCCCTTCCGGCACGTGTGCGATGCCGCGACGCACGATGTCGGAGGCTGGGTGTCCCTGAATCGGGGTGTGGTGAAACACGATCCGCCCGCCGGCCGCTGGTGTCGCGCCCGAGATGGTCATCAGGGTCGTGCTCTTGCCGGCTCCATTCGCACCGATCAACGCCACGATTTCGCCGGAACGGACTTCGAGGTCGATGCCTTTGACGGCTTCGATGGGGCCGTACGCGACATGGAGCGCTTCAACCGTTAGCATGAGACGATGCGCCAGTGCCCAGGTACGCTTCGATCACCGCGGGGTCGCGCTGTACCTCGGCCGGCGATCCGTCGGCGATTTTGACGCCGTGATCGAAGACCACCACGCGATCCGACACCCCCATCACCACACGCATGTCGTGTTCGATCAACAAGACGGTCACGCCGGCGTCGCGAATCCGTCGGATCAGCGCCATGAGCGTCAGGGTCTCGGTCGGGTTCATCCCGGCGGCTGGTTCATCCAGTAGTAGGAGCGATGGTCGGCTGGCCAATGCCCGCGCGATCTCCAAGCGCCGTTGCACCCCGTACGCCAGTTCTCCCGCGGTTGCGTCCGCGAGGTCTCGGATTCCGACGAAGTCGAGCCAGGAATCCGCCGCCAGTCCGCTGTCGCGCGCCTCCTGGCGGGCCCGTGGAGTGCCGACGATCGATTCGAACAGCCCGGTTCGCTCGCGACAATACGCGCCCACCAGCACATTCTCGCGCGCGGAGAGCGCGGGAAACAACCGCACGTTTTGAAACGTGCGTGCGATCCCGCGTGACGCGACGACGTGCGGCGCGCGTCCCGTAACCGGGGTTCCGTCGAAGACCACGGTTCCGGCGTCCGGTTCCACCAGACCGGTCAGGCAGTTGAAGAAGGTGGTTTTCCCCGCGCCGTTCGGGCCGATCAGCGCCGCAATCGCGCCTCGGTCGATCGTCACGCTCACGCCGTCCAGCGCCGTCAAGCCGCCGAACGCCTTCGTCATTCCCGAGACGCGAAGCAACGGATGCGTGTCCATCACCCCGCTCCAACCGGCCGCGACCGCCGGGCGAGCCCTTCCGGGCGCCACGCCATCATAGCGACCAGCGCGGCGCCGAACGCCAGCATGCGAAACTCGTCGACTCCCCGGAGCACCTCCGGCAGGACCACGATGATGACGGCGCCGGCCGCCACGCCCATGACGCTCGACATCCCGCCCAGCACCACCATCGCGAGAATCACCACCGACTCGAAGAACGTGAAACTCTCGGGCGAGACGAACGCGTACCGGGCGGCGAAACACACACCCGCCACTCCGGCCCACCCCGCGCCCAGCGAGAAGGCCATCACCTTCAGTCGTGTAGTCGGCACCCCCACCGATTCCGCGGCGAGTTCGTCGTCCCGGATGGCCATCAAGGCGCGGCCGATCCGCGATGCGCGCAGGCGGGTGTTGACGAAGATCGCGAGTAAGGCGACCGCAAACGTGACGAAATAGAACTGCGACGGACTGGACAATGCGATCGGGCCGATGTGCGGTCGGCCGATATTGAGGATGCCGTTGGGCCCGTTGGTCACGGAATCCCAGTTCACGAGCACCAGGTGGACGATCTGGATGAACCCCAACGTCACGATGGCGAGATAGTCGCCACGCAAACGCAACGTGATCGTCCCGAGCAGCAGGCCGCTGGCCGCGGATACCAGCGCGCCCAGCGGGAGGCCCAGCCAGAATGAGACGCCGAACTGCGTGGATGCCACGGCGTAGCTGTAGGCGCCGATCGCGTAAAACGAGGCGTAGCCCAGATCGAGCAGCCCGGCCAGTCCGACCGTGGTTTGCAGCCCCAACGCAAGGACGACGTACAACCACGCGAGCGTGAGCACGTCGAGCACGTAGTTGTTCAGCACGAGCGGGGCTGCGAGCAACAGCAGGAGCGCGACGGTCTGTACCCCGCGCTTGGAGGTACCGACACGGCGTGGGACCCGGGCGGCGAGCGATGTCACAACCACGGTGACGCGGTGCATCGCGCCCGGATACCGGCGACCGACCGTCCACGCGGTCAGGCCGAGACCGGTGAGCAGCCCCACCGCCGCAGCCGAACGCCATCCTCCCAGCGGCAGGACCAAGGCGCCAGCTACCGCGGCCCATAACACCGGCACCCGGACGAGAGTCCCTTTGATCATTATTTGATCACTAGCAGAAGGTGACCGTCATGTTCACCTGCTGGCCGGCAAGACGGCTGCGGATGCAAGGCGGAGCGACGTTTCCGCGCGCAGCGTACTGGGTCGTACGTGAGCACGAGAAACGACGCGACAACGCCGCAGACGCTGCCGGATCGTCGGCCAGATCACACTTTCTCTGGGACCCGTTCGCCCATCAGGCCTGTCGGACGAACGAGTAAGACCAAGATAAGGATCACGAACGCGATCACGTCTTTGTATTCGTTCGAGATGTATCCCGCCCCGAGGCCTTCGGCCACCCCCAACACCAGGCCGCCCACCATCGCACCCGGGATGTTGCCGATGCCACCGAGCACGGCGGCGGTGAACGCCTTGATCCCGGCGACGTACCCGATGAAAAAATTGACCACCCCGTAGTACATGGCCACCATCACGCCGGCGATGGCGGCCAGCGACGACCCGATCACGAAGGTGGCGGTGATCACGCGGTCGATGGGCACGCCCACCAGACTCGCCATCTTGGGGTCCTGCGCCGTGGCCCGCATGGCGAGGCCCAAACGCGTGTGCCGGATGAGCAGGTGCAGGCCCGCCATCAGCGCGGCGGAGATGCCGATAATCGCCAGTTGCAAGCTCGTGATCACGGCGCCGCCGACCGCATACGTGGTTGGCGGACCGGCGAACGCGGGAAACACCTTGTCGCTGGATCCTTGGGTGAGCATGACCACGTTCTGGAGCAGGATCGAGACTCCGATCGCGGAGATGAGCGGCGTGAGGCGATGCGCGCGACGGAGCGGCCGGTAGGCCACACGCTCCATGGCGGCGCCGACCGCGCTACAGTAGACGGCCGCGAGCGCGACCGCGGCGATCACGGAGAGCAGCGGCGCGCTCTGGGTCCAGCCCCAGGCGGTGAACACCGCCAGCGAGAGAATCCCGATGTACGCTCCCAGCATGTAAATTTCGCCGTGAGCGAAGTTAATCAACTCCAGAATCCCGTAGACCATCGTGTACCCGAGGGCGAGCAGCGCGTACACGCTGCCGAGGGTTACGCCGTTGACGAGTTGTTGGACGAACATCAGGGCAGGGAACAGCGGAGTCGGCGCGTCACGTTGTCAGGCGCGTAGACCTCCTTACGACGCACCGGGCGTCCAGTGCTGAGCGAACCCCCCGTTTTTGACTGTCCAGACGATGTAGGGTGCATTCAGTACGTCGCCCTTGGCGTCGAACTGGATCTCGCCCTGCGCGCCCTGATGGGTCAGGCCGCGGATGGTCTCCGCCACTTTCGCGCCGTCGGTCGTGCCGGCCGCGGCGATGGCGGACAACAGCACGTTGGCGGCGTCATAGGCGTAGATCGAATACGGGCCGTGTGGTCCGAATCGCTTCGTGTACGTGGCGAGAAAGGCCTGCGCTTGCGGGAAATTCGACGGGTCGGGCCCGAAGGTGAGGAACGTGCCGTCGGCCGCCGAGCCCGCGATTTCCAAGAACTTCTGGTCGTAGGTCCCGTCCCCCACGACAAAAGGCGCCGCGAGGTTGAGCTCGCGCGCTTGCCGGACGAGCAGGCCCGCTTCCGGATAGATGCCGCCGAAGAAGATCACGTCAGGTTTCGCGGTTTTGACCGTCGTCAGGACCGCGCGAAAGTCCTTATCGCCCTGCGTGACGCCGCTCGAGAACACGACGGTCGGACCCTCGCCCAGCGCCTGCTGAAATTGTTCGGCCAGACCTTGACCGTACGTCGTCTTGTCGTGCAGCACGGCCACGGCGCCGGTCGGGAATTGTTCGCGCACGAACCGCGCGGCCACCCCCCCCTGCTGATCGTCGCGCCCGCAGACGCGGAAGATGGTCGGAAACCCCTGCTCCGTGAGCTGCGGGTTGGTCGACGCCGGCGTGATCATGACCACGTTCGCCTGTTGGTACACGCCGGAAGCCGGGATCGACGCGCTGGAATTCCAGTGCCCGATCACACCCACCACGCCGGAGTTCACGAACTTGTTGGCGATGGCGACCGCTTGTTTGGGATCGTGCTGGTCGTCTTCCGCCTGCAGGACGAGCCGTTTGCCCAACACGCCGCCTTTGGCGTTCCACTCATCCACGGCCAATTCCACGCCGTGCCGCAGATCCGTGCCCATCTTGCTCTGATCGCCGGTCATGGGCCCGGCCGCGCCGATTTTGATCTCGTTGGAGGATTTGGAGGTGCAGGACGCGGCCAGGAGCCCCAGGAGAAGCGCGAGGATGGTGAACGGTCGCGAAATCGTCACTGCTCTGATTCGTCCTCTATAAGAGCGAGAGACTGGACAGGCTGAAATTGGCCTAGCTTACAAACCCCACTCGGGCTTGTCAACGGCGAGCCCCGGAGCCTGCCCATGAGCGGCTATCTGCGGCGTTGCCCCTGCGCATCCGGTACTCACGTACGACCCAGTACGCTGCGCTCCGGTGCTCGCGGCGCCTAGCATCTGGCGCGATCCTGCACAGGCTCCGATCTGCTCGTTGTCAGGGGCATCCTAGAAATAGGCGTTGATGCCGATCATTGCCTCCGCCCAATCTGGGCGGAGCTTCCACTGGATACGCGCGTCCCAGTCTTTCGACAGCGTGTACCGCAATTCGAGGCCGCCCACGAGATCCGACGAACGGTCTCCGAGGGGGAACGTCCGGTAGCTTCCAAAGGCATGCGCTCGCGACTTGGCGGTGACGTCGAACAACAGCCCGCCCGTGGCGCCGAGGCCGGCGCGGTACCGTTTGTCGAAGACGGCGCCATATTGTACGGCGGTCTCTCCCAGAAGGTACCAGACTTCTCGGCGCCACCATCCACTTTGTGCCGCGCCTCCGGTACCGAATTCGAGACTCGGCGCGCTGCGATCGCGGAAAGAAAGGTCTTCCACCGGGAAGAACCCGGTGCTGATTTGCCAGGACGGTTTCCAGATCAAGCGACTATAGGGCGTGAGCGAGATGATACGGACTACATCAAGGCGGTTGAGGCTGACTCGGGAGGCTTGGTTGTAGCGCAACACAGTATTCATGAATTCGAGGTGGGTGTTCGGGGTATACCCGGTCTCGTCGCCGAGGAGATCGTGGAGCGCCGGGCGGAGCGCGAGTTGGCCGAACCATTCCCCCGCGGACCGACCGCCCCCTGCGCCGATGCGAGTCGTGTCGTGACCCTGCTCAGGCGGTGGCGGGGCAGGAGGCGGGGAGTCATCGGACACCACGCGCAATCCCGCGCGTTGTACCAGCAATCGTCGCTGTTGCGCGTTGTACCGGTCGATTCGGTCGGGGTCGTCGACCTTCTGGTACGCCAGGTACTCGGTCGCCACGTCGATGACCGCTGCGCGGCGGGCCTCGGGCAAGGCCTCGAACGGCTCGGTCTCCGTGACCTCCGGGTCTCGGAGCACCCGAAACAACCACGCGTTTTCCGAGCGGTCCAACCGGGATCGATGGTGGATCAACTGCGTGCTCAACGCGGGTCGAAAGGACACGTGCGTCACCAGACCGGGGACATCGAGCACTGCCCGAACCGTGTCGGTCGGAATGGTCCACCGCGGGAAACGATCAGCCAGGTGCAGCGTGGGGTCGGCCGCGTCGAGCAGCGCGAGGAGTTGGTAGGAGCAATTCTCCGTGAAAAAATAATAGTCGAAATGCGTGTTCCCCATCTCCCATGCGTGCCGCAGCATGTTCTCGATCTGCTCGCGGTTGAACGCCAGTCGGTACTCCCAGATATCCCGACTTTGGAGGTCGTTGTACTCTTTGGCTTTGACGTAGTAGGGCGTGATGGAGAAGCGCCCCGGCAGGCCTCCGGTCACTCCGAGAATAATCGAGATAAGCGCGGTCGGTCGGTCCGTCGCCGCGGCAAAATTGACCGTGTAATCCAGCAGGCGATTGTTCTCCGTACGGTTGGGATGATCGATCCGCAGCAGGGTGTGCCCGAACATCGAGGAGGGATTGTTGAGGTAGGCCGACGGAAAAATCAGCGTCACGGATTCGGGCTCGAGCGCGGAGATCCAGCGTTGGAAGCGCGGACAGTCCTGCGCCGGCAACCGAGCTGGGTCAAAGCCCAGACGTGCGTTGAGCCACGCGTATCGTGCCACGAACCGACACTGGGGGTGAAGCACCATGGGGTCGTCGACCGGCGGCGCGAAGAACGCAGCGAGCGTGGCGTCCAATTCCGACACGGGGTTTCGCTTTCCGTCGGGGGCCAGAAAGAAATCGGCGCCATCGGCCTCGCTCACCACCCCGCCCAAGATGGTCTTGCGGTAGTGCAACAAGACCTCCCACTCTCGAGTCTGGGCCAATTGTTGCGCGTGGGCGTTGCTGACGAGTTCTGCGAGATAAGGAGAGTCGGCTTGGGGTGCCTGGCCGTGTCCGGCTCCGGACCATCCGAGGCAGAGGACTATGACGAGCAGCAGGGTTCCGAGGTATCGCGGCACGGCAAAAAAGAAAGGGGCTCGGTCAAACAGCGTTGACGAGCCCCTTTGTGGATGCGTCGTAAAACGTTACGCGGGCGAGACCACGCTGGCCAGGACCGGGTCAGCCGCCAGGAGGGATGTCAGCGCCGTGAGCATCGCGGTCGAGTCGTTCTGCGCGCTCGGGAACAAGGTGGCGTAGTGTTCCTGCGTCAATTGGAAAAACGCCGGCTGGAGATCGGCCGGCACGCCCATCAGGGTGGCGAGCGACGCCAGGTGTTCGCCCTGGCCTTGTGCCATCTCCTGGGAGAGGTTCTCGATGGTGGCCTGCGCGTAAAGCGCGGTCTCGTGCTCACGGCTGACGATGCCGTCCGGCGAGCACCCGGAGGTCCCGGTCGTCATACCGAAGGTTTGATTACCGAAGGTTCCGTTGGTCGTGGCGGCGAGGATCTGGGGCAGGATGCCGCGTTGTCCTTGAAAGAGCAAGTACCCCAATCCACAACCGGGTCCGCTCTTTGACTGCGGCCCGCTGGTTCCCGGCATTTTGACCGACATCTCTTTGTCTTTCTCTGCCGCGGACACCGGGGTCCACGCCAGCGCGACGGCAAACGCCGCCACCGAACACGCGATGAATGCCCGTTCCACCTGTTTCCGCATGATACCCTCCCTGTTGAAGTGAACATCCAATCCACTCGTCGCACGGATATACCACAGCGTCGTAGAAGTTTTCAACACGTGGCCCAGAGTGACCACAGCGCAGCCCAATCACGTTCTATAACGGGTGCGCTCTTTGCGAGCCCACTGCGGGCCGGGGCCGGTCTGTACTAGCCCGCACGTCCAGTCAATGCGTCGGCAATCTCATCCACGATTCGCTCGACCGCTTCAGCCGGGTCTTTGGCATCGCGGATGGGGCGGCCCACGACCAGAAAATCCGCGCCGGCGGCGATGGCTTGGCCGGGCGTCGTGATGCGGCGCTGATCGTCCCCGGGCACGGCCGCCCAGGCCGGACGGATACCCGGGGTGACGATGACGAACGGGCGGGGAAAGCGCGCGCGGATCGCGCGGATTTCGTGGCCCGAACAGACCACGCCGGTGCAGCCTGCGTCGCGGGCAAGCGCCGCCCGACGGCACGCGAGATCTTCGATCGACATGGCGGGGTCGTACCATCCCGCTGCGTGCAGGGTGCCCGCGTCAGTACTCGTGAGGACCGTGACGCCGAGGAGTTGGAGCGTGTGGCCGGTGGAAGGGGCGGGTTCGGTCAGGCGATCACCGCTCTCGCAGTGGACGGTCAGAAAGCGCACCCCGTAGCGCTCGACAACCCGCCGGGCGGCTCGCACCGTGGCCGGGATGTCGTGAAATTTGAGATCCAGAAAGATGCCCGCAGTACTCGTGGCGCGAATCGCCTCCAGCATGGCCGGACCCGCGCTGACAAACAGTTCCAGCCCGATCTTGAACAGACCGGCGCGCGGGCCGATCCGCTCGACGAGGGCCACGGCGTCTCGCTGGGATGCGACGTCGAGCGCCACGATCAACTTGTCACGGGCTGCGGAAGGACTATCCACGGCCGGCACTGTAGCGATCCTGGCTACGCAAGTCAAACGGACGCGGGTTCTCGAGAAAACGGTCTGCGCTCGCCTTTGACGGTCGCGCGCGGGTTGCATACACTGACTGGGTGTGGACGCCGGGATCGTGATTCGGATGAGAGGTGCGTGATGAGTGATTCAGACAATCGTCGAGAGTTCACCCGCGTGCGGTTGGCCGTGGGGGTGGAGGTCGACCAGCCTGGCCGACCGAAGATCTCGGGCCGCGGACGCGACCTCAGCGTGAAGGGGGTCTTCGTCGAGTGTCGGCAGCCGCTCCCTCCGTCTACCCCGTGCGAGGTCACCATCGTCCTGTCCGGAACCCCCGAGCCCATGCAGGTGCACGTGACCGGACGTGTGGTGTACACCGAGTCCGCGGGCATGGGGATCGAGTTCTTCGAGGTGGATGTGGACAGCTTCATCCACCTTCGAAATCTCGTCCTCTACAACTCCGTGGACACCGAACAGGTGGAGCGGGAGTTTTCACAACACATCGGGTTGAAGCGCAGGGGCTGAGACGAGTGAGTCGTGCCCGGCGAGACTTCGTAGGTCGCCGCCTGTCCTAGGCGGTGAGTGGTGGGCGATGCTGGTATCGAACCAGCGGCCTCTTGCGTGTGAAGCAAGCGCTCTACCACTGAGCTAATCGCCCGATTGCCGCACAATCACGCGAAGGCGTTGCAGTATAGCGATCCGAGTTTGGAAGGTCAATGGATCGATCCCGACGCGGCGACCGCGGCCAGGTCCGCGATCAACGCCGCAGGCCCCTGCCAGGCGCCTGTTTTTCCCGTGCAGTTGAGCCTATAATTTGCCGTGAGGATACGGAGGGTTGAATGGCCCGAACGGCGAAAATGCTCTGCTGGCTGGCTGCAATGGTGTGTCTTCCGATGGCCTGCACTGGGTGGGGCGGGGATGATGACTCGGCCGACCAGAACCCTCAGCCCAGCGCGCCGTCGGCGTTTCCCGCCTTTCTGACGACGGTGAACGGCGTGTTATTTTTTGCCGCCGACGATGGGACGCTGGGTAATGAGCTATGGCGGAGTGACGGGACCGCGGCCGGAACGTCCCTCGTCAAAGACATCAACTCCGGTGCCGGTGGCTCGTCTCCGAGTGGGCTGGTCGTCGTAAACGGTGTCCTGTTTTTTGCGGCACACGATGGAGCGCAGGGCTCCGAGCTGTGGAAGAGCGACGGGACCGAGGCCGGGACGATGCGGGTGAAGGATGTCCGCACCGGTGCGGGCTCTTCGACTCCCGGAGATCTCACCGCGGTGAACGGGACGTTGTTCTTTACGGCGAACGATGGGATGTTCGGCACCGAGTTGTGGAAGAGCGACGGGACCGAGGCCGGGACCACGCGGGTGAGAGATATCAATTTCGGGGCCGCGAATTCGACGCCAAGTGCGCTGCTCGCTGTTGACCCCCTTCTGTTCAATACCGACCTGTTCTTTGTTGCAGACGATGGCGTCAACGGCCGGGAACTGTGGCGCAGCGATGGCACGGACGCGGGAACCGCGATCGTACGCGATATCAACTCCGGCTCCGGGGATTCGTTCCCGAGTTCGTTAACTGCGATCAACGGCGTGCTGTTCTTTGCGGCTTATGACGGACCTGTTCGCGGTAGGGAGTTGTGGAAGAGCGACGGGACC
Organism: uncultured Nitrospirota bacterium; assembly: GCA_964570625.1. GTDB lineage: Bacteria > Nitrospirota > Nitrospiria > 2-01-FULL-66-17 > 2-01-FULL-66-17 > JBFLXB01. Next base: position 56,501 of record CAZMYW010000010.1, on the reverse strand, counting down.
GAGGTGGGGACGGCCCTGGTCAAGGACATCAACACGGATATGGCTGCGGACGCAGGCTACTCGTCTCCGAGTTTCTTCACCAATGTCAACGGCACGTTGTTTTTTTCGGCCAATGACGGTTTTCACAAGGTCGGGTTGTGGAAGAGTGATGGGACGGACGCGGGGTCGAGTTGGATCACGTCGTTCAACCCGTCAGGGACTGATCCAGGCCCGCTCTACTTCGCCGTCATGAGCAGCACGCTGTTCTTCCAAGCCAACAACGCCATCTGCGGAGGCGTGTCTCTCTGCGGCGTCGAGTTATGGCAGACCGATGGGACGGGTGCTGGCACGGCCCAAGTGAAAGATATCAACCCGGAAACGGAGGGCGATTCGGGCCCGAGCTTTCTCACGGCCGTGAATACCGCCGTATTTTTCTTCACCGCGTTCGACGGCCCCGCCTCAACGGGAGGAGGCGATCACGGCGTGGAACTCTGGAAGAGCGACGGGACGGTCGTCGGCACGTGTTTGGTCAAGGACATCTGGTCCGGGATCACCACGTCGACTCCATTCGGCCTGACGGCGATGAACGGGGAGCTGTTCTTTTCCGCGGATGATGGCAATCACGGTGTGGAGCTGTGGAAGAGCGACGGGACCGATACCGGGAGCACGTGCGATCCCACGACAGGGTCCGGCACGGTGCTCGTGAAGGACATTCAGCCCTGAGGCGCGTGCGATTCCCGTTACGCGGACACCTCCTTGTCCTTGGGGAGCACCGAGGGGTCAAATAAGACGGTGTGCGTGGCGTTGATCTTGATCTCCACGCGGCGGCCTCGCTCGTAGACCACGTCCGACGGCTGGCTGGAGTGCAGTGATCGCCCGGAAGCCAGACGGACCGTGTACACGTTTTCCGAGCCCCGAAACTGGCGCGAGAGCACGACGCCTGATCCGTCAGGCGTGGGGACCAGGGCGACATCGTCCGGCCGGATCATCACCGACACAACCATCCCGTTCGGGAATCCCGACGTGTTTGGAAACGGTCCCAACTCGGTGCGAACGTGAAGGCCATCGACCGAGCCGGGGAGGAAATCGGCCTGTCCCACGAACTCCGCGACAAACGGTGTGGTCGGGAGGTGGTAGACCACTTCCGGGGTGCCGAGCTGCTCCAGCCGTCCCCGGTTGAGCACGGCGACTCGATCCGCCATCGCAAAGGCCTCTTCGTGGTCGTGGGTGACCAGCACCGTGGTGGCGCCGGACTGTTGCAGGATGGCGTCTACCTCGGCACGCATCCGTGAGCGCATGTCCGGGTCGAGACTGGAAAACGGTTCGTCCAGCAGCATTACGATCGGTTTCGGCGCGAGGGCTCTGGCCAGGGCCACGCGTTGCTGCTGGCCGCCGGAGAGCTGATGGGGATAGCGGGACTCCAGCCCCGCGAGCCCCACCAAGTCCAACACGTCCGCCACGCGCCGCACTTGGTCGCGTCGCCCCATCCGATGAAGACCAAAGGCCGTGTTTTTCGAGACGGTGAGGTGGGGGAACAACGCGTAGTCTTGAAACACCATGCCGACCCCGCGTTGTTCCGGGGGCACCCACATGCCCGAACCGGCCACGCGGGTGCCGCCCAAGCGCACGCTGCCCTCGGTTGGCTCCTCGAACCCCGCGATGAGCCGCAGCAGCGTGGTCTTGCCGCAACCGCTTGGTCCCAGCACTGCCAGCGTGTGACCGCTGGCTACGGTGAGGGATAACGCGTCGATGGCCGGAGCATGGTCCGGATGATAACGCTTGGTGACCCCCGCCAGTGCGATGACCGATGACGGGGTGTTCATGGTGCTGCTGCCGCTTGCTCGCGGCTCGGGAGATATCTGGTGGTGATGGCAACCATAAAAGACTCCGCTCACGCAAAGCGTGAAAATGAAAACTAATATCATTAGATCGGCATTGTCAAGCACAGTCGGTTCGTCGGATCACACGAGGGTGAGAATACCGCCCCCGGGGACGCTCGCAGCTCCCATCTCTGACGAGTTGCCGGTTCGGATTTTCAGCGGTTCGATACGCTGAAGGTGACATCCCGTTTCGGACTTCTTCGTTCGTGGGCCGACCCGGATTTTTCCTTGACTTCCATAATCAGCCTCCCCTACACTGGCGCCGATGCAGGGCGACCGGCCGGGCGTTGCGCTGGCCACGATGCAGGACGTCTGGGATTTTTATCGGGCGGATCTGCATGGTGTGGAGTCCCACATCCAAAAGTACGTCGATTCCGGCGTGCCTCTGATCAATCAAGTCGCCCTGTATATCCTTACCAGCGGGGGCAAGCGTATTCGGCCCCTCCTCATGATGATCTCCGCCCGCTTGAACGGCTACGACGCGCCGGGAGATCAAGCGGTCACGCTGGCGAGCGCGATCGAATACATTCACGCGGCCACCCTGCTTCATGACGACGTGTTGGACGATGCGTCGCTGCGCCGCGGCAAGGATCCCGCGCACGCCTTGTGGGGGAACCGCGCAACCATTCTGGTCGGAGATTACCTCTACACCAAAGCCGTGTGCATCGCCGTCCAAATCGGGCTATTGGAAGTCGATTCGATCTTGGCGCATGCGTGTCGCATCATGGCCGAGGGCGAAGCATTGCAGCTGCTTCACTGCGGCGACCTGGCGCTGACCGACGAGGACTATCTCAAAATCGTCGAGTGCAAGACCGCGGCGTTGATGTCCGCCGCGTGCCGGTTGGGCGGTGTCATCAGCGGCGCGGGGTGGGATGAGAAAGAAGCGCTCGGGCAGTTCGGCCGGTACTTGGGCATTGCCTACCAGGTGGCCGATGACACGCTGGACTACGTGGCTGACCAGGGTCGATTGGGAAAAGCGTTGGGCAAGGATCTGTCCGAAGGCAAGATCACGCTCCCGTTACTCCACCTCCTGCGTACAGCTAATGGCGACGAGCGTCGCCTGGTGGAAACCGTGATCCGGGACGGACAAGCCTCGCACGCGCAACTGCGCGACATCCTCGACCTCATGCAACTCCACGGATCAACCACCTATGCCCTCGATGTGGCGCGCCAGCACATCGCCTTGGCTCAACAGAGCCTCGAGATTTTTGAAAACGGTCCCCACCGCCAGGCCCTCGCCGCGGTGGCGGAATACGTCGTTGCCCGCGACCATTGACCGTACGCCAGGTGATGGATCATCTAACGTTGTCGACGGCTAGAGCCATTCTGATCGGGTTGCTTCTCGCCCTTTCGCCGGTGGCCTGTACGCCGGCCGAGCGCGCCGCGCAGGAAACGTACGAACTCGGGCAGTTCGAAGAGAAACAAGGCAACGCCCAACACGCTCGCCAGCTCTATCAAGAGATCGTCACGAAACACCCCGACACGTCGTGGGCAGAGAAAGCCCGCACCCGCCTGTCCGAGCTCCAACCAACCCAACCGTAACTCCCCCTAGCCATCACCTCTTCCATTGTGCGTTGCCACATGGTGGCAAGGGGGGCTCTATGGCACGTCGGCGTCACACCGTGCTAGACGAATGTCGACTTCCCGTTCGACATACGTCCACTCGTAAGAAAGAGGTGCGACTTACACCGGGAAGAACACGAACGGGTAGGTCACGATAATGATGCCGTCGTACAGGTGGGGGAACTTCCACATTTTGATGCGGCTGGCCAGAGCCTGTTCGAGCGGGGCGTGGTCCATGGTGGTAGAGACGATGCGGGTCTCGACGACCTTGCCGGTGGAGTCGATGGAAAACTCAACCGAGATAGTGCCTTTGAGCGTGGGGTTAGCGCGTAGCTCCTTGTTGTAGAGGTAGATCAAACCGTTCTTGTATTGCTCCACCACGCGGGCGATGGCGTCGTAGTCAATCGCCCCGGTTCCTGATCCTGAGCCGCCGCCTTTTACGCGGATACCCACGCCGTCGCCGAGTCGTTGCCCACCGCTGCCTGCTCCACTGCCGCCGGTCCCGCTGGGAATTCGAGCCAGAGCCACTTGTTGGCCTTGTGCCAGCTTGGTGCGGTCACCTGCGCCCAGGGATTTGGACTTGGCCACGGTCTTGTCCACCAAGCCAAGGTCGTGGGCCAGGGGCTTGGTGACCACGGTTCGATTAGTCTTGGCGGTCGGGGCAGTGATGAGGTCCGCGGTGGATAGTGCCTGGTCAAGTCGCTGGCTTTCGATAATGTCACTGAGACCGCCCTTTTCTTCTTCTTCGATCAGGGAGGCGAGGAGTCCGCTCTGCCTGACGATCTCCCGTGTTTGCTGCGCCGAGGGTTTAGGGGCAGGCGCTGGCGCTTGTTTGATTGCCTTAGGTTTGGCCGCCTCTTTTTGTTGTTTGGGTGCTTCGGAGGCCTTGATAGACTCTGGCGTCGCGACGATGGGTGGCGGTTCCAGAATCAACTTCGCCACGCGCTCCGGTAGGTCTTGGATGTCGGGATGCTTCGGAACCGGAATGTTGATAACCGTCACAATGGCCGCGGCCAGCAAGTAAAGCCCTAGCGAGACCCGCAGGGTTTTTCGAAACAGTTCGTCGTCGGGATGAGGAAGGACGGTCATCCGTGGTCTCCGTTAACCCATCTGGTCCTTTTGGACGACGGCCAGCGCGATATGCGGAAACTCCGCTTGCGCGCAGGTGGCCATGAGTTTCTTGAGTAACTGGAATGGAATCTTTTTATCACCCATAATCGTGATGTCGCCCGCAAAGGCGACCGCTGTGGCCTTGTCCGCCAGGTATTTGGTGCGATCCGCCAGGCGGGTCAATTCCTGTTTGACCGGCGTCAGGATCACGTCGGATTGTTTCAGTGCTTCCGGGGTGCCCATGATCCGCTGTCCCTGAATAAAGATTTCCTTGTCAGTGACGAGTACGGTCACGGTCGGCTTCGGCGCTTTATTCGCGGTGGAGGCGGGGAGCGTTAAGGTGTCAGGGGCCGGGAGCACGCTCTCGTCGCCCGAGACGTGCACGAGCAGAAACAGCAGCAGGATGGTGAAAATGTCCATCAAGCTGATTAGCGCGAGTTGAACCACCGCGCGAGGGGTCCGTCGCCGTTGCCGCCGTCCGCGGGTACTCATGTGCGCTTCACCTCGCCGATCGAGACGTCAGGGAACAGCTCTTGAGATGAAGGGCCCTCGCGGCACACGTCCATCACCTCCACCAGGGATTCGTACGGGATATCCGGTTCGCTCAGCAGGATGACCGCCTTCTCTTGTGGATGAGCTGATTTGACCTGTTGGAGCATGGTCGACAATCCCCCAAGGTCGTACTTGCCGTCCTGTTGAGGAAACCGTGTGACCTCCAGGCCAGTTCCGCGTACGGTGACGGCGTCTTGATGGATCGTCACGATTAGTCGAAACGGCTCCTTGGCGCCTGCTACGGGAAGCGCGGAGGCCGACGACGTGGGGAGCTTGAGTTCCAAGACCGCCAGTTTCGAGAACACGACGCCCGTGAGCAAGAATGGAATGAGCACGACCATCAGATCCAAGTAAGGGATCAGATTGAGCGACATATCCATCTTGCCCAGCCGCCGCTCGCGACGCATCCTGAGGCTATTTCGCATGCGCCGCCCCTTTTACCATCCCTACCGCAGCGCGTCGCGGTGGGTGCAGCTCAGCCCCGTTGGAGTAACCGTCAGCCGCCTCCTCCCGCGCCATATGGCCGGCCAGATTCACCAGCCGTTGCGCGTATTCCTCCATGGTTTCGACGATCCGGTTGGCGCGGCTTTGCAAAAACATGAACATCAACATCAGCGGGATCGCGATAATCAATCCGAACGCGGTGTTGTTCATCGCGACCGAAATGCCCTGGGCTAACAGTGTGGCTTTCTGGGAGGGGTCGGCCATGGACACGGCGGTGAAGTCTTGGATCAAGCCGATGATGGTCCCCAGCAATCCGAGCAAGGTCGCGACATTGGCAAGGTTGGGAAGATAGTGAAGCCGGGCCTCCACCCGAGGAATCACTCGGGTCATGGCCTCATCGAGGCTCCCCTGGACGTCTTCTCGCGTAAACGAGCCTTTCATCCCGCGGATGCCCGCGGCCAGCACCTGGTTAAGGGGGGCGCGGGAATGCGTGCACGCGCGCACGGCTTCGTCCATGCGGCGGCCTTGGATGGGCGGCGCGATCTGACCCCACAATTTCTCGCCGTTCGTACCGGATCGCGCGAGCACGACCATGCGCTCGATGACGATGGCGGTGCCGATAGCCAGGACCAACAGGTTCGGGTACATGAAGACCCCTCCGTCCTGGAAAAACTTCACGATGTCCGAAAAAATGCTCATTTGGTGGTTCCTCCTTTTCCTGTTCCTGAAAGCTGGCGCTGAAACCGCGCGCGATCCACGGGATCGAGCAGTTCTTGTTGAAAGCTCCGGCGCAGTGGGATGTCGCCCTCCATCGACGGAGTATCCTTCCACGGCACCACGTAGACGACGTGGGGCTTCTCCAGAGTGCCTTGGATCTCAGTGCCTTCCATCAGAAAGCGTTCGACATTTGCGTCTGAGCCGACGGCCGCCTCGCCCCCAGGGGTCGCGTCCGCAGCCCACGACAAGCTAGCGGCCAACGCCCATGTCGTCAACCCGCCCCAGAGTGCGACGCGCCTCATTGTCCCTCCTTGGTCCGCTCGGCCCGCTTCTGCAGGGCGGCGATCCAAATCGTCACTTCGTCCCGACCCTCTCCGCCGGACGCCAAGTAGGTTTCATAGTGTGTAATCGCCTTCTCCGGCTCGTTCAGATAGAGGTCGTAGAGGACCGCCAGATTGTAGTTGGCGTCTCGAAAGTCCGGTGAGGAATCAAGGGCTCGTCGATACGCGACTTCGGCCTGACGAAATTCGCCTTGTTCCCGCAGTGCCAGGCCCAGGTTGTAGTACGCCTCCGGGTAGTGAGGTTGAATCTTGAGCGCCTGTTGATACGCGGCTACGGCTTCCGGCAGGAGTCCCAAACGCTTGTAGACCACCCCGAGATTGTTGTGGAACACGCTCACGTGAGGGTAATTGGTTCGCAGACTCTCGAAGACGGTCCTCGCCTCCTTGAACTTCCCACTTTCTGCGAGGGTGGTGCCTTTCTGGAACTGGAGGAGGACCTGATCCAGCCTCTTTGCCTCGGCCGCGGGCGACTCGTCGGTCCGTGCCGCGGTTGCAGCCGGTATCGACGACGGCGGCGGTAACGCGGCTCTGGTGCAACCAGCTGTAGCGACCAGCAACAGCCACAGGACGATCTTCTGTTGAGAGCGAGTGGTCATCGTCCGGCCGTTAACACCTTGTCAATGATCGACGAGAGTGGTTGGGCGGTCAACGTTTCCCTGTCGATATTGGATGTAATCCGCTCAGTTCGCTCCGGACGTTTGTAGAGCGCGGGCCGCAACTCGGCCAAGCGGTCGTAGCTCTTTTTCACCCATTCGTTATAGGCGCCGGGTTGACTCGATGCTCGCTGCACGTTGGTCGCATAGGCCTGAATCGCTTTCTCCTCGAATGGGAAGGCCTTTTCCTCCAATTGGAACTTGTACTCCTCCACCTGCTCCGCAGTCAGTTTCTTGGGCAATTCGGCTTCGAGGAGCGCGGTCTTGAAGTGTTCGAATACCTCGCCGAGGCGGTAAGCGGACGTCGCGACCACCTCTACGTAACGCGACTCCGCAGCTCGGGTGTAAAGCGTGATGGTCTTGTCTAAGGCCCGAGTCTTATTCTTGAGATTTTTCTTGAACGGTTCCTTCAGCGCAATCTGCTTGAGCGATCGGAACGACTCCTCGGCTTGCTGGAACACGGCTTGCGCCGAGAACACCGTGCCAGGGGCCTGTTGTTCCACCTTCGTAAAGAGCGCCAGCGCTTCCTTAGTTTCGCCTTGGCGTTGCCGGGTCATGGCCATTTTCCACAGACCTTCAGGTGTGTCCGCGTGTTTAGGGAACCGTTCAGTGAATTGCGCGAACACGGCGTAGCTCTTGTCCCACTGGGACGCCTTCTCGTAGTCAAGCCCCGCGGTCCACAAGATCTGAGGGGCCTGCGCTTGATGCTGGGGCATCGTGGCCGCGGTTTCAAACGCTTCTGCAGCCTGGAGCCACTGTCCGCCTTGCTCATAAAGCAAGGCGATTTGGAGCCCGGCTTTGGCTCCTAGGTCGGATTTCTGGTCGCGCTGTGCCAGTTGCTGGTAGGTGGCAATGGCCTGGGCCGGCTGCTTGAGTGTTTCGTACAGGCTTGCAGCCTCGAACAGTGCGCCCGACGCCAAGAGGCTTTCAGGGGCTTCATGGGAAATCGCGGCAAACGTCTTGGCTGCCTCGCCGAACCGATCGGCCTTTTTGTGTTGCTCGGCTTGTTTGTACATCGCCGCGGCCATCAGATCACGCATCTCGCGTCGCTGTGTGTTGTCCGCGGTCGGAAGGAGCGATAGGGTAAGCCCATACGCGGCGCGAGCCTCTTCAAAGCGGCCTTGCCGCATATAGGAGTGGGCGATCAGCTTCTGCGCGGTGGCGGTGCCAGTGAATTTCGGATAACGCGACAAGACTTGGCCCAGCACCTCCCGGGCCTCGGCGTCTCGTTGCTGTTCGAACAGCAGCTCGCCGGACTTGAGCAAGACGGTGGGGGTTCTGGTGTCGGTGGGGAACTGCTCGGCGAACCGCTTGGTCAACGTGATGAACCTCTCATGGCTTTTCTTGTCTTGAACCTTCTCTGCCGCCACAATGGCGGAGTACGCGGGTTCCTTGTCGACTGCCACCCCCGCGTAGTCATACGCCACCGCTTCATACGCCGTCGCTGCCAGGGCATACTCCTGCAGCGCCATTAGGGATTCGGCGGAGAGGAGATGTACTTCTCGCGTTTCCTTTTCCGCGGGGAATTCCGCGAGGAACTGGCGGTACCAGCCAACCGCTTCCCGGTGATTGTCGAGCTGTGTGTTTTCCCGTGCACTGGCATGGGCCGAGATCCCGAGCCGGTACAGACTATCCTTCACCAGGGGCCGTGCGCGGGCGTGGCTGGCCTCATCGTTGGCCCGGTACCAGGCGCTGGTGCTGAGGTAGCTGTTGACGAGCTGTATTCTGGCCTCACGTGCGGCCTTGGTGTCCTTGTGTTTCTCGTACGATTCGATCACGTACGATGCGAAGATGGGCGCCATGCCGTCCAGGGGGTGTTCCCGGACAAACACCTTATAGGTGTCGATGGCTTGTTGCGGGCGGCCCTCGGCCGTGTACTGGTTACCAATCATAAGGTAGAGATCTTTTTCGTAGCGGGCTGAACCGTGTTCCTTGAAGTACACGGCCATGGGATCGGGACCACCCAGACTGCGAAATGAGATGGCGACATACGTCAGCGCTTCCCACACCAGTGAACCGGGGTCAGCGACGATGTCCGGTTGATCGACGCCTCGACGGTCGACCAACTGCAGGAAGTTTTCGATCGCGTGTGGATACGCCTGGAGGTTGAAATAAGTCCACCCCAACTTGTACCCCGCCTTGTCTTGGAGGAACGGATCGGTGAGCGAGATCGCCTGCTCGTAGGCCTGGGCCGCTTGTTCGAACCGACGACTGTCGAACTCGAACTCGCCGATGCGAAAGTACGCTTCTTGGCGATGGGGGCTCGTCGGGTAGTCGGTGACTAATTGGGTCAGCAGCGGGTGTGCCAGCTCTCGACGGCCGGTCTCTGAGTAGGCGCGGGCGAGTGAATAGAGCGCTTGGTCCAGCGCGTGGAACGTGGGGTCGGTACGGAGCAACTCTTGGTATGTCTGGGTCGCCTGGTCATAGTTCACCAGCGGCGGGGGCCCGTCGGGTCGCTTCTCGTACGCGTCCATCTCGGCGAGAAACCGTTGGTGGGCGCGCTCAAGATACAGATCTCCTAGTCGTTTGAGGGCTTCGGATCGCAGATCATGATCCACGTCACCGTACTGCTTGAGAAAGTCTTCATACCCTGTGATGACGTCTGCCTTCCGGATCACCGGCGCAGCCTGCTCGATGACTGGTGTTTTGGGCTGAGGGTTCGCAGCACCCACCGGAGAATGGGAAGGCGGGGAGCCCTTGGTGCCGGCGCACGCCGCCAGCACCAATACGGCGCCCAGATAGCATGTTCGACGGACGGTCATGAAACGCGTCATTGCGTTAAGACATCCATAATGTGAACCTGGCTGAGCCGCGCGACGGCGGCCATGGCCTCCATCTGACCGCTGCGGCGATCGATGGCGTTGGATAAGAGGGCTTGCAGCGGCGGCACCAATTGGGCTCGGAGCTCGACCAATTGTGCCCGGTGCGCAACGATATCTCGCCGAACCGCCTGGATTCGTTGGCGGAACTGGTTGATCTCGATTTCCAAGCCGCCGATCGACTCTGTCAACGCGCGCTGGTCGCGGTCGGCCTTATCGAGTTCCGACTGGATGTGACGGATGGTCCGCTGAAGGTCGTCTCGTCGGCCCGGAACGTCGGTAAGAATCGTCCACAACCGCTCGCCGTGGAGCATGGCCAGCCACCGGTCAGCCGTTTTCCACTGAGCTGTGAGGTCGTCGCGTTGTCCTTGATCCGACGGCGAACCGGCGTTGAGTTGCGCGATAGCCGCGCCCACCGTTTGGCTCTGGCGGCGGGTACGGGCCAGTTCGTCCAACACAGCGGCCTCCTTCCCGAACGCCCAGGCCTCCGCGGTTTCGTGTTGGGTAGCCTGATCGAGCAGAGTCTGCAGCTGGTGCTGTTGTTCGCGGAGCGGAGCGGCCGGGCTTTCCTTCAGAAATCCTCGAACAATCGGCAGGCGATCGCGGAACACGGCCTCGCGGTGATCGACCATCACTTCAAAAACGGCCATGTCGTCGAGTTTGCGGGTGAGGTACTGTTCGATCGTCCCGAGTTCGCCATACTGTTTGATCCAGAACCGCAGGCCGTCGTCATCCAGCAGCGGGCCGATCGGGCTGTCCAGCACGGCGGAAAAGTCCGTCAGCAACGTCCCCAGGCGATCGCGGTTGTTAATGATCCCCCTCATTCCATCGAGGGTCTGCTGCTCACGGCGATAGGTGTCGAGTGCCTTTCCGTAGGCCTGAAACGCTTCCCCGCGCGCACCCATGCGGTCATAACAATGGCCGATGGTGGTCAAGGCTTCTAGAGCATAGGGATGATTGGGGGCCGTCTGCCTGAGTATCAGGAACGCCGCGAGCGACTCTGCATAACGCTGCCGGTACAGATGGGCCCATCCCGCGCCAAACACGGCGTCAGGATAAAACGGGCTGACCTCCGGAACCGACGCGAAGACCGTTAGGGCCTCGTCGTACCGGCCGGTCTCTGTGAGCAACAACCCTAAGGTGAGACGGCTTTTCTCGGACAAGGCTTGCACGGCCATGTCTTCAGGTGCCTCCAGGCTTCCGACTTCATTCAGTAGCTGGATGGCGTCATCCACATTGGCCAGCTGGTTCTGCGATTGGGCCGAAGTCAGTTTGGCGAACGGCACGTAGTCGCTAGATTTCGGGAGCGCCGTCATCACCGTGAGCGCCCGATCAAAATTCCCGAGCGCGTAGTGGCTCATCCCGGCCAGATAGGTGGCGTGGTCCATCGAACGGAACGTGCGATCAGGGGAAAGGCGTTCGTACGTCTCGATTGCGGCTTCGTAGAGCGCGCGCGAGTACTGGAGCCGCTCGATCAATAGCAGGACCTGGTTGCGATCCTGTCCGGGCGGAAATGCGGACACCAGTTGGTCGAATATCTCAGTCGCGGGCCGGTGCATGCCCCACACCACGTATAAGCTGCCTCGCAGCAACCTGATGTGGTTCAGCGTCGCTGGGTCGTTGTGAACAGACGCTTCCAAGAGCTTCAGCCTGGTGGCGGAGGTCAGATAGTCTTCAAGGAAGAAGTGATAGTAGGTTTCTTTCTTCAGCGCGGCTGCGGTCGACGGTGATATGGTCGGGGTTGTCTCAGGAGCGGAGGTCTGATCAGACACGCCTGTCACCTCTTCCTTCGGAGGCGCCGGGAAGTTCACCGCCTGGTCGGCCCAAGCCGGGGCCCACCAGAGGCCTAATACCAATACCGCGATGTTACTGCCACGCTTCATAGATGAACTCGGGTTGCTTCTTCGCAGGGTCATCCCGCACGACCAGCTTGATAAATGCTGCTCCCTTTTCTTTCTGGAGGGGGATGGTCTCTGCACGCTTGTAGTCCTGCCCCTGCGGACCCTTGCCGGTAAAGACCGCTGACAACTGATGGCCCCCGGTCTTGACGTTGCCCATGTAGAGGCGCTGGACGCCGCCCTTCTTCAGCGCGGTCACCTCACGATCGGTGTAGAGGTAGCTCGTCACCGGGGTGTCGTCCAGGAGAAGTTTCACGGAATCCAGTGCGAAATAGTTTCCGCCTTCCACACTCAAGAACACGACGACGGAGGAGTCCTCGGGGTATAGCAACTCCTCCTGGAGGCGAAAAATCTGCGTGTTCAAATCGATAATGTCATCTTTGAGCGCTTGGAGTTTGACATCCAATGTATCGATAGTGTGTCCCGGTTTCTGAGGTTCTTCAGCCAGTACGGGAAACGCGGTGAACAACACGAATGCGTACCAACAGAGTCCTAGAGTGGATTGGTGTAGTCTCATGGTTGGAGTGTCCTGTGAGTCGTGGGTGTGGCGTCGAGGCCCAGTCCCGCCAGCCCGGACGAGAGATACATTGTGCCGTTTCGGTCGATGATGATAGCCTCCACGTCCTCCATCTGTTCGATCAGAGCCAGTCCTTGTTCGGGGCCGAGGATAAACACGGGTTTGGTGAGAGCGTCGCTGGTGGTGGCGTCCTGAGCGAGGATAGTGACGCTCCGACAGAGCATCGCCGGGTACCCCGTCCTCGTGTCAAGGATATGGTGATATCGCACGCCGTCATTGATAAAAAATCGTTCGTAGTCGCCGGACGTCGAAATGGCTTGATCTTCGAGCGGCAACACCGCGAGAATCCCGTTGGCCTTATCCGGATCGCGAAGGCCTACCCGCCACAGATCGTTGCCGTTCTTGCCTTTGATTACCGTGTCTCCACCCGCCATGACCATGGCGTTCTGAATCCCTCGTTCGCTGAGAACAGCCATAGCGCGGTCCATCGCGTATCCTTTACCTATGCCGCCGAGGCCGATTTCCATCTCGCGCGAAGGAAGGAACACGGTGGAGCGTTCGTCGTCGATTTGGATCTTTCGATAGTTTACAAAAGGAAGCTGGGCGTTGATGGATTCTGGCGCCGGAATCACTCCCTTCCGAAAGTCCCACAGTTTGCCAACTGAGGCAAATGAGATATCGAACGCACCGTGAGAGAGTTCCGAGAAAAATAGCGATCGTTTGATGACCCCAAGCAGTTCGCGGCTGATCACGACCGGAGACTTCCCGGCCTGCTGGTTGATACGGGACAGCTCGGTATCCGGCATGAAGTTGCTCATCAACCGTTCCAAACGCGATACCTCGTCGAACGCGGCAGTGATTGCGGTTTGGAGCTGCTCACGATTTCCACCCACCGCTTTGACGATGACCTGAGTCCCCATCAACACGCGCTCTTCGGAGATCAACAGGGGACGGGCCTTCGGCGTCTCGGCCGATAAGGGAACGGCAGACGCGACCCACAGCAGTCCGCTAGTAAGTAAAGCCAATACTTGTGTGTAGGACATGGCTCCTCTGCGAGTAGAGTTCTCCGGATCTCGGGTCCGTAAAGTTATCGTAGTCGTACATTAAGAAGGTGTAGCTCAGCTGAACCGCTAGATTCTCGAGACCTCGCCATTTGAACGCTCTGGGCTTGTATTTGAGGGATCCGCCGATCCAGTGGTCTGAGAATCGGGCCAGCTCTTTGTCCCGGGCTTTGAAGATCTGAGTGGCAGGGATCAGGTCGCCGTAAAAGCTGGCGTCGCCTTGGCGGTAGTATCGATAGAATGAGCCGATGAGCCAATCGTTGCGAATATACCGCTGGTACTCCACTTTTCCGGTATGGGAGTGAACCGCGAACGTGTCCTGGTAGTACCGATAGTCGATCTGTACCGAACTGCGTGGCCCGATCGATAGGTCTCCATCTGACCCGGGGATGAAGCCAAAGCCGGTGCGAAGCACCCACGCGTGCCCGGTTCTGGATTCGGGATAGTTTTCTGGAACCCAGGATGAGATTCCCCCAGGCTGCCCAACCAGGGCACTCCGATAGGGATTATTGAGAAAACCCGAATCAGCGGTGTTTTCATAGTTGAACTGCACCAACCACCGGGACGTGAGCGATTGAGTGATTCCCACGGTGTAGAGCGTGCGGTTGGCTTCTTCCTGGCCAAAGGATGGATCGCCGTTTTTCCCGACTTTATCCCAGGATCGAGCGAACCTGAGGTTTAGCGTCGCATTCTTGTCAAACAAATCGTGTGCCAGACCCACCGAGAGGGTGTTGGACGTGTAGTCTGGTTCATGGCTTTGGGTGTAGTTGATTCCGGCGAGGATGTCGTTGTGCAGCACGTCGGTGCCCACGGCGTATTCGGTCCTTCGCTCCTTGTACGGACTCGCCTGAGTCACAACGTCAATGGAGGCGGAGCTGACGAGGTCCACGCGGGCACCGGCCTTAATCGCCACACGGCTGAGGAGTTCTTTCTTGACGATCATCGTCGGACCCTGCACCGTGATGCCGCCGCCGCTGTACAAGTTGTAGCCAACAGCCACTTCATCTTGAGGAGGCTCCACGGCCTCAGCGGTGGCCAGTACCGCGACCAGCAGTGCGACGCCCCCAGCAACCCCGATGCGCGTGTTCACAGTCACCGGCAACCGCACCCTCCGCCGCTTCCGCTGAACCCTCCTCGGGATCCTTCCTGTACCTCCTGCACGTGTACATGCCACTCCGTCTTCAGCGCATTCTGGTCGAACTGCATGATCTCGTCCGCCAGGTACTCTCGCTCCCAAGGTTTCACCGTGGAGCAGCCGGCCAACGTCACACTCAGCAGAGCCGATAAGAGAACGATGATTCGCACATTCACCGGTGGTTATTCCTTGAGGAGCGCACGAATTTCCGATTCGTAGCGCGCCGGCTCAGTGGGCCCGAATCCCCAGTGCACGTGGCGGAGTGTGCCGTCTTTGGCCACCACATAGGTTGTCGGCATGGTGCGAATCTGATAGAGAGTCGAGGTCTTCCCGGAGGGGTCCAACAGAACCGGAAAGGTCAGGCCGAGCGCCGTGCTCATCTGAGATGCCTGTGACGAGGCCTTGTCGATATTCACCCCTAGGACTTCCAACCCCACATTCTGATACCGACGATAGAGCGTGTTGAAGAACGGTAGCTCTTCTTTGCAGGGTGTACACCACGTCGCCCAAAAGTTCACGAGGACCACTCGACCGCGCAACTCGCTGAGCTTCACATTGCCCCCGGTCGAACGTTTCAAAGTAAAGTCTGGAGCTTTTCTAACTCCGCCGGGAATCTCCGCGGAGCTCGTCGCATTAAGCAAGAGCAGGATCAACAACGAGACAGCCAACAATGGGATGTGACGGTATCTGAACATGGCGATCCTCAGAAGAACACGGCGAGGGCGATCGTTCCCTCTAGGTTGTAAGTCAGGGTCTTCTCCCCGATGACATCGGTTTCAAACAGGTGAAGCCTGAGGTCAGGCCTGACGCTAAACCAGTCAGTGACAAACAGTTTGTACCCGGTCCCAACATTGACACTGAAATGGTTGCGTTCATCCATCGTCGTTTGGCCCAACCCGCCGATTAAATAGATCGTGGAGTTAATCGTGCGCGCGCGGGTGAGGAAAATTTGACCCGGAAAGAGGTCATACGACACCCCGACGTTCCAGTACGACAGCTCATCGCTGGTCAACAACGAAAGTCCCGTCGCGTCACGAAACGCGGTCTGATCCACCTGCGAGATCGCGTAACTCGCTTCGAACGCGATGCTTTCGGTGACGTGGTAGGTCAGTCGCAATCCGAACACGCCGGATGCGCCGAACCCATCAGGCGCGTAGATGCCTGCGTAGGGCCCCAGTTCGAACCGCTCGTTATCGAGGCGCGCCTCCTTGAGCGGCTTGTCCTCGGCCGGTGGTTTAATGACGGGCTCCTCTTCGATCGGGAGATCTTGGCCGTATCCCGGCGTTCCGAACCCTGGTGCGGCGCTGAACACCAGGCCCATCACTATGGCGATCCATGTGCGTTTCGTCGTCATCGGAAATTAGAAGCGGAACGACAGTCCCGCGCTGTACTCCTGGAACTCTCGGGTCCGTTCAGTGTTCATAAACAACGTGAAGTGCCGGATGTCGACGCGTCCCTCGAGATTTCTGAACATGGGAATCCCGAACCCCACGCCGGCGTAAGCGGAAGGAAACGTGCCGGATTCAGCGTTGACCAGCAGGCTGGTGGGTGTTACGTGGACCACGCCCCCACCAATCGTTCCGTTGATCGCCAGCCATCGAGCGCGCCACGGAGTCACCACGACACCTCCGTGGTACAGTTGCGTACCCCCCAGGTCGCCTGAGGCAAAGCCTCCGTTACCCTCCAGCGCGAGGTGGTCGGTAAGGCCGTAGGTCAATCGAAGGTACAGTGCCGGATCCCCTGCGAATGTGCCGGCGCTCCACCCCAGCGCGGTCTTGCTCGCGACGAAATTATCGTAGAACCGTTCCATCAGGCCCTTTCGATACCCGGCTGCCAACAGGGTCTTCTCGATCTCGCGTCGATGGGCCCATCCCTCCGTGCCGTTCCGGAGACGGATTTCGTACCAATCCACGCGGCGTTTCATCAACAGGATGGTTTCGTTCTTCTCCGCCACGTAGAACACGGGATAACTGCTGCTCGGTCCAGTATGAATTTCCAGGAACGCCTCGACGATCACGGCCTCTCGAAATACCGAATCCTTCCCAAACACGGCTGTGGGGCTGATCATCAGCCCCACGCACGCGATGCCGACCGTGAGTCGCCATCTTGCGGTTCCTTGCCCCCTCACATTACATCGGGCTCTGAATCCAGCCCACGATCGTTGCGTAGTCCGGATCAGCGGTGCTCATAAAAATGTCGCCCCCGAGATGCTGAATGCCGCCAGCGGAGAGCGCCAGCGGTTTGGTAAGCAATTTGCTGGTCGTCGGGTTCGCGATGTTGGCCATGCCAGCGGCGGAGTCGTGATTGGCGAGCACCTGCTCCGTGGTGCAGGAATTTCCGGAGCAATCAAAGATCCGAAAGCTTCCTCCCGGCCCTCCCGTGTTGGGATTGCTCTTGTCCCGGTAGTGGCACCCGGCTTGCGAGCAACCCCGCGCGTCGAGAATGGGTTGAATCGTCGCGGCAAAGGCGGTCTGGTCCAACTGGCCGATCGCCTCCTCCTCGCCGGGTTCCACTTGGCCACAGCCCGCACCCAGCAACACGAGCGTTGCGGCGACAAGTATAGCCCTCTTCTCTGGCCCGCCAACCCTCCTCACTGGGCCGCGATGATCCAGTTGAGAATGGTGGTGTAGTCCGTGTCCGAGGTCGCCAGCGGGGCCGGATTCACCGGTTGCCCGTCGACAAGCATGGGCACGACGCCCGTGCCTTTGACGAACAGCAAGCTATTGACCGGATTGGTGACATTGACGCGAGCGGCGGTAGCGCCGAGGTCGCCCTCTGGATCTCCGGTCAAGACGAAATTGCTGTCTCCTCCTGCAACGTGGCAGCTCGCGCAACGCTGCTGCAAGATGGGCTGGACAGAGGTTTCGAACACCGTCTCGTCTAGATTCGATCGCCCAGGGTTGGTGATCACGTCATTGTTGGTGAATTGAGCGCCGAGATCGATCCATTCCACGATGGTTCGTCTGTCCTGGGTGGTCAACATCCCGTCGTGGTTGTTCGCATCCGAGACCGGCAGGGCCAGCGACGAACGAAGTTCCTCGCCGAAAATGCGCTCGATCAGATGGCTCTGGCGTGATTCCCCCGGCACCACCAGCTCAGATCCGTTCATGTTGCCTTCGAGCAAGGTCGTGTATGAGATGGGGAATCCCAGACCTGACAGATCGCCGCTCAGATCGAGGTTGCCACTGGGAGTGGTCGAGGAGTGGCACGAAACGCACTCCGCGTCGAAAACCGTCTGCACATGGTCGGTGTAGTCGATCACCGCGATGGTCGGCGGCGTCAGTGTCGACGGAAGCTGATTGAGCGCGATCGCATCTGCGGCCGGCCGCTGTGGCTGACCCCGACGGGGAGAGTGGCATCCGTTACAGGTCCGGTTTTCGCCGGGTCTGACCTGGAGCCAATTCTCCTTCACCTTAAACGACCGGCCTTCCGCGTCGACCACGTGTAGTGTCAACGACGTGTCGGCTGGGACGGTGACTCTAAACGAGCCGTCGGCCGCCACCGGGGCATAGCCGAGGATCTTCTGGCGCTCGAATTCGGTCAAGCCCATGTCTTCGACGCCGACGCCGGGCTGACTCGGAACCGCTTGGATAATACGGACCTGTTTCACGACTTGAAGTGAGGGATCGCCGACCAGTGCGGCGAAGTCGATGGTGCCGCCGTTCCGCGGGATCCTCACACCCAATACCGGATCGGAGAGAGCGCGGTTCGCCTCAGAATCGTAGACGCTGGCCGCCGCAAGCACGCCCGTGCTCCCGAGCAATTCGCGGTTGGCTACCTTTTGTGGTTTGGCGGTGGGAATATGTGTCACCGGCACGGCCATCAACGGTACGGGCTCGACGTACACCCGCTGCGTGCTGGCGTCGGGGACCTTGATGGGTTTGAGCGTCCCATTTCCCGTGTTGAGCATCCAGATGCCATAGCGGGGCTCCTCACCCTCGGTGACTTCTCCCGTGTCCTCGTCTTCCATGTCCTCGACGACTTTACCGGTCGAGTACGACACCAGGTATCGATCCGTGCCGTCGGGCACGGGATACGCGTTGTAGTACCGGCCGACGGTGGACGCATCTTCCCCGGTCGGAATCACCTGCGTTCCGGTTAGCTGTCGCGAAGAGGTGTTGGCGTTGTCGGCTTCAGCTGCCACGTTGAGCACGCCGATGGCGCCGCCCTCAAAGGTGCCGGTCAGGGGCATCATGGTGCCGATCATTTGTCCGTCTTCGAGTTCACGCACGTCCAGGAACGAGTTCACACCCGAATGGGACCCGAATTTTACGAACGGATCCGTGCCGTCGGGCTCCATGAAGAACACCGGGAACTTGTTCTCTCCTCCCAGGTGCTCCCATCGGCTGAACGCGATCGTGCCATCGCGTAGAACGATGGGGTTACGATCGTGGCTTTGGTTGAACGAGATCTGGACGACCTCGCCGCTGTCACAGGACGGTTGGCTGGAGAGGACCGGCTGAGTCCTATCCAACATGTGAAGGAGCGTGGACCTCCGACGTTCATACTCGTCGAGGTGCCCAGGGCGGTCGGATGAAAACACGATGCGTCCGTCTGGCAAGTACTGCGGATCAACTTCGTTTGACGATCCACACGTCAGTTGTACGGGGGTACTCAGGCGGGTGCCGTCGGCACTTACTTCGACTTCATACAGGTGCCACCGGTCCCCGCTGTTTGTCCGCATTGTGAAGACGACGCGAAATTGATCCTCGCCTGTTTGCAGAAAGATCTCGGGATCCGAGACGTCACCAACTCCGTTGGTCAGGTCGCTGGTCAGATTTCGCAGCGTCCCAGACGGTGTCCCGGGAACCAATGTCATCAGGTCGCCGCCGGGTTCGAATCTAATAGGATCCAGTGGGTCCCCTAAGGCGTCGACGGTGCGGGATGCGAACACGATACCCGGGATGTCGTCCTGAGCAATGGGGCTCTCTCCGGTGGAGCACGACCACACCACGAACCCACCAAGTAGGGCCAGCGTGCCCCAGAGCATCAATCCATATCCCTGCGATTGCGTCTTCATAGCTGCCTCCGTAGCGGTTGCCTGTTGCCGGATCTGTGGTGCAATTCGGATGCTCACTCCTTGTCCAAAATAGTTCCTCTGTGATTCGAATCAGATAGAGAAACCGCATATGTGTTGTCCGGTTCCGAACGGAGTGCGGTAATTCGACCCGTTGACCTGCACGGTGATGACGGTTTTGTGATCCAATTCGTAATCTGTGGAACCGACGCATCAGTCCGTTCCCGAGAGCCGGCCTGGTTTCCACGTGAACGTGGTGTTTCGTCGGAGAGTATATTGGCCTGTACCATCGTGTGCGCCTGGTGAAAATTAGCCAGGCTTCCCTGCGGCGAGTGCGACGCTGTTTTCCTGGGTGGGGGTGTGGATCAACCCGTGGCTGTGCCATTTGTCGGACCGGTACCGATAGGCCAGCACGGTCATTCGAACGAGCCAATCAGCGACCAGGAGGCCCCATACCGCGATCAGGTCGAGCTGTAAGACCGTGGCGAATAACCAAGCGAGTGGGACGCGGATGCCCCAGCTTCCCAGTATCGTGCTCCAGAACAACGTCGGGGTATCTCCGGCTCCCCGTAGTGAACCGTAGAGCACCATGGTGATGGCCAGGGGGATTTGAAGCAGGGCAACGATCTGCAACAACGGCGTCCCAAGCGCGATGACATCCTGGTCTGTTGTAAATACACGCAGCAGTGGACCGGGAGCCACGAAGAATACTGTTCCCATGCTTGCCATGATCCACAAGGCGAGCCGGTTCGCCTCGCGGTGCGCGATCGTCGCTTGGAGTACCTGCCGGGCGCCTAACCGTTGGCCCACGGCAGTTGTCACCGCCATGCTGATCCCGAGTCCTGGCAGGAACGCCATCGCCTCGATCGCCATTCCAACCTGGTGAGCGGCATAGGCCGCGGTCCCGTATAACATCACCACCTTGAGGTACATGAGTTGTCCAGCTTGCTGGAGTAGACGCTCGCCCGTCACAGGAAGGCCGACGCGCACCACGTGGCGCATCAAACCGGCTCTGGGCCAACCCGCCTGAAGGTACCGCCGTCTGTAACTGACCACGAGAAGATAGACGGCTCCTGCGGTCTCCGACGCCGCGGTCGCAATCGCAACACCGAGCACCCCACAGTGCGGCGCACCCAAGAGGCCGTAGATAAGCGGACACGCGACAGCGAGGTGGACGATGTTCATCAGTACCGCGGCTCGAAGAGGCGGGCGTGTGTCACCGACCCCATACATGATGGCGGAGAGTAAATTGATGAGAAGGGAACACACAACGAAGGAGAAGATCACCTGAAGATACGGGACGATCAGCGGCAACACCTCTTCCCGCGCCCCCAGAAAGGCGGCTCCGGTGTGGCCCCACAACACACCCGCGAGGCTGATGCCGACGCCGAGAATGACGCCGAACCTCAGTGACTGGAAACTCACGGCGCGGGCGTCGGCGTGCCGCTGGGCGCCCCAGAGTTGGGCGATCACCACAGTCACGCCGGCGGAGAGGCCCCAGGCAACGGTCATCACCAACAAGGTCATCACCTGACCGACCCCGACCGTGGTGATGGCGGCGGCGCCGAGCCCGCCTACCAAAAAGATGTCCACGATGGTGGTGATCCGCTGAAGGAAGGTGCTGCACATCACAGGGACGGCTAAGGACACAATCTCTTGACGAATTCTGTCCCTCACAGATCCCTCTGGGCGCGGAAGGAAGATAGCACAGCGCAGAATGATGTCCATGAATGAGTTGGCCTGCCGGATACCATCAGAATCGCCATCCGGAGTTAGGCATGCCAGAACAATGCCAGGGTTGCCGAGCATTCCCGTATGCCCGGGAGATGGCTTCCATAGCCGATGTGCCGAAAATCTGTCGCAAGTGCTGGTCTTTGATCGCAACACTGGGCGCGGTTGGACGGTACCGAACGCGATGCCTGCGGTGTTCGGACTGCGTCGGATAACTTTTCGTCGGCAAACGCTGCGGCTACCCAGGACGCTGATGGAGCATCATGGCGCACGCGTTGTTGATGGCTGATTGTTACGACGAGTGGGGTGGGGCGCTAGAACGTTAGTTTCGAAAGGACACGGTGTGGGCGTCCAGTGGACTGGTGGCCCCTGGAACGCCGTGAGCTCTGGCGCGCGAAAGCGTCCGCCTCATACGCCGAGGGGACGCTTTCGCGCGTCAAGCAACACGAAACAGCCGCTTGATTCTTTACCCTGGTTTCTTTTCCTTGATCGCTTCGATCTCGATCTTGATCTTGACCGTGTCGCCGACCACTGCCCCGCCGTTATCAAGGAGTTTCGCCCACACCAATCCAAAGTCTTTCCGATTGATGGTTCCTTCTGCGGAGAACCCGGCTCTAGTTCCTCCGAATGGGTCCGCGATCGTTCCGTTGAACGTTCCGGTCAGCGTGATTTCTTTAGTTACTCCCAGCAGGGTGAGATCTCCGACCGCAGTGTATTGATCACCGTTCTTGGTATACCTTTTCATCTTGTATGCCATGGTCGGGAATTTCGCAACGTTGAAGAAATCTGCGCTCCGGAGGTGTTCGTCACGTTTCTTGTGATTTGTGTTAACGGACGCTGTTTGAATGACTGCCTCGATGGTTTTGAATTCTTTTTTTTCGGGATCCATCACCACGAAGCTTTGGTAGTCGGTAAATCGTCCGGTGGTCTTCGAGACGACCAGATGGGCCACTTCAAACCCGATGATGGAGTGATCAAGGTCCACGTTGTAACGCGCCATCTCTGCCTGAGCCCAGGCAGGAAGACCTGCGATCACAGCACCTACGAAGACCGTCCGAACCAATCGACTCAACACGTGTTTCATCGAGACCCTCCAGGTTGAATGAACATGAACAACTGGTTTGTGGCGATGCTCAGGTTTCAGGGGCAATCGACCACCATTAGATTACGCTGCGGATGAACGCTGAGCACTTGTGCCTTGGAGGGTCTTTTTCCCCAGTCGACGCGGGATGCTTACCCTGATGGGTGCAATCAGTTCGGTTGACGATGGGGAGTGGCACCCGGAGGCGCGAACAGCAGGAATGGAGGAAAGCCGGAGTCTCGACGCCACGGATTTCGAGCACATGCTGAACAGCGGCCGGATCCTATCCGAGCGGAAGACGAGGTGTCAAGACGGGAAGACGCGGGCAAAAGTCGTCAGGCGCGCGTGACGACGTGCAGTGGGAGACGCCTGCGCGGTCGTTTTATCGCTTCAGGCCTTTGATGAATTCATCGATCGGCACCGCCGGCATGGTGAGGAACTGCACGGTGCCGCGCGATCCGAGCTCCACCGAGATTCTTGCGATTGCGTGATTGTCGGGCGCTTCCACCACGTTGACGAAGTCATACGGCCCCAACACCGCGTATTGAGCCACGACCTTCGCGCCCATCGCTTCGATCTCCTTGTTGACTTCCTTGACGCGGGTGGGATTGGCCTTCAAGGTCTTGCGTCCGTCGTCGGTCAGCGTGCTGAGCATGATATACGTCGCCATGTCCGCCTCCCTGAGGAAGTGAGTCCCAAATCGCCCATCAGTGTAGAGCGTAGGGTGAGAGAAAGGCAAGAGCTTCAGGGTCCGTGGGTAGGATCGACTCGACTTGAGCGGAGCCAGAGTCTGTTTGAATCGCGGCTGGGGGTGTTAGGATCTGGGAGGGCCTAGTTGGCTGGTCAACAGCTTGGCGCCCTGCGCATCGTACTTGATGACGAACAGGTCGGAAAGCCCGGTTCGTGAACTGCCGTCGAGGCTGTCGTTCGTATTGCCCGTGACGTAGACGTTGCCTGCGGCATCGGTGGCGACGGCTCGAGCGACGTCCGAGCTGGGCGTGCCGAGTTGGCGGGTCCAGAGCTTAGCCGCGTGGGGATCGTACTTAACGACGAACAGATCGGACCGTCCGGTTGCGGGATTGCCATCGAGGCTGTCGTTGGTATAGCCCGCGACGTAGACGTTCCCGGCGGCGTCGGTGGAGACGGCATGGGCAACGTCTGACCCGGGTGTGCCGAGCTGGCGGATCCAGAGTTTCGTACCCTGGGGGTTATATTTGGCCACGAAGAGATCGGACTGCCCAACCCTCCGGTTTCCATCGAGGCTGCCGTAAGTAGACCCGCTGATGTACACGGCTCCTTGACGGTCCGTGGCGATGCCGTACGCATGATCGAAGCTCGGCGTGCCGAACTGGCGGGTCCAGAGGGCGGTGCCCTGAGCGTCGTATTTTGCTACGAAGAAATCGGAGAACCCTGCGTTGGACGTGCCGCGATTCAACTGGCCATACGTCGACCCCGTCAGGTAGATGTGGCCGGCGGCGTCGGTGGCGACAGCTCGAGCGACGTCCGAACTGGGTGTGCCGAGTTGTCGGGTCCAGAGCTGAACGCCCTGGGCATCGTACTTGACCAAGAAGATGTCGGAGAGTCCAACGGTGGTCCCGCTGTCGAGGTTGCCTTCGGTAAACCCCGTGACATATACGATACCGGCCGGATCGATCGCGATGCCGTTGGCCTGGTCGAGGCTCGAGGTGCCGAGTTGTCGGATCCAGAGTCGCACGCCCGTGGGGTCGTATTTGGCGACGAAGAGATCGGTGAGTCCGGCGGCGGCTTGGCTGTCGAAGCTGCCGTAGGTGTACCCGGTAACGCCGATATTTCCGGCGGCGTCGGTGGCTACAGCTTGGACGACGTCGGAGCCTGCGGTGCCCAGTTGGCGCGTCCATAGCGCAGCGCCCTGAGGGCTGTACTTGGTCACGAACCCGTCGAGCATTCCGGCGTTGGTCTGGCCCTCAAAGCTTCCAGAGGTATAACCCCCTATGAAAACATTGCCGGAAGAGTCGGTGGCAGCGGCTTGGCCCACGCTCGTACTGGGAGACATCGGTTGAGGCGCGTCGGCCATGCGAAAGCCTGCGGTCGCGGTGTTGCCTGGGGAGGGCGGCTGGCCCGTGTTGTCACCACGAACCGCGGCGGGGAAGACGAGAGACACCGCGGTGAAGAACAACAGTATCCGATGGTGGGCCAGAGGGCGCATAACAGTTCTCGATCCTTCAGTGTGCGTTGGGAAACGCCGCTACCTTGCGCCACCAACGGACCTGAAGTCAATCGCAGAGGAACCGTGCCGGTCCTTGGAACGCGCTCAAGGCTGCCCGCGGATTTGAGTGGTCGGTGTTACGCCTGGTGTAACAAGCGGTCGATCAATTGAGGGATCAGCACCATCTGGCGCTGAGACAATTGGACCTGAAGGCGCTGGAGGACGGTGACGTAGTAGTCGTGCGGGAAAGAGTAGTAGGCGATCGCAGAACAGAGGACCAGGAACAGCGCGAACATGACGGTCTGTTTGAAGAAGGGGAATACGCCTCGTTCCCACCCGAACATCCGGCGGCGATTGTTGGCATACTCCAGTCGCTTGAGCACCGGCTCCTTCTTCGTTTCATCAAGGCTGACTCTGAGCGCATCGAAGCAGTTGAGCGGCCAGAGCAGCAATACCATTGTGGCCAGACAGAAGATGACGATCAGGAGCCATTCCCAAAACAATCGGTCAGCGACTGTCTCGAGTGCCGGCCAAAAGAGCCAAATGACCAGGATAGCGGGCACAGAGAAAAACCCCAGCAGGGCGACCAGCAGAAAGAGCGCCCCTTTTTCGGCCTGACCGTTCAGGAACTGTCCCCACCCCGGAAGGACCAACGAGCACACCGCCGGAATCCATGCGCTGTTGACTCCGCGAAAGGCGTTGGTTCGCCTCGCGGTGGTCCGGCGGTAAGCTTGTTCGGCGCTAGACAACCAGACCAGCAATCCGGAGAAGTAGCAGAGGGTCACGGCAGCCAGCATCTGCGAAGGGGTGATGCCGAACCCTCTGAGCAGCGTGAACAGTGGTTCTCGATACATCCAGATCAAGGCAGGGTCCACGTAGAAATTCACCATCAGGAGGATAAGAAGGGTGGCGATATTGCCCTGATGGTTGTAGATCTGTCCGCCCCCCCAGACGAGGATCGACAGCGTGAAGGCCACCGCCGGACTCTTCTGTGGACGCGACGCGTGGTCGCCACGAGGTTTCTTGCGACCGTGAGGCCGTTCGTCGGGGTCCTCTAGGACCCACACGCGGTCGTTATCCATGGACCCCCTCGGTAAAACCGCGGGAAAAGATAACACGTGGATATCGCAAGGTCCAAGGTGTCTGAGGCAGGTACCGGACACACGATAGACCGACGGTCACGGAGTCGTGCCGCGAGCCGACGGAGACAGATTTCCTGAACTATGGAGTCGAGAGCTTGAAGGGGTTAAAATTGGTTCGACCATCGAACTGGTCAAACCCTTCCTCTCGTTTCAAGAAGCCGACCAGAAGATAGGTCATCGGAGTGGCCGCCTCGTATGCCACCTTCACGATCCAGGCGGCGATGGCGGTGTCGACCAAGAGCGACGGGCTCAGAATTCCTCCGAGTCCGACGCTCACAAAAATCGCCGTATCCACACCTTCTCCGACGATGGTGGACGAGATGGTACGTACCCAGAGCATCCGGCCGTTCCGTCAGGATCTTCAACCTTGCGAGGACGTAGGAGTTCGCGAACTCCCCGGCCCAATACCCGAGCATCGAGGCGACGACGATCCTGGGAACGAAGCCCAAGGCCGTCTCAAATTCATGTTGGGACGGCCACCCGGGAGCCGGCGGCATGAGTATGGCTACCCAGGTCATCACCGCCATGAAGAGATTCACGAGCAGCCCCATCCAAATGATGCGTCGCGTTCTGGCGTATCCGTAGACTTCGGTGAGCGCGTCTCCGAAGATGTACGCGATCGGAAAGATCAGAATCGCGGCCGTCAGGGTGAAGGGACCCACGCTGATCAGTTTTTGCGCGATGACGTTTGAGATGAGCAACGTCGACACGAACGCCACGGCCAGAACATCGAACCACACGAGCGACCGATGAAGGTCGTAACCGTCTGTGCGGATGATTTCCCGTGGGGACGGGTCAGTCATGTCTTGTTGTCGAACGGAGATGAGCGTGGGCCACGAAAAGGGCGCGAGGCTGAATCAGCGAGCGAAGCGAAAGAATCAGTAGGCTTGGACAGAACGGCGGGACTGAAACCGACCGAGATGCGGTCGCAACGGCGTGCCATCGAACGCACCCAGGAAGATGGAGACGATCCTAGTGGAGGGCACGTTCAGGTGTCAAGCGCAAAGCGCTCAGGCGTCACATCAGTTGCAGTTACGGTGCGCGTCACGGACCAAAAGCAATCTAGTTATGGTTGGGATGGGCAGGGTCTGCGTCCAGGTCCCCGGGTTGGGAGTGTTAGAAGGGACGCAGGTTGATGAACGCCGGAGTGAGGTGTTCCCGAAATAGGTTCAGACCCGTACTGTGATCACGTCCGATCAACCCGGGGTGTTGACACCTCAGGGGAAATTGGTCGTTGAGTCGTCCCTACAGTATGCGAATTCCTCCAGCAACCGTGTCGCCCTGATCGGGTTTACCGTGATTCCCAAGATCACGGTCGGCGTGATCGAAGTACGGGAAATCAATCGCGACACGGCTATCGGCGCGCTCGCGTTACGTCTGGGCGTGACCAATCGCATCGAAGGGGAGGTGAAATTCCCCTATGTGTCACGAAACGACACCACCACCGGCCGCGCGGCGGAAATTGGCGTCACCGAGGACTCGGTCTTCAACGTGGGCGGTCGAGGCCTGGGCGATATCGAGGCGGCCATCCGCTACCAAATCAACAGTGGACAAGGGGGGCAACCCTACTTTATCGGGAATTTGAGGGTCAAATCCCACACGGGGAAAAATCCGTTTCAGGTTGAGGTCGATCCTGACACCAATCTACCGACAGAGCTTCCCACTGGATCGGGGTTTTGGGGCGTGCAACCCAGCCTTACCCTGATCTATCCGTCGGACCCCGCGGTGTTGTTCGGGAACCTGAGCTATCTCTGGAGTGTTCCGCGCAATCTGGGCGAAACAATCGGGACCGTCAATCCCGGTGATTCGATCGGGATCAATTTCGGCATGGGCTTCGCGCTGAACGAACGGATGTCGTTCAGCATCGGGTATGACCACAGCGTGATCGGCAAGGACCGGCAGGGTGGTGTTCAGATCCCCAACGCGATGACGACGCACGTGGGCAGTTTACTGCTGGGCTATTCCTTCCGGGTGGGCAACAAGACGAGCGTCAACCTGACGTTGTCGGCCGGCCTGACCGAAGCCGCGCCCGACATGCAACTCACCGTGCGGATTCCGGTGTGCTGCGTGACAACCTATTGAGTAGGGACGTTGACTATCCCGTTGGGTCGTGCGCGAACTCAGCCCCTTGGGCCGACCACCGCAGAACCTTCCGCCTCGCGTTGAATGCGGAGGCGTTCGGCCTTCGACTCGGCAATCACGTGGTCAAGCACGTCGTCCGACACCTGCGTGAGTTGAGCGGCCGCGTCCTTGAGCGCCCCATGCTCGACCGCGCGTGAGATCACCTCGGCGTTCGTCTGCCCCCGCTTCTTCCCCAGGAACGGCTTGGTGATGAGGTAGAGCACGTCGCGCAGCGGCATGTAGCGGAGGAATCGGCGCAACAGCGTGAACGTCTGGACCGGGTAGTGCCGTAGTTTGTAGAAAAAGAGCCGCTTCAGGCCCGCGGTGCGCTCGGTGTTGATGACCTCACCGGGCAGACAGGTGGGATCGATTTCCGAACACTTGAAGTACTTGTACCAGTCGGTGATGTCGTTGACCAGACCACGCTGCACGTATTCTTGCCAGAGCGGCGTCCCCCGGTAGACGCACAAGCGATTGAACCCGAAGGTATCCAGCCGGAGCCGCGACGCAAAATCGAAAGTTGCCCGCATGTCCTCGATGGTTTCGTCCGGATTGCCGACCGTAAAGAACCCGTGCACGATCTCAATGCCGGCCTGCTTGGCATTGGTCACCGCGGATTCGACATCTTCCAGGGTCTGCTCCTTCTTGAGTCGGTCGAGCACCTTCTGGCTGCCGCTTTCGATCCCGAACATGATGGTCCGGCAGTGCGCTTTGGCCATGATGGGGAAGAGATGCTGGCACACCGAATCGACCCGTCCCTCCACGCCCCATTCGATGTCGATCCCCTCGTGGATAATCCCTTCGCAAATCGCCTCGATCCGTTTGGGTTTAAGGAGGAAGTGATCATCGACAAAGTACACGGCGCCGTAGCCGAGCTCCTTGAGGTGTTTGAACTCGGCCACCACGTGGTCGGCGCTCCGAAAGCGCCACTTTCCGTCATTAAAGATCGGGATGTCGCAAAACACGCACGGCCACGGACAGCCGCGAGAGGTTTGCATGGTGGTGAAGCGCTCCATCGACAGCACCGCCGGCACGTCGAGCGGCATCGATTCGATAAAGTCGAGTTTGAGGCTGTCGCGGTCCGGAAAGGGCCACTGATCGAGATGGCGTTCGGTGGTCCGGTTGGGATTGTTGATGACCTGGCCGTCTTTCATCCACGTCAGACCCTGCACGGTTTCGAGATCGTCGGGATGGGCCAGGAGATCGAGGATCAGCTGCTCGCCGTCGCCGCGGCACACGAAATTGACTTCGGGACACTGCAGCTTGACCAGCCCGGCATTCAGCGACGCGAACACCCCTCCGAAGGCGAGCCGCACCGTGGAATCCATCGCGCGGATCTGGCGGGCCAGAATCTTCGCATAGGGGTAGCTGGTCGTGCTCAGAAAACTCATGCCGACGAGATCGGGCCGCTGACGGCGGATCTCCTCGATGATGACCTCATTGGGCGTGTCGGGATTGGCCTGATCGAACATGACGCATTCGTGGCCCTCGCGTTTGAGCACGGACGAGAGCGACATGATGCCGATGGGCGGAAAGCCCATGACTCGGATATTGCCGTTTTTGGCCCGGGTCTTGGCCGGCAGCGCGTAAAACTGGGGGTCGCGGATATGGATTAGGAAGACGCGGATGGTCGGCTCGATTCACAAAAAGCGAGAGTCTGCACGGATGGGGTCAGGAATGAAGGAGATACTGGCATAGGCCTCCGACGCGCCAGTGAGACTAACAGGGAGAGTGTCGATCCGTCAACGCCATTCGCTGCGCACGAGAAAGACGTTGACGCGGAATTGCCGGTATGGTACAACTGCGTCAGGTGTCTTGTGTGGTCAGAGGTCGAGTGAGAGTAGAGCAACCGCAGCGCACGGACGTGTGCCTGCGGTTTTTTTGCGCCTCCGTTCGCTGCGATACCCCGGGAGAGATCCCGAGTCCGATGAAGGGAGGTGACAGCATATGGAAAAAGGAACTGTGAAGTGGTTCAACGGCAGCAAGGGCTACGGATTCATCACTCCGCAAGAGGGTAGCGATGTCTTCGTGCACTTTTCCGCCATTCAAGGTGATGGATTCAAATCTTTGGACGAAGGTCAAGAGGTTGAATTTGAGGTCGTGAATGGTCCGAAAGGCAAACAAGCGGCGAACGTGACGAAAGCCTAGTCACACGGTACACGACGAAAGCCCGGGGTACTCACCCTCCGGGCTTTTTGTTTTTTGAGCCCAGGTTGGCCGGTCAAAATGGGCCGGTCAACGCTCCGCGACGCTGATGGGGCTTGGACACGGTCATCGCGTCTCAGGTCGAGTCAGAGTATGGGCCACCCAAAAATCCTTGACTTCCCCGCATTTGTGGAGCCTATAATCGCGCGTCGGTGGCACCAGGGAAAACCGAGGGATCGGGAAACGGTCGTCCAACTCGCGTCACGGAATGACGTGAAAGGAGGGACTCCCATGGTTGACTTCTTCGGGTTACCGCAAACAGGCAGTCGGGGTCGGGTCTTGGTGGTGGATGACGAGGCCGACGTCCGGAAAGCCGTCTCCCTCGCACTCACCAAATCGGGTTACCAGGTTATCGAAGCGGACGACGGGAAAAAAGCCGTCGAGGTCATCAGTTCGGACGACAACCCGCTGATGGTTGACGTGATCATCTGCGATATCCGGATGCCGAACGTCAACGGGGTGGAGGCGATCGCCTACTTCCGCCGGCAATATCCCGCGCTGCCGATCATCGTCTTGACCGGTTTTCCAGACGTCCAGCTCGCTACGTCGTTGCTCAAGCAGGGCGTGGCGGACTACGTCGTCAAACCCGTCGAGCGAGACAAACTGGTCGCGGCGGTCGAATCGGCCATGAAGCAGTACAGTCGGGTGTAGTCGTCACGGATCGGCGCTCTCCGGCGGACCGCTCGGAGCAGGCCACGGCCCGACCGGTTAAAAAAGCATCCAGTTCCGTCCCGGTGTCCGGTGCGACGCCCGGTGACCCGATCGCCGTCGCCATTCTCGGCGCCGGTCAGGGCGGGTCCGCCCTCTTAGAGTTGTTTGCGCGTACGCCGAAAATCGCGGTGAACGCGATGGCGGACAAAGACCCGCAGGCGCCCGGTCTGCGGCGAGCGCGCGAACTCAACATTTCCACCGCCTCATCCGTGGAAGAACTCCTGGCCTGTCACGAGGCGGACTTGATCGTCGATGTGACCGGCGATCCCGGCGTGGCGCGATGGTTGGCCGATCGGCATCTTCCGGGCACGGACGTGCTGGGCGGCACCGGTGCCAAGCTCTTGTGGCATTTGGTCCAGTACGAGGCGCAGATGCAGGCGCGATTGTCTCAAGCCGAGAAGTTGGCGACGATCGGGACCTTTACCTCAGGGATTGCGCACGACATCAACAATCCACTCTATCTGCTCATGAGCCTGGCTGAAAGTCTGTTGGATGGACACGATCCCCCCGTGGTTCGCGAGTACGCCCACGATATGTTGCGGGCGGTGCGGCGCATCGCCGCGATCGTCCAGGGGTTGACGCAGTATGCCCGCCTGCCGGACGGGGACGATTGGGTGGACGTGGAACTCACCGGCAAGCTCGACGAGGCGGTTCAGTTGGCTCAATATACCGCTGGATTCAAGGAGATTGCGGTCGTCAAGGAGTACGGCGACTGTTCGGCGGTTCGGGGCCGGCCCGAGGAGCTCTTGCAGGTTTTTGTGAATCTCATTACCAACGCGATCCAGGCGATGCGGGGCGAGGGCACGTTGCGGCTGGCAACGTATCGCGAAAACGGCGTGGTCGCCGTCGACATCACCGACTCCGGCCCCGGGATTCCCGAGGGCATTCGCGAAAAGATCTTCGATCCGTTTTTTACCACCAAGAAACCCGGAGAGGGGACGGGCCTCGGATTGCACATTTGCCGGACCATCGTAAAGAAGTTTGACGGGAGTATCGTTGTGTTCAGCCAAGAAGGCTCCGGGACCACCTTTCGACTACAGTTTCCGGTCGGGGCAAGTTAACCTCGCGCGAAGGCTGTCCATGAATCGTATCGTGCCCGGGACCCGCACGCGTTGGGGACTGAAGGGCCGGCTCGTGCTGCTGACCGTGATCGTGGGAATGGTCCCGCTCGTGCTCGGCATCGGCACGGCCTACCTGCTGGGGACGCACGAGCTGCAGACGGCGATCGGGTCGAGTTTTGCGGGGCTTGCCTCGGAGAGCGCGCGCAGGCTCGACCGGGTGTTCGGTGACGAAATCGCCCGGATGACGCGAATGGCCCAGGATCGCGTGATCGCCAACGCATTGCTTGAACGCGCGTCCGATCCGGTCGTGTTCCGCGATGAAGAGCCGCAGTGGCGGGCGCGCGACCCCGAACTCGTGCGCCGGATCACCGACGGGCCCGCGGCCGAGCGTCTGCGGCGATATGTGGACGTGGACGCCCCTCATGAGTCCGCCACCAAGGCGCTGTTCGTGACCGACGACGCCGGCCGACTCGTCGCCAGCGTCGACGTCGGAGTCCGCTACGCTCACGGTGGCGAGACCTGGTGGCGGCGGGCGATGACCGCGGAACGGGGCAGCGTCTACGTCGGGAACGTCGCCTTTGATCCCGAACTCGGCACCTACGTCTTTCATCTCTCCATCCCGATCATGGATGGCTCGCGGGATCGGCCCATCGGCGTGTCACATCGGGTGTTCGACGCCAAGGCGTATCTTTCGCCGGTCGTGTCCCCGATCCGGTTCGGAAAGACCGGCCACGTCATGCTCATCGATAGTCTTGGTACCGTGATGAGTTGCCCCATTCTGCCCACGGGAACCAGTCTCGCCGACGCCGAACTCGTCGGGCTCGTGACGCCGCCCGAAGCCGGCTGGGTGAAGACGGCGAGCGACGGACACGGCAATCACACGTCTTCGCTCGTCGGGTTTTCGCCGCTCGCGGACACCAACCGCATGACCGTGGCCTCCACCGGAGTCGCCTGGCACACCTTCACGTGGCAGGCGTCCGGGGAGTTGTTCGCCCCGATGCGGCGACTCTTCGCCTGGATTTCAGCGATCGGGCTCGCGGCGATCGGTCTGTTGGCGACCCTCGGGTACTTAGCCGCGGTCCGCATCGTCACGCCGATTCGCCGGTTGCAAGAGGGTGCGGCGTTGATCGGGCGGAACGAATTGACCGCCCCGATCGTCGTTCGCACCGGCGACGAGATCGAGCAACTGGCCGACGAGATCAACGGGATGCACGGGCGGCTGCAACGCGCGTTTTCGGGCCTGACCGAAGAGGTGCGCTCGCTCCAAGCCTACAACGACCAGATTCTGAACAGCGTGCCGAACCCGATCGCGATGTTGGAGGACGAACGCGTGCAGTACGTGAATCGCGCGGCGCGGCGCGCCTTCGGCTTGGAGGATCGTGACGCGAGGGGCCTGGCGCTGTTTGATGTGATGACGGTGGACGGGTTCTCGCGCGAACGGTTGCGCGCCGAGTTGCGCGCCGACGCTCAGCATCGCCCCGCATCCCAGGCCGCGGGCAGCCAGGACGGCGAAGCGTTTTCAGCCGTCGGGTCGCCGGGTGATCCGTTGGGTCCTCACCGGGCGGAGGATGACGAACCAGCCAGGAGAGAACTGACGATCAATCGGGTCACCTACCGCTACGAACTCTTCCGGATCGACGCGCCGCCGAACGGCAGGGGATGGACCGGACTGGTGCTGTGGGATACGACGCTCGACAGCCAGCTACAGGACCAACTGCGAGAAGCCGAGAAACTGGCTGGCCTGGGCGTGTTGACATCGGGGATCGGCCACGAACTGAACAATCCGTTGTTCGGCATTCTGAGTCTCAGCGAAGCGATTCGAGATGAACACGACCCCACGCGCGTCAGGGAGTACGCGGGTGAGATTGCGACCGCTGCGAAGCGGATGGCCCGGATCATCCGGGACTTTGCGGGGTCGTCGCGGATCGATCGGGCCGAGCTTCGGGACGACGTCAACGTGAATGAACAACTCGACTTGGCCTTGAGAGTGGTGGGGCTGACGCACGAAGTCGCGGGTCTCCAGGTAAGGCGACAGTACCAGCCGTTGCCCACGATTCGCGCGGTACCCGAGGAGATCGGGCAGGTGTTTGTCAGCGTGATTACCAACGCCATCCAGGCCATGAAAGGCAAGGGCACGATCGACCTGTGCACCGAAGCCTCTCGGGACGCCGTCACGGTCAAGATTCGCGACCAGGGGCCCGGCGTTCCCAAAGCCTACGCGTCCAGGATGTTCGATCCGTTCTTTACCACCAAGGCGCCGGGCCAGGGCACCGGCCTGGGTCTGACCGTCGCCCGCCGCATTCTCCTGCGGTGCGGAGGCTTGATCAAACTTGACCGAGTGGGCGGCCCCGGCGCGACGTTTGTGTTGACCTTTCCGGTATCACCCCCCCCAGAGCCGGAGGAACCGGCAGAACACGGAAGCCGCGTCCATCTCAATCCGTCTGCGAGCGCGCGATAGGCAGGGTGATCCATCGCGGTTAGCCGGGCCAAGGCGGCTATCGGTCGATCAGTCCTCGCGAGTAGCCCGCTAGGGTGTGCGGGTGGTTTTTTCGAGACGAATGCGCGGCGTGTCTGCCCCGAGGACCGGCGGTGAGCCGGTATCCACGGTCGCGAAATATCGAGCCAGTTCGCTTCGAAATCGCTCGACCTCCAATCCCATCCAGATTCCCTGAAACGAGGCCAACCGCTCGCCCGCGGCCTGCGACAACGTGCGCGCCGCCCGTGGGTTGCCCATTCGGATCTTGAGCAGGGCGGCCGCCGTGCCGATCAGCCCTTGGACGAATCGCGCGGGTTCTGACTGGGGAGGATGGGCCCGCCACAACGGTTCCCAGGCCTCATGGGCCTCCCAAAAGTACCATCGGTTGAACAGGTCGATGCCGCGTAGATAGGCCCGAAGCGTCGGCCATTGTTCCGGTGTCCACGGTCGATGTATCTCCGGATTCTTTCGCTCACCTTCGGGGTTTCGACTCGGATGAGGGAACATGCCGGGGATAAACCGAGCCGCCGGGAGGGACTGGTCAGTTCCATACCAAGGGAGGGTGGAACTATCCGGTGGATCAGCGGACGGGGTGACCGTCATGGTCAGCAGCGAAACCACGCAGGAGTGAAACCGTCCCGATCATGGTGGAAGCGTTCACCGTGGTGTGTCGGCACGAGTCGACCTCAGGTCTGCGTTCTCATATAGTCGTTGAGCAGCCGGCACCCGGCGAAAAGCGTCGCCTCCTCGTTCCGAATCCAGCGGCTGATGGCGCCCAGGTACACGAGCGTGTCTGCAACGGCCTTGATACTCGAGATGCCGGTGTCGGATTGAGCCGCCGCGGGATTCACCGGTTCGCCGCGCTCGATCAGGTAGTG
The DNA here is from genome assembly GCA_964570625.1 of uncultured Nitrospirota bacterium. Classification (GTDB taxonomy): domain Bacteria; phylum Nitrospirota; class Nitrospiria; order 2-01-FULL-66-17; family 2-01-FULL-66-17; genus JBFLXB01. The sequence goes on along the minus strand of CAZMYW010000010.1, from coordinate 21,224 downwards.
TAGCAGTCGTCGCTCGGGGCCTCCGTCGATCTCGGCCGCGAGGCGCTGCACAAAGGGTTCCCACTCACACCGTCCGGTGGTCATGGCGTCGTCCCCGTAGTGGAGCAACAGTTTGGTCAGGTAGGGATGGTTCCCGCTCCAGGTGACCAGCGAAGGGTCGGCGTCGGCACCGATCAGCCGGCGCGTTTCCCCATCGAGGAGGACTGAGAGCGGAAACATACGGAAAGACCGGCCGGCCAAGGTCCGAGAATCGCTGAGCATCGTGCGCAATCGGTGCCCCCCGGTCACCACGATGCCGGAGGGTTTCGCCGCAAACACTCGTGCGAGCAGCGGGTTCATCGCCGAGTCGGTCGTATGATCCAGATTGTCGAGAACGATCATCGAGCCGGGAATCACATCGAACCGAGGGGTCGGATCAACGCACAGATCGACTTCGACGACGAGGCCCTCCGACGATCCCTGCAGGGCGGTTCGAACCAGGGATGTTTTGCCCAGCTTCGGCCCGCCGATCACGGCCAGCGATTCGCCCTGGGCAAGGCGCCACCGCAGGTTCCTTACCAGACCTTGGCGGCCGATAAACGCGTCGCCGGTGGCGGGAATCGGGGTGAACGGTGCGACGAACATGGCCCACTGTACCACAGGGAGTGTCGAGAGCAGACTGAGCACGTTTGGGTGATTCAGAGAGTTGACAGTGGTGGGACCGTGACGCATGATGGCGACACTGTTCGTCGTCTCGGAGACCCAAACCATGGACACACGCCTGCGGTTCGCCCTGCTCACGGTTGTGTGCGGCCTCACCCCAGTCGCGCAGGTTGACGCGGCCGAAGTGGCCGGAACCTTTAGCCAGGGGCGCTCGCGGTTTTCCGTGACGGGCGGGTCGGGCTACGCGTTTGATCAGACGTACTTCGTACTTGGCGTCGGGGCGAGCTACTCCGTGCTGGATGGGCTCAGCGTCGGGCTGGACGTTGAGAAGTGGTCAGGCAATGATCCAGGGATCGTCAAGGTATCGCCCTCGGTTCAGTACGTGTTCTACCAAGTGCCCTCGGTGTCCCCATATCTGGGAGCGTTTTATCGCCGTACCTATGTCGAAGACCTCCAGGACCTTGGGTCCGTGGGCGGGCGTGCCGGTGTCTACATCGCGGTGGGACGCAACACGCATCTCGGCGCGGGCATGGTCTACGAGGCATATATGAATTGCGATGAGTCGACTTATGGCTCATGTACGGACGCCTATCCCGAGGTGAGCGCGACGGTGGCGTTTTAGTCCCCCGTCGGGGGAGACCCTCACTCGGCCCTTAAAACTCTACCGATCGCCTGTTTCACCCGTCAGAGAATTGTCCACGGTTCTGTGCCCGAGTCCGTGTGAGTCTGTGTGTGACCACTTTATCGGATACGTCCGACCCGTGCTGATGACGCTGGCCGCGTCACTATATGCGCCGGTCTTCGCCGCCGAGACGGCATTGCCGGAGGCTGGCGTACACTCCCTCGCGCCGGCCGCGGACCTGGACGATCCACCCGAGACCCATATCCGCTTGACGCCAGTTCTTACTTTCGGGGCCGAGGTCCAGGTCAAGTACGAATACGAGAGTGATTTCGATTTCGATGATTCGATCGCGCGTGATCGTTCTCCCCTAAAGCCCGAACTGTCGTTGGCCGTCTCGTACGATCCACATCCCGCGGTTCAGATTTTTCTGAACCTGGAGCTTGTCCGGGAATTCGGGTCGACGGAGCCCACTGAAATAGACAACGGGACGATGCTCGACCTCACTCAGGTGTACCTCCGGTACAATGATCTCGTCGGCCCCGGCGTGAGTTTTCAGGTGGGCCGCCAACGCTTCGAGGACGACCGCGAATGGCTCTACGACGAGGAGCTGGATGCGGTGCGGGTGTTCTATCGCTCAGGTCGATCGACGCTCGAAGGTTCGGTGAGCCGTGAAGAGCTGGTCGATAGGAATCTCTTACCAGACGCTCAGCCTGGCATCGAGCCGGTCAACAACTACGTCGCGTACGGGGGCTATGGGCTCGACGAAGAAGCGGGGATCGCCGCGTACGTCGTGGTCCGTGACGATCGGTCCGGGGCAATGGAGAGCCCTCAGTTCTTCGGACTGCATTCAAGCGGCGCGGTGAGTGAACGCCTCGTCTACTGGGTCGAGCTGGCCCACGCACGGGGGAGGGACGGGTCGAAACGGATTCGGGGATGGGGCGGTGACTTCGGATCGACTTTCGCATTCGATATGTCGCTGAAACCGGCTCTGAGCGTTGGGTATGCTTTTGGCACCGGAGATAGAAACCCCAGTGATGACGTCGACCGAAACTTTCGCCAGACCGGGTGGCAAGACAACACCGATGAACTCAACGGGGTCAGCAGCATCAAGTATTACGGCGAACTCTTCGATCCCGAGCTGCGTAATCTCAGGATCCTGACGGTGTCCGCCGGCGCGAGACCTGCCCGCGACACCAGCTCGCTCGAAGTCGTGTATCACCATTACCGACAAGACCACACGTCCGATGACCTGGCCAGCGCACGCATCGCTCTCGATCCCACGGGATCCAGCCCCAAACTGGGGAGCGAGATCGACGTGATCGTGGCGCATTCCGGATCCCAGGGCTTCGAGTGGGAGGTGGTGCTGGGCTACTTCATGCCGGGCTCGGCGTTTCCGTCAGGAGGCGACGGGGCGTTTTTCGCTGGAGTTGAAATCCAGTACGAATTCTAGGCTACTCGGGGCGCTCGATCGGCGCCAGCAGGTCCTCGAGGAAAAAGGCCGACAAGCCCGCGCGCCCGGTGAGCCCTGCCTTGGAGTAGATCGCGCGAGCCTGCGCACGAATGGTGCGTTCGCTGGTGGCGCGGACCGCCGCAATTTCCTTGAGACTGAGGCCCTTGAGCAGCAACCCCGCCACCTCGCGCTCCGCCTCGGTGAGGTTCCACCGCGAAAATTGCGCTTCCATCGCCTCCCCCAGCCCATCGAGGAGCGAACGAGCGTCAGCCCGCCACCGTTCGCCTTGGGCGCGGGCGACTTCGAGATCCCGGATCAGCGTCAACTGCTCTTCGCGCTGGCGGTGGGTCACCAGGAACAGGAGCGCCACGCCCACGCTGGTGAGGACAACCGGGGCGATGTCGAGGAGTTCCAGCACCAGGTCGAGGGTGGACATGTCGGGCTCTTCGCGCAACTCAAGGCCCAGGTAGAGCGCGATCCCTAAGATAATGGCGACCAGAGCCCAGATCCGGCTGCGGCGATCAATCAACTCGTTCATGGTCCGTCACCCCTATCGCGGCAAGCCTAGCTGTTCCCGTTATGCGAGGCAAGTCGAATCTCCCACGTGTCCCGAACAGACTGCTGAATAACTCGGTCGCGGTACAGGCTGCTCAAAAAGCTCCAGATGCCCCTGGTGGGGATTTTCAGGATTCCAGACGCGGGTTCGCCTGCGTCGATGCATGACGACAAGACTAAATCCGGGTCAGGGTCCCCCCATTTCCTCCAGTTGCTCGTTGATGAGTTGCACGAATTCATTCACCGACCGGGTGCCTGTGAACCGGCGGCCATTGATCAAAAACGTGGGCGTGCCCTGAAGACCGAGCCGGTGGCCCTCGGCCACATCCTGTTCAACCCGCGCCTTAAACGTCCTCGAGTCCAGGTCGGCGGTAAAGCGCGCGACATCGAGTCCCAGCTCCTCCGCGTAGGTCACGAGGTGTCCGCGCTTGATGGCCTGCTGGCTCTGGAAGATGCGGTCGTGCATCTCCCAAAACTTCCCTTGCGCCCCGGCGGCCAGGGCGGCTTCGTGGGCGAGTGGAGCATCAGGGTGGATCTCCAGGGGGAAGTGCTTGAAGACCCATTTGACCTGCGTCGGGTAGCGCTGAAGGACGTCCGCAACCGTGGCCACGGCTCGGGCACAGAACGAACATTGAAAATCCGAAAATTCGACGATGGTGATCGCGGCATCGGCCGGGCCCTTCACCGGCGCGCCGGCGGTGTCGACCCCCACGACCGTCTGATCGTGATCGCTCGGCGACGCCGTGTTCGCCAGCCCCAGCTCCTCATCGATGATCTGTTTGAGCTCGCCAAACGAGCGCGCCCCGACCACCCTACGGCCGTTGATAAAGAGCGTGGGTGCGCTGGTCACACCAAAACCTCTCGCCTCCGTCAGATTCTGAAGGACGGATGAGCGATAACGTTGCGTGTCGAGTGCCGTCAGCAAGCTCTTGGTGTTCAACCTCAGGCCTTTGGCGATGGTGAGGATAGCGGCACGGTCGAGGGGACCTGGATGGGCCTGCAGGCGCTCGGCCATCGGCCGGAACTGGCCTTGTTCACCCGCGGCCAACGCCGCTTCGTGGAGCAGGAGGGTCTCAGTCGCGGTTGAACCGGGATACGACTTGAGCACCACCCGAAGGTCATCGGGATAGGTTTCCAACATTTGGTCGAGAACGCGCAGGGCCTTGGCGCACGGCCGACAGGGAAAGTCCGTGTACGCCACGATGGTGATGGGTGCGTGGTCCACCCCGTTGACCGGAGCATGCCGGATCGCTACGCGCTGCTCGGCAACGTCTATTGCCCCGCTCGGAGTCCTAGCGGCAGACGTGGAGGTCACCGCCGGACGATCGCACGCTTTCGTGGTCAGGTCGCAGACATCCCCGTCTCCCGTCCACCCGATGCCGTGGGTCAGAATCACGCCAAGCGCGATGACGACCAGTCCCTTCAACCGCGAACCGGCTCGTCTGACCGGATCCCTTCCACTCCTGCCGTCATCTCTCATCGTCCCCACTCCTTCGACCTCGAAAGGAGCCGAAGCCTCCGCCCGGAGAGACCTACCGTGTGGAGGCCCAGCCACTCACAACGGCGTGCTCGGCGGCACGTGGAGGTTACGGCGCGGGTAAGGCGGCGCACCTCGAATCGAAGTTACAGCCCACCAGTTGGAGAGCTTCCCCCGTGTCCGGCTTGACCTCGAGGAAGAAACCGATCCCCTTGCCGTAGTACTTTCGCGCGAAAATACCGGGCTCGATGAGTGAGAAGTTTTTAGTCACCACGCAATCCTCGGAGCAAAAGATCTCAGCGAGCTGCGGTGGGACGAATTGGTCGAGTTCGGAGTCGCTGCCGTACGCATAGGTCGTGGACAGAATCTCCGTCACGTCCTCGGCGTTGCCCAGCGAGAATTCCTCGAGGTACACCTGGCCTTGCGTCGGGGACGCGCTAAAGAAGAGGCCCCCCTTGTCGCCGTCACGCCCATGTTTGAATGAGCCATCGATGCTGACGAGTTCCGGCAACCTGGGATTGTCGCCGTCGAAGCTGTCGAAGTCCTTGACCTCCTCACCTAAGTAGTAGACATTCCCGCTCTTGGCCTGGCAAAACCAGTCATCGGTATCCTCGTTGAGGTCACCGTCGATCGTCACCCGATCCTGCACTACGATACACGTCACCCCCTCGATCAGCTTCGTCTCGTTCAGGACCTCTACCGTGTTGATTTCGTTTCCGCCGGTGTATTCCCATCGGTTGCCGATCCCCAGCGGGAAATAAGGATTCGGATTCGTGAGGTTCGTAAAATCGTCGTCAAAGGCGGCCGGGTTGAACTCCGGATCGTATCGATCCTCCCCAAGGGAGGTACACGCGTCGCGACGCCAGGTCAGTTGCGCGCGGCAGAGTTGATTGCTCTCCCGGCGCGAGGCCTTGGCGTCGGCGAAGCATGTTTCTCGCTCTTCCTCGTCTGAGACGTTGATGCAGATCGCCCGCGCTTTGTAGTAGTCGTCAATGACCTCGTTCTTGCATGCGGTGAACAAGGCGGTGGCGGTGGCGGAGCAGAAGCGCCCGTCCGTATCGTCGTCCCCGCGTGCAAGCGTCGTCCCCGCCCCGAGCACGACGCACATCGCGACGGCCATCGCGAGGACTCTCCTTCCCTGATACCGAGACCGTTCGAATCCTTTTCGTTCTTCCTGCCTAACGGTGAGTGCCATCATTCCCTCCTTTGTGCGCAGTGGCCAGCCGACGAGGTCGTCACGATTCGTGTCGCTCGGGTTGGTACGCGCATTCTGCGCAGTGACCGATTGCGTGTCCATTGGCGGAATGACGTAGGTGGAGGTGACTCGCTGCTTCGGATAGATAATCCAACGCGGTGTCGCAACGGATACCTACGGGCTTGAGGGCGCGCCGCGGAAAATTGCCGGCCGTCATGGTTGCCCCGGACGTAGGTCATTCAGCCGAGGCGCTGACCGCCTCTCGGAGCGTGCTCCCAGGAGGAAACAGGGCCTGAGGTCGCCCCAATGGGCCTTCTGGATGCCGCTTGACCGTACTGCCACGTTATCCGTAGTATCCAGCCGTGACGCTCTAGCCCCGCTGGCTGTCCTATCCTTCGCGCATCGGGTTCTCGATCGCGCGAGCGATTCCTCAGTCTCCGCCGCTTCTGCAACGGGCACCACTGGGATGTTGACCAATTGGAGCTGAGCAAGCTCAGGGAGAGAACCGTCCAAGGTGAAGAAGGAGAGAGGTCAAAAATATGTATCAAGTGACGAGCGGCATTGTCGGGTTGCTGGGAGTGCTGGGTCTGACATTGGGTCTGGCCGTCTGGGCGTCCGTAGGTAAGAAGAGGAGCAAAACACCGTAGCCGTCCCTGCGTTTTGAGGAGGAGTGTGATGACACCGGAAGAGCAGATAGTGAAGATGACCAAAGCGATCAATCAGGCCATCAAGGTGATGGGCGACCGGTTCGGATCCACGGAAGGGGACGTGGGGAGAGCCATTCAGGACCTGAAGATATCGCTGCAAACGTCAGCATGATCATCTCTCCGCGCCGCACATGGCGGGAGGTTGCGCTCGCGGAGCAGGGTCATGCCGGGTTACGCGAGGCATCCGTCGGGTTGGGGTCATGATCGCGCCGCAGATCGACGTGACGGTGCGGTGGCCGCTTCCCAAACAGGACTATTGGTCCAGGCCGTTTGCCGAGGCGTTGTTGCATCATCTGGATCTCTTCCCGGGAGCCACGATCCTGGACATCGCCTCCGGCTGCGGGATCCCCGCGTTCTGCCTGGCGGAGCGAGTCGGCCCGACTGGACAGGTGCTGGGGATCGACTGGAGTGAGGACCAGCTGGCGCGTGCGCGCGCGATCCAGGGCCCCCATCTTCCGTGGTTACATTTCGAGTGTCTGGACCTACGCATGTTGCCCCCGCGTGGCCCGCAATTTGATCGCATCACCGGCAACCTGTCGGTCATGTTTTTTCGTCCCAACCGGTTTGAGACCGTTCGGGGGTTAGTGCAGCATCTCAAACCTGGCGGCCAGATGGTCTTGACCTTTCCCTCCCTCGGCACGTTCGATTCCCTCTGGCAACGAATCGATCGGGAAATGGCGGCGAACGGGCTCAGCGTGGAGCGGAAACACCTCGAAGACTATATGGCTGAGCGGCCGTCTGGGGAAGAAGGCCGGGCGTGGCTCGACGCGCTGGGTCTCGAGCGCATTGAGGTCGCCGAGTGGTCGCTGGAAGTCTTGACCGGTCCAGGCCCCATGTTTCTGCACCATCCGCTCTTGCGGGGAGGGTTTCTCGACGATGTGTACGAATGTTTCGAGGATCAGCGCCTCGCCGAGACCATCATGCAGGCGGTGTCGAAAGATCTGCCGAGCTTCACGCCCTTGATCGCTCAGCGGTGTGTCTTGGCGGGGTGGAAGAAACCGGGAGAGGAGTAAAATCGGGTCAGCGGGCCGCCGGATACGGCGGCAAGGTCCGCAGCCGCGGGTCGTCCACCGGACCGCCCATGGTGAAATGATACAGACTCTGGAAGTGCATCGCCGTCAGCCCCAGCACGCGGTGCATGGGATCGTCAAAGAAACACCCGATGCCGGTGGCGCGGATGCCGCTGGCTTCGGCTTCCAGATACAACACCTGGCCCACGACGCCGCTTTCCCAAAAGAGCCGCGGATAGGCCCACGCCCCGTCGTGCTGCAAGGGCCGCTCGAACTCCGCGATCATGCCGAGCGCAAAGCACCCGTCGGCCGCAATGGCTTGATGGCAGGACACCTGTTCCGCTACGTCGCGGACATCCCCGGTCAGTAACCGATAGAGTGGCAGGCCCTCTGGACAGGCCCCGGGTTTCTCCCAGGCAAACTCCGGTTTCATGGCCGCGCGCAGGGTGGTGGTCTGCGAAGGATCGCGGACCAGCAGATACAGACCCGGATCCAGGTCCTGAACGCGATGGACGAACAAGGCCAGGTGAATGCGCGGCGTCCAGGGGAGCATGGTGAACGGGAATTGATCGGGGCCGGCCAGGGTCTTGGCCAGGATCTGATAGAACGCCTCGGCCGTGATGCCGGTCCGACCATCCAAGGCCACGGCGCTGCGGCGCTGGAAAATCATCTGACGAAACGCGGTCGGCGCCGTACCGATCGCGAGCGACGGGCCGGTGGGTCGCGCCATTCCATACACCTGATCGGTTGTGGGCTTATGAGCCGCGGCGCTCACGCGATCAATGATCGGCCACTCGACGTGCCCGCGGCTCAGCACATTCGGTCGGCCTTGCCAGGGCAAGCTCGCGAACATCGCGGCCACGTCGCCCGGCAAGGTAAGCGTCCGGCACGGTTCGCCCTGCGGGTAGATCGCCAACACGCAGTCTGGCACCTCGGGTTCAGCACCTTGAGCATCGGCCACCCCCAGCAACGCGGCTACAACGTCGGTCCCCAGATCATCCAACAGGGTCGTGTGCCACCCCAGCCCCGCAGCAGCCAGGCTCATCGCGGCCATGGCGTGCCCCGCGTCGTGTTGGCAATAGCGATACGCCCGTTCGCCATACTTCCACGCCTCGCGCCAGTGGATCGAGGTGAATCCGACCAGCAGCACCGGCTGCGGCAGCTCGGCGGTCAAGGTCTGCCAGGTTTCCAACGGCACGTCCGCGCGTCGTTCCAGCGCGTGCTCGGCGGGCGCGTAGTGACAGACCATGGGCTCGTCGCATAGTCCCGCGATCGGCCCGCAAATCAAATAGCCTTCGGTGGGGTGGAGATTCCCGCTGGAGGGATTGATTCGCAGCGACCACGACGCGTCCCCGGCCTGTTTCCACGCGGAGAGCGCCAAGCTGTCCGAAAAGAGCTGCGACACGGTGCGATGGGTGAAGGGCTGTGGCGGCACGTGGCCTGCCACAAAGGCCGCATCATAACGCGGCTCCTGGCCGGGCGGGACGTGGTCGAGCGCGATCAGCGTCGCGCCCGTGTACCGCCGGAACGGATCGGGCTGCGTGGCCCAATCCATGTGCCCCGGCCCGCGCGCATAGGCATGTAAATGGTGTTTGGTCGCCTGATGATAGGCGATCACCTCCGAGAGCGCGTCGGACATACTGGCATGGTACTCCATTTGGGATCTGGACAGTGACGAGGAGGAGAAAAGCAGACCCTGTGGTCTTGCAGGCAGGCTCTTAGTCGTCCAAGTATCCGAATCGTCCGGCCTGAAAATCTTCGACCGCCTGGTTGATTTCGTCCACGCTGTTCATGATGAACGGGCCGTAGTGGACCAGGGGTTCCTCGATCGGCTCGCCGCTCAGGAACAGGACGATCGAGTCGGTCACAGCGGTCACTCGAATCTCGTCGCCGTCATTCTTGAACAACATGAATTCCCCCGCCGACACTGCGACCGAGTCATTGGCCTTCACGCTCCCGCTCAACACCAATAGGGCGGTGTTGTAGTCCTTGGGCGTGGGCAGCCGCACCTCGGCGCCCGGTTTCAATCGCAGGTCCAGCAGATGCGCCGGGGTGAAGGTCGAAGCCGATCCTGGGGTCGCCTCGTAGGCGCCGGAGATCACCCGGACCACACCCTTCTCATGCGGCAGCTGGACCTCCGGGATGTCGGCCGTGGTCAGGGGCTGGTATTTCGGCGCGGTCATCTTGAATCGCCTGGGCAGATTGACCCAGATCTGCATCATGTGCATGATCCCGCCGGCCCTGGAAAAAGACTCTTCGTGGTACTCGTTGTGTAAAATACCACCGCCCGCGGTCATCCACTGCACTTCACCGGGGCGGATCACGCCGCCGGCGCCCGTGCTGTCGCGGTGCGCCACCGCGCCCTGGTACGCGATGGTCACGGTCTCAAAGCCGCGATGCGGATGGGTGCCCACCCCCCGCCGCTGGGTCGTGGGCGAATATTCACGCGGCGCGTGATAGTCCAGCAAGAAGAACGGACTCATACGTTTCTCGAAGTCCGTGGCGGACGGGAAGTAGTTGCTGACCCGAAAGCCATTGCCCACCCAGTGTTCAGGCGCGCCCCGAAACACGCGTTCGATCGTTCGTTCCATCGGACTCCCTCCCAGTCACTTGATACCACAATGAATGGTCTTGTTCCAGCGGCGTTGGGCGAGGGGGTTCCGTTGGCGCCGTCGATCAGGACAACGTTTGCCACCGTGGCGTGCCATCGGTGTACAATGCGATCAATAGACGGGAGGGCAATCATGAAGCTGCTGACTACGATCATACTGGCGGGCTGGATGGCGGTGCTGTTAGCGGGTTCGTCGGCGGTGGCAGGTGACCTGAAGACCATCAACGGCAAGCGATTGAAAGCCATGATGGCCGACGGCCAACCCCTGGTGATCGTTGACGTGCGGGAGCCCGAGTTGTTCGCCGTCGGCAGGATCCGGGGTGCGATCAACATTCCCTATGATGACGCGAAGCCGCGCATCGTGAAGGAGTTGTTGCCCGAGGATCGCATTGTCTTCGTCTGCCACCGTGGGCCCATGGGGGACGAACTCGGCCGCTTGCTCGATGAGAGGGGCTATCAGACAGTCTATAACTTGAAGGGCGGGATGAAGAAGTGGAAGGGGGAAATCGTGAAGTAACGCGTGTCAGATCACGACGAACAACTCACCGAGATATGAGCGCCCCAGTCGGGCGGAAGGCCGGCGTAGGGTTCAGAGCCCGGTTGTTCGTCGAATGGGTTTTCCAGGATCGTGAGGAGCCGCTCGATTTCCGAATAGTCTTTCTGCTGGGCCTTTTCAATCGCGACTTGCGCCAGATAGTTGCGTAACACGTATTTCGGATTCACCGCGTGCATGGCTTGCCGGCGCGAGCCATCCGTGCTGTCTTCCTGTTGCAGGCGGCTGCGATACCGCGCCGCCCACGCATCGAACGCCGCACGGTCCAACACCAGATCCCGTATCGGGTCGTCCGCCCCCGGGTTCTCGATCTGCAACTCCCCCAGGCGCCGGAAGAACAACGTGAAGTCCACGCGGCTGGCCTGCATCATCGTGAACATTACCTCGAACAGCGCGTCATCGTTGGGCGCATTGGTCTGAAGGCCGAGTTTGGCGTGTAACAATTCATCCCACGTAGCCACGAACGTGGGCCCGAAGAGGTTCAGCGCGGCGCGCGTGTCGTCTTCCCCACCGATGAGCGGCGACAAGGTCCGCGCCAGCATGGCGCAATTCCAGTACGCGACGTCGGGCTGCCGGTCGTAGGCGTACCGTCCGTGGTGGTCCGAGTGGTTGCAGATATGGTGCGGATCGAACGCGTCCATAAAGCCGAACGGGCCATAGTCGATCGTGATCCCCAGAATCGACATGTTGTCGGTGTTCATCACGCCGTGCATGAAGCCGACTGACTGCCATTGGGCCATCAGAACCGCGGTGCGGCGGGTCACTTCGGCGAGCAGGGCGTGATAGGGATTCGCGGCGGCGCGGAGGTCGGGGTAAAAGCGATCGATCACGTAATCCGCGAGCGCCTTGAGCGCGTCCGCCTGGCCGTTGTAAAACCAGTGCTCGAACGAGCCGAAGCGGATGAAGGTCGGCGCCATACGCGTGACCACGGCCGCGGTTTCCGGCGTTTCCCGCATCACGCGTTGATCTGAGCCCGTGACGCACAACACGCCTGATGTGGGAATGCCCAGGCCGGCCATGGCTTCGGAGCACAGAAATTCTCGGATGGACGAGCGCAAGACCGCGCGGCCGTCGCCCTGGCGCGAATACGGGGTCTGACCTGCGCCCTTGAGCTGGAGTTCCATCGCTCCGGGAGAACCGATCCCTTGCGCGGGCACGTCGCCGAGCAGGAGCGCGCGGCCGTCTCCCAGTTGTCCGGCCCAGATCCCGAATTGGTGACCCGAATACACGGCCGCGACCGGGTTTGCGTCCGCCGGGAGTCGGTTGCCCGAAAAGCTCTCGACAAAGTGTTGCGTGCCGAATTCCGCCGGGTCAAGGCCGATCATCTTCGCCGCCGAGACGCTCGCAGTGACCAAGTAGGGTGAGGGCAGCGGCGCCGGTATCACCCGGGTATAAAACGCGGGCGGCAACGCGGCGAACGAGTGACCCCACGGTAATGAATCCGTGTGATGGAGCAGGGCCGGCTGCGGGGGCGTCGTCATGTCAATCCGCGCGGGGCTCAGCCCTGCCCGCTCGGAGGAAGCTAGCGGTGGGCGTGCAACGCAGCGCCATTATAACCCAGCCGTGTGCGGTTGGGGGGGGAGTGACCCATGGATGGCGACCGATGAAAAGAGTACACTGGCCCGCATTGTTTCCGGACCCGAGAAGAAAGATGATGAGCAGGACTCTGAGAACCTTGACGCTCTCCGCATCTGTTTTGTTCAGCGTAATCGCCGTGCCGATCGCCGGTGCGCAGGAGGCCGCCGCCCCGAGCCGCTGGCAGTCGTTCGGCTCGCTTACGCCGGCCTACATCGGCGCGGCGGACATCGACGGGGGTGGCGAGTACGAATCGCGGGTCGTTGCGGTGCGCCTCGGCACCATGGGGCCGGTCGGGCCGCGGACGCGCGCGGGCCTGACTCTGGCGTACAGTTATTCCGATAACCGCTTTGCGACGCCTACTGCGTTTGGGGCCGGCGCGCCGTGGACGGACATGGAACGGATCGGCCTGTCGGTTCCCGTGTTGCACGCGGCCGATGGCGCGTGGTTCTTCCAGCTCAGCCCTTCGGTGGATTATTCCCGTGAAGAGGGCGCGGATTTTGGCGATGCGCTCACCTTTGGCGCGGTGGTCTCCGCGTCGAAGGCGTTTGGAAAGGCGCGTATGCTTGGAATCGGCGTCGGCGTGTTCAGGCAGCTCGAAGAGATGCAGGTGTTTGCCTTTCCCGCGGTCGATTGGGCGCTGACCGACCGGCTGCGGATCAACAATCCGCTGCCGGCGGGCCCGACCGGACCGGCTGGTCTCGAACTCAACTATCGTTTCAGGGACACGTGGGCGCTGGGTGTGGGCGGCGCGTATCGCCAGATCGGCTTTCGCTTGCGCGAAGACGGCGCGTTCCCCGGCGGCGTGGGAGAAGAAACCGGCCTCATCGCGTTCCTGCACGCGGGAACGAAGACGGGACAGCGCCTGAGCATCGATCTGTATGCTGGGGCCGTCATCAACGGCCAGCTCGAGGTCCAAGACCGCAACGGCGACGCGCTGGTCAGCCGCGATCTCGGCACCGCCCCGATCGTCGGGGCGACGCTCAAACTGGCATTCTGAAAATCAGCACGTTCGATAATTTATTTAACTACCTAAGAACGTCCCTAAATCTGGCTTCCCCTCACAGAAAGAGGATATTGACACCATCCTCACCACTGTGGTACACATGTCGCAGGTATTGTGAGTGGTCAGAGGTCGAGTGAGTAAAACTTCCGCAGAGCACGAAAGTGTGCCTGCGGCTTTTTTTCGCCTCCGTTCGCTTCGTACCCCGGGAGGAATCCCGAGTCCGATGAAGGGAGGTGATCGCATATGGCAAAGGGAACAGTGAAGTGGTTCAACGGCAGCAAGGGCTACGGATTCATCACACCGGAAGAGGGTCGCGATGTGTTCGTGCACTTTTCCGCCATTCAAGGTGACGGATTCAAATCGTTGGACGAGGGTCAACAGGTTGAATTTGAGATCGTGAATGGTCAGAAAGGACAGGAAGCGGCGAACGTAACGAAAGTCTAGCCGCACGATGAACGGCGAGGGCCCGGGGACACTCACCCCCCGGGCTTTTTGTTTTTCTGACCGGCCTGGAACCAAGGCTCCCAAGCCAAAACCGCTTCGATTGACACTGGGATCCTGGCCTTGGTACGGTAGGACCGTCTTCCCACTTGGAGGGCGCCATGTTCCGAGTTGCGGTTCTGGTGGCCATCCTGTCTCTCTTCGCCCCGGCACACCACACTGACGCGCAGCCTGCAGAGGGCGGCACGCTCACCGGCAAAGTAACGTTCGAAGGCGTCCCACCAGCGCCCAAAAAATTTCAGTTCGACAAATTTCCAAACCTGGGGTTCTGCAGCAAGTTTGACTCCGACGGTCACGGCAACCGCGTGGTTCAGGAGGTCAAAGTCGGCAAGGACCACGCGCTCAGGGACGTGGTGATTGCGATCCAGGATGTTCCGATGGATAAACCGTTTGAGTTCGCGGGGACCAAAGTGAATGCGGACGGGTGCCGGTTGCTCGTGCAGGGCGGACCATCAACCATGGTGGGCGTCGTGGTGAGAGGGAAGGAGATCGCGATCGAAAATATGGACGCGGATCCGAACGACCCCAAAGCCGTCACCGGCGTGCTGCACAACCCCCACGCGTATGAGGTGTCGGGGTCGAGCAACACCTCAATATTCAATCTTCCCCTTCCAGAAAAAGGGCAGATCGTGAGGAAGCCCGTGATCCTGCGAAAGAAGGGCAGCATCTTCAAGCTGGAAACCGATCAACAGAACTACGCGCAAGCGTTCTTCCTGCCCGTGGAGAACCCGTACTACGCGATTGTGGAGCACGACGGCACGTTCGCGATTCGCGACATTCCGCCAGGGACGCACACCGTGCTCGCCTGGCACCCCGTTTTGGGAAAACAAGAAGCGACCGTCACGATCCCGGCCAACGGTGACGCCAGGGCTGTTTTTTCTTTCACCGCGAGGTAGCTAAGGAAATGAACACGCTCGCCAAAATGTGGGTGGTGCTCTGGTGTTGCGGGCTAGCTGCCTGCGCGTATAAACCGCTGGGGAGCCCGACTCCACAGCCCGTGACGTTGAGTTGGGCGGCGGAGAACGATGCCGGAACGAAACCGATCACGTATAACGTCTATGCGGTGCCGGGGGCCGGGCCGATCCCGACCATGCGGGCTGAATCCTGTGGCGTCACGACGGTCGCCAAAGGCCGGCCACTTAACAGCGAGCCGATTGTTGGGACCACCTATAGCACGAGCGTGTCTGAGGGCCTCTGGACCTTTGCCGTCGAAGCGGTCTCGTCGGACGGATGCCGCAGCGCCTTGTCGTCCCCCGTCACGGTTACGGTCCCGATCCAAGGTGCGACGGCGGAACCGTAGCGGCAACGCCGTGCAAAACCTAGGCACAAAACCTAGGGGTCACACAAAACCTAGGGGTCAGGCTTGACTTCTTGACTTTGCAGGCGTAGCGTCGCGGCTTGTGGCCAGAGCTCCGCGCATCGAATACCCGGGCGCCCTCTATCATGTACTGGCGCGCGGCAATCAACGGCGCGAGATCTTCCACGACGACGCCGACCGCTCCAAGTATCTGGCCAAACTCGCCGCGTACAAACAGCGCCATGGCTTCGCGCTCTACGCCTATGTCTTGATGACCAACCACGTCCATCTGCTCATCGAAACCCGCGACGTGGGGCTCGGCAAAATCGTGCAGGGGATCCATCAAAGCTATACCCAATCCTACAACCGCCGGTATCAGACCGTCGGCCACGTCTTCCAGGGGCGGTATAAAGCGTGTGTGTGCGCGCGGGATTCCTATCTCCTGGAACTCGTCCGCTACATCCACCTCAATCCCGTCCGAGCCAAGCTCGTCGCCGATCCGGCCGACTACCGCTGGAGCAGCCATCGCAGCTACCTCGGGGTGGAGGCGGGAGCCGCCATCGACGCGCAGCCGGTCCTGGTGCAGTTTGGCGAGCAGCCGAGCGAGGCGCGACAACGGTATCGCGAGTTCGTGGAGGCGGCGCAGGGTGGCACCGCGCGGCCGGAGTATTACCAGCGGGTGCTCGGAGATGAGACGTTCAAAGAGGACGTCGAGCGGCGTCGCACCCCGGGCCCTGAGCGCCCCGCGTCACGAGCACGGACGCCCCAGGCCCTGCTCGAACTCGTGGCGCGATCTGCGGGCCTGCCTCGCGCGCGCATCCTTGGTCCGGAACGATCGAGCGCGGTCGTCCGGGCGAGACGGCTCTTCGTGCAAGCCTGTCAGCAGTCGGCCATTTCCGGCAAGGATGTGGCGACGTTTCTGGGGCGCGATGCCGGGCTCATCTCGCGGATGGGACGGATGGACGAGGCCGAGCGCGCGCAGGTCGACCAGTTACTCGAGCTAAAGTCAAGAAGTCAAGCCTGACCCCTGGCCGTTCTCCTATTTTGATTTGTGGAGATCGATTCCTTGTCGGGACGGTCTCTTGGCCGTTATCGCAGTCGAGCATGACGGTACGAGCGATAAGGTTCCGAGGATCAAAAAGGGAACAGATGGGAGAGCGCTTATTTAGCTGCGCCTAAAAGATCAAAAATGCTGATCTGGCGATCGCCTCCCTTGGGAGCGCCGTCAGTGGTTCGATATTTATCCGTCTTATGGCCAAACTTCTTCCTCAGTTTCAAGGACTCCTCGCTAAATAGTCGATTCAAATCTTTTCGCATCATTTCTAGATTTTTCTTCTGTTCTTCGATTTTTTTAAATCTGGCGATAATAGGGGAACAATCTTCCATCTCGGACCCAACCCATCGCCTTCCCTTGATCTCCGAAACAATGAATGTGGTGCCGGACCCACCAAATGGATCCAAGACAAGATCACCCTCGTTCGTTGCGAGATCGAGCACGCGATCCAGAAGCTTCATTGATAATTCATTGGCCTGCCGCGTCTTGAATTTCGAGTGGCGGACGGGGGGAATGTCGTACCAGACATCCGTCAGGTTGATCCCGTTCGGATTCATTTTGTCCTTGTAGCCACCATAGTCTTTGATTTCTCCACCGCAGTGCCGGCAAGTTTCCATGGGAAGCCGAGAAGGGTGAAACGTTTTGAGGAGAGGACCCTTCACAAAATAGAGCAGACTATAGTGAGACGGATACAGTCTTTTCGGGATCGGCAGGGTGAATTTGATATCGACGGCAATCCAGTGTCGGAACGTCAGAAACTTGTCCAGGTACGAAGCGATGTGGATGTTCCATTTCGGGAGGTTATAGATCAGCAGCGAGCCTCCGGGTTTCAACACCCGGCAGCACTGTTCAAGCCACGCATAGCACCACCCCAAATAATCGTATTTCTTCAACTTGTCGTTGACCTTGTCGCCATAGATCTTCCCTAAATTGAATGGGGGATCCGCAAAAATGCAATCGACCGAGCTGTCTGGCAGATTCCCGAGGAGATCCAGGCAGTCACAGTTGTAGAGTGTCCCCAGCGCCGTCTCATAGATCGGTTTGACAGCTTTCGGCGGTTTGCTGGCAGGCTTATGTTTGTAGATCGCGAGCTCTTCGCTGACGATCGTTGTCGCCGAAGCGGGGCTCTTATACAGGAGAGCTTGGAGATTTTTGGGAACCCGCTTGGCCAGGATACCGAGCTCAGCCGCGTCTGCCTTAAAAACTTTCGCTACTTTTTTGATAAACCGTTCGGAGGGCTTTCCCTTCGAGTGTTCGAGTTGACTGATGTACGATTTATCGACTCCCAGACGAGTCGCCGTTTTCTGAACACTCAAATTTTTCGCCTTCCTGAGCATCCGTAGTTTCTCACCAAAAGTCATTGGCATCTCCGGGAAGGGTTCTTAAACGGAGCGCATTGTATTGAAGTTGAGTAGTTTAGTCAACACATGCGTGCCTAATATTCTGTGGGCTGTTCGATCAAACGATGCCGACCAACGTTGCCGCGGGCTAAACGACGTAGCGCGAACATGATTATTAGTGGACGTCCCCGGAAGAGCCCAATAGTCGCCCCCTACCAGCCGATAGCTACGATTATACGATTATATAAATGTATTGACACCGGAACTCTCAAGATGTACTATATTATTACAATGGTAGATAGAAATGCGGTTCTGGGCTGGCTGGAAGAGGTCACCGGCCAAATCCGGAAAAACAAGTTGGAGGTCGCTCGTCTTGAAAAGGAGATCGCGGCGGATACACGTCGCGAGTCGGCACTGAAGGCACTGCTTGCCGAGAGTGATGGTGCGTTGGGGGATGCCGCTGAGATTCCACGGACCGAGAGTACCGGTAAGGCGAGCGAGCAGCGGCCTGCGGCTGTATCAGTACATCCGATTGAACAAGGGTCAATAGATATTCTTCGAGAACACGGCAAGCCTCTCCATATCTCAAAACTTCGTGCCGAGCTCATTCATCGTGGCGTTCCGATTCCTGGCAAGGCGAGGGATGCCAATGTCATTGTCTATATGGCCCGCTCGCCACATGTGTGCCGAGTCGGCCGCGGCATGTATGCCCTCAGGGCGTGGGGCGTTCCAGAGGTTCCCCCACGCCGCAAGAGAAGCAAACGGAGAAGGCGCACAGCACGGAAGGTGTAAGGGGGAGGTAGAGTGGGGCGTTCGTCTGGGACAAAATCTCTCGTTCTATCCAGCGAAAGAGAGTTGCTTACCGTTGAGCCGATCTCGGCGTCACGTTACGAGAACGAGCAGCTTGCTGCGCTGACCGTATATTCCATTTATTGGCTGCGGCAATGGAGGGTGCGGCCAACGGTGGAATCGATCACTGTTTTGAACCATAGGCTATTTCCTGAGCGTTTCGGAATGGATCTATTCCCGGAATTCCCGGATGCGAATAGGACGCTAAGATCTCTGCTCCAATGTGGGCCGAAATACCGTGGATGGCTATCTGGGAGTAATCGGCGCGGATACGTGATTACTCCAAATGGCCAAGCGCTAGTGGACGAACTCCTCCGCAGGGTTGGTTATCCCCATGTTGGCAACCTTAAACTAGGGCACGCCACAGAGGCACCTCGACAGCGTTCACGTAAGACGAAGGAAAAAAGGACAGATCTGGATTTTAGGGCTGAGGTTGCACAGCTTCGAGAAAGCAGACTGTTCCAGCGCTGGAGCGAGGGGCCCCTTCAAGACCGTGATCTTATCCACGTCTACTCCGCTCTCAGGATTTTTGACCACACACCGCCGACAGCAAAGCGCCAGAGACTGGTTGATCTGAAGGACTCGGCGAGAAAAGCTGAAGATCGGGAGATCACGAAGTTATTAGAAAATGTCGAACTCACGTTTCCAGGACTATTCAGGGAAAGTAGGGCGTAAGAGAGCGATAGTAGAAAGAGAGGGGTTCGCCATGGTGAAAAAAATCATTCGTTGGGCCGGTCGCGAAAAAAAACGACAAACAAACAAGGCGGTCGGTGGCAGCTTTTTTAAGACGATCACCGAATTAGTGACAAACTCTGACAGCGCTGTAAAAACGGACTTGGGGTTACCACATGCGGTGGGCCTCGTGGATGCAATCTTGGGCCTAGGTCGTGGCGATCGACTCGACACTGCAGCGCTAAAGAGGTCCCTGACAAGACGCTCCGCCGGCAAGATCATCGTGGAGGTTTACTCGAAGCAAAAGGGACATTTCCCTAGTCGCACTATTCAAGTCATTGATTATGGACCGGGGATGACGGAAACGGATTTGGATCAGAAATTCGGGGACTATGCCAAGGCGAAAGCGAAAGGTGAACGAACCCGAAGCCTGTTTGGCCGGGGAGCACTGGATGTTTTCCTGCACCATTCTAATCAACGACGTGACGATGGCGCTGATTCTGCAGCTCATGTTTTTAGCGTCAAAAAAGGAATGTTATCTCACTGTCAAATATCATGGGGGACGGTTGATAAGGGAGAGGAAGACTCAATTATCGAAACCGAAGCACTCGGCCCGGCTACCGCAGGCCTACTGAAGAAGCACGACTTACCTCTGGATCTCACACATTCGGGCACAGTGATCCGATTCCTACTGGCTGATGGCACTCCGATACCTCAGGTCGGTTATTTCCTCCCGTTGTTAAGCAATTTCTACATGTTGCGCCTCATTGCAGCGGACCCATCCATGCACGTATTGGTTCACCGCTATCAAACCGAAGGGTGGATAAAGGACCGTCTGGCGTATGATTTTGATTTAGGGACCGTTCTAAAACGTTCCCATGAAATCTTTCGTCATGAAAGACTTGGCGAGATCCCGGTGGACATCCTTGTTGCTCGATCTGATCGAAAGATGAAGTTTGATCCTTCGTATGATCGTCGCGAGAATGGGCTCTTATTCGTAGAGGATAACGACGCAGTACTAGACCTCACACTACTACCAGAGTATGACAAGAACCCGTTGCTGAGCCGGATTTATGGAGTCGTCAAGTTGACGGGTATCCGTGCAGCCCTGGAGACATTACTTGAGGATCGGCACCCAGAAGCAGTCCTGAGCGAAACACGCGATGGTTTCGATACCAGGAACGAGATTACGCGGGCCTTGTTTGCGTTTGTTGAGCGACACGTAAAGCCTATCTACGATGAGGAAGAAAAACGCGAACGTAAGGCAAGTGCGCATCGCTCAGCTGAGCTGGACAAGAAGCTCAAAGAAGCGCTCCGAGAGCTGAACAGGTTCCATAGTGAGGAAACTGATGAGGAAGGGACGAGTCGTCCTAAGCCAGAGCCCGAAGGCCCACTCGATTTCGCTTATGACAAGATTCGGCTGGTGGCAGGCCAGGATCGCCGTGTGACGTTGAACGTCCAGCGTGACCACATTCACGGAGATCTGAATGTAGTTGAAATCACTTCGAGTAATCCTCGTATTCGTGTGGCGCCGGAGTCAGAAACCGTTACCCGTCGTAAGGGGTCAAGATTCCAGGCAATCCCGCTGACGCTAAGCTGTCCTGTCAGCGGAGAAACCGCTACGGTCACTGCGAGAGCAATGAGTGTGGATGAAAAGGTATTAGAAGCAACAATGATTGTGACAGAAGTTGTTGAGCCACAGCAGATTCCCGTGCCAGCAGATCTTGAATTTCGTCCTGAGCGTTACAATGGAAAGCCAAATATCGAAAACCAACTTGTACTTCTAGTAAACCTGGATGCATTTCCTGGAATGCCAACAATTAAGCTCAGGATTATGACTAGGGAGGGCGCTGTCAGCATAGGAGATGAGAGATCCGAGAAGTTGGAAATTAAAGTTCGGAAGGAGTGGTTGGTATCGGGATCGAATGTTGTGAAGGTTGCTATACCATACTGGGGGACTGCATGGGGTGACCTTCCCCCCGTGTAGCGGTCCAGTGTAAAGTTCGGCCTGCGGTCGCTCACGAGAGGAGCAGCAGGCATGCGAACGGCGCGATTTACTGAGGAGCAGATTATCGGGATCCTGAAGGAGGCGGAAGCGGGGCTGAAGG
>CAZMYW010000009.1:0-113055 GCA_964570625.1 uncultured Nitrospirota bacterium | reverse complement strand
TACACAAATTATTCGGGAAAAGGGTCATCCTTGTCGATGTCCCTCCAGTCCTGGTTTATGACAATCGGCCAGAATACGATATTCAAGATTTCCCAGTAAAAGATTTGACGAGAGAAACGCTTCAGCATCGGATCAAAGAGGGTCCCCCTGGGCTCGGGTCGGACCGGCGCAAGTGCTTGAAAGATCACCGGCCGTTCGTCAAAATGGGGTCCTTTAGCGGCTTAGGCTCCACGTTTTGATCCTCAAACCGTGCCTCTCACGACGAGGACTGCATCATGCCGCGGGCTCATCGCTATTTTCTGCCGCATCACGTCTGGCATCTCACGCACCGCTGTCATCAGCGGGACTTCCTCCTGAAGTTCGCCCGCGATCGCCGGCGCTGGCGCCAGTGGCTCTTCGAGGCGAAGAAGCGATTCCGGCTGTGCGTGCTCAACTACGCGGTGACGTCGAATCACATCCATCTGCTCGTCCGTGACCAGGGGCGCGGCGAGATCGCGCACGCGATGCAGCTCATCGCGGGGTGCACTGCGCAAGCCTACAATCACCGCAAAGCTCGACAAGGGGCGTTTTGGGAGGATCGATACCACGCCACGGCGGTGGATACCGAGGAGTCCCTGGCGCGCTGCCTGGTGTACATCGATCTCAATATGGTGCGGGCGGGGGTGGTCCAGCACCCGGGTGACTGGGACGCGGGCGGGTATCGCGAGATCCAGTCGCCCCCGCAGCGCTACGCCATCATTGATCTCCCGGCGCTCACCGAGGTGTTGGGGATGACGAGTGTGGAACAGCTCCAAGCGACGCACGCGCAATGGGTGGCAGCGGCCCTGCGGGCCGGCCGCGGCCAGCGTGAGCCGATCTGGTCGGAGAGCGTGGCGGTCGGCCGTCGCGAGTTTGTGGAACGCGTGCAGGGCGAGTTGGGAATCAAAGCGCAGTATCGTGAGGTAGTGTCCGACGGACAGGCGCACGTGCTGCGCGAACCTCCTGCCGTCTATATGGTGCATGGTGACGGGGAAAAGGCCACGCTAAGCGGGGAAAAGTCCGTCGTATCGGACTAACCATGCGAGACATCAAGAGATTGCGGTGGGGTCCGACCCGACCCGGACCCTGCACGGAGAAGCCGTGACTGGACGGGCCCGAGTTGGGCAGGAGTCGGCGTGCCTTACGGCAGCTATCGCAAATGGATGCAAAGAACGGATAAACTGCATTATCAGACAGCCTCAAAGGAGCGTGCCATGACGGTGACAGATCGTATTGAAATCAATCCGAAGGTGATGATGGGCAAGCCGGTGATTCGCGGCACGCGGATTCCGGTTGAACTGATCCTGCGAAAGCTCAGCGAAGGCGCGACGCATGCCGCCCTCCTCGACGCCTATCCGCGGCTCACGAAAGACGACATCCACGCGGCGATCGCCTACGCCGCGGACACGGTTGCCCACGAAATCGCGCGGACCGGCGAAGATTAGGGCACGTTCGCCTCAGCGGAGCCACACGTTAGCGGACCCCGAGGCGCCAGAGGGAGGTGAGCTCCGCCGCTCGGGCGGCGCGGAGCGGGTCGGCTTGGTCGGAGGCGCGGGGATGATTCGGACGGACATCGATCTTGCCGATCACGCTGAGCCCCGCGTGCTCAAAGGCCGCGAGGAGTTCTGCCCGCGGCCGCAGTTCCAGGTGCTCGGCAAGATCCGAGAGCAACAGCCAGCCTTCACCCCCCGGCTCCAGGTGTGCGGCCAGGCCATTGAGGAATCCGCGCAGCATTCGGCTCTCGGGGTCGTAGATCGCCTGTTCGATGGGAGAGCTGGGCCGCGCCGGGACCCAAGGCGGGTTGCAGACCACGAGCTGAGCCCGGCCTTCGGGAAAGAGATCAGCCTGCACGACCTCCACTCGGTCCGTGAGTCCCAGCCGCGCAAGATTCTCACGGGCGCAGATCAGGGCGCGAGGGTCTTGATCGGTGGCCACGATGTGCGAGACGCCGCGGCGGGCCAGCACCGCAGCCAGCACGCCGGTCCCGGTCCCGATATCGAAGGCACGTGTACATGAAGGCACCGGTGCCTCGGCGACCAGCCCCACATACTCGCCGCGAGTCGGCGAGAACACGCCATAGTGCGGGTGGATGCGGTCGCCAAGCGCAGGGATCTCCACGCCCTTTTTCCGCCACTCGTGCGCCCCAATCAGCCCCAGCAGCTCTCGCAGTGAAACCAAGGCGCGGCCTTCACCAGGGCCGTAGGCCTCCGTGCAGGCGAGGCGCATATCGGGCGCACGGCGCAGGCGAATGTCGTAGCCGTCCTCGAGTGCCACCAGCAGCATCCCCAATGTGCGTGCGCGACGGGACTGGGCCTGTCGATGAAAATGGAAGGCTTCTGCCGGCGACGATCCCGGTTTGGGGGGAGTGCGGTCGGCTCGCCGCGCCATCGCATTCAGCAACTGTCGCGCCTTCTGGAAGTCGCCCCGCCAGAGCAGCGCGGTACCCTCGCAGGCGAGGCGATAGGCCGTGTCGGCGGTCATGCTGTCGTCGGCCATGGCCACGCGTGTGGGCGGTGGCGATCCCCACTCCGAGCGCCAGGGCGCGGAGCACGTCTGGTCTGCCTCGGTCCAGCTCACACGTGGTGGCCCGCTCACGACAACACCTTGCGTGCGGTTATGGGGAACAGGAGGAATATCCCTGAGTGTATTGCTTGTCTGGGCACCTGGTCACGAATAGTACTCGGAAAACTCGGCCATCAGTCGCCATCGTATCATGCTGAATAATAAACATGGGACAGGCGAGGGGGGGGGCTTGGGCGGGCGTCGCGCGGCCGTTTCCGTGGATTCGCCGCAGGGGCTTGGGTCGGACCGGTCCAAGGTCTTGAAAGATCAACAGCATTTCGTCAAACTGATGCACTCGAGCGGTTTACCGTCTGCGTCTTAAGCACCGAACCACGCCTTTAAGGGACACATGCCGCCATGAAGGTGTACGGCGATGTTTGACCCGGTGTCCGCGCTGGGGTTCGCGGCCGGGATTCTCACCACGATCGCGTTCGTCCCGCAACTGGTCAAGGCGATAAAGTCGAGATCCACCAAGGACCTCTCGCTTCCGATGTTCTTGATCTTCACCGCCGGCGTGCTGTTGTGGTTGCTCTACGGGATCGCGATTCGCTCGCTCCCGGTGATGACAGCCAACGGGGTGACATTGGTACTCGCAGGGTGGATCCTGGTGTTGAAGCTGAGGCTCGGGTGAGCCGCACCGGAGTCGGGGGCAGAGTACACATTCCTTATCGTTGGCGGCCCATCTGTCTCGCACTGTTGTTGGTCTCCTGCGCGGCGGATGTGGACTATACCCGGATCCCGATCCCGGACCGGCGGCTGAATCTGTCCGGCCTGACCGCGGTCTCGACGGATTATTTGAATGAGCATCCAGGGGACTTCTACACCTTCCACCGGATCCTGACCGCGGCGGACGACGCACTGGGCCGCGATGCGTTTCGCACCCGCGCCGGGGTCATGCGATGGCTTGATCGCGCCATCCGGGCGGAGGGTTACGATGATCGCATGCCGGTGTACCTCTTCGTGCGAACGGTCTATCTGAACGGATGGGAACGGTCGTGGTTCGGGCGGATCGATGGGTCGGACCGCGAATATCTCTATGATCTGGTCAGCGCGGTGATGGGCGGGATGCACTTGTGCACGACGTGTTCAACCGCCCATGAGGAGTCTGCGCCCGCCCGCTCCCTGGGGCCGGGGCAGGCTCGATGACGTTGGGGCCAGAACGTGTCTCTTCATTCTGTGTCCGTGAAACTGGGGGTAGGTCAGTCGCGCTCAGCGAACTGTCTGGCCCTCAGGCTTCGTTCATGCCGCGACGAGTTTTTTGACCTTGACGCGTTTTGTTTCCTTTCGAACCTGCCAGAGATCGTAGGCCGTCTGCATCGTGAGCCAGCTCTCGGCTGTCGTGTTGGTCGCGAGGCCCACCCGAATCGCCATCACGGAACTGACCCCGATCCGACCGTTCAGCAGCTGAGATAACGTCTTCCTCGAGACTCCGAGCGCATCCGCCGCGTCCGTCACCGAGATCCCTAACGGGACGATCACCATTTCGTTCAGGATCTCGCCGGGATGCGGCGGGTTATGCATCGGGCCGACCCGTTTAATGACCTGTCCCATGTTGATACTCCTTTCCGTCACGTGTGACAGAGTTTGTGCCGGAACGACCGGATCACAGGACGAGTGTGACCTATTACGTTACAGGGTTCAAGGTGTGGGGGCATCCGTCGTGCCGCGCCCTTCGTTCTGAGCCTCCGACGCCTTGACCCTCGAACTCACAACGGGCTAAGCTGGGCCTCTACCGAAACATGAACGGTTTGGTCCGCGACTGAGAGTTACTCAATCGCGAGTCACAGGCAGTCTTTCCCATCGAAAATGCAACACCACAGAACAGGGAACAGGGACGAGAGTTCGGGAGCCGTAGCTGCGTCAACTCGATCAGCAGTTTCGTGAAGAGGGCGGGTTTACCGAGAAACTGCCTGAGGACGTCATCAGCGAGGCCGGGCAGGTGTCCACGGGGGTGCGAGGTATGGCGGGGATGACGAACGCGGTGAAAGGCGTGTTGCTCTCGGCGTTGGTCTTTCCAGGCCTTGGACAGATCGCGCTCAAGCGGTATGAGCGTGGCGTTGTGTTGATGCTCGTTACCGGGGCCGGCCTTGTGGTGATTGTGGCCAAAGCCGCACGCGAGGCCGGGAGAATTCTTGAAACGATTCAAGCGGAAGGCGGCGTCATTGATCAAGACACGATGTCACGCGCCATCGGCCAGGCCACGGCCTGGTCCGGCAGCCTGGCCATCAATCTTCTCCTCTTCGCGATCACGCTCTGCTGGATTTACGCGGCTGTTGATGCCTATCGCATCGGAAAACAACTGGACCTGCGCCAAGCCAGTGGGGAATAATTGGGGTCGGAGTACAAATTCCGTATACTGTTCGCTCTACCTAGGGGGAGGCGACGAATGAAGGCATCGAACATCTTGCGGCTGACTGTTCTGAGCATTGGTCTGGTGTTCGTGCTGGCGGTCTCCGCCAAGGCCGTGTCATCGCAGGCGGCGCCGGACTTTAGCGTGACGACGCTGGATGGGAAGACGATCACCAAGGCGTCTCTCCAGGGCAAGCCGACCTTACTCATGTTCTGGGCCTCGTGGTGTGGGACCTGCCAGCACGAGTTGCCCAATGTGAAGGCGCTGTATGAACAGCACAAGGCCAAAGGCCTGCAGGCGGTGGCGATCGGGTTTCAGGATGAAGAGGCCAACATCCGGAGCTATGTCCAAGCGCATCAGAGCACGTTTACCTTTCCCGCTGCCTACGACGCCCGCAATCAAGTCTCCACGCTCTTTCGCGCCCGAGGGACTCCGACGTTCGTCTTGCTGGATGCCCAGGGCGGTATTGCTCTGGTGCACACGGGAGGGGGTTTCCTTCAGAATCCTGCTTTCCAGAAGTTCATCCAGACGCTCTGAACAGCCATGGCCGAGGGTGACAAGCGGTGGTCCGGGGTGGTCGGACCGCACGGCGGCTACCGCGATCTGAAGTCCTATCAGACCGCGGAGATCATCTACGACGCGACCGTGGTGTTCTGCAAGCGGTTCGTGGACCCGCGGTCGCGCACGAACGACCAGATGGTGCAGGCCGCGCGGAGCGGCAAGCAGAACATTGCGGAACGTGCCGCGCGCCACGACGTGGCGCGCCATCCCATAGGCCGCAGGCCACCGCTCACGTGGCAAAGCAAGGCAGCATGGCATCCGGTACGTCGCGCAAGACCGAACTCAAATTGGTGAGCGTGGCGCGGGCGAGTCTGGAAGAACTGTTGTTGGACTACCAGGATTTCTTGCGGCAGAACGGGCTGCCGCTTTGGGAGAAGGACCATCCCCAGGCAGTGGAAGTGAGAAAGTTAGCTTATAGGACCAATAGGTCTTATACGACCTATAAGTCCTATGTGGAAGGCAGTGCGGAAACTGCGGCCAATACTCTCCTCTGCCTGGTTCACCAGGCCAATTACTTGCTGGATCAGCAGTTGCGTCAACTCGATCAGCAGTTTCGTGAAGAGGGCGGGTTTACCGAGAAACTGCATCGGGCGCGGACCCAAACCAGGAAGTTCCACTCGCGGGCTGATTGACCCCCCGCCGCCATTGAAGCCTCTTGCTCGGTGTGTTAGAAGTGTGTCCGCTTCGGTCGTAACGCGAATGTGATGCTCAGGGATGCTGCGCGCAACCGCTAAACTGCTCACGGTTCTCAACTCCGAGACCGAACCCGGCCAGATCAGCCTCGCGCTGGCGTGTTCGCTCATCGTGGGCCTCACGCCGCTGTGGAGCCTGCACAATCTGCTCGTCTTGTTGATCGTGCTGCTTCTACGCGTGAACCTGTCCGCCTTTCTGCTCGGCACCGCGTTGTTCTCCGGGGTGGCGTATCTCCTCGACCCGTTGTTTCAGCAGCTCGGCCTGGCGGTGTTGATGGCTCCGTCGCTGGAAGGACTCTGGACCTCGCTCTACAACTCCACGCTCTGGCGGATCGAGCGGTTCAACAATTCCATTGTCATGGGCAGTCTGCTCGTGTCGCTCGCGCTGTTCGTTCCCACCGTGCTCGCCTTCAACTGGGCCATCAGAAAGTACCGGGAGCGCGTGCTGGCGAAGATGAAGCAGTGGCGCGTGGTGCAGGCGCTGACCGCCACGCGGTTCTTCCAGATGTACCGCTCGTATTCCAATTGGGGGAGCGGGGGATGAAGTGGATTCGCTGGCCGGGTCTGATCGCCTTCATCATCGTTGTCGGGATCGGGTTGGCGATCTGGTTTCTGGTGGTCGATGGGCTGGTGAAGCGCGCCATCGAGGCGGCGGGGAGCACGCTGGTCGGCGCGAAGGTGGAGTTGGACAAGGCCGATGTTTCGCTCATCCCGCTGGGAGTCGAGCTGCGGCGGTTACAGGTCACCAATCCCGACCAGCCCATGCGGAACGCGGTCGAGATCACGCGTATGGCCTTCGGCATGGAGGCGCTCCAACTCTTGCGGCGCAAGGTGATCATCGACGAAATGGTGGTCGATGGGATGCAATTCAACACCACGCGCCAGACCTCGGGGGCGATCGTTCGCCGGGAAGAAAAAAAGGAAGAATCGAAGGAATCAAGCGACTCGTTGTTCGCCATGCCGTCGCTCGACCTTCCCAGCGCCAGAGACATCTTGGCCAACGAGGATCTGGAGTCGCTCAAGCTTGTGGCATCCATCCAAAGCGAGATCGAGACCGGGCGCGAGCGCTGGAAACAGCGCGTGGCGCACGTGGCGGACCAGGCCAAGCTGGACGAGTACAAGCGTCGGGCCGACGAGATCAGAAAATCGGCCAAAGGCGGAGTGGACGCGTTGCTGGGCAACGTGGGTGAAGCGGTTCAGCTCCGGAAAGACGTGATGGCGGATTTGGATCAGGTCAAAGGCGCGCGCCAGGATCTGGCCAAAGACCTCGACACGCTCAAGCGCCAAATCAACGAAGTCGCGGCCGCTCCGCAGGCGGATCTCAAGCGGCTCAAAGAGAAATACGCCCTGTCCGCCGGCGGGATGGCGAACGTGGCGGGTGCCCTGTTCGGGGGGAATATCGGGTACTGGGCCAAGACCAGCGCGAAGTGGTACGAGCGATTACAGCCCGTTCTGGCGAGCGCCGGCAAGAGCAGTGGACCCGAACAGGTCAAACCCCTGCGCGGCAAAGGCATCAACGTGAAATTTATGGAGCGCCAACCCCTGCCTGATTTCTTGATCCGCACCGCGCGTGTCACCGCGGAAATCCCGGCAGGCACGTTGAAGGGTGAAGTGCTCCGGATCACGCCGGACCAGGACATCCTGGGCTCACCCACGACGTTTGAATTCTCGGGCGACAAGCTCCACCAACTGCGCTCCGTGGCCCTGCGCGGCGAAATCAACCGCGTGCAGCCCGACCGACCACGCGACACCGTGACCCTCAACGCGGACGGCTACGCCATCCAACGCGCCGTGTTGTCCGACAACCCCAAGTGGCCGGTGGTGCTGGACGGCGCGGAAGCGAACGTGGACGTGAAGGCGGTGGTGGCCGGCGGCGCGCTGGACGCCACCATCGACTCCAAGCTCTCCAGCGTGCAGTTCTCAACCGGCGAGCACAAACCCGAAGGCCGCGTGGCCGAGGCGATCGTCTCGGCCCTGGCCGATGTCCGCGCATTCCACCTGGGAGCCATAGTTACAGGCACGACCCAGAACCCCGACGTCAAAGTGACGTCCGACCTGGATGCCGTGCTCAAGAACGCGGTCGGAAAGATGGTCACGGAACAAGCCGCCCGCTTCGAAGCCGACCTCAAAGCCGCGATCGCGGAGAAAGTCAGCGGCCCGCTGGAAGACCTCAAAAAACAGCTCGCGACGTTTGGACCGGTGGGCGAGGATCTGGCCTCGCGCAGCGACGCGCTCAACAAGCTACTCAGCGAGCAACTCGCACCCAAGGTCAAAGGGCTCAAGCTGCCGTTCTAGGCTTTTCTCGTATCTCTGATCTGGTCGAGAACGCACCTCTACAGGTGCGTGAGCAGGTTACTTCGGTGGTTTCTTCCTGGTCGTATCCACTCGGAACTTCGCGTTGAGCGGGCAGTAGCCGGTGATTGCGGTAACGATGCCGAAGATGGCCACGAGCGCGAAGATGATCCTTAGTACGATCGATTCCGAGACAAAGACCAGCGCGATGGACAAAAAGCCGATCCCAAACCGGTAGAAGCGATCCAAACTGCCGACGTTTGTCTCCATGGTCGCCTCCGTGGTTTTTCGGTGAGAAGCACTCCCGCTGCTTATGATTCCAGTTTGTCCACCCGACTCGTGCGATCCCGCAGAAAATGATCGGCCAGCACCAGAGCCATCATGGCTTCGCCGATCGGCACCGCGCGGATACCCACGCAGGGGTCGTGGCGGCCTTTGGTGGCGATTTTGGCGGGGTTGCCGCGCACGTCGATGGTATCCTGTTCGATCGCGATCGAGGAGGTGGGTTTGAGCGCCATCCGGATCACGATCTCGTCGCCGTTGGAAATGCCGCCCAGAATGCCGCCTGCGTGGTTGCTCGCAAACCCCTTGGGTGTGATGGGGTCGCAGTTCTGGCTGCCGCGCAGCTCGACCACGCGGAAGCCGTCGCCGATTTCCACGCCCTTCACCGCGTTGATGGACATCATGGCCTTGGCCAGCTCGGCGTCGAGTTTGTCGAACACGGGTTCACCCAGGCCCGCGGGCACGCCGCGCGCCACGATCTCCACCATCGCGCCCACGGAATCTTTGGCCGCTTGCGCGTCTTTGATCACCTGGGTCATTTTCTCCGCGGCCTCGTGGTCCGGGCAGAATACCGCGTTCTGGTTGATGACCGACAGATCCTTTTTCGAGATTTTCACCGGGCCGACCTGGATGACGTACCCGATGACGGCCATGCCGTGACCGGCCAATACCTTGCGCGCGATGGCGCCGGCGGCCACGCGGCCGATGGTTTCTCGCGCTGACGCGCGGCCGCCCCCGCGGTAATCTCTGCGGCCGTATTTCTTCCAATAGGTGTAGTCGGCGTGGCCGGGCCGGAACAGGTCTTTGATCCGGCTGTAGTCCTGCTCGCGCGCGTCTTCGTTGCGCACGATCATGCCGATCGGGGTGCCGGTGGTATGGCCCTCGAAGACGCCGCTGAGGATTTCGACTCGATCGCTCTCTAGTCGTTGGGTGGTCAGCAGGCTTTGTCCGGGCTTCCGCCGGTCCAAGTCGCGCTGAATCTCCTCGACCGTCAGCGGCAGGCCGGCGGGGCAGCCGTCCACGATCACGCCCAGCGCCGCGCCGTGACTTTCGCCGAAGGTGGTGAGACGAAACGCCTGTCCGAAGGTATTGCCCGCCATTGCGTTCCCCCAGGGTCGGTGGCATTATACACGCGCAGGGTAACCGAAGACCAACCCCGATCCCTCCATGAAAAGTTATCGCGAAGAACTCTGGTTTCAGACGCCTACGCGCCGGCAGTTCCTCAACATCACGCCGCAAGTGGAGGCCGCGATCATCAAGAGCGGCGTCAAAGAGGGCTTGTGCCTGGTCAATCCCATGCACATCACCGCCAGCGTCTACATCAATGACGATGAATCGGGATTGTTGGCCGACTACGAATCGTTTTTGGAACGGCTGGTGCCGCAGAAGGGGGAGTACCGGCACAACCTCACGGGTGAGGACAACGGGGACGCACACATCAAACGGCAGGTGATGGGTCGCGAAGTCGTGGTGGCGATCACCGCGGGAAAACTGGATTTCGGGACCTGGGAGCAGATCTTCTACGCCGAGTTCGACGGACGCCGGAAAAAACGCGTGCTCGTGAAGATCATCGGAGAGTGATGGGCGAGTCGGTGTTGTCCCCTTGTTGCCAAGCCTCGGCCAAGCGTTATCTTAAACGGCACCGCGACGTGGCGACCTGTGATACGTGTAAGATGCTGTTGCTGGCGTATGGAAACGACCGGGACTACGAGGAAACGCGCAAGGCCTTGGACGATCAGGGTATCGCGTTTGCCGCAGCGGCGCAGGGCGCATTGCAGGTGATTGCCAAGCCACGCGCGAGCAAGTCCAAGGGGCGTTCATGACCGATTGGATGGCGGAGGAAGAGGCGGTGTTGGCTGCGAACGATCGGTTCTACCGCGCCTTCCAGAGCCTGGACATCAAGGAAATGGAATCGGTGTGGCTCACCACCGCGGCGGTCCAGTGCATCCATCCCGGGTGGGGACCGTTGTCGGGTTGGCCCGACGTGCGGGACGGGTGGGTGCGCATCTTCAACCACACCTCCGCCATGACCTTCACGCCACATCTGCTGCACGTCTCGATCCAGGGCGACCTGGCGTGGCTCGTGTGTGTGGAGGAAATCACCAGCCGCCAGGCCGACGAAGAACACGCCAGTCAGGTGTTGGCCACCAATGTGTTCGAGCGGCGTAGTCGGCAGTGGTTGATGGTGCATCATCATGCGTCTCCGATTTTTCGCGCGACCAAAGAAGAGGAGCAGGCCTCATGACTGCGTCCGAACTCTTTGTCCGCTGTCTAGAGGCCGAGGGCGTGGAGTATATCTTCGGGCTTCCCGGCGAAGAGAACATGGACCTGTTGGACGCCCTGTCCCGATCGCGGATTCGATTTATCCCCACCAGGCACGAGCAGGGCGCGGCGTTTATGGCGGACGTGTACGGGCGGCTGACCGGGCGAGCCGGGGTGTGCCTGGCCACGCTGGGCCCGGGCGCGACGAATCTGGCCACCGGGATCGGCGACGCGAACCTGGATCACGCGCCGCTGGTGGCGATCACGGGCCAGGCCGGTTTGGAGCGCGTGCACAAGAAATCGCACCAGTACGTCAACATCGTGGAGGTGTTCGGCCCGCTGACCAAGTGGAACACCCGCGTGGAGCGCGCGTCGGTCATTCCCGAGGTCGTGCGCCACGCGTTTAAAACCGCCCAGGCGGAAAAGCCGGGGGCCTGCCACATCGAGTTGCCCGAAGATGTGGCGGGTGATCAGGCCGACGGGGCCCCGCTGACGAGCCGCATCGCACGACGGCCCTCACCGGATCGGCCGTCCCTTCGCGCGGCCGCGGAACTGATCGACAAGGCCCGGCACCCGATCATCCTCGCGGGCAACGGGGTGATTCGCGGCAACGCGTCCAAAGAATTGCTGGTGTTTGCTGAAAAGACCTCGATTCCGGTGGCCAACACCTTCATGGCCAAAGGCGCGATTCCGGGGGATCACCCGTTGTCGTTGCTGTCGATCGGCCTGCAGGCGCGAGACTTCGTGTCCTGCGGCTTCGACGCGGCGGACCTGATCATCACCGTGGGGTATGACCAGATCGAATACGCGCCGGATCACTGGAATCCGCAGGGCGACAAGCCGATCATCCACATCGATTTCACGTCCGCGGAAACCGACGCCATGTACCAGCCGGAGGTGGAGGTGGTGAGCGACGTCCGCGAGGCGTTGGAGTTGTTGCACGGTGAGGTGACACGGGCGCATGATCGTGGGTACCCGGCGCGACTGCGGGAGGCCATCCTCCGTGATCTCAGTCGCGACGCGGATGCCGACGCCATGCCCATGAAACCCGCGCGGGTGTTACGCGACCTGCGGCGCGCGCTGGGCCGCAACGACGTGGTGATCAGCGACGTGGGCGCGCATAAGCTTCTGGTGGCGAGGTTGTTTCCCGCCTACGAAGCCAACACCGTCTTGATCTCGAATGGCTTCGCGTCGATGGGCATTGCGCTCCCGGGCGCGATCGCCGCGTCGCTCCTCGACCCTACGCGTCGCGTGGTCGCGGTCTGCGGAGACGGCGGATTTTTGATGAACGTGCAAGAACTCGAAACCGCGGTGCGGCTCGGCACGTCGTTCGTGGTCGTGGTGTTTCGAGACGACGGGTACGGGCTGATCCGTTGGAAACAGCAGCGCCAGTTCGGCGCGCCGTTCGGCATCGACTTCGGGAACCCAGACCTGGTGAAACTGGCCGAATCGTTCGGTGCCAAGGGTTACCGCGTGAAGAACGCCGATGACTTTGCCGGGTTGCTCAAGGACGCCCTGTCCCAGCGTGTGCCCACCGTGATCGACGTGCCGATCGACTATAGCGACGGAATAGTCAATCCCGACCAGGGTAAGATCATCTGCCCGACGTAGCCCGAATTATTCGAAGGTCGTGGCTGCTAGTTTGGCTGAATAACTGCCACTGTAAGCCTGTTCAGGAAGGCGCCAGATGCCAGGCGCCGTGAGCACCGGAGCGCAGCGTACTGGGTGCGTACGTGAGCACCGGCTGCGCAGCGGCAACGCCGCAGATGGCCCTTCATGGACAGGCTCCTACCGGACGTAGTTCGGTTCGTTCCCCCGTTTCCACTTGATATTGCATCCTGCGCTGGGTTTTTGGGCGGAGGGAACGGATTTTCCGGCGAGGGCAGCGTCACAGGCTGCTCGCAAGTCTTTACCCGTCACCGGGACATCGTTGCCGGGACGGCAGTCGTCAAATTGCCCTCGGTACACCAGGCGTTGGTTGGAGTCGAATAGGAAGAAGTCCGGGGTGCACGCCGCGCGGTACGCCTTGGCCGCGTCCTGCGTCTCGTCGTATAGGTATGGAAAGACATACCCTGCCGCCTTGGCCTCTTCGGCCATCTTCTTCGGACTGTCTTCGGGATAATCTGCCGCGTCGTTGCTGTTGATGCCCACCATGGCGAGGCCCTTGCCCTGATACTCCCGGGCAAAGGCCGTCAACCCGCTGCGAATGTGTTTGACGTACGGGCAGTGGTTACAGATGAACGCGACCAGTAGGGCCGGCGCCGCCTTGAAGTCGTCCCGGCTCACCACTCGCCCGGTCGTGTCGGGCAGGTGAAAGGCCGGGGCCGTGGTGCCGAGCGCAAGCATAGTTGAGGCCGTCAGCATGTGCGGGGAGAGAGTACGGAGAGCTGTTTCCCCGTGTCAAGCGGGGAGATGGATCAGCGGAGCACGCCGCGGGACGGGGCGTGCGAGTCGACCCAGCGTTTGATCCGCAACGGGGTTTCCTCTTCCGTGTACAAAAACCTGAGGCCGAGCCCGCCGAGGTTTCGCATCACGACCCGAGCGTCGATCTCGATCAAGACGATTTCCGGCTCCAGCCGAAAGAAGAGATGCAAGGTCGTGCCCGCCGGATAGGGGAACGCGGTTTCGACGAAGCAGCCCGAGACGCTGAGATGATGGATCACGCCGGGACGATCGCGCTCTTCCCATCGAATCGTCACCGGGGTGCGGAGAGTGACTCGCTCTCCCCACCGCGTGTCGCGTGTGATATGTGTGTCCTTGCCCACGTCTCGTGACCCCGTGTGCAATCATAGCACTCGCAATAATTTCGGCCAGGTGTGTTGATGCGACGTTCCCCGGGAACCGGGTGGGCCGAGCGCGGAGAAGGTTGACAGCGACTCCACACGCTCTACACTAGGCCTCATCGTTGCGCACCATGGCCACAACCCACCATAACGAGGCGCCCGTGTTCTCCTGGGAAGAGATGCTGGCGAATGTGCTGCATCGCATTCGTCTCGATAATATCAAGAGAAAGGTGCTGATTTTCTCTCTGCTCGCCACCCTCATCCCGTCGTTGACCATCGGATGGCTCTTTTATGTCTATGCGAACAAGTTTCTCACGGAGAAGGTTGCCAAGGAACTTCAAGACATCACGAGTCAGAGCGTCCGAGAACTCGATTTGTGGTTGAAAGAGCGTTTGTACGAAGTTCGGGTGTTTTCCAGCTCATATGAGGTATCGGAGAACCTGGACAAGGTAATCCGTGTGGGCCCTGCGACGGGCGCAAAGACACCGGCGCTCCATCGTCTCAACGACTACCTCAAGTCAGTCCGGGAGAAATTCGTCGACTACGAAGAGCTGGTGGTTGTCAGCGCCAAGACGCTCACAATCGCCACCAGCGCCAAGCAGGCTGGCACCGTGAGTTTTCCGCCCGACTGGCAGAAACGGGCCAAAGTCGATACGCCGATTATGGGGGAGGCTTATCGAGACGAAGCGCTCAACAAGATGGTCATGTTGATCGCCGTACCGATCAAAGCTCAGGACGGTCGCTTTTTGGGTGCCCTCGCCGTGAAGCTGAACTTTGACGCCGTTGACAAGGTCCTCAACCAGTCGAGGCTCGGTAAGACGGGTCAGTCTTCCTTGGTCGCACAAGATGGAGCGTTGATCGCGGGGTCCGCCTGGACCGCGTCGGAACTCGCGAACGCCAAACATCCTTTCAATGCAGCTTCCTCGCGAACCGAATCCGAAACGGATTCGATGTTACGCGAATACTCTGACGCCCATGGGAAAAAGGTCATCGGTGTCATGAGGCGTATGTCGCAGGTGGATTGGGGGGTTGTGGCCCAGATCGGCAAGGAAGAAGTGTATGTTCAGATCGTTCGAATCCGGGTTCTGACCCTGGCCATCTGTGTGGGTCTACTTTTCGCCATCGGTCTGGCCGCGTATGTCCTGGTGCTCACGATCGTTCGTCCCCTTGAACGCCTGGCGGGCGGAGCCGCCAAAGTCGCGGCCGGCGATCTCGACGTGCAGCTCCCCGTCATCAGTCGCGGCGAGGTGGGATATGTGACCGAAGCTTTCAATAATATGGTAGGACGTTTACGCCAAGGCCAGGAAGAACTGACCGAAAAGAACAAGGAGTTGCAGACGCTGTCCATCACCGACAGCCTGACCGGACTCCACAACCGCAAACACTTTATGGACGTGTTGGAGAGTGAGGTGGCTCGCGCCACGCGCAACAACCACCAGTTTTCCGTGGCGATGATCGACGCCGACCACTTCAAGGAGTACAACGACACGTTGGGTCACCAGGCGGGGGACGCGTTATTGAAGCAAATCGGCGTCATTTTCATGCAGTCGTTACGCACCATGGATCATGCGTCACGTTACGGCGGTGATGAGTTCATCATCCTGCTGCCGGAAGCGGCAATCGACAAGGCGGTCGAGGTTGCGGAGCGGATTAGGGAGCGGGTGATCGCGGTCGTGCCGAAAAACACCGGAAAAAGCGTGGCGGTCACGGTCAGTATCGGCGTGGCGGCGTTTCCCGCACATGGCACAACGCCGGAAACGATCGTGGCCAGCGCGGACGATGCGTTGTATCAAGCCAAACGAAACGGACGAAACCGAGTGGTGGTTGCCGGCAAACATCGACAGCCGGGCGTTGAAGTGGTCGGATGACCGACCGAACCCGTCGTTATCGCGCGTCGATCAGACTGTAGTACACCCAGCCGCCGCGACCGTCATCGGTGCTCACCCGCACCCACGGTCCCTTGTAAGAATGGCCATCGAGCGCTGTGCCGTCCGGCAGCGTGATCAGGACCTTGAAATCCAGACCCGGGCCTTCTCTGACCTTGCTCGCGCTGACCAGTCGAAGCGGGAGAGGTGTGGCGAATGCCGTCTCGCCCGCCAACATGGGCGTCTTGTCCCGTCCGGTGGATCGCTCCTGACCCTGATTGATGGTGCTTTTCGCCTGGGTGGCGAGGTACAAGGCCCCTCCGTAGTTCTCTTTCTTCAATTCCAAGCCGCTCGCCTTCAGGAGCTGTTCGGCCTGGAGGAAGTCAGGGTCGTTGGCGGATCCTGAACCACTCGCCTTCAATGCTTTGAGCGCGATCTCTCCTTCCGCGAGCGTTGAAACCGCCTCTGCCTTGCTCTCCAAACTTCGCAGTTTTGCTTTGGCCCGGACCACTTCTAAAATGGCTTCATCGAGTTTGCGGCCGAGTTCTTTGTTTTTGGCGTCATTTTCCAGCACGACCAACTGGAGTTTGGCGAGTTTCGCTTCCAGTTCTTGATTCGTGGCGGTTTGTTTGGTCAGGGCATCCTGGACCTTTTGGCCGGCAACCTGCTGTTCTGCCTGCTGCTGGGTCAGCGAAGCGCAGCCTGCAACAAGACTTCCCGCAACGATCAACAGACTCAGAAGATACAGTCTGGACCCTCGACAACTGTGTAACTGACTCATCACGTCTCGCGACACCATGCGAAATCATAACACTCGAAGGGAATTCGGCTAGTCGTGCGGCCGCTGGGGGCTGGTTTGGGGGTTACACGTCAGGAGTCGGAGGACGAAAGAAAGGTTGGTGCCGAAGGGGGGAGTTGAACCCCCACGAGCTTGCGCTCAGCGGATTTTGAGTCCGCCGTGTCTGCCATTCCACCACTTCGGCGTCTGATCCGTCGATAGGGGGCCATCTGCTGCGTTGTCGCTGCGGAAGCCTATCCTCACGTACGACTCAGTACGCTCCGGGAGGCTTCCTTGCTCCGCCTGGCATCTGGCCTCCTCTCAACGGCCAGACTTGGCGGGCATGCGCGAAAACAATCAGGCGATGATTTCGGTGCCGATGCCCTCCTTCGTGAAGATTTCCAACAATAAGGCATGCGGCACGCGGCCGTCAATAATGTGGGCTTTGGCCACGCCGCCTTCCACCGCGGTGAGGCAGGCCTGGACCTTGGGGAGCATGCCGGAGGTGATGGTGCCGGCTTTGATCAACCGTTGGATCTCTTTGCGCGAAAGCGTGGGGATCAGCCGACCCTTGGCGTCTTTGATGCCGGTGACGTCCGTCAGGACCAAGAGTTTTTCGGCTTTCAGCGCGCGGGCGACCGCGCTGGCCACCAGGTCGGCGTTGATGTTGTACGTCCGGCCCTTGCGATCCACGCCGATGGGCGCGATCACCGGAATGTAGCGGTTCGACGTCAGCCCGTTCAGGAGTTGCGGGTCGATCGATTCGACGTCGCCCACCTGTCCCAGATCCACGCGTTTGGCGCCCGTGGGCTTGAGGGGTTTGGCGGTGATCAACCGGCCGTCTTTCCCGCTGAGCCCCACGGCTCGTCCGCCGTGCCGCGAGATGAGTTCCACGATTTCCTTGTTGATCACCCCGCCCAGGACCATTTCCACGATCTCCATGGTCTCGCGGTCGGTCACACGCACGCCGTCCACGAACCGGGGCTCTTTGCCGAGACGTTTCATCATCTCGGAGATTTGCGGGCCTCCGCCATGAACCACCACCGGATTGACGCCGATGTACTTCATCAGCACCACATCTTCGGCGAACCCGGCCTTGAGCGCGTCATCGATCTGCGCGTTGCCGCCGTATTTGATGACCACGGTTTTGCCCGCAAATGCCCGTATATACGGAAGGGCTTCCACCAGGGTGGTGGCTTTTTCGATCAGTCGCTTCATGAACTATGAGCCCGTCCATGAATAGCCATCTGCGGCGTTGCCGCTGCGCTTCCGGTGCTCACGTACGCACTGAGTACGCTGCGCTCCGGTGCTCGCCGCGCCTGGCAGCTGGCGTATTCCTGAACGGGCTTCGCTGTGGCAAGGTTAAGCATACGGCTACAGGATATATCGGCTCAAGTCCTGGTCTTTCACGACATCGGCCAACGATTTCTTGACGTATGCCGCGTCGATGGCGAGTTTTTTGTCCGTCAGCTCGGGGGCGTCGAACGAGACCACGTCCAGCAGGCGCTCCATGACCGTGAAGAGTCGGCGCGCGCCGATGTTTTCCATCCGGTCGTTGGCCAACACGGCGATCGAGGCGATTTCTTCGATCGCGTCGGCCGTGAACGACAGATCCATGCCTTCGGTGGCCAGCAGGGCCACATACTGGCGGATCAGCGCGTTGCGGGGTTCGGTGAGGATCCGGACGAAGTCGTCTTTGGTCAGCGGGTCGAGTTCAACGCGCAGCGGAAACCGCCCCTGCAGCTCCGGAATCAAATCCGACGGCTTGCTGATGTGAAACGCCCCGGCCGCGATGAACAGGATGTGGTCGGTCTTGACCGGTCCGTGTTTGGTGGTGACCGTGGAACCTTCGACGATCGGCAAGAGGTCGCGCTGCACTCCCTCCCGCGACACGTCGGGGCCCATGCCATGCTCGCGCCGGGCGATCTTGTCGATTTCGTCCAGGAAAATGATGCCGTCCTGCTCCGCGCGGCGAATCGCCTCGCGCGACACCTCATCCATATCGATCAGCTTGGTGGCTTCCTCTTGCGCCAGCACCTGGCGCGCTTCAGCCACCGTCATTTTCCGTGGTTTCTTCTTCCCGGGGAAGAAGTTGCCCAGCATGTCGCGCAGACTGCTCTCCATCTCCTCCATCCCGACGTTGGAGATCACGCCGACCGGCAGCGTGGGCGATTTTTCCTTGACCTCCACTTCAACGGTCCGTTCTTCGAGCTTGCCGTCGCGGAGTTGTTGGCGGAGTTTCTCGCGGGTCTGGTCGTACGAATCCGAGTAGCCCTGCGGCGCTGCGGGGTCCCGGGTGGGG
This sequence comes from uncultured Nitrospirota bacterium, assembly GCA_964570625.1. Classification (GTDB taxonomy): domain Bacteria; phylum Nitrospirota; class Nitrospiria; order 2-01-FULL-66-17; family 2-01-FULL-66-17; genus JBFLXB01. The sequence goes on along the minus strand of CAZMYW010000009.1, from coordinate 94,308 downwards.
TCGTAGACACCGCTGGGGGGCCGCAGCGTGGGCGGAGGCAGCAGCAGATCGAGCAGGCGGTCGTCCGCCTGTTTGGCGGCCTTGTCTTTGACGCGTTCGGTCGACTCGGTCTTGACCATGGTGATCGCCAACTCCACCAGGTCCCGGACCATCGACTCCACGTCCCGCCCCACGTATCCCACTTCGGTGAATTTCGACGCTTCGACCTTCAAGAACGGGGCACGCGCGAGTTTGGCAAGCCGTCGCGAAATTTCGGTTTTGCCCACGCCGGTGGGCCCCATCATGATGATGTTCTTGGGCAGCACCTCGTCGCGCAGATCCGGCGCGAGGCGACGCCGGCGCCACCGGTTACGCAGCGCGATCGCCACCATGCGCTTCGCGGCCTTCTGCCCGACCACGTAGCGATCCAACGCTTCCACGATCTGTCGCGGCGTATGATCGTCGATCGTCTGAGTGGGTTCCGGGAGGTCGTGTGCGGATGGTTCCACCGGATCTATCCCTTCAGCGTTTCCAGGACGATGGAATCGTTGGTGTAGATGTCGATGCCCGCCGCGATGGTCATGGCGCGGGTCACGATAACTTCCGCGGTCAGGCCCGGCTGGCCCGACAGAGCGCGCGCCGCGGCCAGGGCGTACGGTCCGCCCGATCCGATCGCCAAAATGCCGTCTTCGGGTTCGATCACGTCTCCGGTGCCTGAGATCAGCAAGGAGCTGGTCAGATCCGCGACCGCGAGCAACGCCTCGAGGCGGCGAAGGACCCTATCCGTGCGCCAATCTTTGGCCAACTCCACGGCCGCTCGGCTGAGATTGCCGCGGTACTCGGACAGCTTGGTCTCGAACTTGTCGAACAGCGCCAGCGCGTCGGCGGTGGACCCGGCAAAACCCGCGATGACCTTGTCGTTGCCCATCCGCCGGAGCTTACGCGCGTTGGACTTCATCACGGTGGTGCCCATGGTCACCTGGCCGTCGCTCCCCATGGCGACCTCGCCGTCGAGGCGCACGCACAACACCGTGGTCGATCGGATGCGCAAGGTCATGAGACTTTGCGCCGCGCCCGGGGATGGGCCTTGTCGTACACGTTCATCAAGTGATCGACCGTCAGGTGGGTGTAGCGCTGGGTGGTAGCGAGCGACGCGTGGCCCAGCATTTCCTGGATCGCGCGGAGATCCGCGCCGCCTTCGAGCAAGTGGGTGGCGAAACTGTGCCGCAACGTGTGCGGGCTGGTCTCCGGTTCGCCCGCGGTGCGCCCCGCGGCGGTGACGATGCGTGCGATCGTGCGGCTCGACAACCGGCGCCCGGACTCTCCGATGAAGAGCGCCCCGTTGTGCCGGCTCGGCAGCGCGTCGAGGTAGGCGCGGATCGCGGACAAGGCCTTGGAACCGATGGGGACGATCCGCTCTTTGCGCCCTTTGCCGAACAATCGCACCACCCCGGCCTCCCATTCGATGTCGCCCACGTTGAGGGCCGTCAACTCGGACAACCGCGCGCCGGTGGAATAGAAGGTCTCGAGGACCGCGCGATCACGCACCGCGCGCGCGCCGGTCCCCTGCGGTGTTTCCACGACGGCCTTGGCCGCATCAACCGACAGGGCCCGCGGCAACGGCTTGTCTTGTTTCGGGGTCGAAACCCCGAGGGCCGGGCTGGTCGGGATGGTGCCGTCGCGCCACAAATAGCGGTACAACGTGCGGATGGCAGCCAGTTTTCTCATGACCGACGACTTCTTCACCCCGCGCCGATTCAAATACGCGAGGTACCCGCGGATGTCCAGACGAGTGACCGCCACGAGCCGCGCAGGATCGGCGAGGGGCCGATCGTCCGAAGGCGTTGAGGCATCCATCGTTTGATCAGGGTCGCGCAGAAACGCCGCGAATTGCCGGAGATCGGACCGGTAGGCCCGAAGGGTCTCGGGCGACGCCGCGCGCTCCGTTTCAAGGATCGTTAAGACGCGAGTGACTGGGTCTTCCACCGGTCGAGGTCGGCCAACGCGCGGTCAACGATCTTCTGCCGTCGCACGTCCCGCTGCACGATGCGAGCGGGGAGCGGCGGGAACAGGCCCAGGTTGACGTTCATGGGTTGGAAGTGCCGAGGGTCGCTGGTGGTAAGGTACGTGATCAAGGTTCCCAGCGTGGTGGTCGGCGGCGGGATGAGCAGCGGCTTGTGTTGCAGCAGATGCGCCGCGTTGATCCCCGCCAACAAGCCCATGCCCGCCGATTCGGTATACCCTTCCACGCCGACGATCTGGCCCGCAAAGAAGATCCGCGGATCGTACCGGAGTTGCAGGGTCTCGCGAAGCAACAACGGCGCGTTGATGAACGTGTTGCGGTGCAGACTCCCGAAGCGCAAAAACTCCGTTTGCGCCAACCCCGGGATCAAGCGGAACACGCGTTTTTGCTCCGGCCACTTGAGTTTGGTCTGAAACCCCACCAGGTTGTACGATTGGCCGTGCATGTCTTCCGGCCGCAACTGCACCACGGCGAAGGGGCGTTTACCCGTGCGCGGATCGACCAGGCCGACCGGTTTCATAGGACCGAAGAGCAGGGTCTGCCGGCCGCGATCCGCCTGGACCTCGATCGGCATACAGCCTTCGAAGTACGGCGTTTTCTCGAATTCCCGGACCGGTACCTTTTCCGCCGCGATCAACGCCGCGTAGAAGACGTCGTATTCGGCCTCGGTCATCGGGCAGTTGAGGTAATCGTCGCCGCCCTTGTTGTAGCGCGACGCCGCGAACACGACCGATCGGTCGACGGTGTCGCCGTCCACGATCGGCGAAATCGCGTCGAAGAAATACAGGCGTTCGGCTTTGGTGAGTTTCTTGAGCGACCCGGCCAGCGTGTCGGACGTCAACGGACCGGTGGCAACGATCACGGGGCCGTCGGCGGGGACCTCCGGCATCTCCTCGCGCCGGACGGTGATATTCGGATGCGTGGAGATTTCCTTGGTGATGCGCGCCGCGAATTCCGTGCGATCCACCGCCAGGGCCGCGCCGGCCGGCACGCGGCAGGTGTCGGCCACGCGGACCACGAGCGAGCCCAGTCGCCGCATTTCTTCCTTCAAGATCCCAGCCGCGTTGGTGATCTCCGATGAGCCCAACGAGTTGGAGCAGACCAGTTCCGCGAGTTGATCGGTCTTGTGCGCGGCGGTGGGCCGCGTCGGCCGCATCTCGTACAGCGCGACGGTGACGCCGCGCTCGGCCGCCTGCCAGGCGGCTTCGCAGCCCGCCAAGCCGCCGCCGATGACGGTTAATTCCGGTGAAGTCTGAGCCATGTCTGTCTGCGCCGCGTCGGAGAACGATTCTACGGGCGGTACAGAAAGCCTGTCAAGCAATCCACAGGATACTGAAAACCTCGAAGGTACAGCAGGCTGCTCAAAAAGTTCCGGCTGCAAGGCCGCAGGGAGGAGGAACCCGGAGCGTACTGGGTCGTACGCGAGGATTTCCGACGACCGAGAACGCCGCAGACGGACTTTTTCAGCAGCCTGTTAGATCCACCACAGGCCGAACCACCCCAGCATGCCTGACGCGGCCAGGGCCTTTTGCGGACCGGTGAGCCGCTTGGTCGAGAGCACCACCGGCAGACTGAGCGGAGAGGTGAGAAAACACGCCGTGACAAAAACCCACGTCGGCAGGCGATGGGCGTGCGACGGTTCGGGAAAGTTGGCGCAGAACGGGCATTCGATTTCCCCGTGGAGGATCTGCCCGCACCGTGCGCAGCGCGTGCGGCCGAGCAGTTCGTCGAGATCGGTGTCCTCCTGGTCAGTCATTCGTCATGAAGGCACGGGGCCTCGGGGTGACGCCGCTGATTCCGCGGACTTACTGGCGAAGCCGGGAGGCTTCCGGGACGATCCTCATCGTAAGTTTGTCGGTCCTTCGGATCAGCGTCAGAGTCGAGGCGACACCCACGGCGGTGTCGACCAGCAGCCGATGGAGCGAGTCGATCCCGTCAACCGGGTGTTCGGCGAAGGCGACGATGACATCGCCCGGGAGCACGCCCGCACGTTCGGCCGGGCTGTCGGGCTCAACCGACGCGACCAGGATGCCGCGCTCGACCGCGAGTTCGTGAAAACGCACCACGCGACGGTGCAGGGGCGTGTCTTGGCCTGCGAGACCCAGGTAGCCGCGCGTGATGCGGCCGTCTTTGATCAGTCGGCCCGCCACGAACGCCGCGGTGTTGATGCCGATCGCAAAACAAATCCCCTGAGCTGGGCGAATGACCGCGGTGTTCACGCCAATCACCCGGCTGCGGCTGTCCACCAGCGGACCGCCGGAGTTGCCGGGGTTGAGCGCCGCGTCGGTCTGGATCACGTTGTCGATCAGCCGTCCGGAGGTCGATCGAAGCGAGCGGCCAAGCGCGCTGACCACGCCGGCCGTGACCGTACATTGAAAGCCGTACGGGTTACCGATGGCGATCGCCAATTGTCCCACGCGGAGCGCGTGTGAGTCGGCGAACGTCACGGCGGGGAGCCCCGGCCCGTCCACGCGGATCACGGCCAGATCCGTGTCCGGATCGTCGCCGACCAGGTCCGCTTCCGCGTGACGACCGTCGAATAACGTCACGGCCAACCGATCCGCGCCGCGTACCACGTGGCTGTTGGTCAAAATGAAGCCGTCGGGGGTGAAGAGAAACCCCGATCCGCTTCCCTGGGGCTCGAATGAGCCGCGCTGCGAGCGACCGCCCGGTGCGGTCACTTGGCGGTGCACGTCGATATTGACCACCGAGGGACTTACGCGATCCGCCGTGCCCGTGACCGCGCGCGAGTAGGCGTCCAGCAGCTCGTGGTCCGGGGCCCGTTGCTCGCCCTGCGGCTCCGCCATGCCGACCCCATCGTACGAGATCGGTTCGATGACGCCGTCAACGTGTGTGTCGAGTCCCATTGATCCGACTGTACGACACCTACCGGGCTTCGTAAAGGGCGACTGTGCAGAGACGATGGCGGTCGCTATCAGGATTGCGGAGGCAGTGCGTCGGATAAACGATTGATCCAGACGTGTGTCAGTGGGCTGAGATCGCCTTCGTCGGCAGCACGAAGAGCCTCGAGATAAACCCGGTGGGTGTCCTCAGCGAGTGGGGCGGTCACGACGTGTGGGAGCGCAAGTTTGTAGAGCACAGTCGCGAGCAGCACGCGGCCGATCCTTCCGTTGAAGTCGCGAAACGGGTGAATCCACTGAAAGCGCCAGTCTACCCAAGCCAGGAAATCGGCAAGGGATTCTGCGCCACTTTCAAGGGGCCTGAGATGGCGTAACTTTCCCCACTTCGTACGGATTGTACCCTGAGCATGGCCGGGCCAACTTAATCAGGGGAATAGTAATCTTAGAGATCTTATCTAACAAGATGGCATCAGACGCGGTCTCGAAAATTCCAACGAAATAGCCCGCTCTTACGAAACGCGCCTGATCGGTGATGAACTCCTCCTTGGGACTATTCTGGAAACCCAGCGAGTCATAAATCTTTACGCGGACGTTTTTCTGAGGGACTCGTGAAATTATCGACACGAGCGTATTGACTTGTGCGTTTGAGAATACGAGTTCTGGCAGCCAGGTGATTTCATGTATGGCAAAGTTATCCAAGATGAACTTGCGTAACGAATGCGCTGAAGGAATAGTTAGCCAAGTGACCGGGACGATAAAACCATGCAGTCCCCCGCTCCTCAGTAATTTCAATGAAGCTTCGTAGAAGAGAAAATAGTGTTCAAAACTCCCTTCAGAAACTACAAAGTGAGATTTGAAATAAGCCTTCACTTGATCGTTGTGTATTTGATGAAAACCATACGGGGGGTTCCCGATCACGGCGTCGAAACCGCCGCCTTTCATAGTTTCTGGAAATTCGGTGCTCCAGGCAAATGGATTGACTCTACGCCTCTCGTCCTCGTTGGGAAGAAGTTGCCCTGTGTAGTAATCAGGCGCAATGAGGCTGTTGCCGCACTTGATGTTGAGGCCCAAATCTGGCAACGCCCGTTCGTGCCACATCTTCAGCTGCCGCAAGAGTGTGTCTTGGTTCTCCCCCTCCAAGACTTTCAGGAGCAGGCTTAGTTTGGTCACTTCCACAGCCTGCGGGTCTATGTCCACGCCATAAATGTTATTGAGCAGGACGCGTTTCTTTTCCTGCGTCGTCAGGTGCCATTGCCCTCCCGCACCTCGGTAGACCTCCTTGGTGTGCTTTTCGGGCCCATCGGTTAGGTACCAGTCGCGGTGAAAGTCCACTAGGTATTGATACGCTCCTATTAAGAATGAGCCCGACCCGCAGGCGGGGTCGAGAATCCGGAGTTTGGCGATCTGCTTGGGCGTTTTGCCCTCGCACAGTTTGCCGACTGTTTGCTTGACGATGTAGTCCACGATATACGCCGGCGTGTAGTAGACGCCGCCGGCTTTCTTAACCTCGGGTTTCTCCTCGATTTTGGCATGGCGGGCAGGCGTGAGCCGAATGACTTTCCCGAGGAACTGCTCATAGACTTGGCCGAGAATTTCGATGGGGAAGACGGAGAATTCGTACGGGCTTTCCGGGTAATACAGGCTCTTGATGATGTCCTTCAGGGCCTTGTCGTCGATTTGGAGTCCCGGGGTGAGTTGATCCGGCGCTTCAGCCCGCCCCTTCTCCGGCTGAAAATGGAACAGACCCGAGTTGTAGCGCTCGTCCGCAATCCGATACAAGTGACCGAGGCGGCCGTAGGTGTTCTCCCCGTTGAGCAGTGCGCGGAGTTCACCGTATGTCTCAACGCCACGGTCTTCGCAGATCCGTAAAAAAATGATCCGATCAATCGTCCGCTGAACCGAGAAGTTCAAGTCGTGCACGGACAGCGAAGGATTACGGAGCGCCAGATTTTTCGCGAGCGCGTCGCGCCAACCTTCGATCTCGGCAAGGAACTCTCTATCGACCGTTGCGGTTCCGCGCTTACGTTCGGACACAGCGTACTTGTCGAACGATCCTTTGAGCACGGCGTCCTTGGAGAAGATCGACGCGATCTCGTCCCACCGGCTTAGGTATTCGGTGTATGTCATGTAGAGAATGCGATCGGCGGACGGCTTGTCGTTGGGGCTGGGGCGTTTGCGGCAGTCGTAGACCGCGAACTCCTCGAAGTCCGTCAAGATCGACAGCGACAGTTTCGCCGACCACGCATACCGGCGGACTTGATACGCGGGGGCTGGGTCTCCTTTGACGTTGACGGCGGGCTTTTTCGCTTCGACGAAGAACTTCCTGGCGCCGCCGATCCTGAAGGAATAGTCGGGGGCTTTGGTCGCGCCGCCCACCTTTACGGCGTCTTCGTGGATGACGTCCTTGTATGCTTCGGCAAGGCCGCCGCGGTTGGAGACGTCCCATCCGAGAGCTTCAAAGAACGGGTCAAGGAACTCGCGGCGAAGTTGGGTTTCGTTATAGCCGGCGTTCCGGTAGGCCTCGCTGTTCTGGTCGAATCGAGCGACCAGTTCAGCGATTATCGGGGGCAGTTGGGGATTCATCGGGAATAGACATAGCCCAAAATCAAGCAGAATACAATTCGTAGCGCCAACACTACGTAAACTTGGTCACGAAGTGTATGGCGCCGTCCAGCGCGGGGTGCCGAGGGTGCGGCTCAGAACCAGGCTCGTGCGACCAGGACACCCAGGCGAACAGCGACAAGGCCCAGCGCCACGCTGGAGACGATATAGAGCAGCGCGGTCAGCCAGCGGTCATTGAGCAGCAGCCCGTGGTTTTCCCATCCGAAGGCCGAAAACGTGGTGTACGCGCCGAGAAAACCGATCACCAACAGGGACTGCAGCTGGTCCGGCCTGGCGGTCAGCCGGTCGGCGATAACCATGCCCACGATGCCGATGAGAAAACAGCCCGACACGTTGACGACGAATGTGCCGAGGGGAAAACGCGTGCCGAAGGTCGAACTGACCCAGGTGCCGACGAGCAGGCGCGCGTTGGCTCCGAGAAAGCCTCCGATTCCGACCAGCAGATACGGCATGACGTGACGCATGGAGCTCTCCGGCCTATCCCGAGGGCGATTCGCGCTACCTTAGAACAAAAGGACTTCCGCGTCCAGCGCACGGACCACAGAAGGTGAGAGGACACGTCTTGACTTGGGAAGGGGATGGTTTATAGTGGCGCGCAGACCGAGTCTGGATGAGGAGAGGCAATGAAGAGTCCGCTGGTCTGGTTCGCGGCAGCCGTCGTTCTTGTGGTTGGCGTCGTCCCCGCGATGGCCATGGAGTATCGCCTGGAAGGCAGCGTGGCGGCGTACCACTGGGTGGAGGACTTGGGCTCGCTCGAAGTCGAGGAGACCGGTCCGGTGCTGCAATTCGGGGGGTACGTCAGCGGGTTCCCCTCGACCTCCATTCCCGCGCTCACGTTACGAGGTGACTTCCGACTGCTGGTGGGTCAGGTGGAGTTCGATACCTTTGATCAGGACCTCATCAGCGGGACGCTCACGCCGGTGACGACCGACACGACGTATCTGGGAACCACGCAGGAGGGGGCTCTGGGACTGCGAGAGACCTTTGAAAAGGGTTTTCTCGAGACGTTCGTCGGTCTGGGGTACCGCTGGTGGTGGCGGGATATCGGCGGTGCCACCGGCTATCCCGAGTACTATCAGCAGATCTACGGCCGCGTCGGCTTGCGAATCGAACACGACCTCGGCGACACGCTGAAGTTTCGCTCCACGGTGTCGATCGACCCGCTGCTGTGGGCGCGCGAAACGATTGATCTGACCGATATTGCCTACATCGACTCGGGGTCGCTGGTAGAAGGTCAGCAAGTGACGGTGGAGAACGGATTGAATCCGGGGTGGACGTTCGAGATCGGTCTTCGCCAGGGGACGATCGATCTCACCGGTTATTGGCAAGCAGTGCGCCTCGATGTCAGCAACGCGGTCACGTGTTTCGACTCGACGAATCCGGCGGTTCGTCAGAGCTGCTTCCAACCCGAATCGCACCAAGATATCTTCGGCCTACGGTTGGGTCTGGCGTTCTAGCGCCCGCCGTGGCGTCGACCGATCCCCGTCTCGATCTGGTCGAACGATTCTTCCTCGGCACCGGTTCCAGTTATGATTTCATGGTCCGCGTCGCCACACTGGGCATCGACCCGCTGTGGAAGCGGCGAATGGTCCGGATGGCGCGCCAGCAGGCCGGCGAGCCGGGTGCGATTCTGGATCTGGCGTGCGGGACCGGGATCTCCACGTTCTCGTTTGCGCGGGCGTTCCCCTCGGCACGCATCGTGGGCGTAGACCTCCGGGACGAGTACCTGCAGCACGCGCGGGCCAAGCTGGTCGCACATCCCGATCCACGAATCACGTTCGTGCTCAGTCGCGCCGAGGAATTTAGCACCGACCAACGGTTCGACGTCGTCACCTCGTCGTACCTCGCCAAATACGCCGACCTTCCGGTGCTGGTGGATCGAGTCCTCGACTGGCTGAAGCCGGGTGGACTCCTTATCATGCACGACTTCACTCTGCCGCCGAATCAGATCGCGCTGGCGGTCTGGCGCGGGTATTTCTGGGCGTTGCAGACGATCGGGTCGAGGATCTTCCCCGCGTGGAAGGTGATCTACGATGGGCTCCCGGAATTGATCGAACGGACGCGTTGGACGGATGAACTCACCGACCTGTTGCACCGGCGCGGTTTCCGTGATGTCCGGTTCGAGTGGCAGACGGTGGGTGGGTCGGCCATCATCACGGCTCGTGCTCCGGGAGCCCGTCCATAAACGGCCATCTGCGGCGTTGTCGCTGCGCGTCCGCTCCTCACGTACGACCCAGTACGCTGCGGTGCGGGCGCTCGCTCCGCCTGGCATCTGGCCCGTTTCTGAACGGGCTCGATTCAGCCGTGGGTGAATCGAAACACGGCTAGGCCGACACCAAGCGCAATCACTCCCAGGCTGATACTTTTCAGGATCTGTTCGTATCGTGCGGCCGACGCGGTCTCGTCGTCGGATCGATTTGGCATCCGTTTGAGCGTCTTGTAAGCCCGAGAAGCCGTGATCTCCACGACGCTCAGTGCGGCCATGGCTCCCGCAATGATGAGCAGGGCGAGCGACACGCCGTTGGTCTGCATCACGCCGCCGGCCACAACCGGCAGCGCGCCCCAGGACAGCGCGAACCAGCCGTCGGTGTGGAATCGACCGTTCCACCACTCGAGATTGTAGGCGAACACGAAAAAGCCTTCGATCACGGCGATGTGGGCAAGCCACGGAACGTACCAGTAACTGTAGTGCCCTGCGATCGCGTAGGCCGCGACCAGAGAGCCGGCGGCGGCCACCCACAATTGCCGGCGTGAGAAGACCTCGCCCCATGGCTTGATCCCACGACTGCCCAGCGCGTCGAGCGCGTGAGCGGCGATGCCCAGCCCCAGGAAATACACCAGGAGAAGCGCACCGACTCGGTCCCACGCAACGACCGGAGTGAGCATTCCGCCGATCACGGTATAGGACAGCACCATGCCGGTATACGGAAGAAACAGCAGGCCGATCGCGGTTCGAAGCCAAAGTGGCCCTCTGCGAGGAACAAACCATTCGGAAAGGCGCGCGTCGTGGGGTGAACGCGCAGGGAGATGACTCACTCACGTCCCGTGGTGTCCCCCCCTTTGGAAAAGGGGGGGAGGGGGGATTTGCCGCCTGCCATCCACCACGGCCTCAAGGATGGCCTCGGTGACAGCATCGGTGTTCCGGAGAACCTCCGCGCTGTGAAAGCGCAACACGCGCAGGCCTAACCCTTTGAGGATCGTGTCGCGACGCGTGTCCTGGAGTGCCTTCCGGAGCGAAGTGCTGTGATCCGTCCACCTCAACAACAAGCTTGGCACGTGGAGCATAGAAGTCCACGACGAAGTCGGCTATCGGCCGCTGGCGATAGAACTGGACACCGGCGATCTGTCGTCTTCTCACTCTCGACCAGAGAACCTGCTCGCTCTCGGTCATTTCCTGGCGGAGACGTCGAGCGACCTGTTTGAGATCTGATCGACAATTGAGCACGGGGCAAATCCCCCCTCGCCCCCCTTTGTTAAAGGGGGGAAGAGACGTGCACCTAATCAGTGCGCGTCGGCCCAGTTGGGGCCCACGCCAATGTCCACCCGAACCGGGACCGCGAGCGGATAGGCGCCCTCCATCTCGGTCTTGACGAGGGCCTTCAGGGCATCGACGTCCCGTGGCACCACCTCGAACACCAGCTCGTCGTGCACCTGCAACAGCATCCGTGCATCCAGACCGTCCTGCTCCAAGCGCCGGTCGATGTTGATCATCGCGAGTTTGATGATATCCGCCGCGCTGCCTTGGATCGGGCTGTTCACCGCGCTGCGTTCCCCGAAGCTGCGTTGCGCGGGGATGGGACTGGCCAACTCGGGGATCGGTCGCTTGCGGCCCAACAGGGTGGTGACGTGGCCGTCGGCGCGGGCCTGTTCGATCGTGGCTTCCACGAAACGCTTCACCCCCGCGAAGTAGATGAAGTACTCGTCGATGTACCGTCTGGCCTCGGCTTGTGAGATGCCGAGCTGGTCGGACAGGCCGAAGGGAGAAATGCCGTAAATGATGCCGAAGTTCACGGTTTTCGCCGCGCGCCGCATCGCGGGCGTGATCTCCGAGGCGGGCAGGTTGAACAAGGTCCGCGCGGTGTCGGTGTGGACATCGCCGTCGGTGCGGAACGCGTCGAGCAGGCGCTCGTCGCCCGAGAGATGCGCCAGAATGCGCAGCTCGATCTGGCTGTAGTCCGCGGACAGCAGCGTGTATCCGGGCTCTGGCAGGAACGCCGCGCGGATACGTGGGCCCATCGGACCCTTGATCGGAATATTCTGAAGATTGGGATCGCTGCTGGACAACCGTCCCGTGGCCGCAACCGCTTGGTGGAACGTGGTGTGAATACGCCCCGTGCGCGGGTTGATGAGCGCGGGCAGCGCATCCACGTAGGTGGATTTCAACTTCGAGAGCTGGCGGTAGGCCAGGATTTCGGCGGGCAACTCGTGGTGCGTCGCCAGTTGCGTCAACACGCTTTCATCCGTGGAGTACCCCGTCTTCGTCTTTTTGAACGTGGGCAGCCCGAGGCGGGTGAAGAGGATCTCGGCGAGCTGTTTGGGGGAGTTCACGTTGAACTCCCCGCCGGCCAGGGTGAAGAGCCGCTGCATCATTCCTGTCATCTGGACGTCCAGTTCTTTGCTCAAGGAGGCCAAGAGATCCCCGTCCAGGCGGATACCGCGCGCTTCCATGCGGGCGAGGACGGGGATGAGCGGGAGTTCGACCCGCTCCAGCACGTCGGTCTGGCCGTCCGCGGTGAGGCGCGCCGCGAGGTCCTCCGTCAGGGCCTCGGTCGCGCGGCACCAGTCGTCGGCTGCGTCCGGGCCGTCTGAAGCCGCGATGGTTTGTGACAGGTATTCCAATGCTACCGACGCCAGCCGTTGGTCGGGCCGATTGGCATTCAAGAGATACGCCGCGAGCATGGTGTCCCACCAGCGGGCCCGCACGGGGATCCCATGTCCGAACGCCCAGACCAGCAGCGGTTTGACGTTGTGGCCGCGAATGGTGACGCGGTCGTCCCCCAGCAACGCGGTTAATCCGCGGCGCACGTGGTCGGCGTGTTGAGCGGCGTCGATGGCGCCGTGTTCCCCGCCGGCCACGGCGTACGCCATCGCGGTCGGCTCGGCATTCACGGCCAGCCCGTCGCTCCACACCGCGGCGAGCGTGATGAGCCCGGCTTTGCACCCGCGCTCCATCGCGTGTTCAAACGTGGCGCCGTCCACAACGGTCGCCACGACTGAAGGCGCAGATGACGCGGGGGTGAGTGCTTTCAATAGCGACGTGAACTCCAGTTCGCGGCACAGGGCGATCAGAAGGCCTTGGTCCGGATCTTGGCGTTTGAACCGGGCGAGGTCGAGCGTGACGGGGCAATCCACGGCAATGGTGGCGAGCCGGCGCGAGCGCCGCGCCTCGTCGGCATGTTGTTCGAGCGCGGCGCGGACTTTGGGCTGCGGGATTTCCGTGAGTCGGGCCAAAATGTCCTCCACGGTCCCGAACTCGCTCACCAGTTTGGTCGCGGTTTTTTCCCCGATTCCTTTGACCCCGAGGATGTTGTCCGTGGAGTCGCCCATCAGGCCCAGCACGTCGGGCACCAACGCCGGAGCCACGCCGAAGCGCTCACGCACTTCGGCCTCGTGGTAGAACTTGTTTTTTAACGTGTCGAACACGGTCACGTTCGGCGAGACGAGTTGGAGCATGTCTTTGTCGGCCGTCACGATGGTGACGTCCACCCCCTGCGCTTCGGCCTGGCGCGTGATGGTGCCGATCAAATCGTCCGCTTCATACCCCTTCAGCACGAGTTTCGGGATATTGAACGCCTCCACCATCCGTTCGATGTAGGGGAGTTGGCGAACCATGGGATCGGGCATGGGCGGCCGATGGGCCTTATAGTCCTCGAACTCGACGTGGCGCTGGGTGGGACCCGCCGTGTCGAACGCCACGGCCAGCAGGTCGGGTTGGTGCTCGCGGACGATCTTGAGCAGCATGTTGGTGAAGCCATAGACCGCGTTGGTCTGCAGGCCTTTGGAGTTGGACAACGCAGGCAGCGCGAAAAATGCCCGGTAAATGTAGCCGTGGCCGTCGATCAGGAAGAGTCGCTGAGGCATGGGGTGACCGTCGCCCAACACTACACCAGGCGCGCCGGACAACACAATGGAGCGGTGTGGATCGAACGCGGGACGTGATTGGTCGTCAGACGACGGCGCGTTCTTGCTTCAGGAGGCGCGCTTTCAACGCGAGGCCGCCGGCATAGCCGGTGAGGTTCCCGTTGCCGCCGATCACGCGATGGCAAGGGATCACGAGACCGATAGGGTTCGTGCGACAGGCCATTCCCACGGCGCGCGCGGCGCCGTGGTGCCCGATGGCCGCCGCGACCTGACCGTACGTGCGGGTTTCCCCGTAGGGGATTTTCAGCAATGCCGCCCACACCGCGCGTTGAAAAGGCGTGCCCTGCGGGTCCAGGGGCAGCGAAAAGCTCGTGAGACGCCCGCGGGCATACGCGCGCAACTGCGTGTGAACGTTGCGATGGGCGGGATCAGCCGAGGGAGCAACGGGGTAGTGGCCGTCAAACGGGGGGTGCAGATCGAGCGCAACCACTCCCTGCGGACCGATGACGACGCGGGCCGTGCCCCACGGCAACTCTATGTAGCTCGCCGTGGCGAGCGGATCTGCCGCGGGCGTTCGGTTCGTGTTCTTTGAGACAGCAGAGCGACGGCTGAGGGGAACACGCGGGTTCAGTGACGGAAGGGTCATAGTCTTCGCCCAGCCTTTCTCCGGAGCACGAGTCGCCGTGCCCACGTCGACGGGGTTGGTGCCGAAGGGGGGATTTGAACCCCCACGGGTTGCCCCACACCCCCCTCAAAGGTGCGTGTCTGCCATTCCACCACTTCGGCTCGCCTACCTGACGCGGGGGAAGATCAGAAGGGGACACACCCCACGCGCGGCCGGCATTATACATCTCTGACGGGTGGCGCGGCAACCGTGCGCTCCGCAATCACCGTCGATTCTGTTAAAATGCCGTCATCCTCAGGGAGATCTGCTGTGTCGACCGATGATTCCGATGACATCGAGCTTCCTCCGCTCGTCATCCCCAAACGCGATGGACCCGAGTGCCCGTTCTGCGGTGAGCCGACGATGATGGCGGATGGCGATTGGATCTGTCTGGATTGTAATGGGGGCAGTTACGGTCCCGAAACCGGGTAGAGGCACCTGTCCATGAATGGTCATCTGCGGCGTTACCGCTGCGCTTCCGGTGCTCACGTACGCATACAGTACGCTCCGCTCCGGGTCTCGCGGCGCCTGGCATCTGACGCATTCCTAGACAGGCGCCGATCTCCGATCGTTCAGACCCGCGCGTAATCCCGTTCGCCGATGAGAGACGGTTCGTCCCGGTTCTTCGCCTTGCAAGACGCCCTGCGGGAGCGCATGGACCGGCTCCAGCGGAAGATCAGCGCCGGGATGGAGTTTGCGCTCGACCATCTGCTCGAGCACCAGGTCGATCACTATTTCCGGCACGAAGAGGCGTTTGAGGAACTCGAATCGTTGTTCTGTCGCGTCACGGCGGATTTTGATTCGCTGGACAACGTGGACGCGCTGAAGCGCTTTGAGGCGCGGTTCCTCATTCTCGAGGATCGCTGCGAAGAGATCGATGCCGGGCTGCGCCAGCGCCCCATGCGACGGCGGCATCGGATCAATTTTTTCAACTTTTTCCGGCAATCTCAGGGAGACAACGGACAGGCCGATCAGTCGCGACCGGAAGTCGCGTCGCTCACCGAGGCGTACGAAATCCTCGGTGTGGAGTCGGACACGAGACCGGCGTTGATTACCGCCGCGTTTCGCAAATTGGTGAAGGAACTACACCCGGATACCAATGGCGGGGACCGCAGCCATGAGCCGCGACTCCGCAAGCTCATGGCTGCGTATCAATTGATCAAGGCCCAGGTTGCCAGATAACCAGCGTTCAACGGGTTCAAATTCAGGAGTTTGAACGAATCGGCGCGTCGAGCCCGTTCAGGAAAGCGCCAGATGCCAGGCGCCGTGAGCACCGGACCGGAGCGTACGAGGTGGGTACGTGAGCACCGGATGCGCAGCGGCAACGCCGCAGATGGCCTTTCATGGACGGGCGCCTAGGCCAAAATTCCCAGGACGTTCTCTTCCCGCACCAACACGAACTCTTCGTCGTTGACCGTTACCTTCGACCCCGCGTACTTTTCGTAGAGGATCTTGTCGCCGGGTTTCAACGTGGTCTTGACGAAGACTTTCTCGTCGGTCGCTTTCTTCTTGGTGGATCGGAAATTGTCCTCGTCCTTGGACTTCCACCGGCCTTCGCCAATCGCGATGACCTCACCTTGCTGCGGTTTCTCTTTCGCGGCATCCGGGATGTACAGGCCGCCGGAGGTGCGCTCGTCGCCTGGGGACTGTTTCACTACGGCCCAATCGTGTAATGGTCGAATCTTCATGTGGGTCTCCTGTTTTTCATTTCTTTCCTGCGAACTCGGAGCGTCATGCGCCCTACCGCATGTGTCCGAACATCAGTGCGTAAATTATAGAGAGGCCTCGCCTCCCGAATCAAGCCGCCTTGCGCTCGTGCGTGAGACGGGGATCCAGCGCGTCCCGGACCACATCGGCGAACAGGTTGGCGGCCAGGACGAGCGTGAACATGAACGTGAACGCGGCGGTGAGCGACCACCAGACCATCGGCTCGCGCGCCATCTCGAGGCGGGCGCCGTTAATCATGGTGCCCCAACTGATGGTGGAGGGATCCACCCCGACGCCCACGTAGGACAACACGGCTTCGGCCAGCACCAAGCCGCTGAAGTCGAGCACCACCGTGATCAGCACGATGTGCATGACGTTGGGCAAGAGGTGTCGCAACATGATGGTCAGCGACCCCGCGCCGTAGGCCCGCGCCGCCTGGATGTATTCGGCTTCCCGCAACTTCAAGGTCTCGCCGCGTAAGAGCCGACACAGGCCCGTCCAGCTGGTCACCCCCAGGATGGCGCACAGAAACAATAACCGCGCGTCGGCGCGAACAGCGGCGGTGTCGAACAGTTCGGGGTGCAGGGCCATGTAGGCCTGGAGCGTCAAGATCGCCGCGGCGATCAACAACACCGCGGGGATGGAACTCAGCGTCGTATACACGTACTGGATCACGTCGTCGGCCCATCCCTTCAAGTAGCCGGCCATGATGCCGAACAGCACGGCGAACGGCAACATGATCAGCGTGGTCAACGTGCCGATCACGATTCCGGTGCGGATGCTTTTGAGCGACAAGTACAACACGTCGGTCCCGACCTTGTCGGTTCCCAGGACGTGGTACTTCACGGCCAGATTGCCGACGACACACCCCAAGACCACCAACACGCCCGCGGTTGCCAGGATGACCCGCCACGGGGTGTCGGTGCGACCCCGAACGAGACGGCGGAGCATGTCGAGCCAGGCCACGTCGTGAAGGCGCGTTTGCCACGTCACGACCGCAACGACGATGAGCACCCAGGCCAACACGCCGTGGACCAGTCCGGAGAGCGAGGTGGCGGCGATGTCTTGGCTGCGATCGGCCACCGGATCGGCAAGGTGCGCGCCGCCATGGCGCAGGCGCGGGAAATCCCGCGTTTGGGTTCCGTCCGGACGCTCGATCGTTTCTTTGGCGTAGAGGTGCGTGGCGAACGGCGCGGAATACGTTTTTTCGACGCGCTGCTTCACCGGCCGCACCAGAACGTCGAGCACGCTCAACACCTCGGTCGCGTAATCCACGCGGGTCGGCGTCGCGGAGGTGTCCGTCGGGGGGAGCGGTAATCGGAAGTGAAGGGAGTCCAACAACCCGATGGCGACGTACGGGATCAGCACGACCAACGCGGCCATCCCCAACCCGCGCCGCCGCACGGCGCGCCAGGGCGCGCGCAAGTGTTCCCGCCGCCGCGTATGCAGCGCGGCGGCCACGGCCAGCCCGACCAGCACGAACAGGAGGGCGTCGGTCCAGAGCAGCACGGGCTTGATCGACATCATTCCAGTCGCACCCGGGGATCAACCAATGTGTACGACACGTCGGTCAGGACCAACCCCGCGATGTAGAGGGCAGAACCCAGGAACACCATGGCGCGGACGATGGCGAAATCCTGCGAGCGAATGCCGTCGATGGTGTAGCTGCCCAGGCCCGGCACGCCGAAAAAGGATTCTAGGATCAGGCTGCCCAAGAACAGGGCCGGGATAATCACGACCACGCCGGTCAGGATCGGGATCATCGCGTTCTTGAGGCCGTGGGTGAAGAGGACGCGCGTTTCCGACAAGCCCTTGGCGCGCGCGGTGCGAATGTAGTCTTTGCCGATCTCCTCCAGGAACACCGTTCGGTACAGGCGCGTGCTTCCGCCGATGCCGCTCACGACCCCGACCAACACGGGCAAGATCAGGAACTTCGCCGCAGCCGTGCCCGTGTCATACCCCGAGATGGGCGTGAGGTTGAGCAACTTGCCGATCACGTATTGTCCGGCGATCACGTAGAACAACGTCGAGATCGACAGCAAGATCACACACGCCACCACGCCCCAGAGATCGAGGTACGTCCCGCGGAAGAACGCCAGCGTCATCGCGAAGGTGATGTTGAGCAAGATCCCGACGAGGAAAATCGGCACCGCGATCGCGAGGCTGGGCCACATCCGCTGCTGGATGTCGTAGCCGATATCGCGGCCGTCGTCGGCGCTCCCGAACTGAAGAGCGAACAACGCGAGCGACTTCTCGAAGAAGATGGTCTCGGTGATCTTGGTCCCGCCTAGGGCCGCGGCGTTCCACAACAGCGGTTTGTCGTATCCGTGTTCGTGTTTCCACTTAGCGATCGCCTCGGGTGTGACCCGCTTCATCCCCAGCTGGATACGCGCCATGTTGTCCGGCGGGTTCACGACGAAAAACAGCACGAACGTGATGAGATTGACGCCGATCAGAATCGGCACCGCGTAGAGCAGGCGGCGGATCAGGTACCTGGTCATCCCGGAACCCGGCTCCGCCGGATGTGTCGGATCACCGCGGGCAGCACCGCCGCAACCGGCACGAGCAACGCCACGGCGATCGGGAGCAGGTGGGGCCGGTTCCAGGCGGCCCGTTGTTGCGCGCGCAGTGCAGGATCGATGCGTTTGTATTTCAGGGTGTTGTTCGCCATCAGGTTGGGTTTGGTGTTCCGGTACCAGGCGTGGTGCAGGGTAAATCGCTTGGGGTGGAACCCGAACGCCCACGGCGCGTCGCGCCGGACGATTTCCACCATCCGATCGATGATGGCCTGCCGTTCGGGGCCGTTGTCCATGTTTTTCATGCGCTCGAACAGCCGATCGAACTCCGGGTTCTGGTAGTTCGCCGCGTTTTCGCCGTTTTTCCCCACTTTGATGTTGGGGCCGTAGAGCAGGAACAGGAAATTTTCCGGGTCGGGGTAGTCGGCGTTCCACCCCCACTGGAAGATCTGGGCGTCTCCGCGGAGCATCTTGTCCTGGAAGCGGTTGTAGTCCGTGTCGCGAATCTCCAGATCCACGTCCAGTTTGGCGAACTGCTTGCGCACCCAGTCGAGTCGCGCCTTATCGTCGGGCCCGCCCGCGGTCACGTCGAAATGCAGCACGAGCGGCTTGCCGGTCTGCGCGTTGCGGCCGTTGGAATACCCGGCCTCGGCCAGCAGTCGCTTCGCGTCGGCAATGGACTTGCGCTGGGGCCGGTCGGTCACCCAATCATAGGTGTAGGGATTGATGCCGCGGGACCCGTCGAGATACCCGAAGATCCCCGGCGCGATCGGCCCTTGCGCGGCACTTCCGCGTCCGTTGCGAAAGATCGAGATGAATTCGTCGTCGTCGTAGGCGATCGAGATCGCCTGGCGGAGTTTGCGGCTCCGGTCGGAGTATCCCCCCACCACGGGGTCCAGCATGTTGAAGCCCAAATAGAAGATCGAAGTTTCGACGGACGTGACCAGCCGGATGCCTTGGGCCTCCATCGCGTCGGTCAACCCGACCTCGCCGTGACCGGTCATCTGCACGGCCTGGTCGAACGTCTCGGAACTGATGCCGCTGACGTCGTAATAACCCTGGAGAAATTTGTTCCAGTACGGAATGCTTTCTTTCTCCAGGCTGTACACGGCCTTGTCGATGAAGGGCAGCGGTTCACCCACGTCGTGGAGCAACCCGGTCTCCTGATCGGCCGACTCCCCCTCGGCCGGGTACCGCTCGCCGTGGAAATTCGGGTTGCGCTCCAACACCATCTGACGGTTCGGATTGTTCACG
Source organism: uncultured Nitrospirota bacterium (assembly GCA_964570625.1). Classification (GTDB taxonomy): domain Bacteria; phylum Nitrospirota; class Nitrospiria; order 2-01-FULL-66-17; family 2-01-FULL-66-17; genus JBFLXB01. The sequence continues at coordinate 74,601 of CAZMYW010000009.1, read as the reverse complement.
GTCAGCATGAACGGTCCGGTGCCGACCGGATACCAGTCCAGCGTCAGGTTTTTCTCCGCCATGCCGGGCTGGGAATAGAAGCGGTCGGCTTCGATCGGGACCGGCGCGAAAAACGGCATAGCCAGCCAGTACACCATTTGCGGATATTTCCCCTTGACCGTGATCCGATAGGTATAGCGGTCTACCACTGCCGTGCCGTCCAGCGGGTACTGCGTCAGGTCCAGAAACGTGTTCGGGCGATCAGCGAGCGCTTTGGCCAATACCCCGGCGTATTCGTCGAGCCCCACGATGTACTCGCTCATCAGCCCGAAGATCGGCGAGTGCACCTTGGGATGAGCCAGGCGTTTGATCTGGTATACGTAATCCGCGGCCACGAGTTCGCGAGTCCCGGTCTCAGGAAAGTCCGCGAGCGTGTGGATACGGTCGAGCCCGCCGGGCGAACCCTCGTGGTACACGGGTCCCCCGAGGGCGTCGACCGCGAAAGCCGGGTGGGGTTGGTAACGGATTCCCGGCTGGATTCGGATGTCGTACACGCTGTACGCGATGTGCTCGACGGACGCGTCGTTGGGCAGCGGGCGGTGCTCAGCGTCCAGGTAGATCGGACGCGGCATGTCGGTGACGGTCAACGGGACGAGTTCGTATGGCCGTTTTAAGAAATGATATTGCAACGGCGGTTCATAGATCTGGGCGGTAAACGCCGCCTCGTTCTCGCTGTACGACCTCGCGGGGTCCAGGTGTTTGGGGCGTTCCTCGAACGAGGAATACAGGATGTTTTTCCCTTCATCAACCGGCGGATACGGATTGTTCCACGGACGGCCGGAACACGAGACGACGGCACACCAGGAGCAGAGGATGAGGAGGGAGCGAGACGACGCCAAGCGCCTGATCAACGCACGACAAGGCGGCAACACGGCGAGGATCGTAGCGGAGGGCTGAGCGGAAAGTCAAACGACTGGTAAACCGGGCAGTGCGCTGAGCTGACTACCGTCGTGTTCGACGATGTCCGAACGGATCACCGGCTCGATCATGGCGACGACCGAGCCGGTGCGACGGAACACGGCTCAACCGGACATCATCCAGGCGGTGGTCAGCCCGGCGACGAACCCGACCACCATCATCGCGACGCCCGTGACAAGCATGGCGACAACCGCGGTCGATCCCATGGCGTCGGCGCTCTCCATGGCTTCCGCCACGGACCGCTCGCAGCACGGGGACCTGGTGACAACCGGTTCCTGCGGGGCGAGGTCGATGACCAGGCCTTCCAGCGACGCGTGCGCAACCATCTGGCTCATGGAAACTCCTCCTGTGGTCTCATCTCGATTTCCGAAACCCGGTCAGCCGTTCCTACCTGTTTTGGCATTCAACAGGTGTGCCAACAGCAGGGTGCCTGGAGATCGAGTCTCTGCCCAGCAGCTGCCGGAAAAGGGGCAGAAAGGCTGCCCAACTGACGGAGGTCCATCGCTCGAATAGGAGGGGCGGGCGGCGGTTTTTTGACGATCTGCTGCCCGTGTTGCGAGACCGGCACGACGAAACACACGGGCACGCGCCTCGCGTCAATCGCAACGTCGTTAGTCTGCGGTCCGTGCTTCGATCAGGGCCACAAAGTGACGCGCCAGACGTTCTTCAAAGTGCGTGCCGATTCGCGTCTGGAGCATGGCGATAATCTCGTCCGACGGGCGCGCGTTCTGGTAGGAGCGGTTGGTCCGCAGCGCGTCGTAGAAATCGGAGAGCGAGGTCAACATACTGCACAGGTGCTGGGAGCGGGGGCTCGGCAACGCCGGATACCCGGGGGCGTTATATTGCAAATGGTGTTCATAGGCCACGATCGCCGCGAGTGTGGGGATCGCCGGATTGCGCAACAAGAGGATCGCGCCGGTGATCGGGTGTTTTCTCATTTCTTCGAACTCGTGAGGTTCCAGCTTGCTGGGCTTTTTGAGGATGTGTTCCGGGACCATCGTTTTCCCGATGTCGTGCAACATGGCGGCGACGCCGAAGTCATGGATCAGGCGTTTGGGGACGCCCAGGGATTCGGCCTGCGCCATGGTCAGAATCGAGATGTTGATCGCGTGGGTGTACGTGTATTCGTCGTAGCTCTTCAAGCTTGCCAAGGAAATCAACGACGACTGATTGGCGAACAGCTGATCCTCGAGCACGCGCATGATGTGCTCGACTTGGTCCATCACCAGTCCCTGAATCTCATCCCAGCCTTCGAAGATTTGACGCAATTCCTGAACCTGGGGTCCGAAATCGAATTGCGCGCGCGCGGACGGCGAGTCCGTCTGGGACCGGTCGGTCGCGAGTTTGCCGACCTGGATATGAGGCAGGCTCGGGACGGTGCCGGACGCGAGGCCGTCCACCAAGGCCAGCAGCTCGTGGCCCTCCAAACCGGGCTGAAAGATGAGCATCTCGATCCCGCGGGTCTTCAGGCGACCCTTGAGGTCGTGGGAGACCATTTCCAGTTCGAGACTTCGGACATCGTCGATGAACAGGCGGTCATCGACCGCCACGATGCGAATCTCTGCGCGCCCTTCGAAGAGCCCGTCGAGACTGCCGAGTAGTTCGCTCACGGCGTCGCGGAGCTGCGGGTGCGCAGCGGGATACAGCGACCGACCGCGCAGCACCCGGCTGATCTGCCGGAGCAGGCGATAACGAGGATCGGCTGCGATCGGAGAGAGCGACCACTCAGGCTGTACGCCCATGGTCCTCCGCGGCTTGGCGTTCGGACACCTTGAGCCGGTGCCGGTACAGCGCCGCGCGAGCGGCCTTGCGTACGGTGGCGTCCTTCGGCAGATCGAAGAAGATGAACCGGCGACGCCTGGCCAGTCGGCTCAACAACGCCACACACGCCGGCTCGTTCGAGCGGCTCAACGCATCGATGATTTTCAGTTTCCGCGACTCGGGCAAGTGTTTGCCGCCGGAGTGATACACCTGTCGCAGGCGGTCGACGATGACCGGTGTGGGACGCTGGAAGAGCAGGGAAATTGCGCAAGAGGCGACGCGGTCATCCCGGTCATACACGCCGGCGGTCAGCGTATCCAGCACAGCTTCCGGCGAACTGAGCAGTCCGAGCGCACGGAACGCTTCCAGGCGAACCTGTTCGTGGGCGTGCGCCGCAAACGGCTTGAGCTTCGGGGCCATTTCCGGAACGCGGGCTTCGCCCAGCAGAAAAATCATGTTCCGCAAGATGAACCACCGCTCATCTTTGAGCCAGGGGAGCACGGCCGGTGCGATCGGCCGCCCAATACGAGCCAACACGTCGAGCAGTCGCTTGCGGAGCATCATGTCGCGCGCGTCGGTCGCGGCATTGAGGATTTCCAGCAGCGTGGGGACGATCGGTTCACCGATGGCGACGAGGTGCTCGACGATCGCGCCGGCCCTCGTCTTATCGAGTTTGAGGGTCGCCCGCACCACCGGCGCCACCACGCGCACCAAGGTTTTCTCGAACGCCGCCTTGGTTTCTGGATTTGCGGGGCGAAACGCTCTGACGGTTTCGAAGACGCCCAACACCGCCTCGGGACGCCCTTCCATCAACGGGTCCTCCAACACGTGGCCCAACCGCTCGATGAGGATCGCTTGACTGGGAGCCGCGGTGGGGTGTTGCAGGAGTTCGGTCATCACGGTCGTGAGATGGTGGTGAATCTCCGATTCATCGACCGGATCAACCAGGTCGCCGACCGGCTCGTGGGCGACGGCGGGACCCGCTGGGGCGGCGCCCGACAATCCCTTGATGGTTTTGGCGTAACTGTCCGGGTAAAAATTCTTCTCAGTCTTTTTTTGGAAGAGTTCCGCGTACAGCGCGTGTCGATCCGCCAGTTCGAGCCCGTCGAGCCGCTCGGCCAACGACGGAGCCAGTGCGGGTTGCTCCCGGCTGAGCCCTACGAATTTTCTGAGCAACTCCAGGGTCGGGATCGACACGGTCCCCCCGTGCGCTTGGATTTGCGACAACACTTCAAGCAGGACCGGTTCGGACAACTGGTCCAGGATCGCCACCAGCGCGCCGGGTCCCTGGCCGTCGGGGTTGAAGGCGAGCCGAAACAATCGTTCACGCACAGGCGGATCGAGCCGTTCGATCAACGTGGCGAGTCGCTGCCGTTCGGCTTCTGGCAGCGGGGCGGCCCGGTGTTCTCCGGTTGCGGGGTCGCGGAGCGGGGCGGCGAGTCGTTGCAGGTGTTCGAGGACGAGCCGCTCGTATCGAGCGGAATCGCCGGTCGTCGAGGCTCGGTTGATCAGTTCGGCGAGTTGTTCAGGCCGCTGGCTCTCCGCCTTTTTCTCGCCGGGGGTCCCTCCCGGGCTCTGCTCTTCCAAGCCGGCTTCGAGCAAGGCGTCCAGCAGTTGACTCCAGGTGTCGCCGCGAGTCGCCGACCCCTCGGCGTCGGCGGTGGCGTGCCGAAAGGTGACCAGCGAGATCTCGATCGAGGGAACAGCCTGATGAAGCGCCGCGAGACTCTGCTGCCGGGCTTCGTGCGACGCGTTCCGCTCCTTCAGCCACGAGAGCAGACGCGAGAGCCCGTCATGGTCCACGCCCTTGCGAATCGTGATGCGGGCGACATGGGCGGACGATAAGGTGTGCGTCAATTCTTTGAGCACCGGGTTCAGCGGGTCGAGCGGTTCGCCCCCAAGGAGCAGATGCTTGCCGCCGACGTCGATCGTCACCGTCGCATGGTTCGCCCAGAGTGCGTCACATCGCTGGGTCAAGCTCTCGATAGCTTTGGGAATGAGCGCGTGGGTCGGCGGGTACAGTAGCATCTTGCGCGCCGCCTGGTGGAGCTCGACGAGCACTGGGACAATCTCGCGAGATGTCAATCCTTCAACCGGCATAGTGGCGACCGTTCTTCGAATAGTTACGCGATGTTAGGATAGGAGCAAGCCGTGGGTCTGTCAAAAGCCCAAGGTCCTTCTGGCCGGCTTGACATTCATTGAATCGGAGTGATACAACATGCGGCTTATGTGATCCGGTGAGGAGGGGCACGATGTATGCGGTGATCGAAACGGGCGGCAAGCAGTACCGAGTGACGCCCGGTGAGGTGTTGCAGATTGAACGGCTCGATCGGGCCGTCGGGACGGTGGTGGAGTTCGACCGCGTCCTTGCGGTGGACGGAACCCAGGGCCTGGTCGTGGGTGCCCCACACGTGGAGCGGGCGCGGGTGTCGGCGGAGGTGATGGCGCAGACACGCGGGAAAAAAGTCATCGTGTTCAAGAAAAGGCGGCGGAAGAATTCTCGGCGCACCAGGGGCCATCGCCAGGAACTGACCACGATTAAAATCACGCAGATTGCCGCGGCATGATGCGGGCGGCACGAGGACGCGATGGCGCATAAAAAAGGACAGGGATCGACACAAAACGGCCGTGACAGCAACGCGCAGCGGTTGGGTGTCAAGCGATACGGCGGTCAGTTCGTGCAGGCGGGATCTATTTTGGTGCGCCAGCGCGGGACCAAGTTCCACCCCGGGTTCAACGTCGGCCGGGGAAGCGACGACACGCTGTTTGCGAAGATCAACGGCGTGGTGACGTTCGAAGGAACGAACTCGGACCGCAAGCGCGTCAGCGTGTATCCCGTTTCTGCGTAACTTTTCAACCTGCAATCCGGGGACGGCGCGCCCCGTTGTCGTCGGTCCGCGGCCAGCGGCTCGACTCCCATGTTTGTCGATTGTCTCTCCATCCAGGTCAAGGCCGGCGACGGCGGTAACGGCTGCGTGAGCTTCCGCCGTGAGGCGTTCGTGCCTCGCGGAGGACCAAACGGCGGCGATGGCGGTCACGGCGGGAGCGTGATCATCCGCGCGGACCCCCAACTGCATACCTTATTCGACCTTCGATACCGCAAACATTACGCGGCCACGCGCGGAGAACACGGACGCGGGAAAGACCAGAGCGGCAAACGCGGCGTTGACCTCGTGATCCGCGTTCCGGTGGGGACACTCGTTCGGGACGCGGCGCTGGGGGAGATCCTGGCCGACCTCACCAGTCCGGATGAGGAGATCGTGATCGTCCGCGGCGGGCGCGGCGGGCGGGGCAATAGCCACTTCGCCACGTCCACGCGACAGGCGCCCGCTTTTGCGGAGCCGGGGACCGAGGGCGAGGAGCGCGCGCTGACTCTGGAACTCAAACTGTTGGCCGACGTGGGCCTCGTGGGCCTGCCCAACGCAGGAAAGTCCACCTTGTTAGCCGCGATTTCGGCGGCCCGACCCAAGATCGCGTCCTACCCATTTACGACGCTGAAACCCGAACTCGGAGTCGTGACCTGGGCGGAGGGGAAGAGTTTTGTCGCCGCCGATATTCCGGGATTGGTCGAGGGGGCGCACGAGGGAAAGGGGCTGGGGTTCCAGTTCCTCCGGCACGTGGAGCGTACCGCGTTTCTCCTGCACCTGGTCGATGTGTCGGACGCGGCGGGCCACCATCCAATCGAAGACTTGGAATCCGTGCGCCGCGAGCTGGCGCTCACGCACCCCGACCTGGTCGCCAAACCGTTCGTGGTGGTGGCGACCAAGCTCGATGCCGCGGTCGGCGACGAGCGTGTCCTGGAGGACGACTGCCGGGAGCGCGGGTGGCCGTATTATGGGATTTCCGCCGCGACCGGCGCGGGAGTTTCTGCGCTGGTGCAGGCGGTGGGTCGCCGCGTTGCCGACGCCCGGGTATCCACTCCGGTCGCGACCGCCGAGGTCGTGCCTTCGGAGGAGCCGTGATGACTGCAACGAACCGCCGGGCCATCCTGGGCAGCGTGCGTCGCGTGGTGGTGAAGGTAGGAAGCAGCGTCCTGGCGTCTCACGCCCGCGGCATCAACACGCGCCGGATCGGGCTGCTTGCGCGCGAATGTGTGGCGCTGGTGAACGAGGGATACGAACTCGCCCTGGTGTCCTCGGGCGCGATCGCCTGCGGCCTGGCGCCCCTGGGTCTGCGCGAACGGCCCCGCAGTCTGCCCCTCAAACAGGCCGCGGCCGCGGTGGGACAAAGCCACTTGATGTGGGCGTACCAGCGGGCGTTCGGCGCGCGCGGGCGGCGCGTGGCGCAAGTGCTCCTAACCGGCGATGATTTGTCGCGCCGCGCGCGGTTTCTCAACGCCCGTCACACCATGATGACGCTGTTGGGGCTCGACGTCATCCCGATCATCAACGAGAACGATACCGTGGCGGTGGAGGAGATCAAATTCGGCGACAACGACACCCTGGCAAGCCTGGTGGTGGGGCTGATCGATGCCCATCTGCTGGTGATCCTGTCCGACGTCGACGGGTTGTACACGAGCGACCCTCGCCGCGACCCAAACGCCACTCGGTTGGTCAACGTCGACCGGATTACACGAGAGATTGAACAGGCCGCCGGCGGGTCCAGTCGCCATGAGGGCACGGGTGGCATGTTCACCAAGTTGGCGGCGGCCAAACGTGCGGCGTCGTGCGGCGCGGCAACCATCATCGTGGACGGGCGCCGAACGGGAGAACTCACCCGGGCCTTGGGAGGCGAAGCCGTGGGGACGATGTTTTCCCCGAGCCCTCAGGCCTTGAACAGCCGCCAGCGATGGATTGCGCACGCGGTTCGGGTCTCCGGACAGCTGTGGCTCGACGCCGGCGCGGTTCGCGCGGTGGTGGAGACGGGGAAAAGTCTCTTGCCATCGGGCGTCACGAAGGTCTCCGGCGAGTTTGCCGCAGGTGACGCCGTCGCGTGCCTCGGCCCCGAAGGGCGGGTGGTGGCGCGGGGCTTGGTCAACTACGGCGCGTCGGACGTGGCCAAGATCTGCGGGCTTAAGACGTCCGAGATTGCAAAACGACTGGGTTACAAATATTATGACGAAGTCATCCACTGCGACAATCTGGTGGTGATGGACGAAGCCCGCACCGGCGCCTGACGGACCACACACACGGACCACACACATGGATGACTTGGTCACCCACATCACGGAAAAAGCGCAGGCCGCCAAACGCGCCGCGGCCACGCTCGCCGTGTTATCCAGCGACGTCAAGAACCGGGCTCTGCGGGCGATGGCCGACGCGCTGGTGGCGAACCAAGCCGGTCTCTTGGCGGCCAACAGTCGCGACGTCGAAACTGCCAAGCGGGAGGGACGGGCGGCCGCGTTTATCGACCGTCTCACGCTCACGCCGTCCCGTATCGCAGACATGGCCACGGGCTTACGCGAGGTGTCGGACCTGCCCGACCCGGTGGGGTCGATCGCGTCGCTCACGGTCCGTCCCAATGGGATGCAGGTGGGCCGGATGCGTGTGCCGCTCGGGGTGATCGGCATCATCTACGAGTCGCGTCCCAACGTCACCGCCGATTCCGCGGCGTTGTGTCTCAAATCCGGAAATGCGGTGCTGCTGCGCGGAGGGTCGGAGGCGCTCCAGTCCAATCGGGCGATTGCTGCGCTCCTGACCGACGCGGCCGGGAAAGCGGGCGTGCCGCCGGGCGCGATCTCGCTGATCGAACGCACCGAACGCGAGGGCGTGCGCGTGATGGTCACCCTCGATCGGTACGTGGATCTGATCATCCCGCGCGGGGGCGAAGGATTGATTCGCGCCGTGGCCGGGGAAGCGACGGTTCCGGTCATCAAACACGACAAGGGCGTCTGCCACATCTACGTGGATGCTCCGGTGGATCTGGCGATGGCCGAGGCGATCTGTCTCAATGCGAAGGTGCAACGGCCCGGGACGTGCAACGCCATGGAGACGCTGCTTGTGCACGAGGCCCACGCCTCGTCGTGGTTGTCCGGCATGATCCAACGCTTTCAACGCGCGGGGGTGGAAATTCGAGGGTGTGCGCGGACGCAAGCCGCGGCTCCCGGTGTTGTGGCGGCGACCGAAGACGACTGGTCTGCGGAGTACCTCGACCTAATTTTGGCCGTCAAGGTGGTCCCGGGGCTGGACGACGCCATCGCCCACATCGGGCGGTACGGATCGCAGCACACCGAGGCGATCCTGACCGCGGACTACGCCCGGGCCCAGAGGTTTCTGCGCGAGGTGGACGCGGCGGCCGTGCTGATCAACGCGTCGACGCGGTTACACGACGGCCACCAGTTCGGCCTGGGCGCTGAAATCGGCATCTCCACCACCCGTATCCACGCCCGAGGCGCCATGGGGCTAGAAGAGCTCACCTGCGCGAAGTTTGTCGTGTTGGGTTCCGGCCAGCTCCGAACCTAGGCGTGTCCACTCGCCGATCTACCTCCGACCCTCCGCCGAAGAAAATCGGGGTGTTCGGAGGAACGTTTAATCCCATCCACACGTGCCATCTCCGGGTGGCTGCACGCGTGCGCGAACTGGTGGGATTGGAACGGGTGATCTTCGTGCCGGCGGCCGAGCCGCCGCACAAGAGCGCGGACCTCGCGCCGGCGGTCCACCGGCTGGAAATGACCAGGCTCGCGGTCGCGGAATGGCCCGGGTTCGAGGTGGATGACCTGGAGCTCACCCGGCCCGGTCCCTCCTATTCAGCCGATACGATGGAGGCATTTCGCCGACGATATCCGGACGCCGAGCTGTATTTTCTGTTGGGGGGCGACATGTTTCGACAGTTGTCCTCTTGGCGTGACCCCCACCGACTGTTGGCGGTTTGTCGCCTCGCGGTGATCGCCCGTGCAGGAACCCCGTTTGCCGCGTTCGTGGGTCTCCCCTGGTTGGGTGACACGCCCCGCGAGACGCTGGAACGCCTTGACGCCCTGGCCGGGGAGGTGAGTCTCGATTTGGGCCCTGAGCTTCCGGTGTGCCTGGTCAGGACCGCCCCGTGTGACGTTTCGTCGACTCAGGTCCGCCGCGATCTGGCCGCCGGTTGTTTGGAGAAAAAGGTCTTGCCCGCCCCGGTGCAGTCTTATATACTGAAACAGCACTTGTATGGGGTTCGTGACGAGGGGTGAACCCTCTCGTCATCGAGTTCGCGAGGAGCCCGCACGACTCTGACCGATAAAGCCACGGCATTGTTGGCCGGCACGGTCCTCCACGACAAACTGGCGGACGACGTGCTGGTGATGGATGTCGCCGCGCTCACCGCCGTGGCAGGTTACCTGGTTGTTGGCTCGGGTGAGTCGGTCCGTCAGGTGAAAGCCATTGCCGAAGCCGTGGACGAGGCGTTGGCAGCCGAGGGTGTGCGCTTGCTGCACAGCGAAGGCGTCGAACACGGGCGCTGGGTGCTCCTGGACTACGGCGACGTAGTGGTTCACGTATTTCACCATGAGGCGCGCGAGTTCTACCGAATCGAGCGCCTGTGGGCGGATGCCCGCCTCGTGGATCTTCCCTCAGTGCCCGGGGAAATCCGTCGGTCGCGCGCATCCTCGTATCGAGATCGAAACCGGAAGGCTCCTCCCGCCGACCACGTGTAGAGACCACCGTGCGCTTCTTCGTAACGATCGTGATCCTGCTCCTGGGTGCGCTGGCGTATCTGATGCACCTCAATCCCGATCCCGTTGCCTTCAGGTTGACCCAGACCCGTCAGACCGAGATCAGATTGGCGGTCTTGATGCTGGGCGCGATTGCGTTCGGCGGCGCCCTCGTGTTGTCGGCGCAGGGCATGCGCGAGATGCGACGATGGTGGGCCAACTGGCGTCTGGGGCGTCAGCGGGAGGCGGCAGGCAAAGTGCAGGAGCAGTTGGCGATCGCGCACCGAGCGTTGTTTTCCGGCAGGACCAAAGAGGCCGTATCCCATTTGAGCCGTTTGCTGGACATCAATCCCCACTATGTGCCGGCGTTGTTGGCGCTGGGCACCATCAAGCAGCAAAATGGAGAGTCGGCGGACGCGATTCGGCTGCACCGGCGAGCGCGCGCCGCCGACGATCAGAATTTGGAAGTCGCGCTCGCATTGGGCAAAGATCTGGAGGACGCGGAGCGACGAGACGAAGCGGTGCAGTTGTATCGGGATCTGCTCAAGACCGATGAGACCAACCCGATGGTGCTGGCCCGCCTGCGGGACGCGTACGTGCGCGTCGAGCGGTGGGAGGACGCACATGGCTTGCAGGAACGCATCTTCAAGGCGGCCCGTGCGCCGGCCGAACTCGACGCGGCACGACGGATGTTCTGCGGAATCAAATACGAGTTGGCGCGGATGTGGATGGCCAAGGGCGACCGCGATCGCGCGCGGCGCGGGTTTCGCGGCGTGGTCAAGCTGGACAAACAATTTGTCCCCGCCTACGTCGGGTGGGGCGAGTTGATCCTCCAGGAAGGGCGCCCTCACGACGCGGCATCGCTGTACGAAAAAGCGTATGCGGCCGTCGGTGAACTCATCCTCTTGCACCGACTGGAAGACCTCTACATCGACTTGGGCGAGCCGGAGCAGATCCTTCGCTTGTACCACGAGGCGGTCCGCAAAACCCCCGAGAACCACGCGCTGCGGTTTTACCTCGGCAAGGCCTATTATCGGCTCGAGATGCTCGACGAAGCCCAGGAGATCCTCGCGGAGATCGACGCCAGCGACGAGCACTTTCCCGATTTGCACCGGTTGCTTGGAAACTTGGCGCAACGTCAGGGGAACGAGGCGCTCGCGATCGAAGAGTTCAAGCGCGCGCTGGGGTTGAAGAAACGCGTGATCGTGCCCTATTACTGCCCGGCCTGCGACTACCACTCCCCACGGTACTCGGGCCGGTGTCCGCGCTGCAAGGCGTGGAACACGTTGTCCGCCTCGCCCATCGTCGTCAAGCAGCTGACCGATGGGGCGGTCCCCCGCGTCGTGCCGTGGTAGCGCCGACGGTTTTCCAGCGGCCGCGCCCCGTGGTCCTGATCGTGCTGGACGGATGGGGGATTCGGCGGGAACGTGAAGGGAACGCCATCGCGTTGGCCGGCGCCCCATTTTATCATGGCTTGCTGCGCGACTACGCCTCGCTCGAGTTGACGGCCTCCGGCGAATCGGTCGGCCTTCCCGACGAACAGATGGGCAATTCCGAAGTCGGCCACCTCAATTTGGGAGCGGGCCGCGTGGTGTACCAGGATTTCACCCGGATCAATCGCAGCGTCGCCGATGGGTCGTTCGCCGCCAATCCCGTATTGTGCCGGGCCGTGGACGCGGCAGTGGCTCCGGGCGCCACGCTCCACCTGGTGGGGCTGCTGTCGGACGGCGGCGTCCACAGTCACATCGACCACCTATTCACGTTACTCGCCATGGCCAAACAACGCGGCGCGCGCCGCGTTGCGGTGCACGCGTTTCTCGACGGACGCGACACGCCGCCGCAGAGCGGCCTGCACTACCTCCGAGCGCTGGAGGCGCGGCTGCTCGCGGAAGGTGTGGGCCGCCTGGCGACCGTGTCCGGCCGCTACTATGCGATGGATCGGGACAAGCGGTGGGATCGAGTGAAGAAGGCCTATGACGCCGTCGTGGCCGGGCAAGGGGTCGAAGCCAAGGAAGTGGTAGGCGCGGTTGAACAGAGTTACCAGCAGGGCGTCATGGACGAATTCGTGGTGCCGATCGTCTTGATGGACAACGGTCGCCCGGTCGCTGCGATGCGGGACGGGGACAGCGCGATCTTTTTCAATTTTCGGGCCGATCGCGCCAGGCAATTGACGGCGGCGTTGACCTCCGAAGATTTTGACGGATTCACCCGCACCGACCGGGTGCGGTTTGCCGAGTTCGCGGGGCTGACGCGGTACGATGACCGACTGGCTGTCCCGGCCGCCTACGAGCCGGTGCGCCTGACGCGCATTCTGGGGGATGTCCTCAGTGATCTGGGGCTGAAACAACTGCGGATCGCGGAAACCGAGAAGTACGCGCATGTGACGTACTTTTTCAACGGCGGGGTGGAGACCGTCGCTCCGGGCGAAGACCGGGTGCTGATTCCGTCGCCGCGGGACGTGGCGACCTATGACCAGCGGCCCGCGATGTCGGCGGCCGAGGTCACGGACACGGTCGTCGCCAACGTGGCCTCCCGCGCGTACGATTTCATTCTCATTAACTACGCCAATCCGGATATGATCGGCCACACCGGCAAGCTGGACGCCGCGATCGAAGCGGTTCGGGTGATCGATACCTGCCTGGAGCGGGTCGTCACCGCGGTGCTGGCCCAAGGCGGGGCCGTGGTCCTCACGGCTGACCACGGCAACCTGGAACAAATGTTCGATGAGGCGGGGGGGCCGCATACCGCGCACACCACCAACCCCGTGCCCTGCATTCTGATCGATTCGCGATTGAGTGTGCGTGCGGCGAGTCGACCTCAGGTGAGGCCCCGCGGGATCTTTGCGGACGTGGCGCCCACGCTGCTGGCGCTGATGGGTATTCCCCAACCCGCCGAAATGACCGGCCGGTCACTGGTCGATTTTCGCCGCGCGTAGCGGACGACCGGTGGGTGTACTGAGCCCCACGCGACCACTCCGATGATTCCCATCCGTGACGATAATCCCACGACGATCACGCCCGTGGTCACGGTGGGGGTGATTGCGGTCAACGTGTTCGCGTTTATCTATCAACTGTCGCTCGGGCGACAGGGGGACGCGTTTGTCGGCGTCTTCGGCGCGGTGCCGAGCGCGCTGTTCGGAGGTGAGTCAGGTTCACCGGTTCCCGCCACGCTCACGTTGTTCACGTCGATGTTCCTCCACGGGGGGATCATGCACATCGGCGGAAACATGTTGTACCTGTGGATCTTCGGCAACAACATCGAAGATGTCATGGGCCACGGCCGGTTCATCGTCTTTTACCTGCTGTGCGGAGTGGCTGCCGCCTACGCACACGCCATCACGGCTCCCGACTCGCTGGTGCCCATGATTGGGGCCAGCGGGGCGATATCCGGAGTGTTGGGCGCCTACCTGCTCCTGTTTCCCCACGCGCGGGTCCTGACGCTGATTCCGTTCGGCATCTTTACGCGGATGGACTACATCCCCGCGGCGTGGGTGTTGGGGTTCTGGATCGTTCTCCAGTTCTTCAACGGCACCTTGAGTCTGGGGCAGGACGGAGGCGGGGTCGCCTGGTTTGCCCACGTGGGAGGATTTCTGGCGGGCATGGCGCTCATCCACCTGTTCGTGCGGCGTCGACCAAGGCGCGATCGGGCGTTTGAGTAGCGGTTTTCTTGACAAATTCGCCAATGTTCTCGGATAATTCTGCGTTACCTGGAAAAGCGAGCGGGAGGGGTCGACTTCGGGATGAGTCGGTGCCCTATAATGGTCCCTCTGAGGGGGCTTGAGAATCATGGCGTGGTGGCATAAGGGGCTGTTTGGGACGCTCCACGTGGCGTTGCTCACCACGGGAGCCTATTTCCTCGCCGATGCGGCCAACCTGCTCATCGCGCGCAACCTGGAAGCTTCGATTCGCCCCGATGATCGCCCGCCGATATCCGTCGCGGGTCGCAATCCGGCGGATGTCGATCGATCGGCTTACCAACGGATTCTCCAGGGCGATCTGTTTCATCCGACCGAGCGGGGCCAAGAGATTCTCCAGCCGGAGTTTCTGACGTCGGCCCCAGCGACGCCGCTGGAGTTGCCGCTGACCCTGGTCGGGACGGTTGAAGGTCTGGGAACTTCGTCGTTCGCGATTTTAGAGGACCGCGGGACGCGCGAGCAACAGGTCTACCGCCTCAAAGAGATCGTTCGGGACGGCGCGATCCTCGCCAAGGTCGAACGCAACCAAGTCGTGCTGCAACTCGGGACACGGGAACAGATTTTGGTGATCTACAGCGACGGCACTCAGGACGTGTCTCCTCCCGGCCCGGCCCCGCGCGCGACGGACCCTGCAGCCGCATCGGCGGCGGGGATCCGGCAAGTGCAGCCCAACCGGTGGGTGCTGGACAAACAGGAAGTGACGGCCGCGCTGAGTAACCTGTCCCAACTCCTGACCAAAGCCCGCGTGATTCCGAACTTCACCGACGGCAAGCCGGATGGGTTCAAGATTTTCTCGATTGCGCCGGACAGCCTGTACGCGAAGATCGGCTTGCAGAACGGCGACGTATTGCAACAGATCAACGGGGTGGAGGTCAAAGACCCCGAGAATTTCATGCGGGTCTTCCAGCAACTCAAGGACGAAACCCAGATCGCACTGGACTTCGTCCGCAACAACCGGCGCGAAAGTTATTCCTATGAGATCCGCTGAGCCCACGACGCCATTGGACGGAGCCGAGAGCGGCCGCGCGGCCAGACCCCTCCGCCGCCGGCTTTCCCCGGGGCGGGTGTCTCGGCGCACCGCATGACGAGGCGGAACACCCTTCGCCTCGGTCGGTTCCTCCCCCCACCCCATCGCAGCCACCGAATCCGTTACGGTCGATGGGCCGCTGTTGCGGCGGTGGTGTTTCTGGCGCATACAGGGTTTGCTCAGGAGGCGGGCGCGCCGCCCGCTGTGGCCACGCCTGTTCGGACCAGCGCTCCCAAGATTTCGCTCGATTTTAAAGATGTCGACCTGCCCGTGTTGGTGAAGTTTTTCTCCGAACTGACGCAGAAAAACTTCATGATCGACGAAAAGGTCAAGGGGAAGGTCACGATCTTTTCCCCCTCTAAACTCTCCATCGATGACGCCTACCGGGTGTTTCTTTCGGTGTTGGAGCTCAAAGGGTTCACGGCGGTGCCGGCGGGCGAAGTGATTCAGATCCTGCCCGTGACCGAGGTGCCGCCGGATCGAGTGATCGAAGTGTATCCGCTGGCCAACGCGAACGCCGAAGACCTGGTCAAGGTGCTCAACGTGGTAGTGACCCGTCCCGCCCAGGCGGGCCAGGCGCGTCGCGGAACGCAGCCCGGCGATTTTGAAGGCACGGTCCAGGTGCTCGCGGACAAGCCGACCAACGCGCTCATCATCACCGCGACGGCGCGCGATCTCGGGCTGGTGAAGGACGTGATCCGCAAACTCGACACGGCGCGGCGCCAAGTCTACGTGGAGACCGTGATCATGGAGGCATCCGTCGAGGGTCTCAAGCAGTTCGGTAACGACATCACAGCGCTCTTCGGCGTCCAGACGCCGTCACAAAACCTTACTGCGGTGGGCGGACTGAACGTCGATCCCCCGTCCTTTTCGACCTTCGCAACCTTGGCGACTACGCCGATCGACTTCAGCAATCTCAGCGCATTCAATATCCGGGCCGTGCTCACCGCGCTCCAGAACCGCGACGACGTCAACATCTTATCTACCCCCCAAATCCTCACCAGCGACAATCAAAAGGCGGAGATCGTGGTGGGCGAGAATCGACCATTTCCCACCGGCCAGAGTCAGACCAGCGGGGGCAACACGATCACCACGATCGAGCGCCGTGACGTCGGCATCACGCTGCGCCTCACGCCGCAGATCCTTGAGAGCAACCTGGTCAAGCTCGATGTGTTCCAGGAGATTTCGGCCGTTGCGGGTGAGTCGCAAGCCGCGGGATCAATTCCGCTGGGTGTCGTCACCAACAAACGGTCGGCCACCACGTCCGTGCTGGTCCAGGACGGACAGACCGCCGTGATCGGCGGGTTGATTCGCGACAACGTCGTGAAAGGGGAACGCAAGATCCCGCTGTTGGGTGATATTCCGGTGTTGGGGTGGCTGTTTAAATTCAGCAGCGAGCGAACTGAGAAAACCAACCTGCTCATTTTTCTCACGCCCACGATCGTCAAGAGCCCCAACGAAATGGCCAAGCTGCGCAAGGAGAAAACCGAAACCATGGGTCGGGCGGTGGAGACCCGCGACGTCCCCAAAAGCGAGACCCAGCGCACCTTCCTGGGGGGCGTCAATCATCCGGAACCCAAACCGTAGGGGCTCGCCCGATCCGCCGGAAGGCCCGAAGGGGCGTCTGGTCCGCGCCCAGACACGCACAGAAGGCCGAATGTTCGGGTACACTCGAACCATGCTGATGGACAAGTGATGGCGACGAAACCGGCCGATGTCAAAACGCCGAGCGGCGCACCCCGCGTCGTGGAGGGCAAGCGACCGTCGGAGCACGTGGGCCACTCGCGGATCGGAGAGATCCTGGTGGCCAAGTTCGGCGTGACGCGCGCGCAGGTGGACGAAGCGCTCGCGGCGCAGCGGGACAAAGGTGGACGGCTGGGCGAGATTCTCGTGCGTATGGGGCATGTCAAGGAAGACGCGGTGCTCGAGGCGCTGGCCGAACAGCTTCATCTGCCGTTCTTGCGTCAGGTTTCCCCCGAGGATCTCGACCGCGCGTTGCTGGCCAAGGTTCCGATCGCGTTCGCCAAACGCTACGAGCTGTTGCCGCTCCGCGAGGTCGACGGCGCGGTGCAGGTGGCGACCTCGCAGCCGTTGGCGACGGCCCCGCTCGACGACGTCCGGTTGCTGCTGACGAAACCGATCGCGCCGGTCATCGTCCCGTCACGCGCGATCGTCTCCTGTATCAACCAAGCCTACGAACGCGCCGGGGATTCGGCCGAGCAGGTCATCGAAGACCTCGACGGCGAGTCGCTCGATTCTCTGGCCACGGCATTGGAAGACGAGCCGCGTGATCTGCTTGAAGCCGCCGACGAAGCGCCCATTATCAAGTTGGTCAATTCGCTCCTGTTCGAGGCCGCCACCAGGCGGGCCAGCGACATTCATATCGAGCCGTTCGAGCGTGATCTTCTCATTCGATATCGCATCGACGGAGTGCTCTATAACGTGTTGACCCCCCCCAAGCGGCTCCAGGCGAGCATCATCTCTCGGATCAAGATCATGGGGGGGCTGAACATCGCGGAGAAACGTCTCCCGCAAGACGGCAGGATCAGCATCAAGATCGCGGGACGGGACGTGGATATCCGGGTGTCCGCGATTCCCACCGCGCACGGTGAACGGCTGGTCCTCCGGTTGCTGGATAAGGGGAACCTGTTATTGCAGCTCTCCCAGATCGGGCTCGATGAGGAGCGGCTCAAGACCCTGCAGCACCTGGTCCGTCTCAGTCACGGGATCGTCCTGGTCACCGGGCCAACCGGGAGCGGGAAGACGACCACGCTGTACGCCGGTCTCAACACCATCAACGCGCCCGACAAGAACATCATCACCATCGAAGACCCGATCGAGTACCAACTTCATGGGGTGGGCCAGATGCAGGTGAACCCCAAGATCAATCTGACGTTTGCGGCGGGCTTGCGCTCCATCCTGCGCCAGGATCCCGACGTCATCATGGTGGGAGAAATTCGCGACGGCGAGACCGCGGAGATCGCGATCCACGCCTCGTTGACCGGGCATCTCGTGTTCTCGACGTTGCATACCAACGACGCGGCGGGCGCGATGACCAGGCTCTTGGACATGGGGATCGAGCCGTTTCTGGCGGCGTCATCCATTGTCGCGATCGTGGCGCAGCGCCTGGTGCGCGTCCTATGTCCGTCGTGTCGGCAGCCGTACCAACCCGCGTCGGAAGAATTGGCGAAATTGGGGGTGCGCGCGACCCAGGGCGCGGTGGTCACCGCATTCCGCACCGGGGGATGCGGTGAGTGCCTGTCTACCGGCTATCGTGGGAGAACCGGAATCTACGAGATCCTGGTGCTGGACGACGAGCTGCGCGCGCTGGTGCTGGCCAAGAGCGATGCGAATGCCATCAAGGCCCGCGCGATCCAGCACGGCATGAGAACCCTCCGGGAGGACGGCGCCCAAAAAGTCCTGTCGGGCATCACCACCACCGAGGAGGTGCTCCGCGTGACCTCGGAAGACCTGGGCTGACGGCGGGGGCGGGATCACGACGATCCGCGCACCACGAATCTTCCTCAACGTGCTCTGACCCATGCCCGTGTTCGAATACACAGCGTTAACTGCAGAGGGCCGCACAGTGTCCGGCGTCATCGACGCGGACAGCCCCAAAGACGCGCGCCAGAAACTCAAGCGGTCAGGGGTGTTCCCGGTGGACGTGGCCGTCACCGCGGCCCGGGCCTCCGCAAGTCGGCCGTTGTGGGGCGAACGCGTGCCGGCTACGGAGGTGGCGGTCCTGACGCGCCAGCTCGCCACGTTACTCGGGGCCGGTTTGTCGCTGGTGGATTCGCTGAGCGCCCTGGGCGAGCAAGTCGAACGGCCCGCGGCCAAACGCGTCGTGGCGTCGGTGCGGGAGCGGATCCGCGAGGGCGGCTCGTTTGCCGAAGCGTTGGCGGCCCATCCCACCGCTTTTTCTTCCCTGTACGTGAGTATGGTGCGAGTGGGCGAGGCCAGCGGCACACTGGATCGCGTGTTGCAAAGCCTCGCGGAGTTTCTGGAACGCCAGGCCAAGGTCAGAAACGCGGTCGTCGGTGCGCTCACCTACCCCGTGCTCATGCTTGCGGTGAGCCTGTCGATCCTGGTGTTTCTCGTGGCGTTCGTCGTCCCGAAGGTCACGACGGTGTTCGCGGATCTTCAGCAGGCGCTGCCCTGGCCGACGCGGATTCTGATCTGGACCAGCGACGTGGTGCGCGGAGGGTGGTGGCTGTTTGCGATCGCCGCGGTGGCGGGCGGCATCTGGCTTTCCCGGTATGCCCGCACCGCACACGGTCGAAGGCGTCTGGACGCCCTGTCGCTACGCGTGCCGATCATGGGGCGCCTCACCCGGTTGATCGCGTTGTCCCGCTTTTCATCCACGCTCAGCACGCTGTTGGCCGGCGGGGTGGGATTGCTCACCGCGCTCGAGATCGTCCGGCACGTGGTGCACAACGAAATCATCGCCGCGGCGATCGATGCGGCGCGTGAGCGGATTCGTCAGGGGCAGAGTATCGCCGAGCCGCTGCGCAAGAGCGGGGTGTTCCCGCCGCTGGTGACCCACATGATTGCGGTGGGGGAACTGAGCGGAGAGCTGGAATCGATGCTGAAGAAAGTCTCCGAGGCCTATGATCACGAGGTCGAAACGACCCTCGGCTCGATCACCGCATTGTTGTCGCCGGTGATGATCCTGGTCATGGGCGGGGTGATCCTGTTTATCGTTCTCGCGATTTTGTTGCCGATCTTCGAAATGAGCCAGATTGTGAGGTGACAACGTGATGAAATGTCCGACACGGCGATGTGCGGGTTCCAATTCCGGTTTGCTGCGCGATCCGAGAGGATGGGAACGATCCCGAGATGTGCCTTTGGCGCACGCCGGATTGCTGCGCCACCCGGATGGAAGAAACCGATTTCTATCTGCACCGCTGATGCAGAGCGGGTTGCTGCGCGATCCGTATGGAAGGCGATTACCATGTGCGCCTTCGGCGCACGCCGGATTTACCTTGATCGAAGTGATGGTGGTGGTGACGATTTTGGCGATTCTGGCGATTCTGGTGGTTCCCAAGATCGTGGGGCGAACCGACGATGCGCGCCGAACGGCGGCCATTGTGGAGATCAAGAATCTGGAAGAAGCGCTGCATCTGTACAAGCTCGATAGCAGCATTTACCCGACCACCGAACAGGGGCTGGAAGCGCTCGTGACGAAACCCACGTCGAGTCCGATTCCCCAGCGCTGGCGAACCGGCGGCTACGTGCCGAAGGTTCCCAATGACCCGTGGAACTACGCGTATGTCTATTTGTCGCCCGGCACACACGGCGACTTTGATTTGGTGTCGTACGGCGGAGACGGCGAGCGGGGTGGAGAGGGCAAAGACGCGGACCTGGAAAATTGGGACCTGAAGTGACCTCGATTGGCGGGATGGTACGGCCACGTCAAAACAAAATCCCCCCTCGTCCCCCTTTGTCAAAGGGGGAGTGGAATGATTCTCCAGTGGGATCCTCTCGCCACGCGGATGTCGGGTTTACTCTCATCGAAATCACGATTGTTGTATTCATTCTCGCATTGGTGGCCCTGCTGGTGACGCCCAAACTGCACCGGTTCGCGGGAGGCGACGCCAGATCAGCTTCTCGGGAACTGGCGGGTATGGTCTCCTCGCTCGTACAGGACGCAGTGGCCGCGCATTCCATCTATCGCTTGAACTACGACCTGGATGCCGAGGAATTCTGGGTGACCACACTCGTGCCGGTGGGCGGTGTGTTGGAAGAAGGCCCGCCGGTTGGCTCGAAACGACGTCTTCCCGCCGATGTCCAATTCGAGGATGTGGCCACCGCTCATCAAGGTCTGGTGACGTCGGGCATTGCGTTCACTCAGTTTTTCCCTTCTGGCGCCGTGACGCGAACCACCATCCACCTCCGCGACGAGGATGAGGCGCGGTTCAGCCTGGCGGTCAACCCGATCACCGGACGAGTGGTGATCACGGATGGCTATATCGAGTCGGTAGGAACGTCGTGACCACACGAACCGGAATCGATGCGTCGCGATCCGGGTTGCTGCGCGATCCGGCAGGAAGTGAGCGATCTCATGATGCGTCGTCGGCGCAAAACGGATTTACGCTGCTGGAAATCATGGTGGCGTTGGCCATCATCGGGGTCGCGTTTGTTGCGTTGCTGGGGCTGCGTAACCGGGATATTGTCCTGCACGAGCGCGGACGCGCCATGATCGAAGCCACGGCGTTGGCGCAACAACGAATGGGCGACGTGCTGGTGGGTGAGTATCCGAGCCTCGGCAGCAGCGAAGGGCGATTCGACGAAGAACAATCGCGCTTTGCCTGGCGCCAAGAGGTCCAGCCGACCCCCTTCGAGTTCGTGCGAGAGGTCCGGGTCAGCGTGATATGGGATCCGCCACACGACGAGCGAGTTGATCTGGTCAGTTACGTGTTCCAACGTCCTGCGCAGGCGGTGACGCGGTGAGTGATCGGTATGGAAAACCTCGATTACGGGGTGGGCCTTTGGCGCACTGCGGGTTGCTCCCCGATCCGAATGGAAAGGTTCGATTACGAGGTGCACCTCCGGCGCACTCCGGATTGCGTCGCCACCCGTTTGGAACGGGACGGTTTTCATCTGCGCCCTTGGCGCAATGCGGGTTGCTTCGCGATCCGTGTGGAGGGAGTCGATTACCAGGTGCGCCTCTGGCGCACGGCGGATTTACTCTTATTGAAGTAGTCGTGGCGATCGGGTTGTTGGCCGTGGTGATGACCCTGGTGTACAGCGCATTCTCTCGAAGTTTGGACGTGACGCGCGAGACCGCTGAAGTGACCGAGCGCGTGCGCCAGGTTCAGATCGTCACCGAGCGACTGGTCGACGAGCTGTCGGCCGCCTACTGGTTCGGTGACTCGATGGTGCCGGCATCTCCGAGCGGAGAAGGACGCGGGTATTTCGTTGGGACCCAGGGCACGGCCACCGACTCCGAGGTTCGGCTCGACCGGCTGGGGTGGACGACGTTTGCTCATCGTCGGTACGTCGGCGAGCGGCCCGAATCGGATGTAGCCGAGATGACCTACCGCGTGGAAACCGGCGCCAGCGGGACGGATGGGCGCCTCGTGCGCGACGAACGCGTCAACGTGTTGTCCGACGCGGGGTGGGCCACGCAAAGCGATGAATTGGCCGTCGGGGTGTCCGAGTTCCGCCTGCGCTACCTCCTCAATGGCGAATGGGTGGACGAGTGGGATGCGAACCAGCGTCGCCGCCTTCCGAGCGCCGTGGAGGTGACGGTCACGCTGGTGGGGGCGGGGAACGCGCCCGCCGAACGCATCCGCACGATCGTTCCGTTGCCCCTCGCCGGCCGGTGACGGGTTGCGAATATGGGGTCAGGCGGTGGTAACCGCTCCGGGTTCTTCTCGTCGCATCCACTGGCGCGCTGGCCTGGGGTACACGTTCTACGCGTTGGTTGCCTTTGTTGTGTTTTTGGTGTGGTTGTTCCCCGTCGAGCGGCTTCAGACCCGACTGCTGGCCGAAGTCGAACGTCGCACGCAGTCAACCATTAAGGTGGAGCAGCGTGCCTGGCGTTTCCCGTTGGGTGTCGAGTGGCGCGGCGTGAGGATCGCTCCGATCAGCCAGCCTGATCGCGAGGTCGCGCTGGACGCGGTGCGGGTCCAGGTGGCGCTCTGGCCCTTGCTGCGTCGAAGCATTGAGGCCGATCTCACCTGGGAGGCGTATGGAGGCAAAGCGCGGGGCAGCGGGACCTTGCGGCCCGAGACGGACGGCGCGCGGTTTTCGCTCGATCAGTTCGGACAGGGGTTTGCCCTCGATGGCCTGCCTGGGTTGCCTGAGGGTGCGTGGCAAGGGGTGGTGCAGTTCGACCTGAACGGCCGCTGGCTCAACGAGGCGTGGTGGCTCGGAGAAGGGACGGGGTCGGTCGAGGTCTCGCGGTTGAAGATCGACGGGCTCACCATCGCGGGGTTTCCGGTGAACGGCATTGAATTCGACTCGGTGACCGGGCACGTGGCCCTCAACGGGGGCACCATGACGCTGCAACGCGTGAACGCCCACGGCCCGCTGGGCAAGGTGTCTGGAGACGGCACGGTGTTGGTGCGGGCGCCATGGACGGAAAGTGTGATCAATCTCACCCTGCGGATCGAACCCGCCGCCGGCGCGGAGACTCGGGTTCCCATGCTCGCACTGGCCGGCGGAGGCGTGGTGACCCTGCGGGTCAGCGGACGATTGGCCAAACCGGGCGTCAGCGTCAACGGCGGGCCGGTGGTGTAGCGATGCGCGGCGTGGGATTTGACCTCGGGCCCAGCGCGGTCACCTCGGCGGTGGTGAACGTCGGGCTGAAAGGCGTGAGGTTGGAAGCCGTTCGCGTCTCGCAGACTCCGGAGGGAGGAGACGCCCGCGCGCGCGCGATCCGGGCGCTCAAACAAGGGGCGCTGCCGGCGGCGATCGCCGTGCCGGTGCACCTGGTGTCGAGCCGGATCGTCACGGTGCCGTTCGCGCAGCAGGCCAAGTGGGACGCGGTGCTGCCGTCGGAACTGGAGGGACAAATTCCGTTCGAGCTGGACGAGGTGGTTATCGATGGGGCACCCGTGGGCCGCGACGGGAATCGAACACGCGTGCTGGCGGTGGCGGTGCCCAAGCCGACGCTCAGGTCGCGGCTCGAAGACGCTGCCCGCGGAGGGATCGACCCCCGTGTCGTCACGATCGAGGCTGAAGCGCTCGCCGCCGCGGCCTCCAACTGGTTGCCTGCTCAATCCGACCTGGCGCTGATCCATCTCGACGATCGCGCGCTCACCCTCACGCTGTTGGCCGACGGCCGGGTGCGGGCGATTCGCGCCGTGCTCTGGGACGGAGCAGCGGCGCGCGACGCGGTGGCGCGAGAGTGCGGCGTGCCGGTCGCCGAAGTCGAGGATATTGCGGCGGGGGAACCCGGCACGGAGGTCGAAGGACGGGACCTGGCCCGGGCCCTTGCGCGTGTGCTCAAGCCGACGCTCGACGAACTCGCCCGCACCTTGCAGACCGACGGGATCGAGTCGGACCGACCCGCTGCGGGCATCGCGGTGAGTGGACGGTGGTCCGCGATCGGTGAGGTAGGCGACTGGGTGGTCCAGACGTTGGGCCTGCCATGTGTACGCTGGCCGTCCGTGTCTGTCGCGGGAGTGGAACAGCGGCTCGGGCCGATCGCGCTCGCCGGGGGTCTTGCCCTGATCGCGGCTCGCGGCGGTGATCGTCTCAATTTCCGTCGCGGCGAGTTCGTGTACGGACGCGAACGAGCCGGGATGCGGAGACGACTGGTAGCGGTGGGGGCTTTGGCCGCGTTCGCGCTGGCGGCGGCGGGTGTGGATTGGGGCATTCGCGTGGGACTCAAAGAGCGTCGGTGGGCCGAAGTCGACGCGAGCGTCCGCTCCACGTTTTCGGAAGCGCTTCCGGGCACCACGATCGTCAGTGAACCCGAACAGTTGCAGACGGCGATCGAAACGCTCACCAAGCAGCGAGCGTTTCTGGGGGGGAAGCTTGGCGTGCTGGACGTCCTGCTGGCGTTGACCGACGCGATGCCGCCGGACAGCGGCGTCGCGGTGTTGGACCTTTCGATCGATCAGGACAAGGTGCGGATCGAGGCCGAAACGCAGTCGTTCGACTGGGTGAACAAAATCGAAAGCGCGGTCGCGAAGGTCCCGGTCGTTCAAACGGTGACTGTCGGCGACGCCAAGACCACCGCGGACCAGTCCAAAGTGCGATTCATTATGAGTATCACCTTGGCGGAGGGCGTGTGAGAGCCGTGTTGTCCGCGTGGTGGCGGGAGCGGGCGGATCGCGAGCGCGTAGTGCTGGGCGTTGGCGCGCTCATCGTGCTGGCGCTGGCCGCGTACGCGTTCGTCGTGGACCCGCTGATCGCGCGTAGCGCGCGATTGGACCGAAGAACCGTGCAACGTCAGGATGATCTGGGTCGTGTCACGCGGCTCGCCGCCCAGTACCGATCGGCCGCGGACCGGGTGGCTGGACTGGATCAACGCGTGTCCGCTCCGGGGAGCTTTCCGTTGTTGTCATTTTTGGAGGAAACCGCCTCGGCGCAGCAGATGCGCAACCGACTGACCTCGATCCGTCCTCAGCCCGTGCAGACCCTGGCGCCGTATCGAGAAATCACCGCCGAGGTGAAACTCGAGTCCATCACATTGGCCCAGGTCGTGGCCTATCTCGACGCGCTGGACCGCGCGCCGCAGCGGGTGCGGGTGAAGCTACTGCGCCTCAAGACGCGCTACGCAGACCCCAAGCTCCTGGACGGGTCGCTCCTCGTGTCCACGTATGAACGCGTGTCCTGATCGCGGGAAAAGGGGTCAGCGGGGCATGGCGCTCGTGCTCACGCTGCTGGTTGTGGTCCTCCTGGTCACCGCGGTGCTGGAGTTCGATCGCTCGACCCGCACCACGCTCAAGGCAGCCGGGAATTTCCGCGACGGGATGAAGGCCTTCCATCTCGCCACGTCCGGCATCGCGGCCGCACAGGCCGTGCTCAAAGACGACCTGAGCAAGACCGGAGGCAAAGACGACCTGACCGAACTGTGGGCCACTCCGTTTCCGCCCTACCCAGTGGGCGACGGGACCGTAGCGATCGCCATTCAAGACGAGGGCGGGAAGATCAATCTCAACGCGTTGGTGACTAAGGATGGCAACCGGTTCACCGAACCGTCCTGGCAGGTCGAACGCCTCAGGAAGCTCTTTCGCCTCAAAGAACTGGACCCCAACCTCGTGGACGCGATCGTGGACTGGCTCGATGGCGACGAGATTCCGGAGCCTCACGGGGCTGAAACCGGTTACTACGAAGGCCTTGATCGTCCATATCGATGCCGGAACGGCCAGATGGAGACCCTGGCCGAGTTGCACCTCATCAAGGGCATCACGGATGACGTGTACCGAGTCATTACCCCGTACCTGACCGTGTATTGGAACGGTCCGATCACCGGGGAATCGCGGATCAACGTCAACACCGCGGACCCGCTCGTTCTCGAGTCGCTGGCCGTGCGCGAGGGACCCGGCGTCCAGTTTCCCTTGGACGCCGCGCAGGTCGAGCAAATCGTGGCTGGTCGTCCCTTCTCCAATGTCACCCAGTTGCAGAAGGTCCCTGGCCTCACACCAGCCGTGTACAGCCCGATTCAGGCGCAACTCGACGTGGGGAGCCGGTACTTCTCGATCTACGCGGAAGGCGAGGCCAATGGGGTGAAGAAAGGCGTGATCGCCGTGGCTGAGCGCACGGCAGAACCGGCGCTGCGCTACTGGCGGTTGAGTGATTGATCCGGGCCGTGACTGAAGGGCTTTCGCGGAATCCGGCGGACGACCGGGTCGTGATCCGGGACGTCAACACGGTGGGATGGCACGTGGCCTGTGTCGAGCCCGCGGGCGCTCACCACGGGTGGGCGTTCTCGGTGGGGTTCGTCCAGACATTCGGCCACCCGGAGGTGGCGGTCTTCGGGCTTCCCGCGGACGTGCTCCGCGCGCTCCTCGACGCCATCGGCCAGCAGCTGCGAGCCGGCCGCACTTTTCCCGACGGCCACGTGGACGCCGCGCTCGCGCCGCCTTATCCATGTGTGTTCCGCGCGGTCCACGTCGGGTGGCATCCCGTGGCGTTGCCTTCGGCAGCGTGGTTCTACGGTGAACGTGCGTTTACCGCGGTTCAACTGTTTTGGCCGGACCGCGCCCAACGCCTTCCGTGGGACGCCGGATTCGATCCCGATCTGGCGGCTTTTCAGCCGTTGTTGTTTCTGGATGACGCGACCGCGGCGCGCATCGGCCCCATCACGGAAGCCTCCGCGCACGCGTCCGATTGACAGTGCGCGGCCCTCGTCTATCCTTTACCGCTGTCCGCCGGGACCTACTTGCCGCCAAGAACACGCATGGATGACGAGAAAACAGTTCACTTCGGAGCGGACGCGTCGCCGTTTGGAGAGGGCGTCCCGACCTTGAAGATCCTCAACGGCCCGCTCGAAGGCCGCGAGTACCGGCTGGTCAGCAGCGAGTACCTGATCGGCCGCGATCCGGGGTCGGACATCGTGATCGACCTGAAGGACGTCTCGCGACGGCACGCCAAGATCGAGAAGATCTCGACCGAATACGTCGTGTGCGACCTGGGGAGTTCCAATGGGGTGTCCATCAATAACCTCAAGCTCCCGCGAGCGGTCTTGATGAACGGCGACCTGCTGCAGATTGGGTCCTGTGTGTTCCAGTTCGTCTGGCATCGCGTGCTCGCCAACGCCCCTGACCGTGCCGCGTGATCTGACCGATGTCACGGGCGTTGCGGTCCCCCCGAGATGTCCGCCCCGCTTCCTGAGCGAGAAGCCGATCGCTTAGCCGCTCTCCCGCCCTGTGGCGCTGTCAATGCGTTCATACCTCTCGCTGGGCGAAGCACGCGCGCAACGCCGCAGATGGTCGTTCATGGACAGGCTTCTGTGTTAGCCGTCGAGTTGCTGGAGTAGTTTGGCCACAAGGGCGGTCCAGCCCGTCTGGTGGCTCGCACCCAGCCCGGCGCCATGGTCGCCGTGAAAGTACTCGTAAAACAGCACGAGGTCGCGCCAGTGGGGGTTCTGTTGAAACGTCTGGTTGTCACCGTACACCGGACGCCGGCCGTCTGGGCCGCGGAGGAAGATCCGCGTCAGCCGGCGAGAGAGGTCCCGCGCGACCTCCTGGAGCGTCATCACCTTTCCCGACCCCGATGGACACTCCACCGTGTAGTCGGTCCCCAGGTAGTAGTGAAACTTCTGGAGCGATTCGATGAGGAGAAAATTGATCGGAAACCAGACCGGGCCCCGCCAGTTGGAATTGCCGCCGAACATCCCGGATCCTGATTCCGCCGGGTCGTACGCCACCTGGTGCTCGGTTCCCTCGATGACCACTCGATACGGATGGTCGCGGTGGACGGCCGACAGCGAGCGGACGCCATGCGGCGAGAGGAACTCGCGTTCGTCCAGCATCGTGCGCAACACCGAATCCAGGCGGTGACGGTTGACCAGGGACAAGAATCGGCGCACGCGCCCGTCGTCGGTGGTGCGCGTCTCGACGTGATTGGCCAGGTCCGACCGATGTTCGATCAACCATTGCATGCGGCGCTTGAATCCAGGCACGTGATCCACCATGTCGGAGTCGAGCGTTTCGACCGCGAACAGCGGGATCAAACCGACGATCGACCGGACCTTGAGCGGGAACGACCGACGAGCGGGCTGGTGAAGGACGTCGTAGTAGAACTGATCCTCCGGATCCCAGAGCCCGATGCCGGATCCCCCGAGGTCGTTCATGGCCCGGCAGATGTAGATGAAATGTTCGAAGAATTTGGTTGCCACGTCTTCGTAGGCGGGGTTCTCGCGGGCGAGTTCCAGCGCGATGACCAGCATATTGAGACAATACATGCCCATCCAACTCGTGGCGTCCGACTGCTCGAGGTGCCCGCCGCCCGGGAGCGACATGCTGCGGTCGAATACGCCAATGTTGTCCAGCCCCAGGAATCCGCCCTCAAAGATGTTCCGGCCCTCGGCGTCTTTCCGATTGACCCACCACGTGAAGTTCAGCAGGAGTTTATGGAAGACGCGTTCCAGAAATTGGCGATCCCCCCGGCCCCAGTGCTTTTTCTCGATCTTGTAAACCCGCCAGGCGGCCCAGGCGTGGACCGGGGGGTTGACGTCGCCCAAGGCGCTCTCGTAGGCGGGCAACTGCCCGTTGGGATGCATGTACCACTCGCGTAGGAACAGCACGAGCTGGTCTTTGGCCAACTGCGGATCGACAAGTGCGAGCGGGATACAGTGAAACGCGAGGTCCCACGCGGCGTACCACGGGTACTCCCACTTGTCCGGCATCGAGACCACATCCGCGTTGTACAGGTGCGTCCACTCGTGATTACGGCCGAACAGCCGCTCGCGCGGCGGATCCGGTTCGGCCAGGTCGCCTCTGAGCCATCGGCTGACATCGTAGTGGTAAAACTGCTTGCTCCATAACAGCCCTGCAAAGGCTTGCCGCATGACGTTCCCGGCGTCATCCCCCGCGCCCGAGGGGATGATCTCGGCGTAGTACTCGTCGGCTTCGCGTCGACGCGTCTGCACCATCCGGTCGAAGTCCGCTCCGAAGAGCGGGGCGCCGCCGGCGGGGTCCTGGTCGGTGAGCCGGAGCCGGATGATGCTGGAGGCGCCAGGAGCGAGCGTGAACGCGTAGTGGGCCGACGCCTTGGTCCCGACCGCACGAGGATTCACGGCGTGACGCGCCCCGTCAACGATCGCGTCGTTGATGCCGTCCTTCACATACGGCGAGGCATTCTCCGCGTCGAAGAGCCGGCGGTGGTTGGTCGCGTTTTCGGTAAACAACAACTCGGGCCGTCCGTCGCATACGAGCCACCGCCGACCGTAGTCGTGATGCTGAAGCGCGATGACCCGGGTGTCGGCATCACTCTCTACTTGCCGCAGAACCGGCAACCGAACGTCCACCCCCCAGACCCAGGTGTTGCGAAACCAGACCGTCGGCAACACGCGCACCGGCGCGGACTCGGGTCCCCGATTCACGACCGAAATCTGGACCAGGATGTCGTCGGGCGCGGCCTTGGCGTATTCGACGAACACGTCGAAGTACCGATCCTCGTCGAAGACGCCGGTGTCCAACAATTCGAATTCGGGCGCCTCTCGGCCGCGACGCCGGTTCTCTTCGACGAGCCGATCGTAGGGAAACGCCGCGTGGGGGTACTTGTAGAGCGACCGCATGTAGGAATGCGTCGGCGTGGAGTCGAGGTAGAAATAGTACTCCTTGACGTCTTCGCCGTGGTTGCCTTCCTTGCCGGTCAGGCCAAAGAGTCGTTCTTTGAGAATGGGATCGCGTTCGTTCCAGAGCGCCAACGCGAAACAGATGAACTGGTGGCGGTCGCACAGTCCGGCCAACCCGTCCTCGGTCCATCGATACGCGCGCGAGCGCGCGTGGTCGTGGGGGAAATAGTTCCAGGACGACCCCGAAGGACTGTAGTCTTCCCGGACCGTCCCCCAGGCCCGCTCGGCGAGATAGGGGCCCCAGCGTTTCCAATGGGCTTTCCTGGCCGCATCGTCCGCCAAGCGCTGGGCCTCCGCGCCGTGGGTGTTCCGGGGGATGGAGGAGGGCGGCATGGTCAGGCGGGAATCACTCGATGTCCCGCGCCGGCCCGGTGCGTCGATCCAGGATTCGTCGCGCGGTGCGGAAGACGCTGGAGAGCATCGCGCGCGTCAGTCTGCCGGTCTGCGTGTTCTGGCGGCTGGGATGGTAGGAGGCGATGAGGGTCACGCCGTCAGACAGCGTGTAAGCGGCCTGGTGGGAGAACGCCGGTCGCGGTTTCGGCATGGCGAGACCTATTTGGGCTCGCGTCGTCAGGTAGGCGTCGAACGCGATCTTGCCCAGCGCCACCACCACCGTGACCCGTCGCAACAACCCGAGTTCTCGGATCAAGAACGGCCGGCACGCCCCGAATTCCTTGGGGGTGGGTTTGTTGTCGGGCGGGGCGCAGCGGGCGGCCGCGGTGATGTACGCGCCCAGGAGCGCGAGGCCGTCGTTGCGGTGGGTGGACGTGGGTTGGTTGGCGAAACCCGCGCCGTGGAGCGCGCGCGCCAACCACAGGCCGCTCGAATCACCGGTGAACATACGTCCGGTCCGGTTCCCGCCGTGCGCCGCTGGCGCCAGCCCGACGATCAGGAGCCGCGCCCGGTGGTCGCCGAATCCCGGCAACGGCCGCCCCCAGTAGTCGTCGGTCCGGTATTGCCGACGCTTCTCGCGGGCCACGCGTTCCCGGTACACCACGAGCCGAGGACAGGCGGTACAGTCGATGATGTCACGTTGCAGCCGCGTCCACACAGGGCCGGAATGTGCATCGCGCTGGTTTGCGCTCCCCATAGCGCCGAAGGCGTCCCCACACATGGCGAAGCAGTGTAGCGCGTGGGCGCCGCGACCGTCCAGTCTTGCATGACACCGCGGGATTGACTATAGTTCCACACTAAGTTGCGCGTGATGCGATCGTGAGAAGTTTCATCAAAGTGCCGGGAATGACCGAGGAACGAGCCGCTAAGCTTGCGCGGACCCTCGTCGCCATCGACGGGGTGGTGGACGCCGAAGTGTTTGCGGAGGACGAGGTGGCGTCGGTGCTGTATGACGTCCGAGTCGATGTGGCGGCCCTGGTGGCGGCGATCAAACAGGCCGGGTATGACGCGCACCCGTTGTAACGAACGACGCCCCGGGATCGGAACGGGATCTTGCCCGGCATGACGTTACTGGGAGCCACGGCGCCGATCGACTTGCTCGACGGCTGCACGCCGGAGACGCGCCGCCTGCTGCACGTGGCCCACGAGCTGACGGACGAACCGGGCCAACGGATCGACGCGAAGCGCATCGTGACGCTGTTCTGCACCCGGGAGTTGGGTCTGGATCCCGACGACGTCGAGGCGGCGTGTGAAGAGGTCGGGGCGCACGTGCAGCATCACTACCTGCCCGGAACCGTGGGTCACGCGTACCGAACCCTGCTCAGGTTGGCCCAGCCCTGGCGTGTGCGGTACCCGCTGCTGGAAGCCGCGGGGATGATCGGCGATCACCACGACGATGACCCGGGAGGGCCCGATCTGGTGAGCGTCCGGGTCTCCGAAGTGTCCGACACCGTACTCCCGTTGGATCGCCCGCCGCTCTTGCCCATCGGCCTGCTCAACGGCCGGTCCGAGGGAGACGCCGTGATCCCTCCACACAATTTGTCCGAGTTGTGGACCGCGATGGAACACCTGCGCCAGGATCCGGACGAGTCGCTCGACGACCTGATGGAAGTGATGCCGGGGCCGGATTTCGCGTCCGGCGGCGTGATCTGGGGGATTGATCCGGTTCGGGAACTCTACGACACCGGAGCGGCCACGCTGGTGTTTCGTGCCGCGGTCGACGACCACCTCCAAGGCGCGCGGACGCGACTCGCGATCACGGCGCTCCCACCCGGCGTCTTGATCAAAACCGTGGTCGCACAGATCCGCGATCTTGCCAGGCGCGGTCGCGTGCTGCTGACCCAGATCGAAGACCTCTCCACGCCCGATCGCGTCCACATCTTGCTCGACGCGCCCCGGACCGTCACTACCGAGGCGCTGAAAACGTTCCTGTTCGCCGAAACCGAGTGTGAACGGCGCATACCATGCCGGTTGGCGTTCGAATCCGACGACGGCTCGGTGACCCGGCCGCTGCGGGACTGGCTCGCTCTGGCCAACTATCGGTGTTCACCCGCGTGGCGTCCCAAGCGCGGTCCGGTGCTCGATCGGGTCCCGACGCTTCGTGAGATCATGGATCGCGGGGGATACGAAAGCCCGCTCTTCGACCTGGTCGATCATCGACGGACAAAAATTCTGACCTCGTGACGACGCGACCCGGTATCCGATCCGGGTCGGCCGTACCCTCAGGGCACAAGGAGATCCGGTATGGACGACGTCAACGCGATGCTGTCCACGATTATCTCCCAACACCTCCCGCTGGAGTTGTTGTTCGACGGCCATGGACCGGCGTGTGAAGGCCGTGTGTCGTACAACCGGCGCACGGGGAATCTGGACGGCCTGTCCTTCGAAGTCACGGCTGGGGAGGCGCCGGCCGCCCCAGCCGTGGTGCGGGCGCGAACCGTGGTGGACCGTGTGCCGTACGAATTCGCCGCGCTGATCACGCGCCGGCTGGACGATCCGATGCCCGTCTTCCTCGCCCGCCTTCCCACCGAGATTCACCAAGTGGAGCGTCGGGTCCATACGCGCGTGGCTCCGGCCCCGGTCGCCCGGCTTCGCGTTGCCCTCACCGTGTCGGGGGAGTGGATTCCGGTCGAGATCCAGAACCTGAGTGAAGGCGGGGTGGCGTTTTCGTCGCCCGACGTGGGCGCCTTCGCCGTGGGTCACACCGTGGCGCGCCTGGAATTCAGCTTCGACGCGGAACCGCCGATCGTGACCTCGGCCCAG
Source organism: uncultured Nitrospirota bacterium (assembly GCA_964570625.1). Classification (GTDB taxonomy): domain Bacteria; phylum Nitrospirota; class Nitrospiria; order 2-01-FULL-66-17; family 2-01-FULL-66-17; genus JBFLXB01. Next base: position 41,681 of record CAZMYW010000009.1, on the reverse strand, counting down.
GTCCGCAACGTGTATACGATCCGTTATCCCAAAGAAGTGGGGCCGGTCTACGGCGTCCAGTGGAGCCGCCTCACCCCGGAAGAAAAGACGCGCCTAAAGATTTACGTGGCCAGTCGGCGTAGCGGGTCGAAAGATTCAGGTTCGTAACGTGTCTGATCCGCTTAAGCGCGGATCAGAGCCTGTTCAGGAGCGCGCCATTCGCAAGGCGCCGCGAGCACCGCAGCGCAGCGTACTGAGTCGTACGCGAGGACCGGAAGCGCAGCGGCAACGCCGCAGATGGCCGCTCATGGACAGGCTTGGTCACTACGTGACCAAATAGACCGTGTCATGCTCGCGCGCATGCTCCGTCACCTTCAACCCCACCGTATTCCCAATCTCCGCGGCACTGACGGTATCGTGCTCGACCTGCATCGAACCCACGGTCTGATAGAAGTCGCTGGTATGTCCCTTGATGTGAATCCGGTTCCCGACCTGCAGGCGACGCTCGGTCACCGCGACCACCGCCACGGTCAGGTGCGAGTAGTAATGGGTGACCACGCCCGCTTTGAGCTCGTTGGCCGGCACCACCGGCACAACCGGTTTGGGCGCCAGGGGCTTTCGAGGCGAGGCCGCGCGGACCGGACGTTTCTTGGCTGTTGAGACCGTGCGCTTCCGCGCGGTCTCCGGCGCCGGCTTCTTCCGTGTCGTCTTCTTGGTCACCTTGCGCGGCCGCGTCTTCTTAGCTCCGGCCCGCGTTTTCGCCTTCGCGTCGGTGCGCCGCTTCTCAGGCGCGGACCGCGATTTCACGGTCTTCTTTTTCTTCGGACTCTTCCGTTTCGCCGCCGCAGATGGGGATTTGGCTGGTTTCTTCTTGGCGGTTCGTTTCTTCGACGCTGAGCGGGACTTTTTCATCGGCTCCGTCCTTTCCTCTCAGGTGATGTAGTGACGCAGGGCCTAGCAGGCCCGAGATTGCGAAAGGTCGGTGTTCTGTGTTCCCGATCCGCGCCTACGCGGATCGGAGCCTGTTCAGGAGCGCGCCAGCTGCAAGGCGGCGCGAGAACCGGACCGCAGCGTACTGGGTCGTACGTGAGGACCGGAAGCGCAGCGGCAACGCCGCAGATGGTCGCTCATGGACAGGCTGTTACGCGGCGCGTTGATCGAGAGGGATATAGTCACGCCCATGCACCCCCTCATAAATCTCCGTCGGCCGGAAAATATGATTATCATGCAGCTGCTCGACCCAATGGGCGAGCCAACCCGCCACCCGCGCCACTGCGAACACCGGGGTGAAAAAGTCCACCTCGATGCCCATCTTTTGATACACGATTCCGGAGTAGAAGTCGACGTTGGGGTAGACGCCCTTCTTGGCCAGCAAGGTGATGGCCTCGCGCTCCACGCCTTCCGCGACTTCGTACAAGGGTGATTTCCCGAATTTCGCGAACAGTTCTTTGGCGAGTGACTGCAGCACCACGGCGCGAGGGTCCTTGACCTTGTATTCGCGGTGGCCCAGTCCCATGATCTTTCCGCCGGAGGCCAGCTGACGCTCCATATAGGACCGCGCGTTTTCGGGTTTGCCGATCTCCCGCAACATCAAGAGCACCTCTTCGTTGGCGCCGCCGTGCAGCGGACCCATCAGGGTGCCGATCGCGGACGAGACCACGGTGTAGGCGTCCGCGAGCGTCGACGCGGTCACCAGACCGGAGAACGTCGAGGCGTTCATGGTGTGTTCGGCGTGCAAGATGAGGCAAACGTCCAGCACCCGGGCGATCAAGGGGTCCGGTGTTTTGCCGGTGAGCATGTAAAGAAAGTTGGACGCATGATCAAGATCGTCCTGCGGGGGGATCGGGTTGTCGCCGCGCCGCATCCGGGAGTAGGCCGCGACGATGGTGGGCAACTTGGCCAGCAACCGCACCACCGAGCTGTACTGCACGTCGCGGTCCCGCACGTTCTTCGCGGGGTAAAACATGCCCAACGCCGCCACCGCCGCCTGCAGCGCGTCCATCGGATGCCCGCCTTCCGGCAGGCACTTCATCAGGTCGGTGATGCGGAACTTGATCTGGCGGTGGGCGACCAGATCCGCGTTGAATCGTTGAAGTTCCTGCCGGGACGGCAGATCTCCGAAAATCAGCAGATAGGCGGTTTCAACAAAGGTGCTGTGACGGGTGAGCAGTTCGAGCCGGAGCCCGCGGTACTCCAGCAGGCCCTTCTGTCCGTCGAGATAACTGATTTTAGATCGTGCGGCAGGAACCCCAGCGAGACCGGGGGAATACTCCACGTGACCACTCCTTTCGCTGTCTGGCGCTTTGCTTCGCCACCTGTGAGGAACCCTCGGACGGATTAGCATTCGCGCCATTGGCGCGTTCAGGTTCCTGAAACAGGCTCTTGGACGCCGCGCCACGTCCGGTGTGGCGCGTGATTCAGATATCCCATTGCCGGATCGACGTGCAGTGAATTGTAGGAGAGCCCCTAGGGGATGTCAACCGCGGGCGCGGCGGGTTATGACGAGGGGCGCAGCGCGGCCAGGAACGCCGCGCCGTATTGGGCCAGCTTCTTGGGCCCCACCCCGCTGACGGCGAGCAACTCGTTGTCGGTCGAAGGGCGACGTTCGACCATCTGGATCAACGCCGCATCCGAAAACACCAGATAGGCGGGAATGCTGCGCGCGTCGGCGAGTTGTTTGCGCAGGGATTTGAGCCTCGTGAGCAACGCGTCGTCCACGCTTAGGCCGTCGAGGTCGTCGCGCGAACGTCGCTTTGGTTTGATCGCCTGGGCGCGCGACGAGGCGATCAGGTCGGTTTTTGAGCAGACGTCACACGAGGTGCGGCACGGGGCGATCGTTTCGCCCAGATACGCGACCAGGGTTCGGTGGCGACACGCGCGCCGGTCGGCCCACGCGAACATCTCCCGGCACTGATCGCGCGCCCGGGTGCGAAGGTGCGGGTCGTCCGAGTCCTCCACGAACCGGTCGTAACTCGCCACCTCGGCCCAGGAGTAGAACAGGATGCAGTCGCTGGGCGCGCCGTCGCGCCCAGCTCGCCCGATTTCCTGGTAGTACCCTTCCAGGCTCTTAGGCATGTCGCGGTGGATGACGTAGCGGATATTGGGTTTGTCGATGCCCATGCCGAACGCCACCGTGGCGACCACCACGTCGATTTCGTCCCGCCGGAACGCGTCCTGCGTGCGGGAGCGGTCCCCGGCGTCCATGCCCGCGTGATAGGGTCTGGCGCGCACGCCGTGTTCGCGCAGGAATTCCGCGGTAGCTTCGACCGTCTTACGGCTCAGGCAATAGACAATGCCGCTGCGATCCGCGCGCTCGCGGACCAGGACGAGCAGGTCGGCTCTGGTGTTGCGGCCGTCGCCCTTGCGGTAGGCGTGTAGTCTGAGGTTCGGCCGGAAAAACGAGCCGCGGAACTGGTTCGGAACCACCATCCCGAGTTGACGTTCGATGTCCGCCACCACCTCCGCGGTGGCGGTGGCGGTCAACGCCAGCATCGGCACCCCCCCCAATCGCGCCTTCAGACCCGCCAGGTTGCGGTAGGCGGGGCGAAAGTCGTGGCCCCACTGGCTGATGCAGTGCGCTTCGTCCACCGCGACCAAGCGCATGTCGCAGCCGACCAGCACCTCCGACAACGACGACTCGATCCCCTCGGGCGCCGCGTACACCAATTCGTATCGCCCGGCGCGAAGCGCCGCCACCCGCGACCGGCGCTCGTCGTGGTCCAGGCTGGTGTTGATGAACGTGGCGCGGATGCCGAGTTCGGTGAGCGCGTCCACCTGGTCCTTCATCAGCGCGATCAACGGAGAGACCACCAGCGTAGTGCCACCCAGGATTCGCGCCGGGATCTGGTAGGTGAGCGACTTGCCCGCCCCGGTGGGCATGACCCCGATACAATCGCGGCCCTCCAGCACGGTCTGGATGATCTCCTCCTGCCCCGAGCGGAACGCGGCGTAGCCGAACGTGGATCGCAACACCTCGCGGGGAGAAACACCCACCGAGGGCGGCAGGGCGCTCAACTCCTCGGCGAGCTGTTTGAGCAGATGAATGGTGGCGGGCTCGAACAGATCGGGACGCGTCCGATACGCCTCCCGTAGTCGAGCCAGCTTCTCGCGGCTCGTGCGCCGGGCACCATGGCTCAGTATATGGCCGCCGACCGCCTGGACGAGCGAGTCGACGTCGCGCTGGAGTTCGGTCTTGGTCAAAACGCTCAAAGCGGCTCGCTGCGGCGATCCATCACCGGGGCCGCGCCCGAGGTCAAGCGATGGTCGATCGAGAGCGGTGCACCAACGCGAGCACCACGCCTAGTAATAGGAATTCGATCACCGTATCCGCAGCCATGGCCAGCGAAAACGGAATCGGCTGCCCCACCACGATGGCCAGGCGGAATTGCGATGGAATCGCGGCGATGGCGCCCAGCAGCATCACGAACAACACGCCCTTACGCGGGGCCGGCGCCCAGGTCGACGCGGTGGCGGCGTAGATCCAACTGACCGCCAGGCCCGTGAGCAGGTAGAGGAGCAGGCTGCCGGCCAGGTCCCACACGGGATTTGGCAGGCCTTTCAGGAACAGGAAGACGACGCCGCCGGGATCGGTCGACCCCGGTTCGCCGAACACCCACATCCCGTCGCGCAAATCAGGCGAATGTTCGAAGAAGAGCTGTTGGAGGGACGTGGAGATCGGGATCTTCTGGAAAAACTCCCGGTTGTAGGGCAACACCAGCCACGCGAACAGCGAATACGCCTGCATGAGCAGACCGCCGACAAGGCCGCCGACCAACACCCGGGTGACTGACATGGCGATTTTCCCCAACGTCCGACGCGGCAGTATAACGAAGGTCGTCGGCGATCGCAACGCCGGTGATCGTCCTATCTTTTCCGGGCGAATCGGGTATCATGCAGCGGGCATGAGGAGAACATTGATGGCAACGAGCCTTGAGAACGGGGTTCGGAGCACGTTCCGGGTCGTTCTGATCAAACCCTCGCACTACGACGACGAGGGGTACGTGATCCGGTGGATGAAGGCCTGCATCCCCAGCAACACGTTGGCCTGCCTGTATGCGATTACGGCCGCGGTGCGTGCGTCGGGTCGATTCGGGGCGGAGGTCGACCTGACGATCGATGTGTACGACGAGATGAATCAGCGCATTCCGATCAAGAAGATCTCCTCCCAACTGGCCACGCCGGGATCGGGCGTGGTGTGCCTGGCCGGCGTGCAATCGAACCAGTTCCCGCGCGCCGTGGACTTGGCGCGCGAGTTCCGCAAGGCGGGCTTGCCCGTGTTGATCGGCGGATTTCACGTCAGCGGATGTTTGTCGATGCTGGATAAGGTTCCCGACGATCTGACCGCAGCCATGGACGAGGGGATCAGCTTGGTCGCGGGGGAGGTCGAGGAGACCTGGATCCACGTATTGGACGATGCGATTCACGGCCGCCTGCAGCCGCTCTATAACTTCCTCAAGGACCTTCCGAACCTCCAGGGGCAAGCCCCGCCGATTCTGCCTCCAGACGTGATTTCTCGGTACGTGGGCGGCATGACGACGTTCGACGCCGGACGCGGCTGCCCGTTCGAGTGCAGCTTTTGCACGATTATCAACGTCCAAGGGCGGAAGTCGCGTTATCGCACCGCGGACGACATTGAAGCGATCATCCGGGCCAATCACCGAATGGGCATCAAGCAGTACTTCATCACCGATGACGACTTCGCCCGCAACAAACATTGGGAAGCGATCTTCGATCGCATTATTCTGCTGCGCGAGCGGGACGGCATCAAGGGCTCCTTCATCCTCCAAGTGGACACCGCGAGTCACCGGATTCCGCGGTTCGTGGAAAAGGCGGGCAAAGCCGGGTGTCGCAAGGTGTTCATTGGGCTGGAGAACGTCAATCCGCAGACCTTGAAGGACACGGGCAAGAAGCAGAACCAGGTCCATCAGTACCGCGAGATGCTCCAGGCGTGGCGTAAGGCCAACGCCGTGACCTTCGCGGGCTACATCATCGGCTTTCCCAACGACACCTACGAATCCGTGATGCGCGACGTCGAAACCCTCAAGCGCGAACTGCCGCTTGATTTGGTGGAGTTCTTCATGCTCACCCCGCTGCCGGGCTCGGAAGATCACCAGACCCTGGTGAAGGCCGGCGCGTGGCTGGAACCGGATATGAATTTGTACGACAGCGAGCATCCGTGTTCGATCCATCCCAAGATGTCGCGCAACGAGTGGATGCGTACGTACAACGCCGCGTGGCGGTCCTTTTACACCTGGGAGCACATGGCGACGATCTTCCGGCGCCGACTGGCCGAAGGGCACAGCGTGGGTAAGATGTTGGGACAGATGTTCTGGTTTCGCGGCGCCATGTTCGTGGAGGGCGTCCACCCGTTACAGGCGGGCATTCTCAGACGCAAACACCGCTCCGAGCGCCGCCCCGGGCTTCCGCGCGAATCGAGGTTAGTCTTTGCGCTCCGGCGCGTCCGCGAGATCTGGGGCGAAGTGACGGGCCTGCTCTGGTTGATCATCAGGCTCCAGCGGCTGCGCCAACGCGTGACGAATGACCCGTCGGTGCGTACCTACCGCGACGAAGCGATCACCCCAGTGCCGCATGGGGTCGACCTGCTGCCAGTGCTGGCTCACGCGCCGGAACCGGAATCAGAGCCCGTTGCGACGGCCTAACTATCCTCTAAGGAAGCATTGATGACAACGAGCTGTGAAAACGGGGTTCGGAGTACGTTCCGGGTCGTCCTGATCAAACCCTCGCACTACGACGACGAGGGGTACGTGATCCGGTGGATGAAGGCCTGCATCCCCAGCAACACGTTGGCCTGCCTGTATGCCATCACGGACGCGGTGCGCACGTCGAACGGCCTGGGGCCTGACGTCGACGTGACGATCGACGTGTACGATGAATGCAACCAACGAATTCCGATCAAGAAGATCATCCGCCAACTGACCGAGCCCGGATCACCGGGCGTGGTGTGTCTGGCTGGCGTGCAGTCGAATCAATTCCCCCGCGCCATGGACCTGGCTCGCGAGTTCCGCCGCGCCGACGTATCCGTGTTGATCGGGGGGTTTCACGTTAGCGGGTGTTTGTCCATGCTGGACAACGTTCCCGACGACCTGACCGCGGCCATGGACCAGGGCATCACCCTGGTGGCGGGCGAGGTGGAGGAGCAGTGGGGGGCGGTGCTGGGCGACGCGTACCACGCCCGGTTGAAGCCGCTCTACAACTTTCTCAAGGAACTGCCCAACCTCCAGGGACAAGCTGCGCCGGTGCTCCCGCCGCACGTGGTTTCGCGGTACGTCGGCAATCTGACCACCTTCGACGCGGGCCGCGGCTGTCCGTTCGAGTGCAGCTTTTGTACGATCATCAACGTCCAAGGGCGCAAATCGCGGTATCGCTCGGCGGATGACGTCGAAGCCATCATCCGCGCGAACCACCGGATGGGCATCAAGCGCTATTTCATCACCGACGACGACTTTGCCCGCAACAAACATTGGGAAGCGATCTTCGACCGCATTATTCTGCTGCGCCAGCGGGACGGCATCAAAATTTCCTTCATCCTCCAGGTGGACACGGCCAGCCATCGGATTCCGCGGTTCGTGGAAAAGGCAGGCAAGGCCGGATGCCGCAAAGTCTTCATCGGGCTGGAAAACGTCAATCCTCAGACGTTGAAAGACACGGGCAAAAAGCAGAACCAGGTCCACCAGTACCGCGAGATGCTCCAGGCGTGGCGCAAGTCCAACGCCGTGACCTTTGCGGGGTACATCATCGGATTTCCCAACGACACGTACGAGTCGGTGATGCGCGACGTGGCGGTGCTCAAACGCGATCTGCCGCTCGACCTGGTGGAGTTTTTCGTCCTGACCCCGCTGCCGGGCTCGGAAGATCATCAAACCCTGGTCAGAAAGGGCGCGTGGCTGGAACCGGATATGAACCAGTACGACACCGAACACCCGTGCGCCCAACATCCCAAGATGTCGCGCGACGAGTGGATGCGCGCGTACCACGGGGCGTGGCGCTCGTTTTATACCTGGGAGCACATGGAGACGATCTTCCGGCGTCGCCACGCGGAAGGACACAGCGTGGGCAAGATGTTGGGCCAGATGATCTGGTTTTGCGGGGCGATGTTCGTGGAGGGCGTCCACCCGCTGCAAGCGGGTATTCTTCGGCGCAAACACCGCTCCGAGCGCCGTCCCGGGTTGCGGCCCGAGTCCGCGGTGGTGTTTGCGTGGCGTCGCGTCCGCGAGGTCTCGTCCGAACTGACCGGAGCGCTGCGCCTGATTTTGCGGCTCGCGCGATTGGCCCGACGCGTCACCAAAGATCCGACCGGACGCGCGTACATGGACGACGCGATTACGCCGGTAACTACGCCGGCAACGCTCGGGGTGGTGCTACCTGTGCTGGCGACGGAACCGGAGCCGGTTCCGGTGGCGACCCTGTAAGTCCAGCGGGGCGCCGACCACTGTGCTCACTGCGCTTGCGGCGGCGCGGTAAATCCCATCTGACGCACTCGCAATTTACACTCGGGCTTCTGGCCCTCGGGTCCGAGAAATGCCAGCTTATTGTCGTACCGGATCTCGATCCGTTGGCCGACGTCGGCTTTGGGGCACGGCGGTCCCTGCTTGTCCGCCCGCATCTCCATGGTGCCCACGGTGAGCGAATAGGCCGTGATGTTGAGGGCGGTGAAGTAGTTGCGCTCGGTGATCGCGGCGGTGTCTTGAGCCAGCATCGGCGCCTTGGGGGGCTCGGCGGCCGGAGTAGATGTCAGCGGTAACGCGGAGATAACGAGTACGGTCCAGGCGACAGCCGTCGCGGTTTTCGTCTGTCTGCCAAATCCCCTCTTGCCCCCCTTTGGAAAAGGGGGGATGGGGGGATTCTCTAGTCGGGGCAGGGGGGGATTTGCTTCTCGAATCAATCGCATCGTGCGGCGATTCTACTGGAGCGACGGCGTTATTGCAAAGCGGGCTGGGCCTACGGTACGATCTCGCCGTGCCGGCCAGTCCCTCCAAATCGCTCGACACGTTTCCGAATCCGAATCCCGAGCGCGATTACGAAATCCGGTTCGAATGCCCGGAGTTTACGTGCCTGTGTCCCAAAACCGGGCAGCCCGACTTCGCGACCATTCGCCTCCGCTACATCCCGGAGCGGCTCTGCGTGGAACTGAAATCGCTCAAACTGTATCTGTGGTCCTACCGGAATGACGCCGCGTTCCACGAAGCCGTGACCAACGCCATCCTGAACGACGTCGTGTCCACGATCCAGCCGCGGTTTGCCGAAATCGAAGGCGACTTCTTCGTGCGCGGCGGTATCCACACGGTCGTGACCGCCCGGCACCGCGCGCCAGGGTTTGCCGGAACGCCATGACCATCTGGGTCCGACTGCATATCGCGGCGCTCGCGTTGTGGGTCGGCGTGATGCTGTCCTTGATAGGCCTCGCGCCCGTCGCGTTCCAGACTCTTCCGCAGGCCCAGGCCGGAGATTTGATGAACCGGCTCTTCGCGCCCTATCACATCGTGGGTTACGTGTGCGGGGGCCTGGCCCTACTGACCGCGTGGTTCGCGGCAGGGTTTCGCGGCAGGGTCCGCAACCTGCTCCTGATCGGCGTGTTGGGCGCCACGCTCTACGCCGGCCTGGTGATCTCGCCCGAAGCGCGCACGCTGCGCGCGGAACTGCGCCAGGCTGAAGCGACGAACCCGGTGACCAAAGCACGTTTCGACACCCTGCACCGCCGTGCCGTGACCCTCAACGGCGCCATCCTCATCGCGGCGCTCACCGCATTGGTCTGGGCGGTCGTCAGCCCCCCCAAGTCGAAAGCCAAGTAACCACGCGTTCTTCATCGGATCGGGCGATGAACGCCATCACCGTCGAACAGATCCGGAAAATCTATCGAGGTGGGTCCTCGGACCCGGTGCACGCGGTGGACGGCGTGTCGTTCGAGGTGGCGCAGGGCCAGATCTACGGCCTGCTCGGCCCCAACGGCGCGGGCAAAACCACCCTGGTCAAGATCCTCACCACGCTCACGTCCCCCACATCGGGCCGTGCCACGATCTACGGGTTTGACCTGGTCCGCCAGGCCCTGGACGTGCGCCGGCACATTGTCGCGGTGCTGCAACAGACCGCGGTGGACGGCTTGCTCACCGTCGAAGACAACCTGCGGATCTACGCCTACCTGCACGGCGTCGGAGCCAATGAAACGCGCACCCGCATGCGCGCCTTGATGGAGGAGTTCGAACTAGCCAGCCAGGCCCACGAAACCGTGCAACATTTGAGTCTGGGCACCAAACGGCGAATCCAGGTCGCCAAGATCTTTATGGTGGACTCGCCCGTCATCTTCCTGGATGAAAGCACCACCGGCATGGACCCGCTGATGCGACGGCGGGTGCTGAACCGCATTCGCCAGGAAGCCAAAAACGGCCGCACCGTGTTGTTGACCACCCAGGTCTTGAGCGAGGCCGAAGAACTCTGCGACACCATCATGATCATCAACCGCGGAAAAACCCTGGCCTCCGGCACGCTCCAAGATCTGCGAAAGCTTTCGAACCGGATGTTTCGCGTCACCATGAGCTTCGCCCGCGAGGGGGACTTCCAACAGCTGCTGCAACCCTTAAATCCCGCGTCCCTCAAGGTCGACGGGGACACGGTGGACATGCTCTTTAAAGGTGAAGAAGCGCAGTTGCTCGGCAAGCTGGCCGAGGTCGCGCGCGCGGTCCCGATCCGGCACTTCGAAGTGCAAGGCGCGGGGTTGGAAGAGATCTTCGTGGAGCTGGTGCAAGCCAAGCGAACCGAGGACGCCGCGTCATGAACGGGCTGGTGGCGATCTTCTACCGCGACTGGCGGCAGCGCATTTCCAACATCGGATTCGTAGTCTGGGACCTCTTCGTGCCCGTCGCCTATCTCCTGCTCTTCGGCCTGGGCTTCGAGCGCAGCTTCGGCCAGCAGTTCGCCATCCAAGGCACCGTGATCCCGTACGCGGACTTCTTCCTGGCCGGCGTCCTGGCCATGACGACCTTCGGCATCGCCCTGAACACGTCGTGGGGCTTTTTCATGGACAAGGATTCCGGCATCTTCTACGAACTGCTCACCTATCCCATCACCCGGCGCCAGTTCCTGTTCGGCAAAATCTGTTTCAACGTCCTGCTCAGCGCCACCGGCGCCTTGCTCGCGATCCTGCTGGGCGCGTTGGCGTTGGACATTGCGGTCCGCTGGCTCTGGCTCCCCGTGACCATGCTGGTGGTCATGTGCACCACCGCGGGCTGGTTCTTCTTCCTGAGCATCCCCGCAATCCACTTCGATCGCATGGACTCCTTCAACACCTTCAACAGCGCGGCCTACATCCTCTTAATGTTCCTCAGCACCATGTTCTACCCCATCGAGTCCCTGCCCACGTGGTTTCGCGTCATCGCCTGGCTGAACCCTATGACCTGGCAAGTGGACGTACTGCGCTACAGCCTGCTGGGGATCGGTTCGACCACCGTTGTGCTGGTGGAGTTCGCGTGTTTCATGGCGTTCACGTTCATCTGTCTGTCGTTGGCGGTGAGAACCATTGATCGGGTGGGATGATTGATGACGTGGTGCCTTCGAAGGCTTGGAGTTTAGGCCTGCCACCAACTCGTGACCTCGCCACTGCGATGTGCGAGACGATTCTCATCGCGGTAGTCATCACGCTGGTCTAGGCCGCCGTGTCCACGCCACGCCGGCCGACGAAATTGGCACCACATCCCTCTCCGTGAGGGATGATGGCGCCTTACAGAGGCGCTCGCCATAGTCTGACGATGTCATATTTGCTGCACATTTGTTTTGACAACGATCATCGTTTGTTGAGGAAGCACTATCTTTTTGAATATCGCGGTATCCAATTCAAGCTAATCCAAAACAACCCACGAAAATGGGCGGACCACCTCTTGACGGTGCTTTCAGATGATGGTGCAGACGCCCGTGAAAGGGCCTACGCCATCGCATCTGAATTTCTCAGTGGCCTAAGTTGGCAAATTGGGGCGAGAGTAGCGATGTGGACGTGCGGTGGCAGGTGGAAGCGCTTCGGCGTCTGGTTCATGTCCTGGCTGCCCATCGAGTGGATGTTGTGACCCGACAGGGGAAAGATCCCCTCGCGCAGTGGGAGTCTAGCGTTATACGCAGTTTTTCGCTACACTGCGTATAACCACATGGACCAGCTCCCCGAAAGCACCCGACTGCTCTACGCGCAACTTTTGACCGAATGCCTGCACGGCGCGGCGCCGAGCGGACGGGGGCTGTCGTTCGTGAGCAAGCGGATCAAGGGGGGCATCCACTGGTATCTCCAGCTCACCGTGGGCAATCGGAAGTCCCAACATTATATAGGGCCAGATACCGACCAAACCCGCGCCCTGATCGCCAAGGAAAAGGCGCTGTGGGAGAAGGCGAAGCCGGATCTGGCAGCGCGCGAGCGGCTCGCGGCGATGCTCCTGTCCGGGGGAGCGCACACGGTCAGCGGCGCCGAGGGGCGGGTGTTCGAGTTGTTGGAGCGCACTGGCGTGTTTCTGACCGGCGGCGTGCTCGTGGGGTCGTATGCCTTCGCCGTGTACGGCAATATGTTGGGGGTTGAGTGGGACAGCGAGACGACGCGCACGCAGGACGTGGATATCGCCGCTGATCGGCACATGTTGATCGCGGTGGCGGACAAACCGGTTCGGCTGCGCGACGCGTTGATGAAATCGGACATGGGGTTTATCGAGGTGCCAGCCCTCGACCGCAAAGCGCCTTCCACGAGGTTTCGCATCAAGGGGCGCGGGCTGAGCGTGGATCTGTTGACGCCGATGATCGGCCGTCCGTCCGGCACGCCCATTCACCTGGCCGCGCTCGATACCTATGCGGAGCCGGTCCGGTTTCTGGATTACCTGCTGCAGGACGCGCAGCCGGCCGTGATCGTGGCGAGGGCGGGAGTGCTGGTGAACGTACCGGCGCCGGCCCGATATGCGCTCCACAAGCTGGTGACGTCGCGTCGTCGCGACCCCGCGTTTCACGTCAAGGGTATCAAGGACGTCCGCCAGGCCGAGCAACTTGTCGAGATGCTCGCCGCGGACCGCCCGGGCGATCTGCGGGTGGCCTGGCGAGCGGCATCTCGTCAGCCGCCGAAGTTTATGCAGCAGCTTGAGGCCGGGGTGCGCGCGCTGGCTCCGCAAAGCCGTGCCCGCTTGGACGCCGTGCTGCCGAAAAAATTGCGAGGCTGAGCCACCGGAAACCTGCAAGGGAGTCGTGGCGATCTGGGTCGGCACGTCAGGGTATAACTATCTGGAGTGGCGGGGGAGTTTCTATCCCGAGAAATTCCCGACCGCCAAGATGCTGCCGTATTATGCCGAGCGGTTTTCCACCGTGGAGGTCAATTACACCTTCTACCGGATGCCGAACGCCAAAACCATTGCCCGCTGGAGCGCCGAGACCCCGGCCGGGTTTGCATTCACGCTCAAGGCATCCAGGAAAATCACGCACGACGCCCGCCTCAAAGACGTGGGTGAGAACCTCAGCTACTTCCTCGACACCGCGCGCGCCCTCGGATCCAAACTCGGTCCGATCCTGTTCCAGCTTCCCCCGTATTTCAGAAAGAGCCCGGACCACCTCGATCGTCTCAACGGCGTGTTGGCGCTCCTCCCCGACGGCCTGCGCGCGGTCTTCGAGTTTCGCCACGAGTCATGGTTCGGCGACGACGTGTACGCGTTGCTCCGGAGCCGGAACGCGGCTCTCTGCATCGCGGACAATGAGAACGGCACCACGCCGGTGGTCGCGACCGCCGACTTCGGCTACTTCAGGCTACGCGATGAGGGATACACTGCCGAAGACCTCGGGAAATGGGCGGAGACTGGGAAGCGCCTCGGCGCAGGATGGCAGGACACGTACATCTACTTTAAGCATGAAGAATCAGGAATCGGCCCGGCGCTGGCCCAGGAGTTCAGGTCGCTATTCCCTACCTAGGCTGGCCTCGATACGTTGGATCACGCCGGCCATGTCGATAGAGCCGGTCAGCACCGGAACCAAGGGGTCGCCTGTTTTCTCAATATGCCTCGGCAAAGTCTTGATCGTGAAGCGACCGGGGTCCAGGCGGGCGGTGACCTCCTTCCACTGAAGCGGGCACGACGCCGGGGCGCCGGGAAGGGGCCGGACCGAGAACGGGGACACGATGGTCCGGCCATGGCCATTTTGGCCGAAGTCGATGTAGACCTTGCCCTCGCGGGACCGGATGGGGCGGGCGAGCGTGGCGATGTCGGGGGTGGCCTGAACGCCGAGTGTGGCCAGGAGTCGGGCAAAGGTTCGTGCTTCCTCGTGTGTGTACCGGGCGTTGAGCGGGATCAGGACGTGGAGGCCGGTGGCGCCCGATGTCTTGACGTAGTTCGGTAGTTCGAGCTCGTCGAGGATCCGGTGAAGGTTCCGCGCGACCTTCACCACGTCGGTGAACGGCGCACCCTTTGGATCCAGATCCAGGACCAGCCAGTCCGGCCGGTCGAGCGAGCCGATGCGTGCGCTCCAGAGGTGAAGCGGGATGGTTCCCAGGTTCGCCACGTAGCGGAGCGTGTCCGCGTCGTTCACGATGAAGTAGTCGATCTCGCGTTCCGCGTCCTTGGAGTAGATCTGTTCGGTCCGGACCCAGACCGGTGCGAATTCCGGCGCGTCCTTCTGGAAAAAAGACTTCCCTTTGATCCCGTCGGGATATCTCGTGAGTACCACCGGCCGATCCCGGAGGTACGGGAGGAGGAACGGCGCCACGGTGTCGTAGTACGCGATCAGATCCCCCTTGGTGTAGCTTTCATCCGGCCAGAATACCTTCTTCGGATTGGTGATCTTGACCGGCGCGGTGGCCACGGGCTCGGGTGATACGGGCTCGGGGACGACCACGTCCACCGGCACCTCGCGCCGGCACTCCTCGGGTCGCTTGTCGGTGCGGAGGCCGAGGAAGGCCGGATGGCGAATCCCACTGTTTTTGGTCCACTCGGTAAAGCGCACTTCGCAGACCAGTTTCGGCTCGACCCAGTGGTGGCCGCGTCCGGTTGGGGCGCCGGTCTCGAACGGTGAGGTCGGCCGCGCGAGCGGTTGCAGCGCGGCCCAGAGCGTCTTAAGCGATGTACTATCGAATCCGGTCCCGACCTTGGACACGTAGACCAGACGAGGCCCTTCGTAGATCCCGAGGTGCAGCGCGCCGAAGGATGTTCGGCCGCCTTGGGGATCGGTGTACCCTCCGATCACGAATTCCTGACGGCGCTGACACTTGAGTTTGATCCAGTCGCGCGATCGACCGCCGACGTAGAGACTGTCCACTTTCTTGGCCACGATGCCCTCGAGTCGCTCAGCTGAGGCCGCCTCGAAAAACGCCTCACCCTGTTCGACCACGTGGTCCCCGTAGCGGAGGATGCCCAGGGCCGGCAGGATCAGCTTGAGGGATTCTTTCCGATCCAGGAGGGGGAGGCGACGCAGATCGTGACCGTCCAGCGCGAGGCAATCGAAAAAGATCGCGACGACCGGTACCGCGGACACCGCGCGTTCAATGTCGCGAGGGTTGGTGAGGCCCATACGCGCCTGGAGCCGTTCAAAGCTGGGCTTGCCGCTGTCGTCGAGCGCCACGATTTCGCCGTCGATGAGAAACTCGTCTAACGGAAGCGCTCGCAGCGGCCGCAACAGCTCCGGGTACCGCGGTGTGATCACCTGGCCGCTTCGACCATACAGCTCGATGGCATCTCCTTGACGACGGGCCAGCACCCGCACGCCGTCGTATTTCACCTCGAAGAGCCACTCGTCGCCTGAAAACGGATGTTCCGCGAGCGTGGCGAGCATGAACGACTGGCGCGGCGAGACCTCGGCCTGGGGAGCCTTGAGCCTGGCGATCCGCTCCCGCAGCGCCGCCTGCTTGGCGGGAAGATCCAGAAGTTCCTCCGGGGTGAGCCCCGAGATGACCGACTGTGGGTAGCGCTCCGTGAGTTCGGTATCGGAGGCTCCGCCATCCGCCTTTTTGAGTAGGAGCCACTCCTTGTCCTTCTTGGCCATCCGGGCGAGTGTCCACCGTCCGCGGAGCTTGAAGCCGAACAATTCGAATTCCAGCTTGCCCTTGGCGAGGTGCTCGAGCGGGTCGCCCTCTTTGACGAATCGGTACCACCCTCGATCCCACACGATCACCGCGCCGGCGCCGTAGTTGCCGGCCGGAATCACTCCCTCGAACTCGCCGTACTCGATGGGGTGGTCTTCCACGTGCACGGCCAGGCGTTTGGTCTCGGCTCGAACGGACGGGCCTTTGGGCACGGCCCAGCTCTTGAGCACGCCGTCCATCTCCAGGCGCAGGTCGTAGTGGAGGTGCCGGGCCATGTGTTTGTGGACCACGAAGCGGCGTGTGCCCCCACCCGCGCCACCACCGCCGAACGGCTCGGGCGTGCGTTCGGGGTTGCGTTTGGCACGGTACGCGTCGAGTGGCGGAGTCTTTTTCTCGGGCACGGTGGACGCCTCGTCGGCGCGGGCGTGATCCGCTGCAGGGACAACGTCTTGAAGTATAAAGGCTTTCATGGTACCGTTCAAACCTCCCGACGTGAAGGAGAGACGCGATGCCGCACTCGATCGGATCGGGCACCATTTCCTTTGGTCTGGTTTCGATTCCCGTCAAATTCTTCACCGCCGCTTCTTCGCAAGGCGTGTCCTTCAATCAGCTCCATGGCAAGTGCGGAAGCCGGATCAAGCAGCAGACGTTCTGCCCGGTCTGCAACGAGAAGGTGGAACGCAGCGAGCTGGTCAAAGGCTACGAGTTCTCGAAGGACCAGTACGTCCAGCTGACCGAGGAGGAGTTGAAGTCCCTGGAAGGGGAGGGCTCCAAGGTCATCGACATCGCGGAGTTCGTCCCGCTCCCCAAAGTCGATCCGATCTATTTCGAGAAGACCTACTATCTGGGCCCCGACAAGGGGGGTGAAAAAGCCTATCGGCTGCTGGCCTCGGCCATGGCCAAGACCGATCGGGTCGCTCTGGCCACGTTCGTGATGCGCGGCAAAGAGAGCCTGGTGCTGATCAGGCCGGCCCAGGACGGTCTCCTGCTCCATACCATGTATTTTCCCGACGAAGTGCGGGACTTCGGAGAAATCGACAAGGGGGAATCGGCCAAGATCAGGGATGGCGAGTTGGAGCTGGCCCTGAGACTGGTGGAGGATCTGTCCAGCACCGACTTCAAACCCGAGCAGTACCAGGACGACTACCGGCTGCGAGTCCTTGATCTGGTGAATCTGAAGGTCGAGGGCAAGGAAGTGACTGCGGCCGGTCCTCAAGTCCAACGCGCCCAGGTGATCGACCTGATGGAAGCGCTCAAAGAGAGCCTGGCCAAGCGGGTCCCGCAGGACAAGAAGACGGCCGTAAAGGCCAAGCGCGCCGTGGACACGCAGGAGAAGCCGGAGAAGAAGGTCCAGGCTGCCAAGAAGTGACGCATTTTACCACCCGCGACGCGGCGAAGATCGTCGACCTGCCCGAGCAGCAAATCCGATCGTGTATCCGTGCGGGATTCCTCTCCCCCAGCCGGGGCCCCGGAAAACGGTTCCGGTTCAACTTCCAAGATCTCCTGCTCCTGAAGACCACCAAAGGCCTCCTCGATTCCCGCGTTCCGATGAAGCGGATTCGAAAAATGTTGGCCTCGCTCAAGCGCCAACTCCCTGATGATCAGCACCTGACGAGCCTGACGATCTACGCGGATGACGGTCGCATCGTGGCCTGGGACGGATCCTCGCGGTGGCAACCGGACTCGGGGCAGTTTCTCTTCAATTTCGATGTCCGGACCGTGGCCAAACAAGTGGCCCTGCCGCAAGCGCCCGCAGCCGCCCCCGCTCCCATCCGGACGGCCCGGGACTGGTTCCATCTGGCGGCGGAACTGGAGAATTCCTCGCCGAAGGAGGCGCAGCGAGCCTACCACCAGGCCTTGGAGCTGGACCCGACACTGTCGGATGCCCACGTGAATCTCGGATGCCTCTACCAGGAGGCGAAGAAACCCGTTCAGGCCGAGGCGCACTACCGGGCCGCGATCCAGCACGCACCCGCTGATCCGACCCCCCCGTTCAACCTAGCTGCGCTGCTGGAGGATCTCGGACGTACCGACGAAGCGATCCGCGCGTATCGCGAGGCCATTGGTCGCGATCCCACCTGCGCCGACGCCCACTACAACCTCGGCCTCCTTTTCGAGAAGCTCGGGAAGCGATCCGAGGCGATCAGGCACCTGAGCAAAGCCCGGGCGCTCTACGGCCGGCCCTCCGCCGGTCGATAAGAGGAGGACTGACTAGCGCTCGTCTCGACGCCGCATCTCTTATAGGGACGGTCTTAATTATTTAATTAAATTTAGATCCGATCGTATCATCCCCGCCCGTTCTTGCGTTTTTCCGCCACTCCGCAGCACTCACACTGCCAATAGTCGAGGGAAATATCAGAGGACGGAGTACCGATCCAGAGGGAACTTTTGTGGCGTTGGAGTTCCCTTTGTGGCTGGAGAATGGCGTCCTCATGCGGTTTGTTGCCCTCCTCGGCTTGACCGGTCTTGTCTCACGATTCCGGGGGTTCTGGCGGTCGCGGTCCTCGTCGCCGGTCACAGTATGCTCGTCGGCTGCGGCGAGGGTGCGGTCGGAGGTCAAGCCGCGAGCCCGAACGTGGGTCCTCCTGACGGTTCGGGGAGCAGTAATCCCTCGGTGATTTCGGCGGTCTTCCGAGTCTTTACGCGCGCCGACAGCCGCGATGACGCGCAACCCCCGGACCCCAGTCAGGCGCCGGATCTCACACTGGATCAGTTCGACATCGTATCCGGCGGGGTGGATTTTCTCGAGGCGTTCGAAATCGGAGATGAAATTTTTGGCGCGCAATTCGCGAGTGAGGACGGAGTCGGAGCCAATCTCGCGAACGATGCCGCGGTCAGTATTCGCTTCTCCCGGTCGCCGCGGGCCGATCTGCCCGGGTTCCAGGCGGATCCTTTCAGAACCACCGGGCCCAACGCGAGGGGCTGCGTGAGTTGTCACGAGCTCACGTTCGAAGACGGCGCCGGAGGGATCGATGCCAATGTCCATCGAGATCCTCAGCGCACGGCCGACCCCGCAAAATTCATCCAGCGCAACACCCCGCACGTCTTCGGCCTCGGCGCGCTCCAACTGCTCGCCGAAGAGGCCACCGCCGATCTCAAGGCGATTCGAGACCGAGCCGTTTCCCAGGCCCGGGCGAACAAGGCAGAGGTGCGGATACCGTTGACCACGAGCAATGACGTCAGTTATGGGGTCCTCATCGCCGATCCCACCGGCACAGTAGACCCGCGGGGGATTCAGGGCGTTGATCCGGATCTGGTCGTGAAACCCTACCAGTGGAAAGGGGTGGTGGCATTCGCGCGAGATTTTGTCCGAGACGCGTCCAACAACGAGCTGGGTATGCAACCGGTGGAGATGGTTGGAGCCGATCGTGACGGCGATGGCGACGGGGTGACCAACGAGCTGTCGGTGGGGCAGATCACGGCGTTGACGATCTACCAAGTCGCCCAGCCCCGGCCGGTCACCATCATCGAGTTGAATCGGCAGGATCCCACGGCCTTTCCGCTCACTCGTTCCCAGCGGGAAGCCATCGGAGACGGCGAACAACTATTTTCCAGGGTGGGTTGCGCCGACTGCCACATCCCCGCGATGCGGTTGAAGAGCCCGGTGTTCTCCGAGCCCAGCAGCAGTCCCGACTACCGGGATGCGACGCTTCCCTCCGGGGCCAATCCCCTCGATGTGGGGCTGGATCCCGCGCACCCGATCACCTTCGACTTGACCGTGGATTCGCCGGACGAGATCCCATTCGAGTCCGACGACAGAGGCGGGGCGGTGGTCAGGCTGTTCGGAGATCTCAAGCGCCATGACATGGGACCCGGATTGGCCGAGTCCATCGATGAAAAGGGAACCGGCGCGTCGGTGTGGAGGACGCGGGAGCTGTGGGGAGTGGGGAGCACCGGCCCCTGGCTGCACGACGGGCGGGCCACCACGCTGAAAGACGCCATCCTCTTCCATGGCGGCGAAGCTCAAGCGTCGCGGGATCGGTTCGCTGCGCTCAGGCGGAGTGAGCAGTCCCAACTGATCAAGTTCCTCCAAAGCCTGGTCCTGTTCAAAGCGGAGGAAGAAGCGGTGGAAGAAGTGGTGCGACGGGAGGACCGAGACCGTAGACACTAACACTGAGTAACCCGATCCGAATACGGCCGCACAGACGTCGTCTGTGTGGCCGTATCATTTACGGCACTCTGCCTATCGGTTGAAGCCGTTCCGATGTGGTACAACTACCCCGACTCAACGGGTCGGTCTGAACCATGGCTGCTAAGGTGCTTTCGCGATCGCGTTCACGCACCACCGGAGCCGTTGCCAAACGGCGGCGCGTGCGTCGGAGCCGTCGTCGCACGCGGTGGCCCCGGCGTGTGCTGCGGGCGATCCGGGCCGCGCCACTGGCGGTTCGGGCTCTGGTCGGTGTCGTCGTCATCGTGGTGGCGTGGTCTGGGGCCAACTGGGTGTACCAGACGATCCGCAAGCCGACCGAACTGTTTTTCCCGGTGAGCGACGCGCTGGCCAAGAGCCCCTCCGAGACGTGGCGGACATACGGGCCGCTCTTCAGCCAACACTCGACCGCGGTCATCACCACCGAGTTGCTGGCTGCGCTCGCTCAGGTCGAAGGCTCGGGCAACCCGGTGGCACGGACGTACTGGCGGTGGCGTCCGGCCCGGAATCCGTTCGAGCTCTACCAACCCGCGTCGAGCGCGGTGGGCATGTATCAGATCACCGACGGGACATTCCGCGAGGCCAGGCGCTATTGCATCCACGACCACGTGGTGGTCGAGGACGGCCCCTGGGACGACGTGCGATCGTGCTGGTTCAACAGCCTGTACACGCGCGTGGTGCCGAGTCACGCCATCGAATTGACCGCGGCGCAGCTGGATCGCGGCGTGGCAAAGGTGATGGCACGCCGGCGGATCGCCACCGCCACGCTCCGGCAGAAGCAGGATCTCGCCGCGTTGATCCACCTGTGCGGAGCAGGGGCGGGCGATACGTATGCCGCGCGCAAGTTCCGGCTGACCGCGGGCCAGCGGTGCGGCGCCCACGACGTCAACGCCTACCTGGCGCAGGTCAATGGATTGCAGCGCAGGTTCGCCGGGCTGGCGGCAGGGTCACGACGCGGAGCAAGCCTGGCACCAACGGACCGGGATCGGAGTCTTACCGCCGACTAACTTGGAGGACGTATGACACAAGCCATTCAACCGCAAAATCTCAAGATGGCCGCCACCTGGAACGCGGGAGGGCAGCAGTACGAACGCATTAGCCAGACGATCGCCGATTCGATCGAACACTGCGTCGTGCGCCTGGCGCCACGTCCCGGCGAGCGAGTGCTGGACGTGGCCACCGGTACCGGCTGGACCGCGCGCCGCGCGGCGGCTCGCGGCGCGACGGTCATTGGCGTGGATCTGGGCGCGGATCTCATTGACGCAGCCAACGCAGCGGCCGCCGAGGCTAAGCTCACGATCGACTTTCGTGTCGGCGATGCGGAGAAATTGCCGTTTGAAGATAGGAGTTTCGATGCCGTGATTTCGACCTGCGGTGTCATGTTTGTCCGAGACCCCGAGGCCGCGGCTGCCGAGCTGGCGCGCGTGTGTAAGAAGGGCGGCCGGCTCGGGCTCACCACGTGGCCCGCCGACGGCACCATTGCGGGCCTGTTCAAGGTCATGAAACCCTACATGGCGGCTCCACCCTCGCCACCGCCACCCTCTCCGTTCGAATGGGGAAACCGGGAACGAGTGAAACAATTGCTGGGGGCGGCGTTCGATTTGGGATTCGAGACCGGCACCACGGTGCTTCGTGAGCCCAGCGGTCTTGCGGTGTGGGACATGTTCGTGGCAGGCTACGGTCCCACCAAATCACTGGCCGCAAATCTGGACCCGGAACGCCGGGAGAAACTGAAACAGGATTTTGTCGGGTACCACGATGGCTTCACAACCGATCTCGGCGTGGCCATGCCGCGCGACTATCTGGTGACGATCGGCGTCCGGAAGTAACGCGAGGGGCGGTCGGTATGGCGTTGCGTCATTGGGAACGACACCGAACGAACCGTATCGGCTGGCTCCGCGCGTCGGTGCTGGGCGCGAACGACGGCATCGTGTCCACCGCGAGCCTGGTGCTGGGCGTGGCCGCGGCGCAAGCGACTCACAGCAGTGTGTTGATCGCGGGGACCGCGGGGCTGGTTGCCGGTGCCATGTCTATGGCCGCCGGCGAATACGTCTCCGTCCACTCGCAGGCAGACACCGAACGGGCGGATGTTGAGCGCGAGCGTAAGGAACTCACCGCCGACGACCAGGGCGAACGGAAGGAACTGGCGGCGATCTACGTCGGCCGCGGCCTCGATACCGCGCTGGCTGAACAGGTGGCCGATCAACTTATGGCCCACGACGCACTCGGAGCCCATGCTCGCGACGAACTCGGGATCATCGAGGCTCTCCGTGCGCGTCCGATCCAGGCTGCGTTGGCGTCGGCCGGTAGTTTCGCGATTGGCGCCGCGTTGCCGCTACTGGTCGCGGCGGTGGCGTCGGAGGCGAGTCTGATCCCCCTAGTCGCTGCAACGTCGTTGCTGTTCCTCGCGCTTCTGGGTGGATTGGCGGCGCGCGCGGGGGGCGCAAATGTAATGGTGGGTGCGATGCGCGTCACGTTCTGGGGCGCGTTGGCGATGGGACTCACCGCCGCCGTGGGGGCTCTGTTTGGAACCGTCGTGTGAGCCGGCCGACTGCCGTAGACGTTAGACCACAAGGGGGTGCGTCATGACCTGGTTCTTCGCGTTTCTCCATCACGTGGCCGCGTTCACATTGGTCGCGGCCCTGGTCGTTGAATTCGTCTTGATACGGGACCAATTGACTGTGGCGCGCGCCCGGAAGATCCAACTGGCGGATATGGTTTTCGGGATTGCGGCCAGCGCGGTGTTGGTGGTGGGGTTTCTTCGCGTGTGGTATTTCGAGATGGGGTCGTCGTACTACTTTCACAGCATCCCGTTCATCGCGAAGCTCTCGCTCTTCGTGATCGTGGGATTGCTGTCGGTGTATCCTACGGTCGAATTTTTGTCGTGGGGCAAGGCCGTGAAACAGGGACAGGTTCCGGTGGTGAGTGAGTCGAAGATCCGGACGATTCGGTCCATCATTCACTACGAGCTGGTCGGAGTCGTGTTCGTCCTGCTATGCGCCGCGCTGATGGCCAAGGGCGTGGGGTATTGGGACTGAACCCGCGGCAAGCGGAGTCACGGGCGCTCCGACCCTCCTCGCGTCCCGTTTCCTATCTCCTGAATCATGTGCAGATTGGCCTGCGCGTCGGCGTGGGTCGGATCGATCGCCAGCGCGGTTCGAAACGCAGCTGCGGCTTCGCCCAGGCGGCCGTCTTGTGCGAGCACGGTGCCGAGACTGTTGAAGAGGTCGGGATGCCGAATGAGTCGGGTTGCGGCTCGGTATTCGGTCGTCGCGTCCGACCATTGCTGCTGCGACGCCAACAAATCCCCCAAGTGGGCGTGCGCCGTCGCGTCAGCCGGATCGAGCGCCAGCCCCGCCTGGTAGGAGGCGATCGCTTCGTCGGTCCGTCCCCACTTGGCCAGCGCGAGGCCGCGGTCGAACCGCGCGTTCGACGAGTCCGGGTTGAGGGCGATCGCCGCGTCGAACGCCGTCACGGCCGCGTCGTAGCGCCCTTGCGTGAATTCGAACAATCCCAGATTGGTGTGCCCTTGGTATGATGCGGGATCAACCGCGACCGCGTGCCTCCACAACGTGCCCGCATCGCGCCACGCGTGGGTGAGGCGCCAGGAGGCGGTTCCCAACGCGACGACAACAACGAGGGCGGCTCCGATCACACCGAACCTAACGCGCGGAGTGGCGCGTGCGGCGACCAGCAGCAGGCCGCCTCCGATTCCGAGGGACAACGGGATTCCCGCAAAATAGCTGTACCGGTCGGCCACGAGTTGATCTCCCTGGCGAACGAGACCGAGCACCGGCGCGAGCAGGACCAGATAGGCGAGCGCGGCCGCGACCAGGCCTTTCGCGCGATACGCCGCCCACCAGATCAACCCTCCTACCGCGACCACGCCGATTGCCGCAAACACAAAGCGGAGTTCAAACGGGTTGAAGGGGCGGGGAAGTGGGGTGAACACCGTGAGCCCGGTCGGGAACACCGTGTTGATAGCGTAATAACTCGCGCCGTAGCAGGCCTGAACCAGGCGATCCATCACGTCCTGCCCTGCGGACGACGAGGTCCCGAGGCGGGCCCGAGCCAGCGGCGCGGCGGCCGCGACCAGGATTGCGGGAACAGCAAAGGGCACTACCGTTAGCCAGGTGCGTGCTGTGGTCCATTTGGTCCCGCCCGCGTCTCGATACCACTGCAGAATCATGAAGATAGCCGGCAGCGTGACGGCCACCGGCTTGGCCAGGTACGCGCACACCGCCAGCGCAACCGACGTCCAGTACCAGCCCGGCGACCACGCGACCGTCCCTGCGCGTCCGTCGCGTGCCCGCAACCACGCCAGAGTCGATCCCAGCGCGAATACCGCAGCCAAGGGATAGCCCTGCGCCGAGGCCCAGGCCACCGCTTCCACGCGCAAGGGATGGACGGCCCATAGGAGCGCTGCGGCGGCCGCTGCCAGCGCGACCGCGCGCGGACCGTCGGGCGCGACTCGATCGAAGAGTCGACGAGCCAGAGCATAGATCAAGGCGGCGGCGATCGCGTGCAAGAGCCACGAGCCCGCGTGGTACACCCACGGGTCTATCCCGCCGATGCGGTATTCGACGGCGGCCAGGAGCCAGGCCAGGGGTTGATACACGCCGCGATGGAACGTGCTCGCCATCCAGCCGAGCTGCGCCGGGCCGAGTCCTCGATACGACGGATTGTTCACGAAGTTCGCGCCGTCGTCCCAATCGATGAACTGGTTGAGCAGGACCGGGGCGAACGCCGCCAAGGTGGTGAGCGCAACCCCCATCGGCGGCCACCACCGGAGCGCGGGCCACGGACTTAGTCGTTCAGACGAAGTGCCCACACGGCCCGAAGGGCTTCCATCGCGCTGTTGTAGCGGACTTTGGAGTCGCCGCGCGTGCGCTCGCGAAACACGATGGGGAGTTCGACGACCGAGTAGCCGCGACGCACGACCCGGTAGGTACCCTGGACTTGAAACACGTACCCGTTGGCCGGCGCCCCGGCGTCCAGGACGGCCTGCAGCGCGGCGCGCCGGAAACATTTGAACCCGCTCGTCCAGTCGCGCACGGTCCGGCCCAGCAAGATTCGAGCGTACAGGTTCGCTCCTGCGCTCAGCAGGTGGCGAGACCAGGGCCAACCCTCGATCCGACCCCCTGGGACATACCGGGAGCCGATGGCGAGGTCCGCCCCCGACCGCGTGGCGGCCACCAGGCGCGGGAGGTCTGCTGGGTCGTGGGAAAAGTCACAGTCCATTTCGATCACTAGGTCGTACCCGTGCTCCAGGGCCGCGCGAAATCCCGCGGCATAGGCCGGACCCAGGCCCTGCTTCTGCGGGCGGTGCAAGACACGCACGCGCGCGGTGCGAGCGGCCAGGGTGTCGGCCAGCGCGCCGGTACCATCCGGCGAGGCATCGTCCACCACCAGCAGGTCGCTGTCGGGCAAGGCGGCGAGCGTCTCGGTGACCAGCGGTTCCAGGTTATCCCGCTCATTGTAGGTGGGGACGATGATGAGCGTGCGGGATCTCACCACGGCCGGCCCAGCGCCCGCACGCGGTCCCAGATCGAGTATGGCCGGGCGGACAACCCGGCGACCAGGGACAACATCTTGGTGCGCAGGTACTCGTCGCGGCCGAGCGTGGCAAACACGCGATCGCGGATCGCGGTCACGATCGGATTACCGGCGTTCCAGAAGAACGCCATCTCATCGCCCAGACGTTGGAGGACGGCGGCTCGAGGCCTGCGAAGGCGTTCATACAGCGACAAGGCTTGGCGGCTGAAGTTCCCGCTGGCAAAACACGAGTCCAGCACCGCGTCCAACGTCACCGCGTCTTCCAGGGCCTGATTGCGCCCCTGCGCCACGTGGGGGTTCAGCGCGTGCGCCGCGTCGCCCAACAGCGCCGCGCCGTGTCCCACCCACCGACGCGGAACCACCTTGAGGCACGGCATCCAGCCGACCTGGTCCCAACGCGTCAGCGCCTCGAGCGATCGACCCAAATCCGGGTCGATCGCGGACAGTCTGGTTTTGAGCGCGGGGAGCCCACGCGACTCCAATTCGGGACGGCGGTGCACCGGCCAGAGATAAAACGCGTACACATGCTCGCGCCCGAGGGGAAAGACGCCCAAAATTTCCCGGCGACCCACGTAGTACCGGCCGTCGTCGCCGAAGCCCTGGGGCCGGGGGAGGACGAAGGTGAGGTACCCGTCCGCGTATCGGCGCGTCCGCGTGTGAATGCGCAACGCTGCGCGGACCGGGGAGGCGGGGCCGTCTCCGCCAACCACCACCGGGGCCAGAATGCGGCGTGGACCGTGGTGGCTGGTGGTGTCCACGCCGATCACGCGCCGGCGTCGGCGGACCAGGTCGACCACGGTCTCGCCCCATCGCACGTCGATCAGCGGCGCGGCAGACAGACGATTCCGAATCGTGCGCATCAGGACCCGCGGGTGTCCGACCAGCGTATAGTTGTACGGCTCCGGTAACGTCCCGTAATCGATCGTGACCAGCCGCGAGCCGCCGATGCGGTGGAAGTGGTATTGCCGCACGCGTGAGAGCTCACGCTCGGGGAACTCGTCCAACAGTCCCAGCCGGTCGAGGATCTTGAGCCCGTTGGGCTGAAGGATTTCGCCCCGGTCCGGATCCGCGGGCCCTCCGACCTGGCGATCGAGGACAACTACCCGGCGTTGTCGGGCCGCGGCCAAGAGCGCGAGCACCGCGCCGCCGATGCCCGCGCCCACAATGACCAGATCGGCGCGGCTTTCACTGGATCTTGCGTGGGCGTTTGTCACGTCACCTCGGGATTCGCGGGGCCCAATTCTAGGGGTGGATGGGACGGAATGCAATCCGTCTCATTTTGACAGGCCGCGCCGCGGGTGCGTAGAATCCAGCGATCCTCGAAGAGCGAGCACCATCCATCCAGCGCGAAGGGAGAAGCCGTGGCGGTTGAATATGTGCCGGTGGCGGAAGTGGCTGAAGTGCCAAGAGACCGGACCAAAATCATCAAGGTCGCGGGCACGCCGATCGCGCTGTTGAACGTAGGCGGAACGATCTACGCCCTGGAACACAGTTGTCCTCACCAAGGCGGCCCGATCGGCGAGGGGGAGATCGAAGGGATGACCATCACCTGCCCGTGGCACGACTGGAAGTTCGACATCCGAACCGGGGCCAACGATCGCGATCCCACCATCCTGGCCAAGACCTATCAGGTGAAGGTCGTCGACGGCCTGGTGTTGGTCGAGGTGTCGCGCCTATTGGCCGGGGCCAAGCGCAACCGGGAGATCGCGCGGCGGGTGACCGCCGGAGACGAGCCGGAAGCGATCGGCCGCGACCTCGGCGTGTCGGCGGACGAGGTCGCGCGAACCGCCGAAGCCGCGCGGGTCGGGGAGCGCCTGCAGTATCTGGCTGAACTGTATGTGCGCAAAGGGCGCGTCGGCGGATCGGACCTGCGTGACTTGCCGTACCGGCGGGTGAAGGAAGAAGATGGCGAGATGCTCTCAGCCCTAGACGCACTCACCCGCCTGCTGTAAGAGCCCGTCCATTAAGTGGCTTCTGCATCCGGAACTTCGGATACAGGTTGCTCAAAAAGCTCCAGCTGCCAGGCCGCAGGGAGAAGGAAACCGCAGCGTACTGGGTCGTACGTGAGGATTCCCGACGACCGAGCACGCCGCAGATGGACTTTTTCAGCGACCTGTTAGGCGTTGGGGCTGATCCATTGGAGGAGCCGCGTGTGGCGCGGTTTGGTGGTAGGGAGCGCGACCCTGTGGATGCGGTTGGATACGATGACCGGGTCCACGATTTCGCCGCACGCCAGACACCGCCAGCCGCCGAACGTGATCTGCCCGGTTTCGTCCAGCAGGTCCGTGAATCGATCAACCACCATCAATCCCCGACAGCGTGCGCACTGCATGGCTCCCCTCCTCAACGACTCGGGATATCGGCTCGGGAAGCGGCGCATGGCCGGACTTCCCGGCGGGACATCTTCTGAGTGGAAAGACCGTTATTGGATGGTTTTATTCCGCCGGGCCCAAGCGTCTTGACACGCTCTTCCGCGTTCCGTTAGCATCGCGCCATGTTGTGGCACGCCCGGATGGGCGCGATTGTGCTGTTCGTGGTGCTCGTCGCCCCCGTCGCCTGGGCGCTCTCCCCGGTCGAAGCGACCCTTCCCAATGGCCTGCGTGTCATCCTGGTGCCGGAGCCCAAGGCGCCGGTGGCTTCAGTGCAAATCTGGTACCGCGTCGGATCCCGCGATGAAATCAGCGGAAAAACCGGACTGTCCCATCTCATGGAGCACATGATGTTCAAGGGCACGGCTCGGTACGGGAAGGGCGCATTCTCGCGCCTAGTCGCCGAGCGCGGGGGCAATGACAACGCGTTTACCAGCCACGACTACACGGCCTATTTCGAGAACCTGTCCAGCGACCAGATCAACCTGGCGCTAGAGCTGGAAGCCGACCGCTTGACCGGCCTGGTGATTGCAGACGAGGAGTTCGCGCTGGAGCGCGACGTGGTGAAAGAGGAGCGCCGCCTGCGGACCGACGACGACCCGCTCGGCACCCTGATCGAACAGCTGTACGGGATGGCGTACATGGCCCATCCCTATCAGTGGCCGGTGATCGGCTGGATGAACGACCTGGAGCGACTCTCGGCCGACGACATTCGGGCGTATTACCGACGCCACTACACGCCGGGTAACGGCGTGCTGGTCATCGTGGGAGACATCGACCCCAAGGCCACCTTGTCCCGGATCGAACGCGTGTTCGGCCCGCTGACCGGGCCGGCGCCGCCGGATCGACCCGCGGTGGTCGAACCGGCCCAACACGGCGAGCGTCGCGTGACGGTGAAGAAAGAGGCGCAGCTCCCGGCGGTGATCGTGGGGTACCACGTCCCCAACTTCCGGCACCAGGACGCGTATGCGCTCACCGTTCTGGCAGGCATCCTCGCCGACGGCCCGAGTTCCCGCTTGTATCGAACCTTGGTCTACGAGCGCCAAGTGGCGTTGGATGTCGGCGGAGACTATACCGCGTTGTCGGCCGATTCGCCGCTGCTGTACCTGTATGGAATGGCCCAGGCGAGCATTCCGGGAGCGGACCTCGAGCGCGCCCTGCTGGACGAAGTGGACCGGCTCAAAGCGGGTGAGCCGTCGGAGCGCGAACTGACCAAGGCGAAGAACCAGATCGAGGCGCAGTTCGTGCTGGGAAAAGATTCCAACTTCTACCGGGCGATGCAAATCGGCACCGCGGAGGTCGTGGGCGCCGGACGGAACTATCTCGCCGAATTCGTGGCCAACGTCCGCAAGGTCAGCGGTGCGGACGTCGTTCGCGTGGCAAACACCTATCTGGGCGACGGCAATCGCACGGTCGGCGTCCTCGTGCCGCAGCCCGCCGCCGCTCCCGCGCCGTGACGGTTCGGGACCAGAGGGGATCGCGCGGTGCACGTCCCGTCGCGGTGTGCGGCCTGGTCCTGGCCCTGGCGTTCGGGTGGGCCGGTTGGGCCGAGGCCGCGCCGCAGGGGCCGGTTGCGGTCGAGCGGTGGGTGTTGTCGAACGGGTTGACCGTCCTGTTCGTGGAGCGGCACGCGATCCCCGCGGTCCAGGCGCACCTGACGATCAAGACCGGCGCCGTGGCCGACCCGGCCGGACGCACGGGACTGGCCGCGTTGACCGCCGGAGTGCTCACCAAGGGAACCGCCACGCGATCAGCCGTGGAGATTGCGGAGGCCATCGACTTTATCGGTGGCACGCTCGGCGCGGACGCGACCGAAGACTTTTCCAGTGTGTCGCTCACCGTGCTCAAGAAGGACCTGAAGACCGGGCTCTCGCTGATGACCGACGTGGTGCTCCACCCGGCGTTCCCCTCCGCCGAGGTGGACCGCGTGCGGCGGGAAACGCTCTCCTCGATCCAGGCGGCCAAGGACGACCCGGGAACCGTGGCTGACCTGGCGTTCGCCCCATTGGTATTCGGCCAGCACCCCTATGGCCGGCCCGTGCAAGGGGTCGAAAGCACGGTGTCTTCCCTCACGCGTGAAGAAGCGGTGGCGTTTCATCGGGCGTTCTACCGACCCAACAACGCGGTGCTGGTGTTGGTCGGCGATCTGACTCCGCGCGAAGCCCGTCGGGTGACGAAAGCCGCGTTCGGGGGATGGGAGAAACAGTCCCCTCCGGCCGTGACCGTTCCCGCGGTCGCGCCCCTTCGGGAGCGCCGCGTCGCGATGATCGACAAAGATCTCACCCAGGCCACGGTAGTGTTGGGTCACGTGGGCATTGCGCGGCGCGATCCGGATTTTTACGCCGTGACCGTGATGAACTACATCCTGGGCGGCGGCGGGTTCTCCTCCCGATTGATGACGCGCGTGCGGGATAACGAGGGATTGGTGTACGGGATCTCGAGCGGCTACGACGCCAAGCAATACCCCGGGGCGTTTTCCGTCGGCTTGCAGACCAAGACCGAGTCCGTGCCGGTTGCGATTCGCGCGGTCATCGCGGAGATCGCCAAGATCCGCGCGGAAGGTGCCACCGAGGCGGAGTTGGAAGGCGCCAAAAACTATCTCGCCGGCAGCTTCCCGTTACGATACGAGACCAACGCCAGATTGGCGAGCCTGCTGGGTATGGTCGAGTTCTACGGGTTGGGACTGACCTATTTTGAAGACTATCCCCGCAACATCCGTGCGGTGACGCTGGATGACGTGCGGCGCGTGGCTTCCGCGCGCCTGGACCATGAGCGATACGCCCTGGTGGTGGTGGGTCGAACCGGGGCGATCACGTTGGATCCGGCGCCGCCCACGCCCGTCGGGGCCTCCCAGTGACTCCGCGCCTCGCTCTGGGCTCGGCCGGTGATCGACCGCTCCCGGTCTACGAGCCGCCTCGCGCGCCGATGGACCGGTACCGACGGTTGCTGGAGGTGCTCCGGGATCTAGACTCCGTCCTCATCGCGTTTTCCGGAGGCGTGGACAGTACGCTGCTCGCGAAAGCCGCCCACGATGCGCTCAACGGCCGCGCGGTGGCGGCGACGGCGTTGTCCCCCACCTACCCCGCGTACCTGGCCGACGAGTCTGCGGCGCTGGCGCGGCAGATTGGCATCCGCCACGAGTGGGTGCAGTCGGAACAGATGAGCCGGCCGCAGTTTACGGCCAATCCCTCGGATCGCTGTTATCACTGCAAAGACGAGTTGTTCGAGCGCCTGCAACCGCTGGCCCTGGCGTTGGGACTGCGCCATATCGCGGAGGGCACCAACCTGGACGATTTGTCCGATCATCGTCCCGGGCTGGTGGCCGCGACGGAACGGGGGATCCGGAGCCCGCTGGTGGACGCGGGATTGACCAAGGCGGAGATTCGAACCATCAGCCGGGAACTCGGCCTGCCGACGTGGGATCGGCCGGCGTCGCCGTGTCTCTCGTCGCGGTTTCCCACCGGATTGGCGATCACGGTCGAACGACTGGCGCAGGTGGATCGCGCGGAAGCCGCGTTGCGCGAACGAGGATTCGGTGAATTCCGGGTCCGCCACCACGGGGACACCGCCCGGATCGAGGTAACGGCCGCGGAATTCGCCCGGTTCGCCGACGAACGAGTGCGCCGCGAGGTGGTCGCGGCGTTGAAGGCCCTCGGGTTCCGGTTCGTGGCGCTGGACCTCTCGCCGTTTCGGTCTGGCAGTCTGCATGCGCCGATGTAGAGTGTGGAGCATCGGCGTCCTCCTGTTCACCCTGTCGGCGGCCGAGGCCTCGGACGACACGGTGTCGGCGGTCTCCGCGGAGGTGGAGCAAGTGCTCCTGGCGCCAGACGGACGCCAAACGTCGGTAACCAACTTCACCGTGCTGCTGACCGACGGACGGGCGCGGGTGGAGGTCGAAAGCGCGCCGGGCCGGTCGGGTTACGCCGAGTACCAGGTCTATGATTTCGGGCGCAAACGCCTGTAT
This sequence comes from uncultured Nitrospirota bacterium, assembly GCA_964570625.1. GTDB lineage: Bacteria > Nitrospirota > Nitrospiria > 2-01-FULL-66-17 > 2-01-FULL-66-17 > JBFLXB01. The sequence goes on along the minus strand of CAZMYW010000009.1, from coordinate 9,633 downwards.
CGGGTGTTCCCGGACGATCGGATCTATTTTGAAGAGAAACTGTCCCCGGCGCTGGCGGATAAGGTGTACGTGGACGGGTGGGCGCCGCGGCCCGAAGCCTTGACCGTGCGCACGATTGTCCTCAAAGACGACCAGATCGAGGGTTTGCCGGCCCGCCTCGCGCTGGTCGAGCGCCGCCGGGGCCGCGGTCGCGCGCCGGATTACGCGCTGGTATGGGCCTCGGTCCCGCCGGGTTCCTTCCCGCGGCGCGTGGTGTACGTGCAGGAGGGCGGACACACCGTGGTCCTGGTCTACCGGCGCGTGGAGACCCGTCTGGTCGACGCGGCGAGCCTGGTGGTGCCAGACGCGTTCGTCAACCTGAGCCCCTTTTAATCAGGCCCTCATGACCCCTTTTGACAAACTCCTGGCGGTTCCCGCACACATGCACCACACGGCCTACCTCATGAAAGACCCGCCGTCCGAAAGCCGAGAGGCCCACGCCGCATTCGAGCGCACGCTGGTCTCGCTCGGGATCCCGCCCGAGCGTGCGGTCAGGACCCACCGGTCCGGATACGGCGTGCTCGAACACGACACCGGCGATCGGCTGATCGTTCGCTGGCAGCTCCACACCGAGTACTACAGTTACCAACTGTGGTATCTCCCCGCGGACCCCGGTCGTCCCCTCTCGTTCGGCCCGTTGGAGTGGCCCGGACGTCCGGTGGCGTGTTCCAGCTTCGGGGAGGTGGTGACTGCGGTCGACCTGGTGGTGACGGATCGGGCCGCGGAGGTCGCTCCGGATTTCGGGCTGGCGGGTGATCGCACCTGGTTCGGCGGCCGCATGCTGGATCTTCCGGTACTGTTATTCACCGACTTCGAGCCCGACGCGCACGGTCGGCGCCGCTACCTGCTCCACGGGCATGAGCGGGACACGCTCACCCGGGTGCTGCCCTTTGCAGCGGAGTGCGTGACCAAGATCGAAACCTATTACCACTTGCTCCTGTTCCCGTTGCCTGATTTTTCGGCCGCCATGGACCAAGTCTTCCGGCTCGAAAAGCGCCAACTGGCGGATCGCGATGCGATCACACGCGGACTGGCGTCCGCCGACCCGGCGCAGTTGCAGATCTGGCTGTCGCAGTTAACCGAGGCCTTGGCGCAAGTCAGTCACCTCGGGGATACAATCCGGTACCATCTGACCTCGGCCGCGCCGTACGACTCGATCATCCGCACCACCATTGAGGACTTACGCGGGCAACCCCTCGATCGACTGGACTCGCTGGGTGCGCACCTGACCCGGCGGATTCGCGGCATCGCGGACGGGTATCAGCGACTGATTCACCGCATCGAAGCGTTGGAAAAATCCTTTGAGGGCATGGTGTCTATTATCCGGACCCGCATCGATTTGGCCATGGAACAACAGAATCTGACGATTCTCTCGAGCGTGGACCGCACGACCAAGCTCCAGGTCCGCCTGCAGCGCATGGTCGAATCGCTGTCGATCGTGGTCCAGGCGTATTACCTCACGGGGTTGGCCAACTACGCGTTCAAGGCGCTGGAGTATCGGGGCTGGCTGGCCGACGCCACCACCGCGACCGCATTGTTCATCCCCGTCGCGGTCGGCGCCGCGTTCCTGCTGACCTGGCAAGCCAAGCGATTTCTGCAGCGCGGGGCGGAGGACCGATGATCCCTCAACGCGCTCAGCGGATAGGGTCAACCCATACCGTGAACAACGCGTCACGCTCCGGCCGTCATTTAGCGGCCCGCGGTTGCTCCTTGAGCGCGGGGGGATAGACCGTGTAGAATCGCTTGACTGAGGTCAACTGGAGTCCACTCATCGCCATGACGTTCAACCGCCGCAACGATCCCCTGCTCGACGCCGTCCGGGACATTCAGGAGTATTGCGAGACTCACGCACTCCACGTGTTCTCCGGCTATCTGACGCGCGAGCACGAAACCGTGGCCGTGTGGAACGTCGGACGGAATCGCGACTGGAAAGTGTTTGTGGAGGTGGCGGTGGCCCGCGCCGTCGGTCTGATTTACCTGGACTGGGTCACGTTCGAGGAGTTCCACGTCGAGGACGCGATGCTTCGCGGCGAGGAAACTCCCGACGCCGCGGACCCGGACCCGCGGGTGGACGAGTACAACCGAGAACTCGATGGATTCCGGACTCACGCCGGCCTGACCGGCGTGATCGAAATCGCGTATTCCCTGGGCGGCGTGTGGCACGTCTTCGAATGGCAAGCCGAGTGGTTCGCGGAGTTCGAGCGCCTCGTCGACGCGTGGGACGACGGCGCCTACCAGCCGCGGCGGCTGCCACGGGCCCGCCTCCAGGAGTTGGCCAATCAACTGGTCAACCACCCCAAGTACCAGGTTTGCCGGAGCAAGGCCCAGCGGCGGTATGTGCTGGAGCAGATGCTGGGCCGGGACTTCGAATCGGTTCGCGCCTCGGACGTCGCCGGTGTCTTGGATCGGGCGGAAGCGATCTTTGAACTGGAAATCAAACCGCTCGAACGAAGTTATCTGCGTCAGCGCGCCAGAGAGCTGAAAGCCCAGGGTTTGTCGGTGGATGCGATTGCGGGGAGTCTGGGGGTGTCGCGCGCCGCAGTCAAAGCCCTTCTCGCCGGGTAGGAGCCCGTCCGGGAATGGTCATCTACTGCGTTGCCGCTGCGCTTCCGGTGCTCACGTACGACTCAGTACGTTCCGCTCCGGTTCTCGCGGCGCCTTGTAGCTGACACATTCCTGAACGGGCTGACTAACTGAATACTCCGGTCAGCCGATCTCGCCAGTGGAAATCGACGCGATCCTTATGGCGCCTTGTCGATCTCGACGTGTAAACCGATCTCTCGCAAGATTCCGGCGACCTTGGCGCAGGTGTCGTGTGGGCCCGCGTAGCACATGGCGCGGCCTGTTTCGTGGGCCTGGAGGGTGATCGCGACCGCGTTCTCGGTCGAGATCCCGGTGGCTTTCTGGACCTGTCGAACCACGTCGTCGAACGCGTGGATGTCGTCGTTATAGAGGATGACGTGGTAGGCGCTTCCCGAGGTTCCGACGCTGGTCGGCTCCTCACGACGGATCGGCACATCCACGGACCGTGACGAGGCGCTCATTCGGGGGCGAGCAGCTTCGTGAGTTGGGCTTCGAGCGTGTGCACCCACTCGGCCAGCGGCACCTCGGCGTCGACCACGATCTGGAATTTCCCGGCGGCGGTCCGCGTCACGCGTCCGGGGCTCTCGGGGCTCAGGGGGATCTCGACCGCCTCCCGATGGATGCCGAGCCGGTCGGTGACCGCAAACACCTGGTTGATTTCGTTCATCCGGACGACGAGGAGCGGCATAGGGTTCAACCTTGGGCGAGCAGCGCCCGCAACGCGGTGGGTTCGGTCAGCGGCGCCGAACAGGTGAATTGGCGGCACACGTACGCGGTCGGCCGTCCGCCCATCATGGTTTTCCCTCGCGCGGCTTCGGGCACCGGCACGGCGTCGCCACCATCGGGGTCCGTCAGGGTGAGCGCGCGGTTGGGAAGGTAGGTCCCGTGAACCGCCCGCAGCAAGCCGCGCGTGTCGGGATGGCCATGAGCACCGATGATCACGACGTCTACGGTTCCTTCATGGTAGAGGTCCAAGGCGCACAAGAGGTTGGCATACCCGAACGGATTGTCCTCCATGGCGCGGCCGAACAGGGTGAACACCTGTTGGGCAAAGTCTCGGTAAGCGGCGATATCCAGATACGCGGCCACACGCAGCAGGGCGAACACGGCTTGGGACGATCCTGACGGAATTGACTGATCGGCCCCTGAGAGCGGGCGCGTGACGAGCGCCTCGTGATCGTGGCTGGTCACGTAGAAGCCGCGACCGTCTTTCGACCAGAACTGCGCCAGAACGGTGTCGACCAGGTCGCGAGCCCACTCCAGGTGGCGGACGGATCCGGTGGCTTCATACAGGTCGATCAGGGCATTGGCGAGGAAGGTGTAATCGTCCAAATACCCGTTGAGTTTGGCGCGGCCGTCTTTCCAGGTGCGAAGGAGCCGGTCGTCTCTCCGAAGTTCGCGGGCGATGAACGCCACGGCGTCTTCGGCGGCCCGAATGTAGCGTGGCTCGTCGAGCACCATCCCGGCGCGGGCGAGCGCCGCGATCGCCAGGCCGTTCCAACTCGTGAGGATCTTCTCGTCCCGAAACGGCTTGACGCGAGCTTCGCGTACCGCGAAGAGTCGGTTCCGCGACGCGGCGAGGCCCGCGCGGATCTCCTCGACCGGACGGTTGAATTCCACCGCCAGGGCGTCCTCGCGCAGAATGACACGAAGGATCGTCTTGCCCTCGAAATTCCCGCGCGTGGTCACCCCGTACGCGCGACAAAACACCTTCGCCGCATCGGGTTCCAGGATTCCCTCGATTTCTTCGGGGCTCCACACGAAAAACTTGCCCTCGTGGCCCTCGCTGTCCGCGTCTTGGGTGCTGAAGAAGCCCCCATCTGGATGTCGCATCTCGCGTACGAGATAGTCGCAGGTCTCACCCGCGACCCGCGCGAAATCACCGTCGCCCGTGGTCTGAAAGAGATCGAGCGTCAGCGGAATCAACAATGCGTTGTCGTACAACATCTTCTCGAAGTGCGGCACGATCCATTGGCTGTCCACCGAATAGCGGTGAAAGCCGCCGCCGAGCTGGTCGTAGATGCCGCCGGACGCCATCATCTGTAGAGTAAATGCGGCACGTCTCTTGGCTTCGGTGTCGCTGTTGGCGCGCGCATGGCGCAGGAACAGCCCCAGCGCCATGGTGCTGGGGAATTTCGGTCCGGTGCCGAAACCGCCGTGCATCGGTTCGAACAGCCGCGTCAACGCCCCGACGGCGGACGCGATCGCGTCCCGGCCTGGAACCGCTTCCGCGGGCTCCGGGGTTTCGATCTTTTCGAGGATCGCCACGGCCCGTTCGCCGGTGTGCGCCAAGTCCTGGGCCTTCTCACGATACGCGGAGGACACGGCTTCGATCACGCGCGGGAAGCCGGGCAGGCCTTGCCGGTCTTCCGGCGGGAAATACGTGCCGGCGTGAAAGGGCTTGCCGTCCGGCGTCAGGAACATGGTGAGCGGCCAGCCGCCGCCGCGACGGTTGAAGACTTGGAACGCAGTCTGGTAAATCTGATCCAGGTCGGGTCGTTCTTCCCGGTCCACTTTGATGTTGACGAAGGAGCGGTTCATCAACTCGGCGATCTCTTCGTTCTCGAACGATTCGTGTTCCATCACGTGGCACCAGTGACAGGCCGAATAGCCGATCGAGAGCAACACCGGCTTCTGCTCGGCCCGGGCCTTGGCAAAGGCTTCCTCTCCCCACGGGTACCAGTCGACCGGGTTGTGGGCGTGCTGGAGGAGATACGGACTCGTCTCGTGGATGAGGCGGTTCGAGGGGTGTGGGGACGAGGTGGATTCCATTACATCGAAGGTAGCGATCTCAGGGCATGGGCATCTTAATACGATCGGTTGTCTCGTGTAAACACCGTGTGGACGGGTCCGTCACTGGCGTGGGTGATGGCGCGGCATTGGTGATTCGGTGACGGGGTTTACGTTTTCGAGCCGCAAGCCGCTGCCGGCCTTCCCCGGTTGGCGCGCCGCGTTGGGACCGGGCATCGTCTGGATGGCGCTCGCGCAGGGCAGCGGCGAATTGATCTGGTGGCCCTACGTGGTGGCCAAATACGGGCTCACGTTCCTGGTGCTGCTCGTCCCGGCCTGTCTGTTGCAGTATCCGGTGACGGTGGCAATCGGCCGCTACACGTTGCTCACCGGCGAAACGATCTTCCAAGGGTTTTTTCGGCTCAACCGGTGGCTGGGGGGCGTGCTCTGGGTCTTGATGACCCTCTCGTTCCTGTGGTTCGGTGCCTTCGCGTCGGCGGGCGGCACGGCGTTGGCCGCGCTCACCAATTTCCCTTCCGGGTGGACGCCGCGCGGCCAAACGCTCTTCTGGGCCTACGCGTCGATCGCCGTCTTCGTCACGGCGGTGATCTTCAGCGGCGTGGTGTATACCGTGATCGAACGGTTCATGAAAGTCGTCGCGATCGTGACCGTCGCGGGATTGCTGTGGGCGTGTCTCCAACCCGAGGTCGTCGCCGTCGCGCCGGCGTTTCTGGGAGGGCTGGTCTCGATCTCGACCACCATGCCGCGACCATGGGATCCGACTGATGCCACCAAATTGCTGACGGCGGTGACGTTCGCGGGGTTGGGAGGGTTCTGGATCTTGTTCTATTCGTACTGGCTTCGCGACAAGGGCTCCGCGATGGCTGCGCACATCGGGCGCATCACCGGTCCGCTCGCCGGCAAGCCGGAGGTGATTCCCGCCGAGGGCCATCTGCCGGTGGATTCACCCGAGGCGGCCGCGCGGTGGATGACGTGGCGGCGGTATCTTTCGGCCGACGCGTTGATTGGCATCGGGGGCAACCTGGCCACGACGCTGATGACCTGCCTGCTGGCGTACGCCCTCCTGTTTCCCCAGGGCCTGTTGCCGCAGGACTACGAACTGGCGGTCGTCCAGGCTCGATTTTTCGAGGTCAGTTGGGGCGCCGTCGGGCGCGTGGTGTTTCTGCTCGTGGCCGCGGCGTTTTTGACCGACACGTGGCTGGTCACCGCCGACGCGGTGAGCCGCATCCAGGCCGATATTTTCTACACCGTGTTCCCCCGAGCCCGCCGGTTGGAGGTTCGCCAGTGGTACTACCTCTGGCTGGGGACGCTCACGGTGATCACCTCGCTCACCATGTTGGTCGCGGCCCCAGGTCCGTTGATCCTGACGAGCGCCGTGATCGGATTCGCGGGGACGGTGATCTTTCCGGTCGCGCTGCTGATCCTGAACCGACGGTTGGGGGCACAATTGCCGGCATGGGCTGCGGTCGGTCGAGGGTCGCAATGGTTGCTAGGTCTGTCCGCTGCGGCCTACCTGGCCCTGGCTCTGGGGTACGTCGGTGCGCTGTTGGGGGCGTGGTAACGGGGCGGACAGCCGCCGGTTACTGGATAATCGTGAGCTTGGTCGCCGCGGCCGTGACCACCTTCACCTGATCGATAATCGCGCTCGCGATCGTTCGAAAGGCTTCGGTCTGGGGGGAATTCGGGTGCGCATCCACGACCGGACGGCCCTCGTCGCCTCCCACGCGGATCGCCAAATCAATGGGAACCTCGCCGAGGAACGGCACTCCCAGCGTCTTGGCCGCGGTCCGTCCGCCGCCGTGCGAGAAGATATCCGTGCGCTCCTTGCAGTGCGGGCAGAGGAACGAGCTCATATTTTCGATGATGCCCAGCACCGGAACGTGGACCTTCTGGAACATGGCGAGGCCCTTCCTGGAGTCCAGCAGCGACACCTCCTGCGGCGTGGTGACGATCACCGCGCCCGTCAGCGGCACGAGTTGCGAGAGCGACAACTGCGCGTCGCCGGTGCCGGGAGGCAGATCAACGACCAGGTAGTCCAACTCGCCCCAGTCCACGTCGCGCAAGAACTGCTGGATCGCCGAATTGATCATGGGGCCGCGCCAGACCACCGGACTGTCCTCCGGGACGAAAAATCCGATCGACATGAGTTTGACGCCGTACCGCTCAGGCGGGTGGAGTTTTTGGCCCTCGCTGCTCTGGATGTCGAGCTGCTTGATCCCCATCATCAACGGGACGTTGGGTCCGTAGATGTCGCAATCCAGCAGCCCCACGCGCAAGCCGCGCTGCGCCATGGCCACGGAAAGGTTGACCGCCACCGTGGTTTTGCCGACGCCGCCTTTGCCGCTGCTCACCGCGATCGTGTGTTTGACGTGTGGAATCAGGTTGTCTTGCTCGGGCATTCCAGGCTCCTTGGCAGGAAGGGCATTATAGGAGGCCGGTCTTCGGCATGTCAATTTGACCGCGAGCCGGCCGGGCCCTAACTCACTCTGAGCGTGGTGGTGGTGATGACCCGGTTCTTGCCTTGGCCTTTGGCCTGGTACAGGGCCTGATCAGCGGCTTCGATCAGGCTGGTGGCGGACTGAACGTGCTGGCCTGGAACCGATGCGACCCCGATGCTCACCGTCACCGAGGTGGCGTCCGGTCCCGGGAAAAACGCGCACCGCAGGATCATCTCGCGAATGCGCTCAGCGACGTGTGTGGCGCCGGCAGGGTTGTTCTGAGCGAGGACGATGAGAAATTCGTCCCCGCCGTAGCGCACGGCGAAATCATACCCGCGCAGCGTACTCTGGAGCGTCCGACCAACCCCGCGAAGGACGTCGTCTCCCGCAAGGTGGCCACGGGTATCGTTGATTGTTTTGAAGTTATCCACGTCGATCATGAGACAAGAGAGCTGCAGGTTGTAGCGTCGGCATCGATTGATTTCACGACGGAGGGCGCCGCTCAGGTAGTTCTGGTTGTACAACCCGGTCAGGGCGTCGACGATGGCCTGCTGTTCGATCGCGCGCATCTGCGCCCGCAGCCGCAACATCACGCGGGTGCGGGCGACTAACTCCGCGGGATGATAGGGCTTGGTCAGGAAATCCTGAGCCCCATGTTCGAACGTCAAAAGTTTTTCTTCGATTTGGTTCTGAGACGTGACGATGATGACCGGCGTGTGTTGCAGGCGTTCGTCCTGCCGGATCGCGGAGAGCAGCTTGTAGCCGTCCATCCTCGGCATCACGAGGTCGGCGATGATCAGGTCGACCGGTGCGTCGCCCACGTTCTTGAGCGCGTCGATCCCGTCCTGCGCTTCCACGATCTCCAGGGTGGGGTCGGAGTCCTTGAGAATACGGACCATGTCCGCGCGCAGCGAGGCGCTGTCGTCGACGATCAGGACTCGTTGGGCCATCTGCCGGGCTCCATCAATGATGGGGGGAGAAGTGGCGCGCCCAGAGGGATTTGAACCCCCGACCTACGGATTCGTAGTCCGGCGCTCTATCCAGCTGAGCTATGGGCGCGCAATACTTGTCATCCGGACTGCCGCGGTGTCGGTGTTAGGTTGCGGGGACTCCTTCCTTGAGAGACAGGCCGTAGCGCGGGTGCGTGAACGGGTGCACCGACGGATACATGGAAAACAGCCACGCATCGAACACGGGCTTGCCTCCCTCAAGGATGGCCACCTTCACCGCCGGGTTCTCGGGTCGATCCGACACCGACGTAAACACCGAGTCTTGAATCGTGAAGTCCGGCAAAAAATCGCCGACCTCCAAGGTCAAGCCGGTATCGGGCATGTCAAAACGGCTTCGCAAAGGCACCGCGTATTCCGTCGTGGCTCCCGTCTGTTTATCCTGAAGCACCAACCGCACCGCTCCCCACTTCCCTTTGACCGATTCCGGCACCACAGTCACGCCGCCCCCTTCGATCTTGGGGATGTCCGAAGGCAGCGCCGGCTCAGCCATTGAAGGAGTCGTGGAACCGACCGGGTCGCCTTGGCGGCAGCCGCCCAGGCTGAACGCGGCAAAGAGAAAAAGTATCAAAAAGAACCGAATTCCCATACAGGAAGATTCCAATGTTACAAAGCCTCGGGGCCTCGGAACCGGCCCTTCGTTCCTTCGGCACCTGCGTGGACGGTTCCACTTGTATTCCGCGCCGTCCACGGCGCGGTGCAGGTTTGCCACCCGCGTTGCGGGGAATGGCGGAGAGGGAGGGATTTGAACCCTCGGTAGGGTTTAACCCCTACGACGGTTTAGCAAACCGTTGCCTTCAGCCGCTCGGCCACCT
>CAZMYW010000008.1:0-118282 GCA_964570625.1 uncultured Nitrospirota bacterium | reverse complement strand
GGCGGGTTGATTACAATCGGCATCGCCCCCACGGCTCCCTGGGCTACCTGACCCCTGAGGAGTTCGCACAGCGCCATCAGCTCAGGCCATCAGACCACGGTCCGAACTTATCACTGGTACCGGAAATGGGGTAAGGTCAGGGGCGCTAAAGCTTCAATAGAAGCCAAAGCAAAACGAACCGATAGCAAGCTCGCATTAGCCACGTGCAAGGTTGATTTTCGCGAGCAGCATGGCCCAGATCAATATGAAGATATTCTCTACGAAGCAATCGAACGTCCCATCCTTGGCGAAGCAGCCGGGAGATACGTATACGTAAATTCGAGACCGCCACTTCATCGGAAGCTTTTTGGCGAGTCGCAAGATACCTTTGACCGCGCCCTTGACGAAAACCCCATAGCCCAGATGCGGGTGGCAAGCATCGTTAGTGATGCTGTTGTGTATGCTGTTGACCTTACCCCATTTCCGGTACCAGTGATAAGTTCGGACCGTGGTCTGATGGCCTGAGCTGATGGCGCTGTGCGAACTCCTCAGGGGTCAGGTAGCCCAGGGAGCCGTGGGGGCGATGCCGATTGTAATCAACCCGCCAGCGTTCGATCGTGGTCTGTGCGTCCGCCAGACTGGTGAAGAGATGTTCATTGAGACACTCATCCCGCAACCGGCCGTTGAAACTCTCGATGAAGGCATTCTGGATGGGCTTGCCCGGCTGGATGAACTGCAATCGCACCCCGTGGCGGTGGGCCCACTCATCCAGCGCCCGGCCCGCAAACTCCGGCCCGTTATCCACCTGGATCACCTGCGGCAGGCCCCGCGTGTCAGCCAGCCGGTCGAGCACCCGGGCCACCCGGAGCCCCGGCAGCGAGAAGTCCGCCTCGATCACGGGACTCTCGCGGGAAAACTCGTCCACGATCGTCAGCGCCCGAAAGCGCCGGCCGTTGACCAAACTATCGGTCACAAAGTCCATGGCCCAGCGCTCATTGACCCGTTGGGGCGCGGGCCGAATCACGCGCAGATGGCTGGGCCGCTTGTGGCGCCGGCGGCGTCGCAGCGACAGCCCTTCGGCGCGATAGAGCCGTTCCACGCGCTTGTGATTGACCGTCCAGCCCTCCCGGCGCAGGAGGGCATACAGCAAGGCGCAACCGGCTCGTCGCCGCAGCTCGGCCAACTCCCGCAGGCGCACGCGCAGCCGGGCGTTCCGGTCCGGTCGCGGTGGGGTGCGGTACCCCGTGCGGCTCACCCCCAACAGTCGGCAGGCGCGCCGCTCGCTCAACCCGTGGTTCGTTCTGGTCATGGTCATCGCCTCACGCCGCGCGGGCGGCGTCACCACTTTTTTGCGACAACATCCTTGAGCGCCCGGAGATCCAAGGCTTGCTCAGCGACAATGTGCTTGAGACGGCGGTTCTCCTCTTCTAGGGCCCGTAAGCGCCGAGCCTCCGAGACTTCCAACCCGCCGAATTTCGACCGCCACTTGTAGAACGTGACGTCGGAGATCCCATGTTTGCGGCACAGCTCCGGAACCTTCAGCCCCGCTTCCGCCTCCTTCAGGATCCCGATAATCTGCTCCTCAGTAAATCGCGCCGTTCGCATGCCTGCTGCTCCTCTCGTGAGCGACCGCAGGCCGAACTTTACACTGGACCGCTACACGGGGGGAAGGTCAACACCAGCCTGAACAGCACGCCGCTCACCGTTCACGCCCAAGCCCTCACCGGCCTCGCCGCCGCCACCACCTATAATTTCAGAGTCCTGAGCCGCGACGCCGCCGGGAATCTCGCCACTTCCAGCAACGCAACCTTCCGAACCTTAGCCGCGCCAGACACGACCGCTCCAACGATCTCCGCCGTGTCGGTCGGGAGTATTACTACCACCGGCGCAACGGTTCGGTGGACGACCAGCGAAGCGGCCTCCACCCAAATTCAATACGGGACAACCACGGCCTATGGCGCCACTACCGCCCTCAATAGCAGCCTGCTGACCACCCACGCTCAGGCTCTCACCGGCCTCGCCGCCACCACCACCTATAATTTCAGAGTCCTGAGCCGCGACGCCGCCGGTAATCTCGCCACCTCCGGCAACGTTGCCCTCCGAACGTTAGCCGGGCCGGACACGACCGCTCGTGTCCACTTCGCCTACCCGAGCAGATCAGCACTGCTCGCGGATGGGTGGAGCTTCATAGCCAAGACAGCCGGCGGAGCGGACCGGAATACGGAACAGAGCGGGTCTCTCGCGGTGAATTACAATCAGACGACCCACGCCGGCACCATTCGAATCCCATTGGGTCGCGGGCAAATCTGGCAGAGCCACAATAACTCTCAAAACATGTTGCTCCGGAGTCTGCCGAGTAATTGGACGAGTATCCGGCTGAAGATCGCGGCGTTCAGCCCGGTGGCGAATTTCCAACAGGTCGACCTCATGGCCTACCAGGACGACAACACGTACGTCGCAGTGTATCGCAACTATGCGGGCAGCCCGGGAGTGGGATTTTTCCGAGAAGTCGGAGGTACCACGACGGGCATGGGTCAGGGGCCGCTGACGAATAACGGGAACCTTATCTTGCGGCTGGACCGAGCCCCGGCGACCAACACGTTTAGGGCGTATTACTCGACGAACGACGGAGCCACGTGGGTTCAACTCACCGGGACGCCGACGCAAGCGTTGACCAATCCGCGACTGGCGATCCAGGTGGGCGCGAATTCCGCTGGGACGCTGCCGACGGCTGACTTAGGTTGGGTGGAGATCCTGCAGTAGTTAATGCGAGTGCGTGGGCAGGTCGTCGTGCGAGTGATTCGCGGCGCGGTGATGGTGCTCACCTGAGCTGTCCCGGGGGTCCACGTGGACCGTGGCGCTGGCGAGGTAGCGCAGATGGTGCAACAAGTCGTGCTGCACGTTCATGGCAATGTGGTGACCCTTCGTGACGGACAAGTCGGAGTCCACCGAGACGTTGACCTCGGCGTGCAGACGGTGGCCCAGCCAGCGGACGCGCACTTCCGTGACGCTGTGGACCCCGTCGATATGGCGGACAGTGTGTTGGATCTCATCCATGACTTCCGTATCGACACCGTCAAGCAGGCGGATCAACACGGCTTTTCCGGAGTCCCACACAATTTTTAGGATCGCCGCCGTGATCACGAGGCCGACCACCGGGTCGGCCCAGGGATACCCCAGCCACACGCCAGCCGCGCCAAGCAACACCGCCAGGCTCGTCAACCCATCGACCCGGGCGTGATACCCGTCGGCAATGAGCGCGGCGCTACCGATTTCTTTGCCTACCTTGATGCGGAACAGGGCCACCGCCTCGTTGCCCAAGAACCCGATGATCGCGGCCGCGGCAACCACCCACAAATACGCAACCGGTTCAGGATGCGCCAGACGTTGGATAGAGGTGTAACCCGCCACGCAGGCGCTCGCGAGAATCACGAGGACGATGACCACACCGGCCAGATCCTCGAATCGTCCGTAGCCGTACGTGAACCGTTTCGTGGGCGGTCGCGTGCCCAGCCGGAACGCGGCCCATAACGGCAATGCGGTGGCCGCGTCGCCGATATTGTGGATCGTATCGGCCAGCAGCGCGGCGCTCCCTGAGATCGCCACCACCACGGCCTGGCTCAACGCGGTGGCGCCGAGCGCCACCATGGACCACTTGATCGCCCAAATGCCGCGCTGAGAGCTCAACAATGCCGGGTCCGCGGCGCCGTGGGTGTGACCGTGGCCAGACTCCGCGTGCGGGTGGCCACCCGCACGAGACCCTTCAGGAGGTCCCATCAGGCCGCTATCGACGTCACTGTGAGGGCGTCAGGAACCACGCCAGTAGATAATCTGTTACTTGAACTTTTCACCGGCGCTCTTCAGGCCGGTCTTGAGTTCCTCCCAAGCCTTCCCGACACCCGTCCTCATCTCGCTCCACGCCGCCTCGCTCGATCCCTTGAGTCCTGCCAGCTCCTGCTTCAACTCGTCCCGCCTCCGCACGAACTCATCCATCATCCGTTTGGCCTCGGCTTCAGCTTTCGTGGCCTTCGCCTTGAGCAAGTCGATCTGCGGGCCCCAGGCTTTGAGTTCCTCGTCGAGTTTGCCACGGAGATCCCTCACCGCCTGCCGGACGTCGGTTTGGCCCGCTTGGGACTTGAGCTCTTTGAGCTCGTAGCTCCACTTCAGAAGCTGCCCTTCGACTTCGCGGCGCAGCCCGTCCACCTGTTCGTAGTAGTCTTTTTTTGCCTCCGCCACTTCGCGGTCTACCTTGGCTTTCAATTGCTCGATTTCAGCGGCCCATGCCCTGAGGTGAGCTTCGATCGTGGCTTCGGTCTCCCTGCTGTCCGAATCGTGCTTCGTTTCCATGGTTGATTTCCTCCTTTTAGTCACGCGCCGACACGAGACCTTGTTGGGTCTTGCGCCTTTGCCGGGGCGAACCCCATTTTTCCGTAATGAACTATCGATGAACGCGCCGGAACCGACTCGCCCGAGCCGGAATGGTGTCGAATCTGGAGGAACGAGCGAATAGGCCCGTTCGCGGGTGCATGTCGCTCGCTACCGCGAGCGATGAACCTTGCTTCGCCAAGTGTTCCGAAGGGCTCGGCCCGAGATTTTTATGTCGCGCCCAGACGGGCGCGATGCACTTTGCTTCGCCAAATTTACGGACAGCCTGACGGCCCCATCTGCATGTCGCTCGCTATATCGCGAGCGATGAATTTGCTGCGCCAGGTGTTGTGATGGGCCTTCGGCCAGCAATTTTCATGTCGCACCCCCATGGGTGCGATGCACCTTCATCATGCATCTGTCCATCACGACTTGCAAGCCGGCGGCTCTGGCCCGGTCGGCCGCGGCGTTGTTCACGATCCCCTCTTGCATCCACACGGCTTTGGCACGGATCGCGATCGCCTCGTCCACGATCGGTGGAACGTCCGCTGCGGGCCTGAAAATGTCCACAATGTCGATTGGACCCGGCACCTCGCGCAGCGAGGGATACACGGTTTTCCCAAGAATCTCCCCTTTGGCCATAGGGTTGACCGGGATAATCGTATACCCCTGCTCCAGCAGGTACTTCGGCACGTAGTGCGACGGCTTCTCCGGATTCGCCGACAGCCCGACCACCGCGATGGTGGTCGCTTGGGTCAGGAGGCGGCTCACTTCCTGCTCGGTCAGGGTGTGCGACCCGTCCATCACGCGACAGCCGGGGAACGCACCGTCAGGACCGGGCATGGAGCTTGGCGGACCACGCGTTCAGCCACGCTTCCCAACACAACGTGGGGCAGCCCGGTGCGGCCGTGTGTGCCGAGCACGACCAAATCCGTCTGCGCAGGTTGAGCGGCCTTTAAAATCTCGTCGACCGCTCTGCCTTCTCGCAACACGGTGCGGACAACGGCTTTTTGGCGTCGCAACTCTTCGGCCAATGCGCGCAATCGCTGGTCGGCCTCCTGCCTGAGGTCCTTGAGCCACTGCTCGACGCCATGTTGGACCTGCAGACTGTGAGCGATCCCGACGTCGAAATACACCGGCCGCTCAAAGACGTGGAGCAGTTCCACCTCTGCGTCCAACCGTTCAGCAAGATGGAGCGCATAGTCGATCGCGCTGCGAGAACAGTCTGAAAAGTCGGTCGCCACCACAATCCGTTTGATCGGTTTCATCCCTGCCTCCTCGGCGCCGGCCGGGAACGCCTGACGCTCATGACCTCTCGAATACCCTCGGCGAGCAACGCGACGATGTCCATGTCATTGGTTGGATGCGGAACCGTGTTACATGTCACCACTCGGCGACACCCCGCATCCAGCAATGCCTGCTGGGCATTCTCGACAAAAATCCCATGCACCGCGACACAGACGGGCCCCTCCATCCCCGCTTGCAGGAGCGCGCGGGTGGTTTCGATCATGGTCCCGCCGGTTGAAATGACGTCGTCGATCAGCACCGGCGTTCGTCCACGCCACTTGTCGATATCCGGGATCGAGATCCGTACCTCCCGGTCACCGAGACGGGTTTTGGCCAACACCAGGCAAGGGGCTCCCATCACCCCGGCCACAGCGCCCACCCACTGCTCACTTTCAGCATCGGGCCCGATCAGCACCGGCGCCCGCACGTGCTCGCTGATCCATCGGGCCAATACCGGCGCGGCGCGGGCCACGAGGGTCGGAATCGCATACAAATCGTCGAGTGAGTGGACCCGGTGGAGGTGGGGGTCGACGGTGACGAGCCAATCGAAGTGCGAGGACACGAGAGCGGAGAAATACTGGGAGGTGACGCCTTCCCCGGGCTGGAATCTCGCGTCCTGTCGCATGTACGGCAGGTACGGCGCCACCAACCCGATGCGAGCGGCGCCGAGGTCCCGCGCCGTGGACGCTGTCCACAGGAGCGAGATCAGCTTATCATCCGGATGCGACAGGTCGGCCAGGATGACCACGTCTCGACCCTTGACGCTGGATTCGAACCGAACGTAGGTCTCGCCGTCTGGAAACTGCCGCACGGTGAGTTGCGCCTGCTCGGCGTGGAGTGCCGTCGCCAACGCATCCGTCAGATGCGGCGAACTCACCGCCACCAACAGCGTGTTCACGCGAGTCGTTCGACGCGCGTCACGTCGGACCACCGTTCAGCGTCGCTCATGACATCGGAGTGTAACCGGAGTTTGCCTGGGAAAGGAAGATACCCAATACGCGGGCGGGCGCGTCGTGTCCCCAAATGGGCGGGCACGCTATATCGGGGCCTTCGAGTGTCCTTTGCGGGGGTGGCACGAGTGGCGTAAAAAGGTGTGACAAGATGAATGGCCGCGGTCCGTTCTGTCTGCTGCCCGCCGAGCTGGTCGAGGATGGCGAGCCCGTGCCGCGAGGGGAGACCAACGACTCCCTAGGGGCGTGCGATCAGCTTTCTTCGGGCGGCAGCAATTCCGGCGATGCCCACACCGAGTAAGAACAGACTGCTCGGCTCTGGAACAGACACCGGTTCCCAATATCCGAAGAGGTTGATTCCCTGGAAATCCTCGTAGTACGGACGAGTACCTTGAGCGATGTTAAACACTCCGGAATCGCCAACATGACTATATACTTCATGCAAAGCACTGTATAACCTGGGACTCACTTCATTGTTTGCAAGCAGGTGAAGATCCAGCATAAGAGGAGGGAATCCCTCTAGATCCGGAGGGTATTGGTCGACTACCCACGGGCCCTCGACATCCCATGAATATCTGTCTCCCAGCGCGTCGATCAGTTCGAATTCAATTGAATAAATCTCCGTGATATAGCCCATATCTGGAACGAAATATTTGTCTGAGGCAAGAAGAGAACCGCTTGAGGTTACAGGGCTCGGTGCATCGTAGCACCGTGTCCCCAACGGGATTTGAACCCGTGTCGCCGCCGTGAAAGGGCGGTGTCCTAGGCCAGGCTAGACGATAGGGACTCAACAGCGCTTGCGTAGCCGAAGGAAATATGGTGAGCCGCCTGGGCCTCGATCCCAGGACACCCGCCTTAAAAGGGCGGTGCTCTACCAACTGAGCTAGCGGCCCACAACCCCAACTGTGCTCGCCGTAAGGCGCCAGTCAATGACGCCAGAGGCGATCCTTACACATGGCGCAAGCAAAGGCGCGGATCGTAGCAGACGCGCGCGCGCAGTGTCAAGCGCTGAACGCGCGTCGACGCATGATCGTCTGGTCGCGTTTGGAGCCCGTGGAAATGACGTCGTGCGGGCATCCTACGAGTTCAGACAACCGATCCAAATATCGCCGCGCGTTGGTCGGAAGGTCCTCGTACCGCGTGATGCCGGCCGTCGGCTGCTTCCACCCGGGAAGTGTTTCATAGATCGGTTCGCACCGCTCAAACAATTCAGCCACCGCAGGAACCGTGTTCACGGTATGACCATCCAACCGATACCCGGTGCAGACCTTGATATCGGGGCAGTCGTCCAGCACGTCGAGCTTGGTGACCGCCAGACCGGATAGGCCGTTCAAGCGGACCGCGTAGCGCACCACCACCGCGTCGAACCACCCGCATCGCCGGGGTCGTCCCGTGGTCGACCCGAACTCCTGCCCCTTGGCCCGCAGTTCCGCACCACCCTGATCATCGTGGAGTTCCGTCGGAAACGGCCCTTCGCCAACCCGGGTGGAGTACGCTTTGGCCACGCCCAGCACCCGATCGATGCATCCGGCTCCGATCCCGCTCCCGATCAGCGCGCCGCCGATGGTGGCGCTGGACGAGGTGACGAAGGGATAGGTGCCGTGATCCACGTCCAGGAGCGTCCCTTGCGCACCCTCAAACAGCACCCGGCGTCCCGACGTGATAGCCTCGTGGAGCAATTCTGCGGTATCGACGATGAATGGTCTGAGGCGAGTCGCATAGCCCAGATACGCCTGATACACGGAATCCAGGTCAAAGCCTTTGACGCCATACAGACGCCCCAACAAGTAGTTCATGTCCGTGAGGCTCTTCGTGAGTTTCTGCTTGAAAAGCTCCGGATCCATCAGGTCCGCCACGCGCAAGCCCACTCGCGCCATCTTGTCGGCGTACGTCGGGCCGATTCCCCGTCCCGTGGTCCCGATTTTTCTGGCTCCCTTGTTTTTCTCGCTCTCTTTGTCGATGGCCTTGTGGTAGGGCATGATGAGGTGAGCGCGATCACTGACAAACAGCCGCCCACCCAGATCGACGCCTCTGCCTTTCAGCGCGTCGATTTCTTCAAGCAACGCGGCGGGGTCGATGACCACCCCGTTGCCGATGATCCCGATCTTGCCCGGGTGGAGCACCCCGGAGGGAACGAGGTGAAGAATGAATTGATCCGCGCCCACCACCACCGTGTGCCCAGCGTTGTGCCCGCCCTGGAATCGGACGATCACATCGGCTTCCGGCGCGAGAAGGTCCACGATCTTTCCCTTCCCTTCATCCCCCCACTGCGTTCCGATGATCACGACGGCTGGCATACCATCCTCACTGAAACACCCGAAACAAAACGAGCCCTGAACGCCCGGTTCAGGGCCACATCGATAGCCTGAAAAGCACGGTATGTTGCCTCGCGCCGCGACCAAAGTCAAGGCGCCAGGCGGCCAGGGTGGGGTCTGTCGCGCGATGACAACGATTCGCGAAAAAAGAGGAGGCGCAGACCGGACGACCGATCTGCGCCTCCCTGTTCGCGTCTTCGCGCAGCCGTTGCTACTCGCGCGAAGCAGTCAACGTGAAGTCCATATTGATAATGCGATCACCGCTGAGACTCACGGTTTTGGTCATGGTCGCAGTCGGGCTCGCCCACGCCTTGATCGTGTAGTCCCCATCGGGAACGTTGGCGATCGAGAACTCACCATTGGAATTCGTCGTCGCGAAGTACGGGTTGTCCAACACCAGGACGAACCCGTGCATATGGCTGTGGATATGGCAGAACAACTCCACCACCCCCGGGTTCTTGAACAACACCATCTTCTCGCGTCCCTTCTGGTAGAGGCCCAGATCAAACGGGTTGGACGGAGAAATGGAGAACGCGCTGTGGAACACCGAATCGCTGTTCGGGAAATCCACGGTCGTGCCCTTCAGGACCGCCATCACCGACGGCTGGAACTGCAGGTTGATGTGATTCATTTCCGGGCGTTTGTCCGACGCCTTAAATGTCCCCTGGACGCCCTCCAGGTACACCACGATGTGAGCCGCGTTGTCCTTGCCCGCCACGCGGGCCTTTCCACTGACGCTTCCGGCCTCAGCCACCGATACCATCGCCAACGCCGTTGCGGCGAACACCGCTGCGAATCGAAACACGCTCATCGTCGCCTCCTTTCGACTACGACCGTGGGGGGAGCTGCGGTGGAACGATCTGCGGCAGCTCGCCAGTGAGAGTTTTGAGAAACGCCACCAAGTCCTTTTGCTCGGCATCGTTCATGTTGAGCTTGAGAATCTTGGGACTCTTGTCCGGGCTGGCGCCGCCTCCCTGATTGTAGAACTCCACCACCCCTTCCAACGTCCCGAGCCCGCCAGTGTGCATGTATGGCGGGGTCATCGCAATGCTCCGCAGCCCCGGCACCTTGAACGCCCCCTTGTCCTTGGGGTCCTTGGTGATCTCGAAACGCCCCAGATCCACCGCGTTCGGTCCTTCTTGCGGAACGCCCAGGTTATGAAAACTGCTGTCGGTGAAGTTGGGGCCGTTGTGGCACTGGGTACAGGCGGCTTTGCTGACGAACAGAATCAATCCGCGTTTCTCCTGCTCGGTCAGCGCCTTCTTATCTCCCTTGGCATACCGATCGAACTTCGACTCGCCGGTGACGATCGTCCGCTCAAACGCCGCGATAGCCATCCCGACGTTCTTCATGTTCGGCGGTCCGCCAAACACTTCCTTGAACTTCGTGTTGTAAAACGGGATGTCCGTGATCTCCCCGATCATCTGTTGCGGGTTGGAGTTCATCTCGCGGGACGCGACGATCGGCCCGACCGCTTGATCCTCCATCGTGGCTGCTCGTCCGTCCCAGAACTGGGACGAGTTGTACGCGACATTGATAATGGTCGGGGAATGCCGACCGAGTTCCTTTTCATCCCCGAATCCGAGCGACCGGGGAAGACCGTCGCCATATCCAAAGCTTGGACTATGGCACGTGGAGCAGGCCCAGTGATCGTTTGCCGACAACCGCGGGTCGAAAAAGAGCATCTTCCCCAACTCGACTTTCGCGGCGGTCTGCGGATTGCTCGCCGGAATCGGAACCGGCGGCAGCGGTCCCAATTCCCCGGGCAGCCGGGTCATTTGGTCCAAGCTGGGAATACTGATCAACGTTCGGCGAGCCTTTTGGACTTTTCCGTCCTGGGATTCAGCTCGAATCACCGGGGACATCGCCATCACGGACGCGACAAGCGCCGTTCCCGCCACGAGCCACCTCCCTACAATTCGTGCCTTCATAACTTCCTCCTCCGTTTGAAGAGCCACGATCCCTAACCAGCGCGCGGTTAAAGATATCAGCCGACTTACAACTGTCAAGGATAGGACCGGCATTCACGACCGGAGACTGTGACCACATGAGGAGGAGGGAGAGAGTTATCGAAGACCGGTAGACCGCGACCGGCGAGTCAACGCCTCGTCGATCCGAGACCAGAGATCACTCCGTCCTTCGCCGGTGAGAGCGGACACGAATATCGGCGCGTGATCCGGCGAGAGGTCCAGCGCCGTCACGATCTGATCCTGTATCGAGCGTCGCCGGCCCCGCGGCACCTGGTCCGCCTTGGTCATCACCACGATCTCCGGAATGTCATACGCCCGCAGCCACTCATGCATCGTGTGGTCCAACTCCGAGGGCGGGTGTCGCGGGTCGAGGATCAACACGACGGCGCGAAGCGCGGGGCGACCGGAGAGGTACGCATCGATCAGAGGCCGCCACGCCTGTTGAACGGAGCGCGGAACCCGAGCGTAGCCGTACCCGGGGAGATCCACGAAGTAGTACTTCTGATCGACGACGACGAAATTGATGGTCTGGGTTTTCCCGGGCGTCCCGCTGACTCGCGCGAGCCCCCGCCGGCCCAACAGGAGATTGAGGAGCGACGACTTGCCGACGTTCGACCGGCCAACGAACGCGATTTCAGGCCATCCCGATGCGGGGAAGTCGCCGGGTCGGGCACACGAGCGAGCGAAGACGGCGTCGTGAGTGGGCATGCGGGTCGAATACCCACCACGTCACATGCGATGGGCAGCGCACTCTAGCGAAGGCACCGCCGTGCTGTCAATCGCTCGCCTTCTCGACGATTGACTTAAATTTTTTGTTTGGTGTAGAGTGCGATGGTTCCTTCGGAGTCCGGCGTGTCGCTCGAATTTTCCGTCACGTACGACAAAGCCTCCAAACTGTTCGAGGCGGGTCGTTATCCTGAAGCGGAAGACCTGTATCTGAAGTTGATTGCTTCCGGCGGCAACGGGTACGCCGATCTCTACAATCGGCTGGGACTCATTACGGCATTCCAGGGACAAATCGAAACCGCCGCGGAGTGGTTCCACAAGGCGGTTGAAGCCAATCCACGATACACGGAAGCGTGCCTCAACCTGGCGGTCACCTGCGCGGATCTGAGCCGGTACGACGACGCCCAACAGGCGTACAACGACGCCGCGCGGCTCGTCAGGGACACTCCGCGCTCCACGGATTTTTACGTCCGCGGACAACTGGCGAACGAACACGCCGCGCTCGGCGATCGATACGCCCACCTGAGCCTTCATGACGAGGCGCTCGACGAGTACCGGAAAGCGCTCGGCCTCTGCCCGACGTTCCCCGATATCATTACCAAGGTGGGTGTGGTTCTTCGGGAGCAAGGCGCGTACGACGAGGCCATCCGCGTGTTTCTCCGGGCCAAGGAGCTGTCGCCGGAGTACGTGCCCGCGACGGTTCACCTCGGCATTACCTACTACATGAGCGGGTTCCTTGATCTGGCTCGCCAAGAGTGGGAGTCGATCCCCTCCGGGTCGCTCACCGGCGACCGCACCGCCGTGTATCTCGCCCTGGCGAAGAAAGATTGTCTGGACCCTGGAATCATTCCGTAACAGGATCTCGTGGGACCCTCACCCACGTCGACGTCGGCCTCGCCCTCCACCTCGGTGTCCGAACCCCTGCTCCGCCTCATCGATCTCTCCGTTGAGTTCCCAACCGCTCACGGCCCCGCTCGAGCCGTTGATCGAATCAGCCTGGACGTGTTCAAAGGCGAAGTCCTCGGCGTGGTGGGTGAGTCGGGCTGCGGAAAGAGTATGACCGCGCTGGCGGTGTTGCGCCTCGTGCCCCAACCGGGCCGCATCACCGGTGGGCGAGTCCTGCTCGATGAGCGCGACTTGCTCACCCTGCCCCCGGTGGCGCTCCAATCGGTTCGCGGCAAACGGATCGCCATGATTTTTCAAGAACCGATGACGGCACTGAACCCCGTCATCACGGTGGGCGAACAGATCGCGGAAATGATCCGGCTTCACCTTCGCCTGTCCCGCGCGGCGGCGAAAACCCGCACCATCGAGTTGCTTCGTCTGGTGGGGATCCCGTCTCCCGACAAACGCTGGGCCGAGTATCCGCACCAACTCAGCGGCGGGATGCGCCAACGGGTGATGATCGCCATGGCGATTTCGTGCGACCCCGATATCGTGTTCGCGGACGAACCCACGACCGCGCTGGACGTCACGGTGCAGGCGCAGATCCTCGAGCTCCTAGCCGATCTTCGTGAACGGCTGGGGATGGCGATGGTCCTGATTTCCCACAATCTCGGGGTCATCGCCCAAGTGGCCCACCGCGTCGTGGTCATGTATGCCGGGCGGATCGTGGAGGAGACCACCACCCGCCGCCTCTTTAGCGGGCCCCAGCATCCGTACACCAAGGGCCTGCTGGCCTCGTTGCCTCCCGCCGACCTGCGTGGTGAACGGCCCAAGCGGCTCATGGCGATTCCCGGCACCGTTCCCGTGCTCGGCGCCATTCCCGCTGGGTGCGCGTTCGCCCCGCGATGTCCCGTGGTCATCCAGCGGTGCACCCAGGACCCGCCGCTGGAGCGCACGGATGCCGAGCATCGAACGCGGTGCTGGCTGGTAGGGTCCGCGTCGTGAGCGCCGTCGAACCCTCGCCGCACCCGTCACGCCCTGATGACCCGCTGCTCCAGGTCGACGGGCTCGCGAAATATTTCCCGGTTCGATCCGGCGTCTTCGGCACGCACCGCGGCCAACGCGTTCACGCCGTGGACGGCGTGTCGCTGCACATCAAGAGCGGTGAGGTCCTGGGGCTGGTGGGGGAATCCGGCTGCGGAAAGTCGACCACCGGGCGGTTGATCCTCCGGCTGATCGATCCGTCCGCCGGGACGATCCGATTCCTGGGCCAGGACCTGCTGACCGTCGGGTCCACGCAACTCAAGGCGCTCCGGCGAGATTTACAGATTATCTTCCAGGACCCGTTCGCTTCGCTCAATCCACGCATGCGGATCGGTACGATCCTTGAAGAACCGCTGGTTATCCACGGCATCGGGTCGCGGTCTGACCGCGCCGACCGGGTGCGCACCATGGTGGAGAAGGTGGGCCTCACACCCGACGCGCTCGAACGATATCCCCACGAGTTCAGCGGCGGGCAGCGGCAGCGCGTGGGCATCGCGCGCGCCTTGATCCTCAATCCGCGCCTGGTGGTGGCGGACGAACCCGTCTCGTCGCTCGACGTGTCGATCCAGGCCCAGATCATCAACCTCCTGCAAGACCTTCAACGGGAATACCGCCTCTCGCTCCTGTTCATTGCGCACGACCTGGTCATGATCCGCCACATCAGTGACCGGGTAGCCGTCATGTACCTCGGACGTATCGTGGAACTCACCACCGCCGACGCGCTGTTCGAACACCCGCGACACCCCTACACCCAGGCGCTCATCGCAGCAATCCCCGTCCCAAATCCCGAGATCGCGCGACAGCCCGCGCTCATCCAAGGCGATCCGCCGAGCCCCATCGATCTGCCTCAGGGGTGCCGGTTCTACTCGCGTTGTCCCAAACGAATCCCCGAGTGCCAACAGATCGACCCCCAGTTGACGGAGATCGCGCCCGGACACTGGGCGGCGTGTATTCGGGCCAACGAACTGGGCTGACCCGGTTAGGCGGGAGCAGCCGGTCCGCCGAGGTGCATCGCCGCGTTCACCGCGTCGAGCGTCTGACTGGCGACCGCACGCGCTTTCTCGGCACCGGCCTTGATCGTGCGCTCGACCGTGGCGGGATCCTGCTCCAGCGCTGCCCGCCGCTCCCAGATGGGCCGCAATCGCGTCACCACCCCATCGGCAAGGAGGCCTTTGCAGTCGATACATCCGATCGCCGCGGTGCGACACTCCGCGTTGACCCGGTCGATCGTCGCGGCAGGCGAAAACACGTTGTGTAAATCAAAGACCGGACAGACATCAGGATTGCCCGGATCACTGCGCCGTTTCCTGGCGGGGTCGGTGACCATGGTGCGGAACTTTTCTCGAACCGTGGGTTCCGGATCCGAGAGATAAATGGCGTTGTTGTAGCTCTTGCTCATTTTTCGGCCGTCCGTTCCCGGCAGTTTGGGCGTTTGAGTCAGCAACGCCTGCGGTTCGGGAAACACCTCGCCGTACAGATGGTTGAACCGCCGGGAAATTTCTCGGGTGATCTCCAAGTGCGGCAATTGGTCCTGCCCCACCGGCACCGCGTCCGCTCGGTACAACAAGATATCCGCGGACTGCAAGACCGGATACCCCATGAAACCGTAACTCGTGAGGTCGCGATCGACCAACTGCTCCTGCTGCTCCTTATAGGTGGGGTTCCGCTCCAGCCACGGCACCGGAACGATCATCGACAGTAAGAGATGGAGGATCGCGTGTTCCGGAACAGACGACTGGACGAACACCGTTGATCGAGACGGATCGAGCCCCGCCGCAAGCCAATCGAGCACCATCTCACGCGTAAACGAACCGATGCGTCGCGTTTCAGCGTAGTTCGTCGACACGGCGTGCCAGTCGGCCACCATATAGAAACACTCATGCGAGTCCTGCAAGGCCACCCAATTGGCCAGTGCGCCGAGATAGTTGCCTAGGTGCAGCCTGCCGCTGGGCTGCATCCCGCTGAGAATCCGTGGCCGAGGCGCCATGTGTCCTCCTTCAGCAGGTGATCAGAGAATGAGGTTGATCAAAGCCGATGATAGCGGCGCGAGAATACGGTACACCAACCGCAACGGGTCCAAGAACACCAGGGCGATGACGATGAACATGCCGTACGGCTCGAGATTCGCCACCCAGCTGGATGCCCCAGCGGGCAGCAGGCCGACCAGAACCCGTCCCCCGTCAAGCGGAGGAATCGGCAACAGATTGAACAACATCAGCGCCACGTTGATGAACACCCCGTAAGCCAGCATCTGGGCGATCGGCTCCGCGATCCGAAAACCGCTGTCGCCCGCGCCGTCCAACCCCGCGCCCTGCCCGTCGGAGAAGGCCGCAAGCCCGTGGAGCAACGCACCGGAGGCCACCGCCAGGGCCAGATTGGTGAGCGGACCCGCGGCCGCCACCCACACCATGTCGGTCTTGGGACGCCGGAGGTTCATGAAGTTGACCGGCACCGGTTTTGCGTATCCGAAGACGAACCCGGGTTGACCCGTCATGAGCAGGGGTCCCACATAGAGCAGCAATGGCAACAGGACCGTGCCGAAGGGATCGATGTGGGCCAAGGGGTTGAGCGTCAGGCGTCCGAGATACTTGGCGGTGGGATCGCCCTTTCGGTCAGCCACGAAACCGTGCGCCGCTTCATGGAGCGTAATGGCGAGCAGGATCGGCAGGGCCACGATCGACAGGCCGTGGATGATCGAACCGAATTCCGCCATTCTACAACGCGGGGACGAACCGACCGTTTCTGATCTGGATCCAGGAGAATTGGCGCTGGACCTCGCCTTCGGGTCCGAATCCCGTGATTCCCGAGACGCCCGAGTGGCCGGTGATCTTGCTGAGTTCGTCCCGGAGTCGCTCGCCGGTTGTCGCGCCGGCCTTCAATCCACGAATGAGCAGCGACGTGGCATCGTACGCGAGCGCCGCGAATACATCCGGTACCTCGCGGTATTTTTCGCGGTACTGTTTCACAAACTGCTGCACCGCCTGGTCCTGCGAATTGGAGAAGAACGCGTCCACGAAAATCGCGTCTTCGACGTACTTGCCGCCATTGGCGACCACCGAGCGGTTGTTCCACCCACTGGACCCTAGCAAGGGAACCGCGATGTCGTAATAACGCAACTGGGACGCGATGAGTCCAACCGTCTCCCCGTCTCCGGGCAGAAACGCGGCATCGAAACCCGGGAGATACACGGGGTCAGGCGCCGGAGCGTTGGGGGACGTGTTTTCAGCCGGAAGTGTTTCCATGACTCCTTCCTGCCGCAGGTCGATCTCTTTGAGTCGTTTGATCTCGGCCCCGAAATCCACCCCGCCCGGTTGATAGGTCGCCGAGAACATCAGGCGCCCGCCCTGCCGGGTCACTTCGTCGGAAAACGCCGTCACGATCTCGATGGAATATCGGTCCTGAGGCGCGAGCACGACGAACCGCTTCATGCCGAGGTGCTGGGTGGCATACTGCGCGACGGCGACGCCCTCGGCTTGGGCCGTGAGCGCGGTTCGGAACAGGTAACGGTTCTGGGGCATCGGCCCGGTCGCGGTAGGGCTCACCGCGGGCATCCTCCACTGCGCGGCGCGCGAAGCGACCACCCCTGCTTCTCGACTGAGCACGGGACCGACGATTCCCACACACCGGGCTTCTCGACACGTCTGATCCAGCACGGTCCCGAGGCGGGTGAGATCCCCTCCGTAATCCTTGGCCGCCAAGACGACGGAGGCATCCTGACCGTTGGCTCGGGCCGCCTCCATCGCCAATTGCGCTCCGCGAAGGAGGCTGGTCGCGTAGGGCCGGAGCGCGCCGTGATAGGGAAGCGGCAACACGATGACGGACCGCGCAGAGCGGAGACGAGCCCGATTCGCCTCCAGCATCTTGAGCGCCTCGGAAGCCGATTCATGTTGGGGAAACTCCGCCAAAAACGCCTGGAGTACCCGGTCCTGATCGAACCAATCGCCGCTTGAACCGTACAACTGCCCGGCCCGAACCAGCGCCACGTCAGCCGGGAACTCGGCGGGAAATGTATCCGCAATGGTCTCGACGGCATCGGGAGTCTGGGCCTGCGCGATCAACTCCCGGATCCTGGTGTCCACCGCCGCCGAGTCCACCGCTTCCGTCGGCAGCGCGCGTTGCTCCATCAACCACGAGACTGCGCGCGCCGGGTCGTGATCTTCGATCGCGAGCGCGACCAACAATTCATAGGCCTGCTGGCGCAAGCCCGACGCCGCCTCCGAAGCCGCCAGCGCAGCCAGCAGCCTGGCCGCATCAGGTTTGTTTCCCGCTCCCAGGTGGGCGGACGCAAGATCCAGTCGCGCGCGATCAGCGTATTCCCCAGCCACACCCTGCGCGACCACTTCGGACAACAGGGCGATCGCCTGCTGATAGGATTTTTGTTCCAGCCGAATGTGCCCGAGCAGTGTGGCCGCCTCCGCTCGGACGTCGCTTTTGGGAAACTCTTTAAGAAATTTTTCCAGGGCTGCAGCCGCGCCCGACGCGTCGCCGGTCACATACTGGTTCTGGGCTCGGGCGAACGCGCTACGTTCTTGCGGCGAGGAGCCGCCGCCCGCCCCTTGCGCTCCAATCGGAGCGGTCCATGCCAGGTGGATCGACCACAGCAGCGCACAGGCCGCCAAGGCCATCACGGACCGACGCCGCACGTCCATCACCAGGAGAGTCTTTACGCGCATTCGGTCGAGGCCATGACGCCGTGCGCCATCGCGCCGCGACGGTTATACGAGAACGCTGGCTCAAAATCAAGGAACGCGGCGCCGGACCCGTTGACATCAGAGACCCCCTGGGCTACTGTTCCCGCCACATGTCGTGGCACACGTCTACGCGACGCGGTACCGGGTGGCTGCTCTGGTTCTGCGCGGTCACGATCGCCTCATCGGCGCACGCCGCCTCGACCGCCGCCGAGCTCAACCAGCAGGCCGCCGCCTGCGACCAACGTCTCCAGCAATCCAGCGAGCTTCGGAAGTTTCGCGCCAACTGGCAGCGCTGCATCCAACGGTATGCGGACGTCGTGACCGCAAGCCTGGACGCCGCCGTGACGAGTTCGGCCCTCACGCGTCAGGCCGAACTCTCCCAGGAACTCGCGCGTCGGTCCGGTCGACGGGACGACGCTGAGAACGCCCGGAGGCTGCTCGCGGAAGTCGCCGTGTTGTCCGCTAAACCCGTCGCGCCGCCCGCGTCTCCTCCGCGACCCGCTCCGGTGCGGGTCGTGATTGATCCGGGGCACGGGGGAAAAGACCCGGGGACGGTCGGGCCGAAAGGCCTTGAAGAAAAAGAGGTGGTCCTCGATGTCGCCAAACGCCTACACCAGTTGCTCGTGCAACGCGATCACATCGAACCCCTGTTGACCCGGACCGATGATCGCTTCGTGTCCTTGGAAGAACGCACGACGTTCGCGCAGCAACGCGACGCGGACGTGTTTATTTCGATCCACGTGAACTCCAGCCCGAAACGAAACACCAAGGGCCTCGAAGTCTACGTGCTCGGCCACGCCAGCGACGCCGACGCAAGCGCAACAGCGGCTCGGGAGAACGAAGAACCCGGCGCAGGGGCGAAAGACGTCACCGCGCTGATTCAAACCATGCTGGGGGACCTCTCGAACAGCCAGCGGGAAGAGCAATCTCTGGAACTGGCGGACGCACTCAGACGGGCCGTCATCCAGAAGGTGGACGGGCGCTACGATCTGGTGGACCTCGGAATCAAACGGGCGCCGTTTTACGTCCTGTTGAACACCGGAGTCCCCAGTATTCTGTCGGAGCTCGCGTTTTTGAGCAATCCGGACGATGCCTCCAGACTCCGCCGTCCGGAGTTTCGCCAGCTCATCGCCGAAGCGCTCGCCGCGGGGATCGGCAAATACGTGGCGTCTTCGTTACACGCTCAGTCCAATTGACCCCAGGCCTCACGCTGCGCCGTCTCATGTCCGTTGTTCGCTTGACCATCGAATACGACGGGACCGACTACCACGGCTGGCAACGCCAATCCGCGGCCGCGACGATTCAGGGCACGATCGAATCCGCGATCCACCGGATCAGCGGAGGGCACGCCACCGTGGTGGGTGCCGGTCGGACCGACGCCGGCGTGCACGCCGCGGGACAAGTCGCGCACTTTCAGACCCGAGCCTCGCTCGCCCCGGACGTGTGGTGCCGCGCGCTCAACGCGGTGCTGCCCGCCGACATCAAAATCACCGCGGTTGATGCGGCTCCTGATTCGTTTCACGCCAGGTTTTCGGCAACCCGCAAGTGCTACCAGTACCGGGTGTTCAACCGTCAGGCCCCGTCGCCGCTCGAACGACGCACGACCTGGCACGTGCCCTATCGCCTCAACCTGACCGCCATGCGACGCGCCACCACATCGTTGGTCGGCACGCATGATTTCCGGGCATTTGAAGGATCCGATCGGTCGCACGGCGCAACACACGACACCCGATGCCGGCTCACCCGCTGTTCGATCAACAAACAGGGCGATCTCGTGCGGATTGATGTAGAGGGCAACCGCTTTCTGAAATACATGGTCCGGAATATTGTCGGCACGCTGGTGGAGGTTGGGCTCGCCCGCAGAGCGTCCAGCGACGTGGCACACATTCTCCAGTCACGAGACCGTCGTCACGCCGGAGTCACCGCCCCGGCGCACGGCTTAACCCTTGTCGTGGTGCGATACGGAACGCGATCGAAGGCGATCTCGGGTGAACCCCGAGCGGGGCGCAGGGGCTAGCGGCCGTTGGCCTGGAAGGTGTAGCGAATCACGGCTTCTCGGTCTTTCGGCTCCAAGTGCAGGAATGCTGCCGCGATCTCATACACGGCGCCGGATGGACGGGCCAGCAACCGCTGGCGAACGACCTCGGCGAACGCCCGAATTTTGATGGGAGAGTCTCCGGGCAGGACCATGACCAGGTCCACGTACTCGCCCTGCTCAATGGGCTCGTCGCTGGGGAATCGCACCCCGGCTCCGCTGAGATTGATGGGAGTCGGCTTGACGGGCGGAGCCTGATCCGCGGAGGCGATCCGGGCGAGCAGGCGATCCACTTTGCGTTCGATTCGCTCGAGCGCGGCACGGACGGGATCGTCGTGTACCGTCGCGGGCTCCGGATCCGCCTGAACCGCGGCTGCTACGGCTCCTGGTCCAACCGTTCGGAACCCGAAGGGAATGAGCACGTCCACGCGGCGGTACAGCCGCTTGTCTTTGTCATCATCCGACATGAGTCCTCGCTCGTTTCCCGTCCGCATCACCAACCGGCTCCACCGCCGGAAGGCGGATAGTGAACACGGTTCGACCCGGACGGGTCTCCACGTCGATCTCACCCTGATGGGCATGGACCATCCCGTAACAGAGGGACAGCCCCAACCCTGTTCCCCGTCCCACTTCTTTGGTGGTGAAAAACGGATCGAAAATTTTGGACAAGTGCTCGTCGGAAATCCCTTGCCCACTATCCGCCACCGCCACCTCCACAGTCCGTCCGTGCGACCGTGTCGCGATCTCAATGGCTCCCCGTGTTTCGATCGCGTCGTATCCGTTGTTGATCAAATTCACGAGCACCTGCCCGAGCTGTCGCGCGTCACCCCACACCAGAGCCGGTTCCGGTGACAGCTCGGTTCGCACCTCGATCTCCGGACGGGAACGCCTCTGGAGGAGCAGCGCGGTCACGTCTGTGACCACCGAGTTGCAATTGACCACGGACAGACTCAACGGTTCGGGTCGAGAGAAGCGCAAGAGGCTTTCGACGATCGCCTTGGCCCCGTCCGCCCCGGCGGCCATCGCCGCGATGACTCGTCGCTCGTCATCAGACCGGAGCGAGTCGTTCAACATGTGGGAGTAGGCGACCAGCGGAACCAGCTTGTTGTTAAGTTCGTGCGCCATCCCCGCCACCAGGGTGCCCAGCGCCGCCAGCTTCTCCTGTTGAAAACTCCGGCGCTGGGCGGCCTCGATCTCTTTCGTCTTGGCCTGTACCTTCGCTTCGAGGTCCTGGTTCAGGTCAGCCAGTTCGGCCTGGACTCCGGCGAACGCGATGAGGTGCCCCACGACCGTCGACAGCAACGCAAACACCGTTTCGTGTTCCGAAGAAAAAAATCCCGGATCAGGATGACTCAGATTCAGCACGCCGATGACCTGATTTCCCGCAAAGAGGGGGAAACACAACAGCGAGCGAATGGCCGGAGACCGGCGAAGGAACCGCAAGTCTCGACGCGTATCATCCACGCGGATCGCCTGCCCTCCGAGCGCCACGACTCCCGCGATGCCCTCACCAAGTTCGAACGACCGTCGGGTTTCACCGGGACCACCCGCCGCGGCACCGGCGCCCGACACGTTGACGATGCGGCGGCGATCCGTGTCGAGCAGCATCATCGAGCAGGAATGCAGGCCCAGGTCTTTGGTCAGCGCCGTGACCACCTGGTCACCGATTGACCTGAGGTCGAACACGCCGGAGAGGTTCCGGGCCAACCGCTGGACGATCTCGAGGCTTTGAAGCAGGTTCGGGACCGCAGGAGGAGCCGTCTTCCCTGGCCGCGATCGACGCGTCCCCTTAGACCCCGAGGGCTTGCTGGGGGGTTGCGCGCGTGTGGGTTGGGTTATCGATCGAGGAATTTCGGCTGCCGTTTCTCGAGAAACGCGGAAACGCCCTCACGCTTGTCCGCGCTCTCGCACACTTTCCCGAAGAGTTCCGATTCCAACGCTTGCCCCTCAGCCAGAGGTCGTCCCTGGCCTTCTCGTATCGCCCGGAGTGAGGCTTTCACCGCCACCGCGCTCTTGCCCGCGATTTTCTTGGCCAGCCCTTGCGCCTGTTTGACCACTTCGCCGTCCGGCACGACCTTGTTCACGAGCCCGATGGTCTTGGCCTCCGGCCCGGGAATCTTATCCCCGGTGAGGATCAGTTCGATCGCTTTGGCTTGTCCGACCAAACGAGGAAGGCGTTGCGTTCCGCCGAAGCCGGGGATAATCCCCAAATCGATCTCCGGCTGCCCAAGTCGGACCCGCTCCCCGGCCACGCGCAGGTGGCAGGCCATGGCCAACTCCAATCCCCCGCCCAGACAGAATAGGCCGTTAATCGCGGCGATCACCGGCTTGTCCATCCCTTCGATGAAGTCAAAGATCCGTTGTCCCCTCGCGGTGAGTTCGCGCCCCTTGGCCGCGTCAGTGATCGCCGCAACCTCCTTGAGATCGGCGCCTGAAATAAAGAATGAACCCGCTCCGGTGAACACGATCGCCTTGACGGCGTTGTCGGCCGCCAGTTCGCGAAACACCTCTTCGATCTCGGTCATCACCGGACTGCTCAAGGCATTGGCCGGCGGATTGTTGAACACCACCGTGGCCACGCCGTCTTCCGTGGTGCTGGTCAAATACTGTCGTCCCATCAGGGGTGCCTCCAGCCGGTCCGTCAGTACGTGAAGAAGCCCCGTTTGGTTTTGGTCCCCAGAAAACCGGCCGCCACCATCCGCTTGAGCATCGGCGCGGGCCAGAATCGAGGGTCCAGTTCGCGCGCCATGCGCTCCATTTCACCCAGTACCACGTCCAATCCCACTTGATCGGCATAGTGCAGCGGCCCGCCCTTGTCTTGCGGGAACCCCGTACCCGCCATCATGGCGATGTCAATGTCCGCGGCCGTGGCCACGCCTTCCTGGAGGCAAATCACCGCTTCGTTGATGAGCGGCAACAGCACCCGGTTCGGCGAACACGACGTGCCGCTGACGCCCGTCTGTTTCTGCACGTCGGCGATAAGCCGCGGCAGCACGGGGTCGGCTCGGTCATCATAGGTAAAGAACCCCGCGCCGGATTTAGTGCCCAATCGGCCGGCTTTCACCATCGCCCCCAGAATCGCGGCGGGCTGCATCCGCGGGCCAAAGGAGTCGTAGAGGACTTCCGCCACTTTCGCCGCCACGTCGAGTCCGATCATGTCGGTCAGCGCGAACGGTCCCATGGGTAATCCCAGCGCGACCAATGCCGCGTCGACGCGTTTGGCCTCCTCGACCGCGGTCTCGGGCTTCCCCATCTCTTGGAGCGCCACGGCCGCCTCGTTGAGGTAGGGCATCAACAAGCGGTTCACCAGAAATCCCGCACACTCTTGGACCCGCACCGGAATTTTCCGCAGACTCTCGGCAAACGCGACTGCGTCGTCCACGGTCTCCGCCGACGTCGCCAGACCGGGGATGACCTCTACCAGCTTCATGACGTGCGCGGGATTGAAGAAATGAATTCCCACCACCTTCTCCGGACGCTTGCGCCCCGCAGCGATTGCGGAAATCGACAACGACGACGAATTCGTCGCGAGGATCGTATTGTCTGGACACGCCGCCTCAAGCTCGGAGAAGACCCGCCGCTTGATGCTGATATCCTCAAACACCGCTTCGATCACCAGGTCCACGTCGCCGAAGCCCGAGTAATCGACTGCCCCGGAGACGAACGCCATCTTTTGGTCCATTTCGTGTGCGGTCATCTTGCCCTTGTCCACGCGTCCCTGGTAGATCTTCCGCACGGTGGCGAGACCCCGTTCGACCGAATCAGGCTTGATGTCTTTCAGGATCACCGGCAATCCGGAATAGGAAATGGTTTGGGCAATTTGCGCGCCCATCGTTCCCGCCCCGATCACCGCCGCTTTATAAATGTACATGTCTCCTCCCCTTACCGACGTTCCAACACCATTGCCGCGCCGATCCCTCCACCGACACACATGCTGGCGACCCCTACGCTGAGATTGCGCCGTTTCATCTCCCGGAGGAGCGTCACGGCGAGCCGGGTGCCGGTCATTCCCACCGGGTGCCCGAGCGCGATGGCACCGCCGTTGACGTTCACGATATCGCGGTTCAACCCGAGTTTTTGTTCCACCGCCAGGTACTGCGCGGCGAACGCCTCGTTAATTTCGAACAGCTGTACGTCCGACAGTGACACCTTGCCCTTCTTGAGCGCCAACGGAATGGCCTCCGCCGGACCGATGCCCATCCGCTGAGGCTCCACCCCGATGAACGCGTACGCCCGAATGAATCCCAGCGGCTCGTAGCTGAGGGACCGCGCCCGCTCGGCCGTCATGACCAGCGTCGCCGCGGCGCCGTCGTTGAGCGAACACGAATTGCCTGGCGTCACCGTCCCGCCCTCTTTGAACACGGTGGGATACAAGGCGAGGTGTTGCTCGGTCAGGGCGGCGTTGGGTCCTTCGTCCTGGGAGAACGGCTCGGGGGTGACGTCCTTACCCGCCATCTTCTTGGGCACCATCACCGGACTGATCTCGTCCTTGAACCTGCCTTCTCGCACCGCTCGAAATGCCCGTTTGTGGGAGAGCACGGCGAACTTGTCCTGCTCGTCGCGGGTGATCTTAAACTCTTCCGCGAGCGTTTCCGCGGTGTACCCCATGATCTGCCCGCAAAACCCGTCGGTCAGGCCTTCCCAAATACTGTCGATGAACGCACCGTGTTTGAGCCGTTTGCCCCACCGCATGTCGCGAGACACGAACGGCGCCTGGCTCATGCTCTCCGTCCCTCCCACAATCTGGACGTCCGCGTCGCCGGCTTGGATGTTCTGAAACGCGTTGACCAACGACTGAAGCCCCGAGGCACAGTTCCGCTGCACGGTGTAGGCCGGCACCCGGATCGGCAGGCCCGCGTACAGTGCGATGTTGCGCGCCATATTCGTCGCGTCGGAGTGTTGCCCCACGCAGCCGAAGATGACCTCATCCACTGCGCCGGGGTCGATCCGCGTGCGCTCCACCAGCGCCTTGACCACAGCGGCGCCCATGGCGTGTGCGGTCACGTCCTTCAGCGCGCCGCCGAAGTTGCCGATGGGAGTTCGAACCCCGTCCACGATGACCACGTCCTTCATACGCGCTCCCGACCGCTAGCCCACCAACGCATGCCGCTTCTTGAGTTCCTCATCCACCAACACGCGCCGCAGCACTTTCCCGATGATCGTTTTCGGCAGTTCTGAGCGAAACTCGACGGCCTTGGGCACTTTGAATTTCGCCAGATCGCGGCCGCAGTGTTCGATGATCTCGCGTTCGGTCGATGTCTCTCCGTCTTTCAGGACCACGTACGCCTTGATCATCTCTCCCATGAACTCTTCGGGAAGGCCGACCACCACCGCATCCTTGATTTTTGGATGACGGTAGAGAACCTCCTCCACCTCGCGCGGGTACACGTTTTCGCCCTTGGTTTTGATCATGTCTTTCTTGCGGTCCACAATCGCAAAGTACCCCTCGTCGTCGATCGTGGCAATGTCGCCGGTGTGCAGCCACCCGTCGTGCAGAACCGCCGCGCTCTCTTCCGGCCGCCGCCAGTATCCCTTCATCACCTGAGGGCCCCGCACGATCAGCTCCCCCGGCTCGCCAACCGGCAGTTCGCGGGTTCCCGACTGCACGTCAACGACCTTCGCGTCGGTGTCAGGCAGCGGTAACCCGATGGTGCCCTTCTTACGCTTGCCGAAGATCGGCGTCACGTGTGTGACCGGCGACGCTTCGCTCAGCCCGAAGCCCTCGACCACCTTGCCGCCCGTCAGCGCCTCGAACCGTTCCTGCACCTCCGTGTGCAATGGCCCCGCTCCGCTGATGCAAATCCGAATCGTCGAAAGGTCATACCGCCGCACGTCAGGGAAATTGTTGATCGCCACGTACATCGCCTGCACACCCATAAAGATCGTGGCGCGATATTTCACGATCGCACCAAGGACATCCTTGGTGGCGAAACGCGGCAACAGGACGATGGTGCCCCCGGTGGCCATGGCGAGATTCATACATGCCGTCATGCCGTACACGTGAAAAAACGGAACGACGCCAAGAAACACCTCCTGACCGTCGCGCAATGACGGCATCCAGGCACGACACTGCAACGTGTTGGCGACCAGGTTCCGGTGGGTCAACATGACCCCCTTAGGAACGCCGGTGGTCCCCCCGGTGTACTGCAGGAGGGCCAAATCGTCGGGCGCAACACTGATCCGTGGAGTCACCTCCCGAGAGGCGGCGAGGACCTCGGTGAAGTCGTACACTGGCGCCTTCTTCGGCACCGAAACCCTCGTGCCTTCGCGCCACGCTTTGAGCGGATAGAGCAGCGCGAGGTGACGGGGCAACGCGTCTTTCACCGACGTGACGATCACCGCCTCCAACCCCGAGCTGATCCGGATCGGCTCGATTCGTGGGTAGAACAGATCGAGCGCCACGAGGACTCGCGCCTCGGCGTCTCGAACCTGCTGCTCGATCTCGCGCTCGACGTACAACGGATTGACCTGAACGACGACGGCTCCGATCTTGAGCGCACCGTAGTACGCGATCACGGCTTGCGGCACATTGGGCAGCATCATCGCGACCCGGTCCCCTTTACGAACGCCGAGATGAGTCAGGGCGTCGCCGAACCGGCTGGCCGACCGCTCGACATCGCGATAGGTGAACCGACGGCCGTAAAATATCAATGCGGGATGCGAGGGATATCGGGACGCAGTGGCCGACAGCAGGTCATGGAGCGGAACGGCGGGATACGTGAGGGTCGGAGAAATCCCCTGCTCATACGACGCGACCCAGCGGGCGCTCACGCCGATCCTCTGGGCGGGGAGGATACCGCGATGCGGCCACTCCGTCGGTTCATGCGGTTGCTGCGAATCACGTCCGTATCGCTCAAGGGATCCTGCCAGGATTTGCCCGATCCGGGATTCGCGCCGACGCGGCCGGTGCGCCGGGCCCCTCGCGGGCGTCATATATACCGAATATATTTACTATAGTCACCGGCCAAGTGACTCTAGCCGAGGGGGTGGGCTTTGTCAAGAAACCGCGCCGCTCGCGGGCGCGGGCACGCCCTCTGGACTTTCACTCAGCGCGGATATACGATCAATACATGGGTTCTGTGCTCGAAAAAGGCGCGCTGTTGATCGCCGGCCCCGGCATGTACGATCCCAACTTCAGGCAATCCGTGATCCTGTTGTGCGAGCACAACGACCGCGGCAGCATGGGGTTGGTGATCAACCGTCCCACCGAGCTCGTCCTGACCGAGGCCGTCCATCAACTCTCCGAAGCGGAACGCGACGACGTGATCTACTCCGGAGGCCCCGTCCAACCCGACCACCTGCTGATCCTGATCCGCTCCGGCTGGGAGCCTCCATCCTCGCATCACGTATTTTCGGACGTGTATCTGGGTACGGACCTGCCTACCTTGAAGTCGCTCGTGTCGGAGGCTGAGGCGTCTGATGACGTGTCGGACGGCGATTCCGTCTCGTCGCGGGTCGTCGACACGGTCTTTCGGGGATACGCGGGGTACGCGGGCTGGTCGGCTGGACAACTCGACGGGGAATTAACGACCCAGTCATGGATCGTGGTCCCGGCAGACTCCAAGTGGATTTTCGACGCCGATCCCACGGTGGTCTGGCCGGAACTGATGCGTTCATTGGGTCCTCGGCACGCGGTCTACGCCACCATGCCGCGCGACCCCAACCTGAACTGAGCGCGACCTACCGCGCGGTTCCGCCCACCACCCGCCCGCCGAACGTCGCTGCGTACGCCATGTTCGGATTCCACGGATCAAGCACCAACGACACGACCGGACCGTCCGCTGCAATCCCAACGCCGCGACGCCAGGTCAGTCCGCCGTCCGCCGTCGCCATCACCCCGTCCGGGGTCCCGACCAGCACCGCCGCCGGTCGCTCCGGATCGACCGCCAGACACAACACCGGAACCGACGGTCCGGGTCCCGCTTGGGTCCAGACGCCGCCACGGTCCAGGCTGCGGTAGACGCCGGCTGGTGTCCCGGCGTAGATCGTGCTGGGGATCCGCGGGTCGAGACCGATCGCGTACACGATGCGTTCCGAGAGACCCGGCAGCGCCCGCCATGTGCCCCCCCCGTCGTCGCTTCGGAACGCCCCGCCGCCGCTCGTGCCCGCGTAAAGGGCGTTCGCTCGATTCTCCAACGCAGGAACACTGGAGTCGCCGGCATCCACCGCCAACGAGGTGACGCGGTACACATCGGATCCGATCCGCGTCTCCGCCCAGGTCGCTCCGCCGTCGGTCGAACGGTACAGCCGTCCGCCGAACCCACCGGCGTACACGGTATGGGGCGAGCGCAGATTGACGGCGAGCGCGAATACCCGTGGATCGCTCATCCCTTCGTCCCGCAGCGCCCAGGTCGCTCCGCCATCGCGACTGACGAACACGCCCGACGACGAGCCGACGTACACCACGTTCGAATCGCTCGGATCGACGGCCACGGCCGTGGCGTGGGCCACCCGCGGATCGACCGTCATCGTTCGCCACGTCCGTCCGGCGTCCAGACTCCTCCGCACGCCCCACCCGTCCGTGCCTGCGGCCCAGACGATGCGCGGCGTCCGCGGGTCCACGGCTAACGCCACGGTCGAGGCCACGTCGCTCGCAGGTGTGATGGCGAGCGCGGCTGCCGCTTCGGTCGACGCCGGGCATCCGGTCGCGTATCCGGTTGCAGCGGGGCAGGGGTCGCTCGGATCGGGGAACCCGTCGTCGTCCGCATCGCGAAGCCAGGCCAGCGACTCCCCGTAGGCCTCCGGCGCATTCACGCACGCGAACGATGTGATCGCAGATCCATCAGGCGCACGGGCCGGCCCTTCGATCGCGCACGGCGCGCGAAACAACCATTCGGGGTTGAATCGCTCCACTCCGGTGTCTCGTCCCGCAACCATAAAATGTTCCGACACTGCGCCGTCTCCGTTCAAGTCAGTCGGCACGTGGTCGCCCTGATAGAGCACTAGACTCTGGAGAAACCCGACGAGCGCGTCCCGGTCTTGCGCCGGCGCGCGACGGTAGCGCGCTGCCACCTCCGCGGCTTCTCCGCCGTGTCGACGGATCACGTCGTCCAAGGTCAGGCTGGCGCCGTCATGCCCGTACGGTGCCGAACTCCCGACGCCCCACAAAGGAGCCGTGCGGAATCGGGTTACCTTCGCTCCATTGAACAAGGTCTCGGCGAATGCCTGGCCCATCTCATGGTGTTTGAAATCCGAGAAGATCCCGTGGACCGTCGCGGCACCGCGGCGCGGCATCCAGCGTCCGGCCTTCTGATCCGCCAAGAGAGTCACCGCGCCTTCCAGGCGTGCGGCCTGTTCCCGGTACGCGACCGACAGATCGAAAAACCGTCGATCACCGTCGTACCGCTGGTGTCGATCGGAGTGGTCCGGACTGGCCGCTTCAATCCGCCAATCAGGCACGTGACAGGTGGCACAGCCGACTGTGTCGAACACCGCGCGACCCCGCCTGGTCTGTGCCGTTTGCCGACCGACGCCGGGAACCGGCGCGTTCAACATGTACCACTCCACCAGATCGACATCCCCTTCGGAAATCTCGTTGATCACGTCATCCCCGTCGGGGTCGTCCAGGCTCAGGCCACGGTCGTTGACGCGAAGACCCCGGTCGGCCGGCGCGTGGATCGCGAACTGCCGCGCCCCGGCGATCGAAACCGCGGCCAGTCCGTCGCCGGCCTGGTCGTCACCGTGCAATCCGTCATCAACCTGCATCGTGGGATCATGGGCCTGCATCCCGGTGTGGGTGTCGATCGGATCGTTGAAAAACACGCGTAGCGTGGGAGCCATCGCCCCTTCGGTCTCCCCCCAACCGAACGCCATCATCTCCAAGTTGTAGCCCGCCACATCGGGGTCGCGCAGATTGACCACCCCGTCTCCGTTGCTGTCCATGGTGACGCGGCGCCCACCCTCGTCCACGTACCACACCCGGAACACATTGTTGAGGTCCGGCGCCCCGTCCTGGTTGCGGTCGCCGCACCATCCATAGTTGATCGACGACGCACCGGGAGTCGGCCCGATCAGAATCGGCTCCTTGGGGATGTCGCGGATGTGAATGAATCCCCGGCGCGCGGAGTCGCAGGCTTGGAGAACCTTGAGGCGGGTTTGCAGCCCGATCATCTCAACCATCCCGCCGCCGAAGAAGTGGGGGGTGTTCCGTCCCTCTCCCGCTCCTTTGGGAATATTGCCGCCAGCCCCAGGCTCACGAAACGGGATCCCGTGGCAGAGCCCGCACGAATTGACGTGATCGCGGCCCAGACGCGGCGTCACGCGATCCCCCAACAACTTCGGCTCGAAAAACGACCCGGCCCGTCCGAACGCGCCGTCGCGGGCGCGAAACTCCCGTTGCGTCAGGTTCTTTCCGCGCTGAAACGCCAGCCAGGGATCAACTTCCTGCAGATACCGCGAACCACCTTCGACCGTGGGGTCCTCGGAGTGGACGACGCGCACGCGGCGATCCTTCACCGATTTTCCGGTCACATCTTTGGCCCCGAGCGAGGTATCGGTCGACGTACCCGGCCGCTCGGACAGTTGGGCAACCGCCAGGGACGGACCGGCTAACGTTGTCACGACCAACGCGCAGATGGCCGCCAGTCGCAATCTCTTCTGGTGCGGCGGACTCCAGATTGGAGTCGATCTCATGGGATGCTCCCGCTCGACATCTTACTCTGCGAGACCCCTGGTAAGCGACTTCACCAGTCTTTTTCGGCGCTCACCGACCTGAACCTTCAACCAGCGTCACCCGCTGCCCCGCTGGTACGGACATCCATCGATCGATGGTCCCGCTGGGCCAGCGAACCGTGATCTCATCGACCGACGCGGCGTTGCCCAACCCGAACAGCACCGCACGTTCGCTCTGAGAAAGGTAACTCGACCCGGTCCTGACCATCCGCGTCTGGGTCCGCCCACCCGCCGTCACGTTAACCAACGCGCCCACGCCGTCGCGATTACTCGATACCCCGACCGGTTTGATCCTGAGCCAATGTCCTTTTGCGAGTCCATTGCGATAGAGACGAGCCGGTCCGTTGTTCTCGGTAAACACCAGATCCGAATCGCCGTCGAGATCGAGATCGGCGGTCGCCAAGCCGCGACCCACAAACGGGGTGCTGAGCCCGACCGTTGCGCCGACCTCTGCGTATGTGGCGTCATCGTTGCCGCGAAACACCAGCGGCCGTTCGGCTTGCGGGGCCCCGCCATCGAGCGCGCGGGCCAGGTTGGCGTCCACGTGCCCGTTGGCGGCCACCACGTCCAGCCACCCGTCTAGATCCCCATCAACGAACACGAGCCCGAACGTGAGGAACGGAAGGCTCGGCCCGAACAGTCCGGTGTCTCGCACGCGATCGTGAAAGCGACCGTCGTCCCCGCGCTGATACAGCGCAAACCCTTCGCCGATGAAGTTACCGATGACGGTGCGCCCGAGCGCATCATCCACGTCGATCCCCATTCCGGCGCGCGCCATGCCGAACCGGCCGGGCCAGGGGGCGAGTTTCGAGGTCCAGTCCTCGAAGGTTCCGTCGCTCGCGTTGCGATACAGATAGTTCGGCATCTGA
Source organism: uncultured Nitrospirota bacterium (assembly GCA_964570625.1). Taxonomy (GTDB): domain Bacteria; phylum Nitrospirota; class Nitrospiria; order 2-01-FULL-66-17; family 2-01-FULL-66-17; genus JBFLXB01. The sequence continues at coordinate 86,495 of CAZMYW010000008.1, read as the reverse complement.
TCGTTCGCCACGAAGAGATCGACTCGACCATCTCCGTCCGCGTCCAGCATCGCGACGCCGAGCGCCTTGCCCGGCTTGGCGAGTCCGGCGCGAACCGTCACGTCTTCAAATCGGCCGGAGCCCAGGTTGCGGAAGAACCTGGGCGAATCAGGAGGATACGGATCGGGACCGCAGAACACTTTCACGCGGCCCTCCAGACGACAGACGCGGTCGGTCTCCGGCGACCAGACCACGTAGCGGCACACGAACAGGTCCAGCTGTCCGTCCGCGTCCGCGTCGAACCAGACGGCGCACGTGCTCCAGCCCGCGTCGCCCACTCCCGCGGCGTCCGTCACATCCGCGAATCGACCGCCCCCCTCGTTGTGGAACAGCGACAGACCGCCGTGGCCGGTGAGCAGCACGTCTTCGCGCCCGTCGTTGTCATAGTCGGCCGCCGCGCAGCCCATCCCGTAGTGGGACTTGCTGAGTCGAGATACCTTAGTCACATCCTCGAACGTTCCATCTCCCCGGTTGCGATATGCAGCCACGCCGGGCCCCGGTTCCGGATCTTCCCATCGCCGACCGCTGATGAACAGAAGGTCGGGCCGGTCGTCCGCGTCGAAGTCGGTCACGCACACCCCCGCGCCGAAGGTCTCTGGGTACCACGCCCGCCCGTCGGCGCCGCTCGAGTGTACCGCCCGCACGCCCGCGCGCGCTGTGACATCCACGAACCCGACCGACTCGGCCGCCGGAGGCATCCGAGAACATGCGGCAGCCGCAAGCAGGCCGCCGACGGCGGCCAATACAGACCGAGCGACCGGACCGACGAACACGGTTAGTGGTGGGGAGCGGGCGGCGATAACACGAGACACGTCATGGTCTGCGTGACCCCGTCGACCGCACGGATGTTGGGGAGGATGACGTCTCCGAGGTGGGTGAGGTCTTGCGCCGCCACCTGGACGACCAAGTCGTACACCCCGGTGACCATGTGGACCCCTTTGATACCTTCCAGGCGAGTCAGCGTCTTATACGCGCTCTTGGTGTGATCGCCCGTCACGTTGACCAGAATAAACGCCTCGAATGCCATCGTCCCCTCCTTCAGTGGGCTGCCTCTCTCCCTGGAGGAGGCGCACATCAACCAGCGCTCCCGCCTCGACGCGACCCGCGTCTTGCGAGAGCACAATCAATCCCTCGGCTTTGACCATCGATGTGAGGACGCCGGAGTCTTGCGAACCCGTCGACGCCGCACACACGCGCGGGCCGTTTCGCCAGACCCGCGCCCGAATGAAATGGGTCTTACCGGGCGCCTTGTCGATCGGTTCGACCAACTCCGCCACGAGGCTGGGCCGATCCACGGCGGTCGCTCCGGCCATCTGAAGGAGCGCCGGCCGCACAAACACCTCGAACGTCACCATCGACGACACGGGATTACCCGGCAAGCCGAACACCGGCCTCCCGTCGACCGAACCGAAGGCCATCGGGCTCCCCGGTTTCATGGCCACGCGCCAGAACTGCATGACCATCCCCAGCTCGGTCAACACGTCCTTCACAAAATCGAATTTCCCCACCGATACCCCGCCGCACACGATCAACGCGTCGAGGCCGTCGAGGCCATCCAGCGCAGCACGCAGCGAAGACGGCGTATCCCGCGCGATGCCCATGACCACGGGCACTCCCCCGGCTTCGCACACCTGTGCCGCCACCGCATAGCTGTTCACGTTATAGATGCGATCCGGTCGTTCCGGTTCCCCGAGATCGATCAGTTCGTCCCCGGTGGCGAGAATGCCCACGCGCGGCCTCCGGCCGACCGTGACGGCGGCGTGTCCCAACGAGGCCACCATGCCGACCTCGGCCGGTCGTAAGCGACGGCCCCCCGGGATCACCACGGTCCCTTCCCGCACGTCTTGACCGCGCCGGCGCACCGACTCGCCCGGCTCGGCCGCCGCACGCATCAGCGCCCGGTCGTTGTCCAGCGACGTCTCCTCCACCATCACGACCGCATCCGCGCCAAGCGGCATGGGTGCACCCGTCATGATGCGCGCGGCCGTCCCCGACGTCACGGTGTTGGTCGGCATGAGGCCCGCGGGGATTTCTTCGATCACGGTCAGCGTGACCGGTCGATCCGGAGCCGCCGACGCCACATCCACGGCGCGCACGGCATAGCCGTCGACCGACGAGTTGTCCCAAGGGGGGATATCGCGCGTGGCGACCATGTCTTGGCCCAGCACCCGTCCCAGCGCTTCCGTCACGGGCACGCGTTCGGCACCCAAGAACCGAGTGGCGGCGAGCACGGACTTGAGCGCCGCATCCACCGGCAGCAGAGCCGGCCGAGCGCTACCCACCGGTCGCCCCAGGCTTGAGCGCCACCAGTTGCGCGACGTATTGACCACCCACCAGCCCTTCGCGCGACACCAGGGCGGTGAACCCCGCGAAGAGCGCGGGGAGTTCGCCGGGCTGCAAACAGAATCCGCTCCGTTTCGGCCGGCCGAAGCGCTGCTGATTTTCGATGGTGAAGGTCTCGTACACGATCGCGCCGCCGGGTCTTATCGCCTCACGGATCTGAGGAATCAGCGCGCGGTCCAAAAAATAGAAGACCACCACGAGGTCGTACGCGGCGGCAGGGATCTGATAGGCGTCCAGATCGGCCTGTTCAACGCGCAACGAAAGTTGACGTTGTTCAGCCTCACGGCGGCAGGAGACGACGGCCTCGGGATCTCGCTCGATGCCGTGCACGTTCCATCCCGCTTCCGCGAGGTAGAGCGCGTGGCGCCCGTATCCCATCGCGAGATCAAGAGCGTTTCCTTTGGGCAATCGGTCGCGAACTTCCGCCAACAGCGCCGCCGGCTCGCGCACGTCGTGGCAGTCCGTCATCAGTCGCTCACCTCGATCGCCCGGCCTTCGCAGGTCGGACACTGCACAATGGGCAACGCCGCCAGAATATCCGCGTACCGAAATTCGTGACCACACACCCGGCACGCCAATCCCTTGGCGCCGCACGCCGCGCACAATTCCCCCGTCGATCCGGCCAGCGGCCCAGCACACGCGCGACAATTTGACATCACGGTCTCCCCGTATTCCCGTCGGTGTTGACGTCCGTCCAGACAATGGGCAGCGGCTCGATCGGCCACGGACCTGCCTGCGCGATCTCGGCGCGCAGACGCTCCGCGCGGTCGACGCTCATCGGGTGCGTGGAGAGCAGTGCGATCCCCGACTCCTTGCGCGCGAGTTTCTCGAAAAATACCACCATTCCTTGCGGGTCGATCTTGGCTCGCTGCAGCGCCTTGAGGCCTTCCACGTCCGCCGCGGTCTCCTGCTCGCGGCCGAACCTCAAACTGCCCAGCTGCGAAGCCAGTTCACCCACGCCGGACAAGGGTCCAGAACTCCCGAAGAGAATCTTGATCGTCGCGCTCCAGCCGAGCGAGCGGACCAATCCGTTGAGGCTGTGACGGAGCACGACGTGTTGGATTTCATGCGCCAGGACGCCAGCCGCTTCTTCGGGCGTATTCGCGGCCCGGAGCAGGCCAGTGAACACCACCACATGGCCACCGGGAACCGCAAACGCGTTGATTTGCTGATCGTCAACCACGTGCCAGCGGAACGTATACGGTGAGTGGATCTGGGCGGCCAGGCGGTCGCCGATTTCGTTCACCGCGTCTACCGCAGCCCCTTCGGTGAGCACGGCAGCGCCCCGCGTCAGCTGTTCGAACGCCGACTGCCCGAGCTGTTCCTCCCACGACACCGGAATGCGGCCGACGGCCGCGCCGACGATCCGGTCGGCCTGCCACCACAGCAGGGCCAGCACCAGCATCGGAGCCAGGACTATCGCGCCAATGAGCGTCCAGCCGACTCCGGTCGCGACCCGCCCGCGTCGAAGGTGCGCATCGAGTCGGCCCACCTCTGCCGCCAATCCGGAAGGAGGATTTCCGCGGATCCGTCGCGCCAGCGCGTCGTCATCCAGAACCAACGCCCACGGTCCGTTGTCGGACCAGGTCAATTGGAATTGCGTGCGCTCGAACCCCCCGGGCTCGAGCCGGATCGCGTCGTACGGCACTGACCGCTCACGCGGCATGTGGGGCCAGAGCCGCAATCGGTCGTCCCCCAACTCGAACTCGACGCGTTCGCCCTGGGGGGCCAGCCCCGGCCCGAAGCACAACCCGTCACCGGTGAGGTCCACGTGGCCCGCGGGCGCTAGCAGTGTGTCCACCCGTTGATCCGATCGAGGCCGTTCAGACTCATGGAGGGGCTCCTAGTTGTCGCCGTCAAGCAACCCGCCCAACCCTCCAAGCAGGGAGCCTTCCTCGCGGCGGCCGCCTCGCTGGGGCGCGGCCGCGTAGATCCGATTCGCGAGGCGCGAGAGCGGGAGCGACTGGAGCCACGCCCGGCCGGGACCGCGGAGCGTGGCAAAAAACAGCCCTTCTCCTCCGAATAGCGCAGACTTGATTTTCCCCACGTACTCGATGTCAAAGTCCACCGAGCTCTGCAAGGCGACGATGCACCCGGTGTCCACACGCAACATCTCGCCGGGTTTGAGGGTCCGCTCGGCAATAGTGCCGCCCGCGTTGACGAATGCCATGCCGTCGCCCTCCAGCTTCTGCATGATGAAGCCTTCGCCCCCGAACAGGCCCGCGCCCAATCGCTTCTGAAACGCGATGCCCACCGACACCCCCTTGGCCGCGCAAAGAAACGAGTCCTTCTGGCAGATGATCGTCCCACCCAATTGGGCCAGCTTCATGGGCACGATCTTGCCGGGATACGGGGCCGCAAACGCCACGCGGCGCTTGTCTGGTGCCTTGTTCACGAACACGGTCATGAACAACGACTCCCCGGTGAGCAACCGCTTGCCCGCGCCCACCAACGCGCCGAACACGCCGGGCTTGCCGCCCGACCCGTCGCCAAACACAGTCTCCATCTCGATACCGTCGTTCATGTACATCATGCCGCCAGCTTCGGCCACGGCCGCTTCTTCAGGATCCAGCTCGATCTCGACGTACTGCATGTCGTCGCCGAAAATCTCGTAGTCAATCTCGTGCATCTGTGCCATGAGATTCTCCTTGCTCAGACCCGCTCGACGCCCCAATCAGCGCGATGCGCCACCCGTTGTGGGAAGCCACATGATAGGACCGGGACCGCCGAAAATCAACACGCGCGCGGAAGGCGTTTCCGCATGTCATTCGATTTCCCTTGCGCCGCACAACCCATCAGTGATAGGTTCGCACCCGCGTGCCGAAACCACTGAGGGGGACGACGGACGATGGCCTGGGAGCCCAGGGACTTGGGCGGCGGCAAAGCGGACTTTGAGCGGCAGTGGGCGGAGGTCCAGCAGCGCCTGCGGCGTGTCTTCGGGTTTCGCGGTTGGACTCCGATCATCGGCCTACTCATCGCCGTCTTTGTGGCCTGGCAAGGATTTTACATCGTCGCGCCCGACGAGCAGGGCGTGGTCAAACGCTTCGGCCGCGTAGTACGGATCACGCCTCCCGGCCCACATTTCAAAATTCCGCTCATCGAAACCGCACTCATCCCGAAAGTCACCAAGCTCCACCGCATTGAAGTCGGATTCCGCTCCAACGCGCAAGGCGGGACCACCACCGTGCCCCGCGAAGCCCTCATGGTCACCGGGGACGAGAACATCCTGAGCGTAGAATTGATCGTGCAGTTTCGCATCAAAGACGCGGAGGACTTTCTCTTCAACGTGGCGGATATGGGCGAGACCATCATGAAAGCCACTGAGGCCGCCGTCCGTCAAGTCATCGGGCAAAGCCACATTGACGAAGCGCTCACCACGGGGAAGGCCGAAATCCAAGATAGTACGCAGCACCTGTTGCAGCAAGTCCTGGACGACTACGGCGCCGGAGTTCAAGTGGCGGCGATCCAACTCCAGGACGTGGACCCGCCCGAGCAAGTCGCCGGCGCCTTTAAAGACGTGGCCAGCGCCAAGGAAGACAAGGAGAAACTGATCAACGAAGCCCAGGGGTACCGAAACGACATCATTCCCAAAGCCAAGGGCGAAGCCGCGCAGGTGATCAACCAGGCGCAGGGGTATGCGCAAGCGCGGGCCCGGCGCGCCGAAGGCGAAGCAGACCGGTTCACCAAAACGCTCAAGGAGTACCAGCAGGCCAAACCCATCATCCGGAAGCGCATTTATCTGGAAACGATGGAGACCGTGTTGCCCGGAATGAATAAGATTATCATCGACGGGAAAATCAGCGAGCGCACGCTGCCCTACCTCCCGCTCACGCGTGAACCGAGACCGTCGGGGTCGGGCGCAGGAGCCTCGGCGCCGTGAAGAAACAAGCCGTCGTGTTGTGGGCTCTCATCGCAATCGTGGTCCTGATGCTGGCTGGAGCGTCCCCGTTTTTCGTGGTGGACGTGACAGAGACCGCGATCGTAATCCAACTGGGCAAACCCGTCCGCACCATCACCGAGGCCGGCTTGAAGCTGAAGATTCCGCTCGTGCAAAACGTGGTCTATTTCGACAAACGCCTGCTGGACTACGACGCGGTTTCACAGGACGTGATCACGACCGACAAGAAGACGTTGTTGATCGACAACTTCGCCAAGTGGCGGATCAAAGACCCGCTCAAAGTCTACGAGGCGTTCCAAACCCAGCAGGCCGCACTGGCGCGGCTGGATGACATCATCTACTCCGAACTACGCGTTGAGCTGGGCCGGCACACGCTTTCGGAAATCGTCTCCCAGACGCGGTCGGCCCTCATGGAGACCGTGACCGCACGGGCCAACGAGAAGGCCACCCCGTACGGGATCGAGGTGGAAGACGTGCGGATCAAACGCGCGGACCTTCCCGAGCAGAACGAAAAAGCCGTGTTCACCAGAATGCAAGCCGAACGCGAACGAGAGGCCAAGCGGTATCGATCCGAAGGGGCGGAAGAGGCACAGAAGATTCGATCCGAAGCCGAGAAAGAACGGGAGATTCTGTTGGCGGAGGCATACAAGACGTCCCAGGCGCTCATGGGCGGCGGAGACGCCCAAGCGTTCAAGATCTACGCGCAGGCCTACGGACGCGATCCGGAATTTTTCGAGTTCATGCGATCCATGGAAGCTTACATCAAGGCGCTGGACAAAGACACCACCCTGGTGCTCAGCCCCGACTCCGAGTTCTTCCGGTTCTTGAAGTCCAAATAGGCCGCCCGCAGACGCGGAGGCTGTCCCTCCCTTGCGCATGCCTTTTCCGCACTATGCGCAGCATAGTACAATGCAGCCGGTTCCAGGAGACCCCCGATGGATGAAGCGACGGACAAACGAGAAGCGCCCCAAGACAGGCTCGTTCAGGATTTCAAGGCTGTGATCGCGGACACCGAGGAGCTACTGAAAGCCACCGCCGGTCTGACCGGCGAGCAGATTGCGTCCGCACGGGCCAAACTCGAGGATCGCGTGGCCGCCACCCAGAAACGATTCGCGGATCTGGAAGAAGGCCTGACCGAACACGCCAAAGCCGCGTACGAGGCGACCGACAAGCTGGTGCGCGAACACCCGTGGCCGGCGGTGGGCGTGGCTGCGGCGATTGGGTTGCTGATCGGACTGTTGAGTTCTCGCCGTGGATAAGACCGACGGCCGCGCGAGCACGGCCGACCCGCTCCGTGCCACCGGCCTGCTCGATTCATTGCAACGGTTCGTGGCCACCGTACTCGACGTCCTGCAGACGCGGGCGGAAATCGTCGCCACCGAACTCGAAGAAGAGCGCGAGCGGCTGCGGGAATTGATTGTGTTCGGTTCCTTCGCGCTGTTCTTTCTCGGCTTCGGGTTTCTGCTCCTGACTCTCTTTATCGTCGTCCTGTTCTGGGACAGCTACCGCGTGTACGCGCTGGGCGGCTTCGCCCTGCTGTATCTCGGACTCGGAATTTTCTCGGCCGTCACCCTGCGCCAACGCCTCAAGACTCGGCCCCGGCTGTTCGCCACCACGTTGGCGGAGTTCGCCAAAGACCGGGAGCGATTGACCAGATGATGACCGAGCGAATAACGGCCGTCCAACAACGCCGGGAGGCCTTGGTGGCGCGGGCGGAAGCGCAACGACACACGCTCGGCCGTCTGGTGCAGCCGTGGCAGACGACCATCACACTGGCGGACAGCGGGCTCACGCTCGCGCGCGAGCTGCGCGCGCATTGGTTCACGGTGGCCGCCGGGACCACCCTGCTGACGTGGATGGGACGCGGCCGACTCGGCGTCTGGATCGGACGCCTCTGGATGGGTTGGTATTTGTACGGCTCGCTTCGGAACCAGGGGTCAGGCCGTCAACCCTGACGCGCGGTGCGCGGCGGGATTACGACGCCGCGCGCTCAAGCCGCGCGATAAACTCCGCCACGCCCGAATCGTCCGGGGCCGGCGACCACGGCGCGAACATGCCCGCGTGTTTGGGCTCGTAAGGCCCTTCCTTCACCTCCAAGAAGACCGAATCCGGCGCTAAGCTGATGATCGAATGCCACGCGCCGGCCTCGATCTCCACCCCGTACTCCCCGCGCGTGGGATCGAGCCGACAAATCTCCGCAATCCGCCCCTCGTCATCAAAAACCACCGCGGCCCCGCGGCCGCGTAAACACACGAACATCTCCCACTTTGGCGGGTCCAGGTGGCGATGGGGCCGGACGTAACTGCCCGGCTCCACGGCGTTGAGAAATCGCTGCACCGGCTCTTCGTGCTGGTGGAAATTGTAGTTCATTCGCCGACGAGGATGACGAGCCGCCTCGGCGGCGATACGGTCCAAAAGCGATTGGTCGATGCGGCGGATGTTGGATGTCATGGTGTCCTCGGCGGCGACCAGCTGCCCCCAGCAGGATAGTGTGTCCTCAAGTATCCGAATGACACTCTTCCTGTTGCTCTTGCGGCGTTGGGCCTTTTGTGATTATGTATAACGCTCATTTTGAAGACCGAGCATGGATACGATAACAAGGCGCCGTCACGATGTTCATGTCAACACCGGGTCGGCCTGAACCATGCGGATTGCCGTAACCGGATCCAGCGGATTGATCGGCTCGGCGTTGCTGGCGCGCTTCGAGCACGACGGGCACGCCGTCACACGCGTGGTGCGCGCCACGGGCGTGCGCGACCCGCGCCATCGCACGGTGGTCTGGATTCCCGTATCGGGGATGATCGACCGCGCGGGACTGGAAGCGCACGATGTGGTCGTTCATCTGGCAGGGGAAGACATCGCGGGGGGCCGTTGGACCGCACCACGCAAACAAGCCATCCGCGAAAGCCGCATCCACGGCACTCGTCTGCTCTGCGAGACCCTGGCAGGGCTCACCCACAAGCCCCGCGTGTTGATCACGGCCTCCGGCATCGGGTATTACGGGAATCACCAGCCGGGCGACCACGTGGACGAAACCAGCCCGCGCGGGAACGGGTTCCTGGCGGATCTGGTTCGCGATTGGGAACAGGCCTCAACACCCGCTACCGCAGCCGGCATTCGCGTCGTGTACACCCGGTTCGGGATCGTGCTGAGCCCGCGGGGAGGCGCGTTGGCCAAGATGTTGCCACCATTCAGGATGGGCCTGGGCGGCAAGGTCGGAAGCGGGCGACAGGTGATGAGTTGGGTCGCGCTCGACGACGTCCCGTCCATCATGCTCCACATCATAGAACGCGATGCGCTCTCGGGACCGGTCAACGTCGTGTCCCCTCACGCCGTGACCAATGCGGAGTTCACCCGCGCCCTCGGGCAGGTGCTTGGACGGGCAACGATACTACCCTTGCCGGCGTTCGCTGCCCGAATGCTGTTCGGAGAAATGGCCGACGCCCTGCTGCTCGGTGGCGCCGGCGTGATCCCTCAGAGGCTCGAGGACTCGGGGTTTCGATTCGCCTATCCGCGGGTGGAGCAGGCCCTCCAACACCTACTGGAGCAGCCAACCGGACATCACGGCTGATCCGTCACTTGTGGGCGGGGGCGTCAATGCCCCCGCCCACCGATATGGACGTGGGAACGACTAGTACCGCCGCCCACCCCCTGGTCTGCCTCGACCTCCCCCTCCCCGATCACCGCCTCCCCCTCGATCTTCGCGGGGACGCGCCTCATTGACGTTGACGGCTCTACCCTTCAGGTCTTTGCCGTTCATTCCACTGATCGCCGCCTGCGCTTCCGCACCTGCAGGCATTTCGACAAAACCGAATCCCCGCGACTCTCCGGTAAACTTGTCTTTGACCACCGTGGCCGAGTCCACGCTGCCGAACGACTCGAACGCTTCCTGTAAGTCCTGGTCATTGACGTCGCGAGACAGATTCCCGACAAAGATTCTCATACTCTTCTCCTCTGACTGATTGTGCGTCTATCGGCCTCACACGATGTGAGTCCGTCAAATCCCCAGTGTCCGACGGCGAGTCCCCGGGACGGACGAGGACCCGGCTGACCGCATCACCATCCCGCAACCTCCTAGCCAGCGGACGCAGCATAGCTCCCGCGGAGGTCGCGGGTCAAGAAATCTCGGCGCAAGACGATGCCTGTTCGCGGATGTTCACGTCGAACGATCGGCCAGGAGAAACGCCAAGACGTTGCTCATCAGCGCGTTGATGGTCCCGTACCGCTCAGCAGGCGCCGCCAGAATGGCGTCCTCGGACTGCACGTACTTGGCTGGAACCAATTCCTCACGACAATGCGTGACGAGTTCGCGGGCTGAGGTCGGGGTGGTTTCCAGGTGGAATTGAAGACCGATCACGTTTGAGCCGAACTGGAAGGCCTGGTTCTGGCAGGCCGCGCTTTTAGCAAGTCGCACCGCGCCGTCCGGGAGATCGAACGTTTCCCCGTGCCAATGAAAGACCCGACACTCGGCGGGAAATTTGAACGCCCGATCCTGGTATCCCGAGGTCGGGGTCGCGTGGATGGGGAACCACCCGATTTCCCGCTTGGCGTTGGGATAGACCTTGGAGCCCAAGACGTTTGCAATCAATTGCGCGCCGAGACAGACGCCGAGGACGGGCTTGCCGCGGTTGATCATATCCCCGATGAACCGCTTTTCGGCAACAAGCCAGGGAAGGTCCCGTTCGTCGTTGACGCTCATGGGCCCGCCCATCACGACCAGGAAGTCGATCTTCGCGACGTTGGGCAGCTTGTCGTGTTGGAAGAAGCCCGTGACCCCGACGCTGCTCCCACGCGCCTCCAGCCAGGGCCCAATACTCCCCAACCCCTCGAACGGAACGTGCTGAAAGACCTGTGCGCGCATGCGAGGTCCCCTACCCGTCGACCCGCGCGTTTCGAACCACGGTAAATGCCCCGACCTGGTAGGCGCGCCCGTTCACCAGGATCTCCACGCGATGCGTGCCTGGGTAGTGCTTGCGTGTGGTCATCTCCCGAAGCGACACGGTCTTGGCGAGGCGGACCCGTGCCCGTGGCGCCAGGTCAACCGCCTTAAGCTTGAACACCTTCGGGTTTGTCTTTCCACTGGATTTCATAAGGTACATCTTGAAGTCCACGAGCAGTCGCTGACGCGTCGTCGCGGTGTTGACCACCTCGAACGCAAGCGCCACACCGAAGTGGGTCTTGAGTGGTTCAGCCATCGATGCGGGGTTGTCTTAGAACCAGTACTTAAGCCCTACACCGACCTTCAGGTAATCGAGCTTCACCTCATCGCTGACCGAAATGCCGGACACCAGGTCCCGCGATGTCCCGTCCGCGTCGCCGGATGCGGACCGGACATCCACGGTCAAGGTGAGGCGATCATCCAACGGCACATCGAACCCAGCGGCAAAGTGGACCACGATGGCGTTATCAACCGTGCGTTCGCAGTTACAGATAGTCGTGCCTGCGCTCGTCTGGTCGTACGACATCAGGTAATAACCCACGCCGAATCCAAGGTACGGATTCCACCCGAACTGTGGTCGAATTTGCGCGGTAATCAGGAGAGGCGTCTCGCGGACCTTGCCCGTCACCACCCCGAGATCGGCGTCGCGATCCTCGAAGGCGTAATGTTCGATTCCGAATTCGAAGGATAGGAGCGTGGCCACCAGGTGCGTCAGGGTTATCCCGACACCGAGCCCCTGCTCCAAATCCTGCGGCGTGACATACGCCAGGTTCACGCCCACCGCGTTGGTGAGCTCGTCTTCGGCTCGCGCCTGGCCGGCAACCACGACCAGCACCACGACCATCGACGCCCACAACAATCGTCTCACGAGATCCTCCCGCCCTTCCAAGGCTCCACCATGCCAGTAACCCACTCGCAGCAGGACGAGCATAAACATAGGTTGATCCGCGGGTCAAGGCATCCCGAACTGGTGTTCAGCAGGGTGTTGGGTTCAGTTGGGGAGGATTTGCCGGGCGCCCAAAAACCGTGAGCGCCATTCCATGTCGCCGAGGGTGTCGGTCCTGACCGCGGTGGTGGCGCCTGGGGCGTGGATGAACCGGCCTTCCCCCAAGTAGAGACCCACATGGAAGGACCGGCTCTGGGGCACCGTGAAATAGATAAGATCCCCGAGATGGGCGCTCGCCGTCTGGACGATCCGCTGCCGAAGGTCGGTCGCCGGTCTGACTGGGGCGGCCAACAACGCTTGGTAGTCGAGCGTCTGCGGGGCCGGATTCTCGTCCACTGCCACGTTCGGAGTGTTCATCGTGGCGCAGGCCGAGAGAGCGACCGCCATCACTGTCATCAAGATCGGATTTCGATGGCCACTCATCGCCAGCAACTATACCAGTCGGATGCGAGGCGACAAGCGGCCGAGACTCCACAATCTTCAACGATTGCTTGAGGTCTATCAAGCGGCGACGCCACCGGACCCTGAGCTCGGATGTGTGTTATCGTAAAGCCCGATGCGTATGTCCCCTCCAACCGAGGCTAGACTGCTGTTTTCTTGCGTTGGGTGCGGCCACGATCTCGATCGCGTGCTCTACACCGGAATAGACTACATCAGCCAACGACGATTTCCCCTCCTTGCGTGCCCGCGCTGCGGATTGATCCAGACGGCCTTCGATGGAGCGGCTGACGCGCCCGACGCCTATGCCGGGTACTACGGAAAACGCCACGGCGCGTTTGAACCTGTGACGAACTGGCTGCGCCGACGCCGCGTGCTGTCTGCGGTCCGGGCCGACACAGCGGGAGCGATTCTCGACGTAGGATGCGCACGCGGCGGATTCCTCATCGCCATGCGCGACGCTGGATGGCGCGTGGCCGGCGTGGAACGGCCGGTCCTGGTCTATGAGGAATTATGGCGGGAGCGGCATCTCGACGTATCGACCCGCGCCTGGGGGGAGTCTGCGTATTCGGACGCTTCGTTCGACGTGGTGACATTCTGGCACGTGTTCGAACATCTGCCCTCCCCGCACGAGGCCCTTGAGCACGCATCACGAGTGTTAACCCGTGACGGGACCTTGGTGATCGCGGTGCCAAATATCACGAGCGTGCAGGCTCGCCTGTTCAAGGCACGATGGTTTCACCTAGACGTCCCACGACACCTGGTTCACTATTCGATTGATTCCTTACGGACGCTTCTACGGGAGCACGCATTCGCGGTGACGTCGGTCAACCACTACTCGTTCGAATACGACACGTTCGGCGCGATTCAGAGCGGGCTGAACGTGTGTTGCCGAACTCAAAACCTGCTGTTCGATCTGCTCCTGCACCGACGGTCCATGGAATCGATCTTGAAACGGGCGGATGCTCGCGAACTGGCGGATCTGGCCCTCACGGTGCTCCTGACCATCCCCTTGGCCCTCTTGGCTGTTCCGTTGTGCTGGGTGACGTCGTGGGCCAAGCAAGGCGCCACCGTCGAGGTCTACGCCAAGAAATCCGGCTCGTGACGCGCCGGGCTATTGCGGCGGAGGAATCCGCACCATTCGATACGGCTGGCGCGTTCGATACAGCCCGATTCGCCCGTCAATTTCCGCGGCCAATCGCGGTTCGTCTGTCTTCAGCGCCGCGGTCAGCGCGTGTTCGGCCGTTTCCGCCGCTTCATCGTACCGGCCGGCTGCCGCATAGGCCGCGGCCAACGTGTCCAGAACCTTGGGATGTGCGCGCCCGGTCAGGCGATTGGCTCCTTCGGCCAGCGTCACCGCTTCCGCGGAATTCCGGACCGTCGCGTTGGCATCGGTCGCTAAGAGCCACGCCAGATTCATCGCCACGTCCCACGCCAGAGAATCGAGCCTCACCGCCTCGCGATAGTGCTCCACCGCCTCAGGGATCGTCCCCATCTGTCTGAACGCACGGGCGAGGTTGGCATGGAGGCGCGCATCGTCGGGGCGAATCTGCAACGCCGCTCGAAACGACACAGCGGCCTCATGCGGCCGACCCGCCTGCGCCAACACGATCCCGAGGTTGTTATTGGCTTCCACTGAGTTGGGCTTCATCGCCAGTGCCGACCGGTACTGGACCGCGGCGTCATCGTAGCGTCCCAGCCTCGCGTAGGCCACGCCAAGCTGGAGATAGGCGACGCGGTTCGTCCCGGTCGCGTGCAACGCGTGCTCGAACAACGTCACGGTGTTGCGCCAGTACCCCACTTGAACCCAGGTGACGATCGCGGCTGACAACAGAACGACGGCGCCACTTCCTCCCAACACCCACCGGCGAGACGGCTTCTCCTTGACGAAATCCGCCGCGCCCCACACCACCGCGATGAAGAGACCGATCAAGGGAATGTAGGTATACCGGTCCGCTAAACCCTGCTGACCGACCTGGATCAGACCGATGACCGGAACGAGCGTGCCGAGATACCACAGCCAGCCGACCGCCAGGTAGGGTCGACGCCCTCCGGCGCGGAGGGCCATACCGCTGATCGCCAGCAGCACCACCGCCGCAACCAACACGTGCCACCACGGGATGCCACCCGGTAGGGTCGCGGGATGCGGATAGAACGCCGCCAAGTCTCGCGGCCACAAGGTCTTCGCCAGATATCCGGCGTACGCGACGGCGGTGTTGGCGAGCCGTGTGGCGACGGACAAGTGCTCCACGTCCTCCACGTTCCCGCCGGCGCGTTGGGCATACATCGCCATGACACCGGCTGCGACCGCCACCGCAAACAGCGGAGTTTTTTCCCACACCAGGGCCCGTAACCTCGGCCAAATTGGAGCCCCCCGATCGAATCGCCCCAGCGGCCAGTAGTCGAGCAACAGGAGGACGAATGGGAGCGTGACCACCATGGGCTTGGCCAACAACCCGAGGACAAAGGCCAGCGCGACAACGGTGTAGCGCAAGACTCCGGGTTGGCGGGCGTAGTTGACGTAGGCGGCCATCGCCAGCATCCAGAACATCGTACTCAGGACGTCTTTCCGCTCGGCGACCCACGCGACCGATTCTACGTGCAACGGATGCACCGCAAACAACGCCGCCACCGCCGCGCTACGCCACAGAGCACCAGTCATGGCGCGCAGCACCAGAAACAGCAGGGCCGTGTTGATCACGTGCAGGATCAGATTCATGAGATGATGCCACCGCGGGACCATCCCGAACGCGTGAACATCCGCCATGTGCGACAGCCACGTGAGGGGATGCCAGTTGCCCGTGAACGTCGTGGTGAAGGCCCAGATCACACCCCGCCAGGTGAGGCCGGCCCCTACCACCGCGTTGTCCGTCACGTACATCGTGTCGTCATACAAGATGAACTCGTGGGTCCGCACCGGCGAAAACACCGCCAGGGTCACGACCGCCAGGGCGACAACGACCAGCAGCTCGGCGCGGTGCTCCCGGCTCACGTCGCACCCCTTCGTTTGGTCCGCGCGGTGGGCGCGGCTTTCCAGGGATCATCCGGCCAGGGGTGTCTGGGGTACCGGCCCTTCAATTCTTTCTTGACCTCGGCGTAGGTCCGCTCCCAGAACCCACGCAGATCCTGGGTGACCTGGATGGGCCGGCGCGCCGGCGACAGAAGGTGGAGCGTGATCGGGACTCGCCCCCACGCCACCCGTGGCGTATCGGCCAGTCCGAACATCTCTTGCAGTTTGACGGCCAGCACCGGCGATTCGCCGGGCTGATATTCCAGCCGAACCCGGGTTCCACTGGGGACCGTCAGGTGCGCGGGCGCGCCCTCTTCCAGACGTTGACGCTGCTTCCAATCGAGTCGCGAGTTGATCGCGGCCATCAAGTCGATGCGAAGCAGGTGTTCCCGCCGCGTGACACCACTCAGATACGGGCCCAGCCATGCATCGAACGTGTCCCGCAACGCGGTGTCTGATACGTCGGGCCACCCGTCTTGCGGGAACCACTGACGCAGCGAGAGCACCCTCGCCTGCCATTCGCGCACCTCCGATGTCCACGGAAGCGCGGCAATGCCGAGATCCTGAAGGCCTGCCACCATGGCGACGCGGAGCTGTTCCGGATCGGGATTGGCCAGTGGGCCGCTCTCGATGAGCAATTCACCCAGCCGCTCTTCGCGCCGCGCGATGACTCGTTGGAGCTTGGCATCCCACTGGATGATCTCGTCCACACGAAACTGCGCGGCAAGGTCGCGGCGCACTGTTTCGAGATCCACCGGCGCGGCCAAGTAGATGACCCCCTCGGTGTCGCCCGCGTCGAGACTCGCGGCCACGAGCCACGGCGGACGTACGCGCTGCTCGTACGGCGGCAGACATGCTCCGCGGCCGGAGGCGAGCACGTATCGCACGCCGCCGACATCACGTTGCCGCGCGACCCGGTCCGGATACGCGAACGCCAACAACCGACCGACCGCGGTCGTGTCGCTGGTTCTCTCGGTTGGCCGGTTTCTGAGTAACCGCCGGTATTGCTGCGAGACTTGATCCACGCGCCGGCAGGCCTCGGGGTCCCCTTCGCTCGCGTGAGTTCCCTCTCGCTCGCGACCGCGGAATGCCGTCAACACCTCCACACGCTCCAGAAGATCGCACGACCGGGACGAGTCGCCTGACAACACATCCCGTTCCGACAGCAGCGCCGCGAGATCGCAGGCCAGCGAGCCTAGCCCTGCATCATCCGCTCGACGGATCATGTGCGCCAGGCGCGGATGAACCGGCAGCGAGGCCATGGCGCGGCCGGCCTGAGTGATCAGACCGTGCTCGTCCAGGGCCCCGAGCCGCGCCAATAGTACGCGCGCTTGAGCCAGCGCAGCGGCAGGCGGCGGATCGAGCCACGAAAGCGTACTCGCGTCACGGGCGCCCCAGTGCGCGAGTTCCAGCGCCAGCGGAGCGAGGTCAGCGGTCCTGATTTCAGGAATCGGCTGAGCCATGAGCCCTCGCTGCATCACCTCGTTCCACAATCGTTCACACACGCCGGGCCCCAGTCGGCCCGCGCGGCCGGCCCGCTGTTCGGCCGATGCGCGCGAGATGCGCTTGGTGGTCAGACGCGTCAGGCCGGTGCGAGGGTCGAACTCCGGAACCCGCACCAGACCCGAATCAATGACCACGCCGACCCCCTCGATCGTCAGGCTGGTTTCGGCAATGGGTGTGGCCAGCACCACCTTGCGGCGGGCCGGATGGTTCGGGCGGATCGCCCGATCCTGCGCCTCCCAAGGCAGGTCGCCGTAGAGCGGATACACGTCCACCCCACGACTCGCCAACGCAGAGTCCAAGAGGTGCTGCGTCCGACGGATTTCCCGTGCGCCCGGCAAGAACACGAGCACGTCGCCCCGGTCGCGCTTCAACGCGCGAAGGGTCGCCTGGGACGCGGCCTGAGGCAATCGATCGTCCGGATCGCTCGTGGCATACCGCACTTCCACCGGAAACTGGCGCGCGGACGCCGTGACCACCGGCGCCCCGCCCAGGAGCGCGGCCACCGCGTCGCCATCCAGTGTAGCGGACATCACCAACAGCCTGAGGTCCTCGCGCACCGTGCGTTGGGAGTCCAAACACAGCGCCAATGCCAGATCCGCGTGCAGATGCCGCTCATGAAATTCATCGAAAATCACCAGCCCCACACCCTCCAGTCCGGGATCGGACTGCAACCGACGGGTGAGAATGCCCTCGGTCAGCACTTCGATCCGCGTCTTGCTCGACACTTTGGCCTCGAATCGGATGCGATACCCGACCGTCTCTCCGACGGATTCGCCCAGAAGCTGGGCCATCCGCGCCGCTGAAGCCCTCGCGGCCAACCGACGCGGCTCCAAGATCAGGATCGACCGTTTCTTGAGCCACGGCTGATCTGACAGGGCCAGGGGAACGTGTGTGGTTTTTCCGGACCCCGGCGGCGCTTGCAGCACCGCAGCGGTCCGCGCGCGGAGCACGTCCTTGAGCGCGGGAAGAATTTCATCGATGGGCAATGTATCCATGACGCGGCCTACGGACCGATCTAGAAAATCTTCACGTATTACTTGAGGGCTCGACGGCAGGCCCGGGACGAACACCCCGCCCACCAGAGGACCGCTCGTGTCCCGACTGCCCGCTCCGCGGCCGGCTACGGATCGATCTGGGCCTTCTGCAGCTTGCCGGAAAAGTCGCGGTAGATCACCTTCCACTTCGTGTAGAGATCCAGCGCGCCGCCGCGGCCGCCGGCTTCTCGTGGACCAAGGCCGGTCTTTTTGGTTCCGCCGAACGGCAGTTGGATCTCGGCTCCGATCGTCGACGCGTTGATATACACGATACCGGTATCCAATTCTCGCTCGGCCAGCGCACTGGTATTCACGTCCCGCGTATAGATCGCGCTGGAAAGCCCATACGGTACACCATTGGCGATCTCAATGGCCTGCGAGACATCTCGGGCTCTGATGACGGCGACCACGGGGCCGAAAATTTCCTCCTGCGCGATCCGCATGGTCGGCGCGACGTCGCCGAAGATCGTGGGCGCGATGAAGTGACCCGCGGCCAACGCCTCGGTAGTCACGGCGTGTCCGCCGCACAGGAGCTTGGCACCTTCTTGTTTGCCGATCTCGATGTACTCCAACACCCTCTGTTGTTGCGACGCGTTGATCACCGGGCCGACGTCCGTCATGGGGTCGAGCCCAGGCCCGAGCCGCAACGTTTCGGCCGCCGCCACGAAACGGGCGACAAACGCGTCGTACAGAGCCTCGTGGACGATGACTCGGCTCGCGGCGGTACAGCGCTGGCCGCTGGTTCCGAATCCGCCCCAGAGCGCGCCTTCCAGAGCCAGATCCAGATCCGCGTCGTTCATGACAATCACCACGTTTTTGCCACCGGTCTCGGTGCACACTGGTCGATGGAGCCGGCCGCAGACGGCCTCGACTTTTTCCCCTACTGCCGAGGACCCGGTGAACGAGACGACCGCCACGTCGGGATGGCTCACCAGCGCGTCGCCTACGCCCTCGCCGTGGCCGTGTACGAGATTCAACACGCCCGGCGGCAAACCCGCGTCCTGAAGGATCTGGACGAATCGAGTCGCGCAC
This sequence comes from uncultured Nitrospirota bacterium, assembly GCA_964570625.1. Classification (GTDB taxonomy): domain Bacteria; phylum Nitrospirota; class Nitrospiria; order 2-01-FULL-66-17; family 2-01-FULL-66-17; genus JBFLXB01. The sequence goes on along the minus strand of CAZMYW010000008.1, from coordinate 67,310 downwards.
AACGGCGTGAACGCCGAAGGTTTGAGGACCACGGTGTTGCCTGCGACGAGGGCCGGCGTGATCTTCCACGAGGGGATCGCGACCGGAAAGTTCCACGGCGTGATCAACGCGGCCACGCCCAACGGCACGCGTACGCTTTTGGCGTCCTTGTTGGGCAGCTCGGACGGAACCGTCTCGCCCGCGAGCCGCCGCCCCTCGCCGGCCATGTAATAGGTCATGTCGATCGCTTCTTGTACGTCGCCCCGAGCCTCCGCGATCACCTTCCCCATCTCGCGCGTCACGATCTGCGCGAGCGACTCCTTTTCTCTGGCCAAACCCTCGGCGGCGCGAAAGAGGATCTCTCCTCGCTTCGGAGCCGGCACGGCGCGCCATCCGGGAAACGCGGCCTGGGCGGCGCTCACCGCGTCGTTGACGTCGCGAGTGGACGACATGGGCGCGACGGCCACCACATCGCCGATATCCGCAGGGTTGCGGCTCTCCAGCGTGTGTCCCCCTGCCGCGAGCTGCCATCGTCCGTTGATGAGATTCTCCACCCGTTCCCTCATCGTCCCCTCCCCTGGTGTGTTCACCGCTGACAGCCGACATTATAATCGGCCCGCGCCACGTTGACACGATCACCTCCCCCCGCGTATGGTGGCGCGAGTCAGGGATCGACCGCATGCGCAAGCGCTGGCAGCAGCGCCCCCACAACCCGGACGTCGTCGCCGCGCTCGTACACGGCCTCGGCGTTCGACGCACCACGGCTAGAATCCTCGCCGGTCGCAAACTCGACACGGTCGAAGCCGCTCGGCGATTTCTCGCCCCATCCGCCGCCGACTTACACGATCCCTTCCTGCTCACGGGTATGGACCGCGCGATTGACCGCATCGAACGCGCGATCGGATCCGGCGAGCGGATCATGATCGCCGGAGATTACGACGTTGACGGCGTGACCGCGACGGCCCTCTACCTCGAACTCTTCTCCTGGCTCGGCGTCCAGGTCATCTACCGCATTCCCCATCGCCTCACCGAGGGGTACGGCTTGACCGAGGCCGGCGTGCACGCCGCGCGCGATCAGGGCGTCTCGCTGCTGATCACCGCGGACTGCGGCACCACCGCGCACGCCCCGATCGAGTTGGCCAACCGCTTGGGCATCGACGTCATCGTCACCGATCACCACGAACCGCAAGATCACATTCCACCGGCGTATGCGATGCTCAACCCCCACATCCCCGGCTCGTCATACCCCGAGAAAGTGCTTTGCGCGGCGGGCATTGCGTTTAAAGTCGCGCAGGCGTTGCTCGGTCGCCGGCGCAGCCTACCGGACATCGACACGCGACTCGCGTCGGTGCTCGACCTCGTGGCGTTGGGAACCATCGCGGACGTGGCTCAGCTGCGAGGCGAGAACCGCTATCTCGTGGTCGAAGGATTGCGAGCGTTGAGCGCGGGGCGTCGCGTGGGTGTCGCCGCACTCAAGGAGATCTGCGGCATTGGGCGAAGACCCGTCGACGCGGGAACCGTCGGGTTTCAGTTGGGTCCCCGGATCAACGCCGCCGGGCGACTGGCGACAGCCCACCCCGGCGTGATCCTGCTGACGACCAGGGATGCGGACACCGCGATGAAAGCAGCGCGAGAGCTAGACGCGGCCAACCAGGAACGGCGCCGGATCGAAGAAGCGATGCTCGATGGCGCGGTGGCGAAGGTCGAACGCGAGATTTCCCTGGACGGCGCGCGCTCTCTCGTCATCGCCGACCAGGCCTGGCATCCGGGCGTGATCGGCATCATCGCCTCACGGATGGTCGACCGCTGGCATCGTCCAACGATCGTGATCGCGATCGGCCCGGACGGACGCGCCAAGGGGTCCGGGCGGAGCATTCCCGGGTTTCACCTCACCCAAGCCCTGGAGGAATGTCGATCGCTGTTTGAAGGCTTCGGAGGGCACGCGGCGGCGGCGGGGCTGACGATTCGGGCCGAACGAATTCCCGAGTTCCAGAAACGGTTCGAGGCTGTGGTCGCGGCCAATCTTGCGCCGGACGCCGCACAGCCGATCCTCGCGCTGGACGACGAGATCGGCCTCGCCGAGGTCACCTTCCCGTTGCTCGGAGAGCTCGCGACCCTAGCTCCCTTTGGCATGGGCAACCCCGAACCGCTCCTGACCACCAGCGGCTGCTCACCCCGCGGTGCCCGCATCGTCGGCAACAACCATCTCAAACTGCTGGTCAGTCATGCCACGCCCGTGGCGTTCGACGCGATCGGCTTCGGTCTCGGACACCTGTTGCCCGCCGATCCTAGTCCCATCGATCTGGCCTATTCGGCACGCGTCGACTCTTGGCAGGGGCAGGACCGCATCCAGTTACGTCTGAAAGACCTGCGCCCCAGCCAGTCGAACGCGTAGCCGATTCCTCAGCATCGACTCCGCTCCACCCGATCGATATAATAAAGGCATGACTCCCGAGTCCGGAGTGCTTGCCAAGCCAGCCGAGCCAACCAAGGCGACGATCGAGGACATCATCGCCAAGGTCAGGGCTTATAATCCGCAAGCCTCGGTCGACGCCCTGCAACGTGCGTACGAGGCCTCGGCCAAAGCTCACGATGGTCAAACGCGCAAATCCGGCGAGCCCTACGTATTCCATACGCTCTCCGTCGCGGAAATTCTCACCGTGCTAAAGATGGACGTTCCCTCGATCGTCGCCGGCCTCCTCCACGACACGATCGAAGACACGCTGCTCCCGCGCGAATCCATCGAGCGGGAGTTCGGAGCGGACGTGCTACGGCTCGTAGACGGCGTGACCAAGATCGGCAAGATCCGCTTCAAGAGCCACGAAGAAAAGCAGGCGGAAAACTTCCGGAAAATGGTTCTCTCCATGGCGGACGACATCCGCGTGATCCTGATCAAGCTGGCGGACCGCCTTCACAACATGCGGACGCTGGAGGTCATACGGCCGGACAAACAACAACGTATTGCGCGAGAAACCCTCGAGATCTATGCGCCCCTGGCCAACCGGCTCGGGATCGGGTGGATGAAAAATGAACTGGAGGACCTCTGTTTCCGCTACCTAAGAGCTGAGGCCTATCAGACCCTTGTCAGCAAGGTGGTGCAGCAGGTCGCCGAGCGACAGCGCTACGTCGACACCGTCATCCAGAAGGTCCAAGCGACTATCGCGGAGTACGGGTTCGCCGGACGCGTGTTCGGGCGTCCCAAACATTTCTACGGTATCTACTCCAAGATGGAGCGCCGCGAAATCCCGTTCGAGGAAGTCTACGATCTGATCGGGATTCGGATCGTCACCGACACCAAGATCACCTGCTACGGCGTTCTCGGCATGATCCACTCGCTCTGGAAGCCCGTCCCAGGGCGCTTCAAAGACTATATCGGTGTTCCCAAGTCGAACCTGTACCAGTCGCTGCACACGACCGTCATTGGGCCTCAGGGTGAACACGTGGAGTTTCAGATCCGTACGGAGGAGATGCACCGCATCGCGGAAGAAGGCATCGCCGCGCACTGGCGGTACAAGGATCAGGGGCAAATCGACGAGAAGGACAACCGGCTGTTCGCCTGGCTTCGTCAATTGGTCGAATGGCAGCAGGATCTGACGGACAATCGGCAGTTCCTGAATTCGATCAAAATGGACCTGTTCTCGGACGAGATCTACGTCTTCACCCCGAAGGGGGACGTGATCGAATTGGTCAAAGGCGCCACGCCGATCGACCTGGCTTACGCGGTCCACACCCAGGTCGGCCATCGCTGCACCGGAGCCAAGGTGAACGGCAAGTTGGCCCCGCTCAAAACCGTGCTTAAGAGCGGTGACACGGTGGAGATCGTCACCTCCCCGAATCAGGTTCCCTCCAAAGACTGGCTCAAGATCGCCAAAACACCCAAAGCCAAAACGCGCATCAAACACTGGATCAAGGCCGAAGAACAGAAACAAAGCCTGGAGATCGGGCGACGCCTGCTGGAGCGCGAGTTGCGTCGCAGTCACTTGAGTCCGGCGGAAGTGTTCAAGTCCGACGTCCTGAACAAGATCGCCGGCGAAAGTGGACTCGCCTCGGTGGACGACCTCCTGATCGCCCTGAGTTACGGCCGTGTCTCGCTCAACCATGTCATCAACCGCCTCCTCCCCGAGCCCGCCCTCAAGGAGGGCCTCAAAGACAAGCTCCTGACGTCGATCGGGAAACAGAGTCGCGGGGTGACGATCAAGGGCGTCAATGACATCATGATCAACATCGCCAAGTGCTGTAACCCTGTGCCTGGCGATAAGATCTTGGGATTCATCACCCGCGGCCGCGGCCTTTCGATCCATACCGCGGATTGCCCCAACGTCGACGAATTGGACTACGACCGCGATCGCCTGGTCGAAGTGGATTGGGACGTGAAAGACGTCGCGACCCACCCCGTAAAAGTGTCCGTGATCACGCAAGACCGACCCGGCATGCTCGCCAAGATCTCCGCCGCCATCACCGCCGCCGACGCGAACATCAGCCACGCCGAAGTCACCACCACCGACGAAAAAAAGGCCGTGTTCCATTTCGTGATCGACGTGCGGGACACTGTCCACCTCGCCAAGGCGTTTCAGAATATCGAGGCTGTTGACGGCGTCATCCAGTGCCGCCGCAGCCGCCGAGGGTAAGTCTTGCCGCCGGCCGAAAGTCTATGATACCCTGCCAAAGTTAGAGGAATTGACGAGGCCCTGAGCTCATGGAATCCGACGAACAGACACCGAAGACCTTCACCTACGATGAAGCGCTGCAGCTTTTTCCCGAGGTCCGAACGCTGACCGATCGGGCGGTGACCAAGGCAGCGATCGTGGAGGCTCAGATGCTCGCCCTCAGAGGCGGCGACACACCCAGGCGGCAAGAGTTGGAGGCCGAATACGCCGGCGTGGTTCGCGCGTGGGCCAAAAAGGTCATGGAGCTCGGGTGCGAGGTCAAAGGGTTGTGGCTGGTGGATTTCGACAACGGCGAGGGGTACTACTGCTGGAAGTATCCGGAGCCGGACATCGGCTATTTTCACGACTATACGTCCGGGTTCGCCGGCCGCACCAAGCTCCGCTAGAGCCCTGTCCATGAAGGATCATCTGCTGCGTTGCCGCTGCGCTTCCGCTCCTCACGTACGACCCAGTACGCTTCCGGTGCGGTTCTCCCGCCGCCTTGCATCTGACGCCTTCCTGAACAGGGCTCCACGCTCGTGGTCATGCCTTACCCCGTATCTGGGAAGACCGCTTATCCGAGCCCGGCCGCCCCGGGTCTACCCCGCCTCGTTGCTGGACGTAGCGCACGCCGGCGTGACGGCACTCTGTGCGACATGAGGCACGGATTCGCCAGCCCGTAACGGCACGGTCTGCTCATACAGCGTAAACGCGTACGTCTTGTCGACATCGAGTCCGTATTTGGTCTTCAGGCGCTGGTATTGGCGATCGGTCATGAAGTGGTATGACACGCGGGCGGTGATCGTCAGTCCCTCGTCCACATCCGGCACCGTATAGTCCATCGTCAGCTCCCGCGACGCCAGCGGAGGAATCCGCGTATCGCGGTATTCATAGATGACCGGCCACCACACGATCCATCGCCGAATGGTGTCGCTACGGGATGCCACGACCCGCCCGGTGCGATCGCGGACTTCGATCTCGGTCAGAAAATAGCGATCAGGATCGCCGGTCGGCAACATATGCCCAGCGCCACTGTTGGTCATGGTGAGCGTCCACGTCGTTTTCTGGCTTCCCGCCAAGCGCGGCTCATCGGCCGCCAGCACCGCGGTGAACGCCCGTTTGAGCTGCTCGGGGTCGTGCCCGCCACGCCACAAGTGACGACGGCCCTTGCGGACGGGACCACCCTCGGCCATCACCCGTTCCACCTCGGGCATGTGACAGTCCTGGCAGATGTAGCCCTTGGCTTTGTACGGCCCGGCTTCATACTCCATGAACGTCGCACATGGGCCGCCGTTATAAAACTGAAATCGATCCGACGGCACCGCGTGGCAGGTGTAACAGATGTCCGTGCTGCGATAGCGGGGGTCATACCTGGTCGGATGGGGCGCGACCGAGTCGTCGAACGGCCCCAGGATCACGCCGTCCCGCACGTGGCAAACCGCGCAGGTGATTCCTTCGCGCTGCAGCGCGGGATCAAAATCCGGATTGGGATGACTCTCCGGGCGGTCGATCCGCCCGCCTCGCAGGTCGGTCACCACTATCTGCTGCTGATTTTGCAACGGGGCGTGGCAGTTCAGGCAGACCCAGATGTGTTGATCCTTCTTCCAGTACGCCTGGAAAAATGGGTCCACGAACGCCTGCGAGTGGATCGAGGTTTTCCACTCCTCGTAGATCTCTCGGTGGCAGGAACCGCACGCCTCGGCGGAGAGGTCCCCAACACCGGTGGGAACAGCCTGAGGCGGAATCGCGTGTTTGATATCTTCCCGCAGTCCGAAGATCACGGGAGACTTCAGGTATGACAGTAACCCCAGCCCCACGGCAGCCGCCAGGACAAGAACTAGTCCTACCCGGAAGGTCAACCGGCGCATGTTACGACTCAACGTGTTGCCGAGCTATTAACTGACTGACGGGCGTCTCGAGACCATGAGAACAGACCGCGTGCTGCGGGGATTTTCCTCAGAGCGCCTCGATGGCCTCTACCACCTCATCGACGACCCACTGCGGCGTGGAAGCTCCTGCGGTGACGCCGACCTTCGTGGCGCCGGAGAACCACGCCAGATCAAGTTCCGCCGCGGTTTCAAGGTGCCGCGCGCGCGTGTGACTCTCGCACAACTCCATCAGGCGGCGGGTGTTGCCGCTGTTCTTTCCGCCGATGACGATCATGATATCCACTCGCCTAGCCAATTCGTCTGCCGAATACTGGTTGCTCTTTGTCGCGCCGCAGATCGTGTTCTTGATCTTCCACGACAACTTGCGTTCCTTGATGTGCCGCTCGAGCAGCTTGTATTTGGCATAATCGTGCGTGGTCTGAAATACCACGGCAGCCCGTTCAGGTTTTTGCTCAAGAATCTCTTCCACCTGCTCGACCACGTGAATTTCCGCGTCAGGAAACGCGCGTTTCGCGTGGCCTAAAATGCCGATCACTTCGGGGTGGAGCGGCTCGCCCACCACGTACAGGGGAAAACCTCTTCGGCAGTAGTCGACCGCCGCATTCTGCACGTCGGTCACGAACCGACACGTGGCGTCAACTACGGTGAGTTGCTGCGCGGCGGCTTTCTCAAAGTATTCCGGCGGCACGCCGTGCGCTCTGATGACGACGTTGGCGCCGGTTAAGCCGTCCAGGGAGTCGACGCGATCGATTCCATACTCACGGTTGAGTCGCTCAATTTCCTGCGGGTTGTGGATGAGAGGACCGAGGGTCACGGTCGGCCGGTCCGACGCCTCGGCCGTCTCGGTGGCGAGTTTGATCGCCTCCTTGACGCCGTAACAAAATCCCGAGTGCTGGGCTACTTCGACGTCCATAGTGCACGCCCCTCGATGTCGGAAAACCGCAGGCCAGTATATCGGCGAGGAACGGTGAATGCAAGCCGCGGGGTGGCGATCACGGGACGAGCGCCGTGGAACCCACCGTGCGACGGGCTTCTAAATCCGCGTGCGCCCGCGAGGCATCCCGCAGCGGATAGGTCTGTCCAATCTCGACGCACACCGCGCCGCTCAGAACAACCTCAAACAGCGCCGTGGCGCTCGCCAGCAAATCCTCACGCGTGGCGGTGTAGTGAAAAAGCGTGGGGCGAGTGAGGTACAACGAACCCTTGGCGGAGAGCACCGTCACGTCCAACGGCGGGACCATCCCCGAGGCCTGACCAAAACTGACCATCAAGCCCCTCGGAGCCAGGCAGTCAAGCGAGCGCATGAACGTGTCGTTCCCGACCGAGTCATACACCACCGGAACACCACGCCCTCCGGTGATCGCCTTCACCCGCGCGACGAAGTCCTCCTCTGAGGTCACGATCGGGTGGTCACAGCCGTGCTCGGCGGCAACCTTGGCTTTCAGTCTCGTCCCCACCGTACCGATGACGGTCGCACCGATGGCCTTGGCCCACTGGCACGCGATGAGCCCCACGCCGCCCGCCGCGGCATGCACCAGGATCGTCTGGCCGGATTCCACGCGAAACGTGCGGCGCAACAGATATTCGGCGGTCATGCCTTTGAGCATCATGGCCGCGGCCCGTTGATCGTCGATTCCGTCAGGGACTTTGACCAGCCGGTCCGCGGGGACCACCCGCGCCTCGCTGTACGCACCGGTGGGTCCACCCGCGTACGCGACGCGGTCCCCCACCGCTATATCCGTTACGCCGGGTCCAATCGCCTCGATGCGGCCCGCGGCCTCCACACCGAGAACCGCCGGCAGCGCCGGCAGCGGGTACATCCCCCGGCGATGGTACACATCGATAAAATTGAGGCCGACCGCGGTATGACGAACCCGGGCCTCGCCAGGACCAGGATCAGGCACCGCACACTCGCGCCAGGCCAGCACTTCCGGTCCGCCGGTGCGTTCGATGATCACCGCATGCGTCATGGCATAACCGACTCAGCGAGCCGGCCGCGGTTCAAATCCCTTGAGACTTGCAATGCCGGCCAATAACAGGCCGGCCAAGAGCATCAACGGTCCGATGGCTGTGTTCAACACTGCCCAGGCCCATCCTTGGCCGAGAACCGTGCCGAGATACAACATGCCGGAGTGCAACACCGCACCGCCGATAAAGAGCCAACTGATGATCTCCTTGAACGTGGAGCCGACGACCAGAAAGGCCAACACGATCCCCACGGCGATGTTGAGGAGGGCTTCGAGGTTCCCGTGTGCGTGTGGGCCACCTTTAATCTGTTCGATCGGCTCTCCAGCCTCAAGTCGTCGATTCAACGACACGATCGCGTCGGTCTGCGCCTGGGCGACCTGTTCCTCCACCCCGGTCTCCACGGCGCGGGTCAGCTCAGCGACCGCGGCGGAATATGCTTGCTCGGCCTGTTGGTGCGGACCCATATAGGTCACAATCATGTACGGCCCGAGCAGCGCCGTCAGGACCAAGTAGAAGAATCCAAACACCACGTTCTTTTTCCCGCCCATGGCATCCCTCCTTGGTGTGGTTCTCTAGAGCCCGTCGCTTGCGCCTTGCTTCGCACTCTGCCCAGCCGACCCGGTTTGTGTTCAAGGCCGGCCGCGAATTCCGCTTCCGGCGGTCTGACCTATTACGCCGCGAACTCCCGCTTCCGCAGCGGTTTCCTGGGCGCGGGTGGTTGTTCCCGATTGGCGACGATCACCGGATCGGTGATGTTGCCGCACACCAGGCACCGCCATCCGCCGAACTCGGCTTCGCCGCTCTCCACCAGATCGACGAAGCGATCCGACACCATCAATCCCTGGCACCGAACGCACTCCATCCCGTTCACCTCCTTTCCGAACTTGCTGCCCGTCGTTGCGCGTTCTGGCGCAATGACGACATGCTGTGGCCTTTCTCTTGCGCGTTGCCTTTCGTGATACGACTGCATGGCAGTCTGTCTTCGCCCGAACCCGTCGTCCCGCGATTCACCCGGCAGATACGCCCCCGTCCACGGCGAGGATGCTGCCGGTGGTCCACATGGACTCGTCCGAGGCGAAGTACACCGCGGCCGCCGCAATTTCTTCGGGTTTGCCGATCCGTCCCACCGGATGCAACCGATCGAACGCCACTCGTTGCGAGGGATCGGACATCAGACCCGCCACACCCGGCGTGTCCACCCCCGCCGGGCAGATGGCGTTGCACCGAATGCCCTGCTCCGCGTATTGAATCGCGATCGTCTTGGTCAACATGTTGACCCCGGCCTTGGCCGCTGCGTATGCGTGGGCCGGAAACCCGGGCATCGCTTTGAGCGCAGAGACGGTCGAGATGTTGAGAATCGATCCCCCTCTCTGTGTCAGCATCTGGGGAATCACCGCGCGGCTGAATCGAAAGACTCCGGTCAAGAACACGTCGAGCGTGTCGTTCCATGCGGCATCGGTCGTCTCGTGCAACCAACCCGCGTGAAACAGGTTCCCAGCGTTGTTCACCAGGACGTCGATCCGTCCGAACGTCACGAGCGTCGTCTGGACAGCGTGGCGGACGTCCGTTTCGTTCGTGACGCTGCCTGGCAAAGCCAGTGCCTCCCCGCCCGCCCCCTGAATCGCGCTGACCACGTCTTCCAGTCTGTCCTTGCGCCTGCCGGTGATCGCCACCCGTGCGCCCTCGGTGGCGAACCGCCGGGCGATTGCTTCGCCGATCCCCGTTCCTCCTCCAGTTACGACTACGACTTTCCGCGCCAGACGCATCACCGCCCCTTCCACACCCCGCCCTTGAACCTTATACCCGCGAGCTCTCCAACAGCCGTTCGACCATCCCGGTGCATGCCTTCAACGCCGCCACATTCCGTTTCACTTTGGCCAACAGAATGCCCCCTTCGAGTGTCGCCACCAGAAACCGCGCAGTGGTTTTGGAGTCGAGGTCCGCGGTGAACACGCCGTCTCGCACGCCGGACTCCAACACCGCCGCGATCCGGCCTTCCCATAGAGAAAACGCCTCCTCCAACTTTCGACGCAGGCCATCGTGCAAATCCGACACCTCCAGGGCCAGGTTCCCGAACAGACACCCGCCTTTGCATCGCTCGTCGGCCAATGCCCGTTCGGAGCGTCGGAACATCGCCACAATCTGCCGGACCGGATCGCCGGCCACCGACAACGGACCATCAAACTGCTCCGCGATCGTTTCGTCCACCACCGCGTGCCCAAGCACCTCCTTACTGGCGAAGTAGTAGTAGAGGTTCCCCTTGGTGACGCGAGATTTTCTGACGATGTCGTCCATACTCGTGTTGGTGTATCCCCGAGCGTGGAACAACACCCGCGCGGTCTCCAAAATCCGACGCCGGGTACGCTCGCCCTTCTCGCTGATCTCCGCTTTCATCGTCTCATCACGCCATAACAAACCGACTGGTCAGTCTATTTATCAGAATCTCTTGTCGATTGTCAACCCCCCATAGTCGGACGACGCTCACAACTGATTCGTATTGCGGGACCGGAATCCAACCTGTTAGGATACACATCCCATCACGGATGGTTATGCTCAAAGCCGGTGTCGGCGCCTCGATCGAAAAATCCACCGTCTCCGCGGCCACGGCTGCGGCGCGCGAGGCCATGGCGCGAGCCGGTCTGCTCCAGGCCGATTTTGCGCTGGTGTTCGCTACCATCCCCCACGCTGCCCTGTATCCCCGAATGCTGGAACGCATCGCGGAAGTGACCCGCACCCGGCACGTCGTGGGGTGCAGCGCCATGGGAATCGTGACATCCGATGGAGAAGTCGAGGACGAGCCCGCCATCGCGGTCCTAGTCCTGGCCTCGGACACGGTCGTCGCAACCCCGTTTCTGGTGCGATCGCTCCGCCAGCAAGGCGGGCTGGCCGCGCGACGGATGACGAGCATGTTAGCCAACGCCAGATCCTGCCACGACCTGCTGATGCTGTTTCCCGACACACTCACCTTGCAGGCACGCCCGTTTCTCGACGGGCTCTGTCGGGCGTGGCCGGGCGTGGCCACGGTAGGCGGCGGGGCGTCGGAAAACGGCACCCATATGCACACCTACCAGTGGTGCGGCACCGAGGTCGCATCCGATGCAGTGTGCGGCGCCTTGTTCTCCGGTGGGGTGAGCCGAGCGATCGGCCACACCATCGCGTGTCACCCGGTCGGCGATCCCTTGCTCGTGACGCGAGCCGATGGCAACGTGATCTACGAACTCGGCGGTCGTCCGGCCTACGAGGTATTTACCCGCCTGGTACGCGAGTGGGCGATCACGGACCTGAGGACCGCCGCAAGCGTGTTCTTCTTGGGCTTCCCGTGCGACCCGACCCAAGCGGGCCTGTACCCCGGCGAGTACTACGTCCGCAATATCCACGGAGTGGATCCCCACGAAGGCTCGCTGCTCGCGGGTTCGCCCGTGCGCGAAGGGCAGGTGGTCTCTTTCACGATCCGCGACGCCGCCAATGCGCGTCGGGATATGGAGACCATGGTGGAGGAGCTGTCCAAAGTGTGCACCGGCCGGCCGCCGAGCTTCGGCGTGTACTTCAACTGCTGCGGCCGCGGCACGGCCCTGTACGGACAGGCCAACGTGGATCTGGAGATCATTCGCCGCGAGTTCGCCGATCTCCCCGTCATCGGATTCTTTACCTACGCTGAAATCGGTCCGACCACGGACGGCGCTTGTCTACACAACTACACCGGCGTGCTCACCCTGATCGGGGAGGCGTGAGCGCGGTCAGCCGGTGACGGGCCACGCGGCACGGCCCTATGACGCGTGGCGGCTTCGCTGGTTGTCCGCCGCCTCGCGGTGGCCGGGCATTTCGATCGAGGTGCTCGGTTCCGTCGGGCCACCCGGAGGACCGTTTCCCCTGCTGTCGATCCGCATCCCATCCGCGGACCACGGCGGAGTCCCTCGCCGCGTCGTGATCACCGCCGGTATTCACGGCGACGAGCCCGCCGGCGTTGAAGCGGTCACTCAGCTCCTCGAAGCGCCCCGGGAGTGGAGTCCTCGCCTCGCCCCCTTCGACGTCACCATCTTCCCATGCACCAATCCCACGGGGTTCTCGCGCAACAGCCGCACGAACGGCGCGGGCATCGACTTGAACCGAACATTCGACCAGGCCGATCCTCCCCTGGAGACCGGGCTGATCAAGGCACGGCTCGCGCCGAACGGCATCCAGCCCTCGTTCGACGCCGCCATCGAGTTTCACGAGGATAGCGACGGGGAGGGGTTCTATCTCTACGAGCTGGCGACCGGTCATCCGTATGTCGGCGATGACGTGGTCGCCGCAGTCGCCCCTCTGGTGAACATCGATCCCCGCTCCGTAATCGAAGGCCTCCCGGCCGAAGGCGGCGTCATCAGACCCGATCCTGTTAGCCTGCGGGATACGCTGCCCGGCCAGTGGCCGCAGGCCCTGTACAGTGCCCACACCGGGATTCCGTCGTGCCTAACCCTGGAGACCCCGTCGACCCTGCTACCGATTGACCGGCGTGCAGAGATTCATTTGGTCGCCCTGACAGCTGCCCTCGCGCACCGCTGGCGTGGGTAGGCACTGATCATTCACGCAGACGATCAGTTCTGAAGTCGCGGTCCGAAGAGGCCGGAGGCCGCCTTGGACTCGACGCTGGTTGCGCCGAGAAGTGTCAGCGTCACGCCGAATTCGTTCCGGTCGGGGTAGTCCTGATAGGTGAACGTCACGCTCCAACACTGGGCCCGATAGAGAAGTCCGTAGGCGATTTCGGTGTACTTTCCGGACTGCCGGTCGTAATACGTTTTGTTGGCAAGTTCAACTCCCCATGGAAGATACGCCCGAGCGGAGATCGTGTAGTAGTCGATCTCGGCGTGGGGGTCGGTGATCAGGGTCCCCAGCGCGAGGGGATCCAGAATGTCTCCTTTCTGGGGCAACGCAGCGTCCGGCCGCGTGGAGCGGTGCCCGACGGCGATGTCGCCGTAACGGGCCAGGGTCGCGCGGAGTTCAGTGTCGAAGACGGTCACGGTTCTGAGGGTGTAGTCGTAGAACGCGTCGATATCGAATCGGAATACCCGTCGGGAGCGAAACGTGGCCTCACCCCGCAGCGCCGACCACTTCTCCCCCGCGGGTCGGTGCGCGAGTCGGTAGGTCTGCGTGAACCGCACCCACAGGGGCTCCCAGGCGTGTGCCGGCGTCACCGGGTCGTGTGCCGCGAGCCGGTTCGTGAGCGTGGCGGTGATCACGCTCTGCTCTTGGATCGAGTCGATTTCGTCAAACTGGGGATACACGTCATCGCGGGAATTGCCGATATAGGTATACAACACCGCCGGTTCGACGCTGTGAACCATCGCGCCTTCCCGGTCCTGACCCCAAACCCGCTGCGCGTGCGAAGCCGCACCGAGCCCGGCGATACCCAGGGTCCGGCTCAGGTCCCCGCCCAGCGACTCGTCCTGCCAGTAGGTGGTCTCGCGAACCCCGACGCGCGGCGTGAATACCACTCCCAGCGGTGTGTCCTGCCGCCATACGGCCACCGAGAACGCGTCAAACCGCTGGGTCGAGCCCGTATCCTTCCAGAAATTGGTGTAGGAACTTTCCACCGAGAGAAAGAGCGGGGCTGGCGTCACGCGAAGGCTCGGCAGGCGATAGACCACCTGCGGGAGCAACTGCGTGGGATCGGCGGTCGGGTCCGCCAAGTCCTTCGTGTACCGGGCCAGAACGGTCGCCGACTGGATCCTGTCGCGATAGGTCAGAAACAGGTTGGACTCAACGAATTGTTTGGTGCGATTGGCAACGTCCGATGCCAGGTCCCTCAGCAGGGCGTCGTCGCTCAGATATTCACCCGCCAGCCGGAGTTCCAAGCGATCGCTGAACTGAATCACCTGCATCACGGCGACCCGACGACGAACCAAGTCCTCCTCGTGGTCGTGAAAAACGTCGACCTCCACCTCGCCCTGGGAACGCCGGCTCAGTTTGTACCGGTACTCCAGGGCCACCCCCGTCCCGCGCTGAGCCCGCTCGTCAATCGTCACCGTCATATCCTGGCTGTGCCCCAGGGTGAAGAAGATTGGTTGCCGGATCTTCAACCCGTCCGACGTGCTATAGCCGATGGTGGGCGGCAACAGCCCGGACTGACGCTCGGTCTTGACCGGCCACAGGATGTACGGCAGGTAAAGCACCGGGACGTCCATGACGCTGAAGACCACGTCACGCGCCGTGAGATACTGCTCGGGTTCGACTCGTAATTTTCTGGCGCGGATCTTCCACGGCACTCGACCTCCAGGCTCGCCGGGCTCGTCGCATGACGTAATCATCGCGCGGTCGAAGTCATAGCTTTCATCGGCGTGCCGCTCGATCCGCGCACCGGTGATGAAGTAGTGATCGCGAGCCAGGAAGAACCGACCGTTCGTAATGACACTGCTTCTGGTCGTCAGATCCAGGTCCAGCGAGTCCGCGCTGAACGTGTCGTCACCGTCTCGCGCATGGAGGCGTCCGGTGGCGGTCACGCGCCCTGCGGTGCGGTACAACAATGCGTGGTCGGCTTCGAGCGAGATCGTCCCTTGATTCAGACGGACGTGACCGGCCGCGGTCACCACATCCTGCTCGCGCGAATAGGACAACTCGTCGGCGGTAAGTTCCACCGGAATCCCGCGGGCCCGGAGCGATTCCTGCAGGCGACTCAACTCTCCGAGATCAGGAGTCTGTGCGGCGGTGGACGTCGGGAGGAGGGCGAAGAGCAGGAGGCCCGTGGCAGCGACCGTCGCGGAACGCGGAGCGCGGGGCAACCCCGTTACCCGCGCAGGACCGAGAGCTGACCTCTGCCCTGGTAGATCGCTTTGACCTCACCGACGGTGTAGAGCGACCCGGTGACTACGCACCAGTCGTCGGGACCCAGTCGAGCCTCCGCCTCCTCCAGCGCGTTCGCCACGCTGGGGGCCACTCGAACCGGAACCGCGAGCGACGCCGCGGCTTCACGCAGGGCGTCGATCGGCGCGGCACGGTGGTAGGCCGGTTCGGTCAGGATGACTTCGTCGGCGAGCGCCCCCACACGGTTGACAATGGCGTGGAGGTCCTTGTCGGCGAGGATACCGAAGACGACCACCAGGCGACCGATCCGCCCGGCCGCGCGCTCCCCTTCCAGAAAGGCGGCGAGTGCCGCGGCGCCCGCGGGATTGTGGGCCCCGTCGACGACGATCCACGGTCGGGACCGGATCACTTCCAGACGACCCTCCCACCGGACGGTGGAGAATCCCCGCCGGACCGCCGCCACCGGGATGGACAGCCCACTCGCCCTGGCGTGTTCGACCGCGGCCAACACCACCGCGGCGTTCGTCAGTTGATGCCGCCCCAGGAGCGGACAGGTCAGACCGTCCATCCGTTCAGTCAGCCCGGAGTAGGAGAACGCCGCGGGCGACGCGCCCTCGACTCTCACGTCGCGACCGATGACCGTCAGCGGCGCATCACGTTCAGCGGCCCGTGCGCCGAGCACTGCGAGCGCCTCAGGATGCGCGGCGGCAGTGACCAGCGGCACGCCGCGCTTGATGATACCCGCCTTTTCCTCGGCGATGGCGGCAACCGTGTCCCCCAGGTACCGTTGATGGTCTAAATCGATGTTGGTGACAATCGACACGACCGGACGGACCACGTTGGTCGCGTCCAACCGGCCGCCCATCCCGACCTCGACCACCGCGATCTCAACCCGCGCGGTGGCAAACGCCCAAAATGCCATGGCGGTCGTGAACTCAAAAAACGTCGGATCCAGGTCGCTCGGCATACGAGCGCGCAGCTCTTCAGCAAGCGCAACCACTTCATGCGCGTCGATCGAACGGCCGTTAATCCTGATCCGTTCGGTGAAGTCCACCAGATGCGGTGACGTATACAGACCAACCGAGTACCCGGCCTCCTGCAGAATCGAAGCCAACATGGCCGCGGTGGATCCTTTGCCGTTGGTGCCGCCCACGTGCACGACCGTGTAGGCCTCGTGGGGCCGTCCCACCGCATCGAGCAGCCGCGAAACCGGCCCGAGATCCATCCGCATCCCGTGCCACTGCAGTCGATACAGGAACTCTACCGTTTCTTCGTATTTCATAGTTTTGAGAAGGTTTCTCTGTTGAGACGGTTGAGGAAGGGCCAGATGCCCCCTTCGGGGACTTCCTGCGTTTCGATTTTTGAAGGTGGGTCGCCAGGCGCCGGCGAGCACCGCACCGGAGCGTACTGTGTCGTACGTGAGGAGCGGATGCGCAGCCGGCAACGCCGCAGATGGCCCTTCATCGACCGTCTCCTTACAGGCAGGACAAGAGCGAGGCTAGCGTCGCCTTCATCTTCTTGCGTTCGACGATCCGGTCGATCATGCCGTGTTCGAGGAGAAATTCCGCTCGCTGAAAACCGACCGGCAACTGTTGCTTGATGGTCTGCTCGATGACCCGAGGCCCCGCGAATCCGATCAGCGCTTTGGGCTCGGCCAGGATGATGTCGCCCAACGTCGCCACGCTGGCCGATACGCCCCCGTAAGTGGGATCAGTCAGGATCGAGATGTACGGGAGCCCGGCACGTTGGAGCCGGCCGATTGCAGCCGAGGTCTTGGCCATTTGCATCAGCGACAGGATCCCTTCCTGCATCCGTGCGCCGCCGGACGCCGTGACCACGAGCATCGCCAAGCGGCTCCCCTCCGCGCGTTCCGCCACCCGGACGATCCGTTCGCCCACTACCGAGCCCATACTCCCCCCCAGAAACCCGAAATGAAAGACGCACAGGGCGACCGTCTGGCCGTCGATCGTACCGATCCCGCTCACCATCGCGTCGCGGCGGCCGGTGTGCTCCTGCGCAGCCTTCAGCCGATCGCGATACCGCTGAGTATCGCGGAAGCCGAGAGGGTCGGTCGGAGCGAGTTCCGCGTCCCACTCTTTAAAGCTGCCTTCGTCCAACAGCAGGGCGATACGCTCATCGACCGTAATCGGGAAGTGGTAGTCGCACTTGGGGCAGACGCGAAGGTTCCGTTCGAGCTCCTTGCGGTAAATGATCTCCCGGCAGTGGTTACACTTGACCCAAAGCCCCTCGGCGGACGACTTGCCGCGCTTCTCGCCCTCGTCGTCCGAGTCGTCCTTGTCCTTTTTTTTGGGAAACCAGGCCAACGAGACTCTCTTAGCCCACCGGGATTACGGTATCATACCCGCGACAGAGGCGGCAAGAACCGCCGGCGTCGCCTGGTCGGCTGACCGCCGTCACGTCGGGGACCCCGTGACGGGCACGGCGGCGGGGCCGTGGCAGCGGTCGATCCACTCGAGGACTTGTCGTTCCGAGGTTCGAGTCACCCCGGGCAGACTGCGAAGGAGATGGGATGCGGCCAATCCCCGAAGTTCCTCGATCGCGTCGCGTCGGCAATACGCGTCCACCAGCAACGCGAGATCCGGCGGCAGGCCGTCGCTGATGAGGGCTTGTACCGCGGGTTCACCCTGCCGGATCTGCGACTCGTAGGCGACAAAGGTTCCGCTGTCCAGGATTTCAACGATTTTTGACGCCAGATCCGCCCCGATGCCCGACAGATTTTCGAGTCGTCCTTGGGACGCGATCCGCTCGATGGGCTCACGGCAGGACCACACCGCACCGGCTCCCCGCCGATACGCCCGGGCGCGATAGGGATTGTCGCCTTGGCGTTCTAACAGTTGAGCCATTCGGATGAACGAGCGGGCCACCACGCGATTGGTCTCACACGGGGTCACGGCGTGGGACGATAACATAGGCGGTGGGACAGGGCAAGGGAAGCACCCCTTCCCCGGGGTGGTCCTCCGATTGGGAGAGAAGCCCTCCACTTCTCACCGGATCGACCGACCTCCCCGGGGATCATGGGTCGCCGAGCACCAATTGATCGCTGGGATACGTCGTTTATTGCAACACCCGTACCAAAATCTCGACGCGACAAAATTCCCACGCGGCCTCCAGTTGTATGAATTTCAAAGGAGATTGGAAGCGGACGAAACGTATATATCCAGGCGTCGCGATCGGAGATCGGTTTCTGGGTGAATGTGGGTAGTTTTTTTCCGTTTTGGACACGCACGGTACCAGCCCGCGCTAGAAGTCAGTCCTTCAGGTTGACCTCTCACGCACGACCCGATAGAATACCGACCGGTCGACCGTAGAGGATCACGTGCCCCGCCCTCAGTTCGTTCACCTGCACGTTCATACCCAATACAGCCTGCTCGACGGAGCCAACCGGATCGACCGGCTCGTCCGACAGGCCGCAGCCTTCAAGATGCCGGCGATCGCCATGACCGACCACGGCAACCTCTTCGGGGCCATCGAGTTTTACTTGGCGGCCAGGAAAGCGGGCGTGAAGCCCATCATCGGGTGCGAGATGTACCTCGCGCCGCACAGCCGCTTTACCAAGGATAGTGCGGGCGAACAGGACGATTCGTTCGAGACCAAGAGCGCCGCCCATCAAACACCCTACTATCATTTGATCGTGTTGGCCGCTGACGAAGTGGGCTACAAGAATCTCATGAAGCTGGTCAGCCTCGCCCATCTCGAAGGGTTCTACTACAAACCACGGGTGGACAAGGAATTACTGGCGCGTTACAGCAAGGGACTCCTTGTCACCAGCGGATGCCTGCGCGGCGAGATCCCCTTTCTCCTCAACCAGGGCCTGCGCGACGAAGCGGTCAAAGCCGCGGGCACGTACCAAGACATCTTCGGCAAGGAAAACTTCTTCATCGAGGTCCAGGAAAACGGGTTGGAACAACAAACGCGGGTCAACCGTGATCTCGTGGAGATGAGCCGCAAGTTGGACATTCCGCTCGTCGCGACCAACGACTGTCACTACCTTGAGCGCCACGATGCCAGAGCGCACGACGTGTTGTTGTGTCTGCAGACGGGTAAAACCCTGCACGACCCTCATCGCATGCGCTTTTCCACCGAAGAGCTGTACGTCAAGTCGCCCGAGGACATGACGAGTCTGTTCCACGAGTTACCCGGGGCCGTCCGGCAAACCCTGTCGATCGCCGAGCGCTGCAACCTCGTGCTCGATCTGGACACCTTCCACCTGCCTCACTACGCCGTACCGGACGGCGTCACCCGCGAGGCGCACATGGAGCGTCTCGCGGTGGCCGGTCTGCGCGAGCGATTCGCCCGCATCAACCCCGACCCGGCCACCGCAGCCGCGTACGAACAGCGCCTGCGCGATGAGTTGGCGATGATCACCGCCATGGGGTACGCGGGGTATTTCCTGATCGTGTGGGACATCATCAATTTTGCACGCACGCGCGGCATTCCGGTAGGCCCTGGCCGCGGCTCCGCAGCCGGCAGCCTGGTCGCGTACGCCCTGCAGATCACCGACATCGATCCGATCCGATACGGACTCATTTTCGAGCGGTTCTTGAACCCCGAGCGCGTCAGCCTACCCGACATCGACATGGATTTCTGCATGGATCGGCGAGGCGAAGTCATCGAATACGTCACGCAGAAATACGGAACTGACCACGTGGCCCAGATCATTACCTTCGGGACCATGGCCGCGAAGGCGGCGATCCGGGACGTGGGGCGCGTCTTGGATATCCCCTACGCGGAAGTGGACAAGGTCGCCAAACTCGTCCCCACCACCTTGAACATCACGCTGGAAGAGGCGCTCGCCGAAGAACCGCGGCTCAAAGAACTGGCGGAAACAGACCCAAGAATCGGCGAGATGATTGCGCTGGCCAAGTCCCTCGAAGGCATGACGCGACACGCTTCCACCCACGCGGCCGGTGTGGTCATTTCGAAGGAACCGTTGACCGACCACGTGCCGTTATATCGCGGGGTCAACGGCGAAACCGTCACCCAGTTCGCGATGACCGATATCGAAAAAATCGGGTTGGTGAAGTTCGATTTTCTCGGGCTTCGCACGCTGACCGTGATCGATCACGCGGTCAAGGGGATCAACGCCAGCCGGCCGGATGACCCGCCGATCGCGGCCTCCGAAATCCCGCTCGACGACGCCAAGACCTACGACCTGCTGGGAACCGGGCAGACGACCGGCATTTTCCAGTTGGAGAGCGGAGGGATGCGAGACCTCCTGGTCAAGATGCGCCCGGAACGGTTCGAGGACCTGATCGCCATCCTCGCGCTCTACCGCCCCGGACCGATCGGCAGCGGCATGCTGGATGATTTCATCAAACGCAAACGCGGGCAAACGAAAATCCAGTATGAGGTGCCGGAGCTGGAGGACCTGCTCAGGGAGACTTACGGGGTGATCGTGTACCAGGAGCAGGTCATGAAGATCGCCAACCGTCTGGCCGGGTTTTCGCTCGGCGAGGCGGATCTGCTCCGTCGCGCCATGGGCAAAAAGCTTCCCGAAGAGATGGAGAAGCAGAAAACCCTGTTCATCGCCGGCGCGGCCAAGAACCGCGTGGACGCGAAGAAGGCCGAGAAGATTTTCGACCTCATGGCCTACTTCGCGGGCTACGGGTTCAACAAGAGCCATAGCGCGGCTTACGCGCTCATCACCTACCATACCGCGTACCTCAAGGCCCATCACCCCCTCGAGTTCATGGCCGCGCTCCTCACCAGCGAAATCGGCAACGAAGACAAGATCGTGCAGTACATCGGGGAGTGCCGCACGATGGGCATCGCGATTCTTCCGCCCGACGTGAACCAGAGCAACGAAGGATTCACGATCGCGGACAGCGCCATCCGCTTCGGCCTGGTGGCGATCAAAAACGTCGGGGCCGGTGCGATCGAATCGGTCCTGGACGCGCGGCGCACCCACGGCCGTTTTCGCTCCCTGGCTCATTTTTGCCGCGAGGTGGACCTCCGCAAGGTCAATCGGCGGGTCATCGACAGTCTGATTAAATGCGGCGCCTTCGCCTCAACCGGCGCGCGCCGCGCGCAGCTGATGGACACCCTGGATCCCACGATGGAGGCCGCCGCGGCGGCGCAGACCGAACGCCGAATCGGTCAGGCCACCCTGTTCGCCCCCTCGTCAGACGGCAGCTCCGGGGATGAGGAACGTCAGGCGGACGTTCCTGAGTGGGATGACACCACCCTCGCCCGCTGCGAAAAGGAAACCCTGGGGTTCTATATCACGAGCCACCCGCTGACCCCGTACGCACCGGATCTCGAACGGTTCGGCGTGACCCCCACCGACCGCTTGGCCGACGCCAGCGACGGGGACGAGGTCCGCGTCTGGGGCGTGTTGGCGAGCAAGAAGGTCACCACCACGAAAAAAGGCGACCGCATGGCGTACGTACGGGTGGAGGACTTGAGCGGCAGCGTGGAAACGATCGTGTTCCCCGATCTGTACGCTGCGGCCACCGCGCTCTTGGCGTCCGATCAACCGCTCCTGATCGACGGCGCGGTGGACAAGGGCGACAAGGGACTGAAACTCAAAGCCACGCGCATCGTGTCGCTGGAGTCGGCGCGCGAGCGCGCGGGAGGGTACTTGGAAATTCGGGTCGACGACGGCGTGGACGGCGACGCGCTGCGTCGCCTCAGAGCCACCCTGGATCGACACCGGGGCTCATACCCGGTCTGGATTCTCGTGCTCCTGCGCCAGTCCGGCCGAGAGTCGACCATCGTCGCCGACGACGCGTTGCGGGTGAACCCCACCACCGCCCTGATCGAAGAAATCGAATCGGGGTTCGGCAAAGGCTGCGCGGTGGTCCGGAGCGACCGCGGGATATCACGCCCGGTCTCCGCCACTCGACCTCGTCGAGGGTCACCAGCGCGGGCGACCCTATGAGCGAGTATCTCGACTTCGAACGGCCGCTGGCCGAGATCGACGAAAAGATCGAACGCCTCAAAGGCCTGTCGAAGGACCAGCCGAAGTCGCAAGAAGAGATCCAAAAACTTCAGAAGCGGGCCAACCAACTCCGCCGCGACATCTACGGACGACTGACACCACTGCAAACGCTCCAGATCGCCCGCCACGCCAACCGCCCCACCACACTCGACTATCTCGGGTTTCTGGTGCCCGACTTCGTGGAGCTGCACGGCGACCGCCTATTCGCCGATGACGCCGCCGTGGTAGGCGGTGTCGGACGCCTGGACGGTTCGCCGGTGTTCGTGATCGGCCACCAAAAAGGCCGTAACGTCCGGGAGCGGGTCAAACGCAACTTCGGCATGCCGCATCCCGAAGGATATCGTAAGGCGCAGCGCCTGATGCGGCTCGCCGAACGGTTTAATCGTCCGGTCATCACGTTCATCGATACCCCCGGCGCGTATCCCGGTGTGGGAGCCGAGGAACGGGGGCAATCGGAGGCGATCGCGTCCAGCCTTCGCTTGATGGCGGAACTCCGCACGCCGAGTATCGCGGTGGTGATCGGCGAGGGCGGGAGCGGCGGCGCACTCGCGCTGGGTGTGACCGATCGTATTCTCATGTTGGAGTACTCGGTCTACTCGGTTATCAGCCCGGAAGGCTGCGCGGCGATTCTCTGGAAGAGCCCCGACAAGACGGCCGAGGCGGCCGAGGCGCTCAAGATGACGGCCAAAGACCTCATGGCCCTAGGGGTGATCGACGAAATCATTTCGGAGCCGGCGGGTTGCGCGCACCGGCATCCCGCGGAAACCGCGGCTTCGATCAAACGTTCGCTCACCCGTCATCTGGCCGAGATCTCCGAACGCTCCGCCGAAGAGCTGTTGCTCACCCGCTACGAAAAGTTCCGCAGGATGGGCGCTTTCCAGTAGCTCCCGTCCCACGCCGGTCCGCTCGAAACGATCGACCGGCCCTCTTCTCCGATCTGCTGAACAAAAAAAATGGGGAGGAGCCTCTTGGCTCCTCCCCGGACAAACCGTCCCTCGCCACCGGAACATCCGGAGGCGGGGCTGAGGCGATCAGTTACTGCGTGGGTTCGCTATCCTGAAACGACGCCGGGCGCACGTCAAAGTCCGTCGCGCCAAGCGCTAAGATCCGCTTGTCTCCCGGCGGCATCACTTTCAAGATACCCCACTGTCCGGCATCGATGTAGGCCGGGCGGTGGTTCATGTACACGTAGTCGCCCGGCAACTTGGCCGGCCCGCCGGCTCCGCCGCGAAGATCGACGCGGAGGTAGGAAGTGCCGCCGAACTCCAACGAACTGTGCAGGTGCGCGCCGCGGAAGCGGTCCATCGGCCACTCGTGGCCATCGATCGCGAAGACGCCGACCTGCTCAGAAAACCCGCCGAACACGTGAATCATGACGGGATCGCCGGCATGCGCCTCCAGGATCGGGGTGTTCAGGCCGCCCTTCTCCGCCACACACGAAAACAGGGTGCCGATGTCACACCCGTCGTTGTCGAGGGCGTAGTCCAATGGGTTCGCCGCCCGGTAATTCACCCCGGTCAACCCCGCCACCTTGGACGCGTACGGCATGAAACTCGTCCCCAAGAGGTTGTCCTCGTCCTGGAACAGTAAGGCGAAATCCCGATAGTTGGATTTCTTCTCGTTCCCGGGGATCGACCGATCCACGATGACATCGGCTTGCCACGAGTTCTTCATGGTAATGTCTGCACCCGTGACCGGATCCCGGTACTTGGACCCCTTGGGTCCGACGATAATGGCCCCGAAGAGCCCGTCGCGGGGGTTCGACACCACGTTGCCCCAGTCCTGGATCAACGCCCCGTTCTCGCCGTATTCGGGATGTGCGTAGTACGTGTAGTTTCGGCTCTGCCCGGGGGCGACGGTTTGGTCGCCTCCGTTGTTGCCGACGTTGATGCCCATCGAGTCCTTGGGGTCGAATGCCACGCCGTCAATATGGAGGCCCGCCCGCGCTTTGGCCATCTTGTTGGTGAGTTTGATCTTGATGCAGTCGCCCACGTTGACCCTGAGCGTCAGCGGATGGGGCTTGAGCATCCCGCCTTTGACCGGCGAGACCTCATCGTCAAGGACGTAGGCTTTGCCGGACGGGTTGCCCAGCTTGAGGCTTCTTCCAAGGTCCACCTCCATCGCCTCAGGGACGGTCTGGTTAAACCGCATCGCGTAGTCGATGGCAGACACGTTGAACGTCTTCACCGGAGATCCGGCCGGACACAGCTCTTTCGCCGAAGCCGGAATCTCCTCCCGCGACGGCAGCAGCTGGAGCGTCGGGTCCTTCTTGTCCAACACGCGAATCATCCCCCAGGCTCCCTCGGAAAAGTGCGAGGCGCGTCCCGAGTAATACAGATAGTCCCCCGCCATTTTCTGCGGACCGCCCGCAGCTGGCAACACGACGTCCAGGCGTTCGGCGATCGCGATCTGGAAGGTCGTTCGAGGGAGCGAGTTTTCGTTGTAACGCTCCATCGGGAACCAGTGCCCGCTCACGTGCCAGGTGTGCGCCTCGTTCGCCGCAGGCTGCAGTGAACGAAACACAATCGGGTCGCCGAGGTACGCACGGACCAGCGGGGTCCCCGGATCGCCGTGCACCTTGCTGGAGAAGAGGAGCGAGGGATCCGGGTTGTTGGCCAATCGGACCGACAGCGGCTCCACGCGAAGGGCATACCCGCCGCCGGTGGTCGCCTCGCCGCCGTTCAAGAACGTCATCGGCGATTTGTTCATCTTCGGGAGATATTTGGCCGACGGCGTGCCGTCCACCGACTCACGCCCCATCATCGGGTTGTCGCTGGAGATCAGTTCGGCGGTCCGCGGGTTGGAGTCCATGATGTAGTTGACCACCTCGCGGAAGCTGCCCTTCACCTGAGCCGACACCGGGTCCGTGGTGCGGATATCCACCACCAGGCCGCTCCGGACTTCCTTCCCGGTCGTGGGGTCGTGGTAGGTCGAACCCGCCGGCTCCACGATGGTCGAACCGAAGAGCCCGTGGCCCCACGAATCCAATCCGAATACGTGATCGTGCCAGAACACGATCCCGAGGTCGACGTCGGGGTACCAGCGATATCGCACGTATTCAACGCTCGCGATTTCGCCCGCTTTATGGTCGTTCTTGAGCGGTTCGGTGAACACGATCTCGTTTCCCTTGATCTCTTTCACCCGTCGCGCTTCGAACACGCCCACCCCATCGAGTCCGACGCCGATTACGCTGCCCGGGTGGAACATGGGTGCGTCGAACTTGGTCTCGGCCACGTCGATGTGCCGGACGGTCGACGCAACCGTGATCGACATGTCGCCCGCCTTCCCCGCTTTCGTCAGCGTGGTGTTCTGCGGAATCGGCATGCCGTGGTGCGTGTCCTCCCGGTCTTCCGGTTTCAGCAGCGTGTAGGGCCGAACCGACTGCTCATAGTTGAATCCGATAATCACGCCGTCGGACGCGGTGATGTCGAACTGGAAGAAGTGTGGGTGCATATTGATCTTGCTGGAGTTCGCCACCCGCTTGTTGTCCTTGGCCTCGCTCTTGAATACCACGTCCACGCAGTCGTACACGTTGGCCCGGATCGCGAGCGGCTTCTTGAGGTCGTCGTTCTTACGGATCCCCTCTTCCTCCTCCTCGAGCACGAAAATCATGCCGTCGGGATCCACGATCGCCGGCGTCTTGGCCGTGGCCTTCTTGAGCATAATCGGCAACTCGATCGCATTGATGTTGAAAAACTTGCGCGGCGCCCGGTCCGGACACAGGCTCCAGGGGCCGTTCTCGCCGGGTTTGGCCGGCGACGTGGTGCGCATGCCTTTGTCGTCGAGCCGGATCGGCTCGAAGAACGGCGACGGGTTGTGGTCCGGAGAAAATGGCGGCCGTTTGCCCAAGTGGGGACGCTGCCACGGAATCGAGGGTTTGCCGGTGCTCGCGTCCCAGCGAATCGCGGGACGTTTGCCGGGCGCCGGGGACTTGTAGTTGACCCAGGTTTGCTGAGTCTCAGGTTCGTTCATCGCCACGTTCCCGTCCCATTTCCAGTCGAACACCGACGCGTCGTAGGCGATGATCTGCTTGTGTTCGTCGGTCTGTCCGCCCGGCAGGCCTGGAGTCGGGAGTTGCATCTCGACCCAGTCCTTGATCGAGACTTGCACCGGCTTCGTAGTCCAATCGGTCTTATCTTTGGTGATCTGGAATTTCTTGCCGCCGAACCAATCCACGGTGGCGCCCACCAGCTTCGACGAATCGATCGCAAGCTTCATCTTGCCCTTCCGATCCGGAAGTTCGGCCAACGGCGGCATGAGGTCATCCTGCGACCCTGCGGCCTGCAGGGTGTTGTACACGCGCCAGAATCCCCACATGCCGGTCACGTAGTGCTGCGGGATATGGCAGTGGAAGGTGTAGTCACCCGCGCCGTAGGCGCACCCGCCGGATCCGCATTCGATCACTTGGTTGTAGGATTCGGCCGCCCCGATCGCCTGCACGTCCAACCGCTCGGAACTGGTCCGGATCGGCGGGAACTTCACGGGCCCGGTGCCGTTCGCGGTCGCGGCGAAGTCGAACTCGGCTCTGGTCACCGCTTCGGGCGACCGCGGCCAGCGGTCGCTCCCGCCGTGCAAGTGGTGCGAGTGGATGACCTCGGACCCGCCCATCATCCGGTACTTGACGGGATCGCCCAGGTACGAACGCGGCACGGTGGTCGCGGGATCGCCGAAGGTGTACGACCCGTAGGCTTGCGACTCGTCGTGAATGCCGTGGCGCGCCTGTTGGAGCGCTAGCCGAGTGCCGTGCGCTTCGCTGCGCAGGTTCAAGCCGCGGCCGCCCGGACGGTAAGTGTCCGTCAGCTGGTCGCGTTGATCGAGCAACTGGCCGTCTTGCTTCATGTTGATCCGGAACACCTCGTCGCCGATTTCGTGGTAGAAGATCGCGAATTCTCGGAAATCGGGACCGTTCGGATCGTCGATCGTGGCCATCCAACCGGATTTCATTTCCTGGCCGTTCCAGGGATTCAGGTAGCGGGACCCGCGGGGTTCGACCACCAGCGAGCCGAACATGCCCTGCGCCCACTGTTCGCGCACCGCGTGACTGTGGAAATGGTGCCCTTTATCGGTTTCATCCCCGGGGATATACCACTCGAATTCTTGGGTCTTGCCGGGCATGACCAACGAATCCTTGTTCGTCATGGTCGCGGCCTGACCCGTGGCCTTTACGATCATCCCCGATCCATGGAGGTGCAAACTCACCGGCTCATCGTTCTCGGTCTGATTTCGCAATGTGATGCGGACGCAATCGCCGGCGTTCGCGCGGACCACCAGCGGCTGGAGCATGTCGCCCTGCAAACCCAGCGACACCCCGGACGCGGGAAATTCATCCTTGCTCTCGCGAGCCACCTTATTCTTCTTCTCTTCGGCCCGAACCTTGTCGAGTTCCTCGGTCAGGACATACAGGTACCCGGGGAAATAGTCCATGAACCGGTTGATGGTGATCTCGACGTTGATGGCGGAGATGTCGAAGACTTTGACCGGAACGCCCGTGGGGCAGCGCCCACCCGTTGCCACCGATTCTTCGGTCGCACTGATGCGGAGCGGAATGCCCTGCATCATCGCATGGGCTTCTCCGCTCGACGTGTAGCCGCCTAGGTTGCCGCCGGCCTTCGCGATCTCCTGATCGAGCCGCTCGCCCAGCGCGTTCATGAGCTCCACCCCGGCCTTCTGGTACGTGACCCCTTCGGGAGCTTTGACGTCGCTCGCGGGCTCCGGAATCGACATGTCCTGCATCATCTGGTGCATGTCATGACTGCCATGGTCCGAAGCCTGCTCGGCGTGAGCCAGGGGACCGCCCAGCACCAGGATTCCGGCAAGCACGCCGATCCGTCCAAGATCCATCACATCGTGTTTCTGTCTCATCGCAATTCTCCCTCCTCGTTACGAATAACTTGGCTGGTTCCGATCCGAAACTTGGGCTCTACACCATACTGGGTACATCGACGTAGTCCGAACGTTGACAGGAGTGGTCTCATGAATTCGGACTACGGGAATGGCACATCGTGTTCGCGAACGGTGCAACGACCGACAGGAGGATCGCGGGTCGTTCTCTCCAAAAAAACCGGTTCCTTATAGCCCGTATTCCCCCACCTTGTCAAGCTGAAAGTCGGTCTGAAAGTCGGTCCGAAGCCGCGCCTGGTGGCGGGCGGACGCTTACGGTCTCCACGCCGATACCGGTGTTTAGCGCGAGGACAGACCGCCATGCCATCGCCCACGCGTTTCTGGTAGAATTCTGCCCGATTCCCAAGGTGGAGGTCTGCATGCGTCACCAACGTCTGGTTGTGATCATGGTCGCGATGTCCTTAGCAATTGGCTCCACCTGGAGCGTTCCGGCACGGTCGGCCGACGAGAATCCCGCGTCCGTATCCACCCCAAGCCCCATCCTGGTGGAGCTTGCACTCGCCGCCGACCGGAAAGACACCCTTCCGGCCATCAAGGAAGCCTTCGCCACAATGGGCATCACCAAAGTGCGCGCTCAGGTCTACCGCGCGGGGCGTCCGCCGACGAACATCGCGATCGGCCGGGATGTGCCCGCACCCATCGCTCGCCTAGTGTTCCGCCTCGCTCAGGAATACAACGGCGGGGTCACCCTGTTGTTACCCGAAGAACGCCTCGCACCACACTATGTGGGCTTCGGCTCCTCCATCTTCGACGAACTCTTCCAGTACCCCATCACTCAGGACGACGTGGCACGTCTGACCGATCCCAACCTGACAACCGAGCAGTTTCACGACGTGTACCGGCACCTCGCGGATATCAATACCCGACGCTACGAACGGTGACCGCGGGGTAGAGCGAGGAGTCCATCGAGGTGTTCTTCGCCTGACGACGGTGGCTCGGCCGAGTCCCGTGCCAATCGTGTCAGTCGCCGGCGCGAGGCCCGCCCGTGTACTGGGTGAGAAACTCGGCCACCTGGAGTTGCTCTTCGGCGCTCAGCCCGGCTCCAGGGGCCATCCGGGCGACGGTCGGCCCCCAGTCCCGCTGATTCGGCGCCACACGCCAGTAGGTGGGCTTGCGACTCAGCAGCGGATCGGCCCACCCGTGACACCCGGAACACTTCTGGAAGGCAAGGGGAGGCGCTGGAGCGGGAGTGACCGGGCGGCGGACGGGACGATCGACCAGCGATGCGATGATATCCGCCACCGGCTCTTGCACCACGCGTTCCGGAGCCTGGAACCGGAGTCCCCCGTCAACCGACAGGAACAACCCGTGGTCGTGCGTGCCCGCGTAGAGCCGGTCGGGATCATTCGGGGCTCCAACCAGGGCTTCAACGTCGTCGTTCGGCGGCAGACCTCCACCCACCTTGGTCCAGGTCTTTCCCCTGTCGTTGCTGCGAAACAGGCCTTGACGAAGCACGCTGACGAACACTCGGTTCGTTCCCGCGGGACCGGGTAAGACCAGGCGTACCCACCCCCGCCCAAACTCGGGACCGCCCCGTGTCCACGTGAGCCCTCGGTCGTCCGACCGAAAGAGTCCTTGCCGGCGGGTCCCGGCGTAGAACCGCCCCTCAGAGTCCTCCGCGAGGGCCGAGATCGCCGCGGCGCTGAGATCCTGCCCCGTCGCCCGCCACGTCGCGTCACGTGCGCTACGCGAAAAGAACGTGCCCTGGCCCAACCAAGCCGTGCCTGAACGGATCAGAAACGAGGCCAAGACCTCCCCCTCCATCACGGGCAACCCTTCGCCATACGGGGTCCACCGATCGCCGCGGTCCAGGGTTTGAAAAACATCGCCGGTGGACGTCGCCGCGATCAAGCGCTCAGACCGCGACGGATCGAGGATCAAGGCATGGATGTTGGTGTTCCCGAGACCCCGATTCACCGCCTCCCAGGCCCGCCCCCCGTTTCTCGTGCGGTACACCCCGCCGCCGAACGTGCCCACGTACGCGGTGTTCGCGTCTTTCGGGTGGACCACCACATGGTACGCACTGGTGTTGAGGATGCCGTCGCGGGCGGGCGCCCACGTCAGACCGCGGTCAGTACTCTTCAAGATGCCGGTGGGACGACCCGCTGCATAGAGCACGGATGGCGCGGACGGGGCCACCGCGATGTGGTTGATCAGCAACGGTTCGGCCAGGGTGGGTTGAGCCACGACCAGCATCGCCACACCGATCCCCATGGACACAGACGCGGCTATCCCGGCCACCCGACGCCGCGTCATCAACGAAGCTCGATCAATCGGCCGAGGGATTCGGCGCGCCCGGTGCGATAGTCCTTCCACGTGACCAGGTACCCGGACGCGCCAGCCACGACCGTGGTGAAGTGGTTGCCTTTCGAACCAGGCACGACGGTAAACGGGATCGCCGTTCGATCGCGCCGCCACGACAACGCCTGGACGTCGCGCACCAGGTCGGTAATTTTGGTCATGGGGCCGGTTGACGGATGTCCCTCCTCCCACACCACCAGGCAGTCCTCGGACCGGCACGACACCGCCGGAAACATGTGGAGCCGAGGCGCCGTGGAAAACGCCACGCCTGCAGGATCCTTGACCCCACCGTCGGGAGTGAGCGTCGTCCCGTACAACGCGTAGGTCTCTCCGACTCGTTTGTCGACCCACATGATCAGGCTCTCGCCGGATCCGGTGAGCCCGCCCACCGCCGGATACCCCTGTTCGCCTTCGGCGATGGAGACCGCGATTCCGTGAGCATCCAGCACGTGCCCCTCTTGATCCACCCGCGCCGCTGAGATGTCGGTCTCGCCCCGGCGCGCGTCCATCCACGCCACCACGAAGGTCCGTCCGTTCCACGCCACCGCGGGCCGCGTTTGATCCCTGTCTCCGCCACCCACCACGATCCCCTCCGGGTCGAGCACCCCACCGTCCGGCGCGATCCGCGACGCCACAATGTCCCAACCGGTTCCCGATCGTTCTTGCATCCACACCGCCAGAAACACGCGACCGCTCCATGCCACACGCGGGTGCCGGCGATTCCCGGATCCTACCCCGATCGCCACACCATCCGGGTCGAGGACCGTCCCATCGGCGCGTACGCGTGTGCCGTAGATTTCCCAGTTGCGCCGGCTGCGGAGGTCCTGCCAGAGGACGAAGTGAACGTCACCACCCCAGGTCACGTCGGGGAACAGCGTGTCCGAGGGTCCTTGACCGATTGGAAATCCATCGCGGGGCTCGACCGTCTGATCCGGGCTCACCCACGTGCCATACACGTCGCTCGGACCACGGCGGGTGGATTGCCACACCACGAGAAACCGCCGGCCGTTCCACGACGGCACCGGATCTTCTTCCTCGTCGGTCGCCCGAGAGGACAGCACCATCTCCGAACCGACGCGAAGGGTCTCGGTTGGACCCGGCTTGTGTCCGTCCGGCACACGTCCCGCACAACCGGCGAGCACCGCCGTTGCCAGCAGGCACCGGACCATCCCCCGGAGGACGGCGTCAACGGGGAACAACGGCGATCCCCATCAGTCCGTTCGCGGCGCCCGTTGCCAGCCATGCCACGACACGGCGCGAAACGACATCGATCACCGCAATCTGGTCGGTGTCGCGATGGATCACGTACACCCGGCCGCCGTCCGGCGACACGCTCACCCGCCACGGCGTGGCACCCACCGGAATCACCGCCACCTCGCGATCCGTGGCGGTCGAGACGATCGACACCGTGTCGGCGCTGCTATTCGCCACGTACACCGCATCACCGTCCGGCGCCAACGCGATGCCGACCGGATTGAGACCCACCGCCACCGTAGCCACCACCGCGTCCCGCGTGATATCGATGACCGACACGGACCCCGGCCGCTGGTTCGTGACGTACGCGAAACGCCCATCCTCGGAGACCGCGATATCGACGGGAAACATGCCGACCGGAATCGTCGCGACCACCGAATACGCCACGGTGGAGATTACGGACACGGTGCCTGAAAAATAGTTCACCACGTAGACCGCCGGTCGACGGGGAATCGCCGCCACCGCAATTGGCAAGGCACCGACTCGAGGTTGGGCCAACAGGTGACCGGTCTTGAGCGAAATGGCCGACAGCGTCTGGTCCTTGGCATTCGCGACGAACAGCACCCGTCCGTCGGGAGACACATCGACCGCCTGGGGTACCGCGCCCGCCTCCAGACGATCCACGCTGCGCTCCGGCAGGCGGATCGCAGTCACTGTCCGACCCTGTCCGCCCACGTACACCGTTTGCCCGTCCGGCGCCAGCGTCAGGCCAGACGGCTGCGCCACTTCGGTGATCCGTGCGATTACCTTTCGGGTCTCGGGGTCGATGATCACCACGCTATCGGCGTCGAGGTCCGACACATACACCACGGGGCCGTGCGCCAGACAGGCGGACAGCACCGCCGACGCCCCGCATAACACCACCCGCGCAACCAAGATCCGGATCGCGCCTGGGCGCTTCACGGCTGTCGCCGCAACGAATAGGCCGTTAAGAATTCCTCCACCTCCTCCTCTTCCGCCGGCGACAAACCCGCAATCGCCGCCATACGATGTACGGTCGGTCCCCAATCTCGCCGGTTGGCCGGCACGAGCCAGAAACTGCGCGCGGCCTGATTCAGTTCAGGATCGGTCCACCCATGGCACCCGTTGCACTTCGAAAATGCGGGAGGGGGGATCAACCCCACCGTACGGCGCGTAGGATCGGGAACTTTGAGCGAGGCGATGATGGTGTCGGCGTCCAACACCGGGACCTGGTCCAGCGGCCGCCACCCGGAGCCCCCGTTGTCGGATCTAAACACGCCATGGCCGTAAGTGCCGACGTAGAGTCGCTCGGGCCGCCGCGAATCCACCGCGATGGTTCGTACGTCCGGCGTCGGCAGCCCGCCGTCGCGTCGGTCCCACGTCAACCCGCCGTCCATGCTGCGCAACACGCCCGATGTCGACGTCGCCGCATACGCCAGCCGCCCCCCCGGATCGAACCACACCTGACGAATCCACTCGCGGGACAGCCGGTCGTTGCGATCCCATCGAGTCCACACCGCCCCTGCGTCCTCACTGACAAAGAGGCCTCCGCCCAGCAACGTGTTTCCATCGCGGAGCGCCGCGGCAAAGACCCGACGCCCGTCGGGATGCCGAGCCAACACGGTGATGGATCGCCCCTCCAAGTCGGGAGACGCCGGCGCCCACGCGGGATCGGAAACACGCCGTCTCCACACACCGCGATTGGACGCCAACAGCACGGTCTCGGGATCACCTGGCAGGACCACTAAGTCCTGGAACTGCTGGCTTTGAGTGAAGTCGTCGCCCTGGTTCCACGCCGTCCACGAGTTCGCCCCGTCTCGACTCACGAACACCCCGGTTGACGTGACCACGTAGACGCGATCGACCGCTTCGGGATGCAGGACGATCGATCCGATGTTGGTATTGTTCAGTCCGTTGTTCTGCTCAACGAACGTCCGCGCGCCATCTACGCTTTTATAGAGCCCGCCCCCGCCGGCTCCCACATACACCACGTCGGGATTACGTGGATCGACCGCCAGCCGATACAGCGAGTAACTCCGAATGCCCTGGTTCGCGGTTTCCCAGTGCCGCCCCTCGTCGACGCTTTTGAGCAGACCGATGCTGAAGTTGGTGAGCGCGAGAACGACGTGAGGTCTCGCGGAATGGATCGCCACGTGCGTCACCACGATGGAAGGTTGGGGAGCCCCCTGGTGTGAGGCTTCAGGCTGCTGCGGCGGCGCGCCCGAACACGCAACGATCCCCGCCGCCAGGACGATCGCGCCGCAAGCCCGGGCGTTCATCGCGACGCTCCGGGATCGGACCCGTCGAGCGGACTCGTCACGGGGCTTCGATACACCCACGCGCGCGGTGGGAGGGTGGTTCCGGCGTACAACGCGCCGCCGAACGGCTGCATCGCCTCGATCGTAAACGGCGTCAATTCTCCCACTTCGTGCCAGGACTTCCCGTCGCGGCTGCGATGGACGCGGCCGTTCACGGCCGCGAAAAGCGCGCCTCCGGCCTCTACCAGGGAAGCCACGTACCCTCCGCGTCCACCGCGAGATTCGGGCGCGGCGAACACCCGCTCCCACGCCTCGCCGTCACGGCTCCGCCAGACCTCGCCCCCCCGCGTCGTCCCCACATAGAACCATCCGCCGACCACCGCCGCGGCCCGAACTCCGGTCCGTGGTCCGGCCGCCGGGCTTACCGACTCCCACGTCACGCCGTCACGGCTCCGAAACACCCCAGCCGCTTCGACCCCGGCGTACAGGTCGTTGTTGAACGGGACCAGAAACCGAACCCAGTTCGAGAACCCGTGCTCCGCCTCCGGAAGCAGCAAGCCCGCCGGCGACCACGCGCGACCGTCGGTCGTCCGATAGACACGTCCGCGTGTGGTCCCCGCGTACAACGCGTCGCGAAACACGCCGAGCGCGATGATCCCCCGCTCCTCGGTCGGCAACGTGGCGTCATGGGCCCACTGCCCGCCGTCGGCGCTGCTCCACACCTCGGCGCGTGGTTGATTGGTGCCGGCCACCAGACGATTCCGGAACGCCACCAACCCATACACGGTGTACGCCTCCGTCGTCAAGACGGGGCGCCACGATCGGCCCTCCAGGCGCAGCGCGGTGCCGGCTCCCTCGATGCCGGCGTAGAGGTGATCTCGAAACGGTTTCAGCGCGACCACATTCCATCCGGCGGGCACCGGGTCGAGCGGCTCCCACGCCATCGCCGGGACCTTGGGGTACCGGCCCATCAAATATCGCTCGAGATCGACGCGCTCCGGTTCGGTCAGCAGGCAACCCATGGCCTGCATCCACGCGAGCACCAGATTCCACGGCCTCGGTTCGATCGTGTGGCTGCGCGTCGTGCAGTCACCCGCCACACATCGCGTGTCCATGGTGACTCCGTGGCAGGTACCGCAACGCGTCGACAGGATCGTGACGGCCTTGGTGTCTGGCGCCGGGGCGTTAGCTCCGCCCGACAACGAGGCGGCGATCATCAGCACGAACAGTCGAGCAGCGGTCACGGCGTCGCCGCTCCGCTGTACTCGATCAAAAACCGAGTCACGTCGGCGCGTTCCTCCTCCGTTAACTCGGCGCGTGCCGCCATCCGCTCCACGGTAGGGCCCCATTGGCGAGGATTCGGCGGGACCCGCCAATACGTGTGTTTGGCGTTGAGCCCCTCGTGCGTCCATCCGTGACACCGATTGCACTTGGCGAATGCCGGCGGGACCGGTGGGGCGTCGCGACGAGGCGCACCCGACGCGAGCATCGCGACGAGTTGGGTCATGGTCCGACGCGTGACGCGCTCGGCCGCACGCCACGACGCTCCGCCGTCGTGCGAGTAGAAGATCGCCGCCGACGTGGTTCCCGCTGCAAGCCGTGAAGGGTTTGCAGGGTGGACCGCGAGACTTCGCACATCGGGGTCGGAGAGGCCCTTGCCCAACGGCTTCCAGGTTGCTCCGGCGTTATCCGACGTGAACACGCCCGCTCCACGAGTCGCCGCGTATACCCGGGACGGCTCCCGCGGATGAAGAACAATCTGGCTGACGAACCAGCTGGGGTCTCCCACACGTTGCCACCCGTGGCCGGCGCCCACAGAGATCCCTTGTTTGATGGTGCCCACGTACACTCGTCCGATACGCGGATCGCTCACCACGGTCGTTACGCGCGCAGAACCCAGGTCCGGGTCCTCGACCCACCGGGCCGTGTCTCGTTCCCGCCGGAACAATCCGCCCTCGGTACCAAGCCAGATGCGTCCGCCACGCTCGATGGCGAGTGATTTGTACCCCACGGCTTCCGACAGCGTCGGCAGCCCCTGACCAAACGGCTCCCAGTGCCGGCCTTCGTCCATGGACCGGAACACGCCGGTGGATGTGGCCGCGTACCAACGCGATGCGTCGCTCGGATCTGTCGCGAGCGCGTCGATCGCGGTGGTGCTGAGGTCGCCGTTGCGCTCGGTCCACGTCGCCGCCCGATCCCGACTGATCGACACCCCGCCTCCCCACCCCCCGGCCAGCAAGAGGGGTGGTTCGGACCCTGCCGCCCCGACCGCGATCAGGGCGTGGTGAGTGAAGCTGCGCAGCCCGTGGTTCGCGTGGAACCAGCGCAGGCCTCCATCGCGGCTCGCGAGGACGCCCATGTTGCTGGTGATGGCGTAGAATCGGTCGGCATCACCAGGATCAGCCGTGATCTGATGGATGATGAGCGGCGCCTCAGCGACTTCATCCGCGGCGCGTGCGAATGATCCCGCAGCGCAGGCGATGGCCAGCCCGGCGGCAACCGCCGACAGACCACCGCTCCACATACCCCCAACCCTAGACATCGCGCCCTCAAGGCCGCGAGGCCGGAGTGCGCAGGTAGTCGGCGAGTGCGTCCTGCCAGGAACGCATTCGGATACCCAGCGTGGTCAGTTTGGAACAATCCAGCACCGAACGCGCCGGGCGCTTCGCGGGACGGCTCAATTCGCTCGTCGTAATGGGAATCACCCGCCGATCAAGCCCGGCCAGCCCGAAAATCGCCACCGCGAACTCATGCCACGAACACGAGCCGGTGTTGACGGCATGGTAGACGCCGGCCGCCCGAGTGTCGAGCAGCGCCCGAACGGCCCGCGCCAAATCGTCGGCGGACGTGGGAGACCCCAGCTGATCGCTGACCACCCGCAACTCGTTCCGTTCCCCAGCCAGACGAATCATGGTGCGGACGAAGTTCTTCCCATCGCCGTAGAGCCACGCGGTCCGGAGGATCACCGCGTCGGGCGCAGCCGCGAGCGCCTCGCGTTCCCCGGCAAGTTTGCTCGCTCCGTACACCGACTGGGGAGCCACGGGATCCTCCTCGACGTACGGAGCGGTTTTGGTCCCGTCGTAGACGTAGTCGGTGGAGATCGTCACCAGACGCGCGCCAGCCTTGGCCGCGCCGCGCGCCACGTTCCTGGTGCCCGTCGCGTTCACGGCGTAGGCCCGATCGGGATGAGATTCAGCGCCGTCGACGTCGGTGTAGGCCGCGGCGTGGATCACCACCTCGGGCCGACCGTCCGCGATCCGCCCGATAATGGACTCGTCGGTGATGTCCGCCTCGGCCTCGGTCGGCGCGACGAGATCCACGTCGTGTAGCGCGTGTCGCAGCGCGATCCCCAGTTGGCCCGTGACACCGGTGAGAAAGACACGCATATCAGGTCATCGCAGAGAGAACCATCCACTGACGTTCGTTGGTCTGGATCGACGATCCGCTATGAGCGGATCGTCCGGTACTGTTGTTCGTAATACGCCCGGAACTCTCCGGATTTGATCGGGCGCCACCAGGACTCGCGGGTCCGATACCACTCGATGGTCTCGCTGAGCGCGACCTCGAACCGCCGGCGCGGCTGAAACCCGAGCGCGGCCAGCTTGTCCGCGTTGAGGGCGTACCTGCGGTCGTGGCCCGGTCGGTCGGCGACGGGTTTGATGAGAGACTGCGGTTTGTTCAAGCCGGCGAGGATCGCCTGTGTGATCTCCCGGTTGGTGCGCTCATTCCCTCCGCCCACGTTGTAGATCTCGCCGACCACGCCGCGTCGCAGGACCACGTCAACCGCTTCGCAGTGATCCTCCACCGCCAGCCAATCGCGCACGTTCAGCCCGTCCCCGTACAGGGGCAGCGGCTGATCATCGATCGCGTTGGTGATAAACAGGGGAATGAGCTTTTCAGGGTACTGGTACGGTCCGAAGTTGTTCGACGCTCGCGTGATGATCACCGGTACGCCATAGGTCATGTGATAGGCAATGGCCATCAGGTCCCCACCCGCCTTGGAGGCCGCGTAGGGACTGCTCGGCCTGAGCGGATCGGTCTCCACAAACGCCGCACCCAACGTGGACCCGTAGACCTCGTCGGTCGAGATCTGGATGTAGCGTTGATGCCCGTAACGCCGGGCGGCTTCCAACAACACGCGGGTCCCATCCACGTCGGTCTTGATGAACGACCCCGGATCGAGCAGCGACCGATCCACGTGTGTTTCGGCCGCGAAGTTGACGATGACCTCCGCCTCTTTAGCGGCGGAATCCACCACGACGGCATCGCAGATGTCTCCGTGGACAAATCGATAACGCGGATCGTCCGCCACCTCCCGCACGTTCTCGGGGTTCCCCGCGTAGGTGAGCTTGTCGAGATTGATGACCGAGTCGTCCGGGTGCACGCGGAGGACATAGCGAACAAAGTTACTACCGATGAACCCGCACCCTCCGGTGACCAGCAGCTTCACGTGAGCTCGATCCGGCTCTGGTCGCCGACGATAAACTTATGCGTCATCGGCTTGGTGACGCAGCGCAGGAGCTCGACCTCGCGGCCCAACAGGCTGCGCTCGATGCGGGTGTCCACGTCGATGATGCGGCACCGCTCCAGCACGATGCTGTACTCCACTTCGCTGTTGCGGAGCACGCAGTCGGCCCCGATCGACGTAAAGGGCCCGATGTATGAGTTCTCCACCACGGTCCCGGCGCCGATGATTGCGGGCCCGCGAATTTGGCTGCCGATCACCGTGGCGCCTGGTTCAAGAATCACCTTGCCGGCGATGTCGGACTTCGCGTCCACCTGGCCGGGGCGAAAGGCCTCGGGCTGTTCGCGGATCTTATCGAGCGCCAGGCGGTTCGCTTCGAGCAGATCCTCCGGCTTCCCCGTGTCTTTCCACCAGCCGGTGATCTCCGAATACCCGACGCGGTAGCCGCGTTCCAGGAGATACTGGTGAGCGTCGGAGATCTCCAACTCCCCTCGCGCGCTGGGAGTGATCGCGTGCACCGCCTCGAAGATGTGTTGGTCGTACACGTAGATTCCGGTCACGGCGAAGTCGCTCTTGGGCTGAGCGGGCTTCTCCTGAACCCCGACCAGTTTGCCGTTGCGCACCTCGGGCACGCCGAACCGCTCAGGGTCTCGCACCCGGGCGAAGACGAGCCGACAGTGGTCGCCCGATCGCGAAAATTCCTCGACGAACTGCCGAATGCCGCCAACAATCACGTTGTCGCCCAAATAGAACACAAACGGCTCACCGCCGATGAAGTCCTGCGCCACACGCACCACGTGCGCCAGGCCACGCGGCGCATCTTGAACCACGTACGTGAGCTTGAGCCCCCAGGCCTCACCGCCTCCCAACGCCTGCCGAATCTCTTCCCCGGTGTCCGGATTGATGACGATACCGACTTCACGAATCCCGGCGTCCGCCACGGCTTCCAGGGCGTAGGCGATCATGGGTTTGTTCGCGATCGGGATGAGATGTTTGTTGGAGGTGTGGGTGATGGGACGCAGGCGAGTCCCCTTGCCGCCTGCCGTAATGAGCGCTTTCACCGATCGAACCCTCCCTGAGAAAGATCGCGCGCCATCTGAGGCGGCGCTCCCAGCCCTGTCAACCCGATACATCGGACGACGATCATCGGCACACCGCGACCAGATACTCGTCGGCATAACCCGGCGTCGGTTCGCGCACCGCGTGGCGCTGGAGGTTGTCGACCAAGAACTGCGGGAGTTTCATCACCTGATTCACACGCACCGCTCCGTGCAGGGGCAACACCCGCCCCAGCCCTTCAATTGATTGGGCCAACCAGGCGGGCTTCGGGTTTTGTCCGAAGAGTTCCACCTGGGGAAAGACCGCCCGTAGCCTCTCCACGAACTCTGGTCGTGAATATTCTCGAACGTGAAACCGGTTCCAGGGTTTATCCGAGATCGTCTTGCCGGGGTTGGTCACCGGCCGATTCGGGGTCGAGCAGATGAAGATCCCGCCTGGTTTCACCACCCGCCGGGCCTCGGCCAGAAACTCCCGATCCTCGTTGACGTGTTCGATCGTTTCGAACGAAATGTACACGTCGATCGAACTCGACGCGATCGGCAGCGCCAACGCACTCGCATGTCGGAAAGACAGCTGCGGCAGCGTATTCTTTCGCCGGGCCTGTTCGATCTCCTGTTCGGACACATCGAACGCGGCCACCGACGCCGCCCCGGCCTTCGCGAACGTCTCGGAACCGATGCCGGCCCCGCATGCACAATCCACAACAGTTTTTCCCTTCACGAATCGAGCGCCGAACTCGTAACGAGCCAGATGCTCAAGCCAGACCCATCGGGGGACCGCCGCATCCGGACTCAAGCGTTCCTTCTCGATCGCCATCACGCCTCCGTGGCCTGCTCGCTCATTTCGGCGTGCCCTGAATGTCCAGAATCACGCCCTGCAGCAGTAGTTCGAACCCGATCAAAAACGGCAGGACGCTCAACATCACCGTGCCGGTGGTCGCGATCTCCCCGGTGGTCGCGGAACGCCACCACGTGTAGAGCCCGAAACCCGTGCCCCAGAAGAAAAACGACAGTCCCAAGAGGAGAAACACTGCGATCGGCGAAAAGTCCCGCAGGACATACTTCTGGTAGATGCGATACCAGAACCGGCGAAAAAGGTACAAGGGAAACGACCAGAGCACGTGCGAGACCTTAAGGTGCGATACCTCGTCCCCGTACAGCGCAGGGATGGGCACGTCCTTGACGCGGTAATTGAGGATGTTCAGGTGGATCAATAGATCGTTTTCGAAGAAGAACCGCTTGGCGACTCGCTCGAAGTTCAGCCGCGAAAGCGGTTCGCGTCGAACAGCCAGGTAGCCGTTTTGTGGATCGAACACGTTCCAGTAGCCCGACGTGAGTTTGGTCAAGAACGTGAGGACGAAGTTTCCGAAGAGCCGGTATCGCGGCATGGACGAGAGCTCTGCCGAGTGCAGAAATCGGTTGCCTTTGGCGTAGTCGTACCCCTGGATCGTCACCGCGTCCAGCAGCGTGGGGAGATACGTGGGATCCATTTGGCCGTCCGCATCCATCTTAACCGCAATTTTCAGGCCCTCGTCCAAGGCCCGCTGAAATCCCGTCATCGTTGCGCCGCCCACCCCCTGGTTGACGTCGTGGCGGAGCACTACGAGATTGGTCGCCGGGAAGGTTTCGGCCTCGCGAAACGTGTTGTCCCGACTGGCGTCATCCACCACGATCACCCGGTCAACCCACGGCGGAATGC
Source organism: uncultured Nitrospirota bacterium (assembly GCA_964570625.1). Lineage (GTDB taxonomy): Bacteria > Nitrospirota > Nitrospiria > 2-01-FULL-66-17 > 2-01-FULL-66-17 > JBFLXB01. Next base: position 26,193 of record CAZMYW010000008.1, on the reverse strand, counting down.
CCTCTATTACTTTTCGGATCGAGCGCTCCGCGTTGTAGGCTGGGATCACGACCCCTATTGATCGACCACGATACATCTCAACTCGCCGAAGTATCTGCCATTACTCGCCCGGTGAATGCCGTCGAACAACCCAACCCGAGGTGATTCACTCCGTCATCGCCACGTCACGCGCAGAAACTCCATAATAACGGAGCCATCGGGAAAACGCCACGATCGAGGCGACACCCCGCCGCCTACGTAATACCGACCAGGCCCCCGCCGCCGCCGCGAGGTATGCCCGCAACATGGTGACGGCCAGCGCTGGCACACTCACGGCTTCCATGGCGCGGCCCGCGCCGCCACGCCCCTGCCAGGCCGCAGAAACGTGCCAACACAGGCGCACCGCCGTCCACGGAACCGAGAGCGCGATCATCACCCACGGGAACGACTTGAGCATCACCCACACGCGGTTGCGTTCGACGAGAAAAATCTTCCGCAGCGAATACCCCCCGGCTGACTGCGAGTACCGGTGCCGCACCACGGCATTCGGCACGTACCGACAACGCCACCCGGCCACCCGGCCCCGCAGGCCCAGGTCCACGTCCTCGCAGTACATGAAAAACCGCTCGTCGAACACCCCGATTTCATCCAGCATGGCCCGCCGGTAGAGGCCGGCGCACCCGCTCGGCATCAGAACATCTTCGAGCCGATCGAACCGGCCGTCGTCGCGGACCAGGCGGCCGCGGCCGCGGCCCAACCCGTCGCGGGCCAGCAGCAACCCCGCGCTGTCGATGACCGTTGGGTCATCGTACGATACAATCTTCGACGCGCACATCCCCACACGGGGTTCCGACTCCGCCTCGCGCACCAACGCGGCCGCCCATCCCGGATCAGCCACCGCGTCGTTGTTGAGCAAGAGCAGGTAGTCGCCTTTCGCCACCGCAAACCCCGCGTTGTTCCCGCCAGTGAATCCGAGGTTCGCTTCCATCACGATCAGACGAATCTTTCCGCCGTATCGCTCGGTGAGCAATCGAACCGACCCGTCGATGGAGGCATTGTCCACCACGATGATCTCGACCCGCGGATACGTTTGCGCGAGCAGGGAGTCGATGCCTTCGGCGAGGTAGGCTTCGCCGTTCCAGTTGACGACGATGACCGACACCAGCGGCTCAACCTGCGCGACCGTCACGGCGCGCGTTCCGTCGGCCCGTTCAATGGCTCGTCTGACCCGACGCGGGAGGCCGCGTACGCCCGGGCGGAGGCATACCTTGGTCCTGCGGGCGCGTCGCGCAGAAATGCCAGGTACTCGCGGCCGGCTTCGCTGAGCCGACCTTCCCGCTCGTACAGTCGGCCCAGGTTAAACCGCGCTTGAAAGAATCCCGGGGCGTTGGCGAGCAGGCGTTTATAGGCACCAGTCGCCTCGGGATAGCGGCCTGCCGCTAGCAACACGTTGGCCGAGTTAAACAGCGCGTCGTTCAATTGAGGGTCGATCTCGAGCGCTCTCCCATACGCTACGAGCGCCTCCTCGGGACGACCAGCACGCTCGGCCATGTAGCCCAGCCCCAAGTAGGCCTTTGCGGAAAGGAACGACGGCTGGTCCTGCTCCTGGGTAAGCACGGCCTGGTAGTGCGCCCCGGCCTCCATCCAGCGCCCGCTTTTTGCCAGCGCATCGGCCACGGAAAGCCGTGCGGCCGGGGGGTGCGGCCTCCGCGCTAAGGCCGTGGCGGCTCTGGTGAGCGCGTCCTGCGCCAAGGCCGTGTCGCCCAGTATTTCATACACGGCCCCCAACTCGGCGAGCGGCTCCGCCGCATCCGGGGTCAACGCCGCGGCCTGTTCAAACGCCGCCCGGGCCTGCGCGTATTCCCCGCGCCCTGCGTGGAGCAGTCCGACGTTGTGGTGAGCCAAGCCGTAGTCCGGCTGCAGTCTGATTGCCTCACGGTATTCGGCCAGCGCGCGATCACCATCGCCCCGTCTCAGGTATTCGTTCCCCAAATTGACCCGCACCACAGGATGAGCGGGCGACTGTGTGACCGCGTCGGTCCATAGTCGAAGCGTGTCAGCCCACACCGCATTCCGTTTGACGGTCATGAAGGAACAGACCGCGACAATGATGAGCCCACCGCCCACGAGCGCCCACCAAGTGAACGAGCGCGATGCCATACGATCCCACATCGCTCCCGCCGCAAGCCCGATCACCCCCGCCAGTCCCATCCAGGGCAAGTAATCTCGATGTTCCTGAAATAACACATGGAGCGGATAGACTGTTGCGGGAAGCAGCGACACGATCCACCACAGCAGCAAAAACCCGGCCGGCTTACGTACATCGGGAGCTTTGACCAGCCAGTACACGCTCACTGCAAAGACGGCCAGGGCGAACGCCGCCCCGGCGAACACCGCCGGCCGCCACGGCGAGTCCAGAATCGGCACATCGTGCAGGACCGTGAGCGAGAAGGGCCACACGAACACCGCCACGTGCAGGGGAAACGCCGCCAGTTGGCTCCACAGGTTGACCCACACGTTTCGGTCCCCACTCGGCGCTCCCGAGAGCACGGCCCACAGCGTGTGATAGTAACCGGTGGTAGAAAAGTATCCTATTCCGAGCACGGCCACCACGGCGTACGGCAGGAGGAGGTTCTTGCGCGACAGTGCCCGGGACCAGCCAATGTCATAGCAGATCCACACGATCGGCACGGTCACCGCGATCTCTTTACTTGCGAGGCCTAAACCCAGTGCAACCAACGCTCCGACCCCCGCCAGGAGTGCGATCCCCCGACGATCGTCGGCCTGCGCGCGGCGAAAGAGCACGAACGCGGCGACCGACGCCGCACTCCACAACCCCACCAGCAGAGACGAGCGCGCGGCCACGTAGTTGACCGCCTCGCTATTGGCCGGCGTCACGGCGAACAGCAGCCCCCCCACGATGGCGGGAGTACTGCGTTGGCACAGGAGCCAGAGCAACCAGATCAACGTCGCGGACGCGGCCCAATGCAGGATGACGTTGAACAGATGAAAGCCGAAGGGATCGAGGCCCCCGAGACGGAGGTTTATCGCGTAAGTCACGAACGTCAACGGCCGGTAGTGCCCGGCTCCGATCGTCCACGCGTTCGCTCCCCACCAGGCCGAATCAACGGATCCGCGCAGGGCGGGGTTCTCGACGATCGCGTGCCGATCGTCGAATTGGAACGGCCCGCGGAGTCCGTTGGCGTAGACGCCGAGAATCAACGGCAGTGCCAACACCGCGGCCGCGATCACCCACCGTCGTTCCGCGTGCCGCACCCCCGAATGACCCGTCATCATGACGCCCTCTCGAAGTACATCATGACTCCCCCGCGTTCGCTCTCGCACACGGCCCACTCACCTCCCTGGTTGTCGCTTCCCACTTCGCAATTCCGTGACGGCATCACGAGCGCGGGCCTGCAACACCTCGTCTCCGCGTCCGGACACCGGTGTTCGGATCACCGCCTCGTAGTGCTTCATCGCACCCGAAGAATCTCCCAGACGTTCGGCCAGAATACCCAGGTTCAAATGAGTGGGGGCATGCGCAGGGTTCCTGGCCAACGCTTGGTTATACGCAGCCGCTGCGTCTCCCCAGCGCTCCTGTTTACTGAACAAGACACCGATCCGAAAGAACGGGTCCGGATCGATGGCGTTGAGCGAGGCGGCTCCTCGATACGTCTCAACCGCTCGCTCCCACGCTCCTCGGCCTTCCAGCGCGGTTCCCAGGTTGAACCGGGCGACGTAGGAGCCCTGATCGCGGGCGGCCATGGACGAAAACACCTGTTCAGCCTCGGCCCACCGCTCCATGCGCAACAACAAGACACCGTAATCCATGACAGTCTCCGGATCGGCCTGGCCGGTTGCCACGACGCGGCGGTACCGTTCCACCGCTTCAAGGGGTCTCCCCATCTGCGCCAACAACCACGCGGTACGCGCTAACAGGACCATGTGCCCGGGATCATCGGTGAGCGCGCGGTCGTATGTCTGCAGCGCGAGGTCGGGACGGCCGATGCGTTCGTACACCTTGCCGAGCGTGATCCGGGCCTCGAGGTATTCCGGATGAATCGACAACGCGAACTCCAGCGCCGCGATCGACCGGTCCCAATCGCCAAGCCGCGTGAATGTCACGCCCAAGTTCTTGTGGCCCTCGGCGTATCCCGGAAACAAACGCACGGTGCGCTCGAACCAGTCACGAGCCTCCTCGAAGCGACCCGCGTCGAACGCGACCATTCCTTTCCCGTTGTGAGCCATGAGGCTCGCGGGATACTTCGCGAGCACGTCGTCCCAGAGCGACGCGCGGTCCGCCCACACCGCGGTTCGCGCCGCGTCGGCCTTGACCGCGGCACCGATCATCACGATGACCGCGAACGCCGCCGCGATTCGACCCACCGGGCGTATACTCGCCCACCGGAGCGTCGCGGCCATCAGGTGACCCGCCAGCCACGCCAAACCCACGCCCGCCAGATACACGCGGTTGTCTTGGTACAGGGTCAACCGGCTCACGAACCCCAGGGCCCCAGTCGGTAGAATCGCCACCCAGAACCATGCCGCGTACCATCCTAGCTGGGGGGTTCGGCGCATCAACACCATGGTTGCGGTCAGCGCCGCCGCCAGAGATCCCGTAATGACGAGGGCGTCGTAGCCCGACACCCACCACGGCCAGGCGTGATCCACCGCCAACGCGTTGGGCCACCACCACTCCCCCAGCGACACGGCGTAAATTTTGAGGGCAAGCAGCGCATTACGCCAAACCGTGACTCCGGGACCGCTGATCGCGGATTGCGCGAGCCCCCAGAGAATCCACGCACGGAATGCCAAGAACCCGCCCACCAGGAGCCACCACGAAATCGAAGACCGCAGTGTCACCACCCACGGCTCGGTGGATCCGTATGCGGTGCGCCGCCACACGACCACGAGTACCGGCAGCACCACCGCGATTTCCTTGGTGCCCAGCGCGGCGATCCCCAGGACATAGGACAAGACGCGCCATGTCCGCGCACCCTGCTCATCCGCCTTCGCGGCGGCCCAGATCGCTCCCAATACGGCCAGGGTGGCCAGAGACGACGACCGGGCAGTGACGTAGTTGACGGCCTCGGCGTTGATCGGGTGCAGGGCGAACACCCCCGCGGCGCAAGCCGCCGCCCAAGGTTCCGACGCCAGCCGACGGCCAAGCACAAAGACGAGGATGACCACACCCAGGTGGATCAAGAGGTTGGTTGTGTGAAATCCGACGGGCGAGGCGCCCCACAGGGCATAGTCCAGGGCGTACGAGGCGATCAGCACCGGACGGTAGTTCGGGTAATCCCTCATCCCGCTGGCCGCGTACGGTGACACCAACCACTCGCCCACCTGCGCCAGCGAGTGTACGGCCGGATTGCGCGCCACCGTGTGTGTGTCATCGAGGACGAACTGATTCGCCACCACGCCGTGGTATGCCCCGACAGTGATGACGAGGATCACTGCGAGCGGGAACCAGGACGAGTGGATGATCCGGGACAGGGCCCGCCGCATCACGACGCTCCCCCCAAGGTCGTTCCGCTTGGTGCTCTCGGATCGGCGCCGATGCGTCCGATCGCGGCTCGTACGTCCTGGTAAATCGGGTCGTCCGGCGCCACCCGCCGGAGCCGCTGAAGCGCCTCTGGGGTGCGGCCCTGCCGCGCCAGGATCAGTGCCGAGAACAGGAGCGCCGGACTGGCCCACGGATCGTCCTGGATCGCCCGGTCATATTCGGTCAGCGCGTGGTCAATCTGCCCCGATGCTTCGTATGCCAGCCCGAGTCGAATCCTCGCCTCGATGAACGCTGGGCGAAATTCCAACGCGGTCCGGTACGCGGCAACGGCTCGGTCGAGTTCGCCCCGTTTCGCGTAGATCACACCGAGCATCAAGTACGAATAGACATAGTTCGGCATGGTGCCCAACACCGCGAGGAACTCCCGCTCGGCCTCATCCAACCGCCCGCTGTTCACTAACCACGTGCCTCGTTCGCCACGCGCCACCGCGCTCTGCGGGTATTGCGCCAACACGTCCTCCCACAGGCGCACCGTATCGCTCCACACCCGGGTGCGTTCGGCGTCGATCCTGGCCATGACCACGACCAGCACAACCGCGACCGCCACGGCAACGGTACGGGCCCGGCGCCCTGCCGACATCGTAGACGCAGTCCACCAGACGGCGCCACCCACCAGCCACGTCATGCCGATTTCCGCCAAGTACGCGCGATGCTCCTGGTACAATGCCAGTCTCGTCACAAACGGCAACACCAATACCGGCAGGAGCGCTGCGAAGAACCACCCCGCGCACCACGCCATCCGTCGGTCGACTTTTGTCAGGCCCCATGCCACAGCAACGAACGCGCCCGTTCCCGCGAACGTCCTCAGTATCGCACCGGAGTCCAGTGCCAATGGCCAGCCGTAATCTACCGCGAGGCCAACCGGCCAGAACGAGTGACCAATCGTCGTGTTGACGATCTTGGCCGCAAACGCGCTGCTCTGGATGACCCATGCCCACGGCATGTCCCCGCGGTCCGGCCCGTCACCCACCACAATCTGACGCAACACCAGCCACCCGGCGAGCAGCCCCCAGAACGGCAGCGATCGGATGACGCTCGCCCGCCACGGTGCGGTCGCACCGAACCGCGCGCGATCCCACACCACGACCAGGAGCGGCAACACGGCTGCAGACTCTTTCGCACCCAGCGCCAGGACTCCGCACCCCAGAGCTCCCGCGATCCATCCCATCGCCCCGCGGCCGGGACCGGCGATCACGCGTTCTGCAGCCCAGCGATCATACAGGACCACCGCAGCCAGCACGAACGCGGCCGCCAGCGTGGACGATCGGGCGGTGATGTAGTTCACGGCCTGCGCGTTGATAGGGTGCAGGGCCATCCACGTCGCGGCAACCAGCGCCACGACGTCAACGGTCCACAGGCGGAGGGCCAACAGATAAACCAAGACCACGACGGCAAGGTGGATCGCCAGATTGGTGGCGTGAAATCCGGCCGCACGTTCCCCCCACAACGAGTAATCGAGCCCATAACTGGCGACCACTACCGGCCGGTAGTTCTTCCCGCCCCGGTTGGCACTGGAGGCGTGCGGCGAGATGATCCATTCAGGCGCGCGGGCCAGCGATCGCACCGCGGGATTTTTGGTGACCGTCACCGCGTCGTCATACACGAACCCGTTGGCGATGACTCCGCGATACGCGAACACCGTGACCACCAACAACACTCCCAACGCAGCCGCTCGCTCCCTGACGGTCAGCGGCCTCATGGCCCGGATCCTCCCCGCAGCCAGGCCACCGGATCGCTGCGGCGCCCTTGCAGGATGCGGGCGAACGCCAGCGGCCCCGAGAATTCCACCGCCACATTGTCGTCACGATTGGGCACGACGCCATGGAGCAACGGCGTAATGGTTCCACTGTGACCCACCAACGTGGCATAGAGGTCCCGCGGAGACGAGAAGTCCACGCGAGTCAGGTCCGGCCCGATTCGCGGGTCGGCGAACGCCGCTTCTACGCGCGCCGGGTCCAGGACCAATGGGGACGGCGACCCCACGAAAAAGAGGTCACCGGGAGTCGGCTCCACCGCGATGAAATACGGGAATGACCGTACGAACGCGGCCAACACAGCGCGCAGTTCGTCGGGTCCCATGGCGTCGGCCGTCACCCACTGACCGAACACGCCTCCGGGTTGCAGCCGGGACGCCGCAACCGCGAAGAACTCTTCGGTGAACAGGGTGGCCGCGCCGGCCACCCACGGCAACGACGGCTGGGAAACGATGACGTCGTAGCGATCCGGCGAGAGGAGCAAGAAATTCCGCCCGTCTTCGGACCACACGCGCACGCGGGGATCTGCGAGTGGATGCCCGTTCTCGGGTTCGAACTCGCGTGAGGCCTCGATGACGGCCCGCTCCAGTTCCACCACGTCGACCCGACCGACCGGATACCGCAGCACGGACCCGGTGGTGGCGCCACTGCCGAGGCCGATGACCAACACGCGCTCGACCGACCGCGCAAACCACAATGGCCAGTGGCCAATCGCGACCTGCGTGCGCATAAAGGGATCGCCGGACTCGGTCCGGCCGTTGATCGTCAGCACCCGTCCGTCCTCGTCGCTCCGCGTAACCACCACGGTGGCGGTCAGGCCCTCGCGTTCATACAGGGTCCGTCCGTGACCCAACCTGGCTTTCACGCCATCCACTCCTTCCCGCTCCGCCACCGCAAGATACCGCGGAAGGTTCCAGTACACCCCCGAGGACATCAGGACCGCGCTCCAGGGCGGCACGTTCGCCGCCGCGATCACCACGAGGCCGATCGCCCCCAGCGACCCCCCGAACGCAAGACGGCGCGGGATCGATCGATCCCCGGCGATGAGCCACACCCCGAGCGCGAGACACGCCGCCACGGCAACCAACAGACTCGCCCGAACGCCCACGAACGGAACGAGGACGAACCCGGCGAGCACGGCACCGGCGATGGCTCCCGCCGTGTTGACCGCGTACAGCCGCCCGACCACCGCGCCGATGGCGCGGGGATCGTTCGCCACCAGGTGAAGCGCCACCGGGAAAACCAGACCGAACCCGAAGGTCGGCGCGAACATGACGAGAAACGAGAGGGCAAACTGTACCACCGACATCGCGTCGGGCCCCATCGCGCGTACCGACGCGATCAACACAAACGGCAACTGGCTCAACAATGCCACGGTCACGAGCGACGCCATCGCCACGCCGATTTGGACCGCGCCGAGCAGGGCCTGGCGCGGCGCAGTGCGTCGCACGAGCCACGTCCCGCACGCCGCGCCGGCCGCCAGCCCCGAAAGAAAGGTGGCCAACATCGCGGAGAAGGCGTAGACCGACGATCCCAGCACCAGACTCAGCGCGCGCGACCACACGACTTCGTTGATCAACGCGGCGGCACCTGAGACTCCCAACGTCACCACCACGCGTCGAACCGTTGCCCGGTCGGTCGGAGCGACAGGCCCATCCGTCGGTCGACCCGCCTCCCTGTCGGCATCGAAACCACGACGTGCAACCATCCAGGCCGTCGCCGCGGCGACGAGGTTTCCGGCGGCCGCGACGTAGATCGTCCGGGTCACCCCGATTGCCGGCAACAGCAGAAATCCGGTTCCGACCGCCCCGGCAATGGCACCCGCGGTATTCGCGGCATACAACGCGCCCACTCGGCCGACGACAGACGTCGCCCCCTCGGCCACCGCGCGGCTGATCACGGGCAAGGTCGCGCCCATCAGCACCGTGGGCACCGCGAGAATCGCCGCCACCAGCACGAGCCGCGCGCCCAGTACCAGCACCGACGATTCGGCCACCTGGCTCCACAACGTCTGGTACACCGGTACCGCCGCGGTCAACAGCCACGGGATCGCCAGCGCGTAGGCCGCCACCGCCACCTCGATCGCGGCGTACGCCGCGAGCGGGCGACGAATCCTCGCCGCGACACGTCCGCCTAATGCCCCGCCCAATGCGAGACCTCCCATGAACACCGCGAGCACGGTGGTCACGGCGATCGTGGTCGATCCGAACACCAACACCAGGAGCCGCCCCCACACTACCTGGTACACCAACCCGGCGGAGCCGGACAGGAAAAACACGGCTCCCAACAATGCCGGCCGGCTCACGGGGCGACTCGGTCGAGAATCAATGCGGCTCCCCGGCGGTGCGAGTCGAATCGAGGCTCGGACGGCAACCGAGCCAGTAGCGTCTCGAGCGCCGCCCGCGCCTCCTCTCCGCGGCCCAGGGCATTGAGCGCCACCGCGCGGTTGAGCGCGGCGTCATAGTCGTCCGGCGCGCGGTCGAGCAATTCCGCAAACTGTTCGAGCGCATCGGCCCACCGCTGCTGTTTGAGGTACAACGTGCCTAGATTGTTTCGCGCCAACAACTGGGAGGGATCAAGCGCCAGGGTGTCGCGGTACAGGCGAGCCGCCGCCGCGTCGTCGCCGGCTCGCTGAGCCACCAGCCCCAAATTGGCCTGAGCTCCAGCGTCGCGCGGATCGAGCAGCAAAGCGCGTTGCAGGAACACCGCCGCATCCTCGTCTCGATTCTGTTTCATCGCGATGATCCCCAGCATGCGATACGTCTTGGCATAGTCAGGCGCCAGGCTCGCGGTTTTCAGAAACAACAGCCGGGCCTGGTCGTACTGCTCGCGGCGAAACGCCAGCGTACCGAACACGTAGTACGGGAACGCGTCGTTGGGCGCGATGGAGATGGCGCGACGGAACGCGTCTTCCGCCCGATCGAACTCCTCGCGCGCCATGTAGCCGACCCCGAGGTTGATCTGGGCGCTCCGGCTCTCCGGGGATCGAGCCACCACCTCCTGCCACAGTCGGACGTCGTCCGACCACACCCCGGATCGGGCGCGGTCAACGGTCACGGCAAGGGCCAACACGACGACGCTTCCCACTATCGCGACGCCTTCGACAGTCCGACGGATCAGTGGCGACCGAAGTCCCGGGGCCACTCGACGCCACACAGCCAATGCTTCGCACGCTGCGATCGCGGCCAGCCATGCCAGCGCGACCGCCGAGAACGCCAGACGATTTTCCTGCATCAACCCTTTGATGGTGATCCACGGCAGCGGGGCCAACGGCGCTAACCCCGCAATCACCCACAGGAGACACCAGGACACCTGCGGCCGTCGACGCCAACACGCGACCACCACGCAGAAGAGGACAATAAATCCCACCCCGAGCCATCCTGCGGTCACCGCATCGAACCGCGTGGTAAACACCAACGGGTGATCCAGGCTCAGCGGGTACGGCCACACCAAGAGCAGCAGTGAACGGCCAACGATCTCCAGCAAGGTCCACGCGGGGAAGAGTGCGGTACGCCCGACCTGCTCCGCCCGGCTACCGGCTACGTTCCACCACATCACGAGGTACACACAGAACACGACGAGGTACGGCGTGACGGCGGAGAGGCTGCGCCGCCATCGGACCGCGCTCGCCAACGGGACTCGACCGGACGATTCGTCCGCCTGGATCAGGAGGTGGTAGGTCGTCAGTGGCACGAGCACCGCAACCGCCGACTCTTTGCTCAGCAGCGCGGCCAGAAACGCGGTGACACCGAGGACGGTCCACGTCCATGTACCGCCGGCCTCGCGACGGAAAAAGGCCCAACACGCGATCAACGCGCCGCACACCGCAAGAAGCGACGAGCGCGCCACCGCGTAGTTCACGGCTTCGGCGTTTACCGGGTGAACCGCGTACACCAAGGCCGCCAATGCGGCCCAACGATCGTCAAGGAGTAGACGACGCCCCACCACGAACACGAGCCACGACGCCGCAAGATGCAGCAGCAGATTGCCCAGCAGGTATCCCGCCGGGTCAAGGCCTCCGACCGCATGGTTGATCGCAAAACTTGCCACGGTCAGCGGACGATAGCCCGCCGCACCCGGCTCCGAGGTCGCCGCAAACGGAGACGTGACGTAGAACCAGGGCTGCCATTGCCGGATCGACAGGTTTTCGGTGATGGAAATCTTGTCGTCGTAGTGGAACCCGCCGTTGATCGCCCCACCGTGCGCAGCCACCACCGCGGCCATGAGCCCGACGGCCACCAGCCCCTCCCGCCACATTATGGAGATCCCCCGGCGATGAGGTGATCGATCGCGGTTCGGTATGGGTCAAACGCGGGGTCGGGCGGCAACCGCGCCCGCGTCTCGCGCAACACCGCGGTCGCTTCCGCGCGGCGACCGAGGCCGGCCAGCGCGACTCCCCGGTTGTACGAGGCCTCCAGGAACTCGGGGGCCTGGTGCAGAGATTGGGTGACCAAGTCGAGGGCCGCGGCCCACTCCCGCCGCTGCAAGTGGATCGTGGCCAAATTGTTCAACGCGTCGCGCTGGGTCGGATTGACGTCCAACGCGGCGCGGAAGGACACCTCTGCGGTTTGGACATCTCCGGCGCGTAGCGCCAGGATACCAAGGTGAGTCTGCGCGTTCGCGTCGTAAGGGCTGAGCCGGACTGCGCGTTCGAACGACACGCGCGCCGCGTCGGGCTGGTTCTGACGAAGCGCCAGGAGACCGAGGTTGTAGTAGGCTCTTTGATACATCGGGTCGACCGCGAGGAGCGCGCGGAACTCCGCCTCGGCTTCGGCGTAGTCCTGACGCATCATATAGGCCGAGCCCAAATTGATACGGGCGGCCGGGTTCTCCGGTGATCGGTGAACCACTTCCGCCCACAACCGTCGGTCGTCGTTCCACACCGCCGAACGGGCTCGATCCACCGCCACCGCCACCACCGCGAGGACCGCGCCGATGCCGACGAGAGTCCATCGAATGAGCGGTGCGGCGGGCCACCTGGCGACTCCCCTCCAGATCTCGCGCGCCAAGGCCGCCGTCGTCAACGATAATCCCGCGGCTGAAAATCCGATCCGATGTTCCTGAAGCAGCGCCACCGTGGTTAACCACGGGAGCGGCGCCAGCGGAGCCAACCCGACCAACGCCCACACCACACCCCACGCCGCAACAGGCACGCGCCGGGAGAGTGCCGCGAACGCGGCGACAAGGCCCGCAACCACGAGGACAAGCACCGCGGCCAGCCCGCCGTCAAATCGCGTCAGAAACGTCAGGGGATGATCCAGGCCGAGCGGGCTGGGCCACAGCCACAACGCCAGCGATCGCCCCACCACCTCCGCCAAGGTCCATGCCGGACGGTCAGACGGCGGCCCCGGCGCCGCGACGCCCCCGGCGGTCATGAATCGCCAAAGCACCACGTAACACACGGCTAACCCGCCAAATGCCAATGCCGCCCGGCGCGTGCGGGAACTGACCGCCTGGTTGAGGGGCGCCGGCGGCCGCAGCCACGTATACGCCAGCAACGGCACAACCAAGACCACCGCCGACTCTTTGCTCAGCATCGCCGCCACAAACGCGGCGAGTGCCAGGACTAAGGTACCCCGTCCGCCCCGGGACTCCACGTACCTGATATACGCCCAGGCCGCAGCGAGCGCGAACGCCGTCGAAAGCAGCGACGAGCGCGCGGTCACGTAGTTGACCGCTTCGGCGTTGAGCGGGTGCAGCGCAAACACCGCGCCCGCGCACCACGCCCAACGCCCATCGTCGAAGACCTCGCGTCCGATGAGCACGACCAGCCATACCGCCAATCCGTGCAGCGCGAGATTGGTGGCCAAATACCAGAACGGATCGAGGCCCGAGAAATGGTGGTTCATCGCGAGCGACATCACCATCAACGGTCGGTAGATCGCGGCGCCGCGTTCGCTGTTGACCGCGTCGGCGCTCATGAACATGCGAGCGGGCTGCCATGACCGTACTGCGGGATTGCTCACCACGACGAACAGGTCGTCATAGTGGAACTCGCCCCTGACCGCCCCGCCGTGCGCGATGACGACCGCCCCCAGCAGCGCGCCCGCGGCGGCCCACTGCCGACCCGTCACGGCGAGCCTCCGGCCAGGAGGCGGTCGATCGCCTGTCGGTATTGATCGAAGGACGGGTCGGGCGATAACCGGCCGCGTATGTCCCCCAAAACGACCGCGGCCTCGGCGTGTCGTCCGAGGCCGGCAAGGGCGACCCCCTGGTTGTACGACGCTTCCAGAAACTCCGGGTTGCGGCGCAACGCCCGGGTCACTAGGTCGAGCGCGACCGCCCACTCGCGTCGTTGGAGGTAGATCGTGGCCAAATTGTTCAACGCATCCCGCTCGGTCGGATTAATCGCCAGCGCCGCGCGAAACGACGCCTCCGCAGTGGCGGTATCGCCTGCCCGTAAGGCCAGAATGCCCAGGTTGGTGTGCGCGTCCGGGTCCTGGGGATTGAGTTCGGCCGCGCGCTGAAACGCCGCACGCGCCTCGTCCGACCGGTTCTGACGAAGCGCGACCAACCCCAGGTTGTCGTAGGCCTTGTAATAGGTCGGGACCAACGTGAGGATCGTTCGAAACTCCGATTCAGCACGCTCATAGTCACGGCGCATCATATACGCGGAGCCCAGGTTGATCCGCGCAAGCAGGTTATCGGGCGAGCGCTGAACGACTTCCGCCCACAACCGGCGATCGTCGTTCCACACTGCTGAACGCTGCCGGTCCACTGCGACGGCGATCAGGATCAACGCAACGCCGACACCGGCGAACGTCCACTGCAGCACCCGCGCGGCGCGCCGACGACCAATGGCCATCCAGACCTCTCGCGCCAATACGGCCGTGGTCCACGACAGGCCGGCCGCAGAGAGCCCCATCCGATGCTCCTGGAGCAGCGCCACCGTGGTCAGCCACGGGAGCGGCGCCAAGGGAAGGAGTCCGGCGATCGCCCATAGCAATCCCCACGCGGCGATCGGCGCTCGCCGCGCCAGCCACACGATGGCGGCGAGATACCCGACAGCGCCGCTGACGAGCGCCACGGCCAACACCGCGTCGAACCGCAACAGGAAGGTCAGGGGGTGGTCGAGTCCCAGCGGCCAGGGCCAGACCCACAACGCCAGCGACCGCCCGATCATCTCGAAGTACGTCCACGCCGGTCGGACGGATGGCACCATGGGCGTGACGCCTCCGGCCGTGATGTAGGCCCACAAACCCGCGTACACCCCAGCCAGCGCGGCGTAGGCGATCGCGGTCCGGTTCGCGCGTTCAACCGCGATCGTTTCTCCGGGAGACGCAGACCGCAGCCGCGAATACACCAACAGCGGGGCGACTACCGCCACCGCCGATTCTTTGCTGAGCAACGCACACAGCAACGCCGCAAGCCCGACCAGGATCATTCCCCTTCCGCTTTTCTGTTCCACGTACCGGATGAACGCCCAGGTCGAGATTAACGCGAACACCGTGGCCAACAACGACGAACGCGAGACTGCGTAGTTGACGGCCTCCGCGTTGATCGGGTGAATCGCGTAGACAACGCCCGCTACCCACGCCCACCTGGCGTCGGCCAGCACCAATCGGCCGATGAGGAATACCAGCCAGGACGCCACCAGATGAAGACCCAGGTTGACCGACAAGAACACCGCCGGCTCCATGCCGCCGAGGTGATACGTGGCCGCGAAGGACCAGACGGTGAGCGGCCGATACGAGGCCGCGTCAAACGTATTGACCACGGCGTCGGGCGAGGTGAAGTACCGCAACGGGTGCCAGGATTTCACCGCAGGATTTTGAACGAACGAGTAGAAATCGTCGTAGTGAAACGCACCTGGAAGCGCCCCGCCGTGTGCGGCCGCAATGAGGACCCCGAACGCGACCACGGCAGCAGCCGCTTGTCCGGCTGGAGTCCGAAAGAGCGTCGTGATCATCGGTCCGCGGTGGGAAGGTCGGAGTTCGGCGGTCCGGTCGAACGAATCGTCGACAGGCGGGAGAGGTTGCGCTGAATCGGAATCAGGGTGGGATCAATGGTCAGCGCCCGGTCGTATGCCAGGATTGCTCGGTCGGGATCACCCGTCCGCTCGAACAGAACGCCGAGATTCGCCAACGCCTTCACGTCGGTCGAGTCACGGGCAACCGCTCGTTCATACGCACGAATCGCTTCGTCATACTGTCCCAGTTTGGTATACACCACTCCGAGATTGAAATCCAGCCTGGGCAGGAGCGGATCGAGGCGCGCCGCGGTCATCAACGCCTCCTGAGCGCCGGATGTGTCCCCGGCGCGGAGGCGCGCCGCGCCGAGACTGTGCTGGTACGCCGCTTCATGGGGGTACCGCGTCACCGCATCACTCCAGAACCGGACTTCATTCGTCCACAGACGTCCGACCCGCGCGTCAACGGCGATCGCCGCGATCACCGCGGTCCCCGCCAACGCCCACCCGGCCAGTCGCAGAGCTCGTCGCCCCGCGTCGGACGGCAACGCCGCGAGGGCACCTCTCGCTCCAGCCTGCGCCAAGGCCGCTGTCGCCACCGCCAACCCGACGGCAGCCGGATACCCGCGGTGGGGCTGAAACAGCGCCACGTCGGTGATCAAGGGGAGCGCCAGTACGGGCAGGAGCGAGCTCCCCCCGCAGACCAGTCCCCACGACACCAATGGAAGCCGGCGGCGGAGCGCGTATGCGGCGAAGGCGCTCATCGCGATCGCCACCACCGCCACCCACACCGCAGGTGGCCCCCACCCGACCCACCGGTGAGGGGACACGGGAGAGACCGCAAATGGAGCGATCCACGCCCCCAGGTGTTTGCCAACCACTGACACGCCCGTGGCCAGCGCCGTCGCCGTCCCGACCGACGCCCCGGTGGTGCCAGCGTCCAGTACCAGGATCACCGGAACCACGCTCACCGCCGCGACCGCTGCGTGGACACTGAGGCGCCTCGCGGCCTCGAGCCACGTGGCGCCGGCGATCAGGCGTTCATACGCCGCGAACCACACCAGCCCAACAATCGCGCTTTCTTTACTCAGCACCGCCAGGGCGAGGAACCCAAGGCTCACCCAATGCCACGCTCGACGTGTCGTGGGCTGATCGCGCCAGCGCAGATAGGCCCAGAAGGCGATCAACAGCGCCAGCGTGCTGAGGACCGAGGATCGCGCGCTCAGATAGTGCACGGCTTCGGTCTGGATCGGATGCAACCCCACCAGCAGCGCGCTGACCGCGGCCCACCAGGGAGTGAGTCCCATCGCGGTCGCGACCACGTACACCAGCCACACGACGGCGGCGTGAAACGCCACTTGGGTCGCGTGGTAGACCATCGGTCGACCGCCGCCCACTGCATGATCGATGACGTAAGATGACAGCGTGGCTGGACGAAATCCACGCCCCTGCAGATCGCGACTGGCGGCATCCGTCGACGTCCAGATCGCCCCCCAGGCGTGAGTGATCACGCCCGGGTTCTCCGCGATCAGGTGATAGTCGTCATACAGAAAACCGTTCCGGATCGCGCCACCGTAGGCGAGCACGACCGCCAAGAGCACCGTCGGTATCGCGCGGTAGGTCCACGTCGATCGGACGTTCACGCCTTCGTCACACCCCCACCCGCCCACGGTTGGCTCCGACGCGTCGCTACTTGCTCAGTTTCACGATGTAGTCGCTATTGGCCTCAATAATCGCCGCGTAGTTGGCGCCGCCGGTCGCGTTGCCCTGGCTGTCGCGAATGATCGGGTTGGAACTCGTGGCGCGCTGCGTGCCCAGAAATCGGATCTGGACCTCGCCGACCGGACGCAGTACGGCATCAGCCGTCACTCCGGCAATGGTGGTGGTGGCGTCCAACCCGGTGATCACCGGAAATGTCGTGTTGGTGACCGCGTCGGCATACGCATGGAGGAACCGGCTGCCGAGGCCGCCGGTGACCAACCGGAGCCAGATGGGACCGGGTGGCACATTGAAGATGGCGAACCGACCCGACACCCCGGTCACGGTCGCACCGGGCACCGCGCCTCCTTGAGGGTCGAGGTAGACCAAATCTCCCGCGGCTAGGCCGTTGGCCTGCACCGCGGCCACCGCGACTCCGGCGACGGGCCGCTCGGTCGACGGAAGAATCACCATCCGAGGCGACGCCGGGTTGGGGTCTGATAACACAGCGTCAATCGCCCCGTCTCCGGTGACGTCGTCCATCACGAGGGCAAACGGACTCCCACCGACGGAAGGCAGCGGTAATTGTTCCGGGCCGAACCCACCCAGGCCGTCACCTTGGCGGTAGATCATCCGCCCATCTTGGCCGATCACCACCAGGTCCAACGACCGATCGCCGTTCAGGTCGGTCAGCGCCACGGCGATCGGGGCCTGGGGGCCGGCGGGAATCTCGGTCGGTGGCTGCAGCCCGGTCGGACTGTTTAAGAAGACCCAGATACGGAGGCCGGCGACGGACCGGTCAGCGACGACGATGTCATTGAACAGGTCGCCGTCAAGATCACCAATCGCGGCTGCGCTCAGATCGGCGGTTGATCCGCTCGGCACGGTGTACGTGTTCAGCGTGTTGGCAATCCCGACTCGTCGCATGGTGGCGACCGTGTCCTGGTTCACAAAGACCAAATCCGGAATGCCGTCGAAATCTAACTGACCCGAGAGCACCGCTCGCGGATCAGTCCCGACCTGCACGCCGGGCAACGGGGGTCGGAATCCGGCGCCGGTGCCGAACAGAAGCCCGATCTCGCCTGACGTCTCGGTGATCAACAGATCGGGAATCTGGTCCAGGTTGAAATCCGCGCTGGCCAATGCGGTCGGCCTAGAACCGGACGCCCCAACCACCAGGCTTCCGCCGAACACAAACTGGCCCTGCCCCTTTCCTTCCAGGAGCGAGATCGTCCGCGCGTCCTGGTTGAGCACGACCAGGTCGCTCAAACCCTCTCCCGTGTAGTCCAGCACCAGCAGCGCCACCGGACGGTCTTCAACCCCGCACCCCACTTCTCGGACATTGCAGATCGGGTCGCCTGGCAAGGTTTCCACGATCGTTTGGGACAGTGCGAACGAACCCGATCCGGTATTGAGCCAGATGGTAACTTTAGGATCTACCGGCGACGAGATGTCGATGATCGCAAGGTCTCGGTAGATATCGGCGTTGAAATACCCGGTGACGAAGGCCCCGGGTCTCCCGAGTGCGGCACAGCCCCTCGGCGAATTATCCGGGTCTGGCAGGATCGTCCACTCGGAACCCGGCGTCTGACACGTCAGTGGATCCAGGTTTCCGCTCTGATCCAATTTCCCAAGGCTCGCCGTGGTGGTCTGGCCCCAGATCACCGCGGAGCCCGTCCCGCGAGTCAGGCCCCCGGACGCGGCGACACCGTCAATGGCTGAGGTGGTCACTGCGCCCACCGACATGTTGTTGATGGCCCGATCTCCGGTCTGCAACCCGAACGTGTACGTGTCCATGAAGCCAGGCCCCGAGGTCTTGAGCGTGACTTCGCGGGATGATCCGATGGCCACGGTAAACGGATCGGAGGGCGGCGCCGGGCCGTACGCCAACTGACAGTACCCATCCCGCGGATCACGTTGGACGCGGTGTGGTCCGTACACCGTGGTGTCGGAGCAGGGGATCACTTCCTTGGCCGTCAGACCTTGGAGGTTCACCGGATCCTGATAACACAGGCCGCCTCGTTCGAAGGTACCGGTTGGACATCGTTGCCGCTGACCAACCGGGTCACCACCCGCCGCGGTCAGGGTCACTTCCCCGCCGGACGGAAACCCGCCGACAAGCGAGACCATTCGCCCCGACACCCCCACTGACTCGGTCGGCGCGTTGTTCACATCGATACGCATCACCGTGACGCCGCCGGCTCGGCTGTCCGCCAACGCGTTCCCCGTGTCGTCCACCGAGGTCACGTCCAGCGAAACGGTTCCCGGCGGAACGTTGAACACGATGAACCGGCCGTCGGCTGTGGTAGCCGTCAAGTCGCGATCAGGCACGCCGCCGAAATCAAAATAGTGCAGCGAAGATTGCTGAGTAGACTGCCCGTCGGTTCCGTCTACCGGCGCCAGTCGGAGAGAAATTCCGGTGGCGGGAAGGTTCGTAGCCAGGTCCACGACCGAGCCGATGAGGACTCCGTTGATCGGCACGCCGTTACTGTCGCGAACTTCCGTCACGCCGACGAGTCCTGCATAGTCATTAATCGCAGCGTCCTCCATCAGAAAGAGGTTTTGCGTGCGCGTCTTGAATTGACCCGTGACGGTATCCACCTCCGCGGTACCGGCGGTCACGCGTTGGTAGGTCGGTCGATACGGAATGGGACCGACCGGCCCCTCGACCTTCGCGAGGTACAGGGCCGACTGGAGCAACGGCGTGGTCGCCGTGGGATCGCTGTTGATCGGGATGACGTACTGGCCCTCGGCATTGGCGATGAACACCGGGGTCTGTTGCGGCGGAGGCAACTCTGCTTCCGGGATCCCCAGTGGCGTAATCCGCGCATTCCCAACCGGTCCCAGCCCGTCTCCACGAACGACCTGGCCGGACAAGGGGCCGGTAAAATACGCGCTGAACTGTTCGTCACCCAAGACCGGAGGGGGCAGCGTCACGAGATCGATTCCCCAGAACATCGCCGCGTTGGGCAACACGGGACTGATCGTGGTGGCGGCGTAACGCGCCGGGACCCCGGCAGTCGCTTCTTCCACCGTCACCAAGAGATACGCGGTCTTCGACGCCGGGATCGGGAGATTGAAGGCCACAAAACGTCCGGTCGGTCCGGTGGACACCGCCCCGGGTATCGCGCGACCGAGTTCGTCCAGGTAGACGAGGGCGCCGCGCGCGCCGCCCACGAGTGTTTGTCCCTGCTCATCGGCGATCCGCACCAGGGCGTTGGTTCGCGGAGCTCCCGCTCCGTAACGGACTTGGCCGGCCACGACCCCCTTACTGGAATCCCACGTGGTACCCACAGCGCGCGCAGCCGCCTCCAGCCCGGCTTGGGACTGGATCGTGAAAAACTCGGTGAGCTCCGCGGTCTGGAGCGCCGTGAGTTCCGAGCTGTTGGCGTCGAAAAACTGATAGGTCGGGACGAACGAGTCTCCGCTGAGCCGGGCAAAGTAGTCGCCCTCGGACGCCACGCAAAACCGAAAGGCCCCGGTCCCGCCGACTTGGGCCGAGTCCACGCGGTCCTGGGTGGGGCGTTCGTCGGGGCAGCTCGCCGCCTCGCTGAGGCGCTGGCCCACCACTTCGATGCCGATCGTCGCCCCCGGGATGGCGCGGCCTACTTCGTCGGTGATCTCACCCACCACCCCGATGACCGGGACCACCACCGGCGTGACCAATACGATGCCCAGCGACACTTCGTCCGGGAACGCGAGCAATCGCGTGGCGCCGCGGCCACCGGCCACGGCTTTGAGAAACACTTCACCGGGGGCTACGTTGAACGCCGTGAATCCGCCTGCCGCGGTGGTTCCCCGCGTCTGGACGAAATCCGGCGTGCCCCCCAGGCTGTTGTAAAAGAACTCGCCGAGCCGGCGTCCGTCAACGTCCGTCGCCGCCAAGACGACGTCCTGGGCCGAGATGCCCTGGGTGGTGGTCAACGCGCGTCCGCTGATCACCCCGGTGCCTGGCGTTCGGGTGATATTGGCGGCCGACACCAGATTGAGCAGGTCGCTGCTCGAGATGATTTGCAGATTGCCGTTCACTCCGAAGACCGGATCAAACCGCACCTGAAACCCGAAATTATACGTGGTGACGTACGGCACGTTCAGATCTCCGGCCCCACTCGGAGCGCCGGGGAAGTCTTCGGCTCCGCAAGCCGCCAGGAGGCCCACGAGGATCAACCCGGCACTCCGGACGTGAACCAACGTGGCTGCGCGAGGGTCGCGCGATCGTCTCAGGGCCTGGTCACGGTCGTCGTCCATCATCTCCTCAGAAGCTGTACTGCAGCTCGACATACACTCGGGAATGATTCTTGAAAAAACCGACGAAATGAAACTGGCCGGGCGTGGGTTCTTCGTCGAGGTTCGCGTCGGAGATGCTGCCGAGCAGAATGTCCAGGCCCGTGCTCAGTTTGATCCGTTCGGTCACGGCGTACTCCATCCGAGGACGGATCAGCCATTCCACGTCGTTCTGGAAGAACAACACCAGCGCCTGGATGATCATCCGATCATGCAAGAGGCCCTTCCTGGCGAACGCGCCGTAGACCGTGTCGATCCGGTCCTGGATCATGGCGGGCTCCCACTCCGCGATCCGATGTTGCAGCACCTGGAACGACCACTCGGTGGAAGCGAGCGAAAAATCCACACCCACCGCGTATTTGAAGAAGTTCTTTTCGACCTCCCCGAACGCGGGCCCCTGTTCGGTGCCCGCATCCTCCACCCGGCCGAGGACGGTGCCGAAGAACTTCCCTTCCACCCACGCGGCTTCGGCGTTCAGAATGATCCGCCCGACGCTTTTCGAGAGCGTTGCACCGTAGATGTCCAAACGCCCGACGCGGGGGAAGGTCGTGAGTTCGGGGTCTTCCCCGAACACGTTCAAGCCCTCCACCTCGCGGAAGGCGACGGGAAAGTCGTCCCAGGTCGAGAAATAGCTGGCGGAAAGATCCCACCCGCCGAACAGCCGGGCCACTTTCAGTGCCCATTCACTATTTTCGACCGTATTCGCGGGCACTTCCATCCCTTCAAGAAAGCGAAACTGCTCCCATTCACTCTCCCGGGCCGCGGGCTCGTGCGTCCGGATATCCGGAATCCAGATGCCTTCCAACGTCGTCTCCCCGAGATACAGGTCGGTTTTAATCATCCACAATGGAATGTATCGGTCGCTCACGTCCCGCAGAATGAATTCCTGAAAATCCAGCGGATTGATCTCGTCGGTCACCCGGGCCCCTTCCACCACCCCCCAGCGAACGATTTGACGACCCGCCCGGATATCCACCATCCGGAAATGCAGGTCCAAATAGAATTCTCTGAGCTCCAGTCCGTATTTCCTGGTCTCGACGTTGCGAATATTGTCGATCCGAACCTGATTGACCTCTTCTTCCGTATCGATGTCTCCGGACAACACCGACTCCGGACCCTTGCGGGGACTGATCGTATCGATGTCGACCAGGTCGTAGACGGCGTCGTAGTATGCCCGTATACGCGCGCTCAGTTGCGCCCTGGGACCGAACGTGTACCGCGGCTCGAGGTTCACGATGTTGAGCACCTTGACCAGCGACGCGGGCTGATTCACGCGGAACGCGGTCTCGTTGCGGAAATATCCGTTCAACGTCAGGTTCTCCAGCCACGACGGACGGGCCTGCTCCTCCCCAGCGTCTTGGGCTCGAACCGGCGACGCTGCCAGCAGGACCGTCATGGTTGCGACGAACACGCCGACTCCGAGCGAGTATTCCCGTTTCACCCCGGACACACGTCAGAACGTCTTACTCACAGACAATGTCATTGTCCGCTTACGGAAACTCCCGGAGGCCTGCACCAGGTTGTTGAGCAACTCACTGAGATCTTCCGAGCGGTCTAGTGAGAAGTTCGACTCGACGCGCAGGAGATTCATCCCGACTGAAATGACCAAGTCATTGCGGAACGTGTAGCTGAGGTCCAACCCGTACGTCTTCGACGTCGATTGACGAAAGACCAAACTCGTGATCTGTTGATCGCCGCGGACGACCGTTTCCCGAGTGGGGTTCACGAAATCTACCAGCCCCAGACTGTAGGTGAAGCTGGCGCCGACCGCGCCCCACAACGTGCGGCTATACACCAGGCCGAGACTCTTCGACTGATTGACCTGGTCGTCACGGTTGGAATCGTTCGACGACGCGGAAAAGCTGGTCGACAGTGTCCCGGCCCTGCCAAGCGTCTGGTTCATCGACGCGGAATACCCCAGATTCGCGTTTCGGACCGTACTGGCGCCCAACCCGCTCGACATCCCGTACGACAGGCCGAACGTCAACCCCGAGGGTAACTGTCCGCGCTTGCTCAGCGACGCGCCGAACGACTGGCTGATGGCCTGCGGCCCGAGGCTCCCGTGCCCGTATGACCAGCGGTACGATCCGCTGACGTCGATGACCGGGCTCACCGTGTAGTCGACCGAGGTCCCGAGGCCCGTGGACGTGTCCACCACTTGCCGAAGCAGGAGGTAGAACGTTTCCGTATGATCCATCGTTCCTCGAATCTTGAACTGCGGTTCGTTGATCAACCAGTACGTCAGTGTGCCCCCAATTTGGCTATAGGCTTCTCCCAACGGATCGGTCCGGGTCGAGGCGATGTTGGAGTCATAGGCCCAGGGCGTCGCCCTCAACGTAAATCGATACAACCGTAACCGTTCCTCCAACGTGGCGATGTTGTCCTCGGACGATCGTCGAAGGTCCACCGCTTCGATTTCGGTTCTGCTAGCCAACAGGTCCCGTGTCTTGCGGTACTGAATCAACGCCTGATGAAGCTGTAGGTTTTGGCTGTAGAGGAACGCCAAGTTGAAGTGCACGATAGGCGTCGCAGTTCCTCCGGCCAGTTCCTCGGCTTTTTCGAACTCCCGAATGGCTTCCTCGTATTGCTCCTTATCCTTCAACACCGTGGCCAGCGACGCATGTGGCTCCCACGCGTCCGGCGCCAGCTCGATAACCTTTCGGTACGCCGCGATGGCGTCGTCCCATCGCGCCTGTTCCTCAAACAGAAATCCCATCTGGAGATAGGGCTTCGGAGACTTCGGGTTCACCTTGATCGCCTGTTCAAACGCGGCCTGTGCCTCGTCGTATTGCTTCAGATCAGTGAGGATCGCGCCCATATTCAGAAAAGGCTGGTAGTCGTATGGAAAACGCTGTGCCGACGCACCAAACACCACCAAGGCTTCGTCAAATCGATTCTGGCCACCCAGCACGCTGCCGACCGTCATGTACCCGAGACTTTCTTGATGTCGATCCAAAAAATCCGTGCTCTCCGCGCGCCGTTTCTGCGCCTCCTCGATGTACCAGGCTCCTTCGCCGTGCCGGATGGCGAGACCCAACTTGTCGACCACGGACTTGTACTCCGCCTGCGCCTCGGGCAGGTTGCCCTCGTCGCGCGCTTGCTCGGCGCTCGCCTGGAACATCACTCCCAGCCAGAAGTGCGCCAACCCGAACGTGGGCGCCAACGCGATGACCCGCTCGAAGGACTGAGCGGCGACGAGATTGTTGCCCAGATTAAACGCCGCCAAACCCCGGTTGAACACGTAGTAGGGATTCTTCTCGTCCAGCACCATCGCGCGACCAAACGCCTTGAACGCCGACTCATAGTCTTGTTTTTGAAACGCCTCGATGCCCTCGTCGAAGTACTTGCGCGCTTCCAGGAGCAATCCCGCTTTAAGGGTCTTGTCGGCCTCACGAGCCTCTTCCAACGCCGGAAGTCTTCGAAACGCCTCGATCCCCTCACGCTGCGGTCCCACGAGTTGGGCGACCCGCCGGTAGTGTTCGACCGCGAGGTCGAACTGCCCTTGCCCGGCTTCGAGTTCGGCCAACAGGAACAACGCAGGATAAAAGTCGGGATCTCCTTCGAGCCCTTGTTTGAGGATCCGCGAGGCATCGATCGACTGACCGCGTTTCGCCGCCATGAGCCCAAGGGCGAAGCTGGCAGGCGCCTGAGTGGGGAGCGCGGACAACACGCGCTCGTACGCCAGCCGGGTGTCCTCTACGCGACCGGATTTGGCCGCTTCGGCGGCTTCCTCCATCCACTTACGCACTTGCACCGCTTGGTCGGGCGTGGCTCCCACCTGGGTCAGCCGGCGCGCCGCAAACTGGACGTCGGCGTGCACAGCCTTGGTCTCGACCGCCGCACGGTACGCCACGACGGCATCGGCGAGTCGCCCCTTCCGCTCGTACACGCGCCCCAGGCTCACTTGCGCCGGATAAAACGTCGGATCGATGGCGACCGCGGCTTGCCATCGCGACAGCGCCTCATCGTCGCGGTTGGTTCGCTCCGCGATGGTGCCCAGAAATAGGAGGCTCGGGAGGTGCGAGGGAATCCGCTCCAGCACCCGTCGGAAGCCGGCTTCGGCGGTCGTGAAGTCTTGAGACGTGAGGGCTTGGACCGCGGCCTGGAAATCGCGCTGCGCCGCTTCATAGGTCTCTCGATCGCGCCCCAACTGACCGAGGCGAGCCGACGCGCGCCTGGCGTCCTCGGAATCCGGCGCCAGTTCGATGACCCGACGATAGAGGGGAATCGCCTCTTGCGGCTGGCGGGCGGCTTCGTAGACTTGCCCGAGCACCATCCACACCAACGGCTCCGCCGGAAATACCTCTCCCGCGCGCCGGAGCTGGTCGATCGCTTCCGGAATACGGCCCTCCTGGAACAGCGTGACGCCTTCCTGGACAGCTTCTTGAACCGTCTGCACCTGAGCCCGCGCGGGAGGTGCCGAACCCGCGGCGATGGTCATGAGCAGCAGCGCCGCGCACAGCGGAGCCTGCCCGAGCTGCACCCGACGGGCGCAGCTCAGGTATTGCATGGCCTACCAGTTGCCATCCGCCGTCCCCTCCGCTTAACCCCTGCCGACACCAGTTCATTCCGTTCCAACGCCCTCAAAATAGAGGGATTTCACACGAAAGAGCGGAAGGTAACACAGGGGACGGAAACGCGCCAGTTGGGTCGATTCTCCGTTTTTTGAAACGAGCGGCAGTCCGGGAAGCGGGTTCAGAAAAAAAAAGGGGAAGCCCATTGCTGGGCTTCCCCTGTGTTGCGACTGCTTCCGGTTCGGTTACGGAAGAACCGGGATGGTCGTGGTACCCGTCACCGGCGGATGCCCCACTGGGGTGACCGTCGGCAGACCTGGCCAGTTGAAGGTGTACGTCACCGTCACTGGGTCGATCGGCAGGTCGTGCGGGCTGCACTGGATGCACGAGAGCAAGAACCCGTTGCCCGGGTCGCTCTGCTGCACCAGCTGGGTCAACCCGAAGTTCGCCGGGCTGATCCCGTTGTGAGCGCCATCCGTGTCCGCACCC
>CAZMYW010000007.1:0-182186 GCA_964570625.1 uncultured Nitrospirota bacterium | reverse complement strand
CTTGGGCGGCATCTCCATCGTGGCGTCGATCATCGGGACGTTCTTCGTCCGGCTGGGGTCGAACGGCAACATCATGGGCGCGTTGTACAAAGGGTTGATCTGGAGCGCTGGGCTGTCCGCCGTCGCGTTCTACCCGGTCACGATGTGGATGATGTCGGGAAGCGAAGGGCCGGGCGCCGTGGAGATCTATCTCTCGGCCCTGGTGGGGTTGGTGGTCACCGCGTTCCTGGTGATGATCACGGAGTATTACACGTCGACCGCGTACAAACCGGTTCGGGATATCGCGCAGGCCTCCACCACCGGGCACGCCACCAACGTCATCGCCGGACTGGCCGTGGGCATGAAGTCCACCGCGCTCCCAGTGCTGGTCATCGCCGGCGGTGTGCTTGCCTCGTACAGCCTGGCCGATATTTACGGGGTGGCGATCGCCGCGGTGTCGATGTTGTCGATGGCCGGCATCATTGTGGCGCTGGACGCCTATGGGCCGATCACGGACAACGGGGGCGGGATCGCGGAAATGGCGGGGCTGGACAAGTCGGTCCGCAACGTGACCGATCCGCTGGACGCGGTGGGGAACACCACCAAGGCCGTGACCAAAGGGTATGCCATCGGGTCCGCCGGGCTCGCGGCGCTGGTCCTGTTCGCGGCGTACACCGAGGAGATCGATCTCCACTCGGGTGCTGAAGCCATCCAGTTCACGCTGAACGATCCCGACGTGATCGTCGGGTTGTTCATCGGTGGGTTACTTCCCTATCTCTTTGCGGCGTTTTCCATGGAGGCCGTCGGCAAAGCCGCCGGTATGGTGGTGGAAGAGGTGCGGCGGCAGTTTCGAGAGATCAAAGGCATTATGGAAGGCACGGCCAAACCGGATTACGGTCGCGCCGTGGACATCGTGACGCGCCAGGCGATTCGCGAAATGATCATCCCGGGTTTGATCCCGGTCGTGACCCCCTTGGTGATCGGGTTGGCGCTGGGTCCCAAAGCCCTCGGTGGGGTGCTCGTGGGTAGCATCGTGACCGGGCTGTTTGTCGCGATCTCCATGACCAGCGGCGGCGGCGCGTGGGACAATGCCAAGAAATATATCGAAGAAGGCCATCACGGCGGCAAAGGCAGCGATGCGCACAAGGCTGCGGTCACGGGCGACACGGTCGGCGATCCGTATAAAGACACGGCGGGGCCGGCGATCAATCCGATGATCAAGATTATTAATATTGTGGCGTTGTTGGTTGTACCGCTGATCGTGTAGCTGACCCGCCGATAGGGCGGCATCTGCTGCGTTGTCGGGGAGACCTCGCATCCTCACGTACGACCCAGTACGCTGCGGTGCGAGGTCTCCCTCCGCCTTGCATCTACCACCCTCTCGGCGGTCAGGCTGGGTCAGTCGGTTCCTGTAGCCGAAAAGACTGCGTGGAAAAACGATGTCGGTAAATTGCGGGATTGTGGGGCTTCCGAATGTGGGGAAGTCGACGTTGTTCAACGCGCTCACCGCGGCCAAAGCCGCGGTGGCCAACTATCCGTTTTGCACCATCGACCCCAACGTGGGGATCGTGCAGGTGCCTGATCCGCGCCTGACCGCGCTGTCCGCGCTCTACCGTCCCAAGAAGACCACGCCGACCACGGTCGAGTTCGTGGACATTGCGGGGCTGGTCAAGGGCGCGAGCCAGGGCGAGGGGTTGGGCAACAAGTTCCTGAGCCATATCCGGGAGGTGGACGCCATCGTGCACGTGGTCCGTTGTTTTGAAGACCCCGATGTGATCCACGTGGCCGGCAAGGTGGATCCGGATCGCGACGTGGAAATTATCACCACCGAGCTGATCCTGGCTGACCTGGACACGGCCGAGCGCCGCAAACAGACCGCGGAGAAAAAGACCAAGACCTCGGACAAAACCGCGCGCCACGAAGCCGATCTCATGGCGCGCGTGGTCAAACACCTGGGGGACGGTAAACCCGCTCGCAGCTTTGCAGCTACGGACGATGACGCGCCGGTTCTGCGCGACTTGCGGCTGCTCACGGGCAAGCCGCTGCTCTACGCGGCGAATGTGGCCGAGGCCGACGTGGCCGCGGAAACCGCGGGTGAGCCCCCGAACTCGCTGGTCGCGCCCTTACGACGCGTGGCTGCGCGCGAAGGCGCGCCCCTGGTGGTGATCAGCGGCAAGGTCGAAGAGGAGATCGCGGCGCTGCCGGAAGACGATCGTCCCGAATTTCTCGCGGGCCTGGGGCTCAAGGAGTCCGGCTTGGACCGTCTCGCACACGCCGCCTATCGTTTGCTCGGTCTGATTACGTTTTTTACCGCGGGCGAAGACGAGTGCCGGGCCTGGACCGTCACCGCGGGCACCAAGGCCCCGGAAGCCGCGGGCAAAATCCACTCCGACATTGAAAAAGGCTTCATCCGCGCCGAAATCATGTCCTGCAGCGACCTCCTGACCCTCAAATCCACCGCCGCGGTCAAGGAAAAGGGCCTCCTGCGTCTGGAAGGCAAGGAGTACGTGGTGAAAGACGGCGACGTGATCTATTTCCGTTTCAACGTGTAACCCCGCTCCACGACTTGCCGCAGCCGTCGGGCTTAGGCTAAGATGTTTGATCGGCGACCTCGGGGGGCACACTAGACAGATGATTACCAACGAAGCCATTGTTTCGTATTTACAGGCGGTCATGCCGGACGTCGCGGTGTCGATCGTGGATCGGACTGGGACGCGGGATCATTTCAGCATCCGCGTGGTATCTGACGTATTCGAAAACAAGAACCTGCTGGACCGGAACCGACTGATTTACCAGGCTTTGCAGGAACCCATGGCTGACGGCCGGATTCACGCAGTCGAACTGAAGGCTCAAACGCCGAATGAAGCAGGCGCGTGGCGCGCCTGAACACTGAACGTTCTTGACGGTCACCGGAGGTACGGGAATGAGCAATCCGATCGAAGACGAGGTCAAGGGAGAAGTCGCGCAACACAAGATTCTCATCTACGGGAAGGGCACGAAAGCCATGCCGCGCTGCGGCTTCACCGTGGAGACGATTCAATTTTTCACCAAGTACCAGCGGCCGTTCGAAGTCATCGACGTGCTCGACAACATGCCCAAGCGGGAATATCTTTCCCGCATGACCAACTGGCCGACTCTGCCCAAGGTGTTCATCAACGGTCAGTTCTACGGCGACACGGACGTGCTCGATGAGATGGAGCGTAAGGGGGAAGTCGAGCCGTTGCTCAAGTCGGCCTTCGGGGAGTAGCGCGGCCGGGCGGAACCGCTGGGCCCTTCGTCACTCCTCCGTCGTACGGGTGGATCAACGCCGAACTGAGGTGAGGCTTCGGGAGGGGGGCGAGGACGTGTGGCAGGCAGCGCGATCAAGGGGCGGCCGCTCGTGAACATTATCGTCGTCGGGTTGAATCATCGCACCGCTCCCGTCGAGGTGCGCGAACGGTTCGCTCTTCCGGAATCGGAATGGCCGAGCGCACTCGACCGGCTGCGGTCCTATCGCGGCGTGGCGGAAGGCGTGGTGTTGTCGACCTGTAATCGCGTGGAGGTGTGCGCCGCGGTGCAGGACACCGACGCGGGGTTCGACGGGGCGACCCGGTTCTTCACCTCCTATCACGGCGACGCGGGCGAGTCGCCGACCTCTCATCTCTATTATTACTCGTCGTCCGACGCGATCCGCCACGTGTTCCGCGTGGCGTCCAGCCTCGATTCCATGGTCCTCGGCGAGCCGCAGATCCTCGGCCAGGTCAAGGAGGCCTTCGACGCCGCGCTCGCCCACAAGGCCACGGGCGTCGTCCTCAACAAACTCTTCAGCAAGGCGCTCTCGGTCGCCAAACGCGTCCGCACCGAGACGCGCGTGGCGGAAAGCGCGGTGTCGGTCAGCTCCGCGGCGGTGGAACTGGCGCGCAAGATTTTCCGGAGCCTCGATCAGACGCGTGTGTTGGTCATGGGGTCCGGCGAGATGGCGGAACTGGCGGCGAAAAGCCTGGTCTCGCACGGGGCGGAGCGCATCGTGATCGCGGCCCGCAATCAAGCCAAGGCCGATGCGCTGGCGCGGGAATACGCGGCCCACGCGGTGGCCCGCGACGCGTTTATGGACGAGCTAGTCCAGGCCGATATCGTGATTTGCTCGACCGGAGCCGACCACTACCTTCTGGGGGCGCGGCAGATGGCCGACGTGGCCCGACGCCGCAAAGGTCGTCCCCTGTTCCTCATCGACCTGGCGGTGCCGCGCAACATCGACCCGGCCGTCAACGACGTGGAAGACGTGTTCCTGTACAACATCGATGACCTCAATTCGGTGGTCGAGGCCAATCGTCGCGAACGGGAAAAAGAGGCGGTGAAGGCCGAAGTGATCATCGACGACGAGCTCGAACAGATGATGAAGTGGCTCCGATCGCTCGAGGTGACGCCCACGATCGTCGAACTCCGCCGACAGGTCGAGCGCCTCCGGCAGGCCGAGGTCGAGCGCGCCGTCGCCCGCTACCGCAGCGGGTCTGAACAGGACCTGCGGGCCGCGTTGGACGGGGTGACGTCGGCGCTCGTCAACAAACTCTTGCACGCGCCGGTGGTGGTGCTCAAAGACGAGGCGAGTCAGACCCACGGCGCGCTCTACGTGGATGTCATCCGGCGGCTGTTTCATCTGGATACGGCGCCCTCGCGGTCGACCGACGAGCCCGCGCGAGGGAGTGAGCCGCAGGCCGACCGCCCTGAACCGCGCGGCACCTGATGGCCGCGACCTCCACCCACCTCACCATCGGCACGCGCGGGAGCATGTTGGCGCGCTGGCAGGCCGAGTGGGTGAAGGCGCGCCTGCTTGCTGCGTATCCCGGACTCGACGTCTCGCTGGCGATCATCAAAACCACGGGCGACAAGATCCTGGACGTACCGTTGGCCAACGTGGGCGGCAAGGGCCTGTTCGTCAAAGAGATCGAAGAGGCGCTGCTCGCGGGGACCGTGGATCTGGCGGTCCACAGCATGAAAGACCTTCCCACCGTGTTGCCCGATTCGCTCCACCTGGCCGCGATCCCTCCTCGCGAGGATCCCTCCGACGCGTTGGTCAGCCGACAGGGTCTTCCACTCGCCCAACTCCCGTCCGGCGCTGCGATCGGAACCAGCAGTCTGCGGCGCCAGGCGCAACTGTTGGCCTATCGAGCCGATTTCAACATCGTGAGCTTGCGCGGTAATCTGGACACGCGGCTACGAAAAGTGGCCGACGGGGTGATGGACGCCATCGTGCTCGCAGCCGCCGGGCTCCGCCGGCTGGGCTGGGAGGCCAAAATCACTGAAGTGTTGTCGCCGACCGTGTGCCTCCCCGCGATCGGTCAGGGTGCATTGGGCATCGAGTGCCGGCGCGACGATGAGCGCGTGAACCGGTTGGTGGCCGCGCTCGAGGATCCCGATACCCGCACGTGTGTGGAAGCGGAGCGCGCGTTTTTGGCGCGCCTGGAAGGCGGCTGCCAGGTCCCGATCGCGGCCCACGCCACGCTCGCGGGTCAACGGTTGACGTTGCACGGACTGATCGCCGGCGTGCGCGGCGAACGGGTGCTGCGCGACGAGACGGCGGGGGCATCCACCGACGGGCCTGCGTTGGGCCGCGAGTTGGCCGAACGCCTGTTGGGTCGAGGGGGTGACGCGCTGCTGCGGGCGATTTATGCCGAGTCGGGCTGACACGGCCGCTGGTCCCGGGTTGGTCTATCTGATCGGAGCGGGTCCCGGAGACCCGGGTTTGATGACCGTTCGCGGTCGCGAGTGCCTGCGGCGTGCGAACGTGGTGGTGTACGATTATCTGGTCCACCCCGCGGTGCTGGCGGAGGCCGCGCCAGGGGCCGAAATCGTGGACGCGGGGAAGCGGAAAGGCGCCAAAACGTTTACCCAAGACGCGATTAACGGGCTGTTGATCAACCGCGCCCGACAAGGCTTGGTGGTGGCGCGCCTGAAAGGGGGAGATCCCTTTGTGTTCGGCCGCGGGGGGGAAGAAGCCATGGCGCTCGCCGAGGCGGGCGTGGCATTCGAGGTGGTGCCGGGCGTGTCGTCGGTGATCGCAGTGCCCGCGTACGCCGGGATTCCGCTGACGCACCGGGGCGTGGCCGCGACGGTCGTGATCACCACCGGGCACGAAGACGAGACCAAGGGCGGATCGGCGATTCCCTGGGAGGACGTGGCGCTGACGAGTGGGACCTTGGTCTTTGTGATGGGCATGACTCACCTGGCGGAGATTACCGAGCGACTGATCGAGCGGGGTCGCGCGCCCGACACCCCGGTGGCGGTCATCCGCTGGGGCACCTACCCGCGGCAACGAACTGTGACCGGTCGCCTGGACACTATCGTGCGCGAGGCAACGCGACTGGATCTGCAGCCGCCGGGCTTGATCGTGGTGGGCGAGGTCGTGCGTCTACGCGAGCGGCTCAATTGGTTCGAGCGCCGTCCGCTGTTCGGCCGTGCGGTGATCGTCACGCGCGCGGAGACGCAGGCGGAGGATCTAGTCGCGCGGCTCAACGACGCGGGGGCCGATGTGATCGAAGCGCCGGCGATCCGGATTGATCCCCCGTCGTCATGGGATGAGGTGGATGCCGCGATCGCGCGGTTGGGGCGGTATCGGTGGGTGATCCTGACCAGCGTCAACGCGGTCGCCGCGTTTTTCGACCGCGTGTTGGCACGCGGCGCGGACGCGCGGGCGCTGGGCGGAGTGCGGGTGTGCGCGATCGGCGAGAAAACCGCGGCGGCGATTCGACGGTACGGGGTCGTGCCCGACCGCGTGGCGGAGGAGTCCACGGGTGAGGGCCTGGTGGCCGCGTTGGCGGATCAGGATCTGGCGGGCGCCGCGATCTTGTTCCCGCGCGCCAAAGTCGCGCGCGAGGTGATCGGCGAGGCGCTCATCGCGCGCGGCGGGAAGGTGGACGTCGTGACGGTCTACCAGACCCAGCCGGTCGGTCGCGTGCCGGATCAGGCTCGCGAGGCGTTGCAGCGGCGACAGGGCGCGATCGTCACCTTCACCAGCCCGTCGACCGTTGGGGGGTTCCTGGACGCGCTCGGGGTGGACGCGGCGCTGATGTGCGACGCGGTGGTCGCGTGTTTGGGCCCGCCGACCGCGGAGGCCGCGCGGCAACGCGGTCTCGCGGTGACGATCCAGCCCCGGCACCAGACCATGGCGGCGCTGGTGGAGGCCATTGTCGACCACGTCACCACTACCCGGAGGGAGCCATGAGTTTCCCCATCGATCGTCCCCGGAGGCTTCGCCGTCGCGACGTGTTGCGGCGTATGGTGCGCGAGACGAGCGTGCGCGTGGACAATCTGATTTATCCATTGTTCGTCGTGCCCGGCACGGGGGTGTCGCGAGAGGTCGCGTCCATGCCGGGGGTGTTCCAGCGATCGGTCGACCTGCTCGTCAAGGACGCGCATGAGGCGGCGGCGTTGGGCGTGCCGGCCGTGTTGCTGTTCGGCATTCCGTCCACTAAGGACGCGATAGGGTCCGAGGCTTCGAGCGATGACGGCATCGTGCCCCGCGCGGTGCGCGCGCTCAAGGAACAGGTGCCCGAACTCGCCGTGATCACCGACGTCTGCCTCTGCGAGTACACCGATCATGGCCACTGCGGGATCGTGGAAGACGGGCACGTCCTCAACGACGCCACGCTCGATCGGCTGGTGGCCGAGGCGCTCGCGCACGCGCGGGCCGGTGCGGACGTGGTCGCTCCGTCGGACATGATGGACGGCCGCGTAGGCGCGATCCGCCGGGGACTGGACGCGGCGGGGCATTCCGATGTGGTGATCCTCTCCTACGCCGCCAAGTTTGCCTCCGGGTTCTACGGGCCGTTCCGGGAGGCCGCGCAGTCCACGCCGCAGTTCGGCGATCGCCGGGGTTATCAAATGGATCCGGCCAACGGGGACGAAGCGGTGCGCGAGGCGGGCTTGGACCTGGACGAAGGCGCGGACATCGTGATGGTCAAACCCGCGATGCCGTACCTGGACATTATTCGCCGCGTGAAAGACGCGTTCCACCGCCCGGTGGCGGCCTACCAGGTGAGCGGTGAGTATGCGATGCTCAAAGCCGCGGCGCGGGCGGGTTGGTTGGAGGAACAGCGGGTGGTGGTGGAGTCGTTGACCGCGATCCGTCGCGCCGGGGCCGATCTGATCGTCACGTACTATGCGAAAGAGGCGGCGCAGTGGCTGCGAGATCACGGCGGCGTCCTGCCGTGAGGTGTACACGTCCCGCGGTTCATCGAGCGTCCGCGCGATGACGACCGTTCTTCGTCGCCTGCCGGACCAGCCGCTCCGCTCGCCGTTGGTGGCGATCGGCAATTTCGACGGGGTGCATCGAGGACACCAGGCGATCATTGCCGAGGCCGTGGACCGCGCAGTCGAGATCGACGGCACCAGCATGGTCCTGACGTTCGATCCCCACCCCATCAGCGTGCTGCACCCCGAGGCCCCGCACGCCCTGCTGACGACGTTGGATCAGAAATTGGCGTTGCTGGAGGCGTTACGCGTCGACGTCGTGCTCGTTCTCCCGTTCACGCCCGAGTTTGCGCGGCGCAGCGCCGAGCAGTTCGTCCGGGAGGACCTTGGCGGGCGTGTCGGAGCGCGCGAGGTGTTCGTGGGCCGGAACTTCAAGTTCGGCAAGGGACGCGAAGGACGGGTGGATGATCTGGAGCGGCTGGGTGCGTCGATGGGCATGCGGGTCGTGGTCCACGCGCCGGTTTCGGTGGGGGACACGATGGTCAGCTCATCCGCGGTCCGCGGGGTGCTGCGCGACGGACGGGTGGAAGACGCAGAGACGTTGTTGGGACGGCCCTATGCGGCCGACGGGGTGGTGACGCCGGGTGAAGGTCGAGGCCGCGCCATGGGGTATCCCACCGCCAATCTCAAACCCGGCATCCAATTGTTGCCCAAGATCGGGATCTACGCGGCCGTGGTCGACGATCTGTCGTCGGGGGAGCGCGGATTGAAGGGGGTGGTCTATATCGGCTCGCAGCCGACCTTTGGTCCGCACCCGGTTCAAGTCGAGGTGCACCTGTTCGGCGCGGACACGCCCCGCTACAACCATCAGCTGCGTATCTCGTTCGTGCAATGGATCCGCGGCGAGGAGCGGTTTGCCGACTCGACGGCATTGATCGCGCAGATCGGTCGCGACGTGACCGCCGCGCGGGAAGCCCTGGCCGGCCGGGGCGGTCGGCCGTGACGACCACCACGGTCATCCGACGGGATGTGCGGGGCGCGATTGTGGAGCGGGTGCGCCAGGAGCTGGCGCGTCTCGGTCCCGTCACGCGCGGCGAGACCGTGATCGTGGGGGTGTCGGGGGGGGGCGATTCCCTGACCTTGCTCCACGTGCTCCACCGCCTCTCGCGCGAAGGGGGATTTGTCGTGCGCGCGGCGCACCTCGATCACGGTCTGCGCGGTGAACAGTCGGCCGCTGACGCGCGCGCCGTCGCCGCGATCACGGACCAGTGGGGAATTCCTTGCACGGTCGAGACGGCGTCGGCCGTCGCCGTCGCCGCGCGAGGCGTCGGCCTGCAGGCCGCGGCGCGGGGCGCGCGCTACGCATTTTTCGACCGTGCGGCCGACGCGGTGGGCGCGCGCTGGATCGCTACCGCGCACACCGCGGACGACCAGGCCGAGACGATGCTGATGCGGTGGGTCCGAGGAGCGGGGCCGACCGCGCTGGCGGGGATTCCCGCGGTCCGCGGGCGGATCCTGCGTCCACTGCTGGGTGTGTCGCGACACGAGGTCGAAACCTATGTGACGGAGCACGGGATTTCCCCGATGCGGGACCCGTCCAATGACGACCCGAGATTCTTTCGTGTGCGTGTTCGCCGAGAGGTGATGCCCGCCCTGCGAGCGCTCAACCCCCGCGCGGTGCAGAACGTGACCCGCACCGCCACGTTGCTGGCGGACGATGCCGCATGGCTGGACGCCGTGGCTCTGGCGGCGTGTGATCGGGCTCGGATTGACGCGGCGAGCGACTGGGTGGAGTTGGATCGGATCCCAGTGGCCGAACTTCCCATGGCGATCCGACGTCGCGTGGTCCGGTTCGCTCTGGTCGGGCTCGGCGTCGCGGTGGACCGTGTGTCCGCCGCGCGGATCGACGCGGTGGCGCGCGCGTGTGCGGAGCGCACCTCGGGTCGACTCACCGTGGGACTGGGGATGCGGGCTGAGTTTGCCTCCGCGCGCGTACGCCTGGCGCGCGAAGTCGAACGGCCCCCCCCGCCTCCGGTGGCGGTGACCCCCGAAGGCGAGCATCATCTCGCGGGGTGGGGACTCGTGGTGCGCGTTCGACGCACGGAGGCGTTCTTGCGGCGCGAACCGCTCGGACGCTGGGAAGCGGCTTTCGATAGCGACCGCCTTCCTGGTATGCTAGGCTTACGAAGCCGGCGTGCCGGCGACGCCGTGTTCCCCGAAGGCATGACGGGCCGGAAACGCGTGCAGGATTTGTTGGTGGACGAGAAAGTGCCGCGGTGGCGGCGGGCCGAAGTGCCCCTGTTGACCGCGGGTGATCAGGTGGTGTGGGTGGTGGGGCTCCGCCGGGATCGTCGGTATCAACCGACGTGGGGAAAGCCGGCGATCGAGGTGGAAGTCGCCACTCAGAGCCCAGGGTCCCCGACGGGGTGAAAGGGAGCCGGACCGTGACGCCCGTTTTCGGAAAGCCGTTGATCAACCAACAGGAGATCGCCCGGCGCGTGAAGGAACTCGGGCGACGGATCAGCGAAGACTATCAAGGGCGCGACGTGGTGATGATCGGCGTGCTCAAAGGAGCGTTCGCGTTTTTCTCCGACCTCATCCGCGCCGTGCACGTTCCGGCGGAAGTGGATTTCCTGGTGGTGTCGAGTTACCAGTCGTCCCGATCCAGCGGTCGAGTCAAAGTCATTTCAGACCTCACGGTGGATATCAAGGGACACGACGTGATCTTGGTCGAAGATATCGTGGACTCCGGATTGACGCTGAGTTTTCTGAAAAAAAAGCTCCTGGTGCGACATCCCAACTCGTTGCGCGTGTGTTCGTTGTTGGATAAGCCGGAGCGCCGGACCGTGAACGTCACCTTGGAGTACGTGGGGTTCACGGTTCCCAACAAATACGTGGTCGGCTACGGGCTGGACTACAAGAACCAGTACCGCAATTTGCCCTACATCGCCGTGCTCGATCAGGTGGATGACCAGGACTAACCGAACGGCCGCTGTCCGCACCGTGTTGTAAAGCCGGAAAACGCTGTGGTAAGATCAACTCCACGCTTCACCCTGCCGGCCAAGGGCTCGCCCGCGCCGCGATACAGGGGCGACGAGGAGGCAACGTCTGGATGAATCCGCGCATGAAAAATCTGGCTCTCTGGATCGTGATCGGTCTCTTCATGATTCTCCTGTTCAACCTGTTCACGGTGCCCCCGCGGACGGACGAGGCGGATCTCATCTTCAGCGACTTTATGACCAAACTCGAGCGAGGCGAGATCAACGAGGTCACGATCAAAGAAAACTTCCTGACCGGGGTGCTCAAGGACGGCGGGAAGTTCAAGACCTACGCCGCGCCGTATCCGGATCTTATCAATCATCTTCGCGAGAAAAACGTTCGGATCGTGGCCAAGCCCCCCGACGAAAACCCGTGGTACATCACGTTCTTGGTCAGCTGGGGCCCCTTTATCCTCTTCCTAGGCTTGTGGATCTTTTTCATGCGGCAGATGCAGGTGGGAGGCAACAAGGCGCTGTCGTTCGGAAAGAGCCGCGCGCGCCTCCTGTCTGAAGACCGCAAGAAAATCACGTTCGCCGATGTGGCGGGGGTGGACGAAGCCAAAGACGAAGTCCAGGAGATTATCGAGTTTTTGAAGGACCCTCCGAAATTCCAAAAGCTGGGTGGCCGTATTCCCAAAGGGGTGTTGATCGTGGGCCCGCCGGGCACGGGGAAGACGCTGCTGGCCAAAGCGATTGCGGGCGAAGCGGGTGTGCCGTTCTTTTCGATCTCGGGTTCGGACTTTGTCGAGATGTTCGTGGGTGTCGGCGCGTCGCGGGTGCGCGATCTCTTCGAGCAGGGGAAGAAACACGCACCCTGTATCATCTTCATCGACGAAATCGACGCGGTCGGCCGGCTGCGGGGCGCGGGCCTCGGCGGCGGCCACGACGAGCGGGAACAAACGCTCAACCAGCTTTTGGTCGAGATGGACGGCTTCGACACCAACGAAGGCGTGATCTTGGTGGCCGCAACCAACCGGCCCGACGTACTGGATCCGGCGCTGTTG
Source organism: uncultured Nitrospirota bacterium (assembly GCA_964570625.1). Taxonomy (GTDB): domain Bacteria; phylum Nitrospirota; class Nitrospiria; order 2-01-FULL-66-17; family 2-01-FULL-66-17; genus JBFLXB01. The sequence continues at coordinate 169,996 of CAZMYW010000007.1, read as the reverse complement.
CGCCCCGGCCGATTCGACCGGCAGGTGGTGGTGGCTCGCCCCGACCTCAAGGGCCGAATCGAGATCTTGCGCGTCCACACCAAGAAGGTCGCGATGTCCAAGGACGTGGCGCTGGAATTAGTCGCACGCGGGACCCCTGGATTCGCCGGCGCGGATTTGGAAAACCTGGTGAACGAAGCCGCACTGTTGGCCGCTCGGAAGGGCAAGAAATCCGTGGAAATGGAGGACTTCGAGTTCGCCAAAGACAAGGTCTTGATGGGCGTCGAACGGCGCAGCCTGATCTTGAGCGACGAAGAGAAGCGTACCACCGCGTACCACGAAGCCGGGCACGCGTTGGTGGCTCGCCTGTTGCCGGGAACCGATCCGGTTCATAAAGTCACGATCATCCCGCGCGGCCGGGCGTTAGGGCTGACCATGCAGCTTCCGACCGACGACCGCTACACCTTTCCCAAGGAATACCTGTACAACAACATCGCCATCCTGATGGGCGGTCGCGCCGCAGAGGAAGTGGTGCTCAACTTCATGACCACCGGAGCCGGCAACGACATCGAGCGCGCGACCGAGCTGGCCCGCAAGATGGTGTGTGAGTGGGGCATGAGCGAGAAGATGGGGCCCCTCGCGTTCGGGAAAAAGGAACAGGAGATTTTCCTGGGTCGTGAAATCGCCCAACACCGCGACTACAGCGAACACACCGCGGTGGAGATCGACCAGGAGGTCAGGCGCCTGGTCACGGAAAACTACGAGCGGGCCAAGACGCTCATCCGCGACAACATCAAGGCGCTCAAGGCGTTGGCGGAAGCTTTGCTCGATCGTGAAGTGTTGGATGCGCCGGAGATCGAAAAGATCATCGGCGCCGCTGCTTCAGCCTGACGGACCGTTCCCTCCCTCTGCAGTTCTCTGACCGGGGCCAGAGCTCCCGGTCGTGTCTTGACGGGCCGCACGCGACACTCACCATGGACTGTATGGTCGACGACCGCACTCAGGTGATGGGTATTCTGAACGTGACGCCCGATTCGTTCTGGGACGGCGGCCAGACTACGACCGTTGACGCCGCGGTGGCCCGAGCCAAGCGATTCGAGGCCGCGGGCGCGTCGTGGATCGACGTGGGCGGGGAGTCCACGGGGCCCGATTCGTCGGACGTCTCGCTGGAGGAAGAGCGACGGCGCGTCCTTCCGGTTGTCCACGCGTTGATGCGCGAGCTGCGCATTCCGGTGTCGGTGGACACGACCAAGGCCGCGGTAGCCCGCGAGGCGGTGGCCGCCGGTGCCACGATGATCAACGATGTGTCGGCGTTGCGGTGGGATCCAGAGATGGCAGGGGTGGTGGCTGCGGCCGGCGCTCGGATCATCTTAATGTACGCGAAGGACGAGTCCCCGCGGACCACCCGGCGCGACGTGCGGTACGACGACGCGGTCCATACGGTGTGCGAGTTTCTTCGGCAGCGCATCGCCGAGGCCAGGTCCGCGGGAATCACTGATGAGTGCATTCTGGTGGATCCTGGGCTTGGGTGGTTCGTCGGCGCGGATCCGCGCTACAGTTATGAGATTCTCGCCGGGCTGGATCGCATCAGATCGCTGGGCTACCCCGTGGTGGTGGGGCCGTCCCGCAAATCGTTCCTCGCCTACGACGGGGTCCGTCGGCCGAAACCCGTTGCAGAGCGGCTGATGGCGACGGCCGGCGCCGTGGCCATCGCGGCGTGGAACGGAGCGGCGATCGTCCGCGTCCATGATGTGGAGGCGATGGCGCACGTGGTCGCGACCGTGGAGGCGATCAAACATCCCTCCCGCGTCGTCCATCCCGTGGCAGGGTGAGCGATGGGTGAATCGGTGTATGGTGTGGCGTGGTCGGACCTGCTGGGCGCGGTCATCGCCGCCGCAGTGCTGATCTGGGTCGCCCTCCGGGGCAGGGGTCCCGGCGCGCGGCAGGTGGTGGCCGGGATGGGGATCGTGTTTGCTGCGGTCGCCATCAGCGGATGGGTCGGCCTGTTTCCGGTCGGCTGGAACCTCCTCCGATTTTGGCCCGAGGTCGCCCTCGCGGTGTTGATCATCCTCCAACCGGAGACCCGGAAAGCGCTGGCGGCAATCGGTCGCTGGCCGGCCTGGCGCACGGCGGAACCCGAGGCGCACCTGGCAGTTGAGGAGGTGCTGAAGGCCGCAATCGCGCTGGCGAATCGTCGCATCGGGGCTCTCATCGTGATCGAACGGACTCAGGAGTTACTCGACGCCGTGGAAGTCGGGACGGTCATCGACGCGCGTCTTTCCAAGGATCTGCTGATCAGTCTGTTCCTTCCCTATTCCCCGCTGCACGACGGCGCGGTGATCCTGCGCGGTGGTCGGATCGTGGCGGCAGGGTGTTTCCTGCCCCTGTCGGCCCGTACGCCGAGCGGAGAAGCCTCCGGAACCGGCACTCGACATCGAGCCGCGATCGGGATCACGGAGGAGAGCGACGCGCTCGCGATTGTCGTCTCCGAAGAGAGCGGCGCCGTCTCGTTGGTCGCGGGCGGAGAGATCGAGCGCGACTTGGAGGCCGACGCGCTGCGGCGCAGGCTCGCCGAGTCGTTGGACATCCGTGCGCCGCAAATCGGACGCTGGGCGTGGTTGCCGCGGGCACGATCCTAACGAAGTGATTCGCTCGCGTTGACAGGCTCGGTACGTTCCCTGATAATCCAACCTCGTGTCTGACGAGGTGTATATGCGGCGCGCGCTCGCGCTCGCGGCACGGGCTCTAGGGCGTACCAGCCCGAACCCCGCGGTCGGCGCCGTGGTCGTCAGCCGGGGACACATTGTTGGTGAGGGATACCACCGGCGAGCCGGAGCGCCGCACGCCGAAGTCGTCGCGCTGCGCAACGCCGGAGTCCGGGCCCGCGGTGCGACCCTGTACGTCACCCTCGAACCCTGCAGCCACCTCGACAAACGCACTCCGCCCTGTACGGAGGAGATCCTCTCCGCAGGAGTCCGGAAGATTGTCGTGGCCACCCAGGATCCCAACCCCAAGGTCTCGGGGCGAGGGATGACGCGTTTGCGACGGCACGGAATCGCCGCGAGCGTCGGGTTGCTCGAAGGACCGGCGAAGCGGCTGATCGAAGCCTACGCTCGATGGATCACCACCGGTCGCCCGTTCGTCACGCTCAAAATCGCCGCAACGCTGGATGGGAAGATCGCGACCGCCGCTGGCGAATCGCGTTGGATCACAGGCACACGCGCGCGTGCCTATACCCATCACCTGCGGAGCCGAGTGGACGCGGTGCTAGTGGGACTGGGGACGGTCCTTGCAGACGATCCGGAGCTGACGGCGCGAGACGGTCGCGGGACACGAGACCCCCACCGCGTGATCGTGGACGAACGTTTGGCAACCCCGCCGACGGCCAGAGCGTTGAGACCGCGGGAGGGGTCGATGGGGATCGTGGCGACGACCCGTCGGGCGCCGGCGTCGCGACGACGACGCCTGGAACAGCGTGGTGTTCGGGTGCTGACGGCCTTGTCCCGAGACGGGCTCGTCGATCTCCAAGACTTGATGCGCCGCCTGGGCGCGCTGGGCATCACCTCGGTCCTCATCGAAGGCGGCTCGGAACTCAACGCCTCGGCGGTGCGGTCCGGAGTGGTCAACAAAGTGATCACCATGCTGGCGCCGACCCTTCTGGGCGGTCGCGACGCGATCGGCGCGATCGGCGGGCGTTCGCCCGGACGACTGCATGACGCGGTAAGACTCCGGGAGGTGTCGACCAGGCGATTGGGAGAGGATGTCATCGTGGAGGGATATTTATGAGGGCAATAGTCCGGATCGTTGTGGGGTCGCTCGTGTTGACGGCGGCCGTGGCCGTCTCGGTCCCAGAACCGGCCCGCGCTGCGAACAACGAGATGGGGGAGGTTCTCGTCGACGGGTTTTACGGCGGGCTGATCGGTGCGCTGGTGGGCGCGGCGGTGATGGTGTTCACCGACGACCCTGGTGATCACTTCCAGTACATGGTGACCGGGGCCGGTATCGGCGTGATCGGAGGAACTGCTTACGGGTTGTCGAAGGTTGCGCGCCACGCCATGATCGATGTTGACCGCGGACGCGTCTCGTGGCACCTGCCGCCGGTCGAGCCCGCTGTCAGCCCCCTCGTCCCGGGCGAGACACCGGAGGTGACAGTGTCGGCGGCGATCGTGCGCGTCCGATTTTAGGAGGGGCCAGTCCCCCGTTCAATCGCGGCGAGGTCGGCTTGCAGGGCCCGGCGTTCGTCCGGCGAGAGCCGTCGGTGCCCGAAACGGACTTCATAGTACCTTTCCGTCACCCGTTGGACCGCCTCCGCGCATTCCAGCCGCGAGGCCTGCTGCAGGGCGAACTCCCACGGCGTCGCTGCAGGGGGCTTGGACAGGCCCCGTTGTTCCAGCACGCGGAGGAGTTGCCGGTAGAACGCGATCGACCCGTCGCTCGACGGGGGGTGGCGGAGCACGGGCCACCGCACGTGTCCTCGCGTCGCCAAGACTCCGCATGCGATCAGGGCGGTGAGGCCTCCGATGAGCCACGCGGCGTCGGATACACGGTCCACCCGCTGGCGTGCGGCGTCGAGTTCGCTGACCACGCGGGTGCGCAGCCGTTCCCATCCGGCTTCGGCCCGCTCGATCGCGGCGTGTTGGTCCCCAAGGCTGAAATCTAAGACGTAGCGATCCCACCCCGTGCGCAAGCTGTCGAGGTACTGCTCGACCCGGCCCGTCCACGGACGATCGGAGAGGGGGGCGGGCGGGGTGGGATCAAACCGTGTCCATCCCGACTCGGGTAGGAACACCTCAACCCAGGCGTGCGCATCGCCCTGACGGACGATGGCGTATTGGCCGAACGGGTTCCATTCCTGAACCAGAAATCCGGTGACCAGGCGGGTGGGAATTCCGAGCGTACGAAGCATGAGCGCCATCGCGCTCGCGAAGTGTTCGCAATATCCGGAACCGCGATCGAACAGAAAGGTTTCGACCGGACGCTCTTCACCGCCGGGGACATCCAGGGTATAGGTATAGCGGGTGCGCAGGAACCGCTCCACCGCCAGGGCCCGATCGTGGGGTGTGGATGCCTGGCCCGCCACTTCGCCAGCGAGGTCCGCGAGGCGGGGCGAACCGTTCTCCCGCAGGTACCGCGCGCCGACTTCCGCAGCGGCCATCCGCGGTTCGGCGTGCGGGCGTTGCCACACGTCGTATGTTTGGCGGGTACCTGGAGGATAGGGGAGGTTGAAGATTTCGTCGTCGTCAACCAGGACGGCGACAAACGGCCCTCCCACCCCGTCGGTCCGTTCCGGCGTAAAGAGCACCGGGGTGTCGAGCGGTTCGGCGTGAATGGCCATCGCGGGACCGTCGCCCGTGTCGTGTCCCAGCGTAAACCGCCCGTCGCCGTCCGGCGGGACCATTTTTCGCGCGGGGGTCGTGGCCAGCCAGTTTTGGCCGTCGAAGGCGTCGAAGACGGCGCCGCGAAGGTAGAGGGAGGGGGCCCCGACCCCAACTGAAGAACCCGCAACCCGCATCACGATGGTCGGATCACGCTTGACCGACCCGATAGCTCCCAACCGGACCTGGGGCGAGAAGCCCGACAGGCGGACGTCGTTCTGAGGGACGACGCCGAGCAGCTCGAGTCCCATGCGGGGAAGAAAGAGAAAGAGGACTCCCGCCGAGATGACGGCGGTGAGCGCCGCAGCGGCGATCCAAGGCGCTAAGCCGGCCGGGGGCTCGCTGGAGACGACATCGGCTCGTTCCGCCTCTGCGAGCAGGTGATAGTGGACCAACACCCACACCATGACGGGAAGGTAGACGGCGAACCCGGCGTTAAACGTCCCGTACGCAGCCAACCCGGCTGCCGCCACCATCTGAAGAAACACGATGACGACGAGCTGCAGGTACTCTCGTGCGGTGCGATGGAGGAGGCGCGTGAACATCAGCGCGATGAGCAAGTGGGCGCCGACATGGAGGAGGCTGGGCGACAGCCACAGGAAATCCGCCGCCGCGAACCCCAACGCCACGAGGATCAGCGCGTTGGCCCATGGCACCCGGACGGTCGGAGACACTCCGGCTATGTCGATGGCCGCACTGACGACGACGCCGAGCCCGCCGGCGACCAACCAAAGCACTCCGATCTGGCCCGTGACGGCAAGAGACGAGAGGCCCACGACCGCCATGACGTGAGAGGCCCGACGCGCCGCGCGTGTCATGAGGCCTGCTCGGGAAGGTGTTGAGCCGCGACCCACACCCGTTCGCACCGAGGTCGAACTGACGCCCACCGCGGATCATCCCACACCAAGACGAGGTGGAGGGGGTGGCGGGCCAGATCGGTCGAACGGGCAATCAGCCCATCGGTGTGTGGAGCCGTGCTCGGACCGATCGTCGCGAGCGTCCGGAGCAGCCGTTCCAGGTGTGCCGTCCCGCGGCCTGTGCGACTGACTCCGTCCCAGGTCACCATCAGAACTTCCCAGCCGTCGCGGATCGCGCCATCCGCCAGGGACGCCGTGAGTCGGACCGCGTCTTCGAACCACTCGCGATGAATTGGCAGGGGATCCGGCGGCAGACGGTTGCTGAAGACCAGCACAAGCGAGCGTGCGCCCTCGCGTTCCGGCTCTCGGACCACCAGTTTGGCCCTCCGCGCCGAATGTTTCCAGTGAATGTAGCGAGGATCGTCGCCGATTTGGTAGTCACGCAGGTGCGACAAACCGGCGGTGCCCCGCAGCGTACCGAACGGCCCGTCTTCTGCGGCCGTCCGTCCGGCGGTACGCCCCAAGGTTCCGATCGCGGGATATACGAGCGGCTCGGCTTCGGCGGGGACCCGCAACGTCTTCTCGAACAGACCGAAGGGGAAGGTGGTGGTGACCTCGATGCCGGTCAGGTGGTGTACGCCGCGGTCGTGGAACGTCACGACCGAGTCGATCGCGATCGTCCCGCCGGGATCGAGCCGCGGACAACGGTGCTCCGGTGCCTCCAGCCGGCGGCCTCCCCGACCGTCACGGATCCGGAGCGAAAACGCGGGCATGAATCGTTTGCCGTTGGTCAGAGCGATGTGATAGGCGGTCGGGGCGTCGGCGAACAGCCGAGGTGGCAGCGAGCGCGTGGCTGAGAGACGTGCGAGCATTCGCTCGGAAAACAGACCAGCCACGACGATGAGACTCAACATCATGGCGAACAGCAGGTACAGAATATTGTTGCCGGTATTCACCGCGGCCAGCCCGACCGCGAGCGCCAACAGCAAGAATCGAACGCCGGTCGGCGTCACCTTGGCGGTCCGTGCCATCCACCGACGTGGACGACGGCCCTGCGTGGACGCGCCCGGTTTTCGGCCGGAGCCAAAAAGCATCGACGCGGCAGTGGTGGTCACGGGTGCCCCCATACGGGCGGCTACAGCGGAACGGGAACTTGGTCGAGGATCTCGTTCAGGATGTCTTTGGCGTCGTCAGTCCGTCGGTCGAACGATTCGACGCCCGGGTTGACCACGATGCGGTGTGCGAACACGGGAACGACCAGGTGTTTGACGTCGTCGGGCAGTGCGTAGGCCCGGCCCTCGATCAGCGCCCTGGCTTGTGCGGCCCGGGAGAGGAATACCGCTCCCCGGGTGCTCACGCCGAGGTCGACATCCGGCCGCGATCGAGTGGCGGAGACGATCGCCATCAAGTAGTCCGTGAGGGCGTCGTCCATAGCCACGCCCGACGCCGCTTCCTGCAGCCCGAGGACATCCTCGGCGCTGAGTACCGGCGAGAGTTCGTCCGCGCGTCCCACCAGGTGTTTCGCGGTGATGATGCGCTTCTCGTCTTCCAGGTTGGGATACCCCATGTGTGCACGGATCATGAACCGATCGAGCTGAGATTCGGGTAGTGGATAGGTCCCGTGGTATTCGACCGGGTTTTGGGTGGCGATCACCATAAAGGGGCGGGGCAGCGGATGGGTGTGGCTGTCCACCGACACTTGGGCGTCGTTCATCGCTTCCAGCAAGCTACTTTGCGTCTTGGGCGTCGTTCGGTTGATTTCATCGGCGAGGACGATATTCGCGAAGACCGGTCCGGGCCGGAACTCGAATTCCCGGCTGGTCTGATTGAGCACGGAGAGCCCGATGACGTCGGACGGCAGCAGGTCGCTGGTGAACTGGATCCGTTTGAAGGTACAGCTCAGGGACCGCGCGAAGCTGTGGGCCAGCGTCGTTTTGCCCACGCCGGGAACATCTTCAATCAGGAGGTGCCCGCGGGCGAGCAGCGTAACCATCGCGAGCGTGACGACGTCGGACTTTCCGCAGATGACCCGTTCGATGTTGTCATGAAGCGCCGCGATTTTGGCCTGCGGGTCAGCGAGCACGCGGCCAGTCTAACAGAGGCTCTGGGGAGCGTCAATCAAGGCCGCTCGGAGAACGTGTAAATGGGCTATGCCGCTTCGCGTCGGATGGGGCGGGCGCGCGGCCGTTGCACTGGAATAGTGAGCGCGTCCATCTTGTATTTCAGGATGCGGCGGGTGATGCCAAGTGCTTTGGCCGCTCGGACCTGCACGTGAGAGGTCCGATCAAGAGCCTCGATGATCAATTCGCGTTCGAAGGCGTCGACCACTTGGGTCAACGACATGGTTCCTCGCCGAACCTCCTCGGCAAAGACCCGCGTGCGGGCCCGCGCTCGGATCTTGAGCGGCAGATCACCTTCCTGGATGATCGGTCCGGCAGCGAGCGTGACCATGCGCTCCATTAAGTTTTCCATCTCCCGGACGTTTCCCGGCCAATCGTACCCGGTCAACCGCTCGATCACTTCGGACGCCACCGTTTTCTCCGACCCGTGAGCGCGGTTGGCTCGGGCCAGGAAGTGCGCGGCGAGCACTGCGATGTCTTCCGGGCGTTCCCGCAGGGGAGGAACCCGGATCGGGACCACGTTCAAGCGGTGGTAGAGATCTTCTCGGAACCGGCCGGTGGACACGGCCTGCTCTAGGTCCACGTTGGTCGCGCCGAGAAGTCGCACGTCCACCCGAATTGATTCGCTGCCGCCCACGCGTGCAAACGCGCGCTCCTCGATCACGCGCAAGAGGTTGCCCTGCGCGCGAAGGCTCAGATCTCCGATTTCGTCCAAAAACAGGGTGCCGCCGTTTGCGAGCTCGAATTGGCCTCGGCGTGTGGCGTGCGCATCCGTAAATGCCCCGCGTTCGTGCCCGAACAATTCACTCTCGATGAGATCATCGGGGATTGCCGCGCAGTTGACGGCCACGAACGGGCCCGCTCGACGGGTGCTGAGATCATGCAGGACTTTCGCCACGAGTTCCTTCCCCGTGCCGGTCTCTCCCAAAATGAGGACGGTCGACGGCGAATCCGCGACCTGCTGGATGGCGTCGGTCAACTGCCGGATCGCGGGACTTTGCCCGATCAGCGTCGGGTCGTTTACAGCAGATGACGCCGTGGGCGTCCGTTGCGGTGGAAGCGAGAGAAACATTGCGGCAAGGATAGCGGCGCTAGGGCTTCTTGGCAAGCGCCTCCAACGCCTGTTCGAGTCGCGTGAGTTCGGCGCCGTAGGCCTCCCACCGTCCCTCGCGGAGGGCGCTCTGCGCGCGCCGGTAGTGCTCCAGTGCCTGATTGCTCAACGAGGCGGAGGGGTGCGCCGGTGCGCCAGTGACCTCCCGCTCCAGTCCCATGCTGGTCGGCGCCGCCGCGCGCCCGCCGAACAAACTGGCGAGTGCTGTTTCGAGGTCAGGTTCCATGACCAATCGGTTACCGAACGCCACGATGACGCGCCGCAACTCGGGCAGCGAGCCGGACTCGGACGCTGCCAGGTAGAGCGGCTCCACGTACAACAAGGCATCCTCAATCGGGATGACAAGCAGGCTGCCACGAATCGCCTGTGACCCGCGCTGGGTCCAGAGCGTCAGTTGCTGGGAGATCAGGGAGTCCTGGTCGATTCGTGCTTCGATCTGCCGCGGGCCGTACACCAGTTTTTGTTTGGGAAACAAATAGACGATCAGCTTCCCGTAGTGGACGCCGTCCGATCGCGCGGCCAGCCACGCCGCCATATTGTCGCGTTTGGCGGGAGTGTAGGGGATCATGAGGATGAACTCTTCACGCGCTTCACCGGGGAGCTTCATGATCGTGTAGTACGGCTCGATATCCTGTTCGCCCTTTTGCGGAATCGCCCAGAGATCCTCCTTGTTATAGAAGATCTGGGGGTCCTGCATGTGGTAGGTGGCGAACAGGTGCGACTGAATCCGGAACAGGTCCTGGGGGTAGCGCAAGTGCGCGCGCAGATCGGCAGGCATCGCGTCGATCGGTTGGAACAAGCCCGGGAACGCGGCGGCGTACGCGCGAATCAATGGATCGTCGGGTGCGCTGATGTAGGCGTTGATCCGGCCGTCGTAGGCATCGATCGTGACCTTCACCGAGTTCCGGATGTAGTTGCCCACGCCCCGGAGCGGGAGCGCGTACGGCATCTGATCTGTCGTGGTATATCCATCCAGTACCCAGACCAGCCGTCCTTCGTCCGTGATCACGATATACGGGTCCTGGTCGTACCGGAGGAACGGGGTCAACTTGGTCGCGCGATCCAGGATCGCGCGGTTGATCATGATGCGGCTCTCGGCGGTGATATCGTCGGACAGGAGGATCTTCATCGACCCGAACGAGGCGGCGAACGCGGCCTTGCGGACGAATGACGACATCGGGATCCCGCCCGTACCCGCGTACGTGGTGTATTGGCTCGTGTCGCTGGACGGATAGTCGAATTCTTGGTTCGCGGTGTGGACGAACACGTACTCGTTCGGCAGTTCGCCGTAGTACAGTTCGGGGCGGGTCACCTTGATGGCGGTCGAGGACTCGGGTGGAATGTTCTTGATGAAAAACTCCGGGAGCCCTTCCTGTGTGACGCGGTTCACCGGACCCAGCGCGACGCCGTAGCCGTGGGTGTAGGTGAGGTGTTCATTGATCCAGATCCGACTGGGCAGGTTCCGATACGAGAGTTCGCGGGGCGAGATCATGACCTGCCGAAGCTCTCCGTTGACGACGTAGCGGTCGTTGTCCACGTCGACGAAGTCGTAATACGTGCGGATCTGTTGAAGCTGACGATACGTGGCGAGGAGCGGGCGATGATCCCACAGGCGAATATTGTTGGTGGTCAGCGTGTTCGCCGCGACCTGTTTGGGGGTCAAGTCGTCGGACGCCGGGAATTCCTTCACTTCGACGTGGTCGAGCCCGTACGCGAACCGCGTGAGCCGGATGTTGTGCTCGATGTAAGGCCGTTCCATTACGATCTCGTTCGGAAGGACTTGAAACCGGTGCAACAGATCGGGGATCAGCCAGCCGCCGATGATCGCGGCCGCGGGAATCGCTGCGCCGGCCGCCAGCGGGAGGCCCCATCCGCGTCGGGTCCCGCTGATGGCCAGGACCGCGGCCGCGGCTACCGCGATCACGACCATCACGTACAACGCGGGGAGCCTGGCGTGGATGTCGGCGTACCCGGCTCCGAACATCACGCCACGGCGCGAATACAACAGCTGATACTGATCGAGCCGGTATCCCCAGGCGACCACCAGGGCGGCGGCGGCGGCGACCCACAGGAGGTGGCGGCGCGCGGCTGGCGTGACCGAGACCCGGTTCGGTTCGATCCGAATTTCCTGGTTGGCAACATACAGGACGGCGCTGACCGCCACGGCGAGCACGATAGCGGTCAGCAGCCACCCTTTGACGGTCACCAAGAACGGCAGCGTAAACACGTACAGGCCGAGGTCCTCGCCGAACAAGGGGTCGGTCTGCCCGAAGGCAATCGGATGGGTGAACAACAGATAGGTTTGCCACTGGCTTGCGGCTTGTAAACCCTGCACCGCGGCGATCACCCCGGCCCCGGCCAACAGCAGTGGACGAATCGGACGTCCGGCCAACAAGGTGTCCCATGGCGGCGGAACCAGGGTCAGTCGCCTGCGTGACGCCACGAGCACGTTGGCCGCGAGCCACAGGAAGATCACGACTCCCACGATCGTCCCGAGGACCACTTGGGTTCCGAGTTTGGTGGAGAATACCGGGAACTGCCCCACTTCGGAAAACCACAACGCGTCGACGTAGAGCGAGAGCAGTGCACCGCCGAACACCACGACGAGTACAACGAGAGCCAGCAACAACCACGCACGCATCGACATTACTGACCCCCTGGATGTGATGGAGTGAGAACTATGGTCCGCTGCCGGCAAGCACCAGCACGGCGGTGATGTTATCGAGACCGCCGTGGCGGTTGGCTGCGTCGATCAATGCCTCAGACTGTGCGCTGAGGTTGGTTCTGTCCGGTTTTGAGAGCAGGGCTGCGAGTTCTTCGCGTGGGACGACGTTGGACAACCCGTCCGAGCACAGGAGAAAAAGGTCGTCGGGCTGCAGAACGATGCGTTGGATGTCGACCGACACCGAGGGTGCTGTTCCCAGAGCGCGGATCAGCACGTGTTTCATCGGGTGGGATGCGGCCTCATCGGGTGTCATGATGCCCCGGCTCAGGTAATCATTGATCAACGAGTGGTCCGCGGTGACTTGTTCGAGCGTGGTGCCGCGCGACCGGTACACCCGGCTGTCTCCCACGTGCGCGACGTAGGCGGCGTCGTTCTCCACCCACACCGCGGCTACTGTCGTGCCCATTCCCGCAAGGGCTTGATTCTCCACTCCAGCGGTATAAATGCGCTGGTTCGCTTGTTCGATGGCCCACACGAGGCGCCGGCTAGGGTCATACTCCCGGCCCGACGGGAGCGTGCGGTCGGACGCGGCCTCCAGGAAGGCGTCGCGGACGGTTTGGACGGCCATCAAACTCGCGACTTCCCCGGCCGCGTGACCGCCCATGCCGTCGGCCACGACATAGAGGGCCACGTCATCGAACACGCCGAAATGATCTTCGTTCGAGTTGCGAACCCGCCCGACGTGCGTCGAGCCTGCGGAGCGGATCTTCATGCCGCGGCAGATTTTTTCATGGCATCGTCCTGTGCCGCGACGTGCAACGCCGCGGATCGTTGAACCCGGGTTCAGAAAACCGGGTCAGTGTAGCGAAAAGGCGACGTGGTGTCCAGCCACCATGAATCTCGCGGGCGATGGAGAGGGTGCATGTCGGCGAATCCGGGAGGACGACGAAATCGGAGTACTCAGCCGCCTTGCCCTTCTGCGTCTCGCTTGAGGTCTTCGTCGGGGATGATGTGCAGCTCGACCCGGCGGTTTTCCGCTCGCCCGTCCGGGGTGGTGTTCGAGGCGACCGGATTCTCGAGGCCGAATCCCATCGTGGTGACGCGGCCGGCATCGACACCGCGATCGGCGAGCGCAAACTTGACCACGTGAGCCCGCCGCTCGGAGAGCTTGACGTTGTAGTCCGGGCGTCCGGTGTTATCGGTGTATCCCGCCACCGTCATCGTGGTTTTCGGATACTTGACCAGGATCGACGCGAGCTTGTCGAGGCTCGAACCGGCGACCGGTTTGATCGTCGCACTGTCCACGTCGAACAGGATCTTGTCCCGCATGGTCACGATGATCCCGTCTTCGCGGCGTTGAGTGTCAGCGACCTTTTCCAACTCTTCGGCCTGGCGGTCCATGTAGTTGCCGATCAGCCCGCCGGACAAGGCTCCGATCGTGCCGCCAATGACCACACCGCGGGTCGCGTTCCCGCTCTGGTTGCCGATCAGCGCGCCCATGCCGGCGCCGACCGTCGCCCCGGCCAACGAACCTTTTTGGGCGCGGTTCATGTGTTCGCAGCCGCTGAGCGAGCCGGTCCCTGCGATCAACAGAGGGAGGAGGAACGTGTGGAGTGACTGTCGTGCTGGATGGTTCATGGACCCTCCTTCTGGAGATGCCCTGGCGAGAACATCTCGTAGTATATAGGAGCGCCGCGTTTGGAATGTCAAGCAGTCTGAACATCACGCGATCGACGCTTGCCGCGGCGAAACGGGTTCGGCGGATCGGGCGAATCGTCCATCGACTTTACATCGCGGTGCCGTTCGGATGAAATAGCGATGCTCTGATCCGCGGCAACAGACCCGCCCGTTGGGACGGATGGGACAAATCGATTGCCGCCGAGAACAGATCGGGAGACGAATGGCGATGACACAACGGTGGCGGCACACGCTCAGCATCTGGCACCTGTTCTGGCGCATCGCGCGTGCGAGTCGGCCGTCGCCGTTTCGGCGGTTCGCTCAATCCGTGTCGGTTGTGGAGCACACGGTACCGGCAGCCGGTGAAGCGCTTCGCGTCAAGATGTACCGGCCTGCCGTGTACTCCGCCACCATCGTGTTGAACGGCGGGTTCGTGCCTGAGTCGATCGACGACCCACGCCTCGTCAATTTCGCGACGGCGCTCGCAGAAACCGGGTTTCTGGTCCTGACGCCTGACTACCCCGCGGTGCGGGCATTGGAGTTTACGCCCACCACGATCGATCAAATTGTCGGCCTGATTCGTTACGCTCGGGAATCCACCGAGTGGTGCGGCGCGCGGCCGCTGGCTGTGATTGGATTGAGCTACGTGGGCACGCTTAGTCTCAAAGCGGCACTGCGACTGAGTCCGACCTCGCCGCCGGAGTTCCTGGGCGTGTTCGGCGGGTACGCGGATTTCGCCGAACTGATGCGAGCGGTGTTCCAGGACACGTATCGAAGTGACGGAGGCACCGTGCCGGTGGACCCGTATGGACGCTTTCTCGTGCTGCGGTCGGCGATCGATCACTTCCATCCACCGCCCCAGGAGCGGGATCGCATCCGTGCGGTGGCGCTGGCGATCGGACGGCGTTGGCCGGACGCGGAGATTGACGCGGCCATCAAGAGACTCTCACCGGCCGGCCGCGCGTGCGTGGACACCTTGCGCACGTTCCATCCGGACCGCGCGCCCGAGCAATGGGACCGCATCCTGCGTGAGTTCCGTGACGCGATCGACGCCCTGTCGGTTGACGAGCCAGCCGACCGCCTGCGCAGTCGCCTGGTCATCCTGCACAGCGTGTACGACCACATCCTTCCGTGCGACGGCAGCGTCGCCTTACACCGGCGGTTTCCGGATTCAAGGCTGGTGCTCACCAGGATCTTTACACACGTCAACCCGCGGCTGTCGCCGGTCGCGCTCTGGTCGCAGGGACGTGAACTGCGGGCACTATTTCGCGTGTTCGGCGAACTCATGGCGTTGCAGTCGTGAGTCGGTTTGCGTTTCGCCGCGCCCCCGACTATCATCCCGATGTACACAGGGAGGTGACAATGGAGAGGTCTCGCCGACGCCACATCGCTGGGTGGATGAGATGGTCCGGCCGCCAGCACACGACGATGGTGTTGACCGTGGCGGTCGCGGTGTCTCTGGCCGCGATGGTGGTGGCGTGTCAAGGCGGAGCCTCGAGCAACCCCGCGTCCGCGCAGGTCGCCGAGGCGGAAGTCCCGGTCGAACTCGCCGACGGCAAGCGCCTCTATGACACCCATTGTGCGCGCTGCCATGGGGTTCACGCCGCCGGCACGGGGCGCGGTCCGTCATTTCTTTCCAAAGTCTACGAGCCCAGCCATCACGGGGACGAGGCGTTTCTCCTCGCCCCGAAACGGGGAGTCAACGCGCATCATTGGGGCTTCGGCAATATGCCGCCCGTCCCTGGGGTGTCGGATGAGGACGTGGCGAAGATCGTGGGCTACGTGCGGTGGGCGCAGCGCGTGGTGGGCATTTCTTAGCAGCGCCCTCGGGCGGTGCGCGAGGGCACTCGTTGCGCCGCCTTCGAGGAAGGCAACGCCGTCATGATGCTCCGAATCGAGCGCCCGCTCAGCCGCCGTCGGCTGCTGGTCGCGGCTACCGCCGCGGCCGCCGCCGGTCTGGCGAAACCCGCTGAAGCCGGCGTGTTCTTCTGGGGCCGGCTCTTCGCGGTGCCGCCACGCGAGACCCCGTTTCTCACCCCGAACGATCAGTTCTACCGGGTCAACTACAGCGACCGATCGCTGGAGGTCGGCACGTCCATACGCGTCGTAGACTGGTCGCTGTTGCTGCACGGCGCGGTGGAACGGCCCCGAACGCTGCGTTACGCCGACGTGTTGGAACAGCGACTGATGGAGCAGATGGTCACCCTCCAGTGTATCGACAACGAACCGGGCGGGAGTTTGATCAGCAACGCGCTGTGGGCGGGCTTTCCGTTGGCGCGCCTGCTCGAAGATGTGACGCCTCTGGATACGGCTCTCGACGTCGTGTTTCGCGGCGCCGACGGCTACCACGACAGTATCACCCTGGAGCGCGCGTTGCGCGGCGACGTGCTCCTCGCGCACTCGATGAACGGCGTGTCGCTGCCGCGGGACCACGGATACCCGTTGCGGGCGGTGGTGCCGGGTATTTTCGGGATTAAGAACGTCAAGTGGTTGACTGAGATCGAAGTGGTCGAGCGCGACCACAAGGGGTATTGGCAGGAACGCGGGTGGACGGACGAGGGGCTAATACCCGTGACATCCCGGATCGATTACCCGGGCCATTACCAGGTGTTGAGGGGCGCACGGCACGAGGTGCGCGGCGTGGCGTTCGGGGGGCTGCACGGGATTCGAGGGGTGCAGGTCAGCGCGGATGGTGGACTCACGTGGCGGGACGCCATGGTGTCTCCTTCCCCGCCCTATGCCTGGGTCCACTGGACGTACGAGTGGCGGCCTCCCTCCACTGGCGCGCACACCCTGGTGGTGCGCGCCAGTGGAGGGGACGGGACGCGGCAGGCGGAGACCGTTGCTCGCGCGTACCCCCAGGGCACTGCAGGGTTGCATACGATCGTGGCGCTGGTGAAGTCGGTCTGATCCGGCGAGAGCGAACGCGGAGCGAGGGCTTTTCGTGGGGGACGATCTGGGGTTTGTAACCATCGAGGGTTTGGTGGCGTTGGGTGAGGCGCTGGTCCGTCGTGTTCCGAGCGTGGACGGAGTCCAGCGTCCGCCGCTTCCTCCTGCCGCGACCGACCGCGTAGGTCGGGCCGGTGCAGCGGTCGCGGCGGTAGAGGCGTTTGTGGATCGTGTCCGGGCCGGGACTCCGGATGCCGCGTCGTATCGCGCGGCCCGGCGTGATCTGGTGGACACCGCGTGCGGCGGTGATCCCTTGGTGTTCTACGCCGCGTGGAATCGCGCGCTGGCCGAGGGGGTGCTCGCGCCGTTGCTGCGCGCACCGATCGGCCGCACCGCCAAACCCGTCCGCCGCCGTCCGGTGGCGATTGTTCCGCGGGCGCAGCTCACACCGCAGCTGATCGGCGATCGTATCGTGTTGGACCTGGGTGACGATCGATTCTGGCTGTTACCCAAAGACCTCTCGGGTCGCGGGGTCTTGTTCGCGCTACGCCACGGCGTGTCGCGGGTGGAAAGCGGCACCTATCGGGTGGGACGACGACTCGCGAACACGCTGGACCCAGACCGGGGGATCTTGAAGGCCGACGCGGTTGGCCGCGCAATGGCCCAGATGTTGGGGGTCGTCGGCCGCCAACTGGACTTCCTCGGCGTGCCCAACTACCTCGACCCGGCAACCTTCAGCCATTACGTGAGTACGAGTCCCAACACGACGCACCTGTTCGAACGGGTGCAGGCCGCCCTCGGCGCACCGACCGGAGCTGTCCCAGTCGCTGATCCCTGTCTGGAATCACAGGATTTCGGATGGGCCACGGGCGTGGAGAAAGCCGTAGAAGGCGAGGAAGCCGCACGAGCGTTCGGGGTGGACGGGAAGGTGGCGAAACGCCTGATCAAACATCCGTTGTACAGCTATCCCGGCGGGCATTCGTTTTTCGATCTGTACGTGGACGTCATCGAGGGGATCCACCGTCTCGGGCTGGCTCACCAAGGCGGGGTGGCGTGCCTGTATACGCATAGCGCCACGTTGCGTGCGTTGGTGACGTATCTCGATCCTCGTCCATTTCGCGAGGCATTCGCGGAGTTCGGCGAGTATAAGGAAGGGCAAGACAACGTCGTGTTGCTGACGTGTGAGCACGGCGAGTTGTCCGGCTACTCGACCGCGGTTGGCCTCTCCTCCCGTGAACGAGCGGTGCGCGACGTGTGGGTGACCGTGGAGCGCGAACGGCGCGACCGCGTCACGCTGGCGCCGGGTCGGATCAAACGACTCGTCGCGCTGGTCTCGGGCGGAGATTTCGGAGGAGCCGGCGCGGCCCTCAAAGAGCTGCGGGCGAGCGGCGATCAATACGGCCTCGCGGTCCATTTTGTGCGCCACGGGTTCCTGGGGCTCGCCAACAACTGGATCGAGCCCGTGACCGAACAATCTACACGCGGGCTCGCCAATCACGCGAGTAGTCCGATCGGGAGCAGTCGCTTCGAAGAATTCAAAGATGAGCGAGTGCAGCGAGTGGCGATGGCACACGTCGAACCGTATCTCAAGGACGGCGCGCTCGTGGTCATCGGCGGGGACGGGAGCCTCCGCGGCGCACGGGCGCTGTTCGAAGGATTTGGGGTGCAGGTGGTCGGCATGCCAGGCACCATCGACAACAATCTGGCCCGGACGACCTCGCTCGGGTTCCATTCCGCGGTTGCGCTGGCCAATCAGTCGCTCGAGTCGCTCAAAGCGACCAGCGCAGCGATGGGCAGCATCTTCTTGGTGGAAGTCATGGGCGCGGGAGCCGGACACTTGGCGTTGGCCTGTGCGTATCAGGCGCGGGCCGAAGGCATTTTAGTCAATGAGCACCCGGAGCCCGACGCATACATCGACGACGTGATGCTAGGCACGCTCCGTCGCAGCCTGGGGGTGCCGAACAAGAGCCACTTGTTCGTGGTCGCCGAACGTACACCGCACCGCCATCACCCGGAAGGCGGAGTGCAAGGGCTCGTCGACTATGTGGCCCGCACGATCGCCGCATGGCCGAACCGTCAATCGACTCCCGACCGGTATCCGCTCAGCGTCGCGACCAAAGCCACCATCTTGGGGCATACGCTGCGGGGGGCGCCGCCGGTCCCGGAAGATAAGGCGCTTGCTCAATTCCTCGCATACGAGACGGTCCGTCGCCTGGTGGAAGAACCCGCCGCGTTGGTCGGGTGTTTGGCCGCCTCACCGGCGGAGGGTCAGTTCGACGCGCTCCCGCTGCACGCGGTGGCCCCGAAACCCTTCGACTGGTCGGTCTTCGGCCGGATGCACGGGATGGCCGTTCCCGTCGCGGGCCCCGAGCAGGGACTCAACAGCCGAGGGGCGGCGACCGGGTCCGCGAAATCTCCTTGACAGGATGACCATACTAAGTATACTTACAGCCGTTTGGACGAAGATCCCAAAACGGATTGTGTGTGAGCCACGTGCCCGATGCCTCAGGTCCGCAAGCGATCCTATAAAGCGAAAGAAATTTGTGACACGTTCGATATTTCGAAGGCCACGCTGTTTCGGTGGGAACGCCAGGGGTTCATCAGTGGAGTGGGCCGAGACTGGCGCAATTGGCGGCTCTACTCCGACAAGAATCGGCGGGAAATAGAACGCCTAATTAAGCGACGGACCGACCGTCGCGAACGATAGGGGCCTCGAGACTATGTTTCTTCAGCGCGCGCAAACGGTGATCGGGCTCGATATTGGATCCAGCGCCATCAAGTTGCTGCAGCTCAAGTCGACCAAGAAAGGGCCCGTGCTCGAGAAATTTGGGATCAAGACGATCGATCCAGAACTGATCGTGGACGGCGCGGTGATGGACGCCGGGCGCGTGATCGATGCTCTCAAAGAGTTGCTCCGCGAGCAGGGGGTCAAAGCCAAGGACGTGGTCATCTCGGTGTCCGGGCATTCCGTGATCGTCAAGAAGATCAATGT
The DNA here is from genome assembly GCA_964570625.1 of uncultured Nitrospirota bacterium. Classification (GTDB taxonomy): domain Bacteria; phylum Nitrospirota; class Nitrospiria; order 2-01-FULL-66-17; family 2-01-FULL-66-17; genus JBFLXB01. Next base: position 150,331 of record CAZMYW010000007.1, on the reverse strand, counting down.
CCCCCCCATGACCGAAGAAGAGCTCGATGAATCCATTAAGTGGGAAGCCGAGCAGTATATCCCGTTCGACGTCAACGACGTCAACCTGGACTTCCACATTCTGCCGACGGCCGACGCCGCCGACGGCAAAGACACCATGACGGTCATTCTCGCGGCGGTGAAGAAGGATCGATTGGCGGAATATACCTCGTTGGTGACGGAAGCCGGACTCAATCCCGTGGTGGTGGACGTCGACGCGTTCACGTTGGAAAACGTGTACGGGGACGCCTACGGGACCTCCGGTTCGGAGGTCGTCGCGCTGGTCAACATCGGGGCCAGCGTCATGAACATTCACATTGTCAAAGCGGGAAATTTCTCGTTCACCCGGGACATTTCAACCGGGGGCAACCGGTATACCGAAACGATTCAGCGGGATCTGAATTTGAGCTACGACGCGGCGGAACGGGCCAAACGCGGTGAGGCGGTGGACGGCCTGAACCCCGATGCCTTGGCCGAGGTGATCAGCACTATGAACGGCGAACTCGCCGCGGAAATCGGTCGTTCGTTCGACTATTTCCGTTCCACCTCGACACAGGAGACAATCGACCGGGTGTTGTTGAGCGGTGGGACCGCGAAACTCAGCGGGTTGGCTCCGTTTTTGTCGGAGCGGTTGGGGGTTCCGGTGGAGCTGATGGATCCGTTTCGACATATTAAAGTCAATCCGAAGACCGTGGATCCGGATCTGATTGCAGACGTGGGCCCGCAGGCCAGCGTGGTGGTGGGCCTTGCGACTCGGCGAGCGGGTGATCGATGATCAAAGTCAACCTTCTCGGAATTGAACGCCCAAAGCGAACTCGACGAACCGGCAAAGGGCCGGGGGGGGGATTGGTCGGTGGCGTGGCGCTGGCGCTGCTGCTGGTCGGCGGTATGGGTTTTGTGTGGTGGTCAATGGTGACGCGTGTCAGCACCTTGGAGCATGAGAAGGTCGCGCTCAATGAAGAACTTGCCGCGCTGAAAGTCAAGGTCAAGGAAGTAGAAAACTACGAGAAGAATAAAAAGAATTATGAAGAAAAGATCGGGATCATCGAACAACTTCGGAAAAACCAAGCTGGACCGGTCCACCTTCTGGATGAACTAAGTCGAGGGCTGCCCGATCGGGTGTGGTTGACGTCGCTGGTTGAGCAGGCTGGTAGGGTCGATCTGGAGGGACGGGCGGTGACCAACGCCGAGATCGTGGAGTATATCAGTAACCTCAAGGCATCCCAGCATATTAAGGAGGTCCAGCTGATCGAGTCCCGGCAGGTCAATGAAGGGGGGATTCCCGTGTACAACTTCAAGCTCAAGTGTCTGCTCGTGGTGTGAACGCATGGCCCTGAACCTCACCTTCAACACCGAGTCGTTCAAATCGCTCCCGCCTTATCAAAAGGTGGTGTTGGCCGCGATTCCGGTGATTGCCGTGCTCGCCGCCTTCGTGTGGTTTATCTATATGCCGAAGAACGCGGAAATTGTCGCTCTTGAACAGCAAATCGCGCAGATCAACAACGACATCAACGTAAATCAAGCCAAGGCCAGACGACTGGAGGAACTCAAGCGCGAGAACGCCGAGCTGGCCAAACAACTGGCGCTACTGAAAGAACAGTTGCCGCCGGAGTCCGAGGTCGCCACGTTGTTGAAACAAGTGTCTGATCTGGGCATCAAGACCGGGTTGGACTTCAAGTTGTGGAAGCCCTCCGATCGTCGACCCGGGTCGTCCGGACTGTACACTGAGATTCCTGTTGACGTGGAAGTGGCCGGAAACTACCACGCGGTGGCCGCGTTCTTTGATCGCATCGGGAAGTTGCCGCGGATCGTCACCGTGTCGGGGCTCAAGATGGGTAGCGGGAAACTGGATAAGGATCGCCTGATGATTCAAACGACTTTTCGCGCGACCGCGTTCGCCGCGATGGAAGACGCGGCGGCCGGCGCGACCGACGGACAGCCCGGCGGGAAGCCCGCGGCCGGTAACCCCCAACCTCCTCCGAAGAAGCGTGGAGGGTCCGGTGCCTAAGTCGGGCGCGATGATGACGGCCGCGGCGGCTTGCGCGGCGCTCTTACTAGTGGTGGGCTGCGCAGAATCCGCCCCGCCTGCTCCGGCGGAAAAGCCGGGGCGGGCCAAGCCCGTCACACAGGCCGCTGTCGCGCCCGCAGTGGTCACGATGCCTGCGTCGGAACCTGCGGTACCGCCTCCGCCTGTCGAGGAATACACCTACAATCCCTCGGGCCGTCGAGATCCCTTCCGATCGCTGATCGTCACGGGAGGGAAGAGGAGCGTGGATTTGCTGCCGCCGCTCCAGCGCCGAGAGGTGTCCGAGCTGAAATTCGTCGCGGTGGTGTGGGGACAACTTGGGACATACGGCATGCTCGAAATGCCAGACGGAAAGGGCTACGCGGTGAGAATCGGCACGCGAGTGGGCCCGAACCGTGGAGTGGTCAAACGGATCACGGCCAAAGACCTGACCGTGGTGGAGCAATACGTTGATTTCTTCGGCGAGACACGGAAGCGGGATGTCGTGTTGGATCTGAGGACTCGCGAGGAGGGATTGGAATGAGGTCGAAGTCGTTCGTCATCCACCTGTGCGTCGTGGCGCTAGCCGGGTGCTCGGCGCCGAACACGCAGGTCGTTGCTCCGGCTGAGGAACCAGTGACTACCATCACGGACCTCAGGGTGGAAGACCTCCCGGACATCACGCGGATCGCGCTCACCGGCGATGGTCCCCTCAACTACACGGCCTTTCGACTTGACGAGCCGCCACAACTGATCGTCGAAATGATGGCGACACAGTTCGGCGCGTTCTCGGATCGGCGCAATGTCAGCGTGGATCCGGTTACGGACATCGTCCCGCAGCAAGCCGGAGACGATCAGCGTGTTGGCCGGTTGACGATCATGTTGTCGCGAGTGGCCGACTATCAGATCCTCCGAGACGACGCAGGAACGACGCTCGCCGTCGACTTGGTGAAAGCCCTGCCGACCGCCACGCCGGTCGCTCCGCCAGTGGCCCAAGAAATTGCGGCTGTAGAACCGCCGGTCGGCCAGGTCGACCCGGGGGTTCCGGCGCCGCCCGCCGCGTCTCAGATCACCGGAGTGAGCGTGGTTCCCCAGAAAACCTTTGTCGATATCAACATCGCCGCGGACGGCGTGCTGACGTCGCCGAACGTGTTCATGTTGGGAGAGGGTCGTTTGGTCATCGATCTGCCGGAGACACGCAGCGCGGTGACTCCTTCGGTGGTCAAAGCTGAGACCAACACGCTAGTGACGCAAGCGCGAATCGGCCAACACCGCGATCCACCCAAGGTGCGGGTCGTCCTCGACCTCAAAAAAGCGGTCTCTTACACCCTGCTTCCGCAGAATCAGGGGCTTACGGTTCGTCTGAGCCGCTCGATCCCCGCTGCTCCATCGGCCGAACCTCCAGCGGCATCTGTTCCGGCTCCCGCGACGCCGACAGTGGAGCCAGCAGTTCCTGTTGCCGTGCCGGTGTCGCCGCCGGCCCCGGCTCCCCAAACTGCGTCAGCGCCAGCACTGCCGGCGCCGTCTCCGGCCGCCGTGGTTGAGGTCGAACCTCCTGGCCCGAAGACGCTGGGCGGTACGGGTTTCAGCGGACAAAAGATTTCGCTGGACTTTCAAGATGCGGAAGTGTCCAACGTCCTACGACTGATCGCGGACGTGAGCGACCTGAACCTCGTGGTTGGTGAAGAGGTGAAGGGCAAGACCACTCTGAAATTGTTCAATGTGCCATGGGATCAGGCGTTGGACATCATTTTAAAGTCCAAAGGGTTGGGACAGGTCCGTGAGGGGAATATCATCCGGATCGACACCAACGGCAACATCGCCAAACAACAGGATGAGTCCGCCAAGGCGAAGGAAGCCCAGGTTAAAGCCGAGGACCTCAAGACCATCATCATCCCGGTCAACTACGCCAAAGCAGGAGATCTGTCCACGACGCTCAAGAAAAATTTGAGTTCGCGCGGCGAGTTGACGGTGAACGAGTCCACCAACAGTCTGATTGCCAAAGATATCCAGCAGAACATCAACGAGATTCAGCAACTCATCAAACTGCTGGATCTGCCGAAGCCGCAGGTCCTGATCGAAACGCGGATCGTGCAGGCCAACACCAATTTTGCGCGCGACCTCGGAGTCCAGTGGGGCGTAGCGGGTCAAACTACCTCAGGCGCGAACCAGATCGGCGTGAACGCCGGCGCGACCGGCGCGATCAACACCCAGTCGCCGACGTTTGCGGTCAACCTGCCGGCGTCGGGCGGCGCAGGCCCGATCGGCAACGTCGGGGTTCAATTCGGCCGACTCACCGGGGTGAATCCGTTCAATCTCGATCTGCGATTGTCGGCCGGCGAAGTGTTGGGCGAAACGAAGATCATCTCCAGCCCCCGCGTCGTGACCATCGATAACAAAGAAGCCGTGATCCAACAGGGCGACTCCATTCCCTACGAGACCACGTCGAACAACGGGACCCAGACGCAGTTCGTCGACGCGACGTTGAACCTCACGGTGACCCCTCATATCACGCCGAACGGAAGCGTGATTATGAAAATCAAAGCCACCAAGAACGCCATCGGGAGCTTTACGAGTGCGCGGACCGGCGCGCCCAGCATCAGCAAGCGTGAGGCGTCCACGGAAGTGATGGTCCAAGACGGTGAAACCACCGTCATCGGCGGGATTTTTGAAACGTCGAAGAGCGAGTCGGTTACCGGCGTTCCGTGGTTCTACAAGGTGCCGGTGGTCGGCTGGTTATTCAAACGCGAGAGCGTGAGCACGACGAACCAGGAATTGTTAATTTTTATCACCCCGACGATCATCAAGCGTGTGTGAGCGGCGTGGGGCGTTGGGGAGAGAACCTCATCTTGCTCGGGTCGATGGGGTCGGGCAAGTCCACCGTGGGGCGCCGTCTGGCCGATCGTCTCGGTATGACGTTTGTGGACACCGACGTTCTGGTTGAGCGCGCCGCCAGATTGTCCGTCGCGGAAGTCTTCCAACGATACGGCGAACCGCGGTTCCGGGCGCTGGAACGACGGGTCATCGGTCGCGTGGCGCGCGGGCATGGTCAGGTCATCGCCACCGGCGGCGGCGCGGTGTTGGATCCTCGAAACCGTGCGCAGCTCCGGCGCACCGGATTGACGATCTGGCTTCAGGCCAAGCCCGATGTGGCCGCGGCGCGTGTCGGGGATGCGACTGACCGACCGCTGCTGGCGCCGGACCGACGCGTGGATACGCTGGTGCGCCTGCTGGATCAACGCGAGCCTTACTACCGCGAGGCCCTGATTCACGTCGACACGACCGATCACAGCGTGGAGGACGTTGCGTCCGCCATTGCGGCGCGTGTTCAGCCCGGATCGAGCGCCGTGCCCGTGAAGGCCGGCGCGTCCGCCTACGACGTACATATCGGGTGGGGGACGCTCGATGGACTCGGTGAGCGCTTGGCGGCCCACACGCGCGCGTGCAGGGCGGTGGTGATTACCAACCCGCGAGTGGGCCGGGCCTATGCCGGCCGCGTCGCAGCGAGCCTTCGTCGGTCGGGGTTTCGGCCTGTTGTCGTCACGATTCCTGATGGCGAGCGATACAAAACTCTTCGCACGGCAGGCCGTGTGTACGATGCGCTCGTTCGGGAACGGGTCGAGCGGGGCGACCTGCTGGTTGCGCTCGGTGGCGGCGTCATTGGGGATCTCACGGGTTTTGTGGCGGCGACGTATCTGCGCGGCGTGCGCTACGTTCAGGTACCCACAACCGTGGTGGCCCAGGTCGACTCGAGCATTGGAGGAAAGACCGGCGTCGACCACCCGAAGGGAAAGAATTTGATCGGGGCGTTCAATCATCCGCTCATGGTCTATACCGACGTGGCGACGCTCCGCACACTGCCGCAGCGGGAACTGGTCTCCGGTTTGGCAGAAGTTGTCAAATACGGAGTGATCGCAGACGCCTCGTTTTTCGCGTATCTCGAAACGCACCTCGTATCGATTTTAGGTGGCGTGCCGGACGTGTTGGTGGAGGTCGTCCGACGTTCGGCCGCTGTCAAGGCCGACGTGGTGCGGCAGGATGAACGCGAAACAGGTTTACGGAGGATCTTGAACTACGGTCACACCGCGGGACATGTGATCGAGACGAACACGGGGTATTCGGCGATTCGCCACGGCGAAGCGGTCGCGATAGGGATGGACTTCGCGGGCCGGTTGGCCGCTCGGCTGAACCTCTGCGACCAGGATCTGGTGCGCCGCCAACGGGCTCTGTTGGAGCGATTCGGCCTGCCGACCGGCCTTCCCAGGATCACCCCGCCTCGGGCGATTCAGACTATGCGGTTGGATAAGAAAGTTCGGGAGGGTCTGGTGCACTTCGTGTTGCCGCGGGAAATCGGCCGGGTCACGGTCGAGGCGGTGAGGGAGCGAGACATTTCCGGAATGTGGCGGGACGCGCAGATTGCCAAGAACTCGCGGCGTGCTAAGCTTACTCATCGCACGCGCAATGCACGCAGAGGAGGTTCGCTGTGACGACAAGTAGGTCCGTGACGGTGCTAGCGACAATGTGTTTTTCGCTGGGGATGTTACTTTCGGCGTGTGGCGATGAAACGGCTCCGGTCGGTTCTACCGTATCTGGTCCCGGGGATGCAACGATTTCTGTTTCGCCGGGCGGCGCTCCTCCCATCTTTACTCTCACCTTTGGGGTCACAGATGCCAGCGGCGATCCAGTAACCGGGGTGGACATCGAGGTCTTTGCGGATGCGTCTGCAACCAATGGGCAGCCGGCCGTGGCATTGCTTGACAGCGATGGCAATTCTATCGGGACCAATGCGGTCCTACAGACCGACGACCGAGGCCTTGTGTCGGTCAGGTTGATCATTGGGTTTGACACGACCTGCGCCGGCGCAGACATTACGGCGACAGGCATCGTGGCGGCTGGTGTCGGAGTGGCCAGCGCGCAGTGGACCGGAACGTACAACGTTACGTGTACGTAAAGGGTGCCTCGGTGCCGGTCCGCTATGGGGATGATAGTTCTTGGACGGCGTGTGTAAAGGCCACGGGCGGCTTTGCCCTGACGGTCATATACGTCAGCGCTATTTAGGCAGCCCAGCCGATCTTGTCTGTAACCCGTCTCTGTGATAGAGTCCCACATCTCTCTCGAGAAATTATAATAATTTAAGGAGTCGCTCCCATGGCCATGGAGCCGTTTGTTCCGTTCGTCAGCGATGATCTGGAACTCATCAAGCGTTACGAACGTCTGTCGATCAACCTATCTCGTTTATTGAGTCAAATTTTCACGAATCTCGCCATCGACTTTAAGATCTCGATTCTCCGAAGCCAGGACTATAAGCACTTCCGGGGTTGGCACTTCAAGTTCAAGGAGCACAAGTGCTGGTACGGCGTGTCTTTCGCGTCGTCGACATTTTTGCGCACTCGCTTTCAGATCCTGGTGGACGGAGACTGGCAGACGCTGCGGGACGGGCTCAAGGCCAAGGGCTACGTGGAACTGACGTGGAATGACAAGGGGCCGTGGCTCGCCAAGGAGCAACCCACTGACGCGCTCAACGTTTCTAATCGCGACGAGCAGATCAAGTTGTTTACCGAAATGGTGAAGGAGAACCTGAACGTCGTCGAAGGGTTGGAGTTCCAAGCACCGGGTTCCCTTAACGTTTTGCCGTAAGCTTCCTCTGTATCGGTCCCGACATCATCGAATTGACACCCCTTTTTACCTTTGTTACGATGCCGCGCGGGCCGAAGTGGTGGAACTGGCAGACACGCTAGGTTCAGGGTCTAGTGGGCTCACGCCCGTGGGGGTTCAAATCCCCCCTTCGGCACCATCCTCATCCCGTTGACGATTCCAGTAAGGCTTCCATCTGATCGCGGTTCCTTGACATGGAATACTCTTTTGTTATGTTGAAGGGTGTTCACCTTTTAGGAGCGTATACTATGACCAGCCGATACGTCAGTGGCCTGTGTGCCGTGGCTCTTGCCACCCTCTGGGGTTTCTCGACAATCTCGATCGTCAGCGCCAGCACCATGCCGCCGCCTGACGAGCCGCAGACGGATGCCGCTGCTGCCACCGAGCCTGCCGAGGCGACCGCTCCTCCCGCAACGCCGTCCGAAGCGTCGGCCGCGTCTGGTGATCAAGGTGGACAGGTGGCCGAGGAAATGCCGAATGAGTCCACCGCAAACGAGCTTGCGCCGCCCGCTTCAGTTGGTGGGTTGCAGTTCCCGATCGAAGGCATTCGACGGTCGACCGACGTGGTGGGGAAGGTCGTTGGCCACCCCACGGGAAAGGTGTTGATGGCTGATCATGATGTCGTCACGCTGAAACTCGATCGATCGGAAGAGGTCAAACCGCACACGCTCTACGCGATTGCCCGTCGGGAGCAGTTCGTCGAGCATCCTGATTCGGGGCGCAACATGGGGTATGTGGTGCGCGTCGTGGCGACCGTGGAGATGGAAGAAGTGTTTGGCCGGTATTGGAGCGGCCGGATCATTTCGTCCACCGACTACGTGACGCTCGATGACTGGGTGATCCCGTTTGAGGCTGCGGTACAAGAGACGAGCGGCGCGCCACCCGAACTCGCAGGCCTCATCGTCGCGGTGCGGGATGATCTGGTGCTCGCTGGCGCAGCAAGCGTGGTCTACACCGACCTGGGTTCAGACAATGGGGTGAAGTCCGGCGACGAATTCTCCATCATCCGGCCGGGAGCCGGCGGTCGTCGCGGGGGGCCGGATCGCCTTGTCGGTGTGTTACGAATACTGGCGGTCCAGCCGTCTTCGTCGTCGGCATATTTGACCACGACTACCGAGCCCGTCATGATCGGCGATCGGTTGGAGCATGTGTTGACGAGTTCCGCAGTCCCGTAAGTCCGTCGATTTTCAGTCGTCAGCTTTCCTTCCGTTGAGTTGATTTCCTCTGAGTTGACTTCCTCGTTTTTCCCGTGTTATGGTTGACTAAAATTTGTTTATTCTCAACTAGTTCTATACGGAAGTGAATCGATTCGCGTGGTGAAAATCACGCGCCACCCTCCACTGTCGTTCACCAACGGGGATGTGCGATGAAGCTGACGGGAGCTGAGATATTCGTCGAGTCGTTGAAGCGCGAAGGCGTAAAGACGTTGTTCGGGTTGCCGGGTGGCGTCGTCCTGAAAATCTTCGACGTCCTCTACCAGGACAAAGACCTGGACTTCGTGCTCGTCCGACACGAACAAGCCGCCGTCCACATGGCCGAAGCCTACGCCCGCGCCACCGGTAAGGTGGGTGTGGCGTTGGTCACGTCCGGTCCCGGAGCGACGAACACGGTCACCGGACTCGTCAACGCAAACATGGATTCGTGTCCCATCGTCGTGTTTACCGGCCAGGTGGTGTCGTCGCTGATCGGCAACGACGCGTTTCAGGAGGCCGACATCGTCGGCATCAGCCGGTCGGTCACCAAGCACAACTACCTCGTCAGGGACGTGTCGGAGTTGGCCACAACGATCAAGGAGGCCTTCTATCTTGCGGGTACCGGGCGCCCTGGGCCCGTACTCGTGGACATTCCCAAAGATGTGACGATGGCAACTGCTGAGTTTGATTACCCGGATAAAGTGTCTATCCGTGGCTACAACCCCACATACGAAGGGAACAAGTGGCAAATCAAGCAGGCCGCGGAGGCCATGGTCCGCGCCGAGCGCCCAGTGCTGTATGTCGGGGGCGGTGTGATCAATTCCGACGCCAGTGAAGAACTGTACGCGTTGGCCGAGTTGCTCAATATTCCGGTGACCATGACACTGATGGGCTTGGGGGCGTTTCCGGGGACCCATCCGTTGTCGCTCGGGATGCTGGGGATGCACGGCTCACACGCTACGAACATGGCGGTTCATCACTGCGATTTGTTGATCGCAGTGGGCGCGCGGTTCGACGACCGAGTGACGGGAAAGATCAGCGAGTTCGTGCCGAATGCGAAGATCATCCACATCGATGTGGATCCCGCATCGATCCGCAAGAACATCCATGTCGATATCCCGATCGTCGGAGACGCCAGACCGGTGTTGCGCGACCTGTTGGCGCAGGCCACCGCGATCGTGGGAGGCAAGAAGCGCGAAGGCAAAACCCCTTGGCTCCAGCAAATCGCGGCGTGGCAGAGCGAACGGCCGCTGGCGTACAAGCCGGATCCCAAGGTGATCAAACCCCAGTTCGTCATCGATATGATCTACCGCCGCACGCGCGGGGAAGCGATCATTACGTCGGACGTCGGCCAGCACCAGATGTGGACGGCGCAGTTCTACAAGTTTGAGAAGCCGCGGACCTGGCTCAACTCCGGCGGGCTGGGTACGATGGGATATGGGTTTCCCGCCGCGCTCGGCGCCCAGCGGGCGTTTCCCGACAAACTGGTGGTCTGTATCACGGGCGACGGTAGCTTCCAAATGAACCTCCAGGAGTTGGCGACGGCGATGGTCTACGACCTGCCGGTCAAGGTGGCGATTTTGAACAACGGGTATCACGGGATGGTTCGGCAATGGCAGCAGCTCTTCTACCAGGGGCACTACTCCGCAAGTCGACTAGAGGGAGGGCCGGACTACGTGAAGTTGGCTGAAGCGTATGGCGCGGTGGGGCTCCGAGCCACCGAGCCGCACGAGGTGGACGAAGTGCTTGACGAAGCGTTGACCTCCAAAAAACTCGTATTAATGGACTTTCAGGTCGACCCGTATGAAAACTGCTACCCCATGGTGCCCTCGGGCGGCGCGATCAATCAGATGGTCTACGAAGATCCTGCACCCGATGCGGCGCGTTCGGCAACCGCCTCGCAAGACGCACAGAAAGAGTCGATCTCGCTCGCGTAACGCGGGACGAGCCATACCATGGAACATATCATCTCGCTGTTGGTAGAAAATAAGTTCGGCGTGTTGGCCCGTGTGGCGGGACTCTTCTCCGCCCGAGGGTTCAACATCGAAAGTCTGTCGGTCGGACCCACGACCGACCCCACAATGTCGATGATCACGATCGTGACCACCGGCGATGACCGGATTCTCGAACAGATCAACAAACAGCTCAACAAGTTGATCGACGTCATCAAAGTGGTGGACCTGACCGAACATGCTTATGTAGAACGGGAAACGGCGTTGGTGAAGATTCACACCCGCCCCGAGGATCGGGCCGAGGTCTTTCGAATCATCGAGGTCTTTCGCGCGAAGATCGTGGACTCCACTCCGGGCACCTATACCGTCGAAATCACGGGGGGGCGGGAGAAGGTCGAGGCGTTTATTAATCAACTGCGGCCGCTGGGCATTAAGGAATTGGTCCGGTCGGGGCGCATCGCCATCATGCGGGATGAGACCAAAACGGTCGCAGACCCGCGTCGTCGGCCGCAGATGGTAGAAACGAAGTAGCCAAGTCTGGTGACCGCGGGGCGCAGGCCTGCGTTGTGCTGATGGGGAGAGACTGATGAAGCCGTTGAAAATTTATTACGATCAGGACGCGGACCTGGGCGACCTCAAAGGCAAAACCGTGGGGATCGTCGGATATGGCAGTCAGGGCCATGCGCACGCGAACAACTTGAAGGACAGCGGCATGGACGTGTTGGTGGCGGTCCGGCCCGGCGCGTCGTGGAACAAGGCGGAACGCGCGGGACTGAAGGCGATGCCGGTGGCGGATGCGGCCAAACGCTGCGACGTGATGATGATCCTGGCGCCGGACGAGTTGCAGGCCGACATTTACAGCCAGGAGATCGCGCCGCACTTGAAACCTGGCGGTTATCTGGCGTTCGCGCACGGGTTTAACATCCACTTCGGGCAGATCGTGCCGCGCCCCGATATGAACGTTTTTATGGTTGCCCCTAAGGGGCCGGGGCACCTTGTCCGTTCCGAGTTTTCCAAGGGCAGCGGCGTGCCTTCGTTGCTGGCGGTGTACCAGGATCCGTCCGGTGTGACGCGCCGAGTGGGCCTTGCGTACGCCAAGGCCATCGGCGGCTCCAAGGCCGGTGTGATCGAAACCACGTTCCGTGAGGAGTGCGAGACCGACCTGTTTGGTGAGCAGGTGGTGTTGTGCGGCGGCCTCACCGCGCTCATCCAAGCCGGGTATGAGACGTTGGTCGAGGCTGGGTATTCCCCGGAGATGGCGTATTTTGAATGCCTGCACGAGGTGAAGTTGATCGTGGACTTGATTTACGAGGGCGGGATCTCGACCATGCGGTATTCGATCAGTAACACCGCAAAATACGGCGATGTGACGCGCGGCCCTCGAGTGATCACCGACGAGACCCGCGCTGAAATGAAGCGGATCTTGGGCGAGATCCAAAGTGGGCGTTTTGCCAAAGAGTGGATTCTGGAAAATAAGGCCGGACGTCCGGAGTTCAACGCGTTGTTGCGCCAGGGCGAATCCCACCCCATCGAGGACGTCGGCGCGCGCCTGCGGGCGATGATGCCGTGGCTCAAGCAAGGCCGGCTGGTCGACAAGGACAAAAACTGAGCTTGGGCCCGTCTGAGGCTTGGCAAGGGTCCCCAGTGGTCATCGAAGGGATCCCGTTTATCGCTGCGCCGGCTTTCCTGGCCGGTGTCGCGTGGTGGCAGGGATGGATAGTGGTCGCCGTGCTGGCAACGGCGGCCGCGGCGTTCACACTGTGGTTTTTTCGGAACCCCCGACGCGCGGTGCCCGATGACCCCCTGGCCCTTGTCTCACCCGCGGATGGGAGAGTCCTGTCAGTCGAACGCGTGTTCGAATCTCGGGTGCTCAAGGAAGATGCGCAGAAGATCAGTATCTTCATGGGGCTGACCGATGTGCACGTCAACCGGATCCCGTGTGACGGACGCATCGTGGGACGGTATTATTCCCCGGGAAAGTTCTTCTCTGCGTTCAAGGAGAAGGCGTCATTGGATAATGAGCAGAACGCGCTGCTGCTGGAAACACCGCAGGGCCGTCGCGTGATGTTCGTACAGATTGCGGGTTTGATCGCACGACGGATCGTGACCTGGGTTCGGGCGGGAGACACGGTGGAACGGGGCCGCCGTTACGGCTTGATTCGATTCGGGTCCAGGATGGATGTGTACGTGCCGTTGACCGTTCGCGTCACGGTCAAGGTGGGTGACCGCGTGGCCGGGGCGAGTAGCGTGTTGGGGGTGTGGCCATGACGAGAAGCGGACGAGGCGAGGGAACACGGGGAACACACGGCGACGCTGGCGCCGCCCGGTTCGGGGGCGGGAAGCAGCGGCGCGGGGTGTACCTGTTACCCAACCTCTTTACCACCGGCAACCTGCTGAGCGGGTTTTACGCCATGATCGCGGTGTTTAATGCCGACTACGTGTCCGCGGCGATCGCGATCCTGGTCGCCACGGTGTTCGACAGCTTGGACGGTCGGGTGGCCCGAATGACCAAGACCACGAGCAAATTCGGGGTGGAGTACGACTCCCTGGCCGACCTAGTCTCATTCGGCGTGGCGCCGGGACTGTTGATTTATTCGTGGGCGCTGACCAACTACGGCCGGATCGGGTGGGTGGCGGCGTTTCTATTCGTGGCATGCGGGGCGCTCAGGTTGGCGCGGTTCAACGTACAGGCCGGCACCGTGGAGAGCCGCTATTTCGTGGGGCTCCCGATTCCCGCCGCCGCGGGGTTGCTTGCCGCCACCGTGTTGTTCGACGACCATATCTTGCGCCTCGGCGCGGAGATGAAGCCGTTGCTGATCGTCGTGATGACCTACGTGTTGGCGTTCCTGATGGTGAGCAATATCCGGTATTGGAGTTTCAAGGGGGTTGAGTTTCGCGACCGCCGGCCGTTTCAGATGCTCGTGGCGGCCGTGTTGGTGGTCATGGTGGTGACCGCCGCGCCGCAGGTGATGCTGTTCGCCCTGTTCGCGCTGTATGCGGCGTCCGGCGTGGTGTTGGGACCGGTGCAGGCCGCGCAGCGGCGGTGGTTCCCGTCGCGGCGTGGTCCTGCGATGGACCTTCATGCCGAGGAGGATGCGGTGCGCGATCCCGACGTGCGGAATCGCGTGTAGACGCCCGTTCCTCAGAGTTGAGTGATCCGATGACGCGGGCCATTACGATATTCGATACGACGATGCGCGACGGCGAGCAGTCGCCGGGCGCCAGTATGACCGTCGAAGAGAAACTGGTCATCGCGCGACAGCTCGCCCGCTTGGGGGTGGACGTCATTGAAGCCGGATTCGCCTTCAGTTCACCCGGCGATTTCGAGGCTGTCCGCCGCATCGCCCACGAGGTTGAAGGCCCCACCATCTGTAGCCTGGCGAGGGCCAAGCCGGGCGATGTGGATCGCGCGTGGGAAGCCCTCAAAGGCGGAGCGAAGGTCCGCATCCATACCTTTATCTCCACCTCAGACATCCATCTCAAGTATCAATTTCGCCTGACGCGCGCTGAGGCGCTTGCGCGGGCGGTGGAGATGGTCGAGCGCGCCCGTGGCTACGTCGAGGACGTGGAATTCTCGCCGATGGACGCCACCCGATCCGAGCTCACGTATCTGTGCGAGGTCCTCGAAGCGGTGATCGCCGCCGGCGCGCGCACCGTGAACATCGCCGATACGGTCGGCTACGCCGCGCCGCAGGAGTTTGCCGAGATGATCCGGACGATCCGCCAACGGGTGCCCAACATGGATCAAGCGGTTCTGTCCGTGCACTGCCACAACGATTTGGGCCTGTCCACGGCCAATTCACTGGCCGCCGTGATGGAAGGCGCGGGACAGGTCGAGTGCACGATCAACGGCATCGGGGAGCGCGCGGGCAACGCGGCGTTGGAAGAAGTCGTCATGGCCCTTCGTACGCGCAAAGACTCGTTCGGGGCCGATACCCGCATCGTGACCGAGGAACTCGCCAAGGCGAGCCGTCTGGTGAGCAAGATCACGGGCATGCTGGTGCAGCCGAACAAGGCGATCGTGGGCGCCAATGCGTTCGCACACGAATCCGGAATTCATCAGGACGGATTGCTGAAAGAGAAGATGACGTACGAGATCATGCGGCCGGAATCGGTGGGCGTGGGCAAGACGCACATCGTGCTCGGCAAACATTCGGGGCGGCACGCGTTCAAAGCCAAACTCGAGGAACTCGGGTACCGGCCGAGCGAGGTGGAGTTGGAGCAGGCGTTTGAGCGCCTCAAGCGGCTTGCGGACCAGAAAAAAGAGATTTTCGAAGAAGACCTGGAGACGATTGTTTCGGAGGAAATCGACCGACCGGCTCAGGCGTTTCGCCTGGTTTCCCTCCATGTAGAGAGTGGCACCGGGACGACACCGACCGCGACGGTTGAGCTGGTTGCCGGGGGCCGGACGATCAAGTCTACCGGACACGGCGACGGTCCGGTGGACGCGGCCTACCGCACGATTGCCGCGCTCACGCAGACGAAGAGCCGGCTCGCGTCGTACGTGGTCAAGGGCATTACGGGAGGCACCGACGCCTTGGGGGAAGTGACCGTGGCGGTGGAGGAAGACGGTCGGTCGGTCTCCGGGCACGGGTCCGACACCGATATTATCATCGCCTCGGTGCGGGCGTACCTGAGCGCCCTGAACAAGCTCGCCGCCCGAGCAGCCAAACAGGGCGGGAACGAGCCACGCGTCGGGTTGATTTGACCGCTCTCCGACACCGTGAACGCCTCATCCCGTAGATGGTTTTCATCGGCGGCGGCGCTGAGCGCGCTCGCCGGCATGGCCGTGGCCGCTCGTCAACTCGCGGACGCTGGCCTGCCGTCCGGGTCGCTTCGGGCGACGATGTTCGTATTTACGCTCCTGTGCCCCATCCTGCTCGGGATGGCGATCGGTGTGTGGGGCGGAGACCGGGCTGGAGCATGGGGCGCCCGCGGTGTTGGAGCCGCCTACTGGGGAGTGGTGGGGTGGGCGTGGGTGGAGGCCGGTTCGTTCCCGGTGGGGTTTCACCTCCAGGATTTTCAGACCCCGCTGTTTGTCACGGTGGTGAATATCGCGATTTTTCTGATGACGGCGTATTTCATGCAAGCGCTGGGGAGGTCGGGCGGTCGTCTGGGGGCTCGTCTCGTGCCCGCCAGGCCTCGCGCAGACGACTCGCGGTCGGTCGCTCCAGGCCCTCCTCATCTGGCACCGGCTGTACCGGACGTTTCCGCTGAGCGGAGCGCGTCGTTGTGAGCACGTACCGGATTACGTTGTTGCCGGGAGACGGCGTGGGGCGGGAGATCGTTCCGGAGGCGGTGCGCGTGCTCGAAACTGTGGCGAAGGGGCGCGGGCGGCGGTTCGAGTTCCGCGAGGCGCTGGTCGGTGGAGCGGCGATCGATCAGGTCGGTGTGCCGCTCCCGGACGAAACCCTCAAGGCCGCGTTGGAAGCCGATGCCGTGCTGTTGGGCGCGGTGGGCGGCCCCAAATGGGATGGGCTGGACTACGCGATCCGTCCGGAGCGGGCGTTGTTGGGGCTCCGTGAGCAACTCGGCACGTTCGCCAACCTCCGGCCTGCCGTGGTGTTCCCGATGTTAGCGGACGCCTCACCGTTGAAGCGTGAGATCATCGACGGCATCGACATCCTGGTGGTCAGAGAACTCACGGGCGGAATTTACTTCGGCAAACCCCGGGGCGTGGAACCGTTCGAGGGCGGCGAGCGCGGAATCAACACGGAGGTGTACACCACGCCGGAGATCGAGCGCATTGCGCGCGTGGCCTTCGGCCTGGCCCGTAAACGCCGACGCCTCGTGACAAGCGTGGACAAAGCCAACGTGCTCGAGGCCACGGAACTGTGGCGTAGAATCGTGACCAAGGTCCACACCGAGTTTCCGGACGTGGAACTCAACCATATGTACGTGGACAACTGCGCGATGCAGTTGATCCGATGGCCGAAACAATTCGACGTGATCGTGACGACGAACCTGTTCGGTGATATCTTAAGCGACGAAGCGTCCATGTTGACGGGGTCGATCGGGATGCTGCCGTCGGCGAGCCTTGGTGGACGGGTCGGATTGTACGAGCCCATCCATGGGAGCGCGCCGGATATCGCCGGCAAGAACGTGGCGAATCCCATCGCCACGATTCTGTCGGCCGCGATGATGGTACGGCACTCGTTCGACCTCGAAGACGACGCCGCCGCGATCGAGCGCGCGGTGTTGCGGGTCTTGGAACGGGGGTACCGCACGGCCGATATTATGCAGCCGGGCATGACCAAGACGGGGACGCGGGAAATGGGTGGGCTGATCGCGGATGCGATCGCCTGAACGATCACGTGTCACCGGGAGGATGGGCATGAAGCGAGTGTGGGTGGTGTTCGGGGTCATTGCGGTGAGCCTGGGGATTCTCGGCCTGACCGCGACCGGGGCTGAATCCGAGGGCGTGCAGATCGTCAAAACGTACCCCGAATACGGCAAGACAATCCCGAGTGTCGCCGGGTTGGTGATCGAGATCACGTTCGATCGGCCGATGGACCCCGCGACCCAGGACGAAGTGTCGATGGATCAGCGTGGCGCGACGGATCAGAATGGGGAGCCGATCGAATTCAACGGCACCTATACCTGGGTCAGCCCCACGACGTTGCGTTTCAAGCCCGACGGGACACTCAAGCCCGACTCGGTGTATCAAGTCACGGTGTGGTCGGCCAAGGCCAAGGACGGGTCGGAACTGCAAACCGCTCCGTACCGGTTGCCGTTCGCGACGCCGACAACCAAGAAGTAATCGTACGACGTAGTCGATGTCATGGGGGCGCACGTTCGTGCGCCCTGGTTTTCTTCGGGCGGGAACCATGATCACAAGAAAATCGCACTACACGGTGGCGGTGATCGGCGCCACGGGCGCGGTGGGAAAAGAGAGCTTGGACATCCTGGAGGAGCGGAAGTTCCCACTCGGCGGCCTCCGCCTATTCGCCTCCAAACGTTCGACCGGACAGACACTTCCCTGCCAAGGGAAAGGGTGGACCGTCGAGGAACTCACGGCGTCCAGCGATTTCACCGGGGTGGACTTCGCGTTCATCTCCGCCACCGACGCAATTAGCCGAGAGTGGGGCCCGCGCCTCGGTGCCTCCGGCGTGGCGGTGATCGACGACAGCGCGGTGTTTCGTATGGAGGCAGACGTACCGCTCGTCGTCCCGGAAGTGAACGCCCACACGCTGGATCGGGTGCCGCGAGGGATTATTGCGATTCCCAACTGCACCACTACCCCGCTCGTCATGGCTCTCAAGCCGATTCACGACGCGGCGCGGATCAAACGCGTGGTGGTGACCACGTTTCAATCCGTGTCCGGCACCGGGACCGCGGCGATGGACGAGTTGATCGAACAGACCAAGGCGCTGCTCACGTTCAACGACGTGAAGGCGGAGGTGTACCCGCACCAGATCGCGTTCAACCTCTTACCCCAGGTCGGGTCGTTCGGCGATGGCGGCGACTGTTCAGAAGAGGTGAAGATTATCCGGGAAACGCAGAAGATCCTGGGGGAGCCTGCCATGCGGATCACGGCGACCACGGTTCGTGTGCCGGTCATGCGCTGCCACTCCGAGGCCGTGAACGTGGAGCTGGAGCGACCGCTCAAGCCCAACGACGCTCGCGCTCTGCTGAGCGCGATGCCTGGGGTCGTGGTGTTCGACGACCCGGTCCGGAAGCTCTATCCCATGCCATTGGATGCCTCGGGCAAAGACGAGGTGTTTGTCGGGCGGATCCGCGAAGACCAGTCCGTGAACAACGGCCTGAACCTCTGGGTTGTGTCTGACAACCTCCGTAAAGGCGCCGCGCTCAACGCGATCCAGATTGCCGAAACCCTGATCGCCAAGGCGTCCTGATAGTCAGAAGATTTAGAAGATATGGTGGTAGGAATGCGGAGGGGCGTTCACGTGAACGCCCCTCCATCGTTTTCTGGAGCCAACTCCAAATCCCCCGATCCCCCCGTTTGCAGGAGGGAAGATTTGTGGTCTTTTACAGGTTCGGTTGCGGCGTGGTGCGCAGGTAGGGTTTGACCACCTTGTGGCCCTTAGGAAACTTTGCCGGGACGTCGGCATCGGGCACCGAGGGGGAAATGATGCAGTCCTGCCCCGGTTTCCAGTCCGCTGGCGTGGCCACGCTATATTGGGCCGTGAGTTGGAGCGATTCCACTACGCGCAGGATTTCGTCGAAGTTGCGTCCCGTGGAGGCCGGATAGGTGAGCGTCAATTTGAGTTTCTTGTCCGGGCCGATCACGAACACCGACCGGACGGTCAGATTGTCCAGCGCGTTGGGGTGAATCATGTCGTACGTCATGGCGACGCGGCGGTCCACGTCGCCAATGATCGGATAGTCCACCACGCAGTTCTGGGTCTCGTTGATGTCTTTGATCCACTTCTTGTGGTCCTCGACCCCGTCCACGCTCAGCGCGAGCACCTTGACTCCCTTTTGGGCGAACTTATCTTTGAGCTTGGCCACCGCGCCCAGCTCCGTAGTGCAGACCGGAGTAAAGTCTTTGGGATGAGAAAAGAAGATTGCCCAACCGGTGCCGAGCCACTCGTGAAAACGGATCGTCCCTTGGGTGGACTCTGCGGTAAAGTCCGGGACCACGTCTCCAAGTCGTACGGCCATCAGTGCCTCCTTTGTAGTTTCCGACCAGGGGTCTACGTGAAGAGGTTTTCACTCTGCGATAGTTGGCTGGTCGAAGTCAAGGCGTGGGGCTCGATGTCGCGCGTCATCGTCGCGATTCCCAGCTGCGTCGGCCGCGACTTCGCCCCGCAGCAGCTCGGGGCGCTCCTGGGCCACGAGCGCCCGGCGGATCGTTGTGAAAACGTCCCAGGCCGTGGGATAACTCACGCCGGTCTGGATCGCCGCCTGCCGCGCGGCGACCTCCAGTTCGAACAGCTTGACCAACCACAACCAGGTCGCAAGGGCAATCCGCGCTTGCCCGACCCAGTGGCTGACTTCAATAGCATTATCATGGTGATCCAGTCATAGATGGCATCTCAGGCCACCTGTCGGGATAGTTTCCTGGTCGCCGTAGTTTAGAGGCAGGCACTTAACTAGTTGTTTTATTGGGCGATTGATCAAATCTTGCGGATGTTCAGTGCGGAGTTTCGGAAAATTGTGTCAGAATTATTTACAGTAAATTCTGAATTCGTGTGATCCTGGAGACGGCGGTTCAAAAATAACGTTCGCTATCATTCGTAAGTTTAATAATCGTATCAGTGTGTTACTCGTTATTTCAGCGGTCCGCAAATAATCGCCAACTGATTAGGCACCGTTATTGCTTTATAGGCCAACCGTGAAACCATATAAGGAGTCAAATCCTTATGAACGGAGAAACAGGAGAATTAGGAAGATCTGGTTCCGCGCGCCGTTGGAGCGCGAGGCTGTTGGCGCTGGCTGGAGCAGCGGTTTTGGTCGTGAGCGCCTCGTCGAGTTCGCCCGCGTGGGCCCTCGCGATCTCCCAGGCATACATCTTCCCAGCTTGGTCCGCACCGACGAACATCTCGTACGCTCCGTTTACCCTCGACGCCACGTCGGGCTATCAGCTTACGTTGGACCCAGTATCGCGCGTCGCGACGTCTGCGGCTCCAAGTGGCCCGACTTCAGTGGAGATTACCGATCGGCTCTACTACCGGTCACACACCGGGACCATTAATCCCGAGAACTTTTCAGGTACCATGCTAAATCGTGTGAACTCGGAGATTCGCCGGGTTGATGACGCCGGATTGGTCAACGAGTCGGTTGATGCCGCGCTCAACATTGACTTTACGCGTTACTCCACGGTGACGTTGCAGACTGCGTATAATAGGGAGGTCTCGGTCCCCGGATTGGTGCTCTTTGAGGACGCGGGACTTGACCCGTTTTCTCTGCGGTATTGCTACACGGCCAACTGTTCCAGTTCCGATCTGCTCTTTAACGGATTCAACACGTCTACCAGGAATACGCTCTTGGCAAGTGGAAGCGGGTTTGGGTCCGATGACTACGCACCGGGCATTGATCAGGCATTCTGGTTTGTTTTTGATCAGCCCGTGACGAGCGGATACTTCAGGATTGGCGACACCACCAATTACGATGGCGAGCGGCTTGAAGTCGACTTCGTCGGGGTGACGAACGCCCCCGCACGCGTGCCGGAACCCAGCACGTTGTTGCTCCTGGGGTCGGGGCTGGTGGGTTTCCGGCTGCTTCGGAAACTCCGCATCACGTAACTTCTGATTCATGTCAAAATGACGAATGGCCCCGGTTGAATGGGGCCATTCGTCATTTCTACACCAGATGTATTGCGGTCATGACACCCACCGAAGGCGATGCTCCGATCACACGCCAACCCTCGGTGACGGTCCCCGTCATGCGGAGGGTTTCACCGCCTCGATCGTCGCCGAAACCAAGAAATCCGAGATTTCCCGCTTGGGGGCCCACTCTCGAATAAGCGCCTGGCTGCCGTCCTTGGGCCTGATCCGAATGGCATCGAACCCGACCTGCGCCAACAGGGATTCGATCTCGTCGATCGCCGACGCCCCGGCCATGCAACCGGCATGGAGCGTTGGATCGTTCCTCACCGCTTCTGGGAGGTCGACGGTCGCGACGATGTCCGAAATCGTTAACCGTCCGCCGGGCTTGAGCACCCGCCACGCCTCGCGGAACACCCGCTCCTTCTCCGGCGACAGGTTGATCACGCAATTCGACATGATGACGTCGATGGTTCCGTCGGCGACCGGCAGATGTTCGATTTCACCCAAGCGAAATTCCACGTGCTCCATGCCCGCCTTCTCCGCGTTGCGGCGAGCCTTGTCGACCATCTCCGGCGTCATGTCCACACCGATGATGTAGCCGCCCGGGCCCACGGCCTTCGCGGCCAGCAAGCAATCGAATCCTCCGCCGCTGCCCAGGTCAAGCACCGTTTCCCCGGGTTGCAGCGAGGCAATCGCTTGGGGATTGCCGCAGCCCAAGCCCATGTTCGCCCCTTCGGGCACCGAGGACACATCGTCTGGCGAGTAACCCAGAGCCACCGACGCCTCTTCCGCCGGCACCGGATTGTCAGGGCTGCAACACGTCGGGGCGCACCCGCACCCGGCGCCGCCAGACTGGGCCACTTGGGCATAGTTTTCCCGTACCAATTCCCGAATCTCT
The DNA here is from genome assembly GCA_964570625.1 of uncultured Nitrospirota bacterium. Lineage (GTDB taxonomy): Bacteria > Nitrospirota > Nitrospiria > 2-01-FULL-66-17 > 2-01-FULL-66-17 > JBFLXB01. Next base: position 128,378 of record CAZMYW010000007.1, on the reverse strand, counting down.
TGATGTGTACGCTCTGTCATGTGAGGCCTCCTCTCACCCCTATAGACGGAGGCCCTTCGAAAAGGACGCAAATCGCAATGGGAGCCGGTCACTCTCCCTGGCCCCAGGGAAGCGTCCGGTTGGCAAACGCGGCCTCGCCCCGGAGGAGGAGAAAGAGGTAAGAACCGAGGCAGAACTTCCCGAAGATCAGGGCCGCGAGCGCTCCGACCAGCAGGGCCTCGAATGTCCACGCGAGAACACGCCACTCCAACAGCAGAGCCAGCCCAATGACGAGCATGAAGACCGCCGCCATGCCCTGCGCAAACCGCCGAGGTCCCGGAGCCGTGGCGACCCTCGCGCGCCCTTTCGGATACGCGACGAAGTGATTGTAGAGGGCGTCGAACAGGTTCTTGGTGGGAACCAGAGCGTTCCACCAGAGAACGCCCGACAGCACCAGAAACGCCGGCCAGGATTGAAGCGCCATACCGACAACGACAAGCACGCCGAGGAGCCTCGGTTGGAACATGAGCGCGGGGTACTGCAGCCCGCAGGCGGCGGGGCTGGCTTCACGAAATCCTTGTTGCTGGACGAAGTGGTGTTGGGCTGAACGCGACATGTGGAGACCGCGTACTATTTGGCCACGGAGTGTTTGAATTGGGTGTACAGGTCCGCAATGGCTAACCTCAAAGCGGGAAGTATGCGCATACATGAATTCATTCAAGCCCACCGATCATCTGCCCCTTCGGAAACCGCACCTCATATCCTAGATCAATCACCTGCTCCGCCTTCGGCTGCAGCGTGTACGTGTAGCGGCGCACGCCGGGGTTGGTCGGGTCTTCGGGCTCGGTGGGTTTGGTGGAACCATCGAGGATCGTGACTTTGATGGTCTCGTCGCGGCTGACCGGGACTTGGTCGAGGATTGTGACCGTGACGGGTGTCGGGTAGAGGTTCTTCACGGTGGTACGGATTCGGTAGCGGTAGAGGTCTTCTTTGGAGAAGAGGCCGGTGGTCTCATGTTTGCGTTCGATGATTTTGCGCTCCACTTTCACGCGGTCGTCAGGGCCGAAGGCGAGTTTGATCTCGTCGCCGGGCGGAACCAGTGGGAGAAAGGTCTGGCCGGTGAGTTCGTCGCCAAGGAAGATATTGACCGGACCGGGGAGCAAGACGGGGCCGGACTCGTTGGTGGCTTTGGCGGTCAGGACCGCGTGCTCGTCGAGCTTGGGAGCTGCCAGTCGTGTCAACTCGGCTTTGAGTGGGAATGTCGAAAGGAAGGCTCTACGAGCAGTCCCGCTACTGTCGATGGATTCTCGCCGCGGCGCGGTGAACGTGGCAGCCAGGAGGCCTTGGGCGACGTCGGCTTCAGCCATCTTCATCGCGACGTCTTCCTCCTTCTTGTCTTCCAACGCTTGCATCGCTCCCATTGCCCTCAGCTCGTCAGCGCGGGCTTTTGCCAGGGGCGCCGCAGCGGCGGGAGGCCTAGGGCGGATGATATCGAGGTACTGCGGCGGCAATTCCGGGACGGCGATGCCGCGGGAGGGTTGGGCGGTGGAGAGCGCGAGTGCCACGTCGGTCCAGTCTTCACCGGATGTCTGCTCCACGGAGCCGTAGAGGGAGAGCGCAATGGTTTGCTTGTCGGCGTCCAGGCGCGCATCCCAAATGGGGCTCCACGAGGCCGAGTCGATCACATAACTCACTGCGAGCTCGAACGAGCCGGTGTTTTCGACGCGCAGGTCCACGGCCACGGTCTTGGTGACGAGCCCGCCCTTGGCGCGGATCTGTTCGAGCTCTTTGCGCGCGGCCTGGAGGTGCTTGGCCAGGTCGCGGCGCGCGAATTCGGTCTTGCGGATCTCGTCCAGTACCGCATCGTATTGCTTGACCACAAACTCGACCATGGCTCCCCATTCCTTCGGGTCCATCGGCCGGACGGCCAAATTCTCCGTTCGTTCTTTGACGTAGGTCGATCTCAGCGAGTCCAGCAGCTCTTTTCTGGCATTCGCCTGTTTGATCTGGTCTTCCAGTTCCCGGTCCTGCGATTCGAGCGCGGTGACCTTGTCCTGCGCCGCACGCACGTCCTTGGCCGTGGTTTCCACGTGTGGCACGCGTTCGATCGTGGCGCCGAACACCTGAGCGTTGGCTTTGCCTGTTCCGGACACTCGCAGCGAGTGATCGAGCAATTGGTCGGGCAGGTGTTCCAGTTTGACGCGCACGTCTCCGGCGGGCAAATCGATCTTCGCCACGCGGGTCACTCGCGCCGCATCGCGATAGACCGTAACCGCGTCGATGCGCGAGGCGGACGGGATGTCCTTTGATGCCGCAGACGCGGGCACAGCCAGGGACACGACGAGCAGGGGAACGGCGATCCGAGCACGAATCAGCATGGGGATGCTCTCCTGAAAAGGGTCGAAGACAGAGATTGGACCACGCCACCATAGCGGATTTCAGCGACGTTTGCCAAGCGGTGGGACATGATCACCCCCTCGCTCCGAGCCGTCCGTCTGTGGTAAGATCCCCCCACATGCCGACCCTTTCCGCAACTGAGGAACTGGTCTCCCGTATTCAGCGCCTCAAGGCCGAGCGCCAAGCGGTTATCCTCGCGCACAACTATCAGATCGGCGAAATCCAGGACGTGGCGGATTTTGTCGGGGATTCGCTGGAGTTGTCGCGCATGGCGGTGGAGATGCCCGCCAAGGTGATTGTGTTCTGCGGCGTGCACTTCATGGCTGAAACCGCTGCCATTTTGAACCCCGATAAGACGGTGCTGTTGCCTGACCCCGATGCCGGGTGTTCCATGGCCGATATGATTACGGTGGAGCAACTTCGGGCGCTGAAGGCCCAGCATCCCGGCGCCGCCGTGGTCTGTTACGTGAACAGCACCGCCGCGATCAAGGCCGAGAGCGACTACTGCTGCACGTCGGCCAACGCGGTGCGGGTGGTGGAGAGTGTGCCCCCTGAACGCGACATTATCTTCATCCCCGATCAATTCCTCGGTGACTACGTGGCCAAGCAAACCGGTCGCAAACTGATTCTCTATAACGGGTATTGCCCGGTTCACTATCGCATCATGGCGTCGGATCTCGTGGCGATCAAAGCGGCGCACCCGGCCGCGGACGTTCTGGTCCATCCCGAATGCCCCGAGGAGGTCCGGGATCTGGGCGACCGCGTGTTGTCCACCAGCGGGATGTGCCGGGCGATTAAGGCGTCGGCCGCTCCGGAGGCCATTGTCGCCACAGAGGTGGGCATTCTCCATCGCATCCAAAAGGAGAATCCGGAAAAACGGGTGTATGCTTCCTGCCAATGGTGCGACTGCTCGCACATGCGCGTGAACACTCTGGAAAAGATTCTCTGGTCGCTCGAGGACCTTCAGCACGTGGTCTCGGTGCCGGAACCCATCCGTGTCCGCGCCAAGCAGGCGCTGGATCGCATGCTGGCGGTTTCGGCGTCGTAATTTCTCATGTGAGGCATGGTGGGGAAGGCGCTGATCCTCATCGGTGTCCTCTTCGTGCTGGTGGGCGCCTGGCTCCTGCTCGGCGGTCGCACGCCCCCGTGGTTGTCGTGGGTCGGGCGTCTGCCGGGCGACATGACGATCCAACGAGAACACGTCCGCTTCTTCCTCCCGATTACCACCAGCATCGTTCTGAGTCTCGTGCTCACTCTCGTGTTGTGGCTGTTCGGCCGGCGTTGATCACGACGGTGGTTCTCATCCTGGCGTCGAGCCTGACCGTGGCTACGGGGGTTTCCCCAGCCGCGGCGTCCCCTGACGCCGACCGGCGGATTCGTGTGGCACTGGAAGCCGCCACACACGAGGTCGAGGTGGCGAGCGTCGGGCTGGTGCGTGTCGCCGCAACCGGATGGAACACCACCATGACCGGCACGGTGCGAGTGCGTCGCGTAGGGGGACACCTGATCGTCAACGATCACACGGTCGCCCCGCCGGTCCGAATCACCGGTGACTCGGCGTTTCTGACGGTCGACGGCACACCGGTCCGCGGAGATCTGGTGGTCACGGTGCGGAACCGTCGGGTGTTCGTGGTCAACGAAGTCGGCCTGGAAGATTACGTCCGCAGCGTGGTGCCGTCCGAGGTGCCGTCCGATTGGCCCCTGGAGGCGCTCAAGGCCCAAGCCATTCTGGCGCGCACGTACGCCCTATATCAGAAGGCTGAACGAGGGGCCAGCGATTTCGACCTGGATGCGACCGTCCAGAGCCAGGTGTACGGCGGCGTCGCCAGTGAAGACGGTCGCACCTCTCAGGCGGTCGAGACCACGGCCGGGCGGGTGGTGCGGTTCCGCGGACAACTCGCATTCACGCCGTATCACTCCACGTCGGCTGGACCCACCGAAGACGCGGTGGAGGTCTGGGGGATCGACCTGCCGTACCTCAAGGGTGTGGACTGTTCCTTCGATACGGAATCTCCGGCGGCCCGGTGGACGCGCCGGGTGCCGCTGGAAGAGATCGAGGCCTCATTGGGAAAGGCGGGGTATCGGGTCGGACCGATCGCGTCGCTGACCCCGCTGGGCCGCAACCGGTCCGGACGTGTCTTCGCCGTGCGCGTCGTACACGCGGGCGGCGCGTTCGTGTTGAAGGGTGAAGACCTGCGCCGTATAATCGGCTACCGTCGCCTGCCCAGCATGCGGTTCGACCTCACCGCATTTGCGGTCAACCCGGAGAGCCGGCAGGTTGAAGCGTGGTTTGAAGGCGGGGGGTGGGGTCATGGCGTGGGCCTGTGCCAGTGGGGCATGAAAGCTCTGGCCGAGCGCGGGTGGACCGCGGATCAGATCGTCGGCTACTACTATCCTGGGACTACCGTTGATGTCGTTGCGCCGCGCGTCCCGCGCGCTCGCTGAGTCGATCGAGGTGACCGTTACGGAGGAGGAACGCCTTGAAGCGTTCGACTACCCCGAGGCCTGGGCGCGGATCGCGGATCGCCCGGAGCCGATTCGGGACGCGTCGCGTCTTTTGGTGTACGAGCGGGCAACCGGCCGCGTCGAGCACCGCCGGTTCCGCGACCTTCCCGACTATTGTTCGCCCGGTGACGTGGTGGTGGTGAACGATTCTCGCGTGATTCCGGCGCGGCTCGAAGGCGTGAAGGTCCCCAGCGGCGGCCGCGTAGGTGTCCTGTTGGTCCGCCGAGAGGGTGGCGGCGTCTGGACGGCTCTGGTCAAGGGCACGGTCCGCCCGGGCCAACGGATCGCGTTTGAAGGCGGGGGGGAAGGCGACGTGCTGGAGCCGGATGCCGCGGGGAGAGTGAGGCTCCGCCTGACCTCCGAGGACACCGCGTGGCTTCAACGAGTCGGTCGCGTGCCGCTGCCTCCATACATCGCCAAATCCCGCGGGACTGAGACTGTGGACCAGGATGACCTCGTGCGGTACCAGACCGTGTACGCGCGAACCGAAGGATCGGTGGCGGCCCCGACCGCGGGCCTCCATTTTACCGACGACGTGTTGACCGCGCTGGCCGATCGGAGCGTCCACGTGGCCGCGGTGACCCTCCACGTGGGTCCGGGGACTTTCGAGCCCCTACGCGTCTCGCGGGTTGCCGACCACCAGATGGACGGCGAGTGGGGCGACGTGTCGGCGGAGACGGCGGATAAGATCAATACTGCCCGCATATCTGGAGGCCGGGTGATCGCGGTGGGAACCACCACAACACGCCTGATCGAGACCGCGTCCACAGACGGGTTCGTTAGGCCGTTTTCGGGCGACACATCCCTGTTTATCCGTCCGGGGTATCGTTGGCAAGGAGTGGACGCGCTGATCACCAATTTTCATTTGCCGCGATCGACCCCGCTGCTCTTGGCGTCGGCACTCTGCGGACGCACCGTGCTCTTGGATCTGTACCGAGAGGCCGCGGCCGAGGGATACCGCTTTTACAGTTACGGCGACGCGATGGTTATTCTCTGATGGTCGACGTCCCCGACACGTCGAAACCGCGACGCGGCGCACGCGATTCGAGACCGTCGCTCAAACCGTATCTCGCGATCGTGACGCTGCTCGTGGTGGTGGGCGTGGTGTCCTTCTCGCTGGTGGACCGGTGGCTGGCCGAACCCCAACCCGCATCCGACGGGGACACGCCGATCGACGGCGGGGGACGAGTGGTCATCGGTCAGTCCACTCCGGGATCGTCCGCGTCGCGACCGGGGCCCGGAGCTTCGAGCGCGGACTCTCCGTACAAGCCCCAAGAGTTCACGTTCTACAAATCCCTGGGCAACTCGAGTCAAGCCCCGCCCGCGCTCGAACCCAAACCGGCCGAGCCGCGGGTCTCCCAGCCGGAACTTCCGGCCAAACGGGTGGAACGCGCGCAGCCGACCACCCGCAAGGCGTACACCGTACAAGTCGGCTCGTTCCAAGATCGAAAATCGGCGGACCGTTTAGCGGCCAAGGTCCGCCACTACCGCTACACCGTGCTGGTGACCCGCGTGGTGTTGCCTGATACCGGGGTCCGGTACCGGGTCCGGATGGGATCGTTCGCCACGCGCGAGGACGCGCTGAAGTTGGCTGAGACCCTCAAGAAAAAGGACAAGAAATTGGAGCCGTTCGTGGCCCTCGTTGCGCCGGCCGCGACGAGTTGACGCCTTACGCGATTTTGATGCGCAGTTTGCGCGCCGAGTGTTCCAGGACGGTGAGCGACTGGTGCAGGCGCTGCAATTTGAGGTTTCGGGTTCGGATGCCCTGGAGATCGTGGGTCGGGAATTTGGTCCCGCGGACCTCGGTTTGAAGTTTTTTCAGTTGATGATGCAGCGCCCGTAGGCTGGCTTCGTCCTGGTTTTTCAGCAGTAGCGGAGTCATGAAGATCATGCCGTCGGCCATATCGCGAGCCACCGCCGCGAGGCTTTTCCCCTGTACCTGAATCTCGGACATCGCCGTGCTCCCGTCAGACCAATCGCGCCATAAAGATATCGTGCTCTCGCATCGTGTCAATTCCAACGACGATCGGTTGATCGACGCGGTCGAGGCGGCATGGCAGCCCGACGGGCCGTTGGCTCGCACGGTGCCGGGTTTTGAGCCGCGGCTCCAGCAAGCGGCCATGGCACGCGCCGTGGCGGATGCGCTCGATGCCGACCGGATCGTCCTGGTCGAAGCGGGGACCGGAACCGGGAAAACACTGGCCTACCTGCTCCCGGCAGTGCTCAGCGGCAAGAAAGTCGTCATTTCTACGGGGACCAAGGCGCTGCAGGATCAGCTGGCCTCGCGCGAATTGCCGCTGGTGGAGCGTGCGCTCGACCGCCAGGTGGAGTGGTGTGTGCTCAAAGGCCGGGAGAACTATCTCTGTGTGTACCGGTTGGAGGACGCAGACGCGGCGAATTCGCGACTGATCTACACCAGCCCCGCCACCGACGCGATTCGTCAGTGGGCTCGGGAGACCGAGACCGGGGATCGCGCGGAGTTGGGATGGCTGGGGGATGACGACCCGCTCTGGTCGCAGGTGTCGGTGACCGCGGAACAATGTCTGGGCTCGGGCTGCCCGCGGTACGAACCGTGTTTTTTGACGCGTGTCAAGCGCAGGGCCGCTAGCGCCGACCTGGTCATCGTCAACCACGCCCTCTTCTTTGCAGATCTTGCCGCGGGGTCGCACGCGTCGGGTTCGATCGTCCCGCACCATACGGCGGTGATCTTCGACGAGGCCCATGGGCTCGAAGAGGTGGCGACTAGCCACTGGGGAGTGAGCGTGTCGTATTATCGCGTCCGTGATCTGCTCGCCGACCTCCGACGTGAACCGCTGCCCGAACACGAGGCGTCGGGTCGTGCGACGCTGTCCGAGGCCGCGGATCGCGTGCAGGCCGTGGCGGAACGCGCGTTTGACGCGCTGCGCATCGTCGTAGGCCCTGACGCCGTGCGGGTGCGGTGGGCACCGGATGGCGCGGACCGCGCAGCGGCTGCCAGGCTCGATCTGCTGGCCCGGTTGGCAGACGTGAAGCAAGGGATCGACGCGTTGGGCGCCCGCGGCGAGGGATGGGCGAGGCTGGCCGAACGCGTGGGCGCCCTCGCGCGCGACGTGCGGTTTTTGTGGCGCGCGGAAGATCCCGCATACGTGTATTGGGTCGAGACCATCGGCGCCGCGGTGCGCCTCTCGGCCTCACCGCTGGACGTCTCGTCGATCCTGCGAGAGACCCTCTTCTCGTCGGGCATGCCCTGTATCCTCACGTCCGCCACTCTGACCGCGGGCGGGTCGTTCGGCTACCTGAGAAACCGCTTGGGAATCGACGACGCCGAGGAACTGGCTCTGGCCTCGCCGTTCGACTATCAGACGCAGGCACTCGTGTACGTCCCTCGGGAATTTCCGCTTCCACGGGATCCGCGCTTCATCGACGCGGTGACCGACGAAGTAGTCCGGATCGTCGCGGCAAGTCGCGGCCGCGCGTTCGTGTTATTCACCAGCCATCGCGCGCTCGATCGAGTGTTTGAGGCCTGCCGCCAGCGACTCGACTATCCCGTCTTGAAACAAGGCGACGGTCCGCGGATGGCGTTGATCGACCGCTTCAAGGCGTCGCCATCCGTCCTGTTCGCCACGATGGGATTCTGGCAGGGCATCGACGTCCCGGGCGAGGCGCTCTCCTGCGTGGTGCTCGACAAGCTCCCGTTCGCCCCGCCGGACGATCCCATCGTCCAGGCGCGGACGGACGCGCTCAAGAACGAGGGGATCGATCCGTTCGCAGCCTATCAACTGCCCGCGGCGGCGATCTGGCTCAAGCAGGGTTTCGGTCGGTTGATCCGCAGTCGGCGGGACCGCGGCGTGATCGCCATCCTTGACCGGCGTCTGCTCACGCACGGGTACGGCCGGTTCTTTCTCGACTCCCTCCCTCCGGCACCGCTCACGAGTTCGTTGGTGGACGTGCAGCGATTTTTCGCGGTGCACGATACGCGAGCCTGAAAGGTGAAGCGGGAACGTGCTGGGAAACGGCCCGCCGACTACTGCGCCGGCGGCATGGTTTCGTAGGGCGGGTTGCCCTCGGATTCGGCCACGAGTTCCTGGTAGACGCGCTCGACGTTATTCGGCAGCCATTCCTTGTATTTCAGCCAGCTCTCATATTTGGGGAGTTGGACTTCTTTTTTTGCGGCCCCGATCGGGCGTTTGATCATCCAGGTGACGAAGACCGCGGAGTAGAGGTCGGTCAAATACTCGCGGAACGTGGTCAACACCGGTCTGCCGCCCCACTGCCCGTGGCCCGGGACGATCGTGGTTACGTCCAGCACAGCGAGGCGGTCCAACGTTTCCTGCCATTCCTTGGCGTAGCCGTCGCCGATCCACGGCAACCGCCCCGCGTAGGCGAGATCGCCGGTGAACAACACGTGGGCCTTGGGCAGATAGGCCACGATGTCGCCTCGCGTGTGCCCGCGACCCTGGTAGAAGAGCAGGATGTGCTCACTGCCGAGCGGGATGTCGTACATGTCCGGAAATGTCACAGTCGGCAGCGTGATCTTGGCGCCCTGCGTCTTGGTCTCACCCAGTCGCTGGCGATAGACCTTGAGGTGGTCAGCGCCGTGCCCGACCAGGTAGTCCTTGGTATACACGTGGGCGATAATGCCTTTGGTGGGGGCGAGTTCGTGGACCGAAAACGTGTGGTCGCCGTGTGCATGAGTGAACACGACGTAGAGGATGGGTTTGGGCGTGAGGCGTTTGATCTCCGCCGCCAGCCGCCGGGCGGATTCCGGCGTGGGGCTCGAGTCGATGACCACCACGCCCTGATCGCCGATGATTACGCCCGCATTGGCGTCCCCGGCCGGTCCGAGGAAGACATATACGTTCGGGGCGATGGCCTCCAGGGCGGCCGCCATCGAGGCGGGTGGGGTGGCGAGGACGCCGGCAGCCAGACAAAGCGGCGCGGCGAGGGCAGCGAGTCGATATCCCGGAATAAGATACGTCACGAATCGGGCGGGAGCGTACCACGCCTCGAACGGGCGGGTCAAGCCGGCCCGTTCTGCCTTGCAATTTGGCCATGTTCTTTGTATTCTGAACCCCGTTTGTGGTTTGGGCGCTCGCGCGTCCACGGGATTAGTTCTTGACACAGGGAGGCGCTCGTATGACGTGTTCACGCTCTGTTTGGACAGTTGTCGCGGGATCCGCGGCCCTCGTAGTTTTCCTTTCCGGTTGTCCGAAGAAACCCCAGACCGCGGTGCAATCTGCGTCGGAGCAAACGAGCCCGGCGCCCGCGGCTCCGTCCGTCGAAGAGGTTTCGCCGCCGGTGGCCGCCGAAGAGCGCGCAGTGGCTCCTCCGTCGGCTCAACCCTCGGGAGCTGGATTGGCCGACGTGTATTTTGAGTTCGACAAATCCGACATCACGTCCGCCGGTCGGACCGCCTTGGAGCAGAATGCCAAGTGGATCATGGCCCGTGGAACCATGCAACTGCGGATCGAGGGGCACGGCGACGAGCGCGGGACCAACGAATACAACCTCGCGCTGGGCGAGCGCCGCGCCGGAGCGGTCAAGCGCGTGCTCGTGGCGCTGGGCGTCCCGGGCGCGAATCTGTCGACGATTACGTACGGCGAGGAGCAGCCGGTGTGCCGCGAGCATCAGGAGTCGTGCTGGGGAAAGAACCGGCGGGCTCACCTTGCCTTACGCTGACGTGCGTTTGTTGATGGGGTCGCCGATAGGGGCTCGACCGCGCTACCGGCCGTCGGCGCTTCACCCCGCGCTGTGGCTGTTCTGCGTCGTGTTGACCGGCTGTGCGACGCAAACCGCGTTGGTCGACGTGCAGACCGATCTCGAGGTAATGCGGGGACAGGTCGATCAGATCGCCGGGCGGTTGGGGTCGATCGACAAACAGACCCAGGAACGATCCGCGACCGGGCAGCGCAGTCAGGTGGATTTGGTGGTTCGGCTGGACCAGATCGCAACGGACGTCCAAACCATCCAGGGGCGGCTCGAAGAGCAGGCCCACCGCGTCTCCGAGTTGTCCAGAGCCGTGGACGATCAGTCCTTTCGGCTGAACCAGTCCACCACGAAGATCGATGCCCTCGAAATGCGGCTGGCTGAGCAAGAGCGCAAGGGCTCGGTTGGCCTGGTGCCGACCCCGGGCGCGGTCCCCGGTTCGCCGCCCACGCCGGGGGAGGAACGCGTAGTGCTTCCAGGGCGCACGCCCCGAAGCGGACTCAGCCCGGTTGAGGCGTACAACCTCGCATACAACGACTTCATCAAAGGCAGTTACGATCTCGCGATTCAGGGGTTTCAGGGGTTTCTTCAACAGTACCCCAATTCGATTCTGGTGCCGCACGCCGTGTATTGGCTGGGGGAATCCTATTATCAGACCAAACAGTTTCCTCAAGCGATCGAACAGTACGACCGGCTGATCTCGCAGTTCCCGAAAAACGAGAAGTTGGCCGGCGCCTTGTTGAAGGAAGGGTTCGCGTACGCCGCGGTCGGCGACAAGGTGAAAGCGCGGGCTGCGCTCAAGCGGGTGGTGGAGGATTTTCCGCGGGCGAGTGAGGCGAATCTTGCCAAGGAAAAGCTAGCCGAACTTCGGTAAGGAGCCTGTTCATGAACGGCCGTCTGCGGCGTTGTCGCTGCGCTTCCGGTGCTCACGTACACACGGAGTACGCTCCGCTCCGGTGCTCGCTCCGCCTGGCATCCGGCCGGTTCCTGAACAGGCTCGGCTCGGTGAACACCGAGCCGGATTTTTAACTGACAACCTTCCCCTCACCGTGATGACACCATCTCTACCGTTTGAGGAGTTACTGCCTCCCTCCGGGGTTGCAACCGGGAGGATCCGACGCCTACCCGACGCGTTGATCGACTGTATTGCGGCGGGGGAGGTGGTGGAGCGGCCGGCGTCGGTCGTCAAAGAGCTGGTGGAGAACGCGCTGGATGCGGGCTCCAGGCGGATCGACGTGGAAACCGCGTGCCGCGACGCCTGGTCCATCACCGTGTCCGATGACGGTGAGGGCATGAGCCCCGACGATCTCGGCCTTGCGTTCGAACGTCACGCCACCAGTAAGATCGGTTCACTCGATGACCTCGACCGGTTGACTACGCTGGGGTTTCGAGGCGAAGCGCTGCCGAGCATCGCTGCGGTCGCGAGGGTGCGGGTTTCGAGCGCGCGGCGCGGGGCGGCCGAAGGTGCCGAGATCGCGCTCGATGGCGGACGGGTGATTCAGCGGGCTCCGAGTCCGCCTCGATCGGGTACGGTCATCGCGGTCCACGACCTGTTCGTTCATACTCCGGTGCGCCACAAATTTCTGAAGTCACCGAACACCGAGCTCTCCCACATCAGTGCGGTGGTGCAGCAACACGCGCTGGCGCACCCGGACGTGGCGTTTGCCCTGATCCACGACGGTCGGAGCGTGTTGGAGTACCCGGCCGCGCGGACCCTGGCCGCTCGTCTGGCCCAGGTGTACGGTGGAGAGACGATGGGGGAGCGCCTGATCCCTGTACAGGGTGCGCGCGGCCCGTTGGAGGTGTTCGGGTATTGCTCTCTCCCGGAAATCGGTCGTGCGACGCGCAAGAGCCAGGACTGGTACGTGAACGGTCGCCCGGTCCGCCATCCGGTGTTTTTCCGCGCGGTGGATCAGGCCTATGCGACACGCCTGATGACTGGACGACATCCCGTGGTGGTGTTGTTCCTTCGCCTGCCGGCGTCGGATGTGGACGTGAACGTGCATCCCGCCAAGCGTGAGGTGCGGTTTGCGCGGCCAGACGAAGTGGCCCGCCTTCTGACCACGGCTCTGCACGAGGCACTGTCGGCCGCGGACTTGCCGGGTACCTCCGAGCCACACACGCTCGAAGTCGACGTGGACCTGCATCGCGAATCCGCGTCGGAGCATTCCCGTGTTGGCGAGTCGCCCGTCGCTTACCGCTCGGTCGTCCCTTCGCGTCACGTCGCTGAGCCGGGGCGTGTGTTGGCGTTGGGTCCGTTGTTTCGGTACTTCGGTCAATTTGACCGGACCTATCTGGTGACGGAGGTCGACGGTGAATTGCGCGTCATGGACCAACACGCCGCGCACGAACGCGTGCTCTATGAACGCTTGCTCGTGGAACATACACGAGGTGCCTCTGCCAGACAGCCGCTGCTGATTCCGGAAACCTGCGACTATCCGGCGGATCAAGCGTTGGCGATCTGCGAGCGGCTCGACGTGTTACGCGAGGCGGGGATCGACATCGAGGCGTTCGGCACGAACACGTTTGTGATCCGGGCGGTCCCCGCGCTGCTGGCCGGGGTCCAGTGGCGCGCACTGGTGTACGAAATGGTTGATGCGCTGGTGGACGATGACGCGACGGAATCGCGTGACCCGCTGCACCGGCTCTTGGCCACGGCGGCCTGCCACGCCGCCGTCAAGGCGCATCAACGCGTGGATGACGAGACCACTGTTGCGCTGCTTCGGGATCTCATGTCGACTCCGCGTAACGCGACGTGCCCGCACGGCCGCCCGATCTCGCTGCGGTTCACCCCGGCGGATCTGGAGCGCGCCTTCGGGAGACGGGGATGATCGTGTGTTTAGTCGGACCGACCGGCGTCGGGAAGAGCGAGGTCGCGTTGAGCGTGGCGGAGCGGCTGAACGCCGAAATTGTGTGCGCGGATTCGCGCCAGGTCTACCGAGGGACGGACATCGGGACTGCGAAACCCACCCCCGCCGAACAGATACGCGTGCCGCATCATCTGCTCGATCTCGTCGCCCCGGATGAAGCCTACAGCGCAGGGCGATACGGCCGCGACGCGGGGGCGTGTCTCGACGCGCTGCACGCTCGCGGAGCGCGCGCGCTTGTGGTCGGAGGCACGGGGCTATATCTCCGCGCCCTGTTGTGGGGGCTGTGTGATGGGCCCGCGGCTGATCCCGAGCTGCGCCGCGTGTGGATCGAGCGCGAGCGTCAAGAGCCGGGCGCGGTCTACCGGCGGCTGGGCGACGTCGATTCCGCCTCGGCAACGGCGATCCATCCCAACGATTGGTCCAAAGCCTTACGCGCGGTCGAAGTCTTCGAACTGACCGGCACGCCGTTCTCCACGACGCAACACGCTCACGGGTTTCGTGCCCCTCGGTACCCGGCGGTGATCGTCGGCCTGCGCCGCGACCGTGCGGACCTGTATCGCCGCATCAACGCCCGGGTAGATGCCATGGTGGAGGTCGGACTGGTGGATGAAGTGACGGGATTGATGCGGCAGGGATACGGAAGTGACGCCCCAGGCATGCGGGCGGTGGGATACCGACAACTCGCGGGGGCGCTGAAGGGTGCGTATGATCTGACCGAGGCCATTCGGTTGATCAAACGCGACACGCGGCGCTATGCGAAGCGGCAGATGACATGGTTCGCCGCCGACCCGACGGTCCAGTGGGTGGACGTGACAGCTGACGCTCGGGTGCATGAGATCGTCTCGCGCGTGATCAGACATGTGGGTGATGCCGTCGGGGTTTCGTAGAACCGGAGAAGGGAATGACGACAGCGAAAAAAAAGCCATCGGCTCCGCGCGCCCGTATCGGGATTATCGGGGGCAGCGGACTGTATGAGATAGAGAGCTTCAAGGCGCAACAGCGCGTGCGGGTGAAGACCCCGTTCGGCGCGCCGTCCGACGCTATCACCGTCGGGTCCCTCGACGGCGTGGACGTCGCGTTTCTTGCGCGGCATGGCGCGGGTCATCGCCATTCGCCGAGCCGCATTCCATACCGGGCCAATATTCACGCCATGAAACAACTTGGCGTGGAGCGTCTGCTCTCCGTGAGCGCGGTGGGCAGCATGAAGGAGACCATCCATCCCGGGGAGGTCGTGGTTCCCGACCAGTTTTACGACCACACCAGACATCGCGACTCGACGTTTTTCGACAACGGGATCGTGGCGCACGTGGCGTTTGCAGACCCGGTCTGTCCCGAACTGACCACCGCGCTGGCCGGAGCCGGCCGCCGTCTGGGGCTGACCCTCCACGAGGGCGGCACCTATCTATGCATGGAAGGTCCGCAATTCTCCAGCCGCGGAGAATCGCTGGTGTACCGGCAATGGGGAGTCGATGTGATCGGGATGACCAATGCCACGGAAGCCAAACTCGCGCGGGAGGCGGAGATCTGTTACGCGACATTGGCGCTGGTGACCGATTACGATTGCTGGCACCAGGAAGAGTCAGCGGTGACGGTCGAGGCGGTCGTGCGGATCCTCCACGACAACGTGGCCAAGGCCAAACGCGTGTTGGCCGCGGTGGTCCCCACGGTCGCCGTGGCGCGGGCCTGCCGGTGCGGGGAGGCGCTTCGGCATGCGATGATCACGAGGCCCGAGGCCATATCCGCTCGGGAGAAGGCGCGTCTGTCCCTTCTGCTGGGTGGCGGAGCGCGGTGATCGTTCGCCTCGCCATCGTCGTGTTGCTCAGCGTGGGGACGGCGACAGGTTGCGCCGCGCCGCTGGGCCCGTCGATCGCTCACGACGAGAACCAGCTGTTTCGCGCGAGGCACTTTGACTGGCCGCGGCTAAAGGCCGGCGGCCTCGCGCTGCTGGGGGTGACGTCGGGGGTCGCTCCCGAGGGCATTCGGGAGGACGTGGGATTCGTGCTCGACCAAGCGGCGTCCAACCACCTGCAGAGGGTACGGGTGATTCCCCGGAGCGACGCTGTGGCCCGTGCCAAGGAGGTTGGTATGGGTGGGGACTTGGCGCAACTCATGCGGGACTATGAGCAACGCGGCACGATCGACGCGGGACTGCTGCGGCGGTTTGCCGCGGTGGAAGGTGTGCGGTACTTTCTGGTGACTCGCATCGTTCAGTACGAACGCACCACACGGGCCATGACGGGACCCGCGACCACGGGGCCCACGTCCGGTCTCGCGTCCCCCAAGCGAGCCATGGAGCGCGTGCAGCGCGTGCGGCTTCGCGGCGACGTGTGGGACAGCCGGTGCGGAGACATCGTCTGGACCGGGGAAGGCGGCACCGAGGTGGTCGAGGAGGCGGTCACGGAAGACGTTCGGCTGCAGGATGTCCTGACGATGGCTGCGACGAATTTGGTCACCCTCCTGCCACGGTCGAGCGACGGGTCACCAGCAACGGAGAAGGAGTGCGGGGTATGAGTTTACTGGTGGTGGGGTCGGTGGCGTTGGATTCGGTGAAGACGCCGTTTGGCGAAGCGGCCGAGGTGCTCGGTGGCTCTGCGACGTATTTTTCCGTCGCGGCGTCCTATTTCACCCCGGTCAACGTGGTGGCCACGGTGGGAGAAGATTTCCCCGGCGCGCACCTGGAGTTTCTCCGCAGCCGGGGCATCGACGTCAGCGGGGTGGAAACCGGCCGCGGGAAGACGTTTCGATGGCGCGGCGAATATAGCTACCAGCTCAACGAGGCCAAAACGCTCGAGACGCAGCTCAACGTGTTCGAGCGCTTCGCGCCACACGTTCCCGACGGGTATCGCAACCCCTCGCTGGTGTTTCTGGCCAACATCGACCCGGCGCTCCAGCGTGACGTGCTCGGACAGGTGACGCGTCCGAAGATCGTGGCGTGTGACACGATGAACTTCTGGATCGGAGGGAAAAAATCCGAGTTGGAGCGGACGCTGCGCGAGGTGGACATTCTGATCGTCAACGACGGCGAGGCGCGGCAGTTGGCCGGCGAGGTCAATCTGGTCAAGGCCAGCCGTGCGATCATGCGGATGGGTCCGAGTACCGTGATCATCAAGCGCGGGGAGTATGGGGCATTGTTGTTCGCCGGAACGAAGGTGTTCGCCGCGCCCGCGTTCCCCATCGAACACGTGTTCGACCCCACCGGCGCCGGCGACAGCTTTGCTGGGGGATTTCTCGGTCACCTGACCAAACATCCGTCGATGGATCACGCCAACTTGTGTAAGGCCGTCATTTTCGGCAGCGTGCTGGCCTCGTATTGTGTGGAAGCGTTCAGCCTGGATCGCTTTCGGACGCTCACCAGGCTCGAGATCCAGCACCGATATCGCGAATTCAAGCACCTCACGTTTTTCGAAGACATCGAACCCTAAGGAGGCTCACGTGGTGCACGGAAGCGACCACGCACGGCGACGTTCAACGTCGACACCGGGGCGCGCGGCTTGGTGGGTCGTGGCGTCTGCTATACTCCTCTCCAGCTGCGCGGCGAACCAAGCGGACACTCGTAAAGCCAATGCGCACTACAAGATGGGGTACTCGTACTTGATCGAGCAGCAACTTCAGCCCGCGTACGTCGAGTTCCAGAAGGCTGCGGAACTCAATCCCAAAGACCGCGACACGCGCTACGCGTTGGGCCACATTTATTTCGTCCAGGGCAACTACCCGCAGGCGGAACAGGAATTCCAGCGGGTGATCAAACTGGATCCGCGCTACGCGGAGGCGTGGAACTACCTGGGGAAAACGTACGACGAGCAAGGCAAGACCGACTTGGCGTTACAGAACTTCGACCGGGCCTTGAGCCTCCCGCAATACCTCACGCCGGATCGAGCTCAGTACAACAAGGGGAAGGTGTATCTCAAACAGAAACGGCCGGACCAGGCGCTGCTGGCTTTCCTGGCGGCGCTTCGGATCAACCCCTCCCACGCGCTCGCGGCCTTCGAAGCGGGGCGCATCTACGAGGATCAAGGCGCGGTGCGTGAAGCTGTCGCGGCGTTTGAGATCGCGGTCAAACAACTGCCCGACTTAGCCGAAGCCCACTACCATCTGGCCAAGGCGTACGTTCGCGCGGGAAAAACCGACGAGGCGCGAGAGGCGTATCGTCGGGTTGTAGAACTGGCCCCCGGCAGCCCATGGGCGGAAGACGCCAGCAACTACCTGGCGCGTCTTCGCAAGTAACCGCTTTCGGAGGAGTCTGGACGCATGGAACGACTCGGTCAGTATTTGCGCGCGGAGCGAAACAAGCGGGGGATGTCGCTCGATGAGGTCGCCGCCCGCACCCGGATCCGACTGCAAACCCTGGAGGCGTTGGAGCGGGACGATTACCCCCTGTTGCCCGCGGAGGTGACCGTCAAGGGATTTTTAAGGGCCTACGCGCGCTGTTTGGCATTGGATGAACAACAGGTGCTCGCGCGATACCAGGAATTCGCCGCGGAATACTTCAAGGTCACGCGGGACGCCGATGCCGCGGGTCAGGCGGCGCAGGCGAGTCGCCAACACGCCTGGCAGCACCGGCTCACGGTGGTCGGGCTCACCGCCGCGGCGGTGATGGTCGTCATTTCCGGCGTGGTGGCGTTGAGTCCGCGGGACCAGCCAGAACATCCCACCGACATTTCCTCGCCGATACACCTCCCTCGCCCACCGGTCGCGGCGCCAGTCCCGGCGCCGATCACGGAAACGCTGACGGTTGAGCCGGTCCCCGGCGTGCCACCCACCGGACAACCGAGTGTCATCCCGGAACCCGCAGCCACCCCGCCGCGCGAGGCCGCGAAACCTCAGCAACTCGCGGTGACCGCGACCGAAACCAGTTGGGTGCAAGTGACGATCGACAACGGGGAGCCCCGAGAGGCGCTGCTTCAGCCCGGTGAGCGCGTGGGATGGGAGGCCGAACAGACGTTTAAGCTGACGGTGGGAAACGCCGGCGGCGTGGCGGTCGAGTTCAACGGCGAGCGCCTGCCTCCGCTCGGTCCCGGCGGCAAGGTGCGCACGCTCGTGTTGCCGCGAGTCGCCATGAATGCCGGGGGACAAGCCGCGAGTAGGGCCGTGCCGCCTGTTTCTGCTGCGGGATCGTCGCGACGTGACGAACCGTCCCCAACGTTGACTTCACCATTCGATTCCACTACAGTACCGCCGCAACCGCTTCAGTAAATCCCTTCCGTTCGCCGCGCCGGCGTAGCTCAGTGGTAGAGCAGCTGATTCGTAATCAGCAGGTCGTCGGTTCAATCCCGACCGCCGGCTCCACTCAAATCGGAGCGTTGCAGACCTTCATGGTGACCGACGGGTAGTCGGCGATGAGCCATTTGGGCGGAGTTGCGGATGTGCCCCTTGACTTGGGAAACAACTCTCGGTTAAAAAAGTAGATCACCATCCCTTGGTGTAGAGCCTGGTCGCGCGGTAGGAGTTCTCTTGACGACCGACCCTTCAGAGGCCCGTAACCGTCGTCGTAGCGCAGGCTGGCTGTCCGTTCCATCTGGAGTTGACCGTGCATTGTTCACGGCCTCACCGACTCGCGGCCGTCGCCGTCTTCCCCATCGGTTGGCTGATTTCGAGGCCGAATGAGCGTTGCGTGGTCGCGTAAGCAACTTCGGCAACGACTCCTCCAAACAGCCAGCCGTCAACATCATGATCGTTGCCACGATGTGGTCTTTACTAATCTGGTGGCGGAGTCGGTACGAGTTGCCGGCCGGCCGGTCGAAAATAGACGTGGCACTGGTCAGTCTGTTCCTCGTCAGCGCCGCAAACATCGTGTGGCTGGGAGTGACCGGCCACTACATTCCGGCGAAAATGGGCGCGTTAGACGAGCGTGCTCCTGGACAAGCCACACTGGTGGGCTAGACTTTCCCGCGGTTTCGGCCCAACCAAGGAGAAAAGGTATGGAGACACCACGGACTAACGGGATCTTGCGATGCGTCGCAACGGTTGTCGCGGGACTTATTCTTTCGGCCTGTAGTGGGGGCGGCGGAGGCGGGGAAGAGGGCGTTGTCTATACGGGCGCGACCACCCAGGCCGCGGTTACCGGCTCTAACGCAGTGGCGCTTACCACGACCGCGTATCAGGGCGGAAATTCCGGCGGGTCGTTTGCCCTGGTCGGCGTGGCCTCCGAGCCCGCGGAGGGAGTCGGCGGGGCAGTAACCCGGGCGACGAGTGTGTCTCGCGTGCTTACGGATGCGGTGCGGTCGGCTCGGTTCGACCGCCACACGTCGCCCCCACAGGTGGCGGTAGGCGCAGTCGAGTCGGTGTCCGGTTCGCTCGACCCGGGCAATTGCGGAGGGACGGCTTCGTTCAGCGGAACCGCGAACGACGAGACAGGCGAAATCCGCGCTACGTTCACGTTTTCCGGCTGGTGCAACGATGGGGTGACGGTCTCGGGTCGGGTGACGGCTGAAGGTCAGGTCGATGTGATCGCCGAGGAACTGATAGCCCTGGAGTTTTCGTTTGCCGTGTTGACCGTGTCAGACGGAACCGACACGTTCCGTGGGAGCGGAAGCATTGCGGTGGATTTCGGCGCGTCCGAAGCCGTGATCATCGACATGGACTTTGCAGCCGGGGACGGAACAACGTACCGCGTGAGCGATTTGCAGATGGCGGTGGCGCCCTCTGCAAGCGGGGAGAGTATGACGATCACCGGACGGGTCTACCATCCGGTTCACGGCTACGTGGATGTGAGCACGCCAGTGGCCTTCGATGTCCAGACCGGGGAAGCGTTTCCCTCGGCGGGCGAGCTGGTCGCGACCGGAGCCAACGATTCGAAGGCGCGTTTCACCGCCCTGTCGCCGACCGAGTTTCAGATCGACGTGGACGCGGACGGTGACGACATCTATGAAACGAACCTTGGGACGTTCAGCTGGGAGAGCGTCTGACCGACGCCGATCTACAAATTCCAATCACCGAAGGGCGTCCACCTTGGACGCCCTTCGCGTTATTAGGGTTTGATCTTTCTGGCGAACCCAATCTGGGTGTAGGCCCATCGGTTGACCGGCCACCAGCGCCGCCATGCGATATCCAGCCGATTCAGCGCCATGACAACGCGTTCGGCCCATCCGATGTGGTCCGAAAACTGAAACCGTTCCGGCCTCGGGATCAGGAACGAAAAGAAGTCGAAGCCGTACACACGTTCGAGTCGGAAGCCGTGGCGCGCGAGCAGGTCGCGCATCTCTCGCTGGCCGAAGGTGTTGAACTCCAGCTCGCGGCCACGAAACGACCACGCGTGGGTGTTGCCGTGTTCCGGATCGGCCCGGGCGCGACGACGCTCTTCCGCGTCCCACAGCAGTCCGGGGTGGTACTGGTTGTCGTAGTCCAGCACCAGGAGCGCGCCGGGTCGGCACACGCGGGACAGTTGCGCGAGCGCGGCGTCGTACTCCGGGATGTGTCCGATGACGTCGCCGTACGCAATGACGCAGTCGAACGCGGCGTCCGGCAAGGAAGGTTTGGTGAGGTCCGAGCAGATGAAACTCACGTTGTGCACTCGTTCGCGCGCGGCGCGTTGCTCAGCCAACGCTAGTGCGTCCGGAGACACGTCCAGGCCGGTGACGTGTTTCGCGAAGCGCGCGGCGTAGAACGTGTGATACCCCTCGCCGCATCCCACGTCCAGCACCGACTCGTACGGCCCGCCGTGACGGCCGTGTTCAAAGATCTCCCGCTGGCAGGCGTCGAAGAGTTGGTAGATCCGGATGAAGTAGGGGAACTGCGCGAGATCGAGGCCCGCGATGTTGGCGTAAAAGGCTTTGACCTGTTCGACATGCCGGGCGGGGTCCGGCAGTTTCCGACGGGGCGTCAACATCGGGGCGGCATTATACGCAAGGCCCTTGCCGAAGTCACTTCGAGAGCACTTTGGCGGTAGTTTTGAAATGCACTTTGGCGAACGTCGAGAGGGCCTGTTCTCCCTTAACCCGCACCAGGCGTTTGGCGGCGGCGTCCACCAGATTGGAGGCGCCTTTGGGTAAGACCAGGCCCGCTTCCTGCGACAGCCGGTCGAGGCGCCGGACGAACTCGGCGCGGGCCACGACCGACGCGGCGGCCACGGCCACGTCTTCCTCGGCGCGTGGGCGTTGTTGGAGTTCGATGGTTTGTCCTTTGCGCATCAGCGCGTCTTTGATAAAACGTTCATCGCCAAACTGATCGCTGATCGCCCGCGTCGCGGGGCAACCGGCTTCCAGCAGGTTTTCGATCGCGCGGGCGTGACCCCAGCCCAAGAGTTTGTTCAAGTTTTTGAACTTCCCGTAGAGTTCGTTGTATTTGGCGGGGCCGATCGCGACCACGCTGGTGCGGCAGAGTCCCGGAATGTCCTGGGCGAGATCCAGGATCGTGCGGTCGGAGAGCCGTTTGCTGTCCCGCACGCCTGAGGCGCGCAGCATACCCGCCGTCTCCTCGTCCACACACACCGCGGCGATGACCAGGGGGCCGAAGTAGTCGCCCTTGCCCGACTCGTCCACCCCGATCCACGCGACAGCGGCGCTCATCGGTATCCCGTGGAACAATGGGGTGTTTGCCGGGGTTGCATGCCGGGCGACTGTAGCAGAAGGGGTTCGCCCGATCAAGACGAACCGCCTTGCTTTCCGACGGGCCGTCGTGCTATAAACCGCAATCCTTGCTCTCGCCACGGCGCGAGGGCTTTAGAGCCGGGAGGAGTCCCATCGCATGACGGTGTATGAAACTATCTGTATCGTGAAGACCTCGGTCTCGGATGACGAGGTATCGACGCTCATCGCCAAAATACGCGGGGTCATCGAGAAACACGGCGGTGAAGTCCTGAAAGTCGAGAACTGGGGAAAAAAGAAGCTGGCGTACGAAGTCCGCAAAGAAAAGAAGGGCACGTATGTCCTGCAGCGATTCCGCGGCCCCGGTTCCGTGATCTCGGAGCTAGAGCGCCAGTACCGGGTCGAGGACACGATCATTAAATTTTTAACCGTCACGTGTGATGCCAAGTTGCTTGCGGAGGAGATGGCGCGCGAAAGCGCAGCAGCAGCCCAGTCCGCTGCGGTACCCGCACCGGAGCCCATGACGCCCGCGTGAGCGGGCGGCGCGCGCCGGGAGATCGGACATGGCGAGTTTCAACAAGGTGATCTTAATGGGGAATCTGACCAAGGATCCCGAGATCCGCTATACGCCGAGCGGAACACCGGTCGCCACCTTCGGGCTCGCGGTGAATCGTCGCTACAAGCAAGGCGAAGAGTTGAAAGACGAGGTCTGCTACATCGACATCGTGGTGTTCGGCAAACAAGCCGAGCACTGCGGACAATACTTGAACAAGGGAGCCGGCGTGATCGTGGACGGCCGCCTGCAGCAGCGTCGCTGGGAAACGGACGACGGTCAGAAGCGGAGCAAACACGAGGTGGTGGCCCAGACGATCAACTTTCTCCCCAAACGTCCCGATCAAGGCGCCGCCGGCGGTGCCACCGCAGCCGGGAAAGGGGCTCCGGCGTCGGACCCCCAACCGCACGAGGAATTCGTGGACCAGGACGTCCCGTTTTGATGCCGGGTTTGCCGTCACGTCGTGCCACTCTCACGATCAGGAGTTGATTGCTTATGAGATTCTCGTCGACCACATCCACCAGCGCCTCGCCCTCCGCATCGTCCAAGGACCCCCGGTCCGGTGCCGCGGGCGCCGCACCCGAGCGCAAGTTTTTCGGACGGCGTAAAGCGTGCCGGTTCTGCACCGACAAGGTGGCGGGAATCAGCTACAAAGACGTCTCCATGCTCCGCAACTTTCTCACCGAACGCGGGAAGATCATGCCGAGGCGTCTCTCGGGAAACTGCGCGCGCCATCAGCGTGACTTGACGCTCGCGATCAAACGGGCGCGCAATATCGCGCTGGTCGCGTTCACCGAAGAGCGCTGACCGCTACCCGCCGATCGGGTGTGACCCGACGGTCTCGTCCCATCGAACGTTTTCCGGGGTGCCGAAGCTCCGAACCGCGTCGTCTGCGTCCGACACGTCATGGCTCGGATCGATAAGAAGACGCTGTGGCTCGTCACGGTCGCCGCTGTGGCCGTCGTGCTTCTCCTGCAGTTCTGTCCCGCTACCCGATCCATGAACACGCTGGCGCTGAAGACATCCGCCGCGCCCGTCACGATCGACGTCGTGGACTCGCCGGAACGACGAGTGTTTGCGTTGGGCACGCTCACGCGTCTTCCGCCGACTCGGGGCCTGTGGCTCGTCTTCGAGGACATGGAGCGGCCGAGCCTCTGGTCGAAGATGCTCTTGGTCGAAGCCGACCTCCTGTGGCTGGACGAGACCAAGCAGATCGTGGATCGGGACCTGCGGGTGACGCCCTGTACGGAGACGACTTGCCCGGAGTTCGCTCCGGACCGCGGGGCGGTCTCGGTGTTGCTCCTGCCGCCTGGAGTAGGGGACGACCCGGTTCTCGCAATTGGACAGACGGCGTTTTTGCAGCCGAGTGCCGCAGCCCGCTAGGAGCCCGTCCATGCTCGGCTATCTGCGGCGTTGTCGCTGCGCGTCCGGTCCTCACGTACGACCCAGTACGTTCCGCTCCGGTGCTCGCTCCGCCTGGCGACCCACCTGAAACACTCGAAATGCCGGAAGTCCCCGAAGGGGGCATCTGGCTCGTTGCTTCGCCACCCGCAGGGAGGTCTAACCGATTTACACTCGCGCCCTTGGCGCGTTCAGGTTCCTGAACGGGCTCCGATTTTCGAGTCACCTGGACACCACCACTTCGCAGGCTTGCAAGGGTGGGCGCGACTTGTTATAGTTGCCGGCATTGTGAAGCAGCCTACGAAGACTAAAACCGCGACTAAAACTGCAGGGCGAAAGCGAACTGCGGCGACCTCCCAGCCCCGTCGGCGTCCCGCTGCCCGTCCCGCGAAAGCGGCCCGGGCACCCGCGAAGCGGTCCTCGGCCAACGGCGCGTCAGGCGGAGCTGAACGGCGTATCGCGGATCGAGCGCCGGTGATGGTCTTGGAGGTCCGGGGCAGGTCGTATGACAAGATTTTCGTCGGGTATGCGGAGAACATCAGCCGTAGCGGGTTATTTCTCTCCGCCTCCAACCCTCCGGCGGTGGGCTCGACGTTCCCCGTCGAATTTGTGTTGCCCGATAACCGCACGTTGGTGCAGTGCACCTGCCGCGTCGTGTGGCAACACCGCTACACGACGAGTGGGCGACCGTCCGTCGGCGTGGGCGTCGAATTTCTCGACCTGGACGGACTCAAACGTTCGTTGATCGACCAATGGGTGAAGCGAAAGCTCGCCGCTCCCCGCAGTGCCGCCGCGAAATCCAACGGCGCACCCAAAGTCCGTCGGTAGGAGGACGCCGCTCCGCAACGGAGCGTCCCATGACTCTCCCCCCTCTCGATTCCGAGACTTCCGCTCCCTCTGCGCCGTCGGCGCAACGCGGATTGCTTCGCCAACCGTATGGAAGGAGAGGTTTACATTCTGCCCTTTCAGGGCAGAGCGGTTTGCTTCGCCACCCGGGAGGAGAGAGGGAATCTCCAGTTGCCCCTTCGGGGCAAAGCGGGTTGCTGCGCGATCCGCAGGGAGAGGGGCGATTACCATCTGCGCCGTCGGCGCAGTCCGGATTTACCTTGATTGAGGTCATGATTGTGATGACGATCGTGGGGATTTTGATCACGTTGGCGGAGCCGACGTATCACTCCCAGATCGTGAAAGCGCGGGAAACGGCGTTGAGAAAGAATCTGTTTGTGATGCGCGATGTGATGGACCAGTACGCCGCGGACCAGGGGCGGTATCCTGACAGCCTGCAGGCGTTGGTCGACCAAAGCTACCTGCGGGGGCTACCGGTGGACCCGTTCACACGCGCACACGACACCTGGATCGAGGTGATGGAGGACACGACCGACGGCGAAGACATGGCTGGGGTATTCGATATACACAGCGGGAGTAACTTGGTGGCGTTGGATGGCACCCCGTACAACAGCTGGTGATCATGGCTTTTCCTTCTTGTTCGTCCTCTTTGCTGTTGTGCTGGTGGGGTTGAGTATGATGGGGGCGAACAAGCAGTGGACGACCATGATGCAGCGCGAGCGAGAGGCGGAGCTGTTGTATCGGGGTGACCAGTATCGGCGCGCAGTCAAGAGCTATGTGGACGGCCTGCCGCAGTCCGCTCCGCGGCGGTACCCTCGAACCGTCGACGAATTGCTCAAAGATGAGCGCCCACCCAAACTCAAACGCCACCTGCGGTCCCCTTATAAGGATCCGATCACGGGAGGTCCATTTTTCGCGGTGGCTTGTAAGGACGGGATGAAAGGGGTGGTCAGTTCCAGCGCGGGCATGACGCTGAAACACGATAACTTTCCTCTGGAGTACGAACAGTTTCGGTCGGCCACGGCGTATCGGGAGTGGATCTTTCAGTACGTGCCCGCCGCGCCCGGTTCGGCTCCGGCTCCGCCAGCGCCGCCAGGCAAGCCCGGGCCCGCCGCCGGCGTCCCTGCCGCCCTGGCCCCCATCCCCTGCTGACGGTATGTCTCTTGCCTTGTGGCGGCACCATCCAGCGAGCCGATACCTTCCCGCCACGTTGGCCATTCTGGGTATTGCGGCGGCCCCGTTCGTTCTGATCGCGTTGCTGGGGGAGTCCACCTCGTCGAGCGTGGCTCCCGAGATCGTCGGCATCCAGTCGTGGATCGGGTCCGAGCCCGTGACCTTGGCCGGTCTGCGCGGTCGGGTCGTCCTGGTGGATTTCTGGACGTACTCCTGCATCAACTGCTTGCGGACGATCCCATATCTCAATGCGTGGTACCAGCGGTACCGGGACGACGGCCTGGTAGTCATCGGGATTCACAGCCCCGAGTTCGCGTTTGAGCACGACCCGGACCGGGTGGAGCGAGAAGCGGCTCGCCTAGGGGTGACCTACCCGGTGGCGGTTGATAGCGACAAGAAAACGTGGGGCGCGTACCGCAATCAGTACTGGCCGCACAAGTACCTCATCGACCGGGGTGGTAACATCCGGTTCACGCAAATCGGCGAAGGCGGTTACGTGGAAACCGAGGCCCATATCCGGGAATTGTTGGCTGAGGACGGCCGGACTGTTGACCCATTGATGGCAGTGGTGATCCCGGAACCGGTCGACGCCAAGGCCATCGCCACGCCCGAAATCTATTTCGGCTCTCATTTCGGGCAATTTCTGGGCAACCCGTTGGGGCTTCGCGGGATCGGCGAAGCCGTGTACACGGAACCGGAACGGATCGACCCCAATCTGTTCTACCTGGTCGGGAGGTGGGCGATCGACGAGGAGTTCGTGGTCGCGGCGGACGCGGGCGAACACCGCATCCATCTGCTCTATACGGCCAAGGCCGTGAACGTGGTGGCGGCCGCGCCCGGGCGTGAAATTGAGATCGAGGTGCGGCTCGATGGCCGGCCGCTCGACGCCGGCTTGCAGGGCGCCGATGTGATCCGAGACGGACAAGGTCGCGCGGTGGTGCGGGTGAGCGAGGCGCGGCTGTACCGATTGATCGATCGGCAAGCCGGGTATGGGACGTATACTGTGACGCTCGTGTTCAACCGGCCCGGGTTGGAGGTGTATACCTTCACGTTCGGATAGGAGGGGGACCATGAAAGAATGGCTGGAGCAGCCGGGTTTCTTAAGCCCGTATGGCACGATGGGGGCGGATGTGAGTTTTGCGCTGGCCGTGGGCTTCACCGTCCTGTTCCTGGTGGGGTGGCGTCAGGCCAAACGGCACAAGGGTCAGGCACACCACGTGGTGACGCTCTGGGCGATGTTGGCGATGATCACCTATTTCGTGGCGTATTACGTGAACCGGGGGCTCGGCGCCCTGGCGTTCGAAGGCGAAGAGGGCTTCGGCGGGCCCCCCGAGTTCTACGAGAAGGTGTTCAGCCCGCT
This sequence comes from uncultured Nitrospirota bacterium, assembly GCA_964570625.1. Taxonomy (GTDB): domain Bacteria; phylum Nitrospirota; class Nitrospiria; order 2-01-FULL-66-17; family 2-01-FULL-66-17; genus JBFLXB01. The sequence goes on along the minus strand of CAZMYW010000007.1, from coordinate 101,087 downwards.
GTTGACGTTTCACATCCTGGTCGTGACCATCGGATTGGTGATGGCGGTGTACATGATCGTTCTGGGGTTTCGCGTGTCGGTAAAGCGCGATGGGGCTAGAACCCTGACCGCGGGAACCCCGAAGGGCTCTGGGCTGGCGTTTTCCGGGTGGATTCTGTTGGCCTCGATCATCGCGCCATTGCTGCTCTTTGGAATCCGCGTCATGTTTACGACTCCCACCATCGGGAAGTTTATCGGGTGGATGTCCACCGGGTTGCTGGTGGGCATCGGGGTGCTGGTGGCCGAAGGCGTGGGCCGGCGCCTGTACCCGGACGGAGCGCGACGTCACCGCGCCATCGGCACCTTCACCATGGTCCTCTACGTCATCGCCCTGCTGACCAGCACGGCGACGTGGGTCATGCTCTACGTCATTTGGAAACCAACGATCGGATGACGCGAGCCGTCTCGGTCAGCGGCTCGTGTTGTGAGCGGCGCGGCGCCCCGCGTGGGCCGGTGACGCCAAGGCCCTTCCCATTCCCTGTGAATTCGGGTATGATGGCCGCGATTTTTCGGGGATTTCCTCAGCGCCCGTGTGAACCATTCACCCATCACCCTACTCCAAGGAGGCACCGGCATGGCTAAAGCAATGACGAAGTCGCAGATCATCGATCACCTGGCTACGAAACTCGATCTACAGAAAAAGGTCGTCGTCAGCGGACTCGAGACCCTCGTGGGTCTCGCGTACAAAGAAGCCAAGAACGGGTTTACGCTCCCGGGACTCGGCAAGTTGGTCTTGGTGAACCGGAAGGCGCGGATGGGGCGCAACCCCCAAACGGGCGAGGCGATCAAGATCCCCGCGAAGCGAGTGGTGAAGTTCCGCGTGGCCAAGGCCGCCAAAGACGCAATCTTGGGGGGGCGGTAGCGCCTGAGTCCCAGCCACGTTCCGGCTTGAAATCTCGCGGTGAATTGACGAGAATAGACGCGTGTCCTGGGCTCTGAAATGGCTGCCCCCAACGACTTAAAGACCATCCTGGGAAAGTTGCAGTTTCCCGACGATGCGCAAGTGATGCGTCAGTTCGTGGACCAGACGCTGCAGGTCAAGCTGCGCATGGGCCGCATCAAGCGCAAGATCGTGGTCATGAGCGGCAAGGGCGGGGTGGGCAAGAGTATGTCCACGGTGAACCTCGCGCTGGCGTTTGCGCGCAAGTCTTTCAGCGTGGGCGTGCTGGACGTGGACCTCAATGGACCGTGTGTGCCCAAAATGCTGGGCATCAGCGGACGGCGGTTTGAACTCACATCCGACGGGGCCCTCCCGCCCGTCGGACCGCTTGGTATCAAAGTGGCGTCCATGGACTTCTTTCTCCGCGAACACGCGCCGGTACGGTGGAAGGGCTCGATCGAGTTGAGCCCGGTCTGGTTGGGCATGTTGGAAATGAACGTCATTCGGGAATTGTTGGCGGATATCGCGTGGGGGGAACTCGACGTCCTGCTGGCGGACCTTCCGCCCGGCGCCGCTGCGGACAAGCCGCCGGCCCTGGCCAATTTCCTCCCGGATCTCGATGGCGCCGTGATCGTCACGACCCCATCCGAAGTCACGACCGATGTGGTGCGCAAGTCCGTGGTCTACGCGCGCGACGTGGGGATCCCGGTGATCGGCCTGATCGAGAACATGAGCGGATATCACTGCCCGCAGTGCGGACACGAAAGCGATCTGTTTGTCGGCAACGTGGAAGCGATGGCCGCAGACCTGGATGTTCCCTTATTGGGCAAGATTCCCTTTGATCGGGACTTGAGCCAGCGCTGCGACGCGGGCACCCCGTTCACCGATTCCAGCCATCCCATGGCCCGCCGATTCGACGATATGGTCCAGCGGATCGTGGATTGTCTGAATTTTAAGGAGATCGTCGCCCAACGGCTATAGCGCGGGTTGGGCGTTGTTCGAAGGTATTCCGGAGGTGTCCCCATGAAGTTCGTGTGTATGAATTGCGAGACCTTCATGCTGTTTCAGAAGGTCGAAAAGCCCGGGGAAGGCTCGCTCGGGGTCGAGTTTCTCTGTCCGTCGTGCCAGGCGAGGTTTTCGATGGTCACCAACCCCGGCGAGACCCAGATGGTCCAGGCGTTGGGGGTAAAGATCGGCGGACGCACCACGGCTCCCGAAGCCTTTGAGTTGACCCGCGGCACCCTGAAAGAGGGCGCGGAGTGTCCGATCCCCGGCGCGGCGGCGATGGTGGCAGCATCTCCGGCCGTCAGTAGCGCGACTCCTGGTGGAACTGAAGGCGGGAGTTGCCCGTTTTCATCGGTGGTCGCGTCCATGGGGGCGGGCGGCGCAGAACAGGCCAACGGATTGGAATGGTCCGCGGAGGCCCTCGACCGATTGGGGAAAATCCCGGACTTCGTGCGCCCAACCGTCAAAATGGAAGTCGAGGCCTACGCCCGGCAAGCCGGCGAGACCTTCGTCACTCAAGCCATGATGGACAAGTACAAGGGCGCTTCCGGCGGCCTCACCTGGTCGGCAGACGCGTCGAAACGATTGGACAACATTCCCTTCTTCATCCGCCCGATGGCCAAAAAGGAGATCGAGCGTTTGGCGCGAGAAGGGGGGCATGTCGAAGTGACGGTGGAAGTCATGGACCATGCCAAAACGGCCTTCGCCAAATTCATGGGCGGGTAAGGCAGCCTGTCCATGAAGGGCCATCTGCGGCGTTGCCGCTGCGCTTCCGGTCCTCGCGTACGCGTACAGTACGCTCCGGTCCGGTGCTCGCGGCGCCTGGCATCTGGCGCCTTCCTGAACAGGCTCCGGTCCCGAATTAGCGGGACCGGGGTGTAGCGGGAGTCAGAACCTTAGTCACGACACTCCAATGGAACTCGTTTCGCCAGCCGATCGATCCGCCGAAGGGACTCAGTTCATCAAGGCGCTTGAGAACGAGATCCTCGGGCACGGGGCTGTGCGCCATCCGTTCCTCGCACGATTTTCCACTGAAACTCTGACCGTCGCTCAAGTTCGGGCGTTCGGCCTGCAGCATTATCAGCTCGTCAAAGTCTTCACCACCTACATGACCAACTTGCTGCCCAAGATTCCGGATCGGGACGCGGCGGAACTGTTTCGTCACGTGTTCGACGATGAGTTCGGGGCCGTGAGCGGGCGATCCGCTTCGGTGGGACAGGCCACGATTTTTCGCAGCCACGTGCATCTCTATCGCGATTTTCTGTCCGCGCTCGGCGTGCAAGAGGAGGAGTGGGGTCGGGTCAAGCCGTTGCCCGAGACCGAGGCGTATATCAAGGGCCACCTGGCGTTGACGCGGGACGCGGATTTTCGCGCGGGCCTTGGCGCGGTGGGGCCGGGCCACGAGTTCTCGATTCCAACGATGTTCCAGTCGCTCGTCGCGGGCATCCGGCGTAATGCGAACTTGAGCGACAAGCAGATCGAATACTTCACGCTGCACATCGAAGAAGACGTGGAGCACGCCGAGGTGTTCAACTCCTTGATTGCGCGCCACGCCGGAACCGACGAAGGGCGGTCGCATATTCGGGAGGGCGCCATGCGCTCGCTGAAGTGGCGCACGCTCTTCTGGGATGGGTTGGCCCGGCAGGTGTTCGGGGCCACACCCGGCGCAGAGGGAGGGCGGGGATGAGCCAATCGTCCGATACCCAGGTCGCGTGGAATGAAGCTGCGATGGAGCGCTTGAAACTCGCCCCGGTGTTTCTGCGCGGCATGGTCAAGAAGCTGGCCGAGAAAAAGGCGCGTGAACTGGGCATCGGCGTGATCACCGCTGAACACCTCGCGGAGTGGAAAAACGCCTCGATGGGCGGCATGGGCGGAGAGGCGGGTCTCAAGGAAGCCGCGGATCAGATCGCCAAGGGACAACTGCCCTGGACGCAAGCCGCCAAACAGCGGTTGGCCACGGCGCCGGGTTTTATGCAGGACATGGTCCGGCGGATCGCCGAAGACATTGCGCGCGAGCGCGGCCATATGGAGGTCAACGTCGAGTTGCTGGAGAAGGTCGAGCAACTCGGAGCGCTGGACGATGCGAAGTCCGGCGAATCCATGCCGTGGACCGAGAGCGCCACGGCGAAACTCATGAAAAAGGTCGAGGGCACGCCGCCCATGGCCACGGAATTCGTGGTGCAGATGCTCAAAGCCGATGCCGAGGATTTGGCGAGTGCTCAGGGCGTGTCTGAAATGACGGAAGAGGCGCTGACACGCATCTGGGAAACGCCGCAGAGCGATGTGCGCTGGAGCGAGGACGCGTGGGCACGGCTGCAAACCTCTCCCGACTTCGTGCGTAGCGGGATCAAGAAGGCCGCGGAGCGGCGCGCGCGCAAGATGGGTGCCGCAGTCATCACGTCGGACCTGCTGACCAAGTTCCGCAACGAAGCCATGATGAAGGCGGTGATGCGGATCCGGAAACTCGGGTACACCGAACTCACGTTCGACGCGTTCGACAAGGCCAAACAGGAAGTGAAACGACTCCAGGGCAACGAACAGGCGGAGAGCCGATTGGACGAGATTCGCTCGTATATGGAGAAAAAGCCCCACGTCGGCGTGTTGGGCGACGAGTTGATGACGCGTTTCCGGAAATACCTCAAGGGCGAAGGCGATCTCAAAGTCGATCGATGAACCGGAGCCGTCCCTGTGCATGACAGCGCCGACCACGGCGGCCCGCTCCAGCGCTTCGGAGTATCAATTGAAGCGCACCTGCTGGAGCGCTTCGATCGGGTGATCGATCAGAAGGGCTATACCAACCGCTCGGAGGCGCTCCGCGACCTCATTCGCGATTCCCTGGTCGAGCAACAGTGGGACGAGAACCGCGACATTATCGGCACCATTACGATCGTCTTCGATCACGAAGTCCGCGAGCTTGCGGATACGTTGACGGACCTTCAGCACAAGTTTCAGAAGCTGTTTCGCTCCACCCTGCACATTCACCTGGACGAGCACAACTGCCTTGAGGTCCTGGTCGTCCAAGGCAAGAGCCGGGACGTCAAGAACGTGGCCGACCGCTTGATCGGAACGAAAGGCGTCAAACACGGAAAATTCACCATGACCACAACTGGGAAAGATCTGTGACGCGATCGCCGGTGTGGCGCGATTGAACCGGTCGGCGTCCACTCATCACCTGTGAATGAACTCACTCTTACCAGCCCCTCTAGCTTAGCTCACCCACACCTTACCGTAATTCCTTCTCTGTGATATGGTGAGCCTCTGCGGCCTCGGGGTTTAGATCCGCGCGAGACTTGAGCGGGGATCTGACAAGGAGCGGTATGCTGACCGGATTTTGGTACGTTGCGGGCGAAGCAGGGACGGTGAGGGCCGGCACACCCACTGCCGTGACGCTGTGCAATCGGCCGATCGTCCTTTTTCGCGATCGGTTGAACGCCGTGCACGCGCTGGAGGATCGCTGTGCCCATCGCGGAGTTCCCCTGTCCGCCGGGTGGCAAGAGGGCGATTCGATTCGCTGCCGGTATCACGGTTGGCGATTTTCGTCCTGTGGGGAATGTCTCGAGGTGCCATCGGCTGCCGATGGGGAACTCCCCAACGCATCATCGGTCCCATCGTTTCCTGTTGCCGAACAAGACGGCTGGATTTGGGTCTACATCGGCACCGATGATCATCCCAAACCCGCTGGTCCCCCGCCCATGTTCCCGGTACCGGCCGACCGCAGTCAGATCCGCCTGCTCCGCATATCCTTACCGGTCAACGCGAGAATGGACTTGGCCGTGGACAACTTCATCGACCCCGCGCACGTGCCGTTCGTACACCACGGGATCTTTCGTCAGCGGCACGTCCCGAAACTCAAGGAAAAGGAATTCACGCGCCTGGATCTGGGCTTTCGAACCGTGAATCATCGGGCCGTCCTGCCGAACACGATTGTGTTCCGGATGTTGACCCCTAGGCTGGCGCCTGCCAAGACCACGATTGATTTTCTGATGCCGGGCATCCATGTGGAAACATTCGAGGTGGGCGCGCGCTGGGGGGCCATCATGGTGGTGGTCACGCCGCTGACCGAGACCACGACTCGCCTGGACTTCACCATGGGATGGAACTTCATGCGGGCATGGGCTCCGCTGGCGTGGCTGGCCAAACGCCTGGCAATGAAGGCCCTCGGCCAGGACCGTGAGATCGTCGAACTTCAGGAACGTGGGTTCGCTCGTCGGCCCACGATGAACTTGAGCAGCGACTCCGATCAACTGGCGGTGTGGTATCGGCGTTTGAAGAAGTATCACCAGGACCAGCTCGACGGCCGGGAGAAGTTGGTCCATCCAGTTCCGGAAAAGACCACGCTGCGCTGGATGACGTAACGTTCGGCTGGTTCCCCCCCCCGCTGACCGCCTGATGGCGCTAAGGGGGCCAAACACGGGGAGTTCACGATGACCACGACCGGGAAAGACCTCTAGGGCACCACTTCCTGCACATCCTCCTCTAAGACTTAACGGCAACTCGATTTAAAACGATTTAAATATCAGGTGATTCCTAGGATTATTGAGTAGCACGATTATTATATTATTGACACTGAATAGGAGTAGTGCTATTTATATCATAGTCGTAATACGATCATGAGCCCGGAGACAACCATGTTCCTGAGGAATCACTTACCGCGCTGGTGGATAGGCCTAGCGGCGTTGGCGGCTCTGCTCTCCGGTTCAGCGGTGGCCGCCCCGGAGGACTTTCGGTCGGACGATGTCCGAGAGAAACTGGAAGAGATCGACGAGCGCGTCAAGGCGCTCGAGGGCCTGGACAGCGCCGCAGACGGGGTTTCGGAGGATCGAGAAGGGCACAGGCCGCACCCCCTTCATGCCCTCACAAAGACGAAGCTTGACGGCGACATCACGATCATTGGCCAGACAACCCCCTCAGTTGCCCCCGGTGCGCAATCGGAAGGAACGCTGTCGGTGGATCTGTTTTTTGAGCACCAGGTGAGCGACGCCGGGTTGGTGCTACTGCATCTCGATCTCGCCCAGGGGCAGGGGTTTCAGTTCTTCCCGGTATTTGTCGCGCCGAACGGCAATCCGACCGGTTCCAACAACGACATCGAAACATTTGAGGTGCAGACGGCGGTCCACCTGGATCAGGCGTATTACCATCACCACTGGCTCAACGAGCGCGTCGAGCTGACCGTTGGCCAGTACGATCCCACGGCGTTTTTCGATAGCAATGCCTACGCAAACAGCGAACGCACTCAGTTCATTGCGCCGATTTTCGGGACGAATCCGGCGCTCGAGTTCGGAGGAACCGGAAACTTCTACGGGTTCGGGGGTGTGCTGGAGATCCAGCCGGCTGAACGCGTCGACGTGATCGTCGGTGTGATGGAGGGCGACGGGGACTACCGCGAGATGTTTACGCGACCCTGGTCGATGGCGGAGGTCGACCTTGCTCTCGATCCGTTCGGCCGTAAAGGCACGTACCGGTTCTTCGTGTGGGAGAACCATCGCCACCACGACCCGGCGTTTTCGGTCGATCCGGATTTTCGGAATCGCGGCTGGGGTTTCAACTTTGACCAGTCCGTCTCCGAGCACATCGGGGTCTGGGGGCGATACGGAGTTCAAGACGACCGCGTAGCATTTTTCGACCGGTCGACCTCGGCTGGCCTCCAAGTAGGGGGCGCCCGAATCAACCGACCGCATGACGCCTTCGGACTCGGTTACGGCCTCACGATGATCGGGGATGAGTATCAAGTCACTCAGGCTGCTGCTGGCAAACCCCAATTTGATGCGAATGAGGGCTATCTGGAGGCCTATTATCGGTACGTTTTGTCGGGCGACGGAGCGTTGATTGGCGCGGCGGTGTCGCCTGACTTTCAATACATCACGAATGCGGGTGGTGATCGTTCGATCGATCCGATCGTGGTGTACGGAATCCGGTTCCAAGCATTTTTCTAATCGAGGAGGAATAGCATGGTGTTGAGCAGATGGTGGGCGAAGTGGCTCGGATTCGGGGTCCTCATGGCGGCCATGGCGGTGGGACACGCGACGGCTGCAGAAACCGGCAAGAAGATCAAGGTGCTCACCACCGTGGCGCCGATCACCAATATCGTGCTCAACGTCGCCGGACCACACGTTGATCTGCGTGGGCTCATTCCGGAAGGCGCTGATTCACATACATTCGAACCGGTGCCCACCGACGTGATCTACATTGCCAAGGCTGATCTGATCGTGCTGAATGGATTGCATCTCGAAGCGCCGACCATGGGATTGGTCGCGGCGAACAAGAAGAAAACCGCGCTGGTCGTGCAGTTAGGCGATCAGACTATCTCACGGAAAGAGTGGGTCTTCGATTTCTCGTTTCCCGCGGACAAGGGCGACCCGAATCCCCACCTGTGGCTGAACGTCTCGCACGCCATGAAGTACGCGGAGCTGGTGCGCGAGGCATTGGTGAAGGTCGATCCCGCCAGCAAAGCGGCCTACGAAGCGAACGCCATGGCATACCAGGGTAAGCTCAAGCAGCTTGATGAGGCTATCATGGCCGTGATGAAGACCATTCCGGAGAAAAATCGTAAGCTGGTTACGTATCACGACTCGTGGGCGTATTTCTGCCCGCGCTACGGCTGCAAAGTGATCGGCGCGGTCCAGCCCTCGGACTTCGCTCAACCCACGCCGCAGGACATGGTCGCCTTGATCAAGCAGCTCAAGGCCGAGGCCGTGCCCGCGATTTTCGGCTCTGAAGTCTTTCCCAGCAAAGTGCTCGATCAGATCGGCCGCGAAGCCAAGGTGAAATTCATCGACACCCTGCGCGACGACGACCTGCCCGGCGAGTTGGATGATCCGAGACATACCTACGTGGGCATGATGAAGGAAAACGTCGAGACCATGGCGCGCGTGCTGGGCGGAGACGCTTCGGCTCTGAAGGGTATCGATCCGGCCAACGTGCGGCTTGCTCCGTAAGGTTGCTTAGTGGCTGGCCGCCGTCATAGCGTAAGTTACACACAACAAGATGCGCCTGTTGACGTGGCATTCCAGCCCATAGTATGGTGACGCCCGTGTTGCGTCGTTTTCGTAGAGAGATGCGCCTCGCTACTGTGTGGAGCGCAGGGCTCGCGCTGGTTGCCCTGCCGTTCGTCCATGCTCACGCGGTGGACCCCTGGTCTCATACGGGTGATCACGTCCATCCCGTGGTTGTTCACTCCGTGTTCTCCTCCGAACCGGTCGCTCACTATCCGGAAGACCCGCAACCTTCGGCTGCGGGCCAGGCGCTCGTAGTCTCGCATGGCCTCGGATATGAGCTCGCTTCGATCCACGGTCCGACACCTGTGCCAACGGTCGGGGGAGCGGTTTCTCCGGCGGGCGCGCTCCGACTAGTCTCCTTGACTCGGCGGCAGATCCAGGTGGAGGGGTCGCCACCGGCCAGCGTCCTCGATTCCTCGAACACCTCACGCGCTCCCCCCGTTCGTTCTTTTTTCTAAATTTCTCCATTTTCACGATGTGATTTCGACAGACGCGTAGTCAGCGCGTTATGACGCGTTTTGCCGTCTGGTTCGGATCGAACGTACGCGGACTCGCACAGGAGCGTTCGAATGAAACACGCAAGAGCAATCTGGTTCGGGATGATTTTTCTTGCGACGAGCGGGGCTGAGCCCTCGTTGGGAGCCATTGATGACGTCGCCGCGGGCTTGACCGTCGACCGAGCGGTGGAGTTAGCTCTGGAGCGCAATATCGACGTGCTGGTGAGCCGGTTTGGTCTGGATCGGACGGAGGCGAATCAACTCCTTGCCGCCGCGTACCCCAACCCAGAATATAAGTTCAACCAGGAAGGGCTTTCAGGCGGATTTGAGCGAGAGGCCAACAATATCCGGTACCACCGGATTGATCAGATCATTGAGGGATTCGGAAAGCGGCGACATCGGGTGTCCGCCGGCCGAGCCGGAGTCGAGGAAGCGCGAGCAGAATTTCAAGACACGGTACGCCTCTTGGTGTTTGAACTGAAGAAGACCTTCTACGAAGTCCTGCTGGCTCAAGCACATGTGAAGACAACCGACACCAACCTCCAGCGGTTTCGTGAGGTGGTCGCGATCACCGAATCGCGCTTCGAACAGGGACAGATCCCGGAAGCGGATCTGATTCGCACCCAAGTCGAGGCCCTTCGTTTCGAAGACGACACGGCGTCGGCGGGCATGGCTTTGGCCACGGCCAAGAGGCGGTTGGGCCTCATGGTCGGCCTGGAAGGGCCGGTGGAGGTCCAAGGCTCGCTCGAACACAATCTTGATCGGCTTCCTGCAGGGCCTGCGTTTCCGGCCGATCGTCTGATCGAGCGGGCGTTGGCCGCCAGACCGGATCTGGCGGCGGTCCAGGCTCTTCGGCGTCGCGCTGACAGCGAGGTGAAGCTCAATCGTGCCCTACGCTACCCCGATCTGACGGTGGGGCTCCAGTCCGAATACAGCGCAGGAGTCCAGGGCGCGGAGGATCTCTCCACGTTCGGGTTTGGCCTCGGAATCACCCTGCCCGTCTGGAACTGGAACCGAGGCGGTATTGCACTGGCCCAGGCCGATCTCAGGCAAGCCGAGGCACAGGTCCAGCAGCAGGAGCGCGTGATCCGGGCCGAGATCGAGACCGCGTTGGAGCAGTCCCGGGTGAGCGCCGAGCGGGCCGAGGCGGTCCGCTTGCATTTGTTGCCTCGAACCCAGGAGTCCCTCACGATCGCCGAGGCGTTGTACGAGGAAGGGGCCACCAGTCTGCTGCAACTGCTCGACGCCCAACGCGCGTTCAGCGAGGCCCAACTTCGCGCGCACCAGATCCTCTTCGAATATCACGTCAACGTGGCGTTGCTCGAACGGGCCGTGGGAACCGAGCCGGTGCCGCCGGGAACGTCACCATGACTGTGCCAACCACGATCTCAATCGACACCGCAACGAAGGAGTGGTCTATGTGGAGAAACAGGTGCCTGAGTTTGGGGCGAAGGATGATTCCGGTGGCCGTGGCGAGCCTCTTCGCGTTGGTGGTGCTGGGTGGCTCGGAATCCCGTGACACGCAAGCCGCCGAATCCGAGCCCGTCGCTCCTGATGGTGGCGGCGTCACGACGCTGCGGATGACGCCCGACGCCATGGCCGCGATTGGTCTCAAGACCGAACCGGCCACGAAAAGCCGTCTTCAACTTCCGCTTCAAATGAGTGGGCGGGTGACGTACGACCAGAACCGGTTTGCCCGCGTCAGCGCGCCGATTGCCGGGCGGGTCAAGAGTTTTCGCGCGAATATCGGAGACCGGGTGAAGCAGGGCGAGCCGTTGGCCTTTATTGAAAGCCCGGAGATCGGACGGGCGCAGTCCGACTACCTCCGCGCCGCGGCCGAGCGTGACGTGGCCGATCGGGCGTTCGAACGGGCAAAGGTGTTGTTCGACAAGAAGGGCGTGAGCCGCGGCGAGGTCCAGCGCCTCGAGGGTGAAGCGTTACGCGCCAGGGCCGCCGTCCAAGAGGCCACACATCATCTGACCATTCTGGGCTTCACGGAAGAGGCGGTGGCGCGGCTCGGCGAGACCGGCGCGGTGGAGACCGCGATGCCACTGGTGTCGCCCCTGTCCGGCGTGGTGGTGCGCCAAGAGGCCATGACCGGCGCGGGGGTCGAGCCGACGCAGATGCTCTACCTGGTTGCGGATCTTTCGGTCGTATGGGTCGAGGCCAATGTCCACGAGCGTGATCTTGCGCGGGTACGGGCGGGACAATCGGCCGAGGTCCGTGTCCAGGCGTATCCCGACCAGATCTTTTCGGGCCGGGTGAAAACGCTTGGCCTGGCCCTAGATGAGCAGACACGGACCCTCATGGTGCGGATCGTGCTTCCCAATCGCGGTGAAACGCTCAACCCGGGCATGCTGGCCCAGGTCAATCTTCTGACCGACGAGGCCGGCGAGGTGGTGACGGTTCCGGCCGAGGCCGTGCAGCGCGACGGTGAACGCTCCCTCGTGTTTGTGGAACAAGCACCGGGCGTGTTTGCGGTTCGCGAGGTGACGGTCGGGCGGACAGCCGGGAACCGTACCGAGATTCGGGCGGGCGTTGAGCCGGGGGAAAAGGTGGTGACCACCGGGAGCTTCCGCCTCAAATCGGACATGAAGAAAACCGAGATGGAGGCGGGCTGACCATGATCGACCGTCTCATTGCGTTTGCGCTCAAACAGCGCCTCCTGATTCTGTTGGCGGTGGCGATTCTGATCGGCGGAGGGATCTTGGCTTTCGTCCGGCTCCCGATCGACGCGTTCCCCGACGTCACCAATATCCAGGTCCAGGTGATCACCAAGGCGCCCGGCATGTCGCCGGTGGAGATCGAGCAGTTGGTGACCTTCCCCCTGGAAGTGGATCTGATGGGGCTTCCCAAGAAGACCGAGCTGCGGTCGATCTCCAAGTTTGGCATCTCGGTCATCACCGTCGTCTTCGAGGATGGCACCGATATCTACTGGGCGCGCCAGACCGTCCTCGAGCGGTTTCTTCAGGCCAAGGAGAAGCTCCCTCCCGGCGTGGAGTCGATGTTGGGACCGATCAGCACCGGACTGGGCGAGGTGTATCAGTATCGGTTGCACGGCCCCAAGTACGACCTGACCGATCTCCGCACGCTCCAGGACTGGGTCGTCCGGCCCATGCTGCGGACCGTTCCTGGTGTAGCCGACGTCAACAGTCTCGGCGGCCTCCCCAAGGAATACCAGGTGCTGGTGGACCCCGACCGTCTCAAGAACTTTGGGCTCACGCTGCGGCAGGTCTTCGAAGCGGTGGAACGCAATAATGCCAACGTCGGCGGCGGGTTTATCCGCCACCAGGAGGAGCAGTTCGTCGTCCGGGGCCTGGGGATGATCCGCAACGTTGATGACATCCGAAATATCGTCGTGGCATCGGAGCGGGGCACACCCATCTTCCTTCGGGATGTGGCCGAGGTCGGCATTGGGGCACGGACTCGATACGGCGGGGTCACCTACGAAGGCAAAGGGGAGGCGGTGGAGGGGTTGGTCCTCATGCTGATGGGGGGCAATAGCCGGGAGATCGTGACCAACGTCAAAACCAAGGTCGACGAGATCAACCGGGTGCTGCCGGCCGACGTCTCCATCGTGCCGTTCTACGATCGGACCGAGCTGGTCAACCGGGCGATCTGGACGGTCGAAAAGGCGCTTCTGGAAGGGGCCGTCCTCGTCGTTGCGGTGTTGATTGTGTTCCTCGGCAATCTCCGCAGCGCGGTGATCGTCTCCCTCATGCTTCCACTCTCGATCCTGTTCACGTTTGTCTTGATGAAGGGCCTGGGGCTCTCGGCCAACCTTATGTCTCTGGGGGGCCTCGCCATCGGGATCGGGATGCTGGTGGACGGAGCCGTGGTGATGGTGGAAAACATCTACCGGCATCTGTCTGAAAAGCAGGCTCGGGGCGGCTCGACGATGCACCATATTCTCGAAGCCGCGCGCGAGGTGGGTCGTCCCGTGCTGTTCGGCATTCTCATCATCATCGTGGTGTTCCTGCCCCTGTTCAGCCTCACCGGGGTCGAGGGCAAGATGTTCAAACCCCTGGCCTTCACGGTCGCGTTCGCGATGTTCGGTTCCTTGATCCTCTCCCTCACGTTGGTGCCGGTGCTCTGCTCGCTGCTCTTCGCCGCGGGGGTGAAGGAGCGGGAACCGTGGCTGGTGCGACGGCTCCGCGAGCGGTACCGTCGAATGTTGGAGGTCGCGCTGGCTCATCCGAAGAAACTGGTGGGCGGCGCGGTGGGGCTGCTGGTCGGCGCGCTGGTGTTGTTTCCGTTCATCGGCAAGGAGTTCGTGCCCACGCTGGATGAGGGCGACATCGTCATCAACGTCACCCGCCTGCCCAGCATTTCGTTGGACGATTCGCTGCGGATCAACGGCGAAGTCGAGCGGGCATTGATGCAGTTTCCGGAGGTCAAGACCATCGTCACGCGAACCGGCACCGATGAGATCGGTGTGGATCCGATGGGGCCGGAGCTGTCGGACATCTTTATCATCCTCAAGCCGGAACGCGAATGGACCGTTGGAACGAAGGATGAACTGAAGGAGAAGATGCGCGAGGCGATGGACCGAATCCCGGGCATCGCCTATGTGTTCTCTCAACCCATCCAGATGCGCGTCGACGAAATGCTGGCCGGGGTGCGCGCCCAGATCGCGGTGAAGATCTTTGGAGAGGATATGCAGATCTTGGCCGAGACTGCGACCCGCATCGAGCGGGTGCTCCGCGGCATTCCCGGAGCGGTGGACGTGCGGAGCGAACAGGTCTCGGGTCAGTATTTTTTGGAGATCGAAGCCGATCGGCAGGCCCTCGCTCGCTACGGGATCAACGTCGCGGACCTCAACGAGGTGGTGGAGACCGCGATCGGCGGCAAGGTGGCCACCGAGGTGGTGGAAGGCCAGCGACGATTCGGCGTGCTGGTGCGCTTTCCCGAGGCAGTTCGCGGAAACGTCGAGTCGGTGGAGAATTTGACCGTTAGCGCTCCGGACGGGGCGCGGATTCCGCTCAAACAACTGGCGACGATCCGTGTGGCCGAGGGCCCGGTCCAGATCAATCGGGAAGAGGGCAGTCGGCGGATTGTAATCGAGGCGAACGTCGAGGGACGCGACATCGCGTCGTTTGTGGCGGAGGGGCAGCAGCGCATCGCCAAGGCCGTGGAGCTTCCGTCGGGATACTACGTGACGTGGGGCGGGCAGTTCGAAAACCAACAGCGGGCCATGCAGCGCCTGGCGATCGTCGTGCCGGTGGCGCTGTTCTTGATTTTTCTCTTGCTGTTTACCGCATTCAACGCGTTGCGGCACGCGTTCTTGATCCTGGCCAACATCCCGTTCGCGTTGATCGGCGGCATTGTGGCGCTCTTTCTCTCCGGCCTCTACCTGTCGGTGCCGGCGTCGGTGGGGTTCATCGCCCTCTTTGGAGTGGCGATCCTCAACGGCGTTGTCCTGGTCTCCACCTTCAATCAGTTGCGGCAAGAGGGGATGACGCTGGAAGAGGCGGTGCGTGTCGGTTCCGAACGACGGTTGCGTCCGGTGCTCATGACCGCGCTGGTCGCCAGCCTGGGGCTCGTGCCCTTGCTCCTGGCGACCGGGCCGGGATCAGAGGTGCAAAAGCCCTTGGCCGTGGTGGTCGTGGGCGGGTTGCTGACGTCCACGGCATTGACCATGCTGGTCTTACCCGCATTGTACCGGTGGATCGAGGGGCGGCGCGAGCAACGCTTCGGGCCCGTAGCGCCCGCGCTCCGGGTATCTGAGCCCGAGCCGGCCGTGACCGGCGATTGAGGACGGGTCGTTTGTGATTGAGGTCCTGGGAGTGGTACATCTCTCATCGGCCGATCGTCCGCCACGGTAACGCTGAACGATGCCGATGATTGGGGATGACCGCGCTAGTGGCGATCTTGGGGTTGATCCCATGTTGTTTGCCACCGGCTCCGGATCGTAAATCCAGAAGCCGCTAGCCACCGTGGTGGTGGGGGGGCTCATGTTGTCGACGGTGTTGACCCTCGTGGTCCTCCCCACGCTGTATCTCTGGATGGAACAGCGACGAATGCCGAACTGAGGCCTTGGATGTAGGAGGGTTTGGCGATATGATGCTGACAGGGGAAGCAGATGGCCGACCGAGCGGGTGTATATCGAGAAGGAGGACAGCCGTGAACACTCAGTGCTTGCGCTTTCACCTGGTACCGACCGTTCTCGTTCTTGCCCTGGTTCTCTTGGGCGCCCGTGTACCCGATGTGGTTGCCGCCGGCGGGGTCTATCAATGGACCGACGGCAACGGGGCCGTCCACTTCACCGATGACCCCGGCAAGATTCCCAAGAAATTCCATGACACGGTTCTGGAACTTCGTCCTCCCGATAAGGAGAAACCGAAGGGCATCCCTTCGGAGGAAAATCCGGAGTCTGCGGCGACACCGGAGGCAGCGTCAAAACCGGAGTCAGTGTCGAAACCAGCGACCGAGCCCGAACGTCCGCAGGCGGCGCCCTATGAAGCCGTTGACTTTAACGGCCACAATCGCGACTGGTGGCAGCGGCGGGTGCAGGAATGGCAGGACAAGAAAGCCGACGCCCAAGAGAAGCTGGCGGACGCTCAGGAGCGGTTGGGACAAGAACGGTTTTTGAACGCGACCACGGGCAACATGCAACGGATACAGGACATCTCCGCCGAGGTATCGATGTATGAAGCACAGATCCTGGAAGCGGAGAATATGCTCACGGACGGCTTGTCTGACGAAGCCCGCAAGGCACAAGCTCCACCCAGTTGGCTGCGGGACTGAGCCCCCAGGCTTCGGCTTGCGATACGATCCGGGCGGTGCTAAGGTTTCCAACCGTATGAAGCGCGGAACCTCGATTGCTGCGGTCTGGGGTCTGGTCTTCTACCTGACCCTCTTTTCAGGCGTCGCGCTCCTTCACGCGTATGCCGAGGACGAGCTGGTCGACGCCCACGGATGCGTGATTGGCGCGTGGGTACAGCAGGCCAACGCGCCCGACTCCTCGGAATCCCCGCTCGCCCCATTGCTGTGCTTGGTCGGATTCCTTGAGTTTCCTTCGGACACCACGCTTGCTAAGGCGCTGTTCAGCGCCACCTCTCGCGGTCCTCCCTCCCGCGCTTTGTAATCCCATTCGTTCCTGACACTCGCGATTTGTAGGCCTGGGCGTCTCCGCTCCAGGATCCGCGAGGGTTCCAACACGTCTGCGCCACACGTCCGCGACGTCTCGGCGCGTGTCGTCAGGGGGCAAACCACAGGGATTCCAGGAGGACTCATGCGGCACATGATCTTTAAGGGACTCATCACAGTGGGGGTCGGCATGCTGATAGTGTGGGGTGAAACGGTTCGGGCTGAAGAAACGCCACTTCAGCGCGTTGAGCGTGAATTGGTTGAAACACAAGCGGCCGTGCGCGCGCTGGAAGCCAAACAACCAGCCTCCCAGAACACAGCAGCGCGTTTCAATCCTGATATATCGCTCGACGGCCTGTTCGCGGCCGCCGCATCCACGGCTCAGGATCTGGAGACGCTCGAAACCGGCGCGCACGATCCGAACCAACGGGGGTTTACGGTCCAGAACCTTGAGTTGACCCTCTCGGGTACGGTCGACCCGTACTTTACCGCCGTCGCGAATCTGATCTTCGGCATCGACCGCGACGGGGAGAGCTTTCTTGAGGTCGAGGAAGCGTATATGACTTCCACGGCGCTGCCGGCCAATCTGCAGCTTCGAGCCGGACAGTTTTTCACCCAATTCGGCCGCCTCAATCCCACACATCCCCATAGTTGGTCGTTCGTTGACCAGCCGTTGATCAACGGGCGAATGTTCGGAGGCGACGGGATGCGTGGGCCGGGTATGCAGGTGGCCTACCTGATGCCGCTTCCAATATACGCCGAAGCCATGGTCGCGCTTCAGGACAGTCAGGGCGAGACCATGTTCAGCTTTCGTAACGTGCCCGGAGAGGATCTGTTTGGCCGGACCTTGATCGAGCGCCAGGTGGAGGACATTGGGGATCTTCTCATCGCGCCGCGAGTGGCCACGTCCTTTAATCCAAGCGACACCCAGACCGTCCTGGTAGGCGTGTCCGGAGCGTTCGGACCCAATGGCAGCGGAGAATCGGCGCGAACCCAGATCTACGGGATTGACCTGTACTACAAGTGGAAGCCACTGCGAACGGTGAAGGGCTGGCCGTTCGTGGCGTGGCAAACCGAGGTGATGAACCGTGAGTATGACAACGTTGCGGTGGAGGATGATCCCACTACGGTTCCGGACGAGACGTTGCCGGAGGAACAGCTCCGAGACTGGGGCGGATATACCCAGGTGATGTGGGGCTTCACGCCGCGGTGGGTGGCCGGCGTGAGGGGAGAGTATGTCGCGGGAAAAGACGGGGATCTCACGGATCCGTTGCGCGAGCGGCGCGTCCGGTTTGCCCCCAACCTGACGTTCTACCCCAGCGAGTTTTCCAAGTGGCGGATTCAGTACAACCGGGACGACGTGCAGAGCCGCGAGGACATCGTGCACTCGGTGTTTCTGCAGTGGGAGTTCTTGATCGGCGCGCACGGCGCCCACACGTTCTAATGAAGCCGCCGGGGAGAAAGGGTATGACTTGGTTACTACCAATTGCCTTGCTTGCGGCGCTGGTGAGTCCGGTTGCAGCTGCGCCGCTGACCGTGGTTACCACGACGCCAGATCTGGCTGCGATCGCCACAGAAGTCGGGAAAGACCGGATCGAAGTGAGCAGTATGGCCTCCGGGCTTCAGGACCCGCATTTCTTGGATCCGCGGCCGAGTTTTCTCGTCAAGCTCAATCGGGCTGATTTGCTGATCGAGGGTGGATTGGACCTGGAGGTCGGGTGGTTGCCGCCGTTGCTCGCCAGCGCTCGGAACCCGCGACTGCGTAGCGGTGAAGCGGGCCGACTCGACGCGTCGCAGGGTATCCAGATCCTCGGGGTGCCTACCGGGCCGGTCGATCGTTCCCAAGGCGACGTTCACGGTAAGGGCAATCCGCACTTCCTGATGGATCCGATGAACGGCGCCATCGTGGCCGAGACCATCGCGCAACGGCTGTGCAGCCTCGATGCCGGGGGCTGCGCAACCTATCAGAGGAACGCGCAGTCGTTCCGCACGCGGATCGAAGCAGCCCTGGTCAAATGGACCACATCGCTGGCGCCGTATTCCGGCGCCAAGGTCATCGTGTACCACGATAGTTGGCTCTACTTCACGAACCGGTTCGGACTAACGATCGTCGGATTCGTTGAACCCAAGCCGGGCGTGCCTCCGCCGCCGAGCCACGTATCCGAGTTGGTGGACCTCATCACGCGAGAGCAGGTTAAGGTGATCCTGATGGAACCGTATCACGACCGGAGCATCCCCGACCTACTGGCTCGGCAAACCGCGGTCAAGGTGCTGGTGCTGGCGCCTACCGTGAGCGGGGCGCCTGGAACTGACGACTACGTTTCGCTCTTTGACACGAACGTGGCGGCCGTGGTCCAGGCGCTTGGCGCGAAAGGTCGGGGCAAACCATGATCGAGATGATCGAACTGCCGTTCATGCGTCAGGCCATGGTGGCCTGCGTGTTGCTGGCATTTGTGCTGGCGCCGTTGGGAACCGAAGTCATCCGGCGGCGGATCGTGTTCGTGGATCTCGCCTTGGCGCAGATCGCGGCGTTGGGCGCGGCGATCGGGACCGCGGTGGAGTGGGACCCGATCGTCGCGTCCGTGGTCTTCACCGTGGTCGGCGCCGCGCTCCTGGCCGTCCCGGCGTCTAGCGCCCGACTTCCCCAAGAAGCGGTGATGGGCGTGGTGTACGCGGTGACGTCCGCAGCTGCGGTGCTGGTGGTCGCGAAGACGGCACACGGCGATGCCGATATTTTGCGCCTGTTGTTCGGGAACATCCTGGCCGTGACCGACGGCCAGGTCGCCATGTTGGCGGTGCTGGCCATCGGCGTGACCACGTGGCACCTGGTCATACAACGCTTGGATCCTGGTCGGCGCACGAGCCGCGGCGCTACGCTGGTGTTCTATCTCCTGCTCGGCGCATCCATCGCCGTGGCCATCCGCAGCGCGGGGGTCCTGGTGGTATTCACGTATCTCGTCGCGCCGGCGTTGGTGGTCAGGTTGCTCGTAGTCGACCGGTTGGCGGCGATCGTCGTTGTGGCCAGCGCGGCATCGTGCGGCGTCTTGGGCCTGTGGGGCTCGTACCAATGGGACCTGCCATCAGGCTCGACCATCGTCGCAACCTTCGGAACCTGGTTGGCGGTCACGGCGATCGGAGCGACGGCATGGAGGCGGGCGTAGAGGGGCGCCGGGCGCTGACGGCGCTGGTTCCAGTTACGTTTCCAGCAGGCTACGCAACATCCACGCGGTTTTTTCGTGCAGCTGGATGCGCTGGGTCAGCAGATCAGCCGTGGCTTCGTCGCTGGCCTTTTCCGCGATCGGGAAGATCGAGCGGGCGGTGCGGACCACCGATTCCTGGCCTTCGACCAACAGACGGATCATGTCTTCGGCTTTCGGCACCCCGGGGGTTTCCTTGATGGAACTCAACCGCCCGAACTCCGCGTAGGTGGCTGGCGCCGGAGAGCCCAGCGCTCGAATCCGTTCTGCGACCAGATCCACGGCGGTGGAGAGCTCCGTATACTGGGTTTCGAACATCAGGTGAAGCGTTTGGAACATGGGGCCGGTCACGTTCCAATGGAAGTTGTGCGTCTTGAGATACAGCGTGTAGGTGTCGGCAAGGAGCTTGGACAACCCGTTGGCGATGTCTGCGCGGTCTTGTTCTTTGATGCCGATGTCGATTTTCATGGAGTGATCCTTTCGTCAGGCGTCGCGCGTCTCGCGCCGTGTTCAGTCTGGTCTGCGGGATTGAGTATGCGTGCGGTCAGCGTACCGCGATGCCTGCGCGTTTCACAATAGCTCGATAGGGGTATATAGCGCATTTACACGTTCTGCGTCGGTAAGACGAAATCGAACCGGGCCTCGAGGCGATCACCGCTCTTCTGAACGTCCATCATCAGCCGGTTGTCGAAGATCCCGTCCTGTTCGTTCAGCCGTTCACCTGGGAAATACAGTTGTGTGGTGAGCAGGGGAGTGCGTGGGCCCTGGACTTTGACGTGAATGTGTGGTGTGCGGAGAAACATGATGCCGCCGTAGGCCGCGGGCCGGATGGTTTCCAAGCGAAACTGTCCATGGCGGTCGGCAAACTGATGGCCCCGCAATCGGTATCCGTCGTTGTCGTATTCGCCCTCGGCATCCGCCTGCCAGAAATCCAGAACCGCGCCCGGGATGGGCCGGCAATCAGTGGTCAAGACACGACCGAGGATGACGAGCGAAGTTCCTATCATGCCGGGCTCGATCAGCGTGGTCCGTTCGGGGGTGCGAGGCGTATAATACGGCCCCTCGGTTTGAGATGCTGTCAGCTCGTCTTGCCCGTCAGCGCAGGCCGGGGTCGGTGGCAGTTCGAACCCTTGATCCATCAGCGCTGCGGGAAAGGGGTAGTCGAGTGACGCGGTCCTGCCGCCACCCATGAAACGCGGCAGGAGGTATATGCCACCCGCGATCGAGGCCGCGCTTGCGCCAAGCGCGGTGAGGATCATCGCCCGCCGGGAGATCTTCGGCTGTGGCTGGCCCTGCTGGTCCACGCTAGGATCCTTCGCGAATCACCGCGACCCTATCCGTCGCGGATTCGGGCAACCACACCTCGCCGGGCCGTCCCAGAATCTGGCGGACCTTGGCGCCGCCGGTGGGCAGCTTGAATGTGGCGAACTGCTCCGTGCTCGGATCGAACCGCACGATCACGTCATTGCCGAAGTCCGATAGCCACACGAGATCCTTGTCGTCCACGAACACGGCATAGGTCTGCGGATTCTTGCCCGGGAGCTTCCACTGTTTCCACTGATTGGCTTTCGGATCGTACACCGACACCTGCCCGGAGGTCCATTCGCTGACCCAGACGCGGCTCTTGGAGTCCGCCCACACGCGCCGGGCGCCCTGATCGCGAGTGGGCGGTTCGATCACCATGGCCTTGCCGGTCTTGGTGTCGATCCGCGCGATGTGCGAGCCTGCGAGCGAGGCGTACCACACGCTGCCGTCCGGCGCGGTGCAAATCCCATACGGCCCGCGACCTCGCGGCGCCTCGAACGCCTCGACCTTGCCGGTCTTGGGATCCACGCGGCCGTAGTAGCCGTTCTGTCCCGTGAACCAGAGCGTGCCGTTGAGATCGAACGTGGCGGTGTTGAGATTGGCGTATTGTTTGATCGGCAGGGGATAGGTGCTGACCTTGTCGGTCTTCGGATCAACCCGCACGATAGCGTTCAACCCAGAGTCCGTGATCCACGGCGCGCCATCTGGTCCCACGATCACCCCGTGTGGCGACGAGTCCTTGCCGAGCGGAATCTTCCGGGTCTTGCCGGTCTTAGAATCCAGATACCCCAACGCGCCCTGGCGCTGCGCTGTGTACCACACACCGCCATCAACCGCAGGTGCGACATCGTGCGGGTGAGCGCCGTCGGGAACCGGATATTCCTTGATGATCGGGCCGGCGGCGTGCGCCGGCATGTTGAAGAAAATCAGCGCGGCGAAGGCGACAAAGCTTCCTCTGGTCTTCATAACCACCCTCCCTGTCGTGGTGCAGGCATTTTCTCAATATATCGAGCGATTTGTTGAGCAGACCGTTGAACGGATGAAAGATCGCGATATCCGGCTGGCCATGGAGGCATTCAGATATAACGATTGACGTTTAACGTGCGTCGTTATATCATGAGATACGTGATCCGCTCGTTCAGGTGTCGCGACACCGAGACTTTATATAACGGGAAACGGGTAGCCCGGTTCGCCAATATCGAGCGGGTAGCCACGCGCAAACTACAAATGCTCGACGATGCTACGACGCTGCAGGATTTAGCGGCTCCGCCTGCCAACCGGCTTGAAGCTCTGAAAGGCAACCGCCGAGGGCAGCACAGTATCCGGATCAACGATCAGTGGAGGCTGTGTTTCGTTTGGACGGATGGAGGACCGGAGAGGGTGGAGATTGTAGACTATCACTGAAGGGGGAGTTTTATGAACAAGATGAGGCCGATTCATCCCGGTGAAGTTCTGCGCGAAGAGTTTCTTGTCCCGCACGGCCTGTCGGCCAACGCGCTGGCGCAGGCCCTGCGCGTTGCCGCCCCGCGGATCAATGACATTGTGCGGGAGCGCCGAGGCGTGACCCCTGATACGGCGCTGCGTCTTGCGCGCTTTTTCGGTACCACTCCACAATTCTGGTTGAACCTGCAGGCCAGTTACGACCTCAAGATCGCCATGCAGGAAGCGGGCACACGGATCGAGCGCGACATTGCCCCGCTGACCGCCTAGCGGCAACCGTCCCACTCCTTACTTCGCCCGCGCGATCGGGCACGACGCCTTGTGGTCGTTCACCAGTCCGACGCCCTGCATAAATGCATACACGATCGTGGATCCGACAAAGCTGAATCCGCGGGTCTTGAGATCTTTCGACAGCGCGTCCGACTCGGGAGAACGATCTGGGCTCTGGCCGCCCGGGTGTCGCCGCCGAATCGGCCGCCCGCCGACAAAGTCCCACAGGTATTTCGAAAAAACTCCGAACTCCTCCCGGACCTCCAGTACCGCTTTGGCATTCTTGATCGCGGCGTCGATCTTCTGCCGGTTGCGGATGATGTCCGCGTCAGCCAAGAGCCGTTTGCGCTCGCGCAGGCCGTATCTCGCGACGCGATCTACATCGAAGTTGTGAAACGCGCGCCGGAAGTTCTCGCGCTTGTAAAGAATCGTCCTCCACGACAACCCAGCCTGAAACCCGCTCAACACCAACTGCTCAAACAAGAGCCGATCATCCCGAACCGGCACCCCCCACTCATCGCGGTAGACGAGGAACATGGGATCATCCGTCGTCCAGCATCGGCAACCGCTCACTAGGTTCTTTGTTTCTCCATCCATGGCTTGGGATGACTCGTTATTGATCAGTATTCTTAGGTAGGTCCGGAAAGAGAAATTCTTGGGTTATGTTCTTCTGTTGCAGATATTGGTGACATTCTAAAGTGGTTCCCGCGGCTAGGACCAATTTAATAAAGACCCGTTCCTTGCCGTCTTGCAGGTTAGCCCATACCTCAGATAAATCGACTCGTAGATCCATCTGCGCAATGTAGATGGCCTTCTGATTAGAAGCCCTTTGCTGGGCAAGTTGTCTCTGAGGATGAAATATTAATGAGACGCCCATGGACCCGTTGTTCTTGCTTTGCTCCTCCATCATTTTAAGGATTTCTTCGACGGTTATCGTTTGGTGGAGGACCTTTCCCGGTTGCGGTCGTATCGCAGATCCAAAGAGCTCCTTCTCCACTTCTGCAATTGTTTGCAAAGAATATCCCAACGTCGGCATTGCTTGTCCAGTCAGTAAGAAAGGTTCCCCGTAAGGGGAGTCGGGCAGGTTCTTCGTCAGGGTACTGCTGTAACCTTCTCATCCATTCAAACCATGGGTCAATCTTCTCGCTCTCAGCGAGGCTGAAGAGCTCGTTGCTTGGAATATAGTGATGAAACTTGAAGAAGAAGAGATTGGACACGATCTGTTGATGTTGTACCGATAACCGAAAGTCCTCCTGCAATCGCTCCCACGGATGGAGTCCCAGGACAGTGCCCTTGAAGCTTCTGGTAAACGTTGAGTCTAGAAGCCATTGTCTTTCACGATGGCCACGAAACAGAACGAGGTGATCGTGGCAGTGAGATACTATGTGATCGAGCTCCACAAGAAAACTGTTGAAGTCTTTCGGTACCCACTCCCAGGGGTGATGGCCAACCGTTGTGTCGCCCGACATCGGTTGAATGTTATCCATTGCCACCACGTATACGCCCGGACGCTGTCTCCTTCTGTCCGGTAGCCTCGATTTGCCTGGTCGCTTTCGCGAGGCCGAACAGGGGCATATTGTTGTAGACGCACTCATAGTCGCCGGGGCGGACGCGGTAGGTTTCGTGCCAGACGCCCACGTCTCCGCTTCCGCCGATAGCCTTGTTGAACGCTACCCACGCAGGCCAATGCGTTTTGTCTCGGGCTTTCGCGTATTGTTCGAGGTGATCGAACGAGCGCCAGTACTGGACCATGATGGAGGGATTGCCGAACCAGGCTTGGACGCCCAGAAACCCGGAGGTCGGATCGGCCTCCAGCTCGCGGATCATGCGGGGCATGGCGAGCACCACGGGCAGCCACTTGTGGATTTTCCAGAATCGATTGACGCGCATGCCGATGAGGAAGACTACGAACTCGCCCTCCACTTGGGCAGTCATTCGTTTGGCAAGCACGTTCGCCATGGTCCTGCTCCGCGGGGAGATAGTTTAGGCGGTTGCGCCTTCTGAAGTCTGGAGAGACGAGGTCGCTGTTGCGGACTGCTGCGCGGCGTAGTCGCGGCCCAAGTAGAGGTACACGGCGGGCACCACGAAGAGAGTGAACGCGGTCCCGATGGTCATGCCGGTGGCAATGACCAAACCGATGGAGAAGCGCGCGGCGGCGCCGGGGCCGGTGGCGGTCAACAATGGGACCACGGCGAGGACCAGGGCCGCGGTGGTCATGAGCACCGGGCGCAGGCGGATCGCGGCGGCTTCTTCGATGGCCTCGCGTTTGGAGCGGCCCTGTTCCTGCAGCCGATTGGCGAACTCCACGATCAGGATGCCGTGTTTGCTGATCACGCCGATGAGCGTGACCAGGCCGACCTGGGTGTAGATGTTGATGGTGGTGAGGCCCAGGCTCACGAAGATCAAGGCGCCGCAGATGGACATGGGCACCGTGACCAGCATGATGATGGGGTCGCGGAAGCTCTCGAACTGCGCCGCGAGCACCAGGTAGATAATGATCAACGCGAAGAAGAACGTGAGCACCAGCGCCGCGCCTTCGGTTTTGTACTGGCGCGACTGACCCGCGTAGTCCACGGTGTAGCCGGGAGGCAACACCTCGTTCGCCGCCTGCTCCAGCACGCCCAGCGCGTCACCCAACGTGACGCCGGGACGCGGCACGCCCGAAATGACCACGGCGTTCAACTGTTGGAAGCGCTTGAGCTGTTGTGGTTCGACCGACTCGCGGAGCTTCACCAAGGTGGACAGCGGCACCAGTTGGCCGGATCCGGTCCGCGTGTAGTACTGGGTGAGCTGGTCGGGGTTCAGGCGGTCCGTGCGCTGGACCTGTGGGATGACTTTGTAGCTGCGGCTTTCCATCGAGAATCGGTTGACGTACCCGCCGGACATCATGGCGGCTAGTTCAGACCCCAGTTGGCGCATGTCGATGCCCAGCAACGCGGCTTTGTCTCGATCGACGTCGATATGGATCTGCGGTTTGTCGATTTTGAGATCCGTGTCCATGAAGATAAATTTCTTGCTCGCCATGCCGCGTTGGAGAATCTCCGTGGTCGCGTCGTTCAGCGCTTGCACCGGCTGCGTGCTGGCGATCACGAATTCCACCGGAAAGCCCATCCCGCCCGTGGGCAACGGAGGCGGGGCGAACACCGCGTTCATCAGGCCCGCGACCTCTCCGCTCTTCTGCTGGACTTCCTGAAGGACGTCCTTGGTGCTTCGGTCGCGTTCAGCCCATGGTTTGAAGACGATGCCGGAGATCGCGGTGTTGGTGCTGACCGCCGACCCGCTTCCGCCCACGCCGTTCATCAGGAAGTAGTTTTCCTTTTCCGGAAGCGCGTTGGCGATGGTGGTTAGCTCGTTGGTGAAGCGCGTCAGATAGTCGAGCGACGAAAATGGATCGCTTTGCGAAAAGATGAGGATGATGCCCTGGTCCTCTTCCGGCGCCAGTTCCCGCGGCGAGGTCTCGTACAGAAAGTACGTGCTGGTCAACACGATCACGCCGAACGCGGCGATGACGTGTTTGTCGTCGAGCGCGCCGTGCAGCCGGCGTTGGTAGCCGTGTCGCAATCGATCGAATTGGCGATCCAGCCACATTTCGAGCCGATGGCCGCGTCCCTGATCCTTCGGCCGCAACAGTCGGGCGCACATCATGGGCGAGAGCGTCAGCGCAATCACGCCGGAGAGCAGCACCGCGCCCGCGAGTGCAAAGGCGAACTCCACGAACAAGGTGCCGGTCAATCCGCCGATGAAACCGATCGGGAGGTACACTGCGACCAAGGTGACGGTCATGGCGATGACGGGCAGGCCCAACTCGCGCGCACCCTTGATCGCGGCGTCGAACGGCGTGATGCCGTCCTCGATGTGGCGATGGATATTCTCCAGCACGATAATCGCGTCATCCACCACCATCCCGATCGCCAGCACCATGGCCAACAACGTCAGCAGGTTGATGGAGAAACCCATCACCCACATGAGGAACAAGGCGCCGATGATGGACAGCGGCACTGTGACCGCGGGAATGATCACGGAGCGCAGCGACCCCAGGAACAGGAAGATCACCACGATCACGATGAGGACCGCTTCGGCCAGCGTGAACACCACTTCGTTGATGGCGTTGCGGATGTAGCGCGTGCTGTCGTAGGGGATGTTGGCTTCCAGGCCCTCCGGCAACTGCCGCAGAATGTCCGGCCACTCCTCGCGCACTCGCGCGACCACGTCGAGCGCATTGGCGTCGGGTGCGACCTCCACGCCGATAAACGTGGCGCTCTGGCCGTTGAACGACACATCGGTGTTGTAGGTCTCCGCCCCCAGCACCACATCGGCGACGTCGCGCAGCCGCACGATCGCGCCACCCTCGGAGCGGATCACCAGATTCCGAAATTCTTCGGCGGTGTTCAGGTCGGTGTTGGCCTTCAGGTCCACCGAGACCAGCGCGCCCTTGGTGGCGCCGACCGCCGCCTGCACGTTGTTGGCCTGGAGCGCGGTCTGAATGTCGCTCGCCGTAAGGTTCAGCGCCGCCAGGCGCTCCGGCTTGAGCCAGATGCGCATGGCGAAGGTGCGATCACCGATGATCAGGGCCCGCTGCACGCCAGGCAACGTGGACAACCTGGGCTCGATGACGCGGACCAGATAATCGGTGATTTGATTGTTGTCCAGGATGGTGCTGTAGAAGCTCAGATACATCGCGGCGATGGTTTCGCCGACCGACAGCTCGATCACCGGGTCTTCGCTGCCCTCGGGCAGGTCGCGTCGAACCTTGTTCACCTTCGCCGCGATTTGGGTCAGGGCTTCGTTCGGGTCGTAGTCCAGACGAAGAAACACCTGGATCGAACTGACACTGGGAAGGCTGGTGGACTGGACATAATCGATGCCTTGCGCGCTGGATATTTCTCGTTCGAGCGGGGTGGTGATGAATCCCTGGATCAACTCCGCGTCAGCGCCGATAAACGTGGTCGCGACCGTGACCACGGCGTTTTTCATTTCAGGGTATTGGCGTACGTTGAGTTCGGTCCACGCGCGCAGCCCGAGTAGCAGGATCATTAGGCTGATCACCGCGGCGAGCACAGGCCGCTTGATGAAAATATCCGTGAACGTCATCGTCTGCCTTGTGGGTTTTTCCTGCTGCCTAAGCGGTCACGACTGTTCAGGGGCGTGTCAGATGCCCCCTTCGGAGACTTCCAGCGTCTGCATCTTTGAAGGTGGGTCGCCAGGCGCGGCGAGCACCGGACCGGAGCGTACTGTGTCCGTACGTGAGGACCGGATGCGCAGCGGCAACGCCGCAGATGACCGTTGCTTCGCCACCTGTAAGGTGTTTGCAACCGAGTTAGCATTCGCGCCCTTGGCGCGCTCAGGTTCATGGACACGCCCTAACTTTCGGGGGGCGTGGGTTGGAGATTCGCGGCAGGCGTCACCGCGTTGTTGACCACAACGACCGCGTCGTTACGAAGCTTGAGGAGACCGGAAGTCGCCACGCGTTCTCCGGGTTTGAGTCCCTCGGTCACCGCCACGAAATCCCCACGGGTAGGCCCGGTCTTGATCAACCGGCGCGTCACCACCAGGGTCGGGCCCTGTCCTTCGGGCGCGGTTTGCACGCCCTCGGTCGGTTGCGGGCCCGCCCCGCCGGAGGAGCCTGCCGGAGTCTCTTGGACCACGTAGACCGAGTTGCCGTAGGGGTTGTAACTGACGGCGGTCTGCGGAACCACCACGTAGTTCTCCGACTTGGGCATCGCAATGCGGATCCGCGCAAAGAGCCCCGCTTGCAGGCGGGAATCGGGGTTGCGGAACGTGGCCTGGACATTGAAGCTGCGCGTGCTCTCGTCCACCCGCGGTTCGATCGCCGTGATGCGTCCTTCGAAGGCGGCGTCCGGAAACGCGTCGACGCCGGCCGAGACGGGCTGCCCGACGGTCAGGACTCCGAGGCGTTGTTCGGGCAGGGCGAAATTCACGTAGATCGGATCCAGCGACTGCAAGGTCACCAATGGTGTGCCCGGGCTCACGTATTGTCCGAGGTTCGCTTTCCTGATTCCGAGCACCCCCGCGAACGGGGCTCGGATGGTTTTCTTGGCGATGAGGGCGCGCTGGGTCTCGACGCGGGCCGCAGCCTGGGCCGCTTCGCTTTCCACCTTGTCGAACTGTGACTTGGCCATGACCTCCGACCCGAACAACTCTCGCCCGCGCGCCAACTCCGTCTCGGCCAGATCTCTCTGCGCTTCCAGGGTTCGCAATTCGGCCTGGTCCATCACGGAGTCGAGCGTCACCAGGACGGTGCCCGCGGCCGTGCGTTCGCCGGATTGGAACTGAATGGACTGGACCACGCCGGCGACCTCGGCGCTCACCGCGATGCCGTTGACCGCCGTGACCGTGCCCACCGCCTCGATGGTCGTGGGCCACGTCTGCTCCTGGGCTTCGGTGGCCGTGATCACCACCGGGGGCATCGGCATGTTGTCGAAGAACTGGTTCATCATCTTACTGCCGAACCATTTGAAGCCGAAGATGCCGCCGAACACGACCCCGGTCGTCACCAACATGATGATCATTCGTTTGTTCACGATCATTCCTCGCAGCGAGCGTCCGCTCGACAAGACGGCTCCTGATCCGATGCCGAACCGAATCTCATGCCGTACCTTGAATCATTTATACAACGTCTTGGCGCCCTCGTTCCAGGGCCTCACGTTCTAACTTTGTCGGACGGACGCGTGAACGGTGTGAGTGAGTCGGTACGCCGAACTAGCTGTGTTTCAACACGGCGGCCATCAAGACGATGAGGATGCCGAGGACCAACGTGGCTTCCTGGTAGGGGAAGTGCTCCATGGGCTTCTTGTCGCCCAGTTCCTTGAGGTGGAGCAGGTAGAACGTCAGCAGGATCATGAAGAAGAAGATCTTGAGCATGAGGGCGTTGAAATATAAACCGTCGAACGTTCCCCGGGACTGTTTGGCGAAATGGATATTGATCCCGCCGGTCACCAGCAGCAGCGTCACGAACGCGCCGGACAGCTTCTGAAAGCGGCCGTGGATCTCCCGGAGAAACGGCCCTCTGACGTCTTTGGTGAGGAATTTCTGGGCGGCGGGCAGGAGCACGAGACTGGAAAAAATCACCCCGCCGATCCAAATAAAGGCGGACACCAGATGCGCCCAGAAGTTGACGATCCGAAACAGTTGTTCCGATTCCATGTCAGCCTTTGGGGATCAAGCCTTGAAAGCGTCCCGCATCGAACACCGGCGTTTCGTTGCCGAACGTCCGCTTGCGCAGGGCTTCCATCAGATCGGGCGTGATCATCGTGGCGCCCTGTTCGCGCGCGAATTTCTCCACGCGTTGTTTGACCATTTTCTGCAAGAAGAACGGCAAGCGGTTCAGGCGTTCGATCGAGGCTTCGCTCCACGGCGGGGGCGGGCCGTCGAAGGCTTCGACCAGCGGCAAGATCTTGGCGCCGCCCTTGGGCGTGTAGTGGCACCAGAGGTCTTCGTCCAGGTAATCGCCGTGCGACGCGTAGGGTCGCGCGCGACATCCGCCGCACAACTCGCTGTATTCGCAGTCCGCGCACTTGCCCTTCAATCGGGGGGCGCGGAGGTCGTGGAAGACCGGTGAGTCGTTCCACAGGGTGTCGAACCCGGTCTGGCGCAAGTTCCCGACCGACAGCGGCATGAACGGGCAGGGCGTCAGGTCGCCTTCAGGCGTGATCCGCGCATAGTGAGTGCCCGCCAGGCAGCCGCCGCCTTCGTAGCCTTGAGCCTTGGTGATGGGTGATGCGGGATTCTTCTCGTATGCGATGCGTTTGAAATGCGGGGCGCAACGCGACCGCATGAGCATGCCGGGAAATTTCACCTGGACATCGACGAGGTATCCGAGCACCTGCTCGTACTGCTCCGGAGTGATGTCGGACATTTCCTCGCCGCGACCGGTGCAGACGAGGAAGAACAGGTTATACACGCGCGCGCCGGCCTGATACGCAAAATCCATGATGGTAGGAATCTCGTCGTAGTTCATGGAGCTGGCGGTGGTGTGGACTTGGAATTGAAGGCCGTTGCGTCGGCAGGCCTCGATGCCCTCGCGGGCGCCCTTGAGCGCGCCGGGCAGGCGGCGGAACGTGTCGTGGTTGTGCTCGTCCAGCGAATCCACCGAGATCGACACGCCCATGACGCCCGCGTCCAGCAACTCGCGGATCTTGGCGTCGGTGAGCAGGGTCCCGTTGGTGCCCACCACCACCATCATGCCTTTGGCCGAGGCGTACCGCGCGATCTGGGGGAGGTCCCGTCGCAGCAGCGGTTCTCCGCCGGTCAGCACGAGGATCGACGCGGGGTTGACGCGCACCATCTCGTCGACCACGCGGTAACATTCGTCGGTCGTGAGTTCGTCGATCGAGCCCGCGTCGCGTTCACCGGCCGACAAGTAGCAGTGCGCGCAGCGCAGGTTGCAGCGTTTGGTGAGGTTCCAGGCGATCAGGAAGGGTTTGAAGTCTTCCTGACGGGGAGCCAGGAGCGGTAGATCCAAACTGGTGGTCACGACCGGAAGCGCCTCTTCGTGCGATAGAGCCCGTTCAGGAAGGGCCAGATGCAAGGCCGCAGGGTGTGAGGCAACCGGAGCGTACTGGGCCGTACGTGAGGATTGCCGAACGCCCGAGAACGCGGCAGATGGCTCTTCATGGACGGGCGACGGGTTCGGCCTTCTTGGGCATAAACTTCGAGAGAATCTCCTCCATCTTGGCAGGATTCTTCATCGCCTCTTCCATCGCCGCTTTGGCCTTCTCAATGCCTTCGTTGCAGACTTCCAGGGTGATGGCGCGTATGCCATGCTCGCGAGCGTGTGTCTCGACCATGCCCTTGGTGCAGTCGCGCATATAGCCTGGGGGCACGCGCTCGATGCGCTGGGTGGCGTCGCGCGTCCACTCGAACTCGGGGGGCGGGGCGGCGAGCTTCTCTTCCGCGTCGCCGGCGAGCAACTCGTCCTTCCAACTCACCTCGGAGGCGTATTCCATGATGACCTTGCTGGTAAACTCGGTGGTGATGGTTTTGAGTCCCATCTTGCGCGCGGACTTGTCGATGATCGCCTTGGCGCGCCGGCGCATGTACCCGGACGGCACGGCCTTCAATCGCTCTTTGGCCTCCGCGGTCCACTGGATGACCACGTCGTCGTACGCGATCTCGACCTCAATGTTGCCTTCGGCCTTGGCCGCGGCGACGATGATCGATTTATCGATCAGTTTGAACTTGGCGCCGTCCGCCGGGCAGATCGGGCACTTGACCGGCTGGCTGCCTTTCGCCAGGTACCCGCAGTCGCTGCACACCCAGTAGTCGAGCTCTCGGCGTTCTTCATAGTTGAGGATATTCTGCCCCGCGCTGGCCGCGGCGGTATCGCCCATGAGCCCCATGATCTGCGCGCTCTGGGCGCCCATCAAGTCTTTGACCACGTCGTCGCTGGCTTCCATCTTGTTGCGGTCGACCCCGGCCGCGTCCAAGGTTTTGCCCAGTCCCTTCATGGCGGCCACGGCTTCGGGCGGGAGCAGGTGCCCCATCGCCGCGTCCACCACTTCGTTGGAGACAATGGTGTGGCCCTTTTCGATCGCGTACCGGTAGATCGCGGTGCGAGCCACGCCGCGCGCAAACACCGGGACCTTCTCCATGCGTTTGGCCGCTTCCTCGGTCCACGCGACGGTATACTGCGCCATGGTGTCGATCGGCGGGACGAAGGTGCGATTGGAGATCAAGATGTTGCAGCCTGCGAGGCGCATCAGGTTTTCGGAATTGCTGCCGATGTCCATGGTGTCGTCGGAATGCACGCCGATACGGCCCATGATGAGCAGCCAGGGCTTGCTCTTTTTGACGTATTGCATACAGCGTTCGAACGCCTTGCCGTCGAGCAAGGTGGTTTTCAGCTCCATGCCTTCCGTCTGCGCGATCTGCTTTCCGATGTCCAAGTGCGCCTGGTAAATCTTGGCCAACCCGGAGTCGATGATTTCTTCGTGCAGCTTCTCTTGTTCCTTGAAGCGGAAGACCTTGCCGGCTTCTTCGGAGAGTACGTCCGCGATGCTGTTGAACATCGCGTAGTGAAAGTAGGGGTCGAACGCGGAAATGGCCTCCACCGGCACGTTGAATGCCTTGCCCAACGCCAACGCGGTCATCAACCCGCCGTAGGAGTGGCCGCTGCCATCCAGGGCGCACACGATCGGGCCGTCCGGCTCGATCGATTTGGGATTCTTGACGAGGAAAAAGTCCGAGCCGTGCACGCGACGCACCGTGCGTTCCGTCACGCTGCCGATCACGCTGTCGCGGACCGCGCCCACGCCCAGGGCGCCCATGATCACCAGATCGTACTTATGGGTCTTGATGTCGTCGACCAGCACCTGGAAGTTTTTTCCCTCCAGGAAGCGGCGCTCAA
The DNA here is from genome assembly GCA_964570625.1 of uncultured Nitrospirota bacterium. Lineage (GTDB taxonomy): Bacteria > Nitrospirota > Nitrospiria > 2-01-FULL-66-17 > 2-01-FULL-66-17 > JBFLXB01. Next base: position 68,004 of record CAZMYW010000007.1, on the reverse strand, counting down.
ATCCCACGTTCGCGCTTTTGCACTGCTGATCGACCACGTCCAAATAGCAGTCGGTGATGATCTCCAAGCCCCGTGTGATGAGTGAGTCGTGGATGCGGCGCTGGCGCTCGAGTTCCTTCTCATCGTGATACTCCTCGGGCAGCCCGGCCTCCATCTGTTTGAACCTCTTGTCGTGCATTTTCGCGGCGTAGGCGTGGCTGCCGACCACGGTGGCTCCGAACTGCTGAGCCAATTTGACGGCGAGTTCGATCGCGCGGTTGGAGTGATCCGAGTTATCGACCGGGACGTAAATCGTTTTGTACATCAGGGTTCTCCTCTATGACGCCTGCCTCAAGCACACCGTATCGGGTAGGTGAAGTGTCGGACGAGTCAAGGCGGCGTTCAAAAAACGGCTCATTATAGTCTTCCAGGCCGGTGAATGCAACGGTTTTGGACATTCCGGACCGAGGGGCTGAAACCTTGCCGGATAGGGCTGTCTGGCTACACTCTCTCCCGGCTCTACCGCGACGTCCGCAGCCGGCGGCGTTTCGGTGAATACGCGGCGGCGACGAAGAACAACGCGGTGGCCAGGAGGACGATGGCGGCGCCCGATGGCACGTCGAAGCGATACGAAATGAGTACACCGCCCACGGCCGAGCCCACGCCGAGCGCCACCGCGTACGCCATCATGCCCAACATCGTCCGTCCGAGCTGATACGCTGCAGCGGCCGGGATGACGATCATGGCAAAGACCAACAGGGCCCCCACGGTCTTGAGCGAGACCACGACGGTCAGCGCGATCAGGTTCAAGAGCAGGAAAAAGAGGCGCTTGGAGGCGATCCCGGTGGCTTCCGCCATATCCGGATCGAACGTAATGAAGTGGAGTTCCTTGTAGAACAGCGCCACGAGCGCCAGCACGCCGCCCGCCAACCACCCCATCACCACCAGGTCCCCGTTCGTGACGGAGAGTACGCTGCCGAATAAAAAGCCGTAGACCTCGGCGTTGTAGGTGCCCATGAGGCCGAGGAACAAGATGGCGAGCGCCATGGTGAAGGTGTAAAAAATACCGATGGAGACGTCGAGTTTCATGATCCCGCGCTGATACAGCGCGTGGACGATCCACACCGTGCCCAGCCCAAACGCGACCGCCATGGCGAGCGGAGACACCCCGGTCAGATATCCGAACGTCACGCCCGCGAACGCCGCGTGGGAGGTTCCCGCACCGATGAACGACAGGCCGCGCAGGACCACGAAGACGCCAATGACCGCGCACAACGCGCCGATGATCATCGACGCGAGCAGGGCGCGTTGCATGAAACCTAAAGAGAGCAGTTCATAGGTCATATAGGACCTATACGACGTATAGGTCCTATAAAGTGCTCCTCACGCATGATGATCCCCCACGATCACGTAGGGCGCTGCGCCGTGGTCGGTGACCACGATTTCTTTCCCGTAGACCTGAGCCAGTGTTTCGCGGCGGAGCACCTGGGCCGGCGGGCCGGCGGCGAACAGGCGCGTCTTGAGCAGCAGCAGTCGATCAGCCACGCCGCTGATGAGGTTGATGTCGTGGGTCACGAACAGGATCGTCAGCCGAAGGTCGCGATGCAGTTTGGTGATCAATTGCATGATGGCGTGTTGGGTCGGCGCGTCGATTCCGGTGGTGGGTTCGTCGAGGAGCAGGATGTCGGGCCGCTGCGCGAGCGCGCGCGCGATCATGACGCGCTGCTGCTGTCCGCCCGACAACTCACCCACGGCGGCGCGGGCCAGGGGCAGCAGGTCCACGGCCGCGAGTGCGTCGTTCACGATTGCGCGGTCGGATCGCCCTGGGTAGCGGAACAATCCAATCGTGCTGTAGCGCCCCATCATCACGGCTTCGGCCACGGTGAGCGGAAATTGGGGGTCGAGATGGTCGCTTTGCGGCAAGTACCCGATGCGGGCGCGGTGCTCACACCGCAGGCGATCACACGCACAGTCGAACACCCGGACCGAACCCGCGATCGGAAAGATCAAGCCGAGAATCGCCTTGAGAAATGTCGTTTTGCCTGACCCATTGGGCCCGATCAGGCCGATGAACTCTCCGGCGCGGATACCGACCGTGATCTCTTCGAGGGCGAGCCGATCCCGATAATAGATCGTCGCGTGGTCGAAGGTGATGACGTCCGTGGTCGTCACCGCAGGGCCTCCAGGAGCGTGGCCGCATTGTACCGCATCATCGCCAGATAATCGTCGGTGCCCGGTAGGGCGCCCGGCAGTGGCGTGAGCACCACCACCTTGGCGCCGGTTTCCTGCGCCAACGCCTCGGGAATTTTGGGCGAGAGTTGTGGCTCGGACACGATCACCTTGATCCGTTCCTTCTTGATCAACCGGACCAGATCTGCGAGCCGCTTGGCGGACGGCTCGGATCCGATCTGCGTGAAAATTTCACCGCGGATACGCAGATCCAGCCGCCTGGCAAAATAGGGCCACGCGGCGTGGTGGGTGACGATCTTGCGGTTCGAGATCGACGTGAACCGCGCGACCAGGGTTCGCTCCAGCTCGTCGAGCTGTTTCAGGTATGCCGCTTGATTCGCGAGGTAGATCTTGCGGCGGCTGGGGTCGGCTTTGATCAGACCGTCCGTGATGTGACGGACCATGATCTGGGCGTTTTCGGGGTCCAGCCAGACATGCGGGTTCCCGCCGCTGCGTCGCTCTTCGGCCCGTGACAACTGGCCTTTGTCTTCCTGGTGGTCGTGAGGGTCTTCTCCCCGCATCAGCGCGATGCCCCGGGAGGTGTCCACCACGATCAGCCGGGGGTTCTCGGCGTTGTTGACCAATCCGTTGACCCACACCTCCAGGCCCAGGCCGACTTTGACCAGCACCGCTGCCTGACGAACCGCCTCGACGTCGCTCGGTTTCGGCGTATACGTGTGTTCGCTCTCGAGGCCGGTGATCAGGCTTTTCACGCTGACGGCGTCGCCTCCGACGGCCCGTACGAAGTCCGCGAGGACGGGCAGCGTGGCGACGACCGGCAGCGGTTCGGCGGCCGCGCTTCCCCCGACGAGCATCAGGGCGGCCAGGACTCCCAGAGCCAGAGACCGGGACGCGGCGCTTCTCACGAGGGGGGCGTGATGCGCGTCAAAAGAATCGTGTTCTCCAAGTCGTTTTCTTCAAAAACACTCGGCCGGATGTCCAACGCGCGGGTATGCGGCATGCGGATCTTGAGCTTGTCCCTTCGGGCGAACTCCGCGATGGCGCGGATGGAGACGGACCGGCCTTCGGCGGTGGCGTCGAGATCGAGCCACGCGGGGTTGCGAGTCTGGTCAAAGCGATACTGGTACGGCAACTGCGCTGCGCCGATGGTCATGGAACCGGACCCGTCGTCGTTGAAGGTGAACGCGACCGGATTGTCCGTGGCGCGATTGGACCACGTGCCGACCAATGTCGGCTCGGACACCAGGGTGTATATCCAGATCGCCAGCGCCGTTGCCGCGGCCAGGCCGGCCCATACCCACGGTCGTCGGTTGGGCGGGGCGGCCGGTGGGTCCTGCCGCCCGCTCTGTTCCGGGAGATGTTCCTCTACGGTTGCCACAGATAGAGAAACCCCGGTTGTCCGGCGGGCCAGAGATCGAAGGCGATGTTGACCACTGGTGCGGCGTAGAGGCTACCCCGGTAGTCGCCGGGTCTGGTGTAGGTCACTACGGTGGCCGACGAGAGCCCCGCGGTCTCGCGCAACGCGGCGATGGCGTCGTCCAGGTACCCAAGGTCATCGACGAGCCCAACCGTTTTCGCCTGCTCGGCGGTGTAGATGCGGCCGTCCGCGAGCTCGAGGACCCGATCGCGCGAAAGTGAGGGCCGACCTGCGGTGACGGCGTCCACGAAGTGCCGGTAGAGGTCGTTAATGACGGACTGAAACAACGCCCGCTCGTCGTCGCCCAGCGGGCTGAATGGCGAGCCCATGGCCTTGTGCGGACCGGAGGTGATCTCCGCCGTCTCTACTCCGATCTTGCCGAGCAGTCCGGCGACCGACGGTCTGACCATGATGACGCCGATGCTGCCCGTCACGGTGGTGGGCTGAGCCACGATCCGGTCCGCGGCCTGCGCGAGGTAGTACGCGCCGGACGTGCCGAGATCGAGGATCTGTGCGACCATCGGGATCTTCGCCCGCTGCTTGTAGGCGAGCAGCTCGTGATAGATAGTGTCCGACGCGGTGACCGTGCCGCCGGGACTGTTGATGCGGAGGATGACGCCCTTGATCCGTCGATCTCGTTCGGCTTTACGGACGATCTCCGCGACCTCGGACACGAGGCTCGGCTGGCTCTCTCCGAGCAGCGCGTTGCCGCGTCGTTGCCCCGACAGGAATCCCGAGATTTCGATCAGGAGCAGCTTGTCCTTGCCCGCGCCGCTCAGGCGGGTTTCTTTGAACGGCTGCGGGCCGGACGGGAGGTTGACGGTGATGCAGGCGCTGAACACCACGCTTGCCAGGAGACCAACGGTCGTTGCAATCCAGCGGCGCATGTCGAGCCTCGAAACCGGAGCGGCATTCTACCCTGTCGAGTTCGCGCATGCAACGTGCCGTGCAAGATAAGCCGTGTAAGGTGAGGTGCCACGGGTTACACCCGTGACGGCATCACTCTTGGTGGAGGAACGGGTGAGTGGTTCGGATTACTGGAGGAAGTTGATCAGCAGGCCGACGAGGCTGAGCGCGAGGATGACGAATCCCAATCCACGCTCAACGCTGGGAGGAGCCGGCTCACGAAAAGAATCGATCGTCTTCATGGAACACCCCGACGCGGTGAAAGCTGTGGGGCAGAGTATAGCGCCCGGTCGCGGCGTGTCAATTGACTTCACTTTGGACGCACGTTACACTACCGCTGCTCATGCCCAGGATGTCCGACTGACGATGATGCCCACCTCGGTTGTCGGGCACGAATCCGACGAAGAACTGCAGTCACGGGTGTTACAGGGACCCCTGCCCCGGCACGTGGCCATTATTATGGACGGCAACGGCCGGTGGGCGGCGGTCCGGAAGCTGCCGCGCGTCGCGGGGCACCGGGAAGGGATCAAATCCGTACAAGAGACCGTGACCGCGTGCCGCGAACTCGGGGTATCCGGGCTCACGATTTACGCGTTTTCCGCTGAAAACTGGCGCCGACCGACCTTCGAAGTGCGGGAACTGATGTTGCTCTTGGAGCTCTACCTGCAGCGGGAGCTTTCCACGCTCCTGGAGCGGGACATCCGGTTCCGAACGATCGGTCGGATCGAACGATTGCCCGTCAGCGTGGTGGACTGGATCCGCCGGGTCGAACACGAAACCGCCGGGTGCAGCGAAATGACGCTGACGTTGGCGCTCAGCTACAGCGGCCGCAGCGAAATCGTGGACGCCGCGCGCCGGATGGTGGCGGACGCTCGAAGCGGAGCGCTCGACCCCGCGGCGATCGACGAGCAGACCTTCGCGCGGTATCTCGATACCCGAGACGCGCAGGACCCCGACCTGGTCATCCGCACCAGCGGCGAGTATCGCGTCAGCAATTTTTTATTGTGGCAAATGGCGTACGCCGAACTCTATTTCACCAAGACGTTGTGGCCCGATTTCCGCCGCCGCGATCTGTTGTTGGCGTTTTTGGATTACCAGAGCCGCGAGCGGCGATTCGGTCGCACCGGCGAGCAACTTCAGGGGAGCACCGGGTGAGGGAACACGCCGGGCGGGTCGTGACCGCCCTCGTCGCTCTCCCGCTTCTGTACGGAGCGGTGATCTGGTCCCCGGCGTGGCTGTTCGCGATCCTGATCGGCCTCGTGGCGGTTCTGTCCCAGATGGAGTTGTACGCGATGGCGCTCCCGCCCGGCGAACGAGGCGCGTGGGGCGGCGGTCGACTGCCGGTGTTCGCAGTAGGCGTGCTCGGCGGCGCGGGCTTGATCGCGATCGTGTCGCTCCAGCACGCGGGGACGGGCGCGCTGCCTGCGATCGCGACGGGGTTGGTCGCGGCCATCGCCGTGACCGCGCTCGCGAGCGGGCGCGACTTACGGATCGCCACCGGCGACGCGGCCTTTGCGTTGTTCGGCGTCTGGTATGTGGCCTGGCTGCTCGGGCACCTCGTCCTGCTTCGGGGCGTGCCGCGCGGCGAATGGCTGGTGGTCTTTGCGCTGTGGGTGACGTGGGTGGCGGACGCCGCCGCGTTTTACGTGGGACGAGTGTGGGGCCGGACGCCGCTGGCGCCGCGAGTGAGCCCGCGCAAAACCGTGGAAGGCGCGGCTGCGGCGCTCGCCGGCGGCGTGACGGCGGCGGTGGTGGGGGCGGTCTGGTTCGTCCCGGAGTTTTCCTGGCGCGAAGCCGCGGTGTTGGGCGCGGTCGTGGCCGCAGCGGGAATGGCCGGCGACCTGGTGGAGTCGTTGATCAAACGCGGGGCGGGCGTGAAAGATTCGGGCGGACTGATTCCCTCCCACGGCGGCCTGCTCGACAAGATCGACGGGCTGTTGTTTACTGCGCCGGTGATCTATCATTACCTGGTGTGGGCGAAAGGCTACGGCGGACCCTGGGGTATGGCCCTGACGGCGCGATGACACGCAAGCGACTGACCATTCTCGGCTCCACCGGTTCCATCGGGCGCGCGGCGCTCGACGTGACCACGGCGTTCCCCGAAGAGTTCGAGGTCGTCGGGTTGGCGGCTGGCCGCGGCGGCGACGCGTTCGAGCACCAGATCCGGGCGTGTCGTCCGCTAATGGCGTCGGTGGCGTCGCCGGATGAGGCTGCCCGCCTGCGGGCCCGGTGCGCCGACGTGCCGACCGAGATTGTGGGCGGGGCTGAAGCCGCGGCCACGGTGGCGGCGTCCGTTGACGCGGAGGTCGTCCTGTCCGCGATCGTGGGCGCTGCGGGACTCCTGCCCACGCTGGCCGCGATCCGTGCGGGCCGGGCGGTCGCGCTGGCCAACAAAGAAACGATGGTCATAGCCGGCGCCCTGGTGACGGCTGAAGCGGCCCGTCGCGGCGTGTCCATCTTGCCGGTGGACAGCGAGCACAATGCGATCTTTCAAGTCCTCAACGGCCATCGCCGCGAAGACGTCCGGCGGCTGATCTTGACCGCGTCGGGCGGACCCTTTTGGGGGCTGTCCAGCGATCGCCTGCTGCGGGTGACGCGAGAAGACGCGCTCCACCACCCCACCTGGTCGATGGGCCCCAAAATCACGATCGACTCGGCCACGCTGATGAACAAGGGGTTGGAGGTGATCGAAGCGCACTGGTTATTCGGGATCCCGGCGGAACGCATCGACGTGGTGATCCATCGACAGAGCGTGGTACATTCCATGGTTGAGTATTGCGACGGATCGGTGCTGGCGCAGATGGGGGTGGCCGACATGCGGGTGCCCATCGGGTATGCGTTGAGTTACCCCCGCCGGCTTCCGTTACACGTGCCCGCCCTCGACGTGGTCGCGCGAGGGGCGCTGACGTTCGAGCCGCCCGACGCAACCCGGTTTCCGTGCCTGGGGTACGGGTACGCGGCGTTGAAGGCCGGCGGGACCGCGCCGGCGACGCTCAACGCCGCGAACGAAGAGGCGGTGGCCGCGTTCCTTGAGGGCCGAATCGAGTTCGTTCGAATCGCCGAAACGATCGACCGCGTGTTGAACCAGTCGGTCGCTGCTTCAGCGGCCACAATCGACGACGTGTTGGGAGCCGACGCCGCGGCGCGACGGATCACACGTCGAATGCTGGGAGTTTCGTCAGCCGAGTCGTTGGTGTCCAGCGGCGCGGCGTAAGATGCCTGAGGTGCATGAGGTGATGGATGATTGATACCGTGTTGGTGTTCCTGGTCGTTTTGGGATTTTTGATCTTCGTCCACGAGTTGGGCCACTTTTTGGTCGCCCGCTGGACCGGCGTCCGCGTGTTGCGGTTCTCCCTCGGCTTCGGTCCCCGGATCTACAGCAAACAAGTGGGGGACACCGAATACATGATTTCGGCGATCCCGCTGGGGGGATACGTCAAGATGGCCGGGGACGACCCTACCCAGGAGACGCCCAAACAACCGGACGAGTTCTCCGCCCGCACGTTGGGAGAACGCACGCGCATCGTGCTGGCCGGTCCCGCGATGAATATCTTGGTCGCGTTCGTGTTGATGCCGGTGGTGTATCTGATCGGCACGCAGGTTCCGGCGTTTCTGGAACAGCCGCCGGTGGTGGGGTGGGTCGAAGCGGACTCGCCCGCCCAGACGGGTGGGTTTGAGTCTGGAGACCGACTAGTGTCGATCGGCGGGACCGAGGTGCCGACGTGGGAAGCGGCGGTCTCGCAAATTGTTCGCAAGCCGGACCACACGGTGGACGTCGTGGTCGAGCGCGGCGACCAGCGGCTCACGTTGCCTCTCGCCGTCCCCGCGCAATTCGAGAAAGGGGCCGGCACGCTGGGGTTCCTGCCCGAGAAGGCCGCGATCGTCGGAATGGTCAGCCCCGGTATGCCGGCGGCGGTGGCAGGGCTCAAGGCAGGCGACGAAATCGTGTCCCTCAACGGCGCGACGATCCACAACTGGTATCAGATGTCCGCCGAGATCCAGAAGAATCAGGGCACCCAGTTGACGATCGGCTACCGACGCGACGGCGTCGACTCCACGGTGGATCTGACGCCCGCCATGGACGCCGCGTCCGAGCGGTGGGTCATCGGCATCGGCGGGAAAGACGTCACGCTGATCCGCCAGTACGGGTTTACCGAGGCGGTCGTCAAGGGCACGCAGAAAATGTGGGAATTGACCGGCCTGACCTTCGAGGTGCTCGGTCAGCTCTTTACCGGAAATCTCTCCATCAAAGCGCTGGGCGGTCCGATCATGATCGCGCAAGTCACGGGCGAAGCCGCAGACTCCGGATTTACCGACGTGGTCCGGCTGGTGGCGTTCATCAGTCTGCAACTTGGCATCATGAATCTGTTGCCGATCCCGGTGTTGGACGGCGGGTGGTTGGTGTTCTTTTTGATCGAGGCCGTGATTGGACATCCCTTGAATCGGCGTGGATTGGAGATTGCCCAGACGGTGGGCATGGTGTTGCTTATCACGCTCGCATTGGTCGTGTCCTACAACGACATCATGCGGATTATCGGGTGAGCCGCGCCATGAACGGCCATCTGCGGCGTTGCCGCTGCGCTTCCGGTGCTCACGTACGACTCAGTACGCTGCGCTCCGGTTCTCGCGTCGCCTTGCGACCCACCCTCAAAAACCGAATCGCCGGAAGGCCCCGAAGGGGGCATCTGACCGTTCCTGACCCGGCTTCAGGTCAATTTCTATGAATATCGAACGACGAAAGACAAGACAGATTCGAGTCGGCAACGTCGCCATCGGCGGAGATGCGCCGATTTCGGTGCAGTCCATGACCACCACCGAGACGTGGCAGATCGACAAGACCATGGCGCAGATCGCGGAGTTGGAGCAGGCCGGGTGCGAGATCGTACGCGTGGCGGTGCCGGACGTCCGTTCGGCCGAGGCCTTGCCGGAGATTCGGCGCCAGACCACGCTCCCGCTGATCGCGGACGTCCACTTCGATTATAAACTCGGCCTCAAGGCGCTGGATGCGGGCGTGGATTGCCTACGGATCAACCCCGGTAACATCGGTGATCGCGACAAGGTCGAGCGGGTGGTGAAGGTTGCCAAGGAACGGCGCACGCCGATACGCATTGGAGTGAATGCGGGCTCCCTGGAGCGAGAGTTGCTCGACAAATACGGGTACCCGACCGCGGAGGCGATGGTGGAGTCGGCGCTGGCGCATATCCGCATTCTCGAAGATCTCGATTTCCACGACATCAAAGTCTCGCTCAAGGCCTCGAACGTGGGCTTGGCAGTGGCGGCGTATCGCGCGTTTTCAGCGGTGAGTGACTATCCGCTGCACCTGGGGATCACTGAGGCGGGGACGGCGTTTTCCGGCGGCATCAAGTCCGCCGCCGGGTTGAGTATTCTCTTGGCCCAGGGGATCGGGGACACGATTCGCGTGTCGCTCGCGGCTGATCCGGTGGAGGAGGTCAAGACCGGCTTCGAGGTGCTCAAAGCCTTGGAGCTTCGCCGGCGGGGGGTCAACGTGGTCGCTTGTCCCACCTGCGGGCGCCTGGAGATCGATGTGATCCGGATGGCCAACGAGGTCGAGCGTCGCTTGGCCCACGTCAAAGAACCGCTGACCGTCTCCATTCTCGGTTGCGTGGTCAACGGGATCGGCGAGGGCAAGGAAGCGGATATCGGCGTCGCCGGTGGCCGGGGCGTGGGTTTGCTGTTCAAACACGGCGAAATCGTGCGCAAGGTCCCGGAGGCCGAATTGTTCGACGTCCTGATGAACGAGATCGACGCCATGTTGGCGGAACGCGGAGAGCCCCAGCCCGTTCACTTGTCGGTGTTGTAGCACCGGATCCAGCCGGTCATGCCCCGTTATTCCAATCTGTTAATCCCCACGCTTCGCGAGGACCCGGGAGAGGCCGAAACCGCCAGCCACCGGTTGTTGCTGCGCGCCGGCATGATCCGCAAGGTCGCGGCCGGGATCTACAATTTCTTGCCGCTCGGTTTGCGGGTGCTCAAACAAGTCGAGCGCATCGTGCGTGGGGAGATGAACCGTACGGGCGCGCAGGAAATTCTGATGCCGTTCGTGCAGCCCGCCGAGTTATGGCAGGAGACCGGGCGGTGGAGCCAATACGGCAAAGAACTCGCCAGGCTCAAGGACCGGCACGACCGCGACTTTTGTCTGGGCCCCACGCACGAGGAGGTGGTGACCGACCTCGTGCGGCGCGAGGTCAAGTCCTACCGGCAGTTGCCGATCACGCTCTATCAAATCCAGTCGAAGTTCCGCGACGAGATCCGCCCGCGTTTCGGACTCATGCGCGGTCGCGAGTTCATGATGAAAGACGCGTACAGCTTCGACCGAGACGACGAGGGGAGCAAGAAGAGCTATGAGGCGATGTATGCGGCGTACTCACGGATCTTCGATCGCTGCGGGTTGACGTTCAAAGCGGTCGAGGCCGACGCGGGATTGATCGGCGGAAACTTTTCGCACGAGTTCATGGTGTTGGCGGACACGGGCGAGGAAGGGGTTGCCAGTTGCGATCGCTGCGTATACGCGGCCAACGTGGAACGCGCCGAAGCCAGGGCCGCGACCGAGGAGGGAAACGCCCCGGCCTCGGTGCCGTCGGCGAAAGAAGTGTCTACTCCGGGAAAACATACGGTTGCGGACGTGGCGGGGTTTCTGGGTGTGCCGACCGACCGTTTGGTCAAGACGATGTTGTACCAGGCCGGAGACCAGATCGTGGCGGTGCTCATTCGCGGGGACCACGAAGCGAACGAAGTCAAACTCAAACGCCATCTGAAAGTCGATCACGTCGTGTTGGCGGCGGACTCGGCGATCGCGCGCGCGACCGGCGGACCCAAAGGTTTCTCGGGTCCGGTGGGACTCGGTGAGGTGAAGATCATCGCCGACCACGCCGCGGCCGGGGTGCGCGACGCGGTGGTCGGCGCCAATAAGGCCGACGCGCATTTCGTTCACGTCGAGGCGTTTCGAGATTTTCAGATCGACGCGATCGCGGACCTCCGCAACGTGGGCGCGGGCGATCCGTGCCCGCGGTGCGACGGTGGGCGGCTGTCGATCGTGCGGGGAATCGAGGTCGGACACGTGTTTCGTCTGGGGACCAAATACGCCGATGCGATGAAGGCGACCTTCCTCGATCAGGACGGCAAGGAACGCTCCATCAACATGGGCTGCTACGGCATCGGCGTGAGCCGCATCGTGGCCGCGGCGGTGGAACAAAATCACGACGCCAAAGGCATCATCTGGCCTGCGCCGCTGTCGCCGTTTGCCGCGCACCTCATCCCGCTCAGCGACAAGCCCGCGGTGGTCGAGGCCACCGCGCGGATCGAGTCCGAACTCGCCAAGGCCGGCGTGGACGTGCTGATCGACGATCGCCAGGAACGTCCCGGCGTGAAGTTCAACGACGCGGACCTGATAGGCATCTCGTTGCACGTCGTCCTCGGAGACAAGTCATTGGCTCAAGGCGAGGTGGAACTCAAAGAACGCCGCACCGGGAACGTCCGCAAGCTCGCGCTCGACGACGCGGCCGGCGCCATCATCGCCTGGTCGAACGCCGCGCAATGACGACCCGCGCGGGCTAGCCCGGACTATTCATGAATCCTTCTGCTGCAACCGCTCAGACGCCGCTGCGCCGGGCGGTCTCGCCGCTCGGTCGGTCGACGTACCACAGGGAGTACGCCTCCCTCCCTCGCGGCTCCAAGCGCCCGGCTCGCTGGCGTTTGCGCGGTTTCGCAACGAACGTTCATGAATAATCCGGGCTGGACGCTCGCGCGGCCCATGTCCACGGTCCGTTCGCACTGCGCGGCGGCCGTCCATCACGATCGTCTCTACGTGTTCGGCGGCGGCGGACAGGCCTTTGCCGCGCTCAAGACCGCGGAATGTTACGACCCGGCCAAAGACACGTGGGCTCCGATCGCGCCGATGCCCACCGCGCGATCGGGCATCGTGGCCGTCAATTTTCAGAACCGCATCTACGTCATGGGCGGGGGCTTCAAGAAACCCGACGGCACCTTCCAGTTCCTCACGGTCGTCGAGATCTACGATCCCGAAAAAGACGCGTGGACCAAAGGCCCCGACCTCCAGCGCCGCCACGATGCCCCGGCCGCAACGGTCTTGGGCGGACGGATCTACCTGGTCGGCGGCCACTTGCCTGATACGCCGGGCGGTCCGTTGACCGACCCCGCGTTCAACTTTTTCGAAATGTTCGACGTGGTGAACGGCCGCTGGCTGGAACTCTCCCCCATGCCCACTCCGCGTTTCTCGCTGGCCGCGGTGCCGTGGGACGGCAAGGTTCTCGCGATGGGCGGCGGTGCATACCGCGACGGCGCGTTCCGCAACTTCGACGTGGTCGAAGCATACAACCCGATCAAAGGCGGGTGGGAGACATCCGACATCGGCCCGTTGCCGTGGCCGACAGCAGGCGTGGCCGCCGTGTTGGTCAATGACGCGATGTATGTCTTCGGCGGAAACGACGGCAACGGCATCCAACCCAAGGCCGCGCGCTACACCCGCAATGCCGGCTGGACCATGCTGCCGCCGATGCCAGAGCCGCGCGCCGCGTCCGCCGCGGTCACGTTAGGCAGCGCGATCTACCTTATCGGCGGCCGTGCCGCTGACGGGAAGACGCCGACCAATAGCCTTATCGCTTTCCGGCCGTCTTGATCTGAGCCCTGGAGTTGCATCTGCAGCCAGCCTAGGGGTAGGCTCATTCACATGAAGCGGTCCATCATCTCCTGCCCTGACGTATAGGGGGCACCGTGGTGTTCTTCGATACTCGGGTTCCCGTGCAAACGCTCCTCGAAGGTTCCCTGCCGTGACCCGAGAGCAGGTCATCACCTATCTCGCTGCGGCCTCTGAGGGACAGGAAATGGATCCGTCCATGCTTCCCGGGAGAGGACGCCGGGTAGGCCGTAGTCTAGAGGACGCGATGTCCCGCGACAAGGCTGCTAACCATGCGTTGTAGACTCTGCGGGCAAGAAGTGGCAGGGGCTGGTGGTGGTTCACTCTGCGAAACGTGCGCGGGTACGAAGGGAGTAGATCTGACTGCATCTGCTCCGCCGAAGACCGCGGGAAGTGGCTGGGTGCGAGAGATGGGCCGCTCCGGCTGGGCATGGCTCGGCAAAGCCGTTGCTGGTGCTCGTGATGTCGGCCAGGGCATCAGTCGCGTACGGAGCGACAAAGTCGCCAAGTCAGCGAAGCTGATCCTCAAACGAGCTGCCCTGGAAACTACCCGTGGCGTGCAACAGGCCGCAGGATTAGCACAGCAAGCATACGATCATGTCAGTTCCGGCGCCGAGGTCTTGATCGAGTATGGCGATGATCTCTACAAGCGAAAACTTGGAGAGGACGAGGCCGAGATTCTCGATCGGTGTCCGGTGGTAGTTCAAATCAAAGAGAACCGTCCTGTCTTCGACAGCGACCCCGAGGCTTTTGGACTCCTCTACAACGTGCGAGTGCGGCCCGTGCTTACTGCGGCCGTGCTTGGAGCTACGGGAGGTGGGGCGCTCGTCTTCGAGGAGGTGCTCTCACGGGTCACCCGCCATGTCTTCGATGGTGATGAGTTGATTGGAGGTTGGGCCGCAAAGGGGATCGCCTCCATGGTTGGCCAGGAGAAGGCGGAAGCCGTGAACCGCTTCATGGATCTCGTCCCTGGTGCTACGGTACCGGGCGGTGGGTTGCTACATCGCATCCAGCACGGTCACGACCTTTCAGCGCTCACCGAGATCGCTGCGGACCACGGTACCGGGGGTGTCGTGCAAGGGCTCTACCATATATACGGCCGAGACTTCTTCACGCTGGCCGGCATTCCGATCCTTCCAGCGGGCAGTGCCGACATGCACAAACTTCTCTATGAAAATCTTGACCTCGGCAAGGAGCAGGCGGCCGATCTCCTGTCTCTTAACTTCGTGGAACTCATGGGTGGGCTTATGTCGGTAGTGGCGCTCTTCCGACTCTGGCGTTTTGGGAAAGCGCTCCGCGACAACTCGGTCGTGCGCGACCTCGTGGAACGGGCTGGCTTGGCGGCAGAGCAACAGGACTACATTACGGCCACCGCTCTTCTGCACGAGGCCCGTTCGCTTCGGCCTAAAGACGGGGTGCTCTCACTTGCTCTGGGCACGATCCAGCAGCGGGCCGGCAATCGGCTTCAGGCGTATTTGAGTTTTCGCGACGCCACGGTTGAAATGGCTACCGAGGAGCCGACAATGACGCTCGGCGGTGCAACCTTGAGCCTACGTGGTATGGCCTCAGCAATGGCGCTTTCCGTGAGCGACGCCCTCGCCAGATCCGAGGAACACAGCGCTAGCTGGCTTGATCACGTTCGTAACATGGCCCGCACTGGCATCACGGCGTTTGAGACTATCGGGCATCGCCTGACAGATCGGCGCTTCCTCAAACGTTTTGGCCGCGGTAGCGTGCTTCCAGCGCGGCACCTATCCGCAGCGCTAAATTTCTACTTGGCAGGAAGGCTGGCGGGCTCATCGATGTTCCTCCACGACCGCGATATCATCCTTGAGCGTGCGCATCGGAAGATAGCAGACGCCTTGACCGAGATCGAAACGCGTCCTGTTCTTCGCAACCGCACTGACGAACTCCGCTTTCTCCGCCGTTTCACCGCCGCCGAGCTTCTGCCTCTGCCTGCAGCTCGCGGGCAAATTGGATGAATTCTTCAAAATATTGGAGCAAAATATTAGCAAAATATTGGGGTCAGCAAAATATTGGGGTCGGAGCAGTAGTGTCCGGAGATTCTGACCTTGCGGTGTCGTAACGCTCTGAGTCATTGAAGAAAAGCGGCGCAACATGGGTGTCACCGACTTGAACTGGCTGAGCGCGATGAGCGAGCCTTCCGGCATTTCGGGCTGGAGGGTCGCTCATGTACACAGGCCGGTTGGTGTTCGCCCAACTGATGGATCATCTCCCGCTGCACACCGTTCGCCGGTGCGTGGCCCGCTATCCGGGTAGGGTCTTCGAACTATGTTCTGGAAGATATTCGCTCGACAACCAAAGACCTGGCAGGATTCAGAAGATTACGCACGCGAATGCTATCGCGCCGGGGTGATTGCCGTTGGCTGGAACGGAGTCGGTGATCTAAACAAGATTGGTTCTTTCGAAGAACTCAAGCAGAAACTCACTAAATTATGGCCCGGGGATGCCAGGTCACATCCCCAGTGGGCAGGCGCGCTTTGGAGCTTTCGAAACGCTGTAAAACCAGGCCACACCGTCATCTGTCCTGACCGCAACTCTGGGCGCTATTACGTCGGTAAAGTCATATCGAGTAAGGTCTTCTACGATAAGTCTGCGCTCGGAGGTAGTAGATGCCGGTTTGCCCATAGACGAAAGGTAAAATGGTCTCGTCGTGTCCTGACCTCAAATGAGGTCCGGTCGGTTTTGGCTGACGGAGGGTTTGGCGGGAATCAGACCATCTCGAGAATAGAAAACGGTGCCGACCGCCTAAGAAGATTGATCCAGCAGCCTCGCAGGAAACCCGTTCCTCGGCCAAAATTGCCTTCACGGCCTGACATGGAATGGGGCCGGGCCGCGGAAGAACGGGCAATGAAATGGCTTAAGAGGAGAGGATATTCACCCAAAGATGAGTCCAGCCTCAATCGCGGCTGGGATATCGCATGTGGCGACGCCAAGTTCGAGGTTAAGGGTCGTAAGGATCAACGCGGAGCGGTGCGATTGACTGACAATGAGTGGATGGCTGCGCTCCGGCACAAGGCCAGGTACACATTGCTGATTTTCACGGCGCCTACGTTAGACAAACTCAAGAAAGCGAGTCCAGTGCAGATTCCTGATCCGACACGAACGGAGAGTTGGAAGCGGAGAGTTACCTACGAGTACGTTCTTGAGGAATGACAGCCGATGAGGCCATCCGGACCTTGTGGCTGAGCTCCGGCGGCCGACCATTCGAGGTTCATCAACCTATGGCTCACAAGATCATCCAACAGTTGGTGTCCATCGCAGGGCTCAAGATTGAATGTCCTCATTGCACCGAGTGCGGGCTGCTGAGGGGTCGAATCTTGAATCGGTAGCTACAGCGCCAGCAGCTCAGCCATACCGGCGGGAAGCGAGAGGACGCGGTCAAGCGCGCGCTTCCTTTCGGAGTGCCGGAGGGAGTGATTCGCGTTGAGGGTGAGGCCGGTTGGCGTTACTGTCCCGCCGTCTCGTACATCAGCTTCGCCTGCGCCAGCGTGGCGCCGGAGGCGTCCATGACCGACACGGTCCACTCGCCGGTCCAACTCGGATCAAGTGTCTTGCTGGACCACACGCGCCAGCGCGGGGCTTTCACGTCGAATGTCACCGCGGCCTTGACCTCCCCGGCGTGTTCCCACTTGTGCGCGACGCTCTGGCCTTCCAAGCCCGTCAGCTCGGTGTAGAAGTAGACTTGCTGGACGTCGTTTTTGAGCGACGTGATCTGGTCCGCGGGTTCCCGGTCGGCCACGCCGGTGGTGAACATGGCGCGGGCGACGTTGCCGGATGCCGGGGCCGCCGGGGGCGGGGCGGCATCTTGGGCAAACGCCGGTGCCAAAACCAGTAATCCGAATACGGTGAGCGCGAGTGATTTCATGGGAGGCCTCCTTGATCAAGAATTCCTGCGTAACGGGGAAAGCCTACCGCGTTACGTGGCAATGGCAAGACGCGTTGCTTCGCCACGTGAGAAGAGGCCTGCGGCGATATCGGATGGCGCGCCACTCTGTGGCG
This sequence comes from uncultured Nitrospirota bacterium, assembly GCA_964570625.1. Lineage (GTDB taxonomy): Bacteria > Nitrospirota > Nitrospiria > 2-01-FULL-66-17 > 2-01-FULL-66-17 > JBFLXB01. The sequence continues at coordinate 50,815 of CAZMYW010000007.1, read as the reverse complement.
CGCTGCACGTTGACATCCCTTTGGCGGTTTCGATATGATCCGACCTTCGTTTCAACTGCGTAGGAGTTGAGGTCATGAAGATCATTCTGCGAGAAGACGTGGATCACGTGGGCAAGATGGGCGATCTGGTGACCGTCAAAGACGGCTACGCCCGCAATTACCTTCTGCCACGCGACATGGCGGCGCCGGCCACTGATCGCAACGTGCGGGCGTTGGAGCACCAAAAGAGACTCATTGACGGTAAGCGCAAGAAGGAGCGCGTGGCCGCCGAGGAACTGGTTAAGCGACTCGCGTCGATCCCATTGACGTTCCCGATGCAGGCGGGGGAAGACGACAAGTTGTTCGGCGCGGTCACGAGTAAGGACATCGCCGAGGCGCTGGCGGCCAAGGACTTTGTGGTCGATAGGAGGAAGATCGTGCTCGAGAAGCCCATCAAGGCTCTTGGCACGTTTACGGTTTCGATCAAACTCTCGTCCGAAATTACCGGCGAGGTTGCGGTCTCGGTCGTTAAACAAGAAACCACGTAGAGCGCGTGCGGCCAATCCCGTGGCCGCGATTGCTCGACCGCCTCGCATCAGCTACACTCATCCCCGTTCCCCGTCACGGAGGGCGTGGCGATGGTCCCCATCCCGATCTTGGCTTCCTTCCTGGGCTTCTTAAGCGTGTCGTCACCGGAAACGTCCCAGGCGCCGTTTCAAACTCGCGTGGATCCCGCGTGCGAGCGTACGTTGCCGACCCGCGTTGGCGCGTACCGTGGTCGAGAAATTGTAGCCTTACGTCATTGGTCTCGGGTCGGACCGCTTGTATCCAAGGGACGCATTCATCAGGTGCTTGAAGTCCGCACGGTCTCAGCGTATTGTGTGGGCGTTTGTCCGGCGCGGCGTGCGCCATCAAGTAGACGCGGGGAGACGAATGGCACGAAAGGAGATCGGATGAGAATGCGAGGTGCAGCGACGGTGGCGGTGATCGTCGGAATGTTGTCGGGCGTGGCCCATGCGCAGAGCAAGCCGTCGCTCAAGACCGACCAGGAAAAGCTCAGTTACACCCTCGGGTTCGACTACGGGAAGCGGTTTCCCCGCGGGTCGGTCGAATTGGATTCCAAGGCGTTTACGGCCGGCGCGACAGACGGATTGTCCGGCGCCAAACCGGCCATGTCTGAAGAGGAGTTGCAAAAGGTGTTGACGGACTTCCAACAGCAGATGCGTACCAAGATGGCCGCCGCGACTCAGCAAGCCGCCGAAGAGAACAAGAAAAAGGGCGAGGCGTTTCTCGCCAAGAACAAAAAAGAGAAGGGCGTGGTGACGCTGCCCAGCGGACTGGAGTACAAGGTGCTCAAGGAAGGGAAGGGCGCCAAGCCAAAGGCCACCGACACGGTCTCGACCCACTACCAGGGGACGTTGATCGACGGGACGGAGTTCGACAGTTCCATCAAACGGGGCCAGCCCGCCGAATTCCCGGTGGGTCAGGTGATCAAGGGCTGGACCGAGGCGCTTCAACTCATGCCGGTCGGGTCCAAATGGCAGTTGTTTATTCCCTCCGACTTGGCATACGGTCAACAGGGCGCCGGGAATATCATCGGTCCGAATTCCACCTTGATCTTCGAGGTGGAATTGCTCGAAATCAAGAAGTAATCCACGCGAATATCCAGTCGCGTCCCGCGTCCGTGACCCAAGAAACGGATCAGCACCCTACCCGACTGTCCGACGACCTGCGGGCGATTCTGGGCTGCGCCGCGGGGAAGGCGCTGTCGCTCCGCCAGATCGTGGAAGTGTTGCGCGGCCGGGGGTTTGACGTCCTGGTCATCATTCTGGTCCTGCCGTTTTGTCAGCCGATTCCGTTGCCGGGACTGTCCACACCGTTTGGCCTCGCGCTGATGTTCTTCGGGTTCCGCATCGCGTTGCGGCAGCGGCCGTGGCTGCCGGACTGGCTGATGCGACGCGAGATCTCGTACGAGACGTTGCACAAGATCGTGACCATGACCTCCGCCGTCGCCAAACGTCTCGAAAAGGTGATCCATCCGAGACTCCGATTCGTGAAGAGTTGGTGGAGCTTCAACGCGTTGAACGGATTGGCCATTGCATCCAGCGCGTTCCTCCTCATGCTCCCGCTGCCGATCCCGTTCTCGAATACGATTCCGGCCTGGTCGATCATGCTGTTGGCGCTGGGTATGATGGAGGAAGACGGCGCGGTGATTGTCCTGGGGTATCTGATGGCCGGAGCGGCGTGGACGTATCTGATCGCGCTGTGGATGCTCGGAGAGGCGGGCTTAACTCGGATGGGCGTTTTCTAGAGGGAGCCCGTTAAGCAAGGGCCATCTACGGCGTTGCCGCTGCGCGTCCGGTGCTCACGTACGCACTTAGTACGCTCCGCTCCGGTGCTCGCGGCTGCCTGGCGACCCACCTTCAAAAAATCGAATGCTGGAAGTCCCCGAAGGGGGCATCTGGCCCGTTGCTGAACGGGCTGACACGGGCGAGAATCCAGACCGCGTCGGCCTCGCTGATTGGGCTCAGGTTCGTCGCCTCGCGACGATCACCCCGTCTCGGATTGGGTTGAGGAAACAGTCGTACTCAGGATCATCGGCGATCAGGCGGTTGTGCTCTTTGATCGCCTCGGTCCAGCCGGGCGCCACATCGTCCACAACTCTCTGTTGCACCACGCGGCCGGACCAGAGCGTGTTGTCCGCGATGTAGAGGCCGCCGGGCCGCACGCGCTCGCGTGCCAGGCGCCAGACCTCGGGGTAGGCGTCTTTGTCCACGTCGTTGTAGATGACGTCGAAGGGGCCTTCGGTCGCGCGGAAGACGTCCTGCGCCCAGCCCACATGGAAGTCGATCTGCTCCCAGCAGCCCACGCGGTCCAGATATGCGCGGGCTTTTCGGGCGTTCTCCGCCTTTCCGTCGGTGCAGATCACCCGTCCGCTCGGTCCGACTGCGCGTGAAAACCAGTAGGCAGAGTAGCCGTACCCGCTGCCGAACTCGAAGATCCGCCGCGCCCCCACACTCAACGCCATCACCTCCAGAAACGCGCCCACCACGCGACCGACGATGGGGAACCCGCGGGACTTGCCCTCGGCCTCCATTTCAAGGATCACCGGTTCGTCGTGATGTCGATGGAGACTTGTGAGGTACTCGAAGATCTTGGGGTGGACCGGCTCGATGGTTCCGCGCGGTGTGCGAATCGGATTGAGCGGACGTTTGGGCATGTGAACCTCCGTGACAGGACTGGTGGCGCTTCTGTACCATGAGATCTCACCGCCAATCAACGGAACCAGTATGGAGATCGTCATCGACGGGTACAACGTGATCGGCAGCCGCGGCGGCCTGCATGGCGACGTGGCGGCCAAGCGCGATGCGTTCGTCGCGGAACTGGCTCGGTATGCGCGTCAGAAGGGCCACGCGATCACGGTGGTGTTCGACGGCTTCCCTCCCGGCCTTGCGACCGCGGTGGGCGGGGCGTCCGGCGTGGCGCGGTATTCGGTGGGAGTGCGTGTGCTCTTCGCGGAACACGAGCGGGCCGACGACGTGATGATCCACCTGGCGCAACGACTCCGCGAGAAGGGCACGATCGTGTCGTCGGACCGAGAAGTGCGCGACGCGTGTGAATCGTACCGATGCGTCGTCTTGGGCGCGCAGGCCTTCGACTCGAAGTTAGGGAACGCGTTGGCCGGCGAAGGTTTGACCCTCAGCGATCCGAGATCCGAGACGGATAAGGATGGGGACGGTGACGACGAGGGATCGAGTGGTCGGGACGTCAAACGCGGCAATCCGCGTCGGCTGTCGAAGGCCGATCGGAGAACGCGAAAACGCATCGACCGACTCTAGCCGGGCACTCAGTTGCCAGAGAAACGGTCAGCGCTCGGCCATTGACGCCGCTGGAAACATCCTGCGCTGGGACAGGCGGTCGGCGAACATCGCGCGGTAGTGTCGGTACCAGTCGCTCTGAAACAACTCGCCGGGGTCGTATTGCTGTTTGAGCGTCAGGAATTCGGCCATTTGCGGATAACAGGCCTCGACCTGCTCGCGGGTGGCCCACCGGTGGTAGGTGAGGAAATACGTCCCGCCTTGCTCGACCGCGCGGTCGATGATCCGCCGGAAGTTCGCCTCTGCCTGCGCCACGCCGTCCGGTGTGTGGGTGATGTGCAGGTTCATTACGATGCAGGCCCAGGGTTTACTCGCCCACGCCAAAAACGACTCCTGGTCGGGTTCGATCAGCCGGATGGTGCCGTAGATCACCTGAACGCCGTGTTGGCGGAAGTCCTCGCGCAGCGACGCAAGAAAGGCTGCCAGTTGGGGACGCGGAACATAGACTTCCGTGATCATCTCCGTGCCTCTCGCGACCGCCCCGAGGCGCCGATCCACCGCTGTGTGGTAGTCGTCGATGTACACACTGAGCTGGTGGGTGTCCGACCAGTACCGTTGGCCGGAGGTCGTCAGGTAGTACGATGAATACCGCTCGAACGCCTTCTTGGTATCGGCATGGGCCAAGTAGTACAGCTCCCGCCAATCATCCGGCGCGAGTTCCTTTTCCATCTCGGGCATCGCGGTGTCGTCCGGTAGCGGCCGGTAGCAGGAGAACACGCCGGTCTTCAGGAACGTGTCGGACGGGGTGTCGATCGAAAACTGACAGTCGCCGAAGAGGAAACCGTCGGCGATACGCCGATCCACCGCGGGCATCAATTCGTCCACGTCAATGACTTCCACCACGCGTTCGAGTTTGGTGCGGGGCATCAGGCGCAGGCGGACTCGCGCGATGACTCCGAAGTTGCCGTACCCGCCGACGGCCAAACGGAACAACGCGGCGTTTTCGGTGCGGCTGCACGTCAGGACCTGGCCCTCCGCGTCCACGAGATCGAACGATTCCACGTCTCCGATCATCGGACGGAACCGGAGTCCCCGGCCGTGGATATTGGAGCCCAAGGCTCCGCCGATCGTCAGGCGGTCGGCGCCCGTCTGTTTCTGGATGATGCCCCATGGTTTCGCGTCGCCGGCTTGGAGCGCGATCAACCCGTTGATCAGTTCGGGCCATTGAATGCCGGCCTCGACTTCCACCACGCCGCGCGTCGCATCCAGATCCAGGACCCGATTCATGGGCCGCGTGTCGATCAGCACGGTATCGGTCCCGAATTGTTGCCCGCCCATGGCGTGTCGCCCGCCCGCGACGCTGACGGCCTTGCCGTCGCGGCGGGCCGCGCCCAAGGCGGCTTGAAGCGCGGAGACCGAATTAACCGGAACTACCCGCGCGACACGTGTGGGGTTGAGCTGCGCGTGGATGTCGTTGACCAACACGCCGGTGTCTGATCGGACGATCCACGCACAGCCGGCCGGCAGGAGCGCAACCCCGGCGCCGCTACTGGCCAGGGTCGTCAGGAACGTCCGTCGTGTAAGCATGTCACCCTCCGTGGCTCGGTGAGTCGAGAAGCGACTTGGTTGCGAGGTAGAACAGGATTAACGCGACGCCCTGCAGCGCGTGATACAACGCGTTGTGGTTGAAATACACGGGGTGCACCGCGACGCCGAGGTACTGCACCGACGCGGCGACCAGCATGAGCGCCACCGCCGCGGCTCCCAGCCCCGAGCCGAACGTTCGTCTCCCCACGTATCGGATCATCAACGCGCTGAGGAGGAACAGCGCGGATGGCGCATAGTGAACGATCGCGACGGCAAAGGTCTGGGTCACGAACAATACGACCGCTGTGTAGACCGCGAACGCGGCTGCGGCGATCCTGACGAGCGTCCGCGCCGCGCGCTCGTCCAGGACCAGCCGGGCTCCGATGGCCCACGCCGACACTGCGGTGCCGCCGATCGCCACGAGGGTCAGCGGCCATAACAGGCGGAAGCCGAGTGAGTGCTCGTCCGGGAAGAACCCGTGCACGGTCCCACCGGTCAGCGCCGCCGAACCGATCGTCGCGAAAAATGCCGCCGCCCAGCCGCGCAACCATCGGTCCGATGTGTTCAGCCTGACGATCCACGTGGTCAGCACCGCGCATTCCACGGCCAGGCCGTAGTCCGTCAACGTGACGTCGGGTTCCAGCACCATATCGGGTCGGTGCGCTAGTCCAGTTTAGCCATGCTCCAGCCCCGGCAGGTTGTCGATGCTGCGGGTGTTCTTTTCTCGACGATAGTCCGTCAACTTGGCTGGTCCCTTGGACTCCGCCCATTGATGGAGCGCGTCGCGGTCGGCGCGATAGTCGAAGAGGGGGACCCCGAAGCCGCAGGAGTCGGCGACTCGAGTCACGTTGATCTTGATGAACGCGCGCGTTCCCGGGTGTTCGGGAAAACGCGCGAGGAGCGACGGGAACTCGGGATGTTCCGGCGAGATGCTTTCACCCCGGCCGTACAAGCGCACGATCTTCGGCGGTCCGTCGAACCCGCAGAACATGATGACGATACGCCCGTTCTCTTGAAGATGGGCGATCGTCTCCACGCCGCTACCCGTGAGGTCTTGATACACCACGGTGGTGGGGTCGAGGACGCGGAACGCGTCGCCGCCTTTGGGGGAACAGTTGACGTGGCCGGTTGGCCCCAAGGGCGCGGTGGCGACGAAGAAGATCCGCTGCTGCCTGATCCAGCCGGCGAGTTGCTCGTCGATCTGTTCGTGAATCTTTCCCAAGGAGGAAGTGCCTTATGAGGCCGTGGCGCCCCCGCAACTGCTGCCCGCGCCCGCGGTGCAGCCGAAGCAATGGGAGGCGAACCGAATGCGGCGGTGCCGGAGCTTCTCGACATCGAAGTTGAAGACGGTCATAGGCTCGTTGTCCTCGATCTGCATCTCCAACATCTGGTTGAAATCGCAATCATACAGCTTCCCATCGTAACCGACGCTGATGAGCGACCGACACATCACACCTTCGGCTGCCGTGGGATTGAACGTATTGACCAACTTCGTCATGTACTCGTCGTACGCGCCCAGCCGCTCCAGTTGTCCCCGAAAGCGATGGATCGGCATGTTGGTGATGGTGTACAGCTTGTTGAAGACGACTCCGAACTGCCGGGCGAGATGGCGCTTGAAGTCCGCTTCGATGCCGGATTGCTCGGCCGGAAGAAACGCGCCCACGGGATTGTAGACGAGGTTCAGAACCAGGGATGTGCCGTCTCGACCGTAGCCCATGGCATTGAGCCGCTGGAGGCTGTCGATGCTTTTGGCGAACACGCCTTTTCCTCGCTGTTTGTCGGTGAAGTATTCCTGGTAGTAGGGCAGCGACGAGACAACTTCGACCTGATGGGCGGCGAAGAATTCCGGGAGATGTTCCTTGGATTCTTGGGTCCTGGGATTGCCGTCCAGCGTCACGGTCAGGTTGTGGCGAACCATCACGTGTTTGCCCAGGGTCCGGCCTTCCGTCACCAGATATTCGAAGTGAGGATTGAGCTCCGGCGCGCCGCCGGTGATGTCGAGCGTGGTGATGGACGCGTGCGCTCTGAGGATGATCAAACACTGATCCGCGGTACGGCGGTCCATTTCCTCGGTGCGATACGGCGACGCGTCCACGTGGCAATGGTGGCAGGCTTGGTTGCAGAATTTCCCGGTGTTCACCTGGAGCGTGTCGATTGCGAGGGGCGGGAGATCAAGGTCGCGTTGTTCCAACGCGCGTTCAAACGAATACCGGGCCTCGGTGGGCATGGGGCCTATCCTCCCTGTCGCTCAAGGCCGTTGTGCATTTGAACCACGTGCACGAGCGTCATGCCGGCTTCCATCGCGGCCGCGACGTGTACGGCCTCGGTCATTTCCTCCGGGTTGGACCCTGCTTCCAGGCACTGCGTGGTGTACGCATCGATGCAGTACGGGCATTGTTTGACGTGCGAGATGGCCAATGCGATCAGCGCCTTTTCGCGTTTGGTCAACGCGCCGCCTTTCCCGGTTGCCTCGTTGTAGTACTCGAAAAACTTCTTCATGAGGTCGCCGGAAAATTTCCCCACCTCCCCGAAACGCCCGAGGTCCTTGGACTCGTAGTAGTTCATGGCTTGACGCTCCTCCTGATTGTGCCGAAATCGTACGCAAACACGCCGTCCGTATTGGACCGTAGGGGACGGCGGCGTGTCAATCTCTCTTTTGTGATGATTTGGTGACAGGCGGCGCAGGGCGCTTCGCCGCTGGGTCGAACACCTGTTCTGCTGGATTCCTTGACAGCATAGCCCGACGGGCCTATCATCCCGGCCGTATTGCGAGGGGCCGGTTGCAGGTTCGACACGGATGGTCGACGACAACGCGGCCCACGCTGCCATGACAGCTCTCTCGTTCCTGCAACACCCCGACGCGCTTGAGCGCTTTGTCTTAGTGTTCCTTCCGATCTTTGTTGCAGTCGATATCATCGGCGTGTTGCCCACCTACTACTCGTTGACCCAGTCGCTTTCGGCCGAGGAGAAGCCGCGCATCGCGCGCCAGTCCGTGCTCACGGCGCTTTTCGTGACGGTGTCCTTCATCCTGTTGGGCAAGGGGACATTCTCGGTGTTGGGCGTGCGCGTGGAAGATTTCATGGTGGCCGGCGGGATCCTGCTGTTGGTCTTCGCGGTGTCGGATCTGTTGCGCGACGGCACGCGCTCGGCCGCGCCCAAGTCGGCGCAGACATTGGGCGTGGTGCCGCTGGGCACGCCCATCATCGCGGGGCCGGCCACCCTGACCACGTCGCTGATGCTGATGGGCACGTACGGGTTCGGGCTGGTGTTCCTGTCGCTCGTGCTCAATCTCCTGCTCGCGTGGGTGGTGGTCCGCTACGCCGATCAGGTCATCGGGGTCCTGGGTGTCAACGGCGCGACCGCGATCGCCAAGGTGTTCTACCTGTTGCTTGCCGCCATCGCGGTGAGTATGATTCGCCGCGGACTCACCGGTTTTCTCGCGTCGATCTAGATCCATGGAACCAGCGACGACATATCAAGGCCGCATCGGCGCGTATCCGTTGACGCCCTCGCAGATCCTCGTCCTGTGGTTCGCCGGGGCGATCGCCGTGGGGACGATCGCCCTGTCGCTGCCGATCGCCTCCGCGCCGGATCGTTCGCTCCGCTTCATCGACGCGTTCTTCATGGCCAGCTCGGCGGTCTGTGTGACGGGTCTGGTCGTCAGAGATCTGGCGACTGACTTCAGTCTGACCGGTCAGCTCATGATCCTCGTGCTAGTTCAGTTGGGCGGGCTTGGGTACATGGTACTGTCCACGATCATCATTGTTCTGTTGGGGAGAAAAGTCGGGATCAAGCAGCGCTTAGTGATGCAGGAAGCACTCAATGTCTTATCCGTAGAGGGGCTCATTCGGCTGCTCAGAGGCATTCTGCTGATGACGTTCGTCGCGGAGGGCCTCGGCGCTCTGGTGCTGACGATCCGGTTTTCGGTTGAATTCCCCTGGCCGCATGCGCTCTATCAAGGGCTGTTCCACTCGGTGATGGCGTTCAACAACGCGGGCTTCTCCCTGTTTCCCACCAGCTTGATTGCGTATCAGCACGATCCGACTGTCAACATCATGGTCACGATGCTCATCATTGCGGGTGGTATCGGTTTCATCGTGTATCGGGACGTCCTGCGCTACTTCACGAAGGAGAGTTATCGGATCACCGTGCATACGTGGATGGTGCTGAGTCTCAGCGCGGCGTTGACCGTCGTCGGGATGCTCCTGTTCTGGGCGCTCGAAGCCAGTAACCCCAAGACGCTCGGTTCGATGCCGTTGACGGAACAGCTCACGGTGTCGTATTTTCATTCGGTTTCCGCCCGGACCGCGGGATTCAACACGATCGATCTGGGCGCGAGCACGGGGGCGACGCTGTATCTCTTGGTGTTGCTGATGTTCATCGGGGCATCGCCGGGCGGAACTGGCGGTGGGATCAAGACCTCTACGTTCGGGACCATGCTGGTCGGCGTGTGGGCAGGCGTCTTGGGGCGGAGCGACGTGACCGCGTTCAACCGCCGCATTCCCCAAGAGACCGTCATCCGGGCGTTCTCCCTCGCGCTGCTCGCCTTCACGCTGGTCACGGGCGTGACCCTCGTGCTTCAGGTCAGTGACAGCCAAGACTTTCTCCGGACGCTGTTCGAAGTGGCGTCCGCATTCGGAACCGTGGGGCTGTCCACCGGAGACGGCGGCGTGCTGAGTTTTTCCGCGCTGCTCACGGATTTCGGTAAACTCATGATCATCCTCACTATGTTTGTCGGTCGGATTGGCCCGCTGACGGTGAGCGTGGCGTTGGTCCGGTTGGATGAGACGCGGCGGTTCCGGTATCCTCCGGAACGAGTGTTAATCGGTTAGGAGCACACGATGGCACGGCAGTTTGCGGTGATCGGGTTGGGGCGGTTCGGGTACAGCGTGGCCGAAACGCTCATCAAAAAAGGCTACGAAGTGCTGGCGATCGACAGCAACGAGGACCAGATCGAGGCTGTCAGCGACTTCGCGACGTACGCCGTGCAGTGCGACGCCACGGACGAGCGCGCGCTCAAAGCGGTGAGCATCCAGAACGTGGATGTGGCCGTGGTTAGCATCGGGGAGAACATCGAAGCGAGCATCCTGATCGTCATGACCCTCAAGGAACTGGGCGTCAAGGAAATCATCGCCAAGGCGGTGACCCCGCTGCACGGCAAGATCCTGGCCAATATGGGCGTCACCGAGGTGATTTACCCGGAACGCGATGCCGCGGTCCGGCTGGCACACCGTCTGATCGCGCCGAACGTGCTGGAGTACCTGGAGCTTGCACAGGGCTACAGTATCGAGGAGATTGAAGTTCCAGGCCAATTCGTGGGCAAACCGCTGAAAGAGGCGTCGATCCGCACGTCGTACGGCATCAACGTCATTGCCATCAAACGCCGGGTCACCAAGCTGGTGCGCGGGGAGTGGAAAAGCGTGGAAGAGATGAACGTCAACCCCGACGCCGAAGACATCCTCCAGAAGGGCGACGTGATGGTGATTGTGGGCAAGGAGGAAGACCTCGACCGCCTCTCCAAGTTGGACTAGGAGCCCGTCCAGTAACGGCCATCTGCGGCGTTGTCGCTGCGCGTCCGCTCCTCACGTACGACCGAGTACGCTGCGGTGCGGGCGCTCGCTCCGCCTGGCAGCTGGCGCGTTCCTGAACGGGTTCCGCTTTCGCGGTAAGGCGGATAGGCTCCTGCGGGCAACACCGGAATTCGTCGGTTGTTCGTTTCACTCCCCCTCCCCTTCGCCGACTCTCCGATTCGCCGGCTCACCCCCCGTCTGAGTAGGCCGTTTGCCCCAAGTAGGGGCTTAGGTCCTTTAGCCGCTTGACTGTCCAAAATACGGCGTGTTACAACCTCCGCTCTAGTATAAAAATCAACGCTCTCTGGAGCAATGATGACCCCCGATCCGGCGCTCTCAGCCTACCTCTCGAACTATGGTCCGGTCGTGATGTTTATGGCCATCGCGGCGGCGTTCGGGGCCGGCACGTTGTTGTTCAGCTACGCGATCCAGCCGCGAATTTACTCGACGGAGAAGCTGTCGGCCTATGAGTGCGGCAGCGAGCCCATTTCCGATGCCCGGATGCCGTTTCCGGTGCGCTACTACATCATCGCGATGTTGTTCGTGATCTTCGACGTCGAACTCGTATTCCTGTACCCCTGGGCGGTGGCGTTTGACTCGATTGGGCTGTTTGGGCTGATCGAAATGATTATCTTCATCCTGCTATTTGTCGCGGCCTATGCGTATGCGTGGCGGAAGGGTGCCTTGGAATGGGATTGATCAACATCACGCCGCGCGCGGGCGACGGCAAAACCGGCGACGTGGGTTTCGTCACCCTGAAGTTGGAGCAAGCCATCAACTGGGCGCGCAAGGGCTCGCTCTGGCCGATGACGTTCGGGCTGGCCTGCTGCGCGATCGAAATGATCGCGGCCGTGTCGTCGCGCTACGATATGGACCGCTACGGCGCCGGCGTGTTTCGCGCCTCGCCGCGGCAGTCCGATCTGATGATTGTGGCCGGCACGGTCTGCCGCCGCATGGCGCCCGTGATCCGCAAGGTGTACGACCAGATGCCCGAGCCCAGGTTCGTGATCGCCATGGGCTCGTGCGCCACGTCGGGCAACATCTACAACAGCTACCCGGTGGTGCAGGGGGTGGATCGCTTCGTGCCGGTGGATATCTATGTGCCGGGTTGCCCGCCGACGCCGGAGGCGCTGTTCGACGGGATTTTGCGGCTGCAAGAGAAGATCATGCAGCAGCGGGTGTTCGTCCAACGCGAATCCTACGGCGGAATCAAGGCATGAGGCTGCTGATGAACGGCCATCTGCTGCGTTGTCGCTGCGCGTCCGCTCCTCACGTACGACTCAGTACGCTGCGGTGCGGGCGCTCGCTCCGCCTTGCATCTGGCACGTTCCTGAGCAGCCTCGGACGGGTGAACTCCGTCCGGAAAGTTAACTGCGAACCGTATGCATCCTGTCGCTGAACAGATCAAAGCCAAGTTCCCTGAGGCGTTCGTGCGGGCGGTGGAGTTTCGCGGGGATTGGGCGGTGGAGGTGAAGCGCGAGGGGGTGTTGGAGGTCGCGCGGTTTTTGCGCCACGATCCCGGGATGGACTACGACTACATCGTGCACGTGAGTTCGGTGGATTGGCTCGGCGAGCCGGTGCGGTTCGAGGTGGTGTGGGAGGTGTATTCAGTTCGACGCCGCCACCGGATTCGCCTCAAGACGCGCGTGCCGGAGTCCGATCCGGTGGTGGAGTCGCTCACCGAACTCTGGAAGGGTTGTGACTTCATGGAGCGCGAGGTGTACGACATGATGGGCATCCGGTTTGCGCATCACCCCGACCACCGGCGAATCCTGATGCCCGACGACTACACCGAAGGGTTCCCGCTTCGCAAGGACTTCCCCTTGGTGGGCAAAGGGTGGCGCGACACGTTCGACTTCATCGATGGCGGCGCGCCCTCCGCGCCGACTCGGCCCTCGTAGCGCCATGACGACCCCGGTCCAAACTCCGCCGTATTCCCAGAAAAAGCTGCCGCTGCTGCGGACCGAAGAGCTGATGCTCAACATGGGGCCGCAGCACCCCAGCACACACGGCGTGCTCAAGGTCGTGCTCGAACTCGAAGGCGAGCGGATCATGAAAGCCACGCCGGTGATGGGGTTTCTGCACCGCGGCGTGGAAAAACTCGCCGAAGACGGCACCTATCACCAGTTCATTCCGCACACGGATCGGCTGGACTACGTGTGCGCGATGTACAACAACTTCGCGTATTGCCGAGCGGTCGAGAAGCTCATGGGCATCACGGTCCCCCCGCGGGCCGAATATCTGCGCACGATCGTGGCCGAGGTGCAGCGGATCATCGGACACCTCTTCTGGCTGGGCACACAAGCCCTCGACATCGGCGCGATGACCGTGTTCTTCTACACCTTCCGCGACCGCGAGGAACTGCTCGACTTCTTCGATAAGTTGTGCGGCGCGCGCTTGACCACCAGTTGGTACCGCATCGGGGGCGTGGAGCGCGACTTCACGCCGGATCTCATCGAGCAGCTCTACGCGTTCGTGAAGGCGTTTCCGCCCAAGATCGAGGAGTACAACGTGCTCCTCGAAAAGAACCGCATCTGGCTCGCCCGGACCAAGGGCATCGCCGTGATCTCGGCGGAAGACGCCCTGAGCTTCGGCCTCTCCGGCCCCACGCTGCGCGGGTCCGGCGTGGAATACGACCTGCGCAAGGCCGAGCCCTACGGCGCGTATGCCGACGTGGAGTGGAGCGTGCCGATCGGCGTGAACGGCGACACCTACGATCGGTACTGGGTCCGCATCGAGGAACTCAAGGAGAGCAGCAAGATCGTTGTTCAGTGCCTCGACAAGCTCCCGGAAGGCCCCATCATGGCCGACGTGCCGCAGGTCGTCGCACCGACCAAGGACCGGGTGTTCAACAACCTCGAAAGCATGATCATGCAGTTCAAGTTTTTCTCCGTGGGTTTCCCCACCCCCAAGGGGGAGATCTACTGCGGGACCGAGGCGCATAAGGGCGAGTTGGGCTTCTACATCGTGAGCAACGGAGAGGGCAAACCCTACCGGCTCAAGATCCGCGCGCCGTCGTTCATCCATATGGGCGCGTTCGACTTTATGTCGAGAGGGTATTTGATCGCGGATGTCGTCACTATTTTTGGAACGTATGACATTGTGATGGGGGAGTGCGACCGGTGAAGAGCCTGTCGATGAACCTGGACGCGCCGAGGGCGCGGATGGTAATCGGCCCGAAGGGCCCTTCCAGGTGGCGAAGCAACGGCCATCTGCGGCGTTGCCGCTGCGCTTCCGGTGCTCACGTACGCATACAGTACGCTCCGCTCCGGTGCTCGCGGCGCCTGGCATCTGGCGCGTTCCTCAACAGGCTCCGCGACGCGGTGTAGAAAAAAATGAGTGAAGACCTGATTTCAATTACAACTGAAAAACCGGCGGTTCAGCTCACCATCGACGATGAGGTCGTGAGTGTGCCGGAGGGGACGTCGATTTACGACGCGGTCATTGGGATGGGCAAGACTATTCCGAGTATGTGTTACCACTACACGTTCGACCCCTTCGGGTCCTGCGGCGTGTGCCTGGTCGAAGTCGAGGGCAAGAAGGCGCCGGTGCGTTCGTGTACGTCGCCGGTGGCGGCGGGCATGATCGTGCGCGTGGACACCAAGTCCATGTTCGACGCGCGCAAGAAGGCGGTTGAAAAACACCTGCAGACTCATCCGCTGGATTGCCCGGTGTGCGACGCGGACGGTCACTGCGAACTGCAGGACATGAGTTTTAACTTCGGGATCGTCCAGATCGGCGAGGTCAAGCAAAAGGGCCTGCCCGAAGATCGTCGCAGCACCGTGCTCGATTTCAATATGAACCGGTGCATCCTGTGCGCGCAGTGCATCAATATCTGCAAGGAAGTGGTGATGGTGGACGCCCTGCAGTTCTTCAAGAAGGGTGGGTTCACGCACGTGGTGGCCAAGGGCGACAAGGCCTTGGAGTGCGAGTTCTGCGGCGATTGCCTGGCCGTCTGCCCGGTGGGCGCGATCACCAACAAGTTTTCCAAATACCTCTACAAGCCGTGGCAACTGACCAAGACCGTGACGGCGTGCAACTACTGTTCGGACGGCTGCCAGATGCGCATGGAGGTGACCGACAACGCCGTGGTGCGGGTGACGTCGCAGCTTTCCTGGAAAGACAAGTGGGACGATCACACCGCGACGGTCGACGGCCACGGCGGGTTGTGCGTCAGGGGCCGGTTCGGTTTTGCCTACGTCAACAGTCCCGAGCGGCTGAAGAAACCCTTAATGCGCCGTGGCGATCGGCTGGTCGACACCTCGTGGTTTGAATCCACCGCCGAAATCGCGCGACGGCTGAAGGCGATCAAGAGCCAACACGGGCCCGACGCGATCGCGGGATTAATCACCGCGCGGTGCACCAACGAAGACCTCTACGCATTCCAGCGGTTCATGCGGCAGGTGGTGGGGACCAATCAACTCGATTCGAGCGCGCGCTACGGTCACGCGGTGTACGTAGCCGCGATGGAGCGCGCGCTGGGAGTCGTCCAACCCACGGTGTCGTTCAGCGATCTCACGCTCGCCCGCGCGATCTTGGTCCTCGGGTCGGACGTGACCGAAACCAACCCGATCGTCGCGCTGCGGATCAAAGACGCGTTCAGCAACTTCCACAGCCAACTGATCGTCGCGCACCCGACGCGCACGAACCTGGCCAAACTGGCGCCGTATCCGTATCAAATCGCCGTGGGGTCGGAGGGGGCGTTCGTCCAGGGGTTGACCAAAGCGATCGTCGAGGAAGGTCTGGTCCCGGCGAATACGCAAGTCCAGCACGGCGCGACGCTGGCCGCGCTTGGCGGCGCGCTCCACAACGTCTCGTGGGACGGATTGACCTCCGCCACCGGTGTGTCGCGCGAAGCGTTGACCGAAGCCGCCAGGGTGTTGGCCACAAGCGGGCCGCGCGTCATTGTGTTGGGCGAACAGATCGTGAATCGGCCGGACGGGTACACCAACGTCCTGCGCATCGCCGATCTGATGCTCGCCGCCGGGATGCTCGGGCAGCAGGGGTCTGGCGTGTATCGCCCGTGCGAAGAAAACAACGAGCGTGGCGCCGTGGCAACGGGCGCGATGGCGGATCGATTGCCCGGCGGCTTCCGATACGACGACGCAGCCGCGCGGGCCCGCGTGGAATCCGCCTGGAGCGGTCCGCTCCCCGCGGGCGGCGGGACGTTGACCGAGATCCTGGACGGTATTCGCGAGGGGCGGATCAAAGCCCTCTACGCGGTGGGTGAAAATCCGTTGGGAACTTTGCCGGCCAACGCCGGCGTGCGTGACGCGCTGGCGAAGCTCGATCTGTTGATCGTGCAGGACGCGTTCCTGACGGAGATCGGAGCGTGTGCCCACGTGGTCCTGCCCGCGGCATTGGCGGCGGAGAAAGACGGCACGTTCCTGGACGGACAGGGCATGCTCCAACCCGTGGTCCGCGCGCTCGACCCGCCGGGTGAGGCCCGCGAGGACTGGGCCATCTTCTCGGAGCTCGGCCAACTCATGGGCGCCTCGTTCGACTACACCGGGGCGGAAGAGATTCGACGCGACGTGCTGCAATCGGCACCGGGGGCGTTCGACCTCCAAGTGCCGTCGGTCCCGCGGAATGACCTGTTGGCGGACATGGCCTCGCGGTATGCGCGGCCGGCTCTGGCCGCGGATGCGGCGACCGCAGAGTATCCGATCGAGTTATCGCTGTATCAAGTGCTGTATCATTCGGGCAAGTTGTCCACTCGAGACAAGGGCCTGCTGGAGATCAGCGCCAAACACGCGCTCCAGATATCGTCCCCAGACGCCGAAGCGCTCGGGGTGAGCGACGGCGGCCGCGTCAGGGTGACGTCCCCGCACGGGTCGGTGGAAGTCGAGGTCGAAGTGAGCCTCGACCTGCCGGCCGGCGCGTGCCGATTCCCCGAGCATTTCAACGACCCGCCGGTGAAAGATCTGCTGCCGATGCGGGTCGATCCGGTCACCAAGTCGCCGGTGTTCAAGTCCGGGCGGGTGAAGATCGCGAAGGTCGGGGCATGACCCTCAAGGAACTGTTCGACAAGGCGGTCATGCGGGAAATCCTGGACGGCTTGAAGACCACCTTCAAGCACATGTTCGTCAAACCCGTGACGTTCCAGTACCCGCACGAGAAGCGCGCGATTCCGGACGCGCACCGCGGCGCGTTGTGTCTGCTGCGGTACGACGACGGGAAGGATCGCTGCGTGGGGTGTGATTTGTGCGAAGCTGCCTGCCCCTCGCGCTGCATCAAGGTCGTCAGCGAAGAGGACCCTGACACTCCGCTCCGACGGATCGCCACGGAGTTCTACATCGACATCACCAAGTGTGTGTTCTGCGGTTTTTGCGTGGAAGCGTGCCCCGTCAACGCGCTCGCGATGACCAAGATGTACGAATACTCCACGAGGAACAAACGCGATCTGATGTTCGACAAGGACCGCCTCTACCAGATCGGCGATCAGCTGCTCGCCGAAGCCAAGAGTTACCTCGTCGCGCACCACCAGGAAGAGAGCGACGAGGCCGCCCGCGAGTACCGGTACAAGTTCCCCTCCGCCCCGTCCAGGAAGGGCTGATTGGAGTGAGCGCGGTCGCCTTTTATTACCTCGCGGCGGTGACGATTGTGTCCAGCGTCCTCGCCATCACGCTGCGCAGCCCGGTGCACTGCGGCCTGGCGCTGGTTGCGATGCTGATCCACATGGCGGGGTTCTTCGTCCTGCTCAACGCCGAGTTCATCGCGATGGTGCAAGTGATCGTATACGCGGGCGCGATCCTGGTGCTGTATCTCTTCGTGATTATGCTCTTGAACCTGAAGAGCGATGAACGCGTGTTTCACAAACGGTATATCGGCATCGGGCTCGTGACCATTGCGATTATCGCCCAGGCGGCCCTCCTCCTGTTCAGTTCTTCGTATGCCGGAATGACGGGTAGTGCCACTCCGGACGTGGTGCTGAGCGTGGGCCAAACCAAGGCCATCGGGATCGTGATGTTCAGCGACTACCTGTTACCGTTCGAACTGATCGGCCTCTATCTGCTCGCGGCGATTGTGGGAGCGATCGTGTTGGCCAAGACGCCGCAGACGCCGGCGCAACGCATGCAGGCCGAAGGCACGCCTTCGGAGCGCGAGGGCGGCAATGGAAACGGGTGGTCGGACCCGGCGCCGGAGGCGCCGGTGGAACCCGTGGGCGGCCATCATGGAGGCCACGGTGCATAGGCATGAACAGCTACCTGGTCGCCGAGAAGATGGCGGATGCAGGGCTGAAGTGACAACGCAGCAGGCGCCTCTTATCGGCGGAGCAGGGCACTGATGACGATTACGTTGAACCACTATCTTGTCGTGAGCACGATCATCTTCTCGCTCGGGCTCCTGGGCGTGCTGATTCGTCGCAACTTTATTATCGTCCTCATGGCCGTGGAAATGATGCTCAACGCCGCCAATCTCAACCTGGTGGCGTTTTCCCATTACCTCGATTCTCTCACCGGCCAGATGGTCGCGCTGTTCTCGATCGCGATTGCCGCGGGTGAGGCGGCGGTGGGGTTGGCCATCATCGTGGTCATTTTCCGCGGAAAAATCGCGACCAATGTGGACCAGATTAATCTGCTGAAATGGTGAGAGCCTGTCCATGAGCGGTCATCTGCTGCGTTGTCGCTGCGCGTCCGCTCCTCACGTACGACCCACTACGCTGCGGTGCGGGCGCTCGCTCCGCCTGGCATCTGACGCGCTCCTGAACAGGCTGAGTTTGCTGGAGACTCGGACGCCCGTTTAGCATGCTCTCGGTCGTCCTCATCCCGCTCCTGCCGCTGCTCGCTGTCCTGATCAACGGCGTTTTCGGGCGCAAGTACCTCAAAGAGGCGGCACACTACTTTGCCGTCGGGTCGGTCGCGATTTCGTTCGTGCTGTCGATCTCGTTGCTGCTTCGAGTCGTGGGCGGCGAGTCGCCGATCTCCGTCCCGGTGTACTCGTGGATCTTCGGCGGGGGGTTGGAAATCAACCTGGGTTTCCTGATCGACCCGCTTTCGGCCGTCATGTTGATGGTGGTCACGGGCGTGGGCCTGCTGATCCACATCTACTCAATCGGGTACGTGCACGGCGATCCGGGGTACTACCGATTCTTCACCTACCTCAACTTGTTCATGGTCTCCATGCTCCTGCTGGTGATGGGGGACAACTATCTGGTCCTCTTCATCGGGTGGGAAGGCGTAGGGCTGTGTTCCTACCTGCTGATCGCGTATTACTTCGAGAAGGAGTCCGCCACCAAAGCCGGCACCAAGGCGTTCGTGGTCAACCGCATCGGCGATGCCGGCTTTCTGATCGCGATTTTCTTGATCGTCCAACAGTTTGGTACGTTGAACTATCTCGAAGTGTTCGAACGCGCGCACGAGTTGTCCACCGGCACGGCCACCGCAATCGCGTTGTGCCTATTTATCGGCGCGATCGGTAAATCCGCGCAGATCCCGCTGTACACGTGGTTGCCCGACGCCATGGAAGGTCCCACGCCGGTCAGCGCGTTGATCCACGCGGCCACCATGGTCACGGCCGGCGTGTACATGGTGGTGCGCAATCATGCGATTTACGATCTCGCGCCCATCGCGCTGACCACCGTGGCGGTGATCGGGGGCGTGACCGCGATCTTCGCCGCGACCATCGGCCTGGTGCAAACCGACATCAAACGTGTGCTCGCGTATTCGACCGTGAGCCAACTCGGATACATGTTCCTGGGCTGCGGCGTGGGCGCGTACGGGGCCGCAATTTTTCATCTGGTCACCCACGCGTTTTTCAAGGCCTTGTTGTTCCTGGGCTCAGGCAGCGTGATCCACGCGTTGGGTGGGGAGCAGGACATCCGCAAGATGGGCGGGTTGAAGGCCGAGATCCCGATCACGGCGGCGACCTTTCTGATCGGCACCATCGCCATCGCCGGATTGCCGCCGTTGGCTGGGTTCTGGAGCAAGGACGAGATTCTGGGCATGGCGTTCAAAGGCGGTCACGGCGCGCTCTGGATGGTCGGGATGACCGGGGCGTTCCTGACCTCGTTCTACATGTTCCGGTTGTTTTACGTCACGTTCGCCGGCACCACGCGGATGGACCACCACGTCGCGCAACACGTCCATGAATCTCCCGGCACGATGACGGTGCCGCTCATGATCCTGGCCGGGTTGTCGTTGTTGGGTGGGATGTTCCTCGGGATCCCGCCGGAAGGCGGGTTGCTGCATCAGTTTCTCGCTCCGGTCACCGCGGGTGAAGGCGGCGAGCACCACGGGTTCGGCGCCATCGATATCATGCTGATGGCGTCGTCGGTCCTGATTGCCTTGGGCGGCTGGTGGCTGGCGTACACGATGTATGTGCGCAGGCCGGAGATGGCCGCGGCGTGGGCCGCGAAGTATCGGCGCGCCCACCGCCTCCTGTTGAACAAGTATTGGGTGGACGAACTGTACGATGCGCTGGTGGTGGAACCGTCCAAACGTTGGGGTGTGATGTGTGCTTGGTTCGACCGCACCGTGATCGACGGCATGGTCCGCGGCGTGGCGCGCATGACGCAAGGCGGAGCGTGGCTGTCCACCTGGATCGAGAAATACGTGTTGTATGGGTTCCTCAACGTGATCGGCTACTCGAATCACCTGGGCGCGCGGGCGTTACGACTGTTGCAAACCGGATTCGTGCACCATTACGCGTTCATCGTGATTGTCGGGCTGGCGATCCTGGCGTATTTCTTCTGGTGGTGGAGCGGAGGCGGTGTGCCCAGCCTGCTGGTGCAGCGATGATGGAACAGATCTTCGCCCACCAGCAGATCGGGTTCCCGATCCTGACGATCGTCACGTTCCTCCCGTTGGTGGGGGCGCTGGTGATTTGGGCGCTGCGCGACGAGGCCACGGCCTGGAAAGTCGGATTCGCGGTGGCGGCGGCCGACTTGGTGGTGAGCCTGCCCCTGTTTTTTGCGTTTACCCTCGACTCAGCGGCCATGCAGTTCGTGGAGCGGCATGCGTGGATTCCCACGATCGGCGTCAGTTACCACGTCGGGGTGGACGGCATCAGCGTGTTGTTCGTGGTCTTGACCACATTGTTGGGACTTCTGATCGTCATCTACGCATCCGGGGTGGTCACCGAACGCGTGCGCGGGTTTCTCATGGCGCTCTTCGCGCTCCAGACCACCATGCTGGGGGTGTTCGTCTCGCTCGACCTGGTGTTGTTTTTCTTGTTCTGGGAATTGATGCTGATTCCCTCGTATTTTCTGATCCGGTTGTGGGGGACCGAGGGCCGGGAGTACGCCGCGGTCAAGTACGTGATCTATACGCTGCTGGGCAGCGTCCTGATGCTGGTGGGTATCGTCATCTTGTACTTGCAGCACTACCGGTTCGCGTCGGTTCACGGCCTGTCGCCGGCGCTCTCGTTCGATCTGCTGGATCTGCTGCGGACGCCGATGACCGTCGAGGTCCAATTGCTGATCTTCGTGTTTCTGTTCTTCGGTTTTGCGTTCAAGACGCCTATTGTCCCGTTTCACACCTGGATGCCGGACGCGCTGTATTCCGGGCCGATTATGATGAGCGTGATTCTCGGCGGGATCAAGCTGGGCACGTTCGGGTTCGTCCGGTTCTCGCTGCCGCTGGTGCCGGACGGCGCCCGCGCGGCGCTGCCGGTGATGATGTGCCTCGGTTTGATCGGCATCCTGTACGGCGCGTACATCGCCCTGATGCAAACGGACTTTCGCAAGCTCCTGGCCTACTCGTCGATCAGCCACCTCGGCTATGTGGCGCTCGGCATTTTCGCGCTGACGTATCAAGGCCTCCAGGGCGGCGTGATCCAGATGATCAATCTCGGGATCTCGACCGCAGGGCTGTTTTTCTTTGCGGGGTTTCTCTGGACCCGGCGGCAGACCTTAACCATCGCCGAATTCGGAGGGCTGGCCAAAACCGTCCCGGTGCTGTCCACGTTCCTCCTCATCATGGTCCTGTCGTCGATCGGACTGCCGGGGACGAACGGATTCATCGGGGAGTTCCTGATCTTGCTCGGCGCGTTCAAGGCGCACTGGATCTACGGCGCGATCGGCGTGCTGGGCGTGATTCTAGGCGCTGCGTATATGTTGTGGTTCTACGAGCGGGCGATCTTCGGCGCGGTGACCAAACCGGTGAACGAGCGATTGCCGGACCTGAGCGGACGGGAACTGGCGATTGTGTTGCCGTTGGTGGCGCTGGTGTTCTGGATCGGAGTGTATCCGTCGCCGTTCCTGCACCGGATCAACGGATCGGTCGAAGCCTTGCACGCGCGGTTGCAGCCCAAAGCCGCCGTGCCGGCCACGGTCGGCCTTCCGCCTGATCACTTAGGGGCGGTCGCCCCTGCGGCCGAGACCGGGTATCCGGGGGCTCGGTGATGCTCGATCAACACCTGCTGTCGATCATCTTATTTGCGCCGTTCGCGGGCGCCGCGGTGCTGTTGTTCGTCGACGGCAAGAAGCTGCTGCAGATTCGCGTGATCGCGGCCGTCTTCAGCGGGATTTCGTTTGCCGCGTCGGTGTACCTGTTGTACGCGTTCAACTACGCCCCCGGCTCGCCCCAGTTCCAGTTCCTCGAACAATACCAGTGGGCTCCGGCTCTGGGCATTTCGTTCTTCTTGGGGGTGGATGGGATCGCCGTGCCGTTGGTGCTGGCGTCCTCGGTGCTGTTGTTCGCGGGGATATTCGTGTCGTGGCATATCGAAGACCGGGCGCGGGAGTTTTATATCTTCCTGTTGATTCTGGCCTCCGCCACGATCGGCGTGTACGTGTCGTTGGATCTGTTCTTCCTGTATTTCTTCTACGAAATGTCGGTGCTGCCGATGTATCCGCTGTTGGGCGTGTGGGGCAGCCACACCAAGGGTTATTTGGAGATGAAGGATACGGCCAAACGCGATTCTTTATCCTTCATTTTCAACTTTGCGTCCAACAGCAAAGAGTACGCCGCGATGAAGCTGACGTTGTTTCTGTCGGCCGGCGCGGTGGTGGCGTTGCTGGGCGTCTTCCTGACCTATGTCGGCACAGGCCTCAACACCTTCAACCTCCTGGAGCTCCAGGGTCACGAGCAGCAGTTCTCGCCCACCATGCGCAGCGTGATCTGGTTGCTCTTATTTTTCGGGTTCGCCTCGATCGCGCCGCTGTGGCCGATGCACTCGTGGTCTCCGGTGGGCCACGCGGCCGCGCCCGCCGCGGTGTCCATGTTGCACGCGGGCGTCCTGATGAAGCTCGGCCACTTTTCGATCATCCGCGTCGGCTACTGGCTGTTTCCCCAAACCACCCAAGAGTGGGCGTTCCTGATTGCGATCCTGTGCGTGTTCTCGATCATTTACGGGGGGCTGGTGGCGTTTTTCCAGCGCGACACCAAGTACGTGATCGGCTACTCCAGTTCCAGTCACATGGGGTACATCTTTCTCGGCATGGCCGCGATGAACATGATCAGCATGACCGGCGCGGTGTTGTACATGTTCGCGCACGCGCTCGCCACCGGGATGTTGTTCGCGATGGCGGGCTGGGTGTACGACCAGACCCACACGCGGGATATCCCGTCGCTCGGGGGCCTGGGCCGGAAGATGCCGTTCATCATGGGCGCGTTCGTGGTGGGGCTGATGGCCTCGGTGGGGTTACCGGGCACGGTGAACTTCATCGGCGAGCTGATGATTCTGGCCGGGAGCTGGGAGAAATATCCCGTGCAAGTGGTGATCGCGGTGATCGGCATCGCGATCACGCTCGCGTACCTCCTGCGGATGTTCATCGGCCTCTTTCTGGGGGATATGGATCCGAAGTTGGCGCACGCGGGGGACGCGCGCTGGATCGATCGCGTACCGCTCCTCATCATGATGTTCGGCAGCCTGTACTTCGGACTGTTCCCGAGCCAATTCATTTATGTGATCAGTGCGGGTGTTCAGCCGATCTTAGAACAGATCAATGCGGCGGGCGCGGTGGCCTCCGTCGGAGTGATTAGATAATGGAATTCAACTTAGCCATCTCGTTCAGCGACCTCTGGTTGATGCTCCCGGAGATTTTACTTACGGGGCTCGTCTTGGTGGTGTTGTTCGTGGACTTCACCTTCCCCAAGGTCAGCAAACACACGCTCGGGTGGATTACGGTCGGAGGGTTGTGCGGCATTCTCGCGAGCCTGGTATGGATGTGGGCGTCCGGGATCCAAGGTGCATTGTTCAAGCATACGTTCGTTCTCGATCCGTTCGCCGTGTTCTTCAAGATCGTCGTGATCTTGGCCACGATCCTGGTGGTGTTGGCGTCGCTGGATTTCGTCAAACGCATTGTGCTCTTCCGCGGCGAGTACCACCTGATGATCATGCTCTCGGCGCTGGGCATGCTGTTCATGGCGTCGGCCAACGATTTGCTGACCATGTTCATCACCATCGAGTTTTCCACGTTCGGGTTCTATATCCTGGTGGCGTATCTGCGCGAGGACGACCTGCGATCCAGCGAGGCCGGCCTCAAGTTTTTCGTGCTCAGCGTGTTCACCGCCGCGGTGATGGTCTTCGGCATCAGTTTGATCTACGGGGAGACCGGGACCATCATCTTCCCCGAGATCGCCGCGGCCAGACCGGTCCTGACCGGGGGCCTGGTGATCGGCTTCTTGTGCCTGCTGGTGGGGTTGGGGTTCAAGCTGGGCGCGGTTCCGTTCCACAACTGGATCCCCGACATTTACCAGGGCGCGCCCACCCCGGTCACCGCGTATTTGTCGATCGCGCCCAAAGCGGCGGTGATCGCCGTGGTGCTACGCGTGTTTTTCTCGACGTTCGGGCAATTCAAACCCGAGTGGGTGTGGATCGTGATCGGCATGGCCGCGTTGTCCATGACCTACGGCAACATCGTGGCCATCGCGCAAACCGACATCAAACGCATGCTCGCGTATTCCGGCATCGCGCAGATGGGGAACATCCTGATCGGTCTGGCCGCCGGCACCAAGATGGGCGGCGACGCGGTGCTGTTCTACTTGCTGACATACATGGTCGCCAACGTGGGCGCGTTCGCGGTGGTGATCATTTTTTCCCTCCGCACGGGGAGCGACCTGATCGACGACTACCGCGGTTTGGCGCGCCGCGCCCCGCTCCTGGCGGCCGCCATGCTGGTGTTTCTCCTCTCGTTGGCCGGCGTGCCGCCTCTGGGGGGCTTCATCGCCAAGATCTACGTGTTCGCGGCCGCGATGAAGGAGGGGTTGATCGTCCTGGTGTGTGTGGGCCTGGTCAACATCGTGATCTCCCTATACTACTACCTGGTGGTGGTCAAGAAGATGTACATCAACGAGCCCACCGACCGCCGCCCCATCCCCATGTCCGCGCCCATGCAGGCGGTCGTCTACAGCACGCTGGCAGGCACCGTGATCCTGGGCGTCTACCCCAAACCGTTCATCGAATGGGCGGTGTCCTCCACCAAACTCTTCGCTCATCTGATCGGGCCATAGCTCACACTCACGGTCGCTCGTCTCTGATGGACTGACGGTGGATCGACCCGTTCCGGCGAGTCGATCTGCGCTGCCTTGAGGAGCGACATCCCCTGTGCCATAATTCCGTCGCCGAAAGGAGTCGGGATGAAGACTGCTCATCGTTGGTTATTCGCCGCGAGCTGCGCGCTCGCGTTGTTGACCGCTGCCTGCCAGACCGTGCCGCTCACCGGGCGGCACCAGTTGTTGTTGATCTCGTCCGAGGAAGAAATCAGTTTGGGCGAGGAAGCGTATAAGAACACGCTCAAGTCCGCCAAGCTCAGCCAGGATCAGGCCGCCACCGATATGGTCCGCCGCGTGGGCGAGCGGATCGCCAAGGCGGCGGACCGCCAGGACTTTAAGTGGGAATTCAATCTGGTCGAGGACAAGACACCGAACGCGTTTTGTTTGCCGGGCGGAAAGGTTGTGGTCTACACCGGGATCTTGCCGTTCACAAAGGATGAAACGGGCCTGGCCGTGGTGGTGGGCCACGAAGTGGCGCACGCGCTCGCGCGGCACGGGGCCGAACGGATGTCCACCGGTCTGCTGACCGATCTGGCGGGCCAGACTGCGGGGATGGTCTTCGGCGGCGGGAATCCGGCCACCGCCCAACAAGTCGAACAGGCGTTCGGCATCGGCAGCAGTGTTGGAGTGATGCTTCCGTTCGGCCGCCACCAGGAGTCTGAGGCCGACCAGATTGGGCTGACCCTCATGGCCAAAGCCGGCTACGACCCTCGCCAGGCGACTGAGTTTTGGACGCGCATGAGCCAAGGGCAGAACGGCGCTCCGCCCGAGTTCTTGTCGACCCACCCCAGCGACGCGACGCGGATCAAACAGATCCAGGGGTGGCTTCCCGAAGCCATGAAAGTCTACCAAGCCAACGCGCGGTAGCGTTACAGCGGTAGTTCGGTGTTCGTCAGATCCAACGTGAGGGTTGGGGTCGGGGATCCGAAGACAGTGCGAAGGTTTCGCCACTCGACCGCTGCCATCCCACGGCCCCACGCCACGCGCTGGGTGGTCAAGTCCGGGTAGCGGAACACGTCGAGCCGGGTGCCGTCGGTCACGATTTTGACCGCGCCGTCCAGATCGGTCCGAAACACGGTGGTTTTGAGGCGCTTGTACGCGGTGAGCGTCTGGCGGGCGGGGTGGCCGTAGGTGTTGGTCGCGCCGACCGAGATGACCGCGATCTTGGGCGCCACCGCGCGCAGAAAGTCGGGGTCCAGCGAGCCGCGACTCCCGTGGTGTGGGACCTTGAGCACTGTGCTGCGAAGCAGATTCCACTGCGGATTGGCGGCGACTACCCCACGCTCCCCCGCGGCTTCGATGTCACCCGCCAACAGGATCGAGGCGCGTCCGTACTCCACGCGTAGAACGATCGATCGGTCGTTTTCATCGCCGTTTTTTGGCAGCGGAGTGAACGGCGCCTCGGCCCAGGGATTGACCCGCCAGACGCGAACGGCATCGATCCACAACGGCTGATCCCGCGGGACGATCGAGGTGCGAATCCGTTGGCGGGCCATCAGCTCCTCGAACTCACGCGCCGCCCACCGGTCGGGCCGTCGCCCGTTGATCCAGACCTCATCGATCGGAAATCGATCGGCCACAAAGAGCAGTCCCCCGATGTGATCGAGCTGCGGATGTGTGGCCACGAGGTAGTTGATCCGGTCGACCCCTTGGTTCCACAACGTGGGGGCCACCACCAACCGGCCGGCGTCCAGATCGTAGAATCGCTTGCCGCCGTCCACGACCATGACGCGACCCGACGGGAAGCGGATCACGGCGCCGTCGCCTTGTCCCACGTCGAGAAACGTCACCTCCAGTGCGTCGCTGGACATCCAGCGCGGCGTCCCGACCAGCCAGAGCACGGCCAGGATGACCAGCGCGCCGCCCGCGACCCCGCGTTTCCACGGCTTGACTCGTCGATCCACCAGCGCAGCCAGGACCAGATAACACACGGCGACGAACGCGATGGGAGGCGCGGCGACATGGGCGATCGCCAGCGGCCACGACGCGAAGAAGTCCGTCACGCGCAGCAGGACATCGAGCGCCGCCGCGTTCCATTCGGCGAGGGGAAGCGTGGGTGAACGCGACGCCGCCGCAACGATGCCGCTCCCCAGCCCGAGCGGGACCACTAAGACGCCCGCGAGCGGAATCGCGATCGGGTTGGAGACCAACCCCACCCAGTTCACCTGGTTGAAGTGATAGGCGACCAGGGGGAGGGTCCCGACGCCAGCGGCCACCGACGTGAGCAGCAGCGCCGCGGTTTTCGATCCCAAGCGCCGGCTCCACCGCGGGGCGTCGGGATCGGTCTGGGGGAGTTCGCGCGCCGACCACCACTCCAGTCCGAGCGCGATGCACCAGATCGATAGAAACGACAATTGAAACGAGACGTCGGTCAGCGCGTGAGGGTCCCAGGCGAGGATCAGGATCGCTGCCAAGGCGAGCGTGTTGAAGAGGTCGTCCTGTCGGTGAATGATCACGGCCACGAGGTAGATCAGAATCATCACCAGCGCGCGGATCGTGGCCACTTGCCCGCCCGCCAGGAGCGCGTAAAACGTGACGGGGATCATGGTGGCGACGGCCGCGATCTGCGAGGGCATGACCACGAGCGTCAATCGCACCAGCAGGCGCTCCGGGAGCCACAGGACCGCGCGGCGAACGATGAAGAAGACGACCAATGCAATCAGCCCCAGGTGCGACCCGGAGATCGAGAGCAGATGCACGGTCCCGGAGGCCATGAACCGTTCGCGGAGTTCCGCGGTCAGGTATCCGGTCTCGCCGGTGATCATGGCGAGAAAAAACGGAGCCGTCTCGGGAGGCAGCGACGCCAGTGCCGCGACCCGGATGCGCTCCCGCCACTCGTAGACAGGATCGAAGAGGGGGGACGATCGGTGTCCGATGCGCGCGACGGATCCTGGTTTGACGGTGGCGACGGCCACCACGCCCTGCCCTTCCAGCCAGCGACCGTAGTCGAACAGCCCGGGATTGCGAAAGCCGTGCGGGGGCCGGAACTGCGCCTCAACTCGAATCTGATCGCCGTATCGCAGCCCGGCGAATGTTTCGGGTGGGCCCGAGAGCCTGAGCCGTCCCTGCACCAGCGCGGACGCGGGGCGTTCAATCAACCGCACCTCGGACGCGGTGACCGAGGACCAATCGGACATGTGGCGGACCGGAGCGTCCAATACGGCTTCGAGCGTCACGGGGTCGGTCACCACCCGCGGATCTGGCATCGGGCGCGGCAGCACGATCGTGTACGCCATCGCGGTCGCGATCACGACCCAATGCACGGGCCCGAATGCCAGCGCACGGGGCAACGAGCGGCGCGCGAGAAACGTCACCGGGCCCACGGCGAGCGCGACGGCGAGGGCGCTCAGGGGGAAACGCTCGGCCAGCGTGCCTAGCGCAATGCCGATCGCCAGCGCGAGCGCAAGTGGGACCAGCGGGCGGACAACCCGCGTGTCGGCCGAGACGTGCACTGCCGCGGGTGGTGCGCCTGAATCAGCGGAGCGCGGCGGATCGCTCGTCAGCGGTCGTGGCAGATGAGGCAGAGATCGTGGGCGGGTGCGCGAAGAAACGGCGCGCTGCCGTTATTGTGCGGATCGTGACAACTGTCGCACTGCACCAGTCCCTCCGACGTGCGAACCACGCGAGCGCCGGCCGTCGCGGCCGGCATCGTCAGCAGGTTGGACGTGGGACCGGTCGGCAAGACCAAATCGCCGTTGTGAAGGTCGGGAATGGACCAGTACCGGTATTGATTGACCGTGGGACGCTCGGGCACGAACCGGCCGTTCGCCAGGCGAGGGTACATGACGTTGTACGGATGGTCGAACACCGGGGAGTCCGGTTGGCCGATGCGATGCACCTCTTGCGCCAACACGCCGTCGTGACACCCGAGGCACGCCGTCGAAGACCCCCCGGTGCTGAGGGAGACGGCATAGGCTTTCGCCCCGCGTTGCCAGAGCGGAGGAAGCGGCGCGGGTTCCGTGTCGGGTGGGGAGGCCGGGGTGCTCGACACAGCCCCGTCAGCAACCGGTGCAGCAATGGCCGTTCCCGACGACATTGGGGCCGGGCCGACACGGCCGGGGCCCTCCGCGTGGCACCCGTAGCAGACCCGGCTGCCGATTGGAAACTCGGATCGCACGAAAAAATTATGGGGGCTGGCCAACACCGCGTCGTACGGCTCGGCGGCCGCGGCACCACGGGGAGCCGTCACGACCAGCGCCAGCAGGAGCAGCCACCGGATCATGTATCCATCGACGGGCCGGCGCCCACCGCGCTTCGGAGCGTCTCGGCCAGCTCTTCGGCGACGCGAGAAATGACGTGAAAATCTTCACCTTCCACCATCACGCGCAGCAACGGTTCGGTGCCGGAATACCGCACGAAAATTCGCCCCTGGGGTCCCAGTCGACGCTCCAGGTCGGACACGATCTTGGCATAGCCCGGAATGTCGGCGAGTTCGCGGCGCTCGGCCACGCGCACGTTTACCAGCACCTGGGGAAACACCGTCATACACGCGCTCAGTTCGGCCAGGCGTTTACCGGTTCGTTCCATGATCGCGAGCACCTGCAGCGCGGTGATCAAGCCGTCGCCCGTGGTGTTGAAATCGAGGAAAATCACGTGCCCGGACTGTTCGCCGCCGAACACGCACCCGTCTTTGATCATCCGTTCGAGCACGTAGCGATCGCCCACCGCGGTCCGCGCGAGTGAAATACCGGCGTGGCGCAGCGTCAACTCCAGACCGAGGTTGCTCATCACCGTGGCCACCATCGAGTGGGTCGCCAGCCGGCCGGAGCGTTCGAGCTCGAGCGCACAGAGCGCCAGGATCTGGTCGCCGTGAACCACTTTGCCCTGGTCGTCGCAGAACACCACGCGGTCCGCGTCGCCGTCGTGGGCGATGCCGATGTCCGCGCGGTGCGTGGCGACCGCTTTTTGAAGCCCCTCGGGGTAGAGGGCGCCGCAGTGTTGATTGATGTTGGTGCCGTTGGGCCGATCTCCGATCGTGATCACCTCCGCCCCCAACTCGCGCAGCACCGTCGGCGTGACTTTGTAGGCCGCGCCGTTGGCGGTGTCCACCACGATCTTCATGCCGTCGAACTGCATGCCTTTCGGCAAGGTGTTCTTGACGAACTCGATATAGCGACCGTCCGCGTCGTCCACGCGGAATGCTTTGCCGATTTCCCGCGCGGTAGGTCGTTCGTGGTCGATCGCTCCGGAAAAAATCAGCTCTTCGATGTCGTG
Organism: uncultured Nitrospirota bacterium; assembly: GCA_964570625.1. Taxonomy (GTDB): domain Bacteria; phylum Nitrospirota; class Nitrospiria; order 2-01-FULL-66-17; family 2-01-FULL-66-17; genus JBFLXB01. Next base: position 20,209 of record CAZMYW010000007.1, on the reverse strand, counting down.
TTCCACGCTGTCGGGCAGTTTGAATCCGTCATGCGAAAAGAACTTGATGCCGTTGTCTTCGAACGGATTGTGCGAGGCCGAGATCACCACGCCGGCGTCGGCCCGGAGGCTCTTGGTCAAAAACGCGATGGCCGGGGTGGGCATCGGCCCCACCAATAGGACGTCGACCCCCATGGAACAAATGCCGGCCGTCAGGGCGCTTTCCAACATATAGCCGGACAGACGGGTGTCTTTGCCGATGACAAAGCGGTGGTGGCCGGTGCGGTGTTTCTTAAAGAGATACGCCGCCGCCCGGCCCAACTTCATGGCGGTTTCGGCGGTAACCGGCTCGACGTTGGCGGTGCCGCGAACGCCGTCGGTTCCAAAGAGTCTGCGCTCGACGCCCAGTCTCGACACGATGGGGGTCATCTTAGCAGGCAGTTCCCACCTTTTCAACCAACGTGGCGTCCCGTCTGGGGTCGGGTTAGGGCGTGTCGCAGCATCCGGCCCCGATCAACCCGACGCCGACAAGCGTGAGTCCCACGCCGATCCATTCTCGATTGGTCAGCCGCTCGTGGAGGTGTTGCCTCGCGATGAGGATCGTGACCAGGGGGTAGGCGGAGGCAATGGGCGCCGCGACCGCGGCCGGGGCGTCCCGGAGCGCCACCCCGTAGGCAAAAAAGGCCGTCAGGTCGAGCACCGCGGCAGGCACCACCAATCGCCAGTTTCCGCTTGGGTGTACGTCGGCGCTGATCACGACCGATGGGTCGGTGGTGGATCCCCGAGATCTGGAGCGGTCAATCAGCCACCAGACGGCGATGATCGCCAACACCTCGAGGCGGAGCGTAGCGACGGAGACGAACGCTCCTGCGGTCTTCACCGCGGGCAACAGCAGCGCCGTGCCGGATCCCCACGCCAACAGCGTCACCACGCCCGCACGGATTCCTTGCCGGCGCCCCTGAGGGGCGATCGCGCCGATGGCGCCGGGGTCGGCCAAGAGGACCCAGATGCCGATCAGCGTCAGTCCCATGCCGCCCAGTCGCGTCGCGGACGGCGCTTCTCCGAAGAAGGCGATGGCCGCCAACACCGGCACCGCGGAGCCCGCGCTGCTGATCGGGCTGACGAGGGAGATCGCGCCGACGCGAAGGCCGTTGAAGAAGGCGAGATACCCGACCACGAAGCAGCCCGCGGCTGCTGTGATCCATGCCAGGTTATCGGCCTCGGGCAGCGGCGGGCGGAGGATCGCCCAGCCGAGTAGGAGGATGGGAACGCCGACGAGTTGGATACGAAGGAGCGCGCCGGTTTCACCGACGCGGCGCGCCATGAGCGCGGCAAAGTAGTCCGCGACGCCCCACGTCAGACAGGTGACGACTGCGCAGGTGATCCCGAGCGCAGGACCGGTCACTCCCGGAGCCGCGCCGCGACTATCGCCGGATTCCGCACGCCCGGGCCACGCCGTCCCGGTAGGCTAACCACAACTCGATCGAGCGCTCCATGGCGTGGAGGACCCGCTGTTTGGCTTCGGAGTCGGTTGCATAGTCCATGACCATCTTCCACGCGTCCCGGCGGTGCAGCCCTTCGACGGCCCCGTGGGCGCGGATCAGGTCCAGATACCGCGGCGCGACATGGTGGTACTTCACGAGCGGATGGTCGGCGATCTTTCGCTCGATATCGGGTTCCTCTCGCGCCGTGCCGTTGAGGACTGCGCGCTCGTGAACGCTGCCCTCGACGAAAATCGTCGCGACCGCGACGCCCTCGATCCACGAGGCGGTCGTGGTCGCCTGGTCGAGCCACCGCCGATAGTCGGCGCTTTCGGGGAGGAATTGGATGGAGTCGAAGTCCTGCTGCGAGAACCCCAACCCTTCCATGAGATAGAGAAACAGATCGGGATGCGCGCGACCACGGGTCAACCCGCCGGTTTCCTCCTCGTATAAGTTCTCGGCGAGCGCCCGTCGAACCGGCATGGGCGGGTTCTTGCCGTGCAGTCGGGCGAGGAAGACCGGAAAGTCGCGGACGTACACCGCGTACTCCTGTTGGAAGTGGACCTTGAGTTGCGCCACCGTGACCGCGCCGGTCGCAAACGCCTTCCAGGCCCAGTGGTCCTTGCGGTCCATCACACTCAACAAGCGATCGCGAAACGCCTCGTGCGTCTCCATACGTGCCTCCGTGACTCCGGACGTGCGGACGCCATTGTAGCACAGCCGCGCCGCGAGGCGAACGGCGCACCGTTCGATCTCGAACCGTGAGAAGGGGATGACCGCCGCGGGATGTAGGTTGACAAACGTTTTCCGAGCGACATACAATTCGCCATGAAAATCGGCATTTTACTGACCAGCGGGGCCGATCATGCGAACGCCTATCTGGTGGGAAAATTGTCGGAGGCGTGGTTGAAACAGGGCCATGAGGTCGATCTGTTCTTGATGGGTGAGGGCGTGTACCATGCACGCGCCGTGTCGTCGCCCAAACGGCCGTACACCGCCATGCCGACGCTGCTGGCGTTGGGGGCCAAGGTTGCGGTGTGCGGGGTGACCGCCGAGGCGCGGGGCGTGTCCGAACCCGACATGTATCCCGGCGTTGAAATCGCCAGCCAGTACGAACTCTCCCGAATCGTGGACCGCGCCGATCGCTTTCTGACCTTCGGTGATTGATCAACGGTGAAGGACGTGGTGGTTGCCGTCCGCAGTAGCCCCCTGACCACGGGGCGGGTCCATGAAGCGCTTCGTATGGCACTCGGGATGACCCTGTCGAATCATCGGGTCACGGTGGTGTATGCCGGAGAAGGGGCATCCGCTGCGTTGACCTTGGACGGCGATGTCCTCCAGCGGCCGGGTCTGACCGAATCGCTGGAATTGTTCGACGCGTGTCAGATTCGAGAGGTCGTCGAGCAGGAGGCGTTGCGGCCCGGGCAACGATCGGCCGTGCGGCCGCGGGTCGAACCCGTGGATCATGACGCGCTGGTTGGCCTCATGGCGGGCTCGGCGGTGGTGATTGCGTGGTAGCGGGTCGCGTTCTGCACATCGTGCGGCGGCGCGAGGACACGCTGGCGATGTCCGTGATCGCGGCGCAGAGCCGGGATCGATCGGTGGAGGTGGTGTTGGTCCAGGACGGCGTGTTCGTCGAACTCCCGGCGACGCTCGCGGTGAGCGTGAACAGCGACGACGTGGCCGCGCGCGGCATCGACACCCCGTACCGACGAGTCGGATACGACGACATCGCGAAGATGGTGTGCGACGCCGCATGTGTCACGGTGTGGTGACGGCGACAATTTGAACATCACGGGGACCGGACGAGAAGCGATGAGTGCAGCGCATACAGTCGATCAATTGTTGGACTGCAAGGGACTCAACTGTCCGTTGCCGGTGATCAAGACCAAAAAAGCCATTGAGAAGATGACGGTGGGCCAGATCCTTCAGATGGTGGCCACCGACCCGGGGTCAAAGCCCGATATGGTGGCGTGGTCGAAGAGCACCGGACACGAGTTGCTGGAAACGCGAGAAGAGCAGGGGTCGTACATTTTTATCATTCGCAAAACCAAGTAGCCGTGCGCAGTCGGCTACGATCGGCGGGGTGACTGATGGGCGTGTCGTCGCAAGAAGAGATGGATCACTTGGTGGCAGCGAAGGTCAAAGAACTGGCCGAACACCGGTTGGAAGCCATGGTCCGCGAGCAAGTCAAAGCCGCGCTCGACGCGGAGGCCCGTCAGAGGGCTCGACCGAAACGCCTGGCCATCGTGTCTTCCAAAGGGACCCTCGACGCCGCGTATCCTCCGCTGATCCTGGCGACCACCGCGGCTGCGCTTGATATGGAAGCCGGAGTGTTCTTTACCTTTTTCGGGCTCCATATCCTCAAAAAGAAGGAGCTGGAACATCTCAAATTCGTTCCTCTGGCCAACCCGGCGATGCCCATGCCGATGCCGAACTTGCTGGGCGCCCTTCCGGGGATGACCGGTCTGGCCACCTTGATGATGAAACACACCATCAAGCAGAAACACATCGCGTCGATTCCCGAGCTGATGGGGCTGGCACTCGAGAGCGGAGTCAAACTCTGGCCCTGCCAGATGACCATGGACATGATGGGCATCAAGCGAGAGGATCTGATCGACGGACTGGAAGAGCCGGTCGGGGCGGCGACGTTTTTAGAATATGCATCGCACAGCGATATCTCGCTGTTTGTGTGAAGAACCGGAGCCACGCGACACGGGGCACCCGTTGGGGGTGCCCTTCGCGTATCGGGAGCCGCGCAACGCGCGGGCGGCAATACACTGAGGAGGAGTGCTGATGTCGGATATGCTGGTGGTGTCGTCGAAGATCAAAAAACTCGTACGTGAAAAAGCCGGGTTCAACACGTCGGCGGAAACGCTGGAGGCGCTCAGCCAGCGCGTCGAAAAAATTTGTACGGAGGCGATCGAGCGCGCGCGGTCCGACGGACGGAAGACGGTCAAAGCCCGCGATATCGTCTGACGCCGGCGGGAGCCAGCGGATGTCGGCGACACCGACAAGTTAAAATAGCGTTTGACACGTTCGTTCAACCCTCGTATAATAGCAACGGTTTTTGTATCTTCCAGACGCTGACCCCCAAAATACATTCGCGGTGGTAAGGACATCAAACCCCCACGTACGATTTGAATACTGATTGAATACCGACAGGCTTCGCGGTCGGACACACTGACCGAACGGACCGCACTCTCCGACGCACGGGCATGAACGTGATTGCGGAACACTGGCGAACGAAGAGATCGCGCGTGTGCAGCGTGCTCTCGGGCCGGCAGGAGGACTCATGAATCTAAGCGAGTTGAAAGAGAAGACGATCGCGGACCTGAACGAAGTCGCCAAGGACCTGAAGATCGAAGGCGCCAGCAACCTGCGGAAACAGGAATTGATCTTCGCGATCCTGCAGGCGCAATCCGAGAAAAACGGGACGATTTACGGCGAGGGTGTCCTCGAGACGCTCCAGGACGGCTTCGGATTTCTGCGCTCCCCGGACTACAACTACCTTCCCGGCCCCGACGACATCTATATTTCTCCCTCGCAGATCCGTCGCTTCAACCTGCGGACCGGCGACGTGGTGTCCGGTCAAGTCCGTCCCCCGAAGGAAGGTGAGCGGTATTTCGCAATGCTCAAAGTGGAGACCATCAACTTCGAGGATCCGGAGGTCGCGCGGGACAAGATCCTCTTCGACAACCTCACGCCGCTCTATCCGATGGAGAAGATCCGCCTCGAGGCGCCGGGATCGGATGACATTTCGACGCGTGTGATGGAACTAGTCGCGCCGATCGGAAAGGGCCAGCGCGGGCTGATCGTGGCCTCGCCGAGGACCGGAAAGACGGTCCTGCTGCAGAACATCGCCAAAGCGATCATGAAGAACCATCCCGAGATCGTGTTGATCGTCCTGTTGATCGACGAGCGCCCCGAAGAAGTGACGGACTGGCAGCGACAGGTGAAAGCCGAAGTCGTCAGTTCGACCTTCGACGAACCCCCGCAACGGCATGCGCAGGTGGCTGAGATGGTGCTGGAGAAAGCCAAACGTCTGGTCGAGCACCGTCGCGACGTGGTGATCCTGTTGGACAGCGTGACCCGCTTGGCCCGCGCGTACAACACCATCGCTCCTCCCAGCGGGAAGGTGCTGTCCGGCGGATTGGACGCCAATGCCCTCCAGCGCCCCAAGCGGTTTTTCGGAGCGGCCCGGAACATCGAAAACGGCGGCAGTTTGACCATTATGGCGACGGCCCTGATCGACACCGGGAGCCGGATGGACGACGTGATCTTCGAGGAGTTCAAAGGCACCGGTAACATGGAACTGCACCTCGACCGAAAGCTCGCCGACAAACGCATCTTCCCGTCGATCGATATCAACCTGTCGGGGACCCGGAAAGAAGAACTCCTGGTCGAGCGGGAGGACCTGAACAAGATGTGGATCCTGCGCAAGGTGCTCAGCCCCTTGAGTACCGTTGAGAGTATGGAGTTCCTGCTCGACAAGATGCGCGCGACCAAGACCAATCGGGAATTTCTGGAGTCCATGAACAAGTAGACAGGCCTCGGTTCCGACTCGCACACGTCTTGACTTTCTCTCCCGTTTCCTTTCTAATCGTCGCGCACACCGCTCAGTAAGTAGGGGTAGGACCGCACGGCAGCACGTTCGACATCTTGACCGTCGAGCGATCCGCGTTTCGTCCCAGTACGACGTTCCCGGGTGGTGGCTTCAAACAGAATGGGCTCACAACGGTGAGACCGCAGAACCAAGTGGTGGTCATCGGTGCCGGCGTGTCGGGTCTCGCCACGGCATACGGCTTGGTGCGCTCGGGGTGCGACGTGACCGTGTTCGAGGGGTCCGATCGTATCGGCGGCTGCGTGTGGAGCGAGCGAACCCCAGAAGGGTATCTGCTCGAACACGGGCCGAACAGCCTGCTCAATCTCAACCCTGAAGTCGACCGATTGTGCGGCGAGCTGGGCCTCGACGAGGATCGCGTGTTCCAGCAGTCGGTGTCCCGTCGGCGCTACCTGGTCAAGAATCGCTCGCTCGTTCCGGTGCCGTCCCGATTGGTGGATTTCCCCGCCTCGCCCTTGTGGGGGCCGTGGGCCAAACTCCGCGCCTTGGCAGAGCCGTTCATTCAGGCACGGAAACCGGTCGCCGCCGACGAAAGCGTGGCTGCGTTCGTTCGCCGGCGATTCGGGCCCGAGATGGTGGACTACGGCGTCGAGCCGTTCGTCGCGGGAATTTTCGCCGGCAATCCGGAAGAACTGTCCATGGGCAGCAGCTTTCCCCAACTTGCCGCGATGGAACGCGCGTACGGGAGCGTGACGTGGGGGGTGCTGCGGTCCCGGATGAAACACGGCCGCGCGCGCCGACCGCTCCGCGTCTTCTCCTTCCGCGACGGCGTCGGGCAGCTTCCCCAGGCGATGGGGGCCGTCCTTGGGGCGCGAGTGGTGACCGGAGCCCGCGTGACCAGCGTGCACCGTGAAGTCCGAGATGGTATCCCGCGGTATCTCGTGCATGTCGACGTCGGTGGTCACACGCGTCGCGTCAACGCCGACCAGTTGGTGATCGCCACCCCGGCCGATGCGGCGGCGAAGCTGGTTGCCGACCTGTCTCCGCTGTTGGCGGATCATCTCGATCAGATCCCCTACGCGCCGGTGGGGCTGGTCCATCTCGGTGTGCGTCGGGAATGGTGTTCGCGGTTGCCCGAGGGATCGGGCTGCCTCGTGCCGAAGCGTGAGGGGCTGCCGATTCTCGGGTCGTTGTGGGGGTCGAACGTCTATCCGGACCGTGCCCCCGCGGGCCGAGTGTTGCTGACGAACTACGTGGGCGGCATGCGTGATCCCGACATCCTGAAATGGACCGATCCGGAACTGGCACGCCTAGTGGTGGACACGTTGCGAGACCTCGTGGGGCTGACCCACGAGCCGGAACTCGTCCGAGTCGTTCGTCATCCCAGGGCGATCCCGCAATATTTGATCGGTCATCCGTCGCGCGTCGCGGCGATCGAGCAACTGTTGGCCCCGCTTGATGGGGTGTATCTGACGGGCAACTACCTCCGGGGGGTGTCGGTTCGGGACTGCTTAACGCACGGCCTCCAACTCGCCGATACGATCGGCGATCGGGTCCGTCGGACCGGGCCGGCCATTGGGACCGAGGCGCCGGTTCGCGAGTCGGTCGCCAAGTTGTCCCACTAACTCCCTGGCCGCGATTTTCCCTTGACAGGCCCTGCGAATCGGGCGTATATTTCGCCGCGGTTTTTGGGCCGGGGGGGCTGGTCCGTACTAGCAAGAGGCATTGCTCGTTCCTGCCGTGTGGTGGCGTGTCCAGTCGAACCGGGTTGTGTTGGCCAGTTCCCCAGTAAAGGTTGGTGAATAACGGGAGGGCGGAATCGTCTACCTCAGTGCCGAACCAAGGAGGTTGTGGAGGACACTGCGCGGGACGAGTGAGGAGTGGCCAGCGGATGGGACGTGTTCTCTCGATGTGTTCTATAACCGGAGGAGTGCGATGAAACTCAGCAGGGCGTTGGTTGGTGTGGGAGTCGGGGTGGGGCTGGCGTTTGGGTCGGTGGCGTATGCCGAATACACGGAAGCTCCGGTCGCTGATGGCGGCACGTTGATCGGGAAAGTCACGTTCAAAGGGGCGGTGCCTCCGCCGAAGACGTTTGTGTTCGACAAGTTCCCGAACTTCAAGTTCTGTGGGCAGTTCGATTCTGACGGCAAAGGCAATCGAGTCGTTCAAGAAGTGAAAGTCAAAGATGGCGCCCTCCAAGACGTCGTCGTGTACATTGAGGGCATTGAAAAGGGAAAGCCGTTCACATTCGACGGGACGGATGTGAAGGCGGAGGGGTGCAAATTCCAAGTGCAGGGCGGACCGTCAATCTTCGCCGGAGTGGTGGTGAAAAAGAAAGAAATTCGGATCTTGAATCAGGATGCTGATCCCAACGATCCGAAAGCCGTGACGGGCGTTCTTCATAACCCGCACAGCTACGAAGTGGCGGGGGCGAGCAACACCACGATCTTCAATCTCCCTCTTCCCGAAAAGGGACAAACCGTGAAGAAGCCCGTGATCCTCCGGAAAAAGGAGAGCATCTTCAAGGTGGAGTGCGACCAACACAACTATATGCAGGTGTTCTTTCAACCGGTTGACAATCCCTACTATGCGATTGTAGGCGCTGACGGAACGTTCAGCATCGACGGAGTTCCGCCCGGGGAATACGAGATCCACGCATGGCATCCGACCTTGGGCACCCAAGAAGCCAAGGTAACGATCGCGGCTAAAGGTCAGGCCAAGGCCGATTTCGCGTTTGCCGCAAAATAAGCGCATCGATTCTCTCGCTCCGCGGATGTTTTCGTGGAGCCTGACGAACCGATCGATGTCTCTCGACATGGCGGGGATCTTCCCCGCCATGTCTGTTTCAACGCCACGGTTGGTGGCCGCATCCTGGAGCGCATGGTCGCGCCCGTGACGATTCCCCTGGCGAGAACCTCAGATGGACGAACGCCCGAAGAACTCTGACACCGAACCAATCAAGAAGGACGCGCTGTTCTACGGGATGGTGGCCGCGTTTGTTGCGTTTGTCCTGATGGTGGTGTTCATGCTGTACGCGATGGTCCAGTCGCGGGCAGCCGGTCGTCTGGCCGCGCAAACCGCGTCGGGCCCGGCGGAGGTCGTGCAAACCGAACAATGGGACTTCAGCCGCCTTCAGGTCGCCGCGCAGGAAGACGGGTCCGAGATGGTGCTCGTACCGGCCGGGCCGTTCCTGATGGGCAGTCCTCCGGTCGAGGGCGACCAGGATGAGACGCCGCAGCGCGGGGTGTTCGTCAAGGCGTTCTGGATCGATCTCTACGAAGTGACGTTCCGGCAATACGCCGCGTTCGCGCGAGCGACCAGGGCGCCCCAACCCGTGATTCCGGTGTTGCAGGACGATCCCGCCAAGCTGACGGCACCCGAGCAGCCCGTGGTCGCCGTGTCATGGACCCAGGCGAAGAACTACTGCGCGTGGTTGGGCAAGCGGTTGCCGACCGAAGGCGAGTGGGAGAAAGCGGCGCGCGGTGAACGGGGCGTCAAGTGGCCCTGGGGCAACACGTTCGGCCCGGGCCTGGCCAACCACCAGGGGGAGGAAGATGGGTTTCCGTACACCGCCCCGCCGGGCTCATTCCCCAAAGGGCGAAGTTCCTACGGCCTCTATGACGTGGCGGGAAACGCCGCGGAGTGGGTGGCGGACTGGTACGACAACACGTACTATTTAGGCGCGCCTTTCGAGTCGCCGACAGGGCCGGAGACCGGAAAACACCGCGTGTACCGGGGCGGATCATGGAACGACACGCCGTCCGAGGTCCGGACCGCGAAGCGATTCACCGCGGCTCCGCACCAGACCAGTGCGGTGATCGGATTTCGATGCGCGAAGGACGCGGAGGGGTAGGACCGATCAGAGCAGGTCGAAGTAATACAGAATCATGAAGACGGCGATCACGAGATTGATGACCATTCCCAACAACACGATCCAGTCGAAGATCGACCGCTTCCTCGCCGCACGTTCCTCTTGAGTGTCGATTTGCGCGTCCATGGACTCTCCTTCGGTTGTCGTAGGATGCCAAAACCCGCGAGGCGAGTCAAGTCAAGTGTTGTTCACGCGGCCGCGGCCCCATCCGTTGCTTGACTTCATTCGGCGGTGATCCCTATAATGCCGCCGGGAATTCCCGCCCATGTACGAGTTTGGCATCGGTCACTATCTGTTTTACCCCCTCGGTATCCTGCTGTTCAGTACCGTTTTTTTCGTGTGGGGCTACCGCGTCGGTCGCCGGAAGGAGCGGGAGCGTACCGATATCGCGATGGCGACGGTGGGGCGTTGATGCGACTCAGGTTTTACGTCGGGACGGTCGTGGTGTTGATGGCGGCCGCCTTCCTCGTGGATCAGGTCCTGGGCAAACTCTATGTCCGGTACATGATCATCTTCTCCGGGGCGATCTTTCTGTGGGGGATGTGGGTGGGCCAGCGCTCTGAGCAAGCGTGGATGCGGCGCCGCGCTGCACGCTCGTCCGGGGTCCCTTCGCGGTTGCGGCCGGTGCCTTCGAATCAGGAGGTCGGGCGGTGAAACACGTGTTTTATGCGTTGTACGTCTCGTCCTACGCCGGCGCGATGTTCCTCGCCGGGTTGCTGTTCGGACAGTTTATGGAGCGGCGCTGGGCCAATCGAGAACGCGCTGAGGCTGAAACAGCGTCGAACCCCGTTGCCGACAACCCCCTTGCGCTGGACAAGGCGCCCGTCGCCTGGTCCGGTCGCTCGAACCTTCCGACCCGATAACGTTCGTTCCGGCCGGCAAGCCGACCTGCAGCGTGGACCGTGCTGGCGGCTGCCGCGCGTGCTCGTTGCCCAAGTGAGTGCCCGATGAGTAAGGGGTTGAAGTGGCTCTATCTCGCCGTGGTGTTCGTGGCCGTTGGCATCCTGTGGGTCGGGATTTCGCGGACCGGGCGAGTGCCGGGCCAGACCTCCGGCGGCGAAGGGTACCGACCGATCGCGACGAAGATCGAAGAGGCGAGGGCCATCATGGCTCGGGCCGAATCGCAGTTTGCGATCGTCAAGGTCGATCCGGAATTCGATCGCATGGCGCCCATTCCCGCGGGGCCGTTTACCTTGGGTGACCGGCGGGGCGGCGCGATCGAACAACCTGAACGGACCGTGACGCTGTCGGCGTACGAGATCGACCGGTACGAAACGACCTTCGCGCAGTATTATGTGTTTGTGAAGGCGACCGGGTACCGCAAGCCGCGCCTGTATAGCTACCCCAATGTGGAGACTGCGCCGCTATCGTCCATTACGAATCCGTTCAGCCCGGTCGTCGGGGTCATGTGGGACGACGCGATGGCGTATTGCGTGTGGAAGGGGAAACGTCTTCCGACCGAAGCGGAATGGGAGCGGGCGGCCAAAGGGGTGGCGCCCCGGCCGTGGCCGTGGGGCGATGAAGCCAATCCCCGCTTCGCCAATCTCGTCGGGGACGAAGACGGCTTCAAATACAGCGCGCCGGTCGGAGCATTTCGCGGCGATCAAAGCCCCGAGGGTGTGTATGACATGACGGGAAATGTGATGGAATGGACGGCGGATTGGTTTGACGAGCGGTATTACGCCATGATGCCGGCTTCTGACCCACCGGGACCCCCTAGCGGTGTAGAGCGGGTGGTCCGCGGCGGCTCCTGGAACGACTCGATTCTCCGCGCCAGGACCACCACGCGATTCAAGATTCGACCAGATTATCAAGACATTACGATCGGGTTTCGTTGTGTGAAATCACTGGCACGAGGAGTGCCCGCGAGAACCGCTGACCCTCCGTCTGAGCCACGGAGTTTTTCGCTTGACACCCTCATAACCGCTTCCCTATAATGCCGCTGTCCTTTCGCGGACAAATCCTAAGCTGACGCGCCCACGAGGAGTTTGAGATGGAGAAAAAACACCAAGCCCCAGAGGGTCCTGGCAGCCGCGCAGGCGCCATCATCTACATCGTCGTTTCCGTGGTTTCGGTCTGGTTTTTCTACTGGTTTGGAAACATTGCGGCGAGCAGTCACAGTTACGGTGGGCATTAATCCAAGTCCGTTTGACGTAGAAAGGGTGCAAGAACGATGAAGATGGTGATCATGCTGGGGGTGGCAATCGTCGCATGGTTTTTTTACTTCCAGGCCGTCGACTGGTTCATGATGAAGATTCAGGGACTGGATTACTTCACCTTTCTGAAGATCTAGGTCTGACGCCAAGAGCCTCCGGAGTCGGCTCACTGTCTGAGCGGTCGGCACAACGAAGGAGAATCCTATGAAGCTGATGAGAGCGATGGGGAATGGACAGAGGGTATGGTCCCTCTTGATGCTGGGGGCGATGGCATTCGCGCTGCTCCTTCCTCTGGCGCTCGTGTTGGTCCCGAGCACCGCGCTGGCTGAAGAGGCCGCGGCTCCGGCAGCCCTGAACTGCGAGAAAAAGGGCAAGGACGTCTACTTCAAAGTTGAGGGTTGTGTGTCAGGCCCTCCGGCGCCACAGACCACGGCAGCCGACTACCCTTCCTATAATCTGCCGTACCCGATGAGTGAAAACCGAGTCATCGTCTGGGTCATCGCGCAGCAGCACCTGTACTTCGGTAGCTTTGTGCTGGCGGTCCCGATCTTCTGCATGATCATCGAACTGGTCGGGATCATGTCCAAAGATCGCGCGGTCGGCAAGCGATACGACGACCTGGCGCATGACTTCGTCCGCATCAGCCTCACCGCCTACTCCGTGACCGCCATTCTGGGCGGCCTGTTGCTCTTCACGTTCATCTCGCTCTATCCGGTGTTTTTCGCGTACCTGACGTCGTTGTTTAAGCCGTTCATGCACATCTATGCCCTGCTGTTCTTGGCCGAGAGCGGCACGTTGTATATCTATTACTACGGGTGGGATCGCATGAACGACGGCGGGTTCCTCAAGTGGATCCACGCCACGCTGGGTGTCCTCCTCAACGTCTTCGGCAGTGTCCTAATGATGTTGGCCAACTCGTGGGCCAGCTTCATGATGTCTCCGGCCGGCGTCGATGAGAAGGGGCAGTTCCTGGGGAATCTGACGCACATCCTTCACAACGCCCTCTGGAATCCGTTGAACGTGCACCGCATCATCGGCAACATGGTGTTCGGCGGCGGGATTGTCGCCGCGTATGCGGCCTACAAGTTCCTCTCCTCCAAGACCGATAACGAAAAGGCTTACTACGACTGGATGGGATACGTGGCGATGTTCTTAGCCATCGCGTCCCTTATTCCGCTTCCGTTCGCCGGCTACTGGCTGATGCGCGAAGTGTACGCGTACCGCCAGCAGATGGGTATCACGTTGATGGGTGGGTTGCTCGCGTGGTTGTTCATCATCCAGGCCGTGCTCATCGGCGCGTTGTTCTTCACCACCAACTATTATCTGTTCAACGGCATGGGGCGGATGCGGGGTTCAGAGCCCTACCGGAAATACATCAAGTACATCCTGTTCCTCACCACCGCGGCGTTCCTCGTGTGGTTGACGCCGCATACCTTAGTGATGCGGGCTGCGGAACTCAAGGCGATCGGCGGTCAGCAGCATCCCGTGATCGGGAATTTCGGGGTGATGTCGGCCAAGAACGGCGCGGTCAACACCATGTTGATGACGACCATCATTTCGTTCATCCTCTACCAGCGCTGCAACAAGATCATTACCGTGTCGTGGGCGGCCTGGGGTAACGCGGCGATGATCGCGATGTTTGTCGTGGCGATGGTGAACAACTGGTGGCTGGCGATCATGGGGTACTACATCCCGGCGAACGTCCGCGTCGGTCTCTCGGTTCCTCAGGTGATGGGAACGCTGACCTGTCTCTTCGTCGGCCTCGGCCTGAACAGCGCGATGATGCGGGGGGCGAAGCTCACCGGCCCGGTCGAGTGGGGCAAAATCTCCGTCCGCTCCCAGTATGGGCTCTTCGCGTTGGCGGTGTCCTTCACGTGGTTGATGGCGCTCATGGGGTATATCCGATCCTCGGTGCGCCTGTTCTGGCATTCGATGGAGGTGTTCCGGGATAACTCTCCCTGGGCCTTCACCCACACGATCGGATTCGCCGCAAACGTCATGTCCTTCAACGTGTTGATCTTCTGGATCTTCACATTGTTCGTGTTCTGGCTCGGGGAGTTTGCCTCGCACAAGCAGTTGCCCTCGATGGTCGACGAGCGTAAACCTGTCGGCCTTGGGCAGCCGGTGATCGCCGGAGGATCGAAGTAACGTCGACGAAGTGATTCGGGGAGCGACCCCTCCGTCCTGGAGGGGTCGCCAAATCCAGACCAGGAGAGGATGCGGTGATTCCAGGAAAACTTGGCCTCCTTGTAGGCATTGTCGCAGGCATCTGGTTTATCAGGTGGGCATCCAGCGGCTTAGATCCGCTCGGTCTCGCCTTCGGTCTGCTGTTGAGCGCGGTGTTCCTCATGTGGTTGGGCTATATGTTGCCCAAGGCACGCATGCTGCTCGTCTCCATCGGATTTTTCACCTTGATCAGCGGCTCGTTCGCGAGTTATTCGAACTGGCTGCCGCAAAGCCGAGGGGAAGTGCCTGAGGTTGAACCTGCCGGTTCCGGAAAAAAGGCCGAGGACATGTCGCCCCAGGAACTCGCGGACAAGGGCGAGATGATTATCTTCGGCGAGATGGGTACGCTCCACGGCCAGGGCAAGGGGCAGTGCCCCCTCTGTCATGGGTTCAAGGCGGGTGATGTGAGCGAACGCGCGCCGAACCTGGCGGGTATTCCAGCAAGAGCGGCTGAACGGATTAAGGATCCCCGGTATCTGAAGCCGGATTCCGAACAGACCGAAGCATTTTCAGGGAGCGGGCGTGCGACAACGGGGATTGAGTACATCGCCGAGTCGCATTCCTGCCCGAACTGTTTCGTGGTGGCCGGTTTTGGCGAGAAAGGCAGCAATGACCGGCGGAGCCCGATGCCGCCGATTCACAAGCCGCCGATCCAACTGTCCATCGACGAGTTGATCGCGGTGGATACGTGGTTGTTCACGCGCGAGGGCGAAGAAGCTCCCGCGGTCGCGGACCTTCGGGCGGCGTACGAAAAGTTTATCCCCGCGGCTGATCGTCCGGAACCTGCCCAGGAGGCGGCGGCTCCGGCAGGTGGTGCTCCTGCGCTCAATATCGCGGTGGGAACCGACAAGCCGGAAGATATTCTGGCGAAGATGGGGTGTGGAGCCTGCCATACGATCCCCACGACACCCAACAAGTTCGGGGCCATCGGTCCGGTGTTGATCGAGAAGAGTATGGCGACGAAGCGGATTGCGTCCGCGGAGTATCAGGCGCGGGTCAAGGCCGGGAAAGCTCACGCCAAGACCGCGAAGGAATACGTCATCGAGTCGATCATGAACCCGAGCGCGTTTGTGATTCCCGCGTTTAAAAATCCCAACGCTCCTGATGTCTCGATGATGCCCGCTGATTTCTCCAAAAAGTTCACGTACGAGGCCGTCGAGAAGTTGGCGGACTTTCTGCTGTCGATCGATGCGTCGGCCGCGGCGAAAGATGGCATCAAAGTCGATAAGGACGGGAAGAAGCAGGTTGGGTGATGGTTGCGGAGCCGGTGAGACGGTGAGGTCTCACGCGGCACGTGCGGTAACGGCTTTCACGGGTGTACTAGGGGAGGAGGGGTCCGGTGGGTAAGATTTGGATTCCAGGGGCGATGCCGGTTGAGCTCCTGCTGATTCTGGTGGGGGTGTTTTTTGCCTTCGTGTTCGGCGGGTGGGTGCTGAAAAAACAGGGGCGTCCAATTCACAAGTTTTGGCAGGCGGTGTTGATCTGGTTGGCAGCCTATATCGTGCTCGGCCATGTGTTGTATCCCCCGATCCCGCTGACTCTGCTGCAAACCTATCTGGGCCTGATCACCCTGGTGCTCTTCCTGCTCGTGTCATCGGACGAGGAGTCCTGGACCGAATTTAAAGAGCCGATCCTCAAGACGCTTTCCGGGGCAACCCCTGGGTATAAGGGGGTTCGCACCGTGACCTTCGTTGCATTGCCGCTTCTCTTTGCCTTCGGCACATATGACACCATCCGTCCGAAGTTCGAGGCGCCGATCGAGCTGCGAACCGTGCATCCGGCTCCCCCTGCCTCCGTCAAGGTTCACGGGAAAAATTTCACACTGCAGACCGCCGAAAACCCATTTCGGGTGGACGCAGAGGGCAAATACGCGAGTGATATTCAGCAGAAACACGGCAGTGACAACCCTTGGGCCGCCGACGCCGTCCCGTACATGAAGTATGTTCGTGAAGGGGGCGCGATCTTCTTCCAGAACTGCCATTTCTGTCACGGGGACAATCTCGATGGACGGGGAATGTTCGCATTCGCGTTCAACCCGATCCCCGCCAATTTTACGGATTCCGGGACGATCGCGCAGTTGCAGGAGACCTTCGTGTTCTGGCGCGTGGCGAAAGGCGGAATCGGGCTCCCGCGAGAGGGATTCCCGTGGGCCTCGGTGATGCCGCCGTGGGAGCAGCACTTGACCACCGACGAGATGTGGAAGGTGATCATGTTCGAATATTGGCACACGGGCTTCTATCCGAGAACGTGGGACTAGTCGAGCTGGCGTCGCGCGGAATACCGGCACTCATCTAGGGAAAATCGGGAGTCTGACGATGAAGGGAATACTCAAGGGTTCGAGCAAGCGTGGATTCGTGATTGGGCTCACACTGTTTGCTCTGATCGGGTTCGTAGTGGTGTCCACGGTGACGATGACGACCGCACAAGAAGAGAACGTCGCGGCTCCGGCGACGGCGGCCCTTCCTCCGAAGGCGACGCCAGAAGATTTGGAAGCCGGGAAGGCAGTCTATTTTAGGAAATGTGTGTGGTGTCATGGGCCTGAAGGGGCCGGCGATGGCCCCGGTGCGGACCGCTTGTGGCCTCGCCCCAGGAACTTTAATCAAGGGACCTTCAAGGTCCGCCTCACGGGGAGTGGGGAGCTTCCTCTGATCGAAGACCTGTTCCAGACCGTGACCCACGGACTTCCGGGTTCAGCGATGCCAGCGTGGGACGGCATCCTGAGCGAGAAGCAGCGGCGGCAGGTCGTGGACTTCGTTCGCACCGAACTGGTAAAGGAGCGTGACTTCACTGATGCTGAGACCGAGACCTTGACCGTGATCAGCTTTGGGAAGCAGATTCCTAGTTCAGAAGAAAGCATCGCGCGCGGCAAAGAAGTGTACATGAACAAAGGGAAGTGTGTGGAGTGTCACGGCCCGGACGCTCGGGGAGATGGCAACGCGACCCAGAAGGACGAGTGGGACTTCCCGATCCGGCCCGCTGACCTGCACAAGTGCTGGAACTTCAGGGGCAATCGCAGCGATCCGTATAATCCCACGAACATCTTCCGTGAGGTCTCGACCGGACTCAACGGCACGCCGATGCCGTCGTTCGCAGATGTGCTCAGTGACGAGCAGCGCTGGGATGTGGCGAACTTTGTGATTTCGCTCTGCCCGAAGAAGCAGATCGATCCGTTGACCATGAAGCCGAATAACGACTTCGTGGTGCGTTCGAAGTTCGTCGAGGGTGATCTTCCAACAGACGCCGACGATGCGAAGTGGTTAGAGACGTCTCAGAATTACATTGGACTCGGTGGGCAGATCACCCACAAGCCCCGGAACTTTGTCCGCCTGGTCGACGATGCCTGGGTCCGTTCGTTGTATAACGCCAACGAGATTGTGTACCTCATCGAGTGGGGCGATAGAAATAAGAGCGTGGCGACTCCGGAATCCTTAGCGACTGTCGCGAGTTTCGATGAGACGCCGCCGGAGGGGAAGCCGATCGCCCAACGAGAGTATCCGGTCTTCAATGATGCGGTGGCGATCCAGTTTCCGACCAAGTGGGAGACTCTCAACGCGCCTGAGAAGCCGCGGTTTATGTTCGGTGACCCAAAGAACGGGGTGGACATCTGGAAATGGTCCGCCGACGGGTCGGTGAAAACCTATACCGGGACCGGGTGGGACCAGGAGCTTGCGCCGCACGGCAGCGGAGAAGTGACAACCCCGTACGTGCAGCACAAAGACGGGGTATGGCGGGTCATTTTCAAACGGTCCCTGGTGACCGACGACAAAGAGAAGGCCGTCCAGATTTCCACCGGACAATACATCCCCACCTTGTTCTTCGTGTGGGATGGGCACAACGGCGACAACGGACGAAAGCTCTCGCTCTCAAGCTGGTATAGCACCATTCTGGAACCGCCGGTTCCGACCAAAGCATACGTGTATCCGATTTTTGCGGCGGCGTTTGTGATCGGGCTGCAGTTCTGGATCACGTCGAAGGTCAAGAACGGAAAGAAGAAGAAGTAAGTCCGAATTGAGTCTAGACTGGTAGTTCGAGAGGCCCTGCGCGGTTGCGCAGGGCCTCTGACTTTCTAAGCTGATCAAAACACCCCGTCCCTCATGGTGAGTCCGCATGGGCGAGAAGTCTGAGATTCTGTTCCTGCTGTTCAGCCAACTCTCGGTCGGGGGGATCGTGCTCCTCGCGGCCATTGCCAGACGACAGCTCGGGTTGAGTTTCTTCCGCCTCAACGGGATGATCTTTTTCCTGTTGTTCGGGTTGGCGGTTCCGGGAATTCCTGCGAGTGGAACCCCCGGGGGTTGGTCGCACGGCGTGATCATCCTGACGCTCGCCTACTCCGTTGCGTTGTTCGGCTATGTGGTGACGTTCTGGATCAAGAAAGACACCCATCCCGTATGGTGGCTCTATACGTCGGCCGCGCTCGGGATTGCGCTGGTGGCCGCGAGCGGGTGGCTCTACGCCGAGCGTTCGCCCGGCGGAGCGGTGGCGTATTTGATCCCGGTGAGTTTCCTCTTTTCGGCGCTCATTCTGGGTTCGTCGCTGCTGGGCATGTTGTTGGGCCACCGGTATCTGACCAATCCCCACTTGCCGATGAGCCATCTGAAATTCCTGGCCGTGGTGTTTCTGGTCTCGGTGGTGCTGCAAGGCGGGCTGACGGTCGCGACGTTTTGGTTCGGTCTGAGCCCCGAGACGGCGTGGGCGGCGTTACGCCTGGAGAGCGTCCTCGGGCTCTTTCTCTGGATTCGCCTGGCCATCGGCATTGCGGGTCCACTCGTGCTGGCGGTCATGATCCTGAACACGATCCGTTACCAGGCCAACATGTCGGCTACGGGTCTCCTGTACATCGCCGTGATCATGGTCATGGCGGGTGAGGCGTTTTCGAGGTATCTCCTGCTCGCCGAATCCATCCTGTTATAATCCGTCGTCGCCTGTCCATGAAGGGTCATCTGCGGCGTTGCCGCTGCGCTTCCGGTGCTCGCGTACGACTCAGTACGCTCCGCGCCGGTTCTCGCGGCGCCTTGCAGCTGACGCCTTCCTGAACAGGCGCTCGCTGCGCGAGTCGATGCCTAAAACATCTTATCGGGTGACTGTTGTTGCCATCGAGGTTCTGACGCCGACCGTTAAGGTCTTTCGGCTGGCGTTTGAGCCGGGGACGGAGTTTTCGTTTGTTGCGGGGCAATACGTGATGGTGGACGTTCCCAAGGACGGTGGCGTGGTTCAGAAGCCGTATTCCATCGCGTCGGCGCCGTTTGAAAAGGGGACGATCGATCTCTGCATCAAGTTTGTGGAAGGCGGATATGTCTCCACCTATTTCCATGCGAAGATTCGGGTGGGCGACCGGGTGACGATCTACGAAGGCCAGGGATTTTTCGTGGACCGCGGCGGCCCGCATGATCGGATCTACGTGGGAACCGGTACGGGCATCGCGCCGATCCGCAGCATGGTTCTCGATCTGTACCACGCGGGGTTCCAGGGGCCGATCGCGGTCTATTTCGGGGTCCGGCACGAAGAGGAACTGCTCTACGAGGCGGACTGGCGTCGCTTTGAGGCCGAGCATCCCACCTTTCGATTTTTCCCCTCGGTCAGTCGCCCGCGGGCGTGGACCGGGCTGGTGGGGTGGGTGCAGGATGCGCTGCGCGAGACCCTCGGCGATCCCGCGTCGAAAGAAGTGTACGTCTGCGGGCTGGTGCCGATGGTCAAGGCGGTCAAACCTTTGTTGCTCGAATTGGGCGTGCCGCGCGCCCAGATTCACACTGAAAAGTACACCTGACGATGCGCCATCCAGGTCCGTCGCGCGTGTCTGTAGCACGTCAAGATGTCCGCTTTAATTAGCACGTGAAATGTCCGGTTGTCTGAGACCGGGATCGGCCCGGAGCCGTACGACGGGTGGGATGGCGAGCGGTGCGAGGACGTGGCCCTCAGCGGTGAAGTGGCCCAA
>CAZMYW010000006.1:0-64695 GCA_964570625.1 uncultured Nitrospirota bacterium | reverse complement strand
GGCCCCCCCCCCCCCCGAGTTTTTCAGGAATGGTCTCTTGTCGGGCTGAGTGAGGTTTTCAGCAGCCGGTTACCGGCCTTCCTCCAAATCCAACAGATCCACCCAAGTGACCACGTCGGTGCGGTGGGGGGCGACGCGGTTTCGTATCTCCCGGAAGCGGAGCAGGCCGTCTTCGTCTTTGGGTCTCCGATTCAGAAACGCGTCGCTCCATTCCTGAACTTCCCTCGGGCTGCGCGCGGCGGCGTGTTGTTCGACCCAGCGAAGCACGTCGTGATCGGGCAGATCCTTCGCGACAGCCAAGAGCGCCTCGCTGTCGATGGCCAAGAAATCCAACAACAGTCGATCCAGCGGACAGGGGTAAATGTACTCCCCGATGGTGCCCGCAGCTTTGGCGCGGGCCTTGTCGATCATTCGGCCCAGGTGCGCGTACGGGCCGAGTTGTTCCTTGGGGCTGCGGGGGAAAGATCTGTTCAAATCCAGCGCGGCCGCGATTGTCATGCCGGAGCGGCCTTTCACTTGTCGGGCGTCCGCACGGTCAGTACCTGGCAGGGCGCTGTACGCACCACGCGCTCGGCCACGCTGCCCGTGAAGGCGTGGCTGACGCCGCGTCGGCCGTGTGTACCCATGACGATCAGGTCGGCGCCGGCTGCCTTGGCCTGGGCCACGATCTCCTGATCCGCCTTGCCCTGGACCAGAACGCGTGATGCGGTGACGTCTTGTTCCCCGAGGTCTTGCACGGTCTGGTCCAGCACCGGTTCCACCGCGGTCTTGACCAGCTCGTACACGTTCACCACTTGAAGCGCTTCCGTCATTGTATACGTGAAGGTCTCGATTACGTGGAGCACGATGATCTTGGCGTTGAACGACTTGGCCAGCACCGTGGCGTGATCCATCGCGGTCTGCGCGCCGGCCGAGAAGTCGGTGGGAACCAAGATGGTCTTGACGTCAAACTGCTTGGCCTGAGTCTTCGGCATACGCGTCCTTTCTAAAACAGGGTAAGCCCCGCGTCACGGCGACGCCCCATTGTACGAATCACCGACGCCGTTCGACAAGGCGCTGCGACCGACGGCATCGCATGCGGCGTGTTTTCCGACTTCAAGCCGATGGTTCAGTATCCGCGCCGCCCTGCCCGGAATGTCGGGTGCTCTCGCCCCGGATCGTGGCGACTGCGCCTGCGTGCTCCATAGTGTTTGCCGCCACTCGGAGGGCGCGCGCCATCAACGAGTGCAGCAGTCACGCGCCGCGCGCGGAGACGTTACCCGGGGCGTCCCACCGCCACGGCTCACGCGTGGGTCGTGGCATCCGGCCGTGGATGTTGGGACATTGATACCTTGAACGACGTGATGAGGGACGAGCAACCATAACCCGCCGGCTCGCGCGTCGTGTGCGAGCCACATTGCGACTATCGACCGCTGGCCGTGTCCGCCCACCCCCACGGCCCAGCAGTGGGTCGCGCCATCCATGGGGGAGTGGCGCGACCCGTAGTTTTTTTATACGCCCGGCACCGGCTCTGTGGGTAACGCGGCGGTCGTCACTCTGCCGGAACTTTGGCGGGCGCTTTCCTGGTTACGATCTCGACATTACGAATCTCGACCACTGGACCAGAGACACACTTCGGAACCGCGTGTTCTGTGCGTTTTGAGCAGTTGTGGCCGGGTCGGCCACCGCAAAGCGCCGGGCACGGGTGTTGCTTCGATCCAGCAGGACCTGTAATCACGCATCGGACTCTCCCACCATCTGAAAGGTTGGCCATGATCTCGGCAACGTCCACTGTAGGATCGAGTCGCCCTACCCCAGGGGGCGCTCCGGCACCCCACGGGTTTTCGGCGCAACGCGTAACCCCGCGGTCGAAGATGCCCCTACCCGCGCGGTATACCCGAATACACCGATTCGGCCTTCGGAGGGGTGGAACCACGGTGCTGACCGACTGGAACGTCCGCGGGGGCTGTCTCCACTCGTCCCGGCCCCTCGACATCGGAGAATGGGTTCATCTCAGAGTAGAGCCGACCGCGGCTCAGCGCTGTCAGGTTCCAGCCAACCTTCCCACGAATCGGTGGATCTGGGGGCGGGTCGTGAGTGAAGCGGCCCCGGACGAGGCGGCCAGAGACCGCGATGGTTTTTTTTCCGGTCTCGCGTTCACGGTCGATCGCAAGTCGTGGGGTCTCAATCTGCTGGAGTGGTGGATCCCCTGGCTCGCCCTGGGACTGTTCATCGCGGCCTGCGCCAACGTGGCCTATCTCAAGAGCTTCAACCTCTACTACTTCTGGTACCACCCCCTGGTCAATACCTGCAGCGTGATGATTTCCTTCTATATCCTGTCCCGCTTCGTGCTCGCGTCCTTCTATCGGCCGCCTCCGGACGCCGGGTACCTGCCATCGGTCAGCGCGATCATCGTTTGTAAGAACGAAGAGGATTCGATCGGGCGGACGATCGACTGTATCGCCCAGTCCTACTATCCCGCCGACCGCCTCGAAATCATCGCGGTGGACGACGGCTCCACCGATACCACGCTGAAAGAGATGGAACGCGCGCGGGACCGCCACCCGGGATTGAAGGTCATCCACTTTGAAAAGAACCGCGGAAAGCGCCACGGCATGGCGGCTGGAGCCCAAACAGCGAGCGGAGAGATCCTCGTCTACATCGATTCTGACAGCTTCGTCCGGCGGGACGCCATCCGCAAGATGGCGCAGGGGTTCGGGGATCCCGCGGTCGGGGCGGTCTGCGGTCACGCCAACGTGGCCAACGCCCGCAAGAACCTCCTGACCAAAATGCAGGAGGTCCGCTATTTCATCGCGTTTCGGGTCATCAAGGCCGCCGAGTCCTTGTTTTCCACCGTCTCGTGTTGTTCCGGCTGTCTCGCGGCATACCGCCGGCGCTACGTGCTGGAGGTGCTCGACCCGTGGCTCCATCAAACGTTTCTCGGCACGCCGGCGACCTTCGGCGATGATCGCAGTCTGACCAATTTCATGCTGCGGCGCCACCGCGTGATCTATCATTCCGAAGCGGTCTGCACCACCATCGTGCCTGAAACCTACATGAAATTCTTCCGACAGCAGCTTCGGTGGAAGAAATCCTGGATCCGCGAGAGCCTCCTGGCCAGCCTGTTCATCTGGCGACGACACCCGTTCGCCGCCTTCTTCTTTTACCTCGGGGTCACGTTTCCCATCGTCTCTCCGCTGATCGTGTTCAACGCCCTGGTATTGCCCCTTCTGGGGTACGGGAGCCTGTCCCTCATCTACATCTATGGATCGATCCTGATGGCTACCTTGTACGGCCTGTGTTATCTGGCGCGATACCGAAACGGCCTGTGGGTCTACGGCATCCTCTTCAGCGCGTTCTACATGCTGATCCTCGTGTGGCAAACCTACTACGCGATGTGTACGGTCCGCAGGAACCACTGGGGAACCCGCTGAGCCGTGTCCGACCAAACCACACCGCACTCGGCGCGGACATTCAAAGAGGATCGTCGCGCGTGGCTGGTCCTGTTCGTGGCGACGATAGTGTCCGTCGCCGGCGGTTATTGGGGGTTGCACCATGCCGCGGTACCGCCTCCGGACCCCGCCGCGGCCCGGTCCACCGATCCACGGATCGTGGTGCTGGCTTTCGACCGCGTCAGCGATCGAGGAGCGGACAGCCATCTCGACCCAGCCATCCTGCGTGAGCACCTGGAAAGCCTCCGTCGTGAAGGGTTTCAGCCGATCACGTTACGCGAACTGGCCGCCTTCTATCACCGGGGGCAGCCACTCCCGTCCAAGCCCATCCTCCTGACGTTCGACTTCGGCTACCTGGATACGTACGCCGCGGCGGATCCCGTCCTTCGCAACATGGGGTGGCGGGCCGTGATGTTCCTGGTGAGCAATCGCCAGGTGCGCCGCGACCCTGCTTTCATCTATTGGGATCGCACCCAGCGCATGGTGGACAGCGGGGTGTGGGAGATCGGCGCGCAGGGTCATCTCAGTCACGATCCGATCCTGATCGATGATCGAGGCGCCGCGGGGTCGTTTCTGGCCGATCGAAAATGGCTCGCCGAGGCAGGACGCGTGGAGACGTGGGAGGAGTTCACGGCGCGCGTGCGCCGGGACTACGAGGAGAGTAAACAGGTGATCGAATCCCACCTGCGGGCTTACCAAGTGCTTGCGTGCGCGTCGCGGATCGGCTTCTCGGGCGCAGCCGGCGGGCGCGACGTCTATCAGGTCAATCACGACGCGATGACCGCCGGGTACTCGCTCGGGTTCGTCGACGACCGGTTCGGAGTCAATGACCGGGAGTCCGATCCGCATCGCCTCAAACGGCTCCGAGTCGATCCAACCTGGTCCCGTGACCTCTTGATGCGACGCGTCCACGCGGCCCTGAGCGATCCCCCGGCCAAGTCCCCCGACGGGGTCGGTTTCTCCGCGTGGGCGTCCGGAGCCGGTCTGGCCCGCGTGGAAAACGAGGAGCTGATCATGACGGGTACCCCGCGAGTCGACGTGTGGCTGCCCGGGAGCCAGTGGACCAGCGACTGGGTCCTCGAAGCCGATGTCCGGACCGACGGGACCGAAGTGTGGATCGTTCAAGAGTCGACGACGCGTCCCGGCGAGGCGTGGCGTTGGGGCGGCCACGATCGGGCGGTCTACCTCCAGCGGCTTGAGTGGGGGACCGTGAGCGAGACGCTCGCCACATTCCCGGGTGGCATCGAACCGCACGCATGGCACCATCTCACATTGGTCAAACGGGGTTCAGGCGTGTGGGCGGAGTGGGACGGGCGCCCTCTGGCCGACCGTCCGGTGTACCTGCCCGGCGCGTGGCGGGGAAACGTCGGCGTGGTGGGTTGGCGAACCGAGCCGGTGGCGCAGGTCCGATTGGCTCGTTTGACTCTGTCCCGGTATCCCTTCGACGTCCGCGTTGTGAGCGCGCGGCCCACGCAGGCGGAGGTGCAGGCCCTGATCCGCGACGCGCGCTCCATTGCGGCAGTCTCTCCTCTGGCAGCGGTGGTCGCCGGAGACGACCTGCACGAGGTCGGCTTCGATCGGGAGCTGTTCTCGATCCTCTCCCATCGTTACGGGTGGGAGTTGGTGCCCACCATTCGTCTCCTGCCGAGGGACGAGGCCGAGCCGGTGGGCTCGTCGGGTGAGGGGCCCCGGAGGCCGGCCGGGTGGGCCGCCGATGTGGTCGCCCGGGTGCAGGGTGAAGGGTGGGGCGGGCTCCGGGTCGATCCGGCTGGTCTGTCTCCTTCTGATCAACGGGGATTCGAAGCGGCGGTGGCTCAGGTGGAGCGACGTCTCCGTGGACAGGGACGCCGATTCCTGTTGGCGACCGGCGAGAACCCCGCGTTGTCCTCCTCACATCCGGTCTATGCGAGCCGCTGATCCCCGCCGCCGTGTGTCCGGGCGTACCGGCTGGGTGCTCGTGTTGATGGCGTGGTCGGCGCTCCAACTCGGCGCGCCGGCTTGGAGCGCGTCGCCGGGGCAGGAGGCCCTGGACCGCGGAGCCGAACTGTATCGAAGCGGACAGTTTGAAGAGGCGGTGGGTGCGCTTCGAGAAGCGACGCAACTCGATCCGGGGTTGCTCAAAGCCTGGGAAAACCTCGGATGGGCCCATCGCCGGCTGGACCAGGACGACAAGGCGATCGGCATCTGGGAGACCGTGCTCAAGATCGAGCCAGACACGGTGGAGGTCATCAACGAAATCGGGGCGATCTTCGCGGACCGGCGGGCCTGGGACCAGGCGCTGGCACGATACCGAGACAGTCTGCTCGCGGTTCCCGACCAACCGCAGATCCTGTTTCGGATCGCCAGGATCCATGAAGTTTTGGGACACCGAGACCAGGCGGCTCGCGAGTACCACGCCGCGGAGCTCTCCTATCTGAAACAGCTCGAGACGGATCCGCTCGACGCGGAGTTGTTGGCCGATCTGGGATGGGCCACGCGCAAACAGGGGAAGACGCGACAAGCCATCAGCGCGTGGAAGCAGGCGGTGGCCCTTCAACCCGATGCCGAGCAGCTCTACCGCCATTTGGCCGACGCGTCGCGGGAGATCGGGGACGCCTCCAGCGCCAGGACCTGGTACCGAAAAGCCTGGGACGCGGGACCGCGCCTCCCCCAGATCGCCTTTCGCCTGGCCGATCTCGCGTTCCAGGATGGGCGCGATGATCAAGCGTTGGGGTGGTTGGACCGGGTTTTCGAAGTGTCCACCGCCGAGACGGATTGGTCGCTGCGGGTCGCGAACCTCTTCCTCCGCCATGACCGTTCCCGGCAGGGCGCGGCCTGGTTCGAGCAGCGAATCAAGACCGCCGGGTCCGGCGCGCAGATCAGGCGCGCGCTCGGCTGGATCTACGCGTTCCAGGGCGCCGCGGCGTATCAAGCCGATCGACTCGACGACGCCATCGAGCGCTATCAGCGGGCGTTGGGCTACGACCCGGAGTCGGCCGACGTGCTGCGGGACCTGGGCTGGGCCTACTGGCGCGCCGCTCGGTGGGCGCAGTGCGAGGAGATCTGGACCCGATACGCCGAGCTCTATCCTCGTCGCGCGGAGGCCCACAATCTCTTGACCCAGCTCCACCTGGCCCATCGGGAATACCCCGCGGCGATTCAAACCATCCAAACCAGTCTGCGCCTGGCTCCGGATCAGCCGGGCGAACAGCTCAAACTGGCGAAAGCGTTGTTCTGGGACGGGCAGTTCGAACGGGCCAAACGCTACGCCCGCGGCTTGGCCGCGTCGTATCCCCAGGACCTCGGTGTCCAGTTTTTCTGGGGCGAACTGCTTATGCAATACCACGATTATCGCGCCGGTGAAGCACAATGGCGCAGGGTGCTGACGCTCGGTTCCCGGTCACCCCGGGCGCGGTATTACTGGCTGCGATCGCGGTACAGCCTGGGCGAGTACGACGCCGCCCTCAGCGCGGCCAAAGAAGCGATTGCGAACGAGGGTCCCGACGAAGCCTTGGTGCGGTTCTTGATCGAGGACGCGCTGATTCAGGGCAACACGGGAGAGTCCGCGCGCTGGTACGAACTCGCGGTCCAATCCTATCCCGAGCGACCCGCGTTCTGGACCGAGCTGGCGACGCTGTACCGCGAGCGAGGGATGATCGCGGACAGCGAGGCCACGCTCGAGCGGGCGAAGCAGAAACACCCCGACCACCTGGAGATTCTGATCAGCGCGGCGGACAGTCAACGTCTTGGCCAACGGTACGACGAGGCCTACCGCGAGTACGCCGCCCTCTTGGCCCGATACCCACGCAATCGACGGGTCTTCATCGGCCTCCTCAACACCTTGATCGAGGCCGACCGCCCGCGGGAGGCGCTCGAACTGCTTGAGCGCAATCGCGCGACCTTTTTCAAAGATTACGAGGTGCAGTTACAGCGGGCACGCATTCTGCTTGCCCAGCGACGGGGCGACGACGCGCGCGCGTTGTTCACCCGCGTGGCGTCGCCCACGGCGCACTACGTTCCCATCCTGCTGTACCACGGGCTGGGCGAGCATCCCCGCAGCGCGAACCTGCCCGTCGCCCTGTTTGAGTCCCAACTCAGGGCGCTGCGCGACGCGGGCTACACCGCGATTACGTTTCGTGAGTTGGTCGAGATGATGGGAGGGCGACAGCCGTTTCCCCGGCAGCCGATCCTCATCACCTTTGACGACGCCCGCATCGATTCGTTTCAGCTCGGCGATCCGGTCCTGGCCAAGTACGGTATGAAAGCCACGATGTTCGTACCCACCGCCAGGATTTTGGACGACCATCCGTTCTTCGCGGACTGGGACCTGGTCCGCCGCTACGCCAAGACCGGCCGCTGGGATCTCCAGGGACACGGCCATCACGCCCACGATCTGATTCCGATCGACGAGACTGAACAGATGGGCGGGTTTCTGGTCAACCGGCTGTGGCTGGAGGGACAGGAGCGGCTCGAGACCCGGGACGAGTACGCGCGCCGGTTGGAACAGGACTATCAAGACACGGTCAGCCAGCTCAAGGATCACGTCGCGGGCCTGCGCGTGGTCGGCTACGCCTTTCCGTTCTCCGAGGCCGGTCAAGAGAACGCGGGCAATGAGCCGGACGCCGCGGACCTCAACGAGCGGTTGCTGTTTCGCTATTTCCGTTACGGGTTCGTGCAGGACCAGAGCGGGTACAACGAGGTGGATTCGTCGGCGTCGGGGATGTTGCGCCGGTTCAACATCCCTCGCTCCTGGAACGGCGAGAAACTGCTCAAGCACCTGGCCACCCACCATCCGCGCCATATCGCTCAGATGCAGCTCGGCAAGTCGTGGGCCTGGAGCGGGCGGTACGAGCAATCGCGAGCCGCTTTCCGAAGCCTCGACGCACAGACCCCACTGCTGGCCGGAGAGAGAGCGTACCAGCTCGCCAGCGTGGCGTTTCATCAAGGGCTGGTTCGCGAGGCCCAACATCACCTCCAGACCGCCATGCTCTATGGAGAACGATCCAGCGAAAGCCGCGATCTGATGACGCGTATTCTGTGGGAAAACCGGCCCCGCGTGACGGAGCGCCTCGGGATGTTCCGGGACTCCAACGGCCGTACCAACTGGTGGGACGCGGTACAGTTGCGTTATCCGTTGACCCGTCCCGTGACGCTCTGGACCGAAGCCGGCGTGGTTCGCTTCACCGAGGAGGGCCTGCCGGATCTTTCGGGCCGCGAGGTGACCGCGGGTGTCGAGTGGCAGGCCACGAATCGACTGAGCCTGCGCGTGCACGTGCGTGACCGGTTTATCGAACAGAGTGCGAACAGCGTCAACGTGTGGCTTCTGGGTGTGTACGAGTCGGACGTCCATGAATTGCGACTGCAGTGGGCGTCCGAGGACGTGGATACGGTCCGCGCGCACGAGATCGGGCTGCAGAGCCGAGGGTACGCCGCGTCGTATCTGGTGCGCCCCGCCCCGGAGTGGGATGCTTCCGTGTTCGGCTCGCAACGGTTCTACGACGACGGAAACGTGCGCCTCGATCTCCGCGCCGCGGTTCGGCGCGTCCTCTCGCCGTGGCCCGAGTGGCGGCTGGGTCTGGCGATTACTCGCAGCGACACCCGCGTGCAGTCCAATCGGTACTACACACCCGAAGACCTGACCGTGGGGCGTGGGATCGTCGCCTACCGGCGGCGATGGGCCTCGGGGTGGGAACTGTCGGGCGAGGCTGGGGCGGGCTGGGCAGATGAGTCCCTGCGCGGCAACCGCCTGGTGAGCGACACGGCCGTTGAAGCCGTCCAGGCGTGGACCGAGCGAATTCAGTCTCGGCTGGGATGGGACTACTCTCGCTCACCGGGATACCAGAGTTGGCTGCTCGATGGCTCCGTGAGCCTGCGATTCTAACGATCGCCGGCCTCGCCGGACGCCGGCGGCTGGAACAATGCGGGATCCTGCCGCCCCAGACTCCACAGCGCCACGGACCGATAACCGAGCGACCGGATGAGGGCCAATTTCTCCCGCAGGCTGACGGCGTCCTCGTAGTACACGGTGTGGGACCGGCCGTCCGCCTGATAGGAAAAATGTGGGACCTGATCGTCCGCGTCCCGTGAGATCAACGCGCTGTGCTCTTGGACCAAGGCCATCGCCTGAACATACTGCACCCCTTCGACCGTGTCGTCCGCCCAACGCATCCCGCTGATTTTTAACGCCGGCACGATGCGCTCGGGATCGCACTGCGAGTTCGCGTAGCTCAACACGCCCCTGATCCATCGGCCGGTGGCCATGGGGCCGGGACCGGTGGCTCGGCTGTGGAGGTTGTACAGCATGATTTGGAGGCGATCGACGGTCGCGCAAAGGGCCCCCCAGTCCGCCGCACCCGGGCCGTCGGACCCGCGCTCGCCGAGTTTGGGCTGAACCGTCACGGACAGCAAGACGCCCCGTCGGCGCGCGTCGGCCGCTAATTCGCGGATGAACGTCGTGAACAATGTTCGATCACGGGCCCAGAGATTCTCGTAGTCGATATCCACGCCAGACATCCCATACTGCGACACCAGCTCGATGATGGCAGCGCGATGGGCGGCCCGCCGGTCCGTGCTGCCAAGGACGTCGTGGACAACCTGTGGATCCTTCAGCGCGACGCCTCGGTCCGACCTGATGTCGTTTACGATAGTCAGCCATGGGCGTCCGCCATTGGCCTTGACGCGGGCGACTGCTTGGTCGACGGGGAGCGTGGGATCGACAAGCACTGGACGGCCGTCTGTGTCGAGATGGGCGATAAAAAAGAACACGTCGCTCAAAGCGCCCGGGTGGCGGTGCAGCAACTCCAGCCCCGGCTGAAAGTCCCAGTAGGTAACCCAGCCACCGACTTGAAGCGGTCCGCGCCCGGTGCACGAGACCTGGCTCAGTCCCATCACGAGGCTGAGAGCCGTCAGCAACAGTTTCAGGGATGTGGTAGGTCTCCGCATGCCAGATCCACACCTGTTTTTCCTGCAAGGTCGCACCGAGGGTCGAACCATCTGTCGCCTCCAGGGGGGATGGTTGATGATACCAGACTCGAGTGTCAGCCGATTCCCGTCCGGACGCAGCCGAAGACAACGGGAGCTTCCTCAGAGTTCGAAGTGGGCGGAGGATGGTGTGGAGGGGTTTGGTACCAAGAATCCGGTGGAACCGCGAGAAAACGGGCTTCGGGCGTAATCCCTGAGCAAATTCGTAACGCCGAGCCGGGAGTATTCCGGGAGTTACTTCTTTCGCTGAGGCGGGAAATTCTCCAACATCTTCGCCACCGCCTGGTTGATCCGTTTTTCCTGGTCTTCAGGCGGAGCTTCCGGGTGGACGGTTCCGGTCGCCGAGCCGTGCCAGAGCAGCGACCGATCGGTGGGCGACAGGAAGTCCAGGACCAGCGTACCTTCTTGCTCTTCCTTGTTCTTGCTGCGTCCCGTGCCCAAGGAGATGGAGCCGGGGCCGACCGGGATGCCGATCGACGCGCCCACACCCACCGACCCCGCGTCTTTGGTCCTGCCCGATACCTGCATGCCGATCAGAAAGTCGGGATTGTCGGCCTGCGGTGTCAGTCCTTTGGCCTGGAGCTGGGCGTTGACCGCATTCTGAATCCGCTTTGCGGTCAACGCCTGCAGCGATGAGTCCGAAGTCCTCGGCAACCAGCCGAAGGTGTGAAGAGTCGAAAAATCCACGGCCGGGTCATAGTCATAGTCCGCATTCAGCGTCGAACAACCCGTGGCGAGCAGGACCGGAACACACGCCAGCAACAGTCGAATCCCTCGCATGACAAACCCTCCTCGTTGAGCCGCGGTTACGCGGTAAGCGTGGCGTCCAACTCGATCGGCACCCCGGCCAGTGCGCGCGAGACCGGGCGACCGGCCTTGGCCGCCTCGGCATACTCGCGAAACTTCACCGCGTCGTTCCTTTCATACGCGCCGCTGCCGAGTTTGACCGTGCCATTGCCGTCTTTTAACCCTGCGGTCCAGACCGCTTCCGCCGTACGCGTGGCCTCGGTTTCACCAGCCCATCACTGTATCTGAGGCTCTCGGGCCGAGTCAAACGTTCGCCCCCCCCGGTGACGCAGGGGACCATCCGCCGCGTTGGTTGAGCCGTGGCCCGTCGCTATTTGCGCGTTGACAATATCCGATTCTGGGCTACGGTAGAGGACGATCGGATCGGAGTGAATCGATGGTCAGGGTGTTGATCATTGGAGCCGGCAAAGGAGGCCAGGCCGTGTTGAGCCGGCTCCTCCAATTCGATTGGGTCACGGTGGTCGGAGTCCATGATCGCGACCCGAATGCTCCCGGTCTGGTCCTGGCGCGGCAGGCCAAGGTGCCGGTTTTCGTCGACAAGCCGCTCGAAGAATTGCCGACCGGTGAGGTGGACCTCGTGTTCGACCTGACCGGCAATCCCGCGGTGCAGGCTCGCCTGACCGCGCTCTCCGGCCGCACGTTCGATCTCGTCTCCGGACAAGTTTCCCATCTCCTCTGGAACGTCATCCAGACCCTGGAGGACCGAGAAATCCAGGTGCGAGAGTACCTGCGGGAACATCAAGTGTTGGCTGACATCAACCTCATGTTGTCGCAGTCGCAGACTCCGGAGCAAATCTTCGAAGCGATTGTCACGGGCGGAACCCGCATCACCGAGATGCCCTCCGGATCGCTATCCATTGTCAATCATGAGAAGAACGAGCTCTTCCTGGTCGCGGCGAAGGGATTCTCGTCGGGTTTTTATCGGGATCACGCGGTGTACCCCGTCCGCTCGGGCGGGCTGACCGAACACATCCTGCAGCAGACCGAACCAGTGGTCGTCCCCAATATCGCGGACTATCCGGCGTTTCAGAACCCCGTGTTGATCAAGGAGGGGATCCGTTCCCTGATCGCCCTGCCGCTGATCTCGGAGCGCGGCCCGGTGGGGATTCTCTACGTCGACGATTTCAGGCCACGCACGTTCAATCCGTCCATCCTGAGCATGTTGAAACCGCTCGCCACCCAGGCCGTGCTGGCGATTCAAAAACAACAGGCGTTTGAACAGATCAAGACCCTCTCGATCCGAGATCCCTTGACCAGCCTGTACAACCGACGCTATCTCAACGAGATCATGGTCGGCGAATTGGACCGCGCCGCGTCCTCCGCGGGCTGGCCCAGGTGCTGTCCCGATACGTGCGGGCGTATGACACGGTGACGCGGCTCGGGGGCGAGGAGTTCGTGATTTTGATGGCGCAAACCGGCGAAGAGGAAGCCGTGGCCATGGCTGAACGGATTCGGGGCGAGGTCGAAAAGGAACGATTGCTTCCGGACGAGGCCGTAGCGACGTGCAGCTTCGGGGTCCACACTTTAGGCCGCGACGAACCGCGCGCCCCCACGCCGGAAGAGTTCATTCATCGCGCCGATCAAGCCCTATACGAAGCCAAACACGCCGGGCGGAATTGCGTCCGCGTGTTTGGCGCGGTGTGCTCCTAAGTCCTAACGACCAATCCGAGTATCGAGTGACGCGGGCCTAACGCGACGCAGCAGGCCCCAGGGTCCGAATGCGCGCCTCCACCCAGGCGCGGGCATTGGCCTGGGCCGCCGTGGCCAACTCCAAAAATCGACGGTAATGCGGTAAGGCCTCGGCCTTGCGGTCGAGGTCATCCAGCAGTCGCGCGACCTGATAGTGCCCTTCGGGCACATCGGGGGCTAACCGTAACGCGGCCTCGAAAGTCTCCACCGCGGCCCCTTTTTCCCCTCGGGTCAGGTAGAGCCCGGCGAGCGCGATGTGCGCGTCCACGTGCCGGGGATTCTGTTCGATCGCGGCTCGGTAGGCGCGAATCGCCTCATCCGGTCTTCCCTGACGTTCCAAGACGCGGGCTATCCCATAGTGGGCCTGCGGCAACGTCGGGTCCAGCCGGGCGGCGGTTTGATACTCGGCGAGCGCGTCATCCCACTGGTTTTTCTCCTGGTACACCGCGCCGAGGTTGTTGTGTGCCTCCGCATCATCCGGTTTGAGGCGAATGGTGTCCTGGTACGCGCGTTCAGCGTCGCCGGGTCTCCCCAGCTTCTGATACACCACGCCGAGATGGTAGGTGTCCTGTGCATCGGCCGGATCGAGCGCGTGGGCGCGCTGAAACGCCTCGAGTGCGGGCTCGAGGTCGCCCCGGTCGAGCAGGGCGACTCCCAGTTGTCCGAAACCGTGGTGGAATCCTGGATTGGCGCGGGTGGCCTCTTGTAGCAACGTCACCGCGCGGTCGAGGTCGCCGCGGTCCCGATACGCGACCGCCAGGCTGGACATAGCGCGGGGATTCGACGGAGCCTTGGCCACGGTGTCGGTCCAGAGGGAGAACTCCGTCGCCCAGACCCGGTTCCGCTGGATCGTCCAGCCGGTCCACACGATGACAATCGCGGCGGCGGTCACAACCGGGAGATAACGGAAGCGACTGCCACGCCACCGTTGCCACGCCCGTGCACCCGCCAGGACGGCGAGGAGTGCGAGCCCCATGGACGGGAGGTAGAGCCGGTGCTCGAAGACCAGATCGAGCGGAATGAAGCTCGATTCAATGGCGAGCTGCAAGAAAAACCACAACACCGCGAACGCCGCGAGCGGGGCGCGGCGACGGAGCGCGAACCCGACGGCAATCGTGCCGAGGATCACGAGCCACGACAGCGCCGTGGTCGGCGGGTCGAACCAGCCGCGAGAGATGGAGAAGTCGTAGTCAAACGTGAGTCGCGACGGGTGGGGCCACGCGAGCAGCGTGAGGTAGTGGACGACCACACGCCCCTCGGTCAGGAAGTGTTCGGTCGTGGTAAAGAGCTGGATGGTCGATCGGTGGGTGGTCAACTGCCCCCAGAACGACGCGCCGGTCCGGTCCTGTACCGTGAAGATCGCCACCACCACGATGGGAAGCAACAACATTCCCGTGGCGATCATCCCTCGCCGCACGGTTCGACGATCCGTGTCGAAGAAGCACCACTCGATCAAGAGCAGGGCAAACGGCAGCGTGGCAGCCATCTCTTTGCTGCCGAGGGCCAGCGCGCCGCACCCCGCCGCTCCAAGCCACCAGATGATGCGGCCGCGCCCCCCGGTTTCCCGGCCTTTGAGATAGGTGATCAACGCCAGCACGTAGAACAATGCGGCGAGGCTTGTCATGCGCTGCACGATGTAGGTGACGGCTTGAGTCTGCACCGGATGCGCGGCCCACAGCAGGGTGGCGCCCAACGCCATCGGCGCGCGGAGTTCGTCGGCGGCCTCTCGCGCACGCGGGAGCCGGAACAACAGCAACAGAAACGCGTAAAGGCCCAGCGCAGTCGCTGCGTGGATCGCGACATTCAGCAGGTGGTAACCGAAGACCTCGTGTTCGCCCCAGTAGTAGTTCAGGGCAAAGGTCAGGCTCGCTACCGGCCGCCGGTGCCACACCGCGTTGGCCAGCGAATCGACGCTGAGGTCGCGCAGGTGCAGTGCGGAGTCGGTGGTGATGTTCTGATCGTCGAGGTGAAACTCCCCGTGGAGGCTGTTGGCATAGGCGACGGCAACCAGGGAAACCACCAGCACGATGGCCAACCCGTGCCAAAACCAGAGAGTACTCGGCGTCTCATTCCCGGCAGTGGGTGCTCTACTGGTGGGTGGTGACGTGTCGGTTGCCGAAGGTGTTCGTGCGGGTCGGCGGCGCGTCATCGGTTCAGGTCACGGATCCTTGCGATGGTTGGCGCGTCAACAAGCGGGGTTGTCGGATTCAATGGTTCATTCCGACTCGGGCGGTTCTCCTGCGCTCCAGCAGGCGTTCCAGATGGGTCTTCATTTCGGTGGCGGGTAGATGGATACGGTCGCCGTGGCCAGGGAGTACCCATTCGAAGCGGTAGCCGAGCAATGCAGCCACCGACTTCAGTAGGAGTGTCTTGTTCCAAGCTAAATGTTCCAGAGCGCCCAGGCCGCTGAGGTCACGGTCCCACCACAGATGGTCACCTGAGAACAGGAATCGGTCGTCATACAGGAGCGCGATGCTCCCTTTGGTGTGCCCGGGCACGGGGATGATGCGAAACGATTCCGAGGCCGCGACGAGGTCGTCGCCCTCCACGATCCACTCCGCGTCGGGAGCAGCGGCTGCGTCGGCGTGGTGGATGATCCTGGTGGCGCCGAAGTGCTTCGCATACCGCGAGGAGTCGGCCACGTCGTCCTCATGGGTGAGGAAGATATAGCGAATGCCGCCCTGCGCCTCGAACGCGCGGACCAGATAGTTGATGTAGCGCGGTGAATCGATCAGCCAGTTGCCGCCCGGATGCCGGATGAAATAGCTGCTGCCGCCGAAGGATTTTTCCGAGTTGAATCCGCAGAAGAACACTCCGCCGTCCAGATGGAGCGGGAAACTCGCCATCGCGTCCTGAAGAAGCGCTTTGTCGCTGTGGGCGGTGCCGATCGAGCCCACCGGGCAGGCTAACAGCGCTTGATACGCCTGATGCAATTCTACGTGTCCTTGCGGCTGTTGACTGACGGCCGAATACTCACCCACCTCCTGGAAATTCGTCGGGGCGAGTTGCCGACAGGTATCGCAGTTGATACACGTGGCGTCGACGAAAAAGTTTCCCGCGACGTTGGTTGCCAACCGTTTCTTGGTGTCAGCCATCGTGAACTCGGTGTCAGGGTGAGATACTCACCTGGGGCCGGACGAGTCTATTATATTCCGGTGTGGGGGCTATTGCAGGGGGTGGTGCCGCAGGTCGATCTGCGACGGCCCGAGCGAATGGCGCGCTCGAAGCCTAACTGACGTCGGCTGTGATGACTCAGGTCACACGAACGTAATCTCTTCCGTGGCGGCGTTCACCACGTAAATCTTTTCCGTATTACTCTTGGGGTCCGAAGGAAAGAGAAAAAACCCCGCCTTGTTGGGAGAAAATCCCGGGGTGTAGCCCACGATCGCCTCACCGTCTTTGAAACAGACCTTCACTTTCTTTCCCAGCCCCGTGCGCTCCACGTCATTCCGCTCCTGATACTCGGGATTCCCGTCGTAGTCTTTGACGAAGAAGATGCCTTTCAGTTTCGAGAGGTCGACTCGATTCGCTTTTTCCGTGGTTTTGTCGGTGACGTGAAACCATTGTTTATCCGGGAAAAAATCACCGGTGTTGCCTTTGACGATTCGACCATCTCCATAGTGAAGCACGATCCGATTTTGCACGTTCGGTCTCTCGGTCAGGGTTTGGTGTGACAGGTGGAAAGCGTAGTCAGGGGAGGGGGATCTGTCAAAGACGGGGTGCTTAGCCAGGATGCGCAAGAGATGACCTATCCGTTCGCGTCGCAGCGGCGGAAGTAGTGACGAGGAACCCAGCGCGAGAGGGCGAGGCGTTGTCCATTTGTCTATTGTTAACAAGGGTCGAGGCGGCGGCGGAGAATTTGTGGTACGATCCCCGCCTACACGGAGAGCCCGATGTTAACAGAGACGCTGACCCTGACCATTACGCCTCCGGCGCGCGAGCAGCTGCTCGCCGCGATGAATATGGAGGGCCGGAAAGCCCATGGCCTCCGGTTGATCGTCAAACAGGCGGGAACCGCCAACCAACAATTCGCCCTCAGCCTGGTCGACCGACCGACCGCGGACGGCAACGAAGTGATCGTGGATTCCGAGGGCATCAAGGTGTTCCTCGAACGGCACCAGCTCAAGTTTCTCGATGGGGCCACGATCAACTATCTCAGCGGGCCCAGCGGGAGCGGTTTTAAGATCGAGAGTCCCTACAAGCCGCCGGTGCTGCCCGGGATGGGTGGCGCTCCGCCTACCGGGCCGCTCGCGGAAGCGGTGCTGAAAGTCATCAACGAACAGATCAACCCGGGAGTGGCCGGCCACGGTGGCCACGTGACGCTGGTGGACGTCAAGGATGATATCGCGTACGTCAAACTCGGCGGAGGCTGTCAAGGCTGCAGCTCGGCGGACGTCACGTTGAAACAGGGCATCGTGGTGATGATCAAGAAAGCCGTGCCGCAGATTAAAGACGTGTTGGACGTGACGGATCACGCAGACGGAACCAACCCGTACTATTCAGCCAGCACCAAGTAGTCCTGCAGCCGACGCGGAAGCGTTGCCGCGTCGGCCTTGCGCTTCAGCCCCCCACCAACCGAGTACCCCTGCCAGGACAATCGATTGTGTCGTGCTGTGTTGACGCGAGGGGCGGTCGCTCTGCGTCCCGAACTATTCTTTGGTGGGCTCCCTCAGGCCGAGGAATTTGACCGCCTCCGCGTGTGCGAGCACCACCCGCGGATCGCGTTGCAATGCCTCGAAGTAGTGCCCGGAAAACCCGTTGCCCTGTTCCAGGGGGACGAGCAGGCTACCGGACTGGCTGATCAACGCGTCCAATTCCTTGATCGTCAACGGCTCTTGTTGGTCCAACTGTTCATCCATGGAGACAATGAGGGATGACAGCGGTTGCAGCCAGGTGAACCACGGATCGCTGGTGAGCAGCTGCAGGAAATGATTGGGCGACTGGATCGTACCCATCGTTTTTTCGAAACTCGCGCGTTCGGAGTCGATCAGCACCTTGTGCAGGGAGAGGAGCGCATGACGAAGCTCAATCGAGCGTTGCCGCAGGCCGTCGTGCTCCGGTCCAGCCTGGAGGAGCGAGTCGTCGTTCATGAGCGAGCTATAACACGGAAAAGTCGCAAATCACAAGGCTGACACCACGGCTTCCGAATGAGTTGTGCGGTCAGATCTGTTACGCTGTCGCCAAGATAGGTGTGAGAGGGGAGCGTGGAGCGAGGAAGAGGACAGTACACCGAGGTGAACGGCATCAAACTGTACTACGAGACCCTGGGGTCGGGACCGCCGTTGTTATTGCTCCACGGGGGAACCGTGTCTTCCGAATGCTGGTCCGGCTACCTGGAGCCCTTTGCCCGCCACTTTCAGCTCATCATGCCGGACAGCCGAGGCCACGGTCGCAGCACAGACTCAGATGATCCGTTCAGCTATGCCGTGATGGCCTCGGATGTGCTTGAACTGCTCAAGCACCTTGGGATTCAGAGCGCCGATCTGTGCGGATGGAGCGACGGGGGGATCATCGGCCTGCATCTCGCGATCCACCATCCCGGCGTGATCAAGAAGCAGATCCTGGTGGGCGCAAACTTCGATGTGACTGGGTTGATCCCGGGTTTTCGGAACTGGCTGAACAAACCGACCGAATCCGAGGAGACCGGGTGTTGGTCGCCGGAGATTGTCGAGTCTTATCAGCGCCTGTCTCCGCAGGGGCCGGAGTCCTGGAACCAATTTTTCAAGAAGGTCATCACCCTCTGGCGCACGTCACCTCACTACTCGGAACAAGAGATCTCCTCGATCACCGTGCCCACGTTGGTCGTGGCGGGCGATCACGAGCAGTTCGTCGATGGCAACCATACCGTCAAGCTGTTTCAGTTGTTGAAACGCGGGGAGCTCTGCATCATCCCGAACGCCGACCATCGGGTGTTCGCACGGAGACCTGATCTGTTTAACCAGGCGGTACTCGAATTTCTATTGCGAGAGACGAGATAGAGTCAGAATTTTTGTGGAGAACGATTTGCTCAAAACCGCGCGTCTCTTGCCAGGAGACCCGCTGCCCGAAGTGTCCGAGCTCGCTATACTCTACGACGCCGAGGTGGACGCGTACTGCCTGCAGTTGTTGGCCTCGCCGGACGAGCCGCCACTGGCGGAGTACTGGTTCGGGAGTGTTGAGCAGGCGGAACGTCAGGCGGTCGTGCTGTTCGGGGCGAGGTTAACTGGATGGAACGAAGGAACGGAGTAAGGGGAAGAGGCGGATTCGGGGGAGCTATGGCCGATCGCCGTCGGGAAACTTATCTGTCGAGGATTTAAGCTATTGTATTGATTAAACTACCGTTTCGGAGTTCTCTTTCCTGATTTTCTTGTCGATCTGATCAATCAGCCGGTTCAACAGCACTTCGATGTGTTGTCGGAGCAACTGCTCATTCGTCCTCGATAAATACAGCCGGTCAATCTCTCCGGCAAGAATGGGGGCAATTTGTTCCTTCCACGCTTCTATATTGAGCAGGCCGTATTGGATATGGCTGAGTTCGGCGTAATCGATCTTGTTGTCCTGGTTCGCAATGGAATGAGTAATGATCTGGTGGCACAACACCACCGAGGCGATGACTATGACGGAAAAGATGATGTCGAGCAGTTTCATCGCGGTGATCCCTACTGTAGAGTCCTAGAATGACGTGGGAAATTTCAAGGCCGTGTCCAGGAGATGGCGAAATCTCTCCGGCGAAATAACGTCCCCGATCAAGTCTCTTTCGTGGACACTCAGATAGGAGGATAATGTCCTCCGAGGAGGGTCCGATGGGCAAGCGGCAGATCGTTAGTCAGGCCTTTAAGGCGGAAGTATTGAGAGATCGATCTCCTGGAAAGGCGAGCCGGCCTTACAGGTGCGAGGACGCCTGTGTTGAGGGAGCGATTCGATGAAACTATCGGTTGTCATACCGGTTTTTAACGAAGCCCCGACCGTTGTCGCAATCATCAGGCGCGTGCAGAAAGTCGCCATCGAGAAGGAGATCATTGTCGTCGATGACGGTTCGACCGATGGAACGAGAGAGCTCCTGCGAGCGATATCAGACGTGGACGTTCAGGTCTTCTATCATGACAAAAATAGAGGGAAGGGCGCGGCGCTCCGGACAGGATTTGAGAAGGTTACCGGAGAGGTGGTGGTTATTCAGGACGCGGATACCGAGTATAATCCCGAGGAATATCATCGCCTCATCAAGCCAATCTTGGACGGCCGCGCCGACGTGGTCTACGGGTCTCGTTTTCTGACGGCCGACGAGCATCGAGTGTTGTTGTTTTGGCACTCCGTGGGCAACAAATTCTTGACGCTACTGTCCAATATGCTCACAAATCTCAATCTGACCGATATGGAAACGTGTTACAAAATGTTCCGTACCGACGTGTTGCGCGGATTAAGGCTCGAGCAGGATCGGTTCGGGTTTGAGCCCGAGTTTACGGCAAAGGTTGCGCGGAAACGTTGGCGAATTTATGAAATCGGCATTTCTTACAGCGGGAGAGATTACACCGAGGGCAAAAAGATCGGGTGGAAAGACGGAGTTTGGGCGCTGTGGTGCGTCCTCAAGTACCGGCTAAAACGGCACTGACCTGGTTGTTGCTCCCCGATCCTACGGCGATCGGATGTGGCGGGGGAGTGGGGTCAATCCGTTGTTCCACTCGCACCGGGCCATTTCCTGCCGAACGAGACGCCGACTAAGTAGATGTAGCTCGGCATCGCGATCATCAGCGTTCGGTTGATCGTCATTTGGTTGTCAAGAAATTCGTAATTGCCGGTGAACAGGAAGACTGCCAGGACGGCTCCGATAAAGAGAAAGTTTGGGAGGGCCAGAAATCCGACGTCCGTTTTCCACCAGAGCGACGAAAACAGCAGGATCGTGAGCACGAAGAACAGGCCAAACAGATTAAAACTTCCTTGCAGGAACACGACGCCGAAGAGTTGTTGCAGCCCCTCGATGTGGAACGCAATTCTCGCGTTCGCGTCCGTCGGAGCATAGGGAAGTCCAAAGTACGCCTTGAGCACGATCCAAGGCACGAGTAAGCCGATCGCGATGCCGAAATAGGCGGCCGAAGATCTCAGGGTCATTCGTCCCGACCAGAACACCACGAGGACGGTGACCCCGAGCGCGGGGAGGATCAGGACGAGCCCCTCGTTCTTGGTGAACAGAGCGCTGGCGAGGAACAGAGCCGATACCAGACCCGAAAGTGTGTCCCGGGTGGTGAGGTACTGGTAGCCATAGATCAGGCAGGCAGTAAAGAAGAACGAGATCAACAGATCGGCGTAACCCGCGTAGGCATGATAAGCCATCAGCGGAATGCTGATCGCGAGATACGCAAAGACGAAACCGGACCA
The DNA here is from genome assembly GCA_964570625.1 of uncultured Nitrospirota bacterium. Lineage (GTDB taxonomy): Bacteria > Nitrospirota > Nitrospiria > 2-01-FULL-66-17 > 2-01-FULL-66-17 > JBFLXB01. The sequence continues at coordinate 43,456 of CAZMYW010000006.1, read as the reverse complement.
TCGTCCGATCCTTTTTGACAGCCGGATCCAGATGATCCCGAACAGAAGGACGTAGGTCGCGATCGAGTGCGCGGCAACGGCCGGCTCGCTCCACCTCCCGATGAGCGTGGTCGTCCAGGCCCGGAAGATGGACGGCCCCAACGGATAGTGCGGCAACCCTCCTCCCAGGAAGGCGTCACTGTGTGGATCCAAGTCGAGACGTCCGACGGCGTGTAAGATCTTCGCTCGATAATTCCAATTGGCGACGGCATCCCAAAAGTAGGTCGGAAACGCAAATCCCTGAACGGCCACGAAGATCAGTTTTTCGATCAGGAGGGCAGTGATGATTCCAGCGAGCGCCATCTGAACGGTCGATCGGAGCGTGAGCGGTCGAGACGCAGGCAACTCCGGGCGGCTCCACCCCGAGCGGTACGCGTCAACGACCCACAGAACGAATCCAAGGCTGGCTCCGGTGACGAACAGCCAGACGGGAATCAGGCCAAGATGGCCGCCAGCCAGCAACAAAAAGAAGAGAACCAGCGGGGTCAGCCCCAGCGCAAGCGACAGGCCCAAGAGAAGGCGCTCGCCGCTTCGAACCTCGGTGGATACGAACCCGCGCAGAGGGGCGTATCCCAAGAAGGAAAGTCCGACAAAAATGAGGATGGTCTGAACGATCTCAGTCATGGGACGTGCTTGACGATGAAGGGATTGTCACCGAACCGGCCGAACGGAGTGAGGCGATCGGAAACGGCCGTCCATGCTCAATTGTCCGTTGCGATCTTTCGAAAAATTTCTGCGGAAGGTCCAAACTGCCACAATCGTTCAAACTGCCCTTGCATGGGAATGCCGCCCTCGAACAGATGCCCGTTCCGAAACGTGATCGTCGGATCTTGGAACACCACGACGGAGGGGGCGGTAGGGTCTCTCGGCATCACCCGTCGAGGATACAACCGATAGCGCGCCTGCATGTCGTGCGGCATGCTGCTGAAGAACGCGACCGACTCTCCCTGGGGAAGCCGTCGATCAACGGCGTCCAAGAAATCCTGGAGATCATCGAGCTCAAAGTAATGCCGGGTGCCGACGGGCTTCGCGAGAAAATGACGGCGCTCAGAGTCCAGCGTTTGGAGGTGGCTATACACATCGCGAAGGTCGTAGATGATCCAGCACCCGACTAGCAGAACAAACAATAGAGAGGCCAGGGTAGGAGACGACCACTCGGCCGACCTCTGCCGCGGATCCCTCAATCGCCGAAGTCTCACCAACACAACGATCGCCATACCCCCCAGACACGTCGCCGCCAAGAGACTTGCAAAGGGCAGATCAAAGACCCGAAGTCCTGGGATTGCATGGACGCTGAGGGGCCTCAGCAACTCGGGAGTCCAAAACTGCAGCCATTCGTAGGTCATCCAACCCACAAACGTCATGGCCTCCAATTTCGCGCTCTCAATCTCAATGGAGGCGTGTGATCCAATCCACCCGAGCCCAATCCCCTGGATTGATCCTGTCCACGCTGGGTGGAGATCAAGTCGGATCAAATACCGATGGAATTGATCGTCCCGGTACGTCGGTCGCTCAATCACGAACGACTTTGTTGAGCCCTTGTGATCTGTCTGTAACCAGTGAAAGGAGAAGCCGTGTACTCGCGCATCTGTTTTCATGCGAATATCGAGGAGTTCGAAGGCACGCGGCGAGAAATCCCGTGGCAACGGCAGCGCGATGACGTTTTTGAGCGTGGTTTCTGAAGTTTGAATCCAAACCGTGTCGTCGCGTGTGCCCATCGCTTCGATTCCGGACCTCTCGGCTTTTAAGAGGCCTGCATCAAGATTCAGAGGAACTGATGCCTGGGCCTTCTCCCAGACGAGAAGGGCGCACGCAACCAACATGATAAGTCGGCGAACTCTCACGATTTCGCAGTGTCAGAGAACCACACGCGGGTGAGACACAGGGTGTTAATGGGGCAGATCCAGAGATTCCGTCAACATGGCCGCACGATAGCAGGCGCCGTCCGCACCCGTCAACCGGGCATCCCACCGGGGGCAGAGCTGAACGCATTGTGGGGGTGGAGTTATTTCCTGGGCGTGACGCGACAGAAGCAATCGACGGTGTGGTCGTTCACCATACCCACGGCCTGCATGTGGGCGTAGACCACCGTGGGACCGAGAAACTTAAAGCCGCGCCACTTCAAGTCCTTGGACCATGCCACGGCTTCGTCGATAGCGGTCGGATAATCCTTAATTGTTCGGAAGTGGTGCACGATCGGCTTGCCCTTCACCCACGACCACATATAGGCCGCGAAGGTGCCATGTTCCGCGCGCACTTCGATGAAGTGCTGGGCGTTGGTGATGGCGGCCTCGATCTTCAGGCGGTTGCGGACAATGCCCGCATCCTTGAGCAGGCGGGCTACGTCCCGACGGCCGAAGCGCGCCACCTTGCGGTAATCGAATCCGGCGAATGCCTTCCGGAAATTCTCCCGCTTATGTAGGATCGTGCGCCACGATAGCCCAGCTTGGAAGGCTTCGAGGACCAGAAACTCGAAGATCGTGCGGTCGTCGTGAACCGGCACGCCCCATTCCTGATCGTGGTAGGCCAAATAGAGCGCGTCGCCGGGCGTGGGCCAGGGGCATCGGGTGACGGCCGCGGAGAGCGGTGTGGATGGTTGGCGTAAGCGACGTTTGGTCATGGCGTGCAGGCCCGGCCAACACCGGAGCGGCGTCGAGCGTGAGGTTAGCACTGAGCGGTATTGCAAAGTCAACGAGTCAAGTCTGACCCCGAGGTTGTGCATCCCCTGTCATCGAAACAACCCTTTGAGTGTGTCCACGGCCGAAGCGGGATCTTTCTTCAGCGTGTCGATCAATCCCCCGAGGTTTCGCGACGCGACCGCCTGGGTCACGCTCAGCGTGAGGGCGGCCAGGACCTGCTGGACCGCTTCTCCGGCGGTGGCGCCGCCGGATTGTTTGCCGATATCTCGGAGATGCAAGTCAGGGATCGGCACTGAGACGGGCGGGCCGCGCATGACCGCGGTGCTGACCGTGGCCGTGGCGTTCTTGATGGTCAGATCTTCGATCACGAGTTTCTTGCCCGACTCGGATTCCGGTTGGGACGTGTTGGCCGCGCGGGGTCGCCCCACGTAGCGGTCCACGTTGCGCTGGATTGCCCCCAGGTTACTGCCGTCAGCGCCGAGCTCATAGGTGACGGCGGACTTCACGATCGCGATCTGCTTGATGACGATCACGTCCTTGGTCAGCGACGCGAGGTCGAGCGTCATGCGAATTTCGCCGAGCGAGAGTGCGTGATCGGTGGAAAAGCCTCTGGGATTGCCGACCACCAGGCCGTACAACTCAGCGTGACCATCCAGCGCATCGATCTTCACCCGGTCCAAGGAGATCGAGACGCCGGTGATCTCGGGGCCGAACGTGCGGATCGCGGACGCCACCAGCCGATCAAGCGAGTGGTAGACCCACCAGACACCGCCAACGAGGGCGACGATCAGGACGATTGCCGCGCCGACCAGTACTTTTTTGGTTTGGGTTGTCATCGCTATCCCCGGAGTCGTAAGCAACGCCACTAATGCCGCAACGTCTACAAGCCCCGCCTAGTCAACAGAGTCAAGCCTGACCCCCGAGGCTGTGACCCCCGAGGCTGCCCTTGGTGGGAGATTAGGACCATCTTTAAAATGGTTCCTGACACCTTTCCCGTCCCCTTTTCAGGCCGATCGGCGAAGCCACTTCACGACTTCGTGTAGTGCGTTGCAATCCACCTCGTTGTACTGCACCACGATCTGCATATCGGAAGACTCAAGGGGTTTGCTTGATTGATAACCTTTCCATCCGGCGACACTGGCGCGGAGACCGTCATCCAGATCCCCAGGCCATTGGAGTAGTCCTAGCGAAAGCACAACCTCTTTAATTCCGTAACCCCATGCCCCCGGGACACCGATTGGTTCTGCGAGGAAGACTTCCTTTTGAAGATCGAACCACGGGAGATTTCTGAGCGGATGACTCGCCTCGAAGCCCTGTCGGTCACAGGCCCGTTTAAGCTGCCAGACTTCGGCGCTTGTCCAGTGGACCAGAGCCGTGGATGACGGATCGACAGTCGAACCATTTGTTCGGGAGCGAATGAGCTTCTCGAAATCTTCCAAAAGCCGACGTTCGCCTGCTTGGCTCTCGGTATCGGCGATGACCGCTTGATATCGCAAGCTATTGTTCTCCACCCATGCGACACCAATCATGAAGATCATTTCACAGCCTTGGAGCGTGGGCCATTCTCTGTCGAAGTTGACGTTGAGGTTGTTGAATGTCTCGAAGTCGACGTAAAGCTCGACTGACTTTTCAACCGGCAGACGCGTTGGTTTGTTACGGGTAACCGTTCCTGTCTGGTTTGCTCGCAGCACGGCCCGGATTCGCGGACATTTGGCAGCCCCGAGGCCCTTGCAAGATTCCAGAGGGATTTGTTCCGGAACAATTTCCATGAGGGCCTTCAGATTTCCGAATCCTCTGTCTGCAAGTGCCTGCCGCTGTGTCGCCCCGATTTCATAAACGAGGCATGGGTCACCACCGGGTACTCGGTTTCTTGCAATCTCGATCTTTGCCGTATGCCAAGGATCATCTTGGTCGTTTGATAGGTTCACCGCAATCTGAGAGTCTATTCCCGGTCGGTACGCGCCACCCTTGAGCTTAATGTCGAGGTAAGATTCGCGGAATCTACGGAGATCCTCATCAAGAGGACCGATGGCTGAATGGGTCGGGACATCGAGCGGATTGTCGATCCGGTCGCGGCAAACTAGAAAGGAGTGGGGGGCCATTACACCCGTAAGCTGGCCGACTATGTAAGAGTAGATTCTCACCTGTGCCTCGTAGTTCGAAAACGACAACTTTTTCTCTGTCGAGTCGAGTTTCGTCGTGAATTTCATGTCCAACACCACGTAATGCTCAGCCGATTCTGATTGAACACGGGTATTCGGTAAGCGCTTACTAAGCCAGTCACTCCGCACCAAAAGGTCCGGGACTCCCAATATTTTTTCTGGAGCCCACCAAAGAGCGGGGCCTGCGATAACCGGAGTGCCGCGCTCAATAAGGTCGAGTGTTTGGTGGAATCTTTCGACTCGGCGAACCTCATACGCGTGCGAGCAAACGCGTATTGCCTCTGGAGCAAATTCAGAAATCCACTTATTTTCGAACTGCCTTCCCTTTTCGAAGATAAACGTCATGAAATCGTAGGGCGATGAGGCGTCTTTCTGAAATCCATTCGCTTCGCCGTGAAATTCCAGCCAAATGAGAATAGGATCCTCAAATACAAAAGCACGTGTTCCCGTTGCTGGCATCCAATCTTCAGGAACTTGCGAACCCCCCGAAGTCGCTCTAGCGAAAGCAGTTTCCTTATCCACGTGGGCCTCCCCCAACGGAATAGTGGAATTGGCTCTCTGACCTTCATCGCGGTCGATCCACGCCGCGACCGGCTTTACCCTTGCTACCGGATCGTACTCGCGCCTATGGCGCTTTACCGTGGCGCGTGAGGAGCCACTAGCTTTTGACCTCTGACCATCCCTCGGAAGTACGACGCCCTTGAGCCGTTCGACCAAGGATGGAATGGTCTCCGATGGCGTACACCAAACCAGCTTGATTCACCCGGAAGCCGAGCAACGTACGGACCTCGGAGCAGACTGCAAGATGCCGCCTATCTGGTGAAAGAACCGCAGCCTCCACACGGCACCACCCCTTCCCGAGTTTCGCTGTGATCTCGGTCGCTACGGTGTCCCACAACTTGGGCTCGTCCGCGGTTCTCTTGATGCCGTTGAGCAGGTCGACAAGCGGCTGGAGACGGGGTTTACCATTTGTCGTGGCAAATTCAAAGTGGATAGGAAGGCCAGTCAGCGCGCACGCGCGAAGATCATCTGGATGGCACTTCCGGCCACTCCAAAGACAAGTCTTGGTTTCAACCGGCGCACAAAATTTTCCAGTAGCCGACCGCACAGCAACATCCTCCAGAATGCGCGCTTCCGACAAGCTGCTCGTCACCAACAGCTTCTTTAGCGCGCGCTTGCCGGTAGCAGCGCAACGCTCAAGCTCCGAGGGCAGTACCCGCGTCTGCGTGATCGCACATGGCTCCAAGATTCCCGGCCGAACGTACATACCGGTGACCCTGCATTGCTCGGCTTCCGACACAATTAAGGGCTGTCGGGTCTCATGGCAGATCAGAAACTCCGACCTGTGGCCCGTCTTTCCAGAAACAACCGATCGCACTTGCTCATCGACGCGATAGCGCTTACCCGACACTTCGCTAATGGCAAGCTCGGTATTGAGAACCTCGGCTTTAGTAAATTCGCACTGACCAAAATGACTGGGTTCTGCCCGCTGCCCGCTTAGAACCGAAGTCTTAAGGAGTGAGCTTGCGACCAGCTGTCTACTCACCGTTGACAACTCGGCTTCGTCCTTGAGAACGCGCTTGCCACTTAGGCTGCACAGGACCGTAAATTCCGGCAGCGCAAGCCTTGAACTCATCTCGGACCGGGCGAGGAGATGCTGCAGCACCACCGCCCCCGCGATCTGACATTGCTTGAGGCACGTCTTAGGAACAGTCTTGCCCGATCGAGCGCAGAGCCCCATTTCTGGAGCATCGACCCATCTTCCCGTATGCGGTATAACGGTCAGCAAACTATGGTAATCGGCTTCAGCATCAAGCGTGTATTGCGCTTTAACTCTTAGCTGGCGGTGCAGCCTTCCTTCGAGCGCAACCAGCGTCATTTCAAGGCGGGGGGTGAACTCATCCTCTAGCCTCTTTTTTTTCCGCTCATCCCCGGCTGCGGCCTGCATTTCCTGTGCTCGCCTTTCCAAGTAGAAGCGGGAGAATTCGGAGATTGCCCCATCCAATTTTGCAGCGTCAGCCAATCTGTCGATGTTGATCCCAAGGGCGTTGGGATTCTCAATTGTCTGAGACAAGGGGCCAAGCCCTGATCGGCCTGTATCAGCATAGTACTCTGCCGATGAACAGGAAACTTCCACGAGGCGCTCATAGCTGTCATGCGCAACCGTGGCGCGCACTCGGACGAGAGCCGTCCCTTCGAAACAACGGCGCACCTCTTCGACCTCTACTGCCTTGGGCGTTCCGCTGAAGGCCAGGACCCACCGGCGGGCGAGTTCCTCGGCCTCTTTGGCTGGATTTTGGTCGAGGTCTTCTACTTCATAAACGCCGGTTGCAATGATCCGACCGACTAGCCGGATGAAGGCGGCAGTGCCGGGAGCGTAGAGGGTGCTTTTTACGCCTGCGCCAGCGTTTTCCTCAAAACGGATGTGTTCACGTCCGCCGTTTCCTTCCGCCAGATACAGATCCGGCGGTTGCGGCGTGATACGCGCGCCAAGACTCCTTAAGGCTGCCAGAGTGAAATCGCGCGGCTCCATAGATCGCACGACGCCGGGCAGGGCCGGCGCGCGAGGTCCGACATACTCGGCTCCATCCATTCCGCCGAGTAGGGTGTTGATGCTCTCTTCCTCGCGCTCCAGAGCGCTCTTCGCATTGGCAATACTTTGCTCCTCCTGGCGTGTTGCTGCCTCCACGTCCTTGCCTGCGAGCGCCGCTATGACGAGCTGGCGGATCTTCTCGTCAAAGCTCGTTGCCCCGTCCTCATCCTCTCCACTGATTCCGGATGCTTCGAGCAGCGATTCAATATCGCCGATCGCGTGGGACGCCATCTGAAGTTTTTCCATCAAGCGTCCAACGATGTACTCCTCGAAGGTACCACGCAGCATGATGTTGAAAATACCGACGCTCGCATGCTCGGACGCCAAGCGTTGTACGCGTCCGATACGCTGTTCGACGATCATTGGGTTCCAGGGCAGGTCGTAGTTGACCAGTACGTTGGCGACTTGAAGGTTGATGCCCTCGGATCCAGCTTCGGTAGACACGATAACGTGGGAATCAGGCGGGTTTTTTCTGAAACGCGTGATGGTCTCCTGATTACGCGGGCCGGACATACCGTTGATTATCCCGACCTTGAGGCCGTACTTTTCCAGGAAGGCTTGGATGGTGGTCTGGGTCTCTAGCCGTCCTGTGAATACGACGAGCCGCCAGCGTTCCGGATTCTCCCGTTTTAGTCTGTCGATCAGCCCGCCGAGCCCATGAAGCTTGGCGCTGGTGGGCATTCCGGTGACGATGGCGCGGACCGTCGCGGCAAGCTCCTCAGGAACAGTGCCGTTCTTTGCCATGTTGTTCAACTGTGCCATCAACGCATCTGGGCTACTAGTGAGAGCCTGCAGGATCGAAATTTGCGCGAGCCGGTTCAGTTTCTGGATCGGCTTGGCGATAGCGTCGATCAGCTGCAACTCTGCCGCTGTGGGGTCGACCTTGTGCATTTGCACGACTCGGTCCGGGAAATAGAGCCTGGCGTCTCCGCGCCGGACCCTCGACATGTAGCCGTAGACAATCGATCGGAACTCGTCGCGCGCTTCCGGCTTCAACTGGCGGGTCTGCTCCCGATTGTCGGCGATGAACTTCCGAGCAAACATGTCCTCGCTGCCAAAGGGGTTTTGGTGCCCACGCGCAACGGTCAACAGATCGACCAACGAATAGAGATCCCACAGGCGGTTCTGTATCGGCGTCGCGGTCAGCATAAGGACGAAGCGAAACCGGCGCTCTTCCAGGGCCTTCCGGAAACGCTTGGCCACCTGCGGGGGTTTTTCGACGCCATAGAGGTTTCGCAGCTTGTGCGCCTCATCCAACACCAGCATCTGGAAACGATCCTTCGGGATTGGATCGAGATGCAGGCGCGCCGAATGATAGGTTGTGATGACGGCACCGGTTCCCTCGGGATCAGCTTTGATCAGGTCTCTCCCGATCGCAATCTCAGAAGGAATGTTGAATTTCGTGAGCAGTTCCTCCTGCCACTGCGGGCCGAGCAGCTTGGGGCAGACAATAAGAATCCTGGAAAGACGGGAGCGGGAGATTAGCTCGCTGATGATCAGCCCGGCGCTAATCGTTTTGCCGAGACCGACGTCGTCGGCGAGCAGCGTGACCGGCAGGCGGCGGCAGAAGGTGATGAGATTTGTGACCTGATGATGATAGGGCTCCATCCGGTCACGCCAAAGATATTCAGATTTCAGGTCCTTGCGCGTCTCGATAACTATGGGATCGGTTAAGTCCCATTCGAGGCCCGCCCGATACACGCGGTACTCCTCTGGCGTGGTCTTGCGTCGAAGTACTTTTGTTTGAAGGTTGGGAGAAGGCACTGGATGCCCGCTCCAAGATACGAGCCCGACTCTACTCAGCCTAGAGGGCTCTATCGGTGGATTCCAAACTAGGCTTCTGAGGGTAGCTCCCTCGATTCAGTGGGGGACTGAGGACCAGGCCTTGCGTTGGGATAAGGTCTTTTCGTCTCAGGACCCGCTGTGATGCCCGGTTGTGAGCACGACTCGGAACCGTGCCTTGCCACTCATCATCCGATCATAGGCCTCTGATGCGCGCTCCAGAGGGAAAACCTCGTTCATCGACCGCACGCCCGTCAGGGCGCTGAACGCCAGCGTGTCCTGCGAATCGATAGACGATCCGGACGGCCAGCCCGTGATGGATCGGCGTCCGCCCATCAGGACACCGCTCACGTGGTCGACGGCGCCCGGATAGTCGATTCCGAGCGGTCGAGCCATGGGCGTTACTCTGCGCGCATCCTGATCGGGATGTCAAGATTCTGGCCTTGACGCCTCCCGGATCACGAGTCGGTGATCAGAACGTGTACACCAGGAGCCCCTGCAACTGGACGCGCGTCTGGATGCCGGTGATCTGGGTTAGATCTGCCATGAATTTGAGGAGCAAGCGGTCCGGCACGCGGGCGGTGTACGAGACGTGCGCATCCGCGCCGATTCGAAGCGCGGGGTCGTTCCTGGCTTCGTCGATATACTGAATCGACGGGCCTGCTGCCACGGATAGCTCGTTCTTGGTGGGTGAGACGTACGTGGCCACCAGGCGCGGGGTCTGATTGACGAACAGGCGGGGGCTGAAATAGCCGGCCAGGGGGGCCGCGCCGGTATCGAACTCTGATTGGTCGTTGGCGTAGTGGGTCAGGTACAAGAGGTATTCGCCGGACACGTTCCAGGTGTCACGGCTCCAGAACGGCATGGCCACTTTCGCATCCAGCCCCACCTGCCCGTTGTTGGCGAGCGACTCGCCGTCGACCCAGCCGGCAAACGGCGTGGCGTTGACCTGGAGGCTGCCTTTGGAAACGGCCAGGTCGGTGTAGAACAAGGTTGAGCGCGCGGCGCCGATGAGTTGGCCGGAGACCCGACTCCCCACTAGCGCGGGGAGGGAATCGTATTTGAGCGCGCGTTTGACGCCCGGGCGAAACGAGAACGACGCCGCGGCATACGTGTACTCAAGGGTGTAGGCCAGAGGATTGGCCAGCGCGGCGCCGTGATACTCCAACATGCCATTGATTCGATTGGACGGATTGAAGCGGGCCTGGGTTCCGAACGCAAGATATCCGCCGGTCGACTTTTCGGATGAATCCCCAAAGTACTCGAGACCGGCTTCGAGCGTGGTGGTGGTGAACGGGGTCAGGTCGCCTTTGACGCGCGAGCCCAGCCGGACTGCATATAACTCGAAGGGGTCTTGGGGCTGAGCGAGGAATCCGACGATGCCTTCAAGGGTCGGTTCGCGCCCCTTCGTCATATCGCGGCGCAGCGCGGTCAGATCGCCGGTCTCCGTCATCGCGTAGCGGTCCGCCAGGTTCGCGTGATAGAGGGCGCGGTCGCGGTCGCCGAGCCAGGCGTGGGCTTTCGCAAGGCCGCGGTGCGCCTCCGCATTGCGGGGCTGCACCGCAATGACCCGCTCGTACTGAACCACCGCTTCCTGGCTGGTTTCCCGGGTTTTGGCCAGATGTGAGGCGTATTTGAGACGCCGTTTGGGGTCATCTCGTCGCTTCAGCCCCATCCGGTAATATTTCAGGGCGTCTTTTTCGCGGTACGCGTACCGTGACCACTCCAGGGCTTCGGCTTGTTTGAAGGCAATCTCCGGGTCGTCATCGTACTTCTGGAGATAACGATCGAACAGCTCGATAGATTTATCCTTCAAGCCTTGTCGCTCGTAGGACAGGCCAAGGCTTCGCATGGCTTCCCGATTGTCCGGGTTTAGCTCCAGGACCTTTTCAAAGGCTTCGATGGCCGCCTTATAGTTGCCGATCTCGATGTTGGCGTTTCCCCGGTACATGTACCAGGATTCACTGAACCCTGCCGCGGACGCAGTGGCGGCACTGAGGAGCATGGCGAGAACCATCAACAGCGCAAAAAGCGTATTCCTCCAATCCAAGAAGAGCCCTCTGGGATCTAACGGTCCTGGTGCAAGGCCATCTCACGCCCTTGCACGGGAGCGGGGATCGCCTCACCGACGGGGCGAGTGGCGACGCGCAGCCCGACGCGCCACACATGGGGCAGCAGCTGTTTTTGATAGACCTCTTGGAACGGTGTGTCGTGGAAGCGGTCAGCCGACAGCCCGCTCTCCGTGGTCGAAGGCCATTCCTTGCCGATGTGCAGGATTCCGATCCCGCGTGACGACCAGTCTCTCAAGAGCACGTGCCGCTGGTCACTCCCGACCCGCACCGAGATGCGGCGCAAGGTCTTGCGCCGCGGGCAGGTTCGGGTGCGGCGTTGCAAGGGTCGCAGGCATCGCACGATGCCTCGGAACAGATGGAAGGCCATCAGTAAATTGCTGCGCACTCGGGTTGCATGAGCCCCATTCCAGGTTCCCGAATCGGCAAATAGATCGACGATCAGCTTGCATCGGTCATCGTGAGACACATCCAGAAACGCGACCCCGCACCGGGACGCTCGGCGCGAGACGCGTTCATGGTACACGACCTGATACCGGCACGTGATCGGGTCGCGGTCGCGGAGGGTGATCTCCCCGAACAGCGGGATGGGCTCGTTTAACGCGGTCATGAACGAGAGCCCGGACAAGCTGAGGTCGTGGGTGGTTCCCGTCAGCGACACACCGGCGCGCTCCAGCTCGAACGGCACCGACTTCTTGATCCGGTCCGCGCTTCGTTGCTGCGGTCGTTCCCAGGCGACCAAGAGGCCGACGAGTAGGAACAACAGGTTGAGCGAGGCCCAGCTCAGGTTGAAAAAGTAGGCGTCCTTTTCGATGCCGAAGTAGAAGAACTCCCACAGGCCTTTGGCGATCGCCACGAGCGTGATCCCGGTCGCGATGAGGGGCAGGGTCGCGGAGGTGGAGTCGAACGCCCGCGTGTGGGACCGCAATCCCTTCGGGGTGACCTTGAAGCCCAGTCGTTTGGGCAGGAAGAGATCGAACATGGACCGAAAGAGCTGAAAGCTGACCGTGGCTTCATACACCGAGGCCCAGAACAGTCGCGGCCAGCCTGGCAAGAGCGTGCTCGCGATCAGCGGCAGGATGATGATGAAGGGCAGCAAGTACGCGACCAGGACCGAGACGTCCGAGAGAATGGGATGGAAATGGAACAGCAGAAAATAGAGAGGGGTGATCCAGAACACCATCCGGGTCACCGGAAAGAAGAAATAGTAGAGCGACGCGAAATAACCCAGCCGTTGCCGTGTTGTCAGGCCTCGGCGGATCAAGGGATTGTCCTTGAAGAAGATCTGCAGGCAGCCGAGCATCCAGCGTCTCCGTTGCCCCAGATACGACGACAGATTCTCGGCCGCGAGCCCGACCGCCAGGTCCTTATCGAGAAACGCCGAGCGCCATCCTGCGGCGTGCAGATGCTGGCTGGTGTGGATGTCCTCCGTCATGCTCATGAGATTGAAGCCGTTGACGTCGGCGAGGGCCGAGCGCCGGAACACGGCGCCGCTCCCGACGAAGAACGCCCCGTTCCAGGCATCCCTCCCGTTCTGAATCGCGTGATTGAACATGTCCTGTTCGTTCGGAATCTGCTCGCTGCCCCCGAACGCCCGCTGGAAGATGTCCGGGTTGTAAAAGTGGTGCGGGGTCTGTACCACCGCCATCTTGGGATCGGCAAAGAATGGCACGGTCTCTTTCAAGAACGTGGTCACGGGAATGTGATCGGTATCGAACACCGCCACGAGCTCGCCCTGCGTTTGGTCCAACGCATGGTTGAGATTGCCGGCTTTGGCGTGCGTTCGCGGTCCTTTGATGTATGTGGCGCCGAATCGCCCCGCGACGCGGGCCACCTCGGGGCGGTGGCCGTCATCCAGCACGTAGACGCGCTTGTTTGCGTACTCGATGGCGCGGGCCGCAACCAGCGTTTTCGTGAGGATCTCGCACGATTCGGGATAAATCGGAATCAGGATGTCGACGGATGGCGAGTATCCCGGCAGCGGCGGCGCATTATGCGTCTTCTGCTTTCCGCCCAGCCCCACCTGCACGAGGAGCAGCAGCACGGTTGAAAAAGCATACAATTCCGCCCCCCATAACGAGAGGCTGATAAACGGTCCCGCGGTTTCCACGAAGTTCAGCGTGTTGAAGAGGCGCCAGACGAGGTAGTACCCGCAGAGAGCGAAGCCGCACACCAGAAAGGCGAGCTTGAAACGGGGATGAACGCGGGCGAGGAAAAAGAGGGCGATCGTCACCGCGAACAGCGCCCACGGGAAGTGAGCCGAGAATCCTTTGAAATCGAACGGGCGCAGAAATCCCAGAAATTCATCGTACGTCCGCAACGCTTGGAGTTCGAAGGCGCGCCCGAACCACAGCCAGTTGTGCAGGTAATAGGGCGTCGCGCGGCCGCCCAGCGCGTTCTGACGAAGCGTGTCCAGCTTCGCGTTGCCGATGAGGCGGGCAAGGGCTTGGTCCTCCTGGAGGGCGAGTGCGTGGACCGTGGCGTAGAGGGGAAGCCCTTCGATCCGAGACAGCGGCTGACCACCAATCGAGTACCGATCGGAGAATGCCTTGCGGGCTCGCCACTCGTCTTGAAAGAATGCGAGCATGGTGCGACGAAGCTCGCTCTGGGGCCGACCGAACCACTGGGCATCCAGCGCGACCCGCCAGAAGATCGGAAACGCGTCGTAACCAAAGGACGCCGACGCTCCGGTGCGGGGGTGCTTCAAGAGGAACCGGCCGGTCTGTTTATCGAGAAACAGAATCTCCGGTGGGAGCTGCAACCTTTGCTCGGAATAGATCCACTCGAGGATCTGATAAGAGCTGTCAACTAACCGTTTCCACGGATATCGGTCGTCCACGCTCGCGAAGATCTCATACGCGTACGGGGCCAGGTACGCGACATGAATCGTGGGATAGTCTTCCTGGACCGCCCAGTTTCCAGCGGTCACATAATACTGACGACCGATCTTCGCAATTTCCTTGTTCCAAATGGAATCCAGCACGTCCAGCGCCGCTTGTTCATAGGCGGGCTCGGAAAACCGCCGCGAGGCCAGAATCAGCGCCAGGGCAATGTCGGTGTCGGCGTCAGTGGCGGAATTGAGCGAGAGCACTTTGCCTTTCCACTTCCAGGCAAAGAGGTGATCGCTCCGGACCTGAAGATGCTGCTTCGTCCAATTCCAGGCGTCCGCAAAGGTGATCCGATCGTTCGACCACACCGCGCGGAGCATGGCGTAGCCTTGCCCTTCGGATGTGGTGACGCCCTGTTCGTCCAAACTGATCACGCGTCCGGTCGCGATGTAGGTGTGCTTGTAGAAGCTCCACAATGCGGAGAGTTCATCCACCTGCCGGATCGCCGCGTCGCTGGGGCTATCGGGCGTTTGCGCCTGTCCGGACGAACAGGTGATCGACAAGAAGGCCACGAGGACGAGGCCTCGAACCGAAAACAAGCGAGTTGTCATTTCGGTTAACCCGGCTTATTCATGAACGTTTGTAACGAACCCGCGAAGACGCCAGCGAAATATGCTTAGCGCCGCAAGGCGCAGGAAATATCCGCGGGTACAGTAGAAGGTTCATGAATAAGCCGGGTTAAGGGAGGAGTCTTCGAGTCAACCGCTTTTTCGGGATGATCCCTCGGGGGAGCGTGTCCCGAAGGCGCTCTCGTCGCCGACAGGCCGAGCCACTGGGTTTACCGGCAGGGTCAGGATTTGAATCTTGATTTCGTGCCGCTTCACGACCGACCCTGTGGTCCGGTTGTCAGAACGACTCGAAACCGTGCCTTGCCGCTCATCATGTGATCGTAGGCCTCTGATGCGCGCTCCAGAGGGAAGACCTCGTTCATTGACCGCACGCCAGTCAAGGCGCTGAACGCCAGCGTGTCCTGCGAATCGATGGACGAGCCGGAGGGCCAGCCCGCAATGGATCGGCGTCCTCCGATGAGGAAACCGGGGGACACGGAGAGGGGTTCGTGCGGGGCGCCTACGATGACGAGTTTTCCGTTCAGGCCCAATCCACCCATGACCGCGTTCACGGCTTTGGCGTCCGTGACCGTGGACAGGATGATGCTGGCTCCGCCCAGCTTCATCAGTTCTGCCGCGGGGTCTGTGGCCTGGCTGTCTATATAATGATGCGCGCCGAGTTTCTTGGCCAAGGGTTCTTTATCTTTGCCCCGCGCCAGGGCAATGGTTCTCATGCCCATGTTGTTCGCGTACTGCACGCCCAGGTGGCCGAGACCGCCTAAGCCCAGCACGGCCACGGTATCGCCGGCCCTCGCGCCGCTGTTGCGCAGGGAGTTGTAGGTGGTAACGCCGGCGCACATCAAGGGCGCGGCTTCTTCAGGAGTGAGGGCGTCGGGGATTTTGGCCAGGGTTCCTTCGTGGGCGATCATGTATTCGGCGTAGCCGCCGTCGCGGGAGATGCCGGTGACGGTGTTTTCGATTTGGCAGGTCACGAATTCGCCGCGGCGGCACGAATCGCAGTACCCGCAGTGGCCGCCGTGCCAACCCACGCCCACGCGCTGGCCAACGGTCCATCCGTTGACGCTCTGGCCTAACGCATCGATCACCCCGGCGACTTCGTGTCCCGGAATTCGCGGGAATTGAATACCGGGCCAGAGGCCGTCTTTGGTGTACATGTCGCTGTGGCAGATGCCGCACGCCTGGACCTTGATCCGCACGTGTCCGGGTCCGGGCTCGGGGATCTCGCGTTCCACGAGTTCAAAGGGACCCTTGGGTTTGGTGACCTGGACTACCTTCATCTTACTCATCGGTCGTCGCGGATCATCCCGTTGATCCGAATCCCCCGTTGCCGCGCTCTGCGTCAGACAATTGACTGACTTCGGAAATCTCGACCCGTAGTCGGGGCGCCACCACCAACTGCGCGATCTTCATGCCGTGGTGAACGTCGAATCGGGCTTTCCCGTGGTTGATGAGTACCACGCCGATCTCGCCGCGGTAGCCCTCGTCGATCGTGCCGGGAGTGTTGAGGACGGTGACGGTGTGTTTCAAGGCCAGGCCGCTCCGAGGTCGGACCTGCGCCTCTGTGCCCGACGGAAGTTCGACCGCAATCCCGGTTGCGATCAATTTGGCTTCTCCTGGTTCCAGGGTAGTGGATGTTGCCGCATAGAGATCGATGCCTGCGTCACCGGGATGGGCGTAGTTCGGGATCGTTGCTGTCTGAGACAGCCGCTTGATTTTAAGTAGCATCGAGATTTACCCGCGCAGACTCATCATTTTAGGCATGATATCTCCTGCCAGCCAGGGCTTGCTGACCGGCAGTGCTACGCGGCGCGGTGTTTTGTGGTGCGTCCGCCTGAGCGCTTTGTGGGCCGCGTCGTCGCCTTTGCGAGCCTGATGAGAGATCGGAGCGCGGCGTTGACTGTCTCGTCGTTTGGAAACGCTGCCGCTACTTCAGGCTGCAGGACCACGATGTTCGAAGACTGCTTCAAGCGCTTCGCGTATTTTCCTCGTACCAATGGGCCCACAAAGTCTGAGCGCTTGTAGGCGGGGCGAAGCTCGTTTTTTGGGGCTCGTTTAACCTTCTTCATAGATCGTTCGTTCTCCCTTGTTCGCCATACGGGCACTAATGATTCTGATGGTGTCGCCTCGTTCGACGTGAGCCACGACCAATAGCCGACCTTGTTCTGATACACCAAACGTTACGAAGCGAAATTCGCGGATCGAATGGTCGGGGTCGGCACCGGTCACCGACAAGGGGTCCCGCAACGCCGTGGCAGCCTCCTCGAACGAGACCCGATGTTTCCGGAGGTTCACACGGGCTTTGTTCGGGTCCCATTCGAGTCTCATTCTTGGAGAAGTGGCATCGAAGGGCCCACATCGTCAATCGTGGTGCGCATTATAACAACCTCTATCGGGAAAGCCTACTCTGAGCGCGTGAGTCGCAGCCCTCTGTTCATCCGGCGCACGATCCTCATCGTGCCGAATCATTACGTTCGGTTACCAAGGATTCCAGGGTGAGCCCGGCGAGGGCTTGTTCAGCGGCTTGATCGCGGCGGCGCAGCGCATCGGTGATGGGGTCGTGTGCGTGGTTCGGAATCATGACTTCGGAGGCTTTGACCTCCCGAACCGCGTCGAGCACGTCGTTGATGGGCGTGGTGTCGGGTGGTTTGATCAGGGTCACGCCGGCAGGTTCGCTCAGGCGGCCGAGAAAGCCGTGCGTCACGAGTTGGTCCACCTGCGCTTCCACCAAGGAGGCCGGAAGGTTGAGTTCGTTGGCCAGATCGGCCGCACGAACCGGGCCTGCGCCGTCCAGAAACCGTCGCGTCAGCGCGGCCACTACTCTCAGGGCCACCTGTTCCCGCAGGGCAGAAGTGTGTTGTTGCCACATCAACGTGGATTGATACGCGGCCGGATGTTGATGGAAAAACGCCACCTGGGCGCCGACCAGCACGATCAGCCACGCGGCGTAGAGCCAGATCAGCAACAACAGCACGATCGCGAAGCCGGAGTAGATGGCGCCGTATTGGCCCGATCCCGCGACGAATTTCGCGAATGCCATGCCCGCCAGACCCCACAACGCGGCGGCGGATATTCCGCCCACCAGGGCCGAGGCAAAATGGACCCGGGTGTTGGGTACGAACTTGTAGATGAACGCAAAGACCACGGCGAGCAGGAGAAACGGGACCAACTGGGCCAGCGCAACCACCCACGATCCCAGCGGTTGGAATGCCATCACGCGTTGGACCAGGGTTTGGCTTTGGACCGACGCCAGCAGGCCCAGGGCCGTGACCACCAGCACCGGCCCGACCAGCAGCACGCTCAAATAGTCGGTGAACTTGCGCGTCCAGGATCGTCCCCGGCGCACCTGCCAGATCGCGTTCAGCGACTGTTCGATCTTATCGATGAGCGAGTAGGCGGTGTACAAGAGGCCCGCGACCCCGAGCACCCCGAGGACCCCGACTTTGAGGTTGTCCACGAACCCGATCACCTGCTGGGTGATTTCCTGTCCCTTCGGGCCCAACGGCTCCAGCACCTGCGCCAACACGGGTTCGATCTGGTGGTGCGCGCCGAAGCCCTTCAACACCGAAAACACCACGGCGAGGAACGGCACCAGCGACAGCAGGGTGGTGTAGACCAGGCCGGCGGCCCGGGCATCGAGCAAGCGATGGCGAAATTCCAGGGACACCGCGATGGCCAGGCGCATGGCCTGAACGCCCACGCGCGGCACGACGGAGAGCGACCGAAGGTCGGTGGTCCAGAGATCGCGCTGGACAAATTGTTTGATTTGCAACACCGGTGTACCCCTTAGGAAGACGCCATCACATCGCTGGGGTCGGGCCTTGCTGATGACACGAGCGAGCGTTGAGACTAACGACCAGGCGGTCCGACCAGTTCCCGCTCGATGTTGATCAGTACCTGCCTGCCCGAATCCTTCACCACCCCGGCGAACAGATTCGTATCCGCATAGTGCCCGGTGAGATCGCGCGCGACTTCATGCGTCTGGCGCAGTTCCTTCTCTTTGGCCTCCCACGCCTTCAGGCAGGCCTTGGCAATCAGTTTGGAGAAGGGCGCGGGGTTGTAGAGGAGTTTCTTGATCGTCAGGGGATTCAGGGAGAGGGGGTTGTAACCTTGGCTCAGGTAGCCTTCGGTCAGCAGACGGTCTTCGAAGCCGGTGTGGGGTTGGACGCCCAGGAAGAAGAGCATGGGGAAGACGTGGTCTTCGCCCAGGATCGCGGCGATCTTTTTGTAGGACTCCACGCTCTCCAGCAGGGTCTGCTCGGTTTCACCCGGAGAGTTGGGGGAGTAATTGAGGATCACTTTGCCTTTGAAGCCCGCATCCTTCAAGTGCCGGCAGCCTTCGTAGAGCTTCTCTAATGAGAAGCCCATGTGCAGCTCGTTGATGATGGCTTGCGAGCCCGAGGTGATGGCGACTTCCAGGTCGCCCACGCCGGTGGCCACCATCAACTTGGCCAGTTCAGCGGTGATGTGGCTGGTGCGCAGGTAACCGGACCACTCGATTTGGAATTTCTCGGCCTTGATGCGCTCCAGGATTTCCATGACTTGCAGGTAGGCTTCGCGGCCGGTGATAAATTGCGCGTCGGTGAACCAGAATTTGCGCGTGCCCCAGAACTCGTAGTGCTGCTTCATGTCGTGCAACACCGCGGCGGGCGGGCGGTGCCGCACTTCTTTGCCTTCGATGTAGGGGTACTCGCAGAACTGGCAATCGTAGGGGCAGCCGCGTTTGGTCTGCACGCCGATGTAGTTGCCACGGTGTACGGTGTGCTGGGGGTAGACCTTGGAAAGGTACGGCACGTCCAGATTGAAGTCGGTCAGCGGCAGGTAATGCCCCTTCTTGCCCGAGTGCACGACGCCACGCTCTTTGACCATGTAGCGCTCGTCGTCGAGTGGTTTGCCTTCGACGACTTTGAGTACGGCTTCTTCGCCCTCGCCCAAGATGCCGATCGTGCCTTCGGGCAGCTTGTGGATCAATTGATCCGCAAAGACCGAAAACGCGCCGCCACCGATCATCATGCGCGTGTCCGGGAACTCCTCGGCCACTAGCCAGGGATAGCCCAGGAACTCGCGAATGCCCTGGTAGTAGCGCCAGAGAAATTCCAAGCCCTTGTACGACGCGAACGCTTTCTTGAACGGGTTGATCGAGTGGTAGAAGTTGAATGCGTACTTCAGGCTCGCGTCGCCTTCGTGCGGAGCGAACACCTGGATGTCGCGCCAGGAGAAGCAGACCAGGTCGGATTTGTTCTGAGCGATCACGTCGCGCAGCACCTGCTTGCGCCGCTCGCGCGGGATGGGCGTCAGATCCAGAATCTGCTGGCTGATCTCGGGGTGGTGCCCATGGATAAAGTTCGCCAGGTACGTCAGGCCGATGGGGTAGATCTCTTTGCACGGCAGCCACACGTAGAGGATGGACTTCATCGCGCTCATTTCACGCCGATGTGCATAGCCACGATGCCGCCGGAGCGGTTCACGTACCGCACGCCGTGAAAGCCGGTCTCGCGCCACATGGCGGCAAAACGCTCCTGGGACGGGAAGTTCCGGATCGAGT
Organism: uncultured Nitrospirota bacterium; assembly: GCA_964570625.1. Lineage (GTDB taxonomy): Bacteria > Nitrospirota > Nitrospiria > 2-01-FULL-66-17 > 2-01-FULL-66-17 > JBFLXB01. Next base: position 23,173 of record CAZMYW010000006.1, on the reverse strand, counting down.
CCGGCAAATACTGGTACACACCGGTGCGGTCGCGAGCGATCCAGGTACCGATCTTGGGCAGGAGCGTGAACGAGTAGAAGTCATACGCCTTGCGAAACCCCGCGTTGGTGGGCTGGGAGAACTCTAGGCACACGGCGCGGCCGCCGGGTCGTAGCACCCGATACATTTCCGCGAGGGCCCGGTCCAGGTGTGTGACGTTGCGCAGGCCGAAGGCCACGGTCAAGGCGTCGAACGTATTGCTCTCGAATTGCAGCGACTCCGCGTTGCCCAACACGCAGGTGATGCGATCATCGTACCCGCGCTTGGCAACTTTGCGCCGGCCGATCTCCAGCATCTCCGCGTTCAGATCACACGCCGTGACGCGGCCGCTCGGCCGGACCGTATCCCCGAGCAAAATCGCCAGGTCGCACGTGCCCGCGCACAGATCCAGCACGGTGTTGCCGGGCTTGGCCTGCGTCAGCGCCACGGCTTGACGCTTCCACGCGTGGTGGAGGCCGAGCGACAAGACCGTGTTGTTGAGATCGTACCAGCGCGCGATGGCGGAGAACATGCGCTGGACGGTGCGTTCTTTTTCAGCGGGAGCTGGTATGGCTGATGAGCGGGGCACGGGTGTTGGTAGCATCATTCCCTTCCCGGTGTCAATCTGGCCGCCGAGAAACGGGCATCTGCGGCGTTGTCGCGGCGAAGCCGCATCCTCACGTACGACCCAGTACGCTGCGGTGCGGCTTCTTGCTCCGCCTGGCAGCTACCCACTTCTCGGCGGCCAGCGGCCGCATAAAAGCGGCCGAAACCTCCTTAGATCAACTAACGGTCAGTCAGGCTGGCGGTGACGGCGCGTTCCAGCTCGGCGAGTGCGGTCGTTAGATCGCCTTTGAGATGGATACGAAGGACGGGGCGGGTGTGTTTGTTCAGGGCTTCGAAGTCGCCTAGGGCTTGGGCCATTTCTAATTGCTCGAACGTGTAGGCGGCTTCGGGGATCGGCAGGTCGGTGGCGTGGTCTGAGGTGAGGATGATGAACGCGCCGCTGGGTGGGCCGCCTTTGTAGAGTTGGCCGATGGAGTGGAGGTAACGTGGACCCCAGCCGAAGAGCGTCGGCACTCCCAGCGTGGGACCCAAGGCCCGGCGGATTTGCGTGATGGCGGCTTCGACTTGGGGGGTCGGGTTCAGGTACGCCAACAGGCTCAGGTACATGGGTGGTTTGACCGGGGCCAGGAACGCGCGCAAGGCGCCTTCGATCGAGGGGTGGGGGGGTGATGGAGCGCCCCAGAGCGCGAGGTGACCGGTGTCCACTGCGGGCGGGGGGATGCCGAAAGACTTGGTTTGCTCCACGCGGTTGAGAATGGAGGCGGTCATGTCCTTGCTCTCTTTGACGTTGGGTTCGTCGAACGGATCCACCCCGAGTAGTGCGGCCGCGACCACGGTGGCGATCTCCCATTTGTAGAACTCGCCGAACACCGCCATCCGATCCGGCAGCACGATCTCCACCAGCGGCGTGCCGCTGTTGCGGAGCACGGGGAGGATCTCGTCGAGCGCCGGGCTGGCCTCGTCTTTCAACCTGAGCGCCACCACGCAGCGGTCGGCTCCGAACTCCACCCGATCCAACGGCTCGCCCACCACCGGGATCACTCCTTTGCCGTCTTTGCCCGTGCTTTCCGCCACCAGTTGCTCGGCCCACGCGGCAAACGGAAGGAGCGAGGGCGAGGTCAACAGGGTTAATTTGTTTGCGCCGTTGAGCGCGGACACGGCCATGAGTGCGCCCAAGACCAGCCCGGGGTTGTCGTATGTCGGCGCCTGGGGCGCGCAGGAGTCCACCATGGCGGCCGTGCGCTCGGCGATCGCGGTGACGTCCAGCCCCAACAGCGCGGCGGGGACCAGCCCCACCAGGGAGAGCGCGGCGTACCGGCCGCCGATGTCCGGGGCGTTGAGGAACACGTGTTCGAACGTGCGCGCGGCCGCGAGCTGCGCCAGGGGCGAGCCCGGGTCCGTGATCGCGGCGAACCCCTGCCCCGGACGTGTGGCCGCGCGTGCCCAGAAAAACTCGGCGTGTGAGCGCGTCTCGATGGTGCCGCCGGATTTTGACGAGACGATGTGGAGGGTCTTGGCGGCATCGAGCCGCTTCGCCAGCGCGGCGATCGCGTCCGGATCCGTGGAGTCCAGCATGGCGAATCGCGCCGCGTCTTGCGGCGAGGCCGCCACGCGGGCGATGACGTCGGGTGCCAGGCTGGATCCGCCCATGCCCAACAAGGCGAACGCGTCGAACCGGCCGCGCGCGTCGCGGGCCCACGCGGTCAGGTGCGCCGCGTGGGTGTTGATCAACGGCAGCACGTCGAGCCAGCCCAGCCGATTGGCCGCCACCGCCTGGTGCGCGGGGTCGGGGTTCCACAAATCAGTCGCGCGATCGCGCAACCGCGCGAGGAATCCGCCGCGCTGGAGTTCGATGAGATGCCGGGTCAGGGTTTCGGGAAACCGTCCGGGAGACAGGCGCTGGGCCGAATGCAGGACGGAAGCGTCGGAGCGGTCGGGCGTCGGTTGCGTGGAGGGCGCCAACGGGTCAGGTGCTGGGCGAGGGGCCTGGCGCGCTGGAATCGTTGCCGTGGCGCCGCGCCGGCGGACGCGCTTCGTTCACGATAATGGGGCGACCTTTCAGCGGCTTGCCGTTGAACTGCTCGATGGCCTGTTGCCCTTCATCCCGGGTGGCCATTTCCACGAATCCGAACCCGCGCGATCGACCGGTATACACGTCGGTGATGACCTTGGCGGATTGCACCTCACCGACTTGAGCGAACAACTCCCGCAGATCGGCGTCAGACGCCGCGAACGACAGATTGCCGATATAGAGCCGCATCCCCATACGGCATCCTCCCCTCCGAGCAGGCCTCGGGCCGCGGGTGCGGTCCGGGGAGATTGATCGAGGCCCCGCATCGTCTCGGGTCGATACGGGGTGAGGCGCGGCGCCGCGCGCGCAGGGTGGTGGCTGCAGGTTGTGCAGGGATGAGTGGGTGACGGATCGAGCGTTGGGGGAGCATAGCGCCTCCCAAGTGGCGCGATCCTAGCACAGGCACTAGGAGCCTGTCCATGAGCGGCCATCTGCGGCGTTGCCGCTGCGCTTTCGGTCCTCACGTACGACCCAGTACGCTGCGGTCCGGTTCTCGCGGCGCCTTGCGAATGGCGCGCTCCTGAACAGGCTCCGACTCTGACGAGTCGGGAGTGCTAAGTGCCGCCCGGATTCTCGGTCGGGGGTGAATCGAGAGTGGGTGCTGGGGCGGGGTCGGGTGGGGGGTCGGTCAGTTCCATGGGGGGGACTGGAGTGATGGGCGGTTCGGGAGTGGGTTCGTCTTCGGCTAGGCCGTCGTCGGCTGGTTCGGGCACGGGTGTGGGTTCGACGACGGGGATTGGCTCTTGGTCGGGTTCGGGTGGGGTCAGGCCGAGTGCGATGCGGTATTCCTCTTGGGTGATTTTCTGGTATCGCACCATGCGATCCAGAATGATGCGCTTGCGGCGCGCGAGCCGAGACGAGGGCGCGAGCGGGGTGTGCCGGATGGGATTGATGAGCATGCCCGCGAGTGTGGCGGACTGCGCGGGCGTGAGATTCCGGGCCGACACGCCGAAGTAGGTGCGCGCGGCCTGCTCCACGCCGTAGAGGTGCGGGCCCCACTCCACTACGTTGAGATACAGTTCCAAAATGCGACGTTTGCTCAGATCCTGTTCGAGGCGTCTGGTGATCAGGAGCTCGCGAAATTTTCTGGTCAGGGTTCGTTCCGACGAGAGGTAGAGATTTTTCGCGAGCTGTTGGGTGATCGTGCTGGCGCCCCGCCGGATTTTTTTGGTGCGCCAGTTGATCTTCATGGATTCCCATAACTCGTGATAGTCCACCCCGTTGTGGGAGTAGAACCCCGCGTCCTCGGCCAGCAACACCGCGTCGACCAGGTGCTGGGACACGCGAGAGAACGGCACCCATTGCTGGTGTTTACGCGGCGCGCGGCCGTCGCGTTCCTTGTACTCCCGCTCCCGCAGCGCCATAAACGCGGTGGTGGTGGGGTTCTTGGTTTTGAGCGGAGCGACGTCCGGGAGCGTGAAGTACACGTAGGCGCCGTACCCGGCCGCGATGGCGCCGATCGCGAACACGGTCCCCGCGATCGTGCGGCCGAAGCGATGGGATGGTCGGCTGCGTCGGCGGCGCGGGGTCACGGGATGGAGCGGGGGTCGGTCATGCGCGGTGCGGGATTGTACGCCGGGCCTTACGTCGGGATCAACGGCGGCCAGGGTTCTCGCATCCGTGCTACACTGCGGCCTCCATGATCAAAGTCGGCCTGACCGGCGGCATCGCCTGCGGCAAAAGCACGGTCGCGGCGATGTTTCGCGACCTGGGAGCGTATGTGATCGACGCGGATCGGCTCGCTCGCGCCGCGCTCGCGCCGCGCTCGGCCGGGGCCCGCGCGGTGGCGCGCGCATTCGGCCGTGACGTCGCGCCCGGCGGCGTGGTGGACCGCGCGAAGTTGGGCGCGCTGGTCTTCGGGCACCCGCGTCGCCGTCGGCAACTCGAGGCCATCGTCCATCCGTCCGTGTTTGCGGCCGAACGCCGGCTGACGCGCGAGGTCTCGGCCCGCGATGCCGATGCGGTGGTGGTGTTCGACGCGGCACTGTTGATCGAGAGCGGCGCGTATCACCGTATGGACGCGGTGGTGGTGGTGAGCGCGGATCAGCGTACGCAACTGGCCCGTTTGGCCGCGCGCGACGGCCTGTCGCGTGCCGAGGCCTTGGCGCGGATCAAGAGCCAGTGGTCGATGGCCGCCAAACGGCGGGTGGCGGACTACGTCATCGACGGCCGACGTCCCAAAACCGCGATCCGCGGCTTGGTGGCTCGGATCCACGAAGAACTGCTGGCATCCGGTGGTTCCGCCGGATCCAGGCGGCCGCGCGTCGTTGGCCCGCGGGGGCGTCCGCAACAGCCGCGTGCTTGACCGCCTTCACCTCTGGTTGTTTCTATCGGTTGTTCCTCACGCGTCACGTCTTGCGCCCTGCGCTGGTCGAGGAGGCGGTATGTTCGTGCGATATCTGACGGCGACCGCGGCCCTCATCGCGCTGGTGGTGGCGAATCCGGGCCCGGCGTCGGCCCAGTGGGAGCCTCGCGACAAACGATTTCACGGCCGGGGTCCCTGGAACCTCGCCCTGCACCAGGGCATTCCGGAGTTGGACGTCGCGTTCAACGGCGTGGACTTCGGCCACTCGCACCTGTACGAGACGTTGTTGCGCACGGGAGGGAACGACGTGCCCGCGGTCGAAGAACGGGCGCGGCGGCAAACCCTGGCGTTTATCGCGTCGCGCCCCGCGCTGCCCCCCAACGAAGAGGCGATCGCGCCCACGTATATCCGTCTGGCGTGGCGCGCGCAGAACATGTTCGATGAGGCGCACGCCCTGCATCGCGCCACGTACGACATCTACGCGTCGCAGGTGGTGACGGACAAGGCGCCCGCGATTCACCGGGCGCTGGCGTATTACCAGGCAAGCCCGTACGCGGTCACCGCGCAGCGGCTCGACCACCAACGGTTGGACCAGTTCCCGTATTCCCGGGCGTTTCGACAACGGTTTCCGCTGTTCAACGCCACGATCTGGGCCTACCACTATCTGCAGGGCGCGGCGTACGATCCGTTGATCTCCGGGGCCGACCACGCCGGGCAGCGGGAGCGTCTGCAACCGATCTTGGCGACCTATCGCGGGTATCTGGACCGTCCGCCGGTCGAGTGGACGTTCATGCCGCTCACTGGGGAACTCAGCCCGGCGTTCGCGGATCAGCATCCCGAGATCGCGAATATCTTCGACAACCTCCACATGCTGCACGACAATGTCAGCGACGTGTTGGCCAGCGAGACGTTGCCCGCCTGGGAAGCCAAGCGCAGCGAAATCTATCGACTGATGGAGACGTATTACCTGGCGAGCGCGGATGCCGGGAACCCGTTCATCGTCCGGTCGCCGAAAACCCCGCATGCGCACTGACGTCCGGGTGGCGGCATGGGCGGCGTGGGGCGCTGCGTGGGCGCTGGGGACCGCGCCGGTGCTGGCGCTGGATCACGACAACCTGGAAGCGGGGCGGCCGCTGCGGATCGACGATGCCTATCCGATCCCCAAAGGCGAAATCGGCGTGGACGTCGGCGCCACGGTCCACGATCGGCGCGGGGATGGTTTCGGGTACGGTCTCGGAATCGGGGTGTTGTACGGCATCGGCTATAACGCCCAGATCGAGATCAGCGGAGACGCGGCATTCGAAGGGTCGTCGGTCGCCGCGACTGATCGCGAGACCGCGGCGGCGCTGGGTGTGCTCTACAACTTCAACAGCGAGTCGCTGCAATGGCCCGCGTTCGCGGTGCGGGCCGAAGCCGAGGCGACGAGCGGGTTTCGGGACACCGGCGTGGACGCCTCCGGCGGGTTGATCGTGACCCGCACGTTCGGCCGGATGCGGACCCACGTCAACGCGGACTATCTCGTCGCGGCCTCCGCGGCGGCGGGAGAGCGCCGGGGCCGGTACAACGCCGCGGTCGGCGCGAGTTATCCGTTGGGATATCCGATGCGCTTTCGCGAGACCCTGATCGTCGATGTCTTCACGCAGCAATCATCGGACACCTCCGAGTCGAACACCACGGGCATCGAGATGGGGATCCGCCACCAGATCAGCCACCGGATCGTGGCGGACGCCGGGCTCGGGTCCGACGTGTTTGGGCCCGATGACCGTGTCGCGTGGTATGGGATGGTGGGAGTCTCGACGGGATTTTGATCGTTTGTTCTGTTCGTTGACTTTCATCCGATGCACCCCTAGAATCACGCCGAATGAACGCTTCCCCGATCGTCAAAGCCGTGATTCCGGCCGCGGGGCTCGGCACGCGATTTCTCCCCGCCACCAAGGCGTCTCCCAAGGAGATGTTGGCGCTGGTGGACAAGCCGCTCATCCAGTACGTGGTCGAAGAGGCGGTCGCCGCGGGAATTCAGGACATCATCATTGTCACCGGCCGCGGCAAACGCGCGATCGAGGACCATTTCGACGTGGCGTTCGAGCTGGAATCCACGCTGCGGGGCCAGGGTAAACACAAACAGTTGCAGGAGATCCAGCACATCACGGGCCTGGCGCGGTTTATCTACGTGCGCCAGCGGGAGGCCAAAGGGCTGGGGCACGCCGTGCTGCAGGCCGGCCCGGGGGTGGGCAACGAGACGTTCGCGGTGCTGTTGGGCGACGATATCATCGACCATCCTCAGCCCGCCATCCAGCAACTGATCGCGATGCATCAGGAGGTGGGCGTGGCGGCGATCGGCCTGCAGCCGGTCTCGCGGGAGGAAGTGAGCCAATACGGCATCATCCAGGGGCGTGAAATCAAACCGGGCGTGTTTCAGATCGAAGATCTGGTCGAGAAACCCGCCCCCGAGCAGGCGCCGTCCACGCTTGCCGTGATCGGCCGCTACGTGCTTACGCCCGATATTTTCTCGATCCTGGAGCATACGGAACCGGGCCGAAACGGCGAGATCCAGTTGACGGACGCCTTACGTGTGTTGGCGCGACAAGGCCGGCTGTACGGAAAGATCCTCGACGGCCACCGGCACGACGCCGGCGATAAGCTGGGGTTTCTCAAAGCCACGGTCGAATTCGGACTGAAGAACCCCGAGTTGGGTCCGGCGTTCCGGCGGTATCTGGAGCAACTGCGGTTGAAATAATCCGGCGGGCGTCCCGCACCAGGGACACTCCGCCAGCCCTGGCGTGTTTCAGCCCGGGGACGTGGAGGAGGCTCGGCATGGCCAAACAGGAAACTACGGTGCGGATGACGAGCGAGCGGTTGTTGGTGGCGCCGCTCCTGTCCGCGCAGGAAGCGCCCAGTACACCGCTGCTCGATCTCTATGAGGTGCCGGATGGGTTGGTGGTGACCGTCGACCTGCCGGGCATCGTGCTTCACGAGTTGAAGATCGTGGTCTCGCAGAACAACCTCACGATCGAGGGCCGTCGGACGCGCAGCGACGCGGGGAAGGGGTGTTACTTGCGGGTCGAGCGCAATTCCACGGCGTTTCACCGCGTGGTGCATCTGCCGATTCCGATCAATCCCCACGCGGCGATGGCGCGATACGAACGCGGCGTGCTTACCGTGACGTTTCCCAAGATTCCGGACCGACGGCAGAAAGCGATTGAAATTCCGGTGCAAGAAGGGTGAAACCAGGAAAGGGGGAACCGAACGCGTGACAGAGACGGTCGAGCAAGACACCCAGCAGGTCGAAATCCCCAGCCAGTTGCCGATGCTCCCGGTGCGGGATCTGGTGGTGTTTCCGCACATGGTGCTGCCGCTGTTCGTGGGCCGCGAGATGTCGATCAAGGCCATCGACGAGGCGCTCGCCGGCAACCGCTTGGTGCTGTTGGTGGCCCAGCGCGCACTGGACGTGGAGAACCCCCAAGCGAAGGACCTGTATTCGGTCGGCACCGTGGGCATGATCATGCGAATGCTCAAGTTGCCCGACGGCCGCATCAAGATTTTGGTGCAGGCGATGGCTCGCGTGCGCGTGCTCGAGTACGTCCAGACGACGCCGTTCTACGTGGTCCAGACCGAAAAACTGCCCGATGCCGCGGCGCCGGAGGTCAGCCTCGAGATCGAGGCGCTGATGCGAACCGTCAAGGAGCAGCTCGAAAAGATCATCGGGTTCGGCAAGCTGATGTTGCCCGAGATCATGGTGGTCATCGAAAATCTCGATGAACCCGGCCGCCTGGCCGACATGATCGCCTCCAATCTGGGGCTGAAGGTGGACCTGGCGCAAGAGGTCCTGGAACTCCTGGACCCGGTCGCGCGGCTGCGGCGCGTCAACGAGATCCTGAACAAGGAGATCGAACTGCTGTCGATGCAGCAGAAAATCCAGGCCGAAGCCAAGGGGGAGATGGACCGCAGCCAGCGGGAGTATTTCCTGCGCGAGCAGCTCAAAGCCATCCAAAAGGAACTGGGCGACGTCGACGAACGCGCTGAGGAGATCAACGAGTTTCGCAAGCGCATCAAACAGTCCAAGATGCCCGAGAAGGTGTTCAAAGAGTCCGACAAGCAGCTCAAGCGCCTGGAGAAAATGCACCCGGACTCGGCCGAGGCCGCCACGATCCGCACGTATTTGGAATGGATGGTCGAGATCCCGTGGAGCAAAACGACCAAGGACAATCTGGACATCCCGGCCGCGGAAAAGGTGCTCAACGACGACCACTACGATCTGGAGAAGGTCAAGGAGCGGATCCTCGAGTTCCTGGCGGTGCGCAAGTTAAAAGAAAAGATGAAAGGGCCGATCCTGTGTTTCCTCGGCCCGCCCGGCGTGGGCAAGACGTCGTTGGGCAAGTCGATCGCCCGGGCGCTGGGACGGGAGTTCGTGCGGATGTCGCTGGGCGGGGTACGCGACGAGGCCGAGATCCGGGGCCACCGGCGTACGTACGTGGGTTCGTTGCCGGGCCGGATCGTCCTGGGCATTAAGCAGGGCGGGTCCAATAACCCGGTGTTCATGCTGGATGAGGTGGACAAGATCGGTATGGACTTCCGCGGCGATCCCGCGGCGGCCCTGCTGGAAGTGCTGGATCCGGAGCAGAACCACGCGTTCACCGATCATTACCTGGGCGTGCCGTTCGACCTCTCGAACGTCATGTTCATCACCACCGCCAATCTGCTCGATCCTATCCCGGGCCCGCTGCGCGACCGGATGGAAGTGATCGATATCTCGGGGTACACCGAGGAGGAGAAGGTCGGGATCGCCAAGAACTATCTGATTCCGCGGCAGCTCAAGGAGCACGGCATTTCGGAGAAACACGCGGAACTCACCGAGTCCGCGCTGCGGATAATCATCACGCAGTACACGCGCGAGGCGGGCGTGCGGAACCTGGAGCGCGAGATCGCCAACGTGTTCCGCAAGGTGGCCCGGAAGATCGCCGAAGGGAAGGTCAAGCAGTACATCATCACGCCCAAGAACCTCCAAGCCTATCTCGGCATCCCCAAACACGTGCCGGAGGCGGAGCAGGAGCACGACGAGCTTGGCGTGGCCACCGGCCTGGCGTGGACCGAATCAGGCGGCGACATCATCTACATCGAGGCCACCACCATGAAGGGCAAGGGTGTGCTCACCCTGACCGGCCACCTGGGCGACGTGATGAAAGAGTCGGCGCAGGCCGCGCTCAGCTACATCAAGTCCCGGCAACACGAGATCGGCGTCAAGCCCGACGTGTTCGGCAAACTCGACGTCCACATCCACGTGCCGGCAGGCGCGACTCCCAAGGACGGTCCTTCGGCGGGCATTACGATGGCCACGGCCTTGGCCTCGGTGTTCACCGATACCCCGGTGCGGCATGAGGTCGCCATGACGGGTGAGGTGACGCTGCGCGGACGGGTGTTGCCGATCGGGGGTCTGAAGGAAAAGTTGTTGGCTGCCAAGCGGGCGGGCATGAAAACCGTCATCATCCCCAAGCGCAACGAGAAAGACCTCGAAGACGTGCCCAAACACGTCAAACAGGGGTTACAGCTTGTGTTCGCCGAAACGATGGACGACGTGTTGCCCGTTGCGTTGCGGGGGTTTCGCATGGTGAAGCCGCGGGCGCGGCCATCGCCGCGCCAAAACCGCTCCTCCCTTCCCATCAACGCGTAGAGCCTGTCCATGAGCGGCCATCTGCGGCGTTGCCGCTGCGCATCCGCTCCTCACGTACGACCCAGTACGCTGCGGTGCGGGTGCTCGCGGCGCCTGGCATCTGGCGCGCTCCTGAACAGGCTCCCAGAGCGCCGAAGCGTGCGCTCTGGGGAAAAACATCTGTGGAAAATAATCTAGGGCGATTGGGGGAGTTTGGGCTGATTGCCCGGCTCGCCAGGCTCTGTCCGACCACTTTGCCTCGCTTGCGCGTCGGCGTTGGTGACGACGCGGCAGTTGTCCGGCAGCGGGCCGGGACCGAGTTGCTTGTCACGACCGACGTGTTGGTGGAAGGAATCGACTTCGACCTGCGTGTTTGGCCGTTTGATCGGTTGGGGGAAAAAGCGCTGGTCGCGAACCTCAGCGACATTGCGGCTATGGGAGGACGGCCGGTCGCATTTTTTGTGGCGTTGTCGCTGCCCACCCAGGCGCGGGTTCGCGATGCGGAGGGGCTTTATCGGGGATTGGGGCGTGCCGCCAGGCGCTATGGTGTCGTGTTAGCAGGGGGAGACGTATCGGCCGCGCCCTGCTGGTCGATCGCGGTGACGGTCATCGGCGAGGTAGTACGTGGGCGCGCACTGATGCGCTCCGGAGCGCGGCCAGGGGATCTCTTGTGTGTGACCGGCACGCTGGGTGATTCGGTCGCGGGATTGGGTTTATTGGGTCGCGGCACACGATTGCCGCGTGGCCTTTCACGATCACACGCGCGTTGGTTGATCGACCGTCACCAGCGTCCCACCCCCAGACTGAACGTCGGCGCCCGTCTCGCGCAGCACCGCCTGGCCACCGCGGCGATCGACCTGTCCGACGGCCTGGCTGCCGACGTGCGTCGGCTCTGCGAAGCGAGCAAGGTGGGGGTGGAGATTAATCTGGGCGCGTTACCGCTCTCGCCCGCGTTGCGGGCCTACGCCGCGGCAGTCCGGCGCGACCCAATCGAATACGCGTTGCGCGGGGGCGAGGATTTCGAGCTGCTAGCCACCGTATCGCCTCGGCGCTTGAATCGGGCCCGTCGCGCGGTGGCTGACGACGCCATGCTGACAGTTATCGGCCGTGTGACACCCGCACGCCGCGGCCTCGCCGTGATCGATGCGACAGGACGACGGCGTTCACTCCCGCGTGTAGGATACGAACATTTCCGAGACGTTGGTTAGGGCCATCCATTCCCTCAACGAGTTCCCTCGTTGAGGGAATGCGGCCCGCTCAAAAAGCTCCAGCGACAAGGCGCCGCGAGCACCGGAGCGCAGCGTACTGGATGTGTACGTGAGCACCGGATGCGCAGCGGCAACGCTGTCGATGGACTTTTTCAGCGGGCCGTGCCGCAGGACGCGCAGTGGGACCACGACGGCGCTATCCCCCGACCGCACCCGGTGCACGCGCCGGCTGCCCGCGCGCCGCAGAACGGGCAAAACGGGGATGGGCCCGGCCGGATCTTGCCGCACGCGTCGCAGAGCGCGGGTCCGCCTTCGTCCGGCTCCAACACGCGTCCCAATTCTTCCAGCGACGTCAGTCCCTCGCGTGCCTTGGCCAGTCCTGCGGCGAGCAGCGAGACCATGCCGGATCGGAGCGCGGTCAGGCGCAGGGCGTCTTCGGATGCGCCGCCGCCGATCTGTTCGCGGAGATCGCGAGACGGCAGCAGGGACTCGAACAGGCTCATGCGTCCCTGGTATCCGGTGCCGTGGCACGCGGCGCATCCGGTGGGGAGCCCCCACGCCTGATCGTCGTCGACCGCTGCAGCGGAGAGCCCGAGGTGCAACGCGTGGCTGGGCGAAGGTCGACCTTGCGCTCGACAGACCTGGCACAGCTTCCGGACCAACCGCTGCGCCAAGATCCCCGCGGTGTGTGCGGCCACCAGATAACGCGGCACCCCCAAGTCGGTCAAGCGGGCGATGGTAGCCGCCGCGTCGTTGGTGTGTAGGGTCGAGAGCACCAGATGCCCGGTCATGGCGGCGCGATACGCGATCTCGGCGGTTTCGCCGTCGCGGATCTCGCCGATGAGAATGACGTCGGGGTCTTGCCGCAGTATGGCCCGCAACGCGCGTGCGAAGGTCAATCCGATTTCCGCGTGGACCTGCACCTGGTTGACTCCGGCGATCGAATATTCGATTGGATCTTCCACCGTCACGATATTGCTCGTGCCGTCTCGAATGGCGTTGAGCATGGCATACAGCGTGGTGGTTTTCCCGCTTCCCGTGGGTCCGGTCACCAGGATGATGCCTTTTCGACGGGTCAGGATCGCGCCGACCGCTTCGGCTTCGTGCGACGATAACCCGAGCGCTCCGAGGCTCAGCAGTTGGCGGGCGTGATCCAGAATCCGAATCACGATTTTCTCGCCGTGTTGGCTGGGGAGCGACGCGACGCGCAGGTCCACGGGCCGGCCCGCGTAGCGACCACGGACCGCGCCATCCTGGGGGAGCCGCCGCTCCGCGATGTCCAATGACGCGAGGATTTTGAGTCGAGACACCAGCGCGGGGTGGAGCGCGCGCGGTAGGGTGAAGGCGCGCGTCAGGAGGCCGTGGACGCGATACCGCGCCAGGCTCGCGTCGGCTTCCGGCTCCACGTGCAGGTCGCTGGCCTGGCGGATTACCCCGTAGGTCAACAGCGCGTCGACCAAACGCACTAACGGTGGTGCGCCTGCGGCGCTGTCCTGGGGTCGGCCGTGAGCCGCTTCAGTGGCCAGCGCGGGAATTAGGTCTTCATATGCCGCGCGTTGAAGGTCGGCCTGACGCGCCAGCGCGGTCGAGAGCGCATGAGGGGTGAGGAGCTTGAGCGACACAAGGTGGTCGCCCAACAGGCCTCCCCGCTGGCGTTGCTCGTCGAGGCCCCGTCCCACACCGTCGCGGGTGAGTGCGCCCTGGGCGCATAACAGGTCTCCGAGGCGCGGAACCACGGTTGCGCTGTTGGCCATGTCGTGCAAGCCTCCCGGGTGAGAGACCGGTGACGGGTGAGTCATCCAACCTTCGTAGGCCAGCATCCTAAGGGAGTTCAGCGCGGCAATCAAGACCCGTCCGTTTGCGCGTGTGCACGCCTTTTGCGATAATACGCCGGTTTCGACGGGGTGATCGCGTGAGCGTTGATCGATCTTCGGGTCGTTTGCCGGTAGTGGTGCGGCCGATTTCTTACGATCTGGCCCTGGATGTGCGGCCTGAGGAGGGCCGCTTTTCCGGTCGGGTGAGCATCTCCGTTCGCGTGGACGCGTCTACCCGCGAGATCGTGCTCCACGCGCAAGACCTGGTAATCGACGCGGCGAAACTTCGGATCGAGGATCGCAGCCACCCGCTCGGCGTGACGCTCGATCCACCGACGACCCGCCTCACCCTCACCCTGCCGGAGCCACTGACACCCGGCCAGGCCGCGCTGGACATCGAGTTTTCCGGCGACCTCAACCGGCAGATGAAGGGGTTGTATCAGGCCAAAGCCCTGGTCAACGGCGTGGAGGAGCGGTACGCGTTCACCCAGTTCGAGCCGACCGACGCGCGGCGCTGTTTCCCATGTTTCGACGAGCCGGGATTGAAAGCGGCGTTTCGCGTCGAGGTGACGGCGCCGAGCCACCTGACGGTTCTGTCGAACATGCCGGCCGTGTCGGAAACGAGCCGCGGAGCGGTCAAGACGGTGCGATTCGCCGAAACGCCGGTGATGTCCACCTACCTGGTGGCGATCGCGGTGGGGCGGTTGGCGTCCAGACGACGCCTGATCGCCGGGACCGAGGTGGCGGTGTGGGCGCTTCCCCACGAGCTGGCGCTGGCGGATTTTGCGCTCGACGTGACCGAAGCCACGCTGCCGTTGCTCAACGACTACTTCGCGTTGCCGTACCCGTATCCCAAGTTGGATCTGATCGCGGTGCCGGATTTCGCGATGGGCGCGATGGAGAACTGGGGCGCGATTTTCTTTCGGGACTCGCGATTGTTGGTGGATCCTCAGCGAACGTCGACGACCACGCAGCGCGTGGTGGCGAACGTCATCGTCCACGAAATCGTCCATCAGTGGTTCGGCAATCTCGTGACCATGGCGTGGTGGGACGATCTGTGGCTCAACGAGGCCTTCGCCACGTGGCTGGCATGCAAGATCGTCGATCAGTGGCGCCCCGCGTGGCGGTCGTGGGAAGAGTTCGAGCTCGGAAAACAGGTACCGCTCGCCTTGGACAGCCTGGACAGCTCGCGCCCAATCGTGGCAGCGGTGGCCTCGTCCGCGGAGATCGAGGCGATGTTCGACCCGTTGACGTACGAGAAGGGTGCGGCGGTGCTGCGGATGTTCGAGCAGTTCCTGGGCGAAGACGCGTTTCGGGCGGGGATCAGGGCGTACATGAAGCGCCACCAGTTCGCGAACACGGTGGCCGCCGATCTGTGGCGTGACCTTGAAGGCGCGTCGGGCCGACCGGTCGGCGCGCTCGCACACGATTGGTTGACCCAGGCGGGTTATCCGGTGTTGAGCGTCCGCGCCGCGTCATCGGACCGACGACGCGTGACGCTCGAGCAACGACGCTGGTCGGCTCACGGGCGACGTCATCCCGTGGCTGGCCGATGGCGTATTCCCGCGGTCATTCGTTACCAGGACGACGCCGGGACGCACGCGCATCGCGTGCAGGTGGACGGGCCCGAAGTGGCGGTCACGCTGCCCGGACGCGGATCGGTGCACTGGGTGTATGCCAACGGAGGAGAGTCGGGCTTCTACCGTGTCGAGCACGACGCCGTGCTCCGCCAGGCGCTCCTGGCCACGGGGCTGCCGCACCTGACTCCTTCGGAGCGCCTCGGCCTGCTCAGTCATGCATGGGGCGCTGCACAGGCCGGGGACGAGCCGATCGACACGGTGATGGACACCCTGCTCGCGTGTCGGGGAGACGAGGCGCGCGTGGTCGTGGAGGCGTTGGCAGACTCCTTCGACACCCTGGCGGAACGGCTGGTTGCTCCGGAGGATCATCCGTTGTTCGCCGGTGTGGTGGGGGAGGTAACCGCGCCGCTGTGGGCCCGGCTGGGCTGGGAGCGCGGGGGGGCGGAAGACGACGAGGTTCGCCTGACGCGCGCCGCGGTCCTGTGGCTGATGGGCGCAGTGGTCGTTGATCCCGCGGTGCGCCGGGAGCTTGATCGCCGGGTGGACGCCTATCTCAAGGACGCGTCGTCACTCGATCCCACGCTCGCGTCTACCGTGGTGCGGCTGGGCGCCCGGTTTGGGGACGAGGCGCGGTTCGACGCGTATCTGGCGTGTTGGCAACGGGCGGTCACGCCCGAGGATCGCGATCGGTTTCTTGCCGCGCTGGCCGAGTTTCCTCACCCGCATCTGGTCCGGCGACTGCTGGCGTGGCTGCTCTCGGGCGAGGTACGCGGCCAGGACGCGTGGAAGCCGTTTCGCGTGTTGCTCGCACGACCCGCGGCCCAGGATCCGACGTGGGCGTTTCTGAAAACACACTGGGGTCGGCTGCGCGAAACGATCGGTCCGGTGGGCGCGAGCCGCATCATCCAGGCCACTCGAGGTTTGTGGCGGGAGGAGTGGCGGAGCGACGTCGCCGCGTTTTTCACCGACCCCGCCAACCGTGTGGAGTCCGCGGCCAGAGCGCTCGTTCAAACCTTGGAATTTATCGACGTCGGGATCGCGTTCAGAGCCGCGCAGATGGACGCCCTGTCGCGCTGGCTGCGAACCCGCGGATCGGCCTGACTCACGCGGCCTCGGACGTGGATCCCGGTGGCACCAGCGCCACCTCCCATGGCGAGTCCACGAACCACCGGCTGAGTGCGTCGGCCGGCACCGGTTGACTGATGTAGTACCCCTGCGCAGCGTCGCAGCCCAACCCGGCCAGACGGTCCCAGAGATAGGAGGTCTCCACCCCCTCGGCGATGACCTGCAAGCCGAGGTTGTGCGCCAGTTCGATGGTCGACCGCACGATCACCGCGTCGTTGTCATTGGCTTCCATATTCTTGACGAAAGACTTGTCGACCTTCACGGCCGACACTGGAAGCCGTTTGAGATACCCCAGGGAGGAGTAGCCGGTTCCGAAATCGTCGATCGCCAGCGGGACGCCCATGCCGTGCAGTCTGGTCAAGATGTCCAACGCGCGGACGGGATCGATCATGATGGTGCTCTCGGTGATCTCCAATTCGAGGCGATTGGGCCGCGTGCCGGTCCCGCGCAGCAGTTCCTCCAGATGGTCGGGGAGCTGCGCATCCAGCAGATTTCTGGCCGAGAGATTGACGGCGACGCTGAGCTGGAATCCGGCCTGCTCCCACTGCCGAATTTGATCCAATGCGGTGGAGAGCACCCACTGGGTGAGCGGCCTGATCAAACCGCTTCGCTCGGCCAAGGGGATGAAGTCGTCGGGCGGGATCATGCCTCGGTGGGGGTGTTTCCAGCGCACCAGCGCCTCCACACCGATGACGCGCCGGCTCTGCATGTGAATTTTTGGTTGGTAATACAACGCGAGTTCGTTGTGTTCGATGGCGTACCGCAGCTCTCCCATTAGCGCCAGACGTCTCGGGCTGTAGTGATCCCGCTCCGCCGAGTAGACCGCGGAGCCGCCCCCGCTTCGTTTGGCCGCGTACATGGCCACGTCGGCGCGCTGCATGATCAGGGAGGCGCTCGTCCCATGATCCGGGAACAACGCGATGCCTACGCTGGCCTCCACCCCGATACTCAAGCCGTCGACGTTGAAGGGGGTTTCCAGGACCTGGTGCGCTTTCTTCGCGACGAGCTGCGCGCCCTCCAAGTCGGTGTCGGGCAACACCAGGGCGAATTCGTCTCCGCCCAGACGAGCCACCGTATCCGATTGACGGAGGATGTCGCGAAGGCGTGGGCCGATCTGCTGCAGCACCAGGTCGCCATGGTGGTGGCCGAGGGTGTTGTTAACGTCCTTGAAGTCGTTCAGGTCCATGAGCAGGAAGGCCACCGGGGTCTGGCGACGCTCGCCGGATCGGACGGCTTGTACGAGCCGCTCATGCACCATGGCCCGATTGGGCAATGTGGTGAGCGAATCGTAGTAGGCGAGTTGCCGGATCGTCTCTTCGGCGCGTCGGCGGTCGGTGATGTCTCTGCCGATGCCCACGAGTCCGAGAGCGTGTCCCTGGCTGTCCTTCAGGCTCGCGCAACTCCAGTGGAGCGGGAACGAGGTCCCGTCCTTTCGCAGGAGCCGCGCCTCGATCTCCGACGTGCCGTCGGCAACCCCGCGACGGACCGCGTCGAAGACGATCTCGCGTTCCTCGGACACGATCAGTTCGACAAACGGTATCCGATTCAGTTCATCAGGTGTTCGTCCGGTCGCGGACTCCGCCAGATGATTCCATCGGATCAGACGTCCGTCGAGGTCGAGGATATACAGCGCGTCGGGAATCGTTTCCATGACGTGCTGGTCGGCCAGTTGTTGGCGAAGGACGGTCGCCAAGTGGTGCGCGGCTTCGTTGATCCGATCGAGGTCGTCGCGCTTGGGCCCTGCGCCGCCGGTGGCAGGACCGGTGTCGTTGCACAAGCGCTCGACCGCGTCGGCCAGTCTCCGGATCCGTCCGGTGAGCAGCCACTCAATCCCGATCACGATCAAACCGGCGGTCAGCATCACACACATGACGACGCCGGCCGTGGTCGCGTAACCGACCAACGACGCCACCAGTGCGACGACGGTGCACAGGAGGACGGAGCGGACGCGGAGGTCTCGAATGTTCATCCGGCTCATGGGGGAATTGCGCGTGCACCCGATGCACCCGCGCAATAGGTGAACGTACCGGCAAGTCGGGGACCTGTCAAACGCGCCACCGGCGAACGGGTGTTGGGAGAGTCCGAGGTCCGGGAGAGGGGCGGTGCTCGTGTTCCCGCGACGGGATCGAGTTAGGCGGCGTGAGGTGTGCGATCGGTCGTGCGGTCGATCCGCCAGGCCGCGTTGCGGAGCCACTGATCGAGGTCCCGATCCGACATCGGCCGACAGATATAGTAGCCCTGCGCCGCGTCGCACCCCAGCCCAGCCAACTGATCCCACGCCTCAACTGCCTCGACCCCTTCGGCGACGACCGTCAAACCCAAGTGGTGTCCCATCTCGACCGTGGAGCGCACGATCGCGGCGTCGCTGTCGTCCGTGGCCAGGTTCTTGACGAACGACTTGTCGATTTTGATGGTGCCGACCGGCAGTTTCTTCAGATACGCGAGGGAGGAGTAGCCGGTTCCAAAATCATCGATCGCCAACGGGATGTGCATGTCGTGCAGTTGCTGGAGAACGCCCAGCGCCCGCTCGGGATCGGCCATGATGGCGCTCTCGGTGATCTCCAGCTCGAGCCATGACGGTTGGCTCGGGTGGAGAAGGGTGGCGATGAAGTCGACCAGCGCCGCGTCGTGCAGAGTTCGAGCGGAGAGGTTGACCGCGATGGTGAGCCGGTAGCCCGCTTCCCGCAATCGAGCGTCGTGCGCGCGCGCCGACGTGAGCACCCAGCGGGTCAACGGCCGGATGAGGCCGGTTTGTTCGGCCAGTGGAATGAATTCGTCGGGCGGGATCAAGCCGCGGTGGGGGTGTTTCCAACGCACGAGCGCTTCTACCCCGATGACGCGCCGCGTCGCCATCTGGATTTTGGGTTGAAAGAACAGCGTCAATTCCTCGTGTTCAATGGCGAACCGGAGTTCTCCCATCAAGGCAAGCCGCCAGGGATTGTAGTGATCGTGTTCAGCGGCGTATACGACCAGACCGCTCCGGCGTTCTTTGGCCGCGTCCATCGCGACGTTGGCCCGTTGCAGCAGGGCGTCGGGCGAGGCGGCATGGTCTGGAAAGACGGCGATGCCGATGCTGGCCTCGACCGTCATAGACAACGCTTCCACGTCGAACGGAGCGACGAGCGCCGCCCGAATCTTCTCACCCACGCGCAGCGCGCCGTCCAGGCCGGTTTCCGGAAGAAGAATGGCGAATTCGTCGCCGTCCAACCGCGCGACCGTGTCGGCTTGTCGGACAAGCCCCACCAGCCGCGCGGCGAGTTGCTGGAGCAAGACATCGCCGTGATGGTGACCCAGCGTGTTGTTGATGTCTTTGAACTGATCGAGATCCAGGATCAGCAGCGCAACCGGTTGCGCCCCTTGGGGTTCGCTGCCGATGGTCCGGGCCATGCGTTCCACCAGGAGCGCGCGATTGGGGAGTTGCGTGAGGGGATCGTGGTAGGCGAGTCTCCGGATGGTTTCCTCGGCCTGTTTGTGTTGAGTCAGATCGAAACAGACCTGCACCACCGCCTTGACTCGGCCGTCATCGTCGCTGATCGGATCGCTGTTGGTCGCCAGGTGCAGGTAGGTGCCGTCGCGCTTGCGGAACCGATATTCAGCGTTTCGAATCGGTTGGCGATGCTCCCGCAGCCGTTCGAACTGGTGGGCGGTCTGAGCGAGGTCGTCCGGGTGGACATAGGAAAAAAAGTTCGATCCGATCACCTCCGACTCCGGGTACCCTGTGACCACGCACAAGGCGTGGTTGACCAGCCGGAGCGTGCCCTCGGGGGTCATCTCGGCGACCAACTCGTGCATGGTCTCGACCAGCCCCCGATACCGCTGCTCGGAGACTTCAACGGCCCGAATCGCGTCTCGCCGTTCGGTCGTGTCCCGGGCGTTGAGGATGAGCCGGACAGCTTCCGCGGCGGCGAACGGCGCGTGGACCGCAGAGTGGCCCACGACCTCGACCGTCCGCCAGGACCCTTCGGCGTGTTGGAGTCGGCACTCGACCGAGAACCGGAATCCCGGCGCGTCGAACGCGCGGCGGCATTGCTCCGACACCCTGGACACCTCCTCCGGGTGAATCAGCGACATCGCTCCACGACCGAGCAGCGCCTCAGCCTCCAAACCCAGGACGCGGGTGACGGAGGGGCTGGCGTATCGAATCGCCAGGGTTCGATCCAGCATCAAGATCATGTCGCCGCCGTGTTCGATCAGGGTGCGGAACCGTTGTTCGCCCTGCAGCATGGCGTCGAGGCGCTGGGCGTGTTCTCGCTTCCTGGCCGCGAGAGCGGCCTGTTTAAACAGGTAGTAGCCGTACGCCGTGGCGCCGGCCACCATGAGCAACACCAGCGCCGCGATCACCCACTCGTACCGCCGGATGCTGTCCGCCGTGGCGATCTGCTCGCGGAAATGCGCAGTCTGGATCGCTCGCACACGTTGATTGAGACGGCCGAAGGCCTCCTGAACCTGACCGTACGTGCGATCCATGGTCGCCATGTGTTGTCCGGCCTTGGTCGGTTCTTTCCGCTCAAGGGCCATAAAGATCAGTCGGGTTTCGGCCACCATACTCTCTACGGAAATGCCAATGGACTCCAGGTCAGCCGACAGGTGATCCGAGAGCGATGAGGGAGCTTCGCTCCCGAGATCGCTTGCCGCGGCGGTGATAGCCTCGCTGAAGCGAGCTCTGGCGGCTTCCAACTCCGCCCGTTCGGTCGCGACCGAACGGGAATCGAAGACGTTATTGCCCGGCGCGTTGACCGACCCGGCCAGGCGATGGAGCTCGTCATAGCTGCCCAGTCGCTCGGCCCACCGCTGGTTGACCGCCACCGATTCCGTGTAGATCCGGGTCGTCTGATGGCTGAGATAGAGGCCAAACAAGACCGTCAGCAGATCAAATCCGGCGAGGACGAAATACATCAAGAGCCAGGCCGGACGTCGAGGTGGGGATGGCGGCCGTTCGTCCCTCAAGGGCTCTTCGGAACTAGGCGTTGCTCCGGTGGTGTCGGGATGGAGCGAAGGCGGACGGGTCGGTGAATCGGCCATACAATAATGAACGTATCTGGCAAGCCTCCGGCTGTCAATTTTGTGAATGCTTTTCGGGGGTTCAGTTGATCGCCTCCTCCGAGGTGCGGCGATCCGAGGGGTCGCAGGACTAGGAGCTGACCCCTGCGAAGGAGGCGCGCGCAGCTTTGAGCGTGCGGTCGATCTCGCGCCCGGTATGCGTCATGGATACGAACCACGCTTCGAACTGCGAAGGCGGCAGATAGACCCCGGCGTCGAGCATGCCCGAGAAGAACCGTCCGAATCGAGCGGTGTCCGCGGTCTTGGCCGTGGCGTAGTCGCGAACCGGGGTGGCGGTAAAGAACACGGTCAGGACCGACCCCGCGCGGTTGATCTGCACCGGCACGCCGGCGGTTTTCGCGGCATCGGCCAGGCCATCCGCGAGCGAAGCGCTGCGCGTCTCCAAGACCTCGTAGACCTTGGGCTTTTGCAGGAGTTTGAGGGTCGCGATGCCCGCGCTCACGGCCAATGGGTTGCCGGAAAGAGTCCCTGCCTGGTACACGGGCCCGGCCGGCGCGATCATCTGCATCAGGTCGCGCCGGCCGCCGTACGCGCCCACCGGGAGTCCGCCGCCGATGATTTTCCCCAGACACGTCAGATCGGGGAGAACTCCGTAGAGCGACTGGGCTCCGCCATAGGCCGCGCGAAACCCGCTGATCACTTCGTCGAAGATCAACAGCGCACCGTGCTCTCGGGTCAGGTCGCGGAGTCCTTCGAGGAATCCCGGCATGGGCGGCACAACGCCCATGTTGCCCGCGATAGGCTCCACGATCACCGCGGCCACGGATCTCGGCGCGGCCTCCAGCAGGCGGCGCACGTCGTCCAAATCGTTATACCGAGCGGTCAACGTGTGCCGGGCCAGATCTTCGGGCACGCCCGGGCTGTCGGGCAGTCCGAGCGTGGCCACGCCCGATCCGGCTTTGACCAGGAGGCTGTCCGCGTGGCCGTGGTATCCGCCGTCGAATTTGAGGATGTTGTCCCGCTTGGTGGCCGCACGCGCGAGACGAATCGCGCTCATCACCGCCTCCGTCCCCGAACTCACCAGCCGGACCATCTCAAGCGACGGCACCGCGTCCACCAGCATTTCCGCGAGCCGGACCTCCAACGGTGTGGGCGCGCCGTAACTGGTGCCGTGATTGGCCGCGCGCTTGATCGCGTTGACGACCTGCTGGTGCGCGTGCCCTACGATCATGGGCCCCCACGAGCCCACGTAATCGATATACGAGTGTCCATCCACGTCGTACAGCCGGCAGCCCTTGGCGCGCAGAATGAACGGCGGCGTCCGGTTGACCGCACGAAACGCTCTGACCGGGCTGTTGACGCCGCCGGGGATCAGGGTCTGTGCGTGCGTAAACAGGTTGTGGGATTTCTGATGACCCATGAGGCTCCGATCAAATCGACAGCGGCCCATTCTAAGGAGTGGCTCCGCAAGGGTCAAGCAGTCGTTCATGACACGGGAACGACCACCAGTACTCCAGTTAGCAAAGAAACCGGGCGGAGAATCGGGCAACCGGTGGTTTCTACGAAGTTTCTGGGTCTGTCGCCTTATAAGGCGACAGGATGGCGGGGCTATCCAGAACTGATTGACTTTGTTGGAGGGTCGGACTATACGTGAACGACTGTCGTAGTTAAAAACGACAGGGCATTATTCTAATACTATGTTCGGCGGCGCTTCGCGCCACCGAACGGGGGGAGCTAAGCTGTGGTCCGGCCGCGCTCCGCGCCGCCGAACAATCGCTGAAGCTGACACCGCTTCGCGGCTTCGCCTTGGTCCCCCGTCGTCCCAACTGCGTTGGGA
>CAZMYW010000005.1:0-70683 GCA_964570625.1 uncultured Nitrospirota bacterium | reverse complement strand
GGCGGGTTGATTACAATCGGCATCGCCCCCACGGCTCCCTGGGCTACCTGACCCCTGAGGAGTTCGCACAGCGCCATCAGCTCAGGCCATCAGACCACGGTCCGAACTTATCACTGGTACCGGAAATGGGGTAAGGTCAGGTGGTAGAGCCATAGGCCGTGGTTGTCCCGTACTGGATCTGGGTGGAAGCCGTTTCGTTAGTGGTCCACCGAACCGTTGCGCCGGTGCTGGTGACACTTCCGGCCGACACTGCGGAGATGGTGGGAGCGGTGATGTCGGCGGCCGGGAGCGTAGTGACGGTGAAGTTGCCGGAGGTCGCGAGATTGCCGGCGGCGTCTCGGCTCAAGACGCGGTACTGATAGGTCGTGGCCGCGGTCAGGCCGGTGAGAGCCTGAGCGTGGGTTGTCAGCAGGCTGCTATTGAGGGCGGTAGTAGCGCCGTAGGCGGTGGTCGTGCCGTATTGGATCTGCGTGGTGGCGGACTCGTTGGTGGTCCAGGTGATCGTTGCGCTGGTGCTGGTGACACTCCCGGCCGACACCGAGGAGATCGTCGGAGCCGTGGTGTCCGCAGGTGTCGACGCGGTGGTGGTGAACGTGCGGTCGGCGGTCGCGGAAAGATTTCCGGAGGCGTCTCGACTCAACACGCGGAAGTGGTAGGTAGTCGAAGCTTGCAGGCCGGTCAGTCGATGTTGATGGCTTCCTCCCAGCGCCAGATTTTCCGTGGTTTGCAGCCCGTAGGCCGTGCCGGTGCCGTATTCGACCAACGAGGTCGCGGGTTCGCTGGTCGTCCACGAGATGGTCGCCGCGGTACTGGTGATGCTGCCGGCCGCCACCGCTGAGATCACGGGCGGCTGGGTGTCCGCAATGACTTTGCGGCCCTCATTCGAGAAACCGCTTTCGCCTCCCGCAGTGTTGTAGGCAGTGAGCACGAAGTAGTACGTGCCGGCACCGAGGCCGGTCACGGTGTAGGTTGTCACCCGTCCGACGTCGATGACGGTCGGGTACGACCCTGATGTCGTGCCGTAGTGAACGCGATAGCCCGCGAGATCGCTTTCCGTATTCGCGGACCACGACAACATCGCATCCGCAGCGAAGGCCGCGCGGCCGGATACCAGCGTCAAAATCATCGCGGTCGCGAGTATCCATCCTGAACGTCGATCGACAGTCGCATCGTGTTTCAGAGTCATGTTGCTCCTCGTGGTGTCCGTCATGACGCACCGAGCAGTCCCGTCTCCGGCGCTCTAGACGGTTTTGTTGCCCCAAAAGCAATCGCTGCTCTATCGCAAGTTCGGGGCCAACGGCGCAGAGCCCAGAGATTTCTCCGGAGACGCGCTAAAGGGCTGGATTCCGGTGGGGACGGTTCAGTTCCTGCCAAGACTTGGGCGCAAGGTGCCGAAGCGGGAAGCCAGTCGCGTAATCGCGCGAACGGCGGATCAGTCAACGATCTGCGAAATACGAAATTGACAGGGGGTCGTAATCCGCGATAAAACTCCGCGGAGTTACGCCAACTTCAGGGAAAGAAGAAGGCGTTCGATCGATGCGCGGCGTCGTCGAAAGGAGTGCATGGTGAGTGGACACGGGTTGAACGCGGGCTTTCGCAGCCTCGCTGTCATCGGAATCATCCTGGTGCTCGCCATCGCCGGATTGACCGCTCCGGCCGTGGCCAAAGAGAGCGCCGCAGAATATTTCAATCGCGGGGTGGAGCTGCTGAACAAGGGGGACCTTGACGGCGCCATCGCCGCATACCGCGCTGCGATTCAAGCCGACCCCAAAGACGCGAACGCACACTACGCGCTCGGTGTCACACTGCGCCGCAAGGGCGACGTGGATGCAGCCATCGCCGAATACCGTACCGCGATCCAGCTTGACCCCAGTCACGTGGACGCACAGAACAACCTGGGCGTGGCGCTCAAAAAGAAAGGCGAACTGGACGGGGCCATCACCGCGTACCGGGCCGCGATCCGCCTCAATCCCGACCACGCCGGCGCTCACAGCAACCTGGGTATGGCCCTGAGCGAAAAGGGCGACGTGGACGCCGCGATCGAGGAATACAAAACCGCGATCCGCCTCAACCCCGATCAACCCGGAGACCACATCAACCTGGGCATCGAACTGCAGGGGAGGGGCGATCTGGACGGCGCCATTGCCCAGTATCGGGCGGCGTTACGCCTGGATCCGAACGACGCGGGCACGCACTACAACCTGGGCGTGGCACTGCAGGGCAAGGGCGACATGGATAATGCGATCTCGGAGTACCGAAGCGCCATCAAACTCGCTCCGAACCAGGCCAATGCGCACTACAACCTGGGTGTGGCACTGCACGCCAAGAAGGATCTCGACGGCGCGATTAAAGCCTTCAAAACCGCCATCGGCCTCGATCCGAATGACGCGGAGGCGCACCGCACTCTGGGCGGAACGCTCATGGACAAGGGAGATACCGCGGCTGCCGTGGCGGCGTATCAAACCGCGGTGCGCCTCAACTCGGAAGACGCCGACACGCACTACGAACTCATGCACGCCTTCATCGCCCAGAAGAATGCCGCCGCCGCGTCCAAAGAACTGGACGAGTTCACCCGACTGGCCACCAACACGGCGGCTAATCGCGAAAAAATCGACGACGCCAAAAAGCGGATCGATCAGCTACGCGCGGCGGGGAAGTGAGGCAGGCGCTTTGTTGGATAGTGGATAGGCTGGTCCAAAAACCCTCCTATGAAATAACGCATCTGACTGTGGTTTTGTCAGACAAATACACGACAGAGCGTAGGGTCCATAAACAAAGATTTGAATCCGTGCCGTAATGCTTCTTGTACAACGGCCTCATTAGTAATATATAGACGCTCATTTAGAAGGAGGTGACATTTAATGAAGACAAACATGGGAACGCTTGACCGGGTGATTCGAACGGCCCTCGCCCTGGCGATTGCCGCGCTTTACTTCTCCGGGCAAATCGGTGGGACGGTCGCGATCGTGTTGAGTATCGTCGCCGTGGCTTTCCTGGTATCGAGTCTTGTCGGTTGGTGTCCAATCTACGCGCCCTTTGGCTTCACCACCCGGAAAGAACGCACGGCGTAGTATGAGAGACCAGAGGATGTTTATCGCTTCGCGTTTCTGACCTTCCGGTACTCCCACGGCGGCGTCGGCTTGGCGTCGGCCCACAGGCCGCGGTTGGCTCGACGGGCGTCCTTTTCGAGTTTCGCGAGTTCTTTACTCTTCGACTCTTTGACTCTCCACGCCAGGCCTGCGGCCACGAGTTCCCGATTCAGGGATCGGCCGTCCGGGAGAAGGACCAAACCGATCTTACGGCCCTTGTCATCCGATCCCAGGACTCGGACCGTGACCATTTGTCCGGATGCGAGGCGCGTGGTGAGGTTTTTGGCTCGCTGTCCGAAGGCCTGGCCCAACTCGGGGCAGTCGATTCCGGCGAGCCGGACCTTTTCGGCGTGGCCGCGGCGGACCACTGAAATGGTGTCTCCGTCGTGGATCTTGACGACCACGCCGCCGAAGGTGAATGCCTTGGCGAACGCCGGAGCCGGGAGCAGGATCGTGAAAATGCAGACCAAAACCTTCAGCCAGTCTTGGCAATACGGGGTAAAACGGTCATTTCGGGGCATGAGGAGACCCTCCTTCCCAGTTGGTGTGGCTGGGCCAGAAGTATACCCCTCCCTCTGTGTTTGAAAACTTCGCTTCCGTCTCGTCTGCGGGAATGCCCCCTTGACGCCATTTGGCCGCGCGTCGTAGGGTAGGGCTCTTCTCACGCGACCATTGGCACGATGGATCGGGCGGTGATGTCGGCGGCACACCGAGAGACCCTGGAACGAGAGATCAATCTCCGGGTAGAGCCCGGCTTTGCATTGCCGCGTTTGCCCGGACGCCGGCTCCACCCGCGCGTCTTCACCTCGACCTACTACGACACCACCGAGTACCGACTGGCTCAGAGCGGCATCACCCTGCGGTATCGACGCGAGGGCCGGGCGGGCGCGTGGCAACTCAAGCTGCCTGCATTTGCCTTGGGTCGGTTGATCGAGCGGCAATGCGAGCGCCGACGCGCGGTCCGCGTCGCGCTCCCGAAGGTCTGGGCGAAAGTCGAGAAACGCGGACGACAGATCTGGACGTGAGGTCGCTAAGCCGCCTTCGGGGTCCGGGTCCGGGATCGTCCGGTGGGCGCGCTCTTCGGGCGGGCCCCGGTCTGCTGGCGTTTCCACGCCGCCGTGACTTCGCGTTCGGCTCTGAGCCAGTCTTCCACCGGGTGCCCGTGCCCACCGCCCCGCATTTCGAACAGTTGGTACGCGCGTTCCTGTATCCGGCGCTGCAACGCCGGGTCGTGCGAGGCGTGGTGAGTGGTTGGGATACTGATCAGGCCCTTGGTGTTACGCTTCATGAATCGGTCCTCCGTTTCGTGATGGATGATGAGAGCGCTGTCGGTTCTTGCGCATTGCGAGTAAATGTAGCACGCTTCGCGCGGATTGCCATCCGGTCCGTGCCCCAAACGAGCGAGCAGTCCTTACTCTCTTGTTATCCGCAGATGGGACCGGCGCGGGACGGACCGTCGCGATCGGCTTGCAACAGACTGAGAAGATTCCCAGAGCGAACCACAGACCAGGAATGGAGGAACGATGACATCATGGATGAGGTGGTTGGGAGAGGGAGGACTCGGGCTGGTATGCGCGGTCGCCTTGATCGGGGCGGTCGACTCCGCCGAGGCGAAAAAGCCTCTTCCCAACCGTTCTACGCCGTCTCAAATGGTGGCGTTGTTCGACGCAGCGTGGAACGGGCAGACAAGCACCGTCAAGGCGTTGCTGGCCGCGGGCGTCGACGTCAACGCAAGAGACATCGCCATGAAAACCGCCTTGATGGCCTCGTCGGTCAATGGGCATCTCGAAACGGTCAAGGTGCTGGTGGCCGCCGGCGCGAACGTCAACGCGCAGGACGAACACGGGGAGACCGCGCTGATGAACGCGGGATTCAACGGCTACGTCGACATTCTGGACCTCCTGCTGGCGAAGGGTGCGAACGCGAACGCGGCGCGCGAGAGCGGCGATACCGCTTTGATGGACGCGGCGTGGAACGGGGATTTGCGCGTGGCGGATGCCTTGCTGGCCGCCGGCGCCAACCCCAACGCCGCCACCCTGGACGGCGATACCTCCTTGATGATGGCGTCGGTGCGGGGCCACATCGAGGTCGTGCGCAGCCTGTTGGCAATGGGCGCGAACGTGCACGCGGTAAATCGATACGGTGAAGACGCAATGGCCCTTGCCGCTGAAGAAGGGCATCTCAACCTGGTGCGACTGTTACTCAAGGCCCGATGACATAGAGCGTCCGTCTCAGTCGTGCGATGAGGAGGGTTCGATGCGACGTATCGGGCGTGACCTCCCTCGGCCATATTCAGCGGGGCGGCGCGCCGGGGGCGTTGGACCGGTTGCTGGCGACCCGCTTGGGCGCGGGAGCGGTGGAGGCCTTGGTGCGCGGAGAGCTACGGAGTCTTGACGGGGCTGATCCGCGGTGAGGTGGCGACCACGCCGCTGACCGAAGTGGTCAGCACGTGCAACCCGCTCGACCTGAGACTGTGGGAACTGGCGAAGGTGCTGGCGCGGTGAGAAGGTGGTCGACTCGTTACGCTCTCACGCACCCGATCGCGTATTCATAGAGCGTGTCGTCCAAGGCCTCCAGGGATGTTTGCATCCCCTTCGCACATAGACCATCGAAGTCGGCCTGAATCCGGCCGCGGTTCGCGAGCACACACTCTGTGATGCGCGGCTTATTGATCGTGGTCCACTGGTCTGCCTTCGGGCTGTTCAACAGCTCGGCAATGGCGCCTTCGAGGGCCTTGTCCCGGTCCTGGCCTTGGAGCGCCTCCCACGTCGAACAGTCGATGGCCAGTGCTGGGCTCATCATGCCGGCGAACATTGCCACCGCCAAGCTTGCACTCCGGACCAGTCTGAAGCCCCATCCGTTACACGTTTGAGTCGATCGTATTCGGTTCATCGCGGGCCTCCTTGTTGACTGACGTGCAGTCTACAAAGTTCCGCGGCTTGGTGCAACCGGGTTCGGAGAGAAGGTCGGCAGGTGGTCAGGCCGCGTGGGGTAGCTCACGACCGACTTCGAGCACAGCTTCGGTAAACAGCGTGACGGCGCGGTCGATGTGCTGGTCCGTGACCACGAGGGCGGGGAGGAAACGGATGACGTGGTGGCCGGCCCCGACCAGGAGCAGGCCCTTTTCGAAGCACCGCTGAACAATCCGGTTGCGCGCGTCGGGTGCCGGTGTCTTGGTCACCCGGTCCTTCACGATCTCCACCCCGATCATCAAGCCTTTGCCACGGACTTCACCGAGCAACGGGGAGCGGCCGCTCGCGCGTGTGAGGGCCGCGGTTAACCGATCTCCGGCCTCGGCGGCGCGCGCGGTCAGGCCGTTGTCCAAGTGGCGCAACGCCACCAGCGCGGTTTCGCACGAGATCGGGTGGCCGCCGAATGTGTTGGCGTGTGCGCCGGCGGGCCACGTCATCAACCGGGTGGGCGCGATCGTGGCGCCCAAGGGCATGCCCGCCGCGATGCCCTTGGACATGGCGACGATGTCGGGAACCACACCCTCGTGTTCACACGCGAGGAACTTCCCGGTTCGGCCCATTCCGCTCTGGATCTCGTCGACCACGAGTAGCATCCCATGGCGCGTGCACAGCTCCCGTAGCCGCCCCAGAAACCCCGCCGGAGGCACCACGTAGCCGCCCTCACCCTGGATCGGTTCGACCACGACGGCCGCCACTTCGTCCGGCGAAACGATCTTCGGAAAGAGTTCGCGTTCGATGAAGTCCACGTCTCCGTATGGCGCGTGGACGATCCCGGCCAGCAGCGGACCGAAGCCCCTACGATGCACGACCTTGCTGGCTGACAAGGAGAGCGCCCCGAGTGTGCGACCGTGGAATCCGCCGTAAAACGCCAACAGGTAGGGCCGCTTGGTGGCGTATCGCGCGAGCTTGATCGCGGCTTCAATGGCCTCGGCTCCGGAGTTGGAAAAGAAGACCTGTTTGGGTTCAGGGCCGGGACATCGTCTCGCCAACTCTTCGGCCAACCGGATCTGCGAGGGATAATAAAAATCCGTGCCGGACATGTGCACGAGCGCACCGGCCTGATCCGTGATGGCTTTGACCACGTCGGGATGACAGTGGCCGAGCAGGGCGGTCCCCAGGCCGGACGTGAAGTCCAGATATATCTCTCCGTCCACGTCTTCCACGTCCAGCCCGAAGGCGCGACGCACGACCAGCGGATACGTTCTGGTGTAAGAGGGCGAAACCACTTTGGCGTCGCGCTCAACCCATTCGCGAGCGTGTGGTCCGGGACGGGATGTCGGATTGGAGGACATGCACTAGCAGTATAACATACGGTTTTTTCGCGACCTCGACCACTCACGCGTCGGTGTGACCAGGCTGGTCCAGGGATTCTTTCTCGAGTTTTCGCAGCCAACGGTAACTGCGTTTGAGCGTGCGTGCAGCATGGCTCTTATTGCCTTGATGCTCACGGACCGCACGTTCGGTGATGGCCCACTCGATGCGCCGGAGCAGATCGTCGAACGATCCGCCCTCGTCGAAGAAGCGGGAGAACGGTGACCAATCCATCCGGCCGATCATGGTCCACGGATCACCCGACAGCGGCGCCGCGTCGGATCGCTCGCCGAACCACTCCGCCGGCAGGTGGGAGCCAGTGATGAGCGAGGCATCGCCCGCCAGGATCGCCGTGCGTTCGATGACGTTTTCGAGTTCTCGGACGTTTCCCGGCCACCGATGGTCCATCAGCACGTGCAGCGCATCGGGCGAGAAACGCGTGGCAGGCCGACCGGTCCGCGCTCCCACCTTATCGAGCAACACCTGGGCGAGCAGGGGGAGATCCTCGCGGCGGTCGCGCAGCGGCGGGATGGTGATCGGCAGGACGTTTAGACGATAAAAGAGGTCCTGGCGAAACGAGCCGGTCTTCACCAACTCGGAGAGGCGTCGGTGCGTGGCCGCAATCACGCGAATGTTGACCGGGATGTCCTCGTCTGCTCCGACGCGGCAAATCGTCCGCTCCTGAAGCACACGGAGCAGTTTCACTTGGAGGGCGGGGGAGATCTCGCCCACTTCATCCAGAAAGAGGGTGCCGCCGTGGGCCGCTTCGAATTTCCCCACCCGCCGTTGGACCGCGCCGGTAAACGCCCCGCGTTCGTGTCCGAACAGCTCACTCTCCAAGAGGCCCTCGGGCAGCGCGCTGCAATTGACCGCGATAAACCGATGGGCCTTGCGCGGCCCGCTGTAGTGAAGGGCCCGAGCAATGACTTCTTTTCCGGTACCGGTTTCTCCGTGCAACAGGACCGTGGCGTCGCTTTCAACCACCCGTTCCAGCGTGGCGCACAGGGTGCGCATAGAGGGACTGATCGCGATCAAATCCGAAAAGCGATGGCGCTCGGAGAGGTCGGACCTGAGCTGGGCGTTCTCCTCGCGCAGGCTGGCGTTGTCCCGCTCAGATCGCAAGAGGCGCCGATTGGTTTGTTTGAGCTCGTGCAGGTGCGTGAACAAAAGACGCGAGACGGTGCGCAGGCGTGAGGCCGCCTCGATCGTTCCAGGTCGTATCTGGGGCCATCGAAAACGAAACCGTGAATACGGCGCGCCGTAGATGTCGCCCCGTCGCAGCTCGAACGCGACGCGGCCCCGCTGCAACCGCCCGCCTTGGACGATGCGATACGCGTTGGCGGTGGCGCGGAGCGTGGGCGACGCTCCGACGCCGGTAAACAACGTGTAGTCGCCCCCGTGCGGAAGCACGATCCCCCCTTCGGTTGCGGGAAGCTGTTCGTCCACCGGCATGGTCTCGACGCCCAGGGCGACGGGCTCGGCCGTGGCGACCACGGCACCGGTAGTTCGGTTGATGATCCCGAGACCATCGCCGTGATCGTCCAGTTCGTAGTCGTCGAACTCCCACAACAGGTTCGACAAGCCGACCTGGCTGAACTCCTCGCGGAACGTTCCGCGGTCGTCGTGGCCGAACAGGGCGGGGAGTCCTTCGCACTGCCCCCGTAAGAACAGTCCCAACGCGCGATACGGATGTATTTTCGGCGGGACTTGGGCAAGCATGATGGCTTCCGAACCGCCGGGCGGCTCGATCGTCTGAAGCGCGACGTTGGTCGTGTACGCGGTGGCCCAGCGGCCCGCCGCCAGCACCACGCCGCGCACGTCGTCGAACAAGGTCGCAATGATCTCGAAGATGGAGGGGCCTCGCCGGTTGGGTCGCGTGAAATGGGCCAACGCCGCCAGGTAAATGACGTCGGCCTCTCCGGTAACGTCTTCCGCCAGCGTGATCAGCCGTGAGAGGATTTCCTGCGGAATCCACTGGTTGGGGTCGGACAGCAGTGTGCGGGCGTCAGCGGCCCGCGGCGCCAGGGCGGTGCCTACGAACAGCGTGTCGTACGGCAGAGCTTTGGCGGCGTGAGGCTCGCGTTCTTCCAGGTAGTCGATGAGCAGGCTCGACAGAAACCCGGTGACCCAGGCCGGATCAGCCGCCGACATTGACGGCTCCCTGCGCCAGTACGTCGGCGGCGATGCGGTGGCTGGCCTCGGGTCCGGCCAGGTGTTCGACCAGGGTCAACGCAAACTCCAGTGCCGTGCCGGGCGAGCGGCTGGTGATCAGTTTGCCGTCCACCACCACGCGGTCGGTCCGATAGTCGGCGCCTGGGAGCTGAGACCGATACGCGGGATAACTGGTCGCGCGCCGGCCCGCGAGCAATCCGGCGTCTCCGAGTACGGTGGGAGCCGCGCAGATCGCGGCCACGTACCCCCCACGTTCGGTTTGCGCCTTTACGAGCGCGGCGATGCGCGGGTCGCGGCGGAGATTGTCGGTGCCGGGGCCTCCGCCGGGCAGGACAACCATGTCGAATGGCGGCTCCGACACGGCATCCAGGGTGGTGTCCGGCACGACCACCACGCCGCGGCTACCGGTGATTGGACCGGGAACGGTGCCGGCCACAACCACGGTGACCTCCGCGCGGCGCAGGATGTCGATGATGGTGACGGCTTCGATTTCTTCAAAACCGGGAGCGAGCGGAACGAGGACGCGCTTCATGGGATGCCTCCGTTCTTGGAGGAGGGCGGTTCCGAAACGCGCCCTCCGTGCCAGAAATGAGTCTCCCTGCGCCGCGCTCTCCGCCGGTCACGCGTCGGCAGGCTGTGTGTTGACGCGTACCGCAGCCTCACTCGATCACTTTCGTCCGATACGAGGCTGTGGTACGATGCGCCGTCCGCGAGAACCCGGTGAGACGGGGCTGTGGGTGCGGACGAGTCGGGACGCTAGCACAAATCGTTTTGGGAGGTCAAGCGTGGGGTTGCCCGAGGGCCTGAGGGCCGCGATTTTCGATTTCGACGGCGTGATCGTGGACAGCGAACCGCTCCATTTCCGCCTGTTCCAGCGCCTGTTGGGAGAGGAAGGCGTACCGCTGACCCGCGAGGACTACGACTTGATCTATCTCGGGATGGACGACCGCGAATGTTTCACCGAGGCGCTCTCCCGGCATGGCAAAACTGCGTCGCTGCCCAATGTCCCCGAGATGATCAACCGCAAATCCGAGTTGTTGATGGCGGAGATCGCCGAGAAACCGCCCGTGCTGCCCGGAGCAATCGATTTCGTGCGTGCGTTGGCGAAGATGGTCCCGGTGGCGATTTGCTCCGGCGCGTTGCGACGAGAGATCGACGCGATACTGGAGCATGCGGACATCCGGTCTTGCTTCGTCGGCATCGTGAGCGCCGAGGACGTGAGCCGCGGCAAACCGGACCCACAAGGGTTCATCAAAGCCCTGGCGCTGCTCAACCGCACCCGGGACCCCGTCACAGCCATTGCGGCCTCGTCGTGTCTAGTCATCGAGGATTCGCTCGCAGGTATCGAAGCCGCGAAATCCGCCGGGATGAAGTGTCTGGCCGTGGCGAATTCGTACCCGGCGGCGGCACTTACGCGGGCCGGCGCCGACGCCGTGGTGGCGACGCTGAGGGATCACCCGTTGGAGAAAGCGGCTGCGATGTTTTCTTGATTTCAAGGCGTCGCGCCGACCAAGAGGACGCGGACGACGATCGAAACTGATGAATCGCTTAAGTCGCTACCCATCCGCCCTTGCTTCTGCTCGAGCTTTCTGATATGTGGAGTCACCCTCCATTCTGAGTTGCCCGCGCCACGCGGGCAGATGCCGGTTCTCGGCTGATTTCAACTGGATCGTCCACCGGAGACGGTTGGTATGGACACGGTGACCCATTCAACGGACGGTGTCGTGTACGGCGGGCGGTTCCAATGCGTGAAACCCCTGAAATTTGGCCGCGGGAC
Source organism: uncultured Nitrospirota bacterium (assembly GCA_964570625.1). Classification (GTDB taxonomy): domain Bacteria; phylum Nitrospirota; class Nitrospiria; order 2-01-FULL-66-17; family 2-01-FULL-66-17; genus JBFLXB01. Next base: position 59,362 of record CAZMYW010000005.1, on the reverse strand, counting down.
CGCCACGCTGTTGGGCCGTGACCTGGTCACGGGAGACGACGTGGTCGTCAAGACCGTGTCGATCGCAGCCGTGGGCCCCGACGCGCGCCTTCGTCTGGAACACGAGGCGCGGGTTCTCCAAGAGTTAGCCGGTCAGGACTTTACGCCCGTCATCGCCATCGGCTATCAGGACGACCAGACGTACGTGGTCATGCCGTTCGTGCCCGGCATCACGCTCCGCGAACGTCTGGCCCGCGGTCGTCTGTCGGTTCCGGAGCTCCTCGCAGTGGGGCGGGCCGTGGCCGCCACGCTCGATCGGGCTCACGAACGTGGCGTGCTGCATCGGGACATCAAACCCACCAACGTGATTGTGGACGGCGGTGTCGTGTCCCGCGCGACGTTGATCGACTTTGGGCTTTCTCGCAGCGTGGATCTCGATGTCTCGATTCGGGATATCCCGGTGGGAACGATCCACTATCTCGCGCCCGAGCAGGCGGGGTTGCTAAGTCGCCCGGTCGATGAACGCGCCGATCTGTACGCGACCGGGATCCTGCTCTTCGAGTGCGCGGCCGGGCATGTGCCGTTCCAAGGCCAGAGCGTGGGAGAGATCCTGCGTGCCCACCTCTGCGCGCAACCGCCGCCGCTTCGCAGTCTGGGTTGCAACGTGCCGCAGGCGCTGGACGAGATTATCCAACGCTTGGTCCGCAAAGACCCGGACGATCGCTACCAGACCGCGGCCGCGCTTTCTGCTGATCTAACCGACTTGGGCGACGCATTGGCGCGTGGAGTGACCGATCCTTTTGTCGCGGTGGGTTTGCGCGATCGGCGGCGGACCCTGGCCGAACCCGCGTTCGTGGGGCGGGATGACGAGTTGACGGTGCTCGATACCTATCGTGCGCATGCGCAACAAGGACGCGGGGGCTTGGTGTTCGTCGAAGCGGAGTCCGGAGGCGGCAAGACCCGCTTGTTGGAGGAGTTCGCGCAACGGTGCACCCGCGCGGGGGCATGGGTGTTGCGCGGCCAAGCGGTGGACCAGGCTGCGGTTCGCCCGTTCCAACTGCTGGACGGCGTGATTCAGGATGTCGCCGCGCGAGTGGGGGCGGATGTCCCATTCGCCGCCGACCTCAGCCAGATCCTCGGAGAACAACGGGCCGCGGTGTGCGAGGCGGTGCCGCAACTCGCCGGGCACTTCACGTGTGGGTCCGCGATGTCATTGGGACACGAAGCCCATGGGGAGATTCGCAGCTTGCGGGCGTTGACCACATTGCTCGATGGGTTGTGTGTGGACCTCCGGCCGGTGGTCATCCTACTAGATGATGCCCAATGGGCGGACGACTTGACGCTCAAGTTGCTCGACTATCGACAACGCCATGCCGACCAGGGGCAGCCACCGGGCGCCCGATCGCAGGTCCTGATCATCGTCGCGTTTCGTCGGGAAGATGTGCCGGTGGAGCACCGCCTTCGCAGCATCAGCAACGCGACGACCCTCGCGCTGGCGCCGTTCTCCGCCGTAGACATTCGGCGATTGGCAGAGTCGATGGCTGGACGTCTTCCCGACGAAGCCGTCGATCTCATCGTGCGGTTGGCGGACGGAAGTCCCTTCATGGCGTCCGCGGTCCTGCAGGGCGTGGTGGAGATCGGTGCGCTGGTGCCTGACACCGGAAGCGATCGGAGGTCGGAGACACCGGCCTGGCGAATCGATCCGCACGCGATGGCGGAGGTCCGGTCATCGCGCCGTGCGGCGGTGTTGCTAACACGCCGGCTGGAGGGCCTCCCGGTTGCGACTCGGAGATTGTTATCGGTGGGGGCGGTGGTGGGCAAGGAGTTCGCGCTCGGCCTGGCTGGAGATCTGGCCGGTTTGCCCGAGCATGAGGCGGCGGCCAGTTGTCGGGACGCCGCCCGCCGGCACCTGATTTGGGTTCACGACAACGGGGCGCGCTGCGTTTTTGTGCACGACAAGATTCGCGAGGCGCTGCTGGCCGGCTTGCCCGACGACGAACGGCGCGCGCTCCATGCCACAGCCGCCGCGAAGATCGAAGCGGATGACAGTGGACGAGTCTTTGAACTGGCCTATCACTTCGACGCTGCCGGTCAAAGCGACCAGGCGCTGCCATACGCGCTTGCCGCCGCGGAGCAGGCGCGGGCGCGGTACGCGCTGGAGGTTGCGGAACAGCAATATCGTATCGCCGAACGCGGATCACCGCGCCAGAATGAACAACTGCGGAGGCGAGTAGCCGAAGGTTTGGGTGATGTATTGATGTTACGCGGCCGATATGAGGAGGCTGAAGGGCGTTTCAGGGCCGCGGGGTCTGCTGCATCGGACCTCCTCGCCCGCACACGCATCATACTGAAGCTCGGCGAACTGGCGCTCAAACGCGGGAACGTCAACGAGTCCATTCGGGCCTTGGAGAACGGAGTCCGACTGCTCGGAAGAACCGTGCCAGGGAGTCTTCCGGTGCTTCTTGCATTGGTCGCGTGGGAGATGGCGGTTCAGTCGGTACACTCGCTCTTCCCGTCGCTGTTCTTAGGACGCAAAGTGTTAGCCGGTTCCGAACTCGACTTAGTCGCGATCCGCCTATACAGCAGGCTGGCCTATTCGTATTACTTCACGAATCCACTTCGTGCGGTATGGGCTCACTTCCGCGAGTTGAACCTTGCGGAGGGTTACCCTGTGACGCATGAGCTGGGACAAGCGTGCTCAAATCATATTCCGTGTATGGGGTTGCTCCCGTGGTTTGCGCGGGGAATTCGATTTGCTGAGCGCAGCCTGAAGATCCGTTGTGATCTCGGCGACTTGTGGGGACAAGGACAGACTCGCGGCTTTCTGGGGTTCTTGTTACTGGCCGCATCGAGATTTGAGGAAGCTCGTTGCGAGCTCCGATCGGCATCCGAAATCCTAGATCGTACCGGGGACCAATGGGAGTCTCTCAATATCAAGATGGATCTCTCCATCGTGGCCTATCGACTGGGGGACCTTGATGTGGCGGTGGAATTGTGTCGTCGCACGTATGAGGCGGGTCTCGAAATCGGACAGCCCAAGGCGTTAGGAGAAAGCCTCTCCATCTGGGCCAGAGCTACTGGCGGACGTATTCCGCAGGAGCTTGTGGCCCCTGAGGAGCAACGTCAGTGGGACGACATCCACACGCGATCACTCATTCTGCACGCTAAGGCCCTGCGGGCACTTGGTGAAGGGAAACCATTGGAGGGTGTGGCGATTCTCAAACAGGCCTGCCAAATGATGAAGATCGCTGGAATCCTCTCCGAAGAAGTCGCTTGCATTCCAGTGTGGTTGACGACAGCGCTGAGAACCGCAGTCCAGAGTGCCTCTGTGTCGGTGTATGGGTACAAGCGCCATCGGAGTATCCTGAATGATGCGAACAAATCCGTTCGAATAGCGCTCCGTCTCGCGCGGCGCTATCGCGGGAATCTTCCACACGCTCTTCGTGAAGACGGTCTGTTGGCTGCCATGAGTGGGAAGGCGTGCAAGGCGCGCAAGAGGCTCGATGAGAGCCTCGCGGTGGCCGCGCAGCAGGGCGCAAAGTTCGAGCACGCGCAGACGTTGTGGGCACGCGGGCAGGTCGGCTCACAGGTTGGCTGGCCCGACGCGGCCGAGGATTTGGATCAGGGGCGCACGGCACTGCGGGCGTTGGGGGCGTACTGGGTACTGGGCGAGGCCGAGCCAGCGGCTGCGGACCGACCGATGGCTCCCGCGTTGATCGAGCGGTTTGATGCCTTGCTACAGGCTGGGCGGCACATCGCGTCTGCGTTGACGCGTGACGCGGTTTGGGCGGCGGTGCGGGACGCGGCCTTGGTATTGCTTCGCGGTGAGGAATGTTTGATCGTGTGCGTAGCCGGTGGAATCATCAATGTGACCGCTTCGAATGCCGGAGAGCGTGAGCCTCGGCGACCGCAGAACGACCCCTCGCCGCCGGAGCATTCCTACAGTCGGAGTCTCGTGGAGCGCGCGATCGAGACACGGCGACCTGTGGTGGCCAGCCTGGGGTTGAGCGAAGATCCGAGCGAGAGCGTCGTGTTGTCCGGGGTTCGATCCGTCCTGTGCGCGCCGATCGCTGTCCGGGGCGACGTCGTGGCCTGCCTTTACGTCACGAACCGGTCTGTGGAGAGGCTGTTCGGGGAGAACGAAGAGCGCTTGGCGGAACTCGTCGCGACATTGGCGGGTGCGGCGTTGGAGAACGTGGAAGGGGTGGCGAAGGCCGAGAGCGACGTTATTACCGGTACCACCGCCGGCCTGGCCCACGCCATCAAGAATCCGGTCGCGGTGCTGCGGGCCTATGTGGGATTGCTGCGAAGCGGAGCCGATCAGGGCGACAGAATGGTGGTGGACCAATATCTCCATACCATGGAAGACGCGCTGGATCGCATCGGTGAGTTGGTCCGCCACCTCCAGCGAGTGCAGGTGACCGCGTCACAGAAAACCGCGATGCCGTTGGAACGGTTGATCGACGAGGCCATGGAGGAGGTCGGCCCACTTTTTCCGGAGGCGAGCGGCTACCGTGTCGAATGCGACGTGGCGTCCAATGCGCCGGCGTTCATTGTGGCGGACGGCGAACAGTTGCGCCTGGTGATCGTCAACCTCCTGGTCAACGCGAATCAGGCCATGCCGCGCGGCGGGTGTGTGCGGATCGCAGTTCGGCCGGACAGTGAAGGAGGAGTGGAAATCGTGATCACCGACGAAGGCGCCGGGATTCCCTCCGCGATCGCGCCGCGATTGTTTGAGCCGTTCGTCACGAGCAAGTCCGAAGGGACCGGGCTGGGGCTTTGGGTGTGCAAGAAGGTCGTGGAGGAACAGCACCAGGGCCGCATTCAGGTGATCGGCGTCCCTGGAGGCGGAACCAGTGTGAGCGTGACCCTCCCGGTCGGACAACGGGCGGGGATGTCCTCCACCCCATAGGATCGTATGGACTCCGCCGGTCATCACGTCGCTCCCGCAGCCTCGGAACTCCAGGCGAGCATCCGCATCCTGGCCATCGAGGATGATCCGGGATTCAGGAGCCTGTATCGAGATCTGTTGGTTCACGCCGGACATGCCCTGACCGTGATCGAGTCGCCGCTCGATCTTCGCACGATCCGCAACGAACCGGCGCCGGACATTATCCTGCTGGACCTGTTCTTCCCGGCGGCGAACGGTCTCGAAGCCATTCCCGTCCTCCTATCCCGGTGGCCTGCGACGAAAATTCTGGTCATCTCCGCAGCGGATGAAGGGTCGATGGCGGTCGAAGCGATTCGTCGCGGCGCGTATGACTTTGTGAACAAAGACGAAAAGGACTTCGCGACCAGACTCCTCCAACGGATTCAGCAGACCGCGGACTCTCTCGACCATGAGCGGAAAATCGACCTGGAACTCGGCGCGCGCGGCGGGTACGCGTTCGCCGACGAAGTGCTGGTCGGCACCAGCCGTTCGATGCGCGAGATGTATCGTCTCATCGACAAGGTGGCGCTGAGCGGCGTGAACGCCTTGATCAGCGGGGAGAGCGGCACCGGCAAGGAGTTGGTCGCCCGCGCGATCCACCTCACCGGTAAGCGGCGCGCGCTCCCCTTTGTCTCGATCGACTGCGGCGCCATGGCCGGCGGAGTTCTTGAGAGCGAACTGTTTGGAGTCGCCAAGGACTATCCTGGATTCCACAACCGGGAGCGACTGGTGGGCCGGCTCGCAGCGGTTGGGGACGGCGTGCTGCTCTTGGACGAGATCGGCAATATGGAGGTGGATCTCCAGGCCAAACTGCTCCGGGTGTTGGAGGAACGAGAGTTTCAGCCCATCGGTGAAACGCGAAGCCGTCGCTTGTCGGCGCAGGTCCTGGCCTCCACGAATGTGGACCTGCCGCGAGCGATCGCGACCGGACGATTCCGCGAGGACCTCTTCTTTCGGCTCAATGAGATTCGCATCGTCGTGCCGCCGCTTCGAGATCGCCGCGATGACCTCCCGGTGCTCGTCGCGCATTTCATCAGCCAGCACAATTGTCGGACCCACCAAGACCGACGGCTCACGCCCGATGCCTTGCAGCGGCTCATGGACCACGGCTGGCCTGGTAATGTTCGGGAATTGAAGAAAACAGTCGAACGCGCGCTGGTCCTCACGGATCGACGATTCATCACTGCGGCCGATATCCAGATCAGCGAGCGACCGCCCTCGTGTTCGGAGCGGGCGAACCTGACGGCCCTGCTCCCGCAGACTCCGTCGATCCTGGCGCTCAAGGACGCCGAGGATGCATTCCGGAAAGCCTACGTCGAAGAGGTCCTTCGTACCGTGAACGGCGACAAACACCGAGCCGCGGCGCTCTTGGGCGTGGATCTCCGGACGGTCCAGCGGATCCTCGCAGATAAGTAGGCCGCGGCAAATTTGTCGTTTGCGACAGATTTGCCAGGCAAATTTGTCGTCGCAAGCCCAACCACATCATTTCCTCGCAGTTTACCGGCTTCCGTCCGCATTCTGAGACCGGCTCGATTATTGCTCTCTTTTAACCGTTCATAACGAACATCCCCAAAATTTCGCCACGAGGGGCTTGGCCTCTTGCCGAGCCGTGTCATGTCCCTCCGCCAACGGCCGCTGGAGGTCGAGCCCCTCTCTCCGCAGAGTCATCGAGGAGCCCATGAAACCACATCGGACTCGAACCGTCCTGATCGTGGGTGACGACCCGTCGGTCCAGCGAGCACTGGGAGACCTGGTGGCCCAGGCGGTGACCGAAGCGGCTCGGGGCCAGACCGTGCTTCTGACTGCGGCCGACGACGTCGAGGTGCTGCGCGCGCTCAGTCGAGGCCAAATCGACATGGTGGTTGCGGATTACCGGGATGAATGGCGAGGAGTCGATCTACTCGGCTGGCTCAACTACGGGAAATTCCCGACCCGGACGTTACTGGTCTCCAGCTCAGGTCCGTGGGGAGCGAGCGACTATTGGCGAGCCAAAGGTGTGGACGCGGCAGTGAAGCGGCCCGCCCCGCTGGACGATCTCAAAACACTGATTGTCGACTGGTTTCCTTGATGCCTCGCAGCGTCTAACCCGCTTCCTCCGGCGCCCCTCCGGTACGCGCGAGGTCCGCGGAGGTCAGCTTCGCGGGGTTGAATTTGGCCGCGGCTTTGGCGATCCGGTCCATGGCGTCGTCATAGCTCAATGGCGGCGCGTCTTTGGGGCGGAAGCGCAGCGGGTTGATGCGGGCGACCACCGCGGCCTTGAGGTATGGACTGGTGAGGCCGCGGGCCTTCAAGGTTTCGACGTGTTGGATGACCAGGTCATCGAGGGCGAGCAGCGCGGCCGCACGCGACCGGCGGATATCGAACGCGGCCCGGAGCGGCTTGGTCAAAAATTGATCGGCGCGTTTGAGCAGGGGATGATACGCACCGCCGGAAAACCGCGGCCGCTCCTGATAACACAGTCCTAGTGTGACAAACGACGGTTCCTCGAACTCCAGCGCATACGCCGCTTCGGTTGCGTCTTCGAGTCGGACCAATTCCTCGTACATGCGGACCACCTCCAGCGATTTTTCGCGGAGGTTGTGTGCCTTCTCGGTGTTGAGTGCGAGGATCTGGTAGGCCGCGGCCCGTTCAGGAATCACGATGGCGGTGATGGCCTTGGCGCCCAGCGTGCGCATGGCCGTGAGGCGGTGGTTGCCGTTGGGCGTCCAGTATCGCGCCGGGCCGTCCGTGTCCTCCGGCGCACGGACTACGATCACGGGATCCAAGAACCGTCCGAGTTTGCCGATGACGGTTTCGAGCCGCCGCACGTGCGTCTCGGAGATGTTCCGTTGATACGGTGTGGGCTCGACCTGCTCGATCGGCAGCGCAGCGAACACCACCCATTGCCCGTTGTACGGTTCGCGGTACGCGGCCAACACGCGGCCGCCATCGCGAGTAATCGCGTCAGTGAGGGCAGAAACCTCTTTCGGGGCTTCGCCGGTGGCGACCTCGGCTGGGACAAGCCCTAGAGACTTTCCAGCGGGCTTTTTTCTGCGACGTGCGGTGGAAGGCTTACGCGTGGTCTTGGCGGCCATAGAGCCTGTTCAGGAGCGCGCCAGATGCCCCCTTCGGGGACTTCCTACATTTGTATTTCTGAAGGTGGGTCGCTAGGCGCCGCGAGAACCGGAGCAGAGCGTACTGTATGCGTACGTGAGCACCGGAAGCGCAGCAGCAACGCCGCAGATGGTCGCTCATGGACAGGCTCCCCTAGATCCCTGTGAACTCGGCCCAGACGACCGTATGGTCGGATGCTTTCATCGCACGGCGAGGTTCGATGTCCACCGCGGCCTCTTTGCACTGTGCGACCAAGGGTTGAGTCACGAGAATATGGTCGATCCGCCATCCCTTGTTCTTCTCGATGTTGTCGGGCCGCAGGTAGTCCCAGAACGTGAACTGTTGCCGATCAGGGTAGAGCGAACGGAATGTGTCCACGAATCCCCACGAGACGGTGTCTTTGTACGCCCGGCGCGCGTCTTCGTGAAAACATACGTGTTTGAGGTGTTTTTCCGGGCCATGCACGTCGATGGGTTCCGGCGCGACGTTCAGGTCGCCCACCCAAATAGCAGGCTGTTCAGGTGAGAGATGTTTCTTAAAGTAATTCTTTAAGCGTTTGAACCACTCGAGTTTGTACGCGTACTTGGGGGAGTCGAGTTCGTAGCCCTGGGGCACGTAGGTGTTGATGATCGGAATACCCCGCACCACCACACGCGCGAGCCGTTCGGAATCGGGGGAACCGCCGTCGTCGAATCCGAACGACACGTCGTCGAACGGGTGCCGGCTGAACACGGCCACGCCGTTGTACGCCTTCATGCCCCGGTACGCGATGTGGTAGCCGGTCCCCTTGAGCGCAAGCTCCGGGAACTCGCTGTCCTGCACCTTGGTCTCCTGCAGGCACAGGACATCCGGTTGGTACCGTGCCAGCCACTCGGTCACGGCGGTCAGACGCATGCGAATGGAGTTGACGTTGAACGTGGCGATCTTCATGGGGCCGTATCGTACCAACTTGGGCGATCCGGAGCAACCGCCGTGGGTGATCCGTTACCTGTCTAGGTGGTAGGGAACGTCGGTCACGATCACGTCTTTGCGGAATAGGAGCGCGCCCTTGAGCAAGAGCGCGGTTTGGTTGTGCAGGAGGTGGTGCCACCATTTCCGTGGTACGAATTCCGGCAGGATCACGGTCACCAGGTCGTTATCTCGTTCCTTCTTAACCACGTCGATGTATTCCATGAGCGGGGCCACGATGGTCCGGTAGGGCGTCTGCAACACCACGAGCTCGACGCCGGTATTCCATTCCTTCCAGGCCGCTTGGATCTGTTTGGTGGCTGCGTCATCCACCCCCACGTACACCGCCTGAACTTTGGGCGACAGAGACATGGCGTACTGGAGCGCGGTGAGCACGGGTTGATTGATGCCCGAGATGGGCACGAGCACGGTGTGATTGAACCCGTGCAAGGGGCGCGTCGGGTCGATCCGCAGTTGGCGCTCCACGTCGTTATAGTGGCGGTGCACGCAGACCAAGAGCCACACCAGCAACGGGATGACGACCACCACGAGCCACGCCCCGTGAAGGAACTTGGCCGACGCAACCACGACTAGCACCGTGGCGGTGGCGATGGCTCCGGCGGCATTCAGCGCGGCGCGCCAGTGCCAGCCGGTTCCCCGGTGTCTCCGCCACCGCACCACCATGCCGGCTTGCGAGATGGTGAAGGCGAGAAACACACCCACTGCATAGAGGGGGATCAGGGCGTGCGTGTCGGCGTCGAACAAGATTACCAACGCGGCCGCTGCGACGCCCAGGATCATGATCCCGTTGGAAAAAACCAGCCGGTCGCCGGGGTGGGCCATTTGCTTGGGCAAGAACCGGTCGGCCCCAAGCAACGACGCCAGCCGAGGAAAGCCGGTGTAGCACGTGTTGGCCGCCACCAGCAGGATCAACGCCGTGGTCGTCTGCAAGAGGATATAGGGCAGGGTGGAACCGAAGACCGCGGTGCCGATCTGCGAGAGCACGGTTTCGTCGGCGCGCGGGAGAATGTTCAACTCCAGCGCGAGAAACGTGATACCCAAAAACAGCGTGGCCAGAATCGCACCCAACCAGATCATGGTCAGGCCCGCGCGGCGCGGCGCTGGTTCGGCGAACGCCGGGACCGTGTTCGCAATGGCTTCCACCCCGGTCAAGGCCACGCAGCCGGAGGCAAAGGCTCGCACCAGGATCCACGCGCCGACAACCGAAACCGCATCGGTCGAGAAAGCCGGTGCCGTGAGATGACCCGTGCCCAGCCCGCCGGTCAGCAACTGCGCGATACCGGCCCCGATCACGCCCAGCGCGCACGCAATGAACGCATACGTGGGTAACGCGAACAGCCGTCCTGATTCGCGAACCCCGCGCAAATTGGCCAGGGTCAGAACTGCCACCACGGCCAGGGCCAGTGTCACGCGGTGTGGATGCAGGTCCGGAACGGCGGACGTCACGGCCGCCACCCCCGCCGCCACGCTGACCGCGACCGTCAACACGTAATCCACCACCAGCGCGGCTCCGGCCACGAGCGCGGGATACGTGCCGAGATTCTCCCGCGCCACGGTATACGCCCCGCCGCCGGCAGGATAGGCCTGGACGGTTTGGTAATAGGAGCTGACCACGATGATCAACACCGCGGCAATCACCGCCGCAATGACGGGCCCGAACGCCAACGCCGCGGTCCCGACCAGCACAAGGACCAGCAGCATTTCTTCCGTGGCATACGCGACCGAAGACACCGCGTCCGACGCGAATGCGCCGAGACCGATCAGGACCGACACGCGATGATCGCGTTCCTGAACGCGAGGGATGGGTCTGCCGATCAGCAGATGCTTGAGGCGACGCAGGGGCCGCTCCCGAGAGGGAGGGCCCGGCTCCCACAGAATCCTGCGGAGAGGAGAAGGACTCACGGCCGGGGAGTATACACCCGATGGCTGAGAAGATGGGCTACCCGTCCCGCGCAACGGGAAGCGGGCAGCGTGGCTAGTTCAAGGTGCGCTGTCGGCGGACGGATTGCGTCACCGTCGGGAAATCGATACCATGTGGGCCAACAAGATAATCGTTCAGCCGAGGTCAAAAACCCTGCTGGCCGGCGGATTGAATGTGCGGCGTCTACGGGGGCAGTTGTCCCCGAAGTGTTGGGTCAAAAGCAAATATTTCTGGACTCAGGAAGCGGGGATGATCATGGAAGCCTCGGCCAAGAGTAATCCTCTACCGGACTTTGAGTTATTCCACCAGATAGTCGCAGGACTTGAGAAGTGCGTGCAAGACCTTTCGGTTGAGTTTGAGCCACCTTTACCTGTGCAGCAGGGTAGCGGATTTGCGTTTCGACATCAGAACCGTAACGATCTCTTGGCGTCATTTCTCAAGAGTGTCAGAATTGCCAGTACCCTAAATGCGGCTCTGGTCTTGTTCGAAGAGGGTTATGTCCAGGAAGTCTATGCATTGTGTCGAATGGTTGACGAGGCTGCCGAAGATATCTTTTTCCTGGCAGCTCCGACCAGTTCTGCTACCCCACCGAATGACCGGGAGCGCTTCCTCAATGAGTTTTTTCAAGAAGAGTTTGACGATCCATCTGATCCTGTAGCTTCAACACAGAAACGAGACCGCGTACCACGTCGAAAAGTTCAATCTGCGATCATGAATAGACTTCCTGTTGAGGGCCGCGATCCTGACAAGGACCTAGCTGTTTCACAGACGATTTTTAAGGCTATCTCCGGCTATGTCCACGGCTCTTACTGTCACATCATGGATTTGTATGGTGGCTTGCCACAGCGGTATCACACTCGCGGTATGCGAGGGACACCGCGCATTAAGGAATGTGCTCTGCAGCTTAATAGTTATATTTTCCGCGGACTCTTGTCTGTCGAAATCGTTGCTGATCGCGTAGGCCAGAGAGCTGTAGCATCTCAACTGACTAGTTTGGGTGTTGATTTAGCTCGTGCAACGGGCTGCATAGACGGCGTTGAAATTGAGCGTATGGAGCTGCGGCGCACCCGCAGAGGTACCTAACGGCGGCCTCTTTTCATAGAGAATCTGATAAACAAAGCTAGAAGTATGTCTGTTTCGGCTCCTAGTCAAAAATAGTTCTTTTTGAACCATCTGGCCTTGTTCAACAAACGCCCGGTTTCGTGACGGCTACTTGATGTTGAATCGCAGACGTTTTGACGACCTAAAAAAGAGGCCACAAACCCTGAGAGGGCATCATCGCGGCGCCCGGTTGAGAACCAGTTCGGTGATCCGCCAGCCGTCTGTCCGTTTGGTGAACGTCCACCGATCGCCTTGCGACAGGAACACGGTCTGGATGCCGGATGCCGTTTGGATCTCGGCTCGCAGATCGTTGACTACGGTGGCCCGGTCGCCTTCGATGAGGACCGACGCGTCCGTGTGGGCCAGCGACAGGTACCGTCGCTGCGAGAACTCTTGGACGTACCGCTGCCGGATACCGTCGGTGCCCTGCCAGATCCGGTCATCGCCTTCGTCGTTGACCGTATAGTTCGCGTCCCGGATCACGCCGTCGGGATCCCACAGGCGGACCGCCCGATCAGCGTCGGCCTCGATCGCGGCGTGCTCTTCGAGGAACAGCACCGCCTTGATCTGAGTCGTTGTCGGCACCGTAATCAGCCTTGGCGCGATGAGTCGCGTCTGCAACGGGTTGGCCCGGAAGAGTTGTTCTCGCTCCGGCGCCAGCGTGATGGCGAGATAAAAGAACACGAACACTCCCATGGCCGAGCCGAACACAACGCGCCCGACGGATCGGTCGAGGATCATCGACGAGAAGCGTAGTCCGGTGGTCCGCGAAGAGGCCGCCATATACGCCGGTTGAAGGCTCCGCGCTTCGCTGCGATAGCTCCACAGGCTGCTCACCGGCGCCGCGGCGTAAATCAGCGCCTGCCAGAGCAGCAACCCGATCATCACGGCCATGGCCGGTGATGGCTGGGCCGTCCAGGCCAAGGCGACCGCCCCGGTCAGGCACAACCCGGCGATCATAGTCTCGCGGGATACGATGTGCACCGCGTGCCACGGATCCACGGTCGCGCGCTTCTTGGGGGTGCGAAGGAAGACCCCTTGGGATTTGATCAACCCTAAGACACAGGCGAGGGTCACCACCCAGGTCAAACTCAACAGGATTGTAAACGCCGAGAGGGCCTGTCCCCACGTGCAACCAACTCGGCGGCGCAACACCCACACAAACCGGGAAATACCGATGAAAATGAAAAGGAACGGCGCGACCACGACGGCACTGGCCATGGGCTGCATGAACAGCGACCCGCCCAGGACGAGCGCACCCGCGCCGAGGAGCAGCAACAGGGTGAAACCGAACGTGAGCGGGTCATGCAGCCACTGCAACCCACCAATCAAATAGTCCCATTGCTGTGCCAAGCTGAGACGGTGCGCGGGATCGCGCCAGCGCGCCCAGGGCATCAACGACGGCCAGTGCGCTTTGAGAATCTGCATGCCGCCGAAGGCCCAGCGAAAGCGCTGCTTCTTGAGGCCTTCGAAGTTGAGCGGCATCAGGCCTCGCCCATACGAGACGTCGACGTAGACCGACTTGTACCCGCGATCCAGGATCCGGAGGGAGAGTTCCGCATCTTCCGTGATACACCACTCGTCCCAGCCGCCCAACTCTTGCAGGACAGACTTTCGGATCAGTCCCATCGTGCCGGCAAAGATGATCCCGTTGTGCTCGTTGCGGGAGGCCATCGACACCTTGAAGAAATACAGGTAGGAGTGGTAACAGGCCGTGGTGTACCGATCGTCTGCCGGCACGTCGCGGTAGTCCTGCGGGGTCTGGACGAACGCCAGGTCGGGACTCTTGAAGAAGCCCACGCAGTCCTTGAGGTAGGTGGGATCAACCACGTAATCCGAGTCCACCACCCCGATAATCTCAGCGTCGGGAGCGGTCTGCGTCAGCGCGTAGTTGAGGGCGCCGGACTTGAATCCCGGCCAATTGTCCAAGTGGAAGAACTTGAAGCCGAGCGCCTTACAATGTGTCTCGATCGGCCGCCACAATCGCTCGTCCGTCGTGTTGTCGTCAATGACAATCACCTCGTAATTGGGATAGTCCAGCTTAGCCAAGGCGTCCAGCGTCTCCTTGACCATCTCGGGCGGTTCGTTGTAGGCGGGCACGTGGAGCGACACTTTTGGGAAGTAGTCCGTCGTGGGTTGGGGGCGGCTGGCGCGCGTCCAGCGGACACGGCCCATTACGTCCAAGATTTCGTAGGTGCTCGCCACGAGGAGGAGGAGCGCGAAGGCTTGCATCGCCACCAGCACGCCCGCGAAGGCCAAGCTCAAGGGGCCGAGGTGGGACTGGGCCGTGACGGACACGACGTACGCCAGAAACAACGCACTCACCGACACGGTGTTCGCCATCGCGGCGTGGGCGACGGCATTCCAGCGCTCCAGCAGCGCGATGGTTGTCACGCTGATCGCAGCGGGGAACATCAACCACGCCAGCGGAGGCGTGGCGGTGCCCGATTGCGTTAGCATCCACCAGGCCGTCGCTTGGACCGCGCTGACGTAGACCAGAGACAACAGCCAGTGGTCCCGCCGGAGTCGCGAAGCCCCGACGTAGGCAACGGCCCAACTGAGACCGAGGCAGATAGATTGTTGGACGAGGAGCTGAACTAAATGGTCAATCAGAGCCCTCTCCTGCGGGTTGCGTGGCAAAAAAAGCCGGTGACAGCGCCCCCGAACAGGAGACTACCCCCCGGGCTGGGATATTCTGAACGGTTCCATCAAGGTCCCGTACGAAGATGTACAAAAGCCTGTCACGATTCGAGACCCTAATATGTGTACTCGGATTGGAAAGTACGCAGCGACGGGGAACACCCGAACCCTAGTTTCTCAACCACATTGGACAGCTAGTCAAACCGACCAGTGTGACAACCTAAGACTGTCTCACCAGAGGGGTTCACCCCAAAACATTGTGCTCACATTGTGCTCAACGCCACCACTCTCTAGCCTAATCAGGCCTACTCAGGCCAAAGGTGGGAGAACGCGAAACTCTTGGCTGGAATTTGATTTAGTGAGGTGGAGTGAGTTGGAGCAGGGCGGGTCTTCCCGAGTGAGAGGCCAGCGTCCTAGGGGAGCTGGAGACGAAATTGATCTACGCTGCCAACCGATCCGGCCGCCAGGCCAGGCCCAGGGTGAGGATGCGCTGCAGCAGGGCTTTGTAGGAGATCCGCAAGACTTTCGCGGATTCGGCGAAGTCTTCGCCGTCGCCGATCTGGGGGTTGGGGTTGGCTTCGAGGATGTAGACGTGGCCCTGCGGGTCGAGGCGCAGGTCCAGGCGGGCGTAGCCGGAGAGGCCGAGCACGCGGTAGACGCGTTTGGCCAGGTGGTGGATGCGATCGGGGAGACCGTTGGGAAGGTCTTTGGCCACGCCGGATACGATGCCGTACTTTTTCTGATACGCGAGGCTCCACTTTACGCGTTGCGTGGCGATTTTCGGCGCGTCCTCCGGCATATGGCTCAAGTCTAATTCCCAGACCGGGAGGACTTGGAGCTTCTCGTTGCCCAACACGCCCACATATAATTCCCGGCCTTCGATGTAGCGCTCCACGATGGCCGGCGTCTTGACGTTGTGGTGCATGAACGCCACGCGCTCGCGCAGCTTTTCGTCATCGGTCACGATCGAGGCCTGGGAGATGCCGAGCGAGGCTTCTTCGGACACCGACTTCACAATCAACGGAAAGCCGAGACGTTTGGGGCGGCGAGGTTTCCGGCCGATCGGTATGACCATGAAGTCCGGAAAGGGGATCCGATGGTAGGACAGGACTTTTTTTGAGAGGCCTTTGTCGCGCGCGAGCATGAGGCCGCGCGGGTTGCATCCGGTGTAGGGGACGCCCATCAATTCGAGGAACGACACCACGTTCTGATCCCACAGCACCACGTCGTTGAATTCCTCCAGCAGGTTGAACGCGATGTCGGGTTTGAATTCGTCGATAGTTTTGCGGAGCAGGCCCAGGTCGCTGCGTACGCCGAGCGGCAGAACCTCGTGTTTCATGCAGCGCAGCGCTTTGACCACATCGTGTTCGGTCTTCCACTCCACCGTGTCGAGGTCGAGGCCCGAGGTATTCTCCGGAGGAATCAGGTCCTCGTGCATCAGCGCGGCGATGCGAAGCTTCTTCATAGAACTCTGTCCGGGTCATCAAATAGGTGAGCCTGTTCAGGGAAGGCCAGATGCCAGGCGGAGAGAGGTCCTTGCGCGCGGAGCGTACTGGGTCGTACGTGAGCACGCAAGGCCGACCGACAACGCAGCAGATGGTCTTTCATGGACAGGGTCATAGCGCCACGCGGTGCCGTCCGCTGTGGAGGAAGTTCATGGTCTGCACGGTGAGCAGCATCATGAAATCCAGTTTAGCCTGTTCCGGCGTAACGGCCAACCTCAAATCGAGTTCCCGGCAGCGTGCGAGGATGGATTCCAGCAGCCGGTCGATCGTGTACTGATACGCGCCGGTCCGCTCCGCGACTCGTCGCCGCGCTTCTTTCCGCATGCGCGTGATGAACTGCACCGCCTTCATCCCGGTGGGCGCTGCCGCCGCGTCCACGAAGAGGCGTTTCAGGTCCTGGTCGTAGAAGTGCGGGTGTTCGAGGCCGTAGTGCGACCGCCGTGACTGGTAGTGCTCGCGCAAAGTTTTGGTCAGGGACGACAACGGATCCACCTGATCGGTGGGGGTCACGCGCGGAGGGGTGTCGGCCAACTCCTGCATCAACGCGTCCACGTATTCGAGCTTTTTCAGCGCGGGCCAGCCCGCGTACTGCGTTCGCCAGTTCGAGTTCGGGTCGAGCCACACCGCGAATGTTTCCGCGAAGTCCTCGTCCGGGTGGCTCTGGGAGTACCAGAGGTCCAGGTGCAGCACGTAGCGTTTGCTGTAGGGTCTGGGGTTGTAATAGGTGGGGTAGGGGACGTTGGATCTGCCGAACAATTGCTTGCGTCGTTTGCGTAACCGCAAGCGGTACGCGTTTTCGATCGCGTGTCCGGCTTCATGTCTGAGAATACGCATGCACCACTCGGGTGAGCCGCCCTCAACTTGAAGCATTTGTTGAAGTTCGAGCTTGGCCAGTCTGGGATGCACCAGATAGAACGGGATGGCGATGCCGGGCACGCCGTCCGGGGTGAACCACTCGTCCGAGATCCACACGTGCGGCCGAAACACCAGCCGGTGCGCGGCCAGCTCTACGCCAAGTTGTTCGAGTCGCGGGACCAGCGAGCTGTGCTCGATCGACAGCGCGAGATCGCACAGCCGCAGGTCGAGGAGCTTTTCGTCGGGCCATGCCGCCCACTCGGGATCTTGAAGCGCCGGGGTAGGTTCCATCAGCTCGCGATGTCGCGCACGCGGTCAATCTTAGCAGGTTTGGAGAACCGCAGCGCACCTTCAGAATAACCCGCCGCACGTGCCAACCTGTGGTGTCCCGGTTTTCGATTGCAGTTCATTGCGCGTGCGATCATAATCCGACGTCGTGAATCACCCCCGAACCACCCTCATCGAGCGCTCGCTCCGGCCGTTCGAACGATTCGTCCGGCTCCAGTCCGCAGGCGGCATCCTCCTACTGGCGTGTTCTCTCGCGGCGTTGTTCTTGGCGAACTCTCGATGGGCGGGTGCGGTTGCCCACTTCTGGGAGATGCCCGTTTCGATCGGGGTGGGCGGCGCGCTCTTGACGTTGTCGCTCCATCACTGGATCAACGACGGGTTGATGGCGATCTTTTTCTTCGGCATCGGTTTGGAAATCAAACGCGAGGTGTTGGTGGGCGAACTGGCGTCGCCGCGCCACGCCGCGTTGCCGATCGCTGCGGCGATCGGGGGCATGCTGGTTCCGGCGGCCCTCTACATCCTGTTTAATGCCGGCACGCCGGCAGCCAACGGATGGGGCGTTCCCATGGCCACGGATATCGCCTTTGCGATCGGGATCTTGACCATGCTCGGCAAACGCGTTCCCATGGCTCTCAAGGTCTTTCTGGCGGCATTGGCGATTGTCGACGACCTCGGGGCGGTGGTGGTCATTGCGCTGTTCTATACCGCCACGATCCATTTGGAGAGCGTGTGGGCTGCGCTGGCAATACTCGTCGCATTGATGGTCGTCAATCGGCAGGGGGTGCGGCATCCCGCGGCCTACGTGGTGTTGGGCATCGGGTTGTGGCTGGCCGTTTTGTCCTCCGGAATCCACGCGACGATCGCGGGTGTGTTGCTGGCCATGACCATCCCGTCCCGCGCCCGGATCGACACGGACCAGTTCCTGGCTCAGAACCGCGCCACGTTGGTGGAATTCGAGCGGGCCGGCCACTCCCGAGAAGATGAGTTTATCAGCGAGGCGCATCAATCGGCGCTGCAGGCCCTCAAAGCCTCCGCGATCTACGTACAGACTCCCATGGAACGCCTGGAGCACGCGCTTCATCCTTGGATCACGTTCGTGATCATGCCGATCTTTGCCCTGGCGAATGCGGGGGTGTCGTTTTCCGGATTCGACGTATCGGCCCTGACCGACCCGGTGGTGCTGGGCGTGTTCCTGGGGCTGGTGGTGGGCAAACAAACCGGGATTATGGCGTTCGTGTGGGTGGCGGTCCGGTCGGGTGTGGCGGCGCTGCCGTTCGATGTGCGCTGGCTGCACCTCTATGGCGCGGCCTGCCTGGCGGGTATCGGATTTACGATGTCTCTGTTCATCGCGAATCTGGCGTTCGGGCAAGGTCCCGAACTGGCGTCGGCCAAACTCGGGATTTTGGGCGCGTCGGTGATCGCCGGCCTAGCGGGCTGGATGATCCTGCGGTCCGCGCTGGCGCCGGCCCCTCGGCCCGGGTAGCGAGTCTAGCGCGCCGGGCTACAGGTGCGAGATCTCGTCTTTGTCGCGCCTGGGATCGTCGGCGAATTGTCGTTCGAGCAATCGTCGCGCGACGTCGCGTCCCCCCAACCCGAACGCGATCGCGAATCCCAGCATCACGGCCCCGAAGGCGATGGAAAACGTGATCAGCACCACGCTTTTGGCCACCGCCACCTGTTCGAGCGCCATCGCCACGGTCAGGATCACCAGAAACAACCGGACTCCGTTGCTGAGCATTCGAGCCGCCGAGACGTTGGCGTTCACCATCCCCAACAAGACCGCGCGCGCCGCGAAGTTGGCGAAGATGACGCCCACAAACAGGATGACCAACGCGACGAAGATCTGAGGCACGTACACGAAAAACCCAGAAATCTGCTCCTGAAGCACCGCGATGCCGAGCGTACTGATCCCGAGCATCAGGAACGCCACCAGGGTCACCCAGAAGACCACCGCGCCCACCAGGTCGGCCGGCGCGGGAAGATCGGCTTTGGTCAGCATCTGTGTCGCGCCCACGTTATCGCAGAGCACGTTGAACTTGAGCAGCTTCAGCACATAACGGATAACCACCTTGGCGACCATGGCGATGACCCATCCGATCGCCACGATGAGGATCATCGCGAGGATCTTGGGGAACAGATGGAGCGCCATGGTCATGGCTTCGTCCAGGGTCTGCGTCACGCCGTTGATCAGAGTTTGGTTCATATCTGCCTCACGTGGTGGGCTTCCAGCGTTCAACGAGGTATGGCTTGAACCGCTCGAACTCCAGGCACAGCGCCTCGAGCCGGTGTTCGAATTCCAGCGAGCTGGCGCCGAGGTTCTCGGCGACGAACGAACTGGTGCGCCCGAGATACAAGGGGACGAGGGCCTGCATCAGGTGGTCGCGATGGATTACGGTGCGATGATATGACGCAGCGAACTCGTACACGGTTTTGACCCAGAGCTCGTCCGGAAACCGCAGCTCGGCGTCTCCGGCCTCGGTGAGGCGCTGGATCGCCTGCAGGGTGTCCGGCGACAGAATCGGACCCAAGATCGACGCGCATTCGCGGACCCCGTTGCGGAAGACCTGCAGCATACGATCCCGATTGACTCGAACCGGTTCGAGACTGAGTTCGTATTCGAACCCGAAGGTCGGGATGGGAGCCGACCCGCTGCGGGCGGGCCAGAACGCCTCGTCGGTCTCCAGGCACTCGAACAGCGTACCGACCACCCGCTGCAGCACCGTCGCCAGGTCCGGCTCCTCGTAAGTCGGGGCGTGAATTTTGGGGCCGAGGAAGGCCTGGCAGAGGAGAAAGCCGTTTCTGATCGCGGAGGTGGTGAGGCGAAGATCGGCTCCGGCCCGCATCGGCTGGTCCGCTTTGAGCACGGACCCCAGGAACGCTTTGGCGAGGCGCGCGGACACCCCGAACTCTTTGCCCAGCGGCTCCTTGACCTTGGTTCCGTAGATCGCCCGTACCATGGGATACATGATGTTGTTGATCAGCAGGCCGTCGAATTTGTGCCGATGGTAGACCGGCGTCACGAAGTCGAACTGCTCTTTATACACTGGCCGAATCAATCCCTCGATCCACTCGGGCGTCACGCTCTGGAGGTCGGCGCTCACCACCGCGCACGCCTTGGCCCGGAGGAGATCGGCGGCCGCGAAAATCGCGTGGAGCGCGTGCTCCCGGCTGGACCCGCCGCGATACGGCGTGGTGATGCGATGAAGAGTCCGCAGCGGTTGGGACGTCATCAGCGTCCGGTAGTCGTTGATGGCGGCGTTACGGACTACCTCGACCGTCCCGTCGGTGGATCCGCCGTCGGGATTGATCAGGACGGTCCGTTCCCGGGGAAAGTATTTGAGGAATCCGACCTGGACCGCCCGCACCACTTGGCCTGCGGTTTTGCAGTTGTTGTAGGTCGGCACGCCGACCAGGATATCGACCTCGCCGACCGCGATCAGTTGGCTCAACAGATCGTCTGACAGCAGCGATTCTTCCGCCACAGTGCCTCCGCTCTTAGGAGCCCGTTGATGAATGACCATCTGCTGCGTTGTCGCTGCGCTTCCGGTGCTCACGTACGGATTCAGTACGCTCCGCTCCGGTTCTCGCTCCGCCTTGCGACCCCCCTTCGAGAACTGCAATGCTGGAAGTCCCCGAAGGGGGCATCTGGCCATTCCTGAACGGGCTCATGTCTCGTACGGACAGACGTGGGTCACAGCCGTCGCAGCGCGAACCAGAAAAAGTGGTACGGCCCCAGCGTGAGCAGATACGGGAGATCCCCCACACGGGGGAACGGGTTGCCCCCGAACAGTTCGATCGGAACCGCGCCCTTGAATTCGCGAAGATCCAGCTCGACCGCCTGCGCCGTACGCGACAGATTGTTGATCACTAACACGGTCTCGCCGTTCAACTCACGCAGGTACGCGAGGATCCGGTGGTTCTTGGGATTGACGAACCGGATCGTCCCGCTGCTGAACACCGCGGACGACTTCCACAGTCGAAGCAACTTTTTCATCCAGGATAGCAGGGAGTGCTCCGAGCGCCGCTGGGATTCCACGTTGACGGCCTGATACCCGTACACCGGGTTCGAGATCACGGGCAAGTAGAGCTGCTCGGGGTCTGCGATCGAGAACCCCGCGTTCCATCCGCCGCTCCATTGCATCGGAGTCCGCACGCCGTTGCGGTCCCCGAGGAAGATGTTGTCGCCCATCCCGATCTCGTCTCCATAATAGATGAAGGGGCAACCCGGCAGGGAGAAGAGCATGGCATTGAGCATCTCGATGCGACGCCGGTCGTTTTGCATCAACGGGTTCAGGCGGCGTCTGATGCCGAGGTTGATCCGCGCGTTCGGGTCCT
Source organism: uncultured Nitrospirota bacterium (assembly GCA_964570625.1). Lineage (GTDB taxonomy): Bacteria > Nitrospirota > Nitrospiria > 2-01-FULL-66-17 > 2-01-FULL-66-17 > JBFLXB01. The sequence continues at coordinate 37,746 of CAZMYW010000005.1, read as the reverse complement.
TCGCGTATACGTCGTACATGTAAGCGCGTTCGTCTTCAGACACCAAGGCGAGGGTGAGCTCGTCGTGGTTGCGCAGGAACGTGCCCCACTGGCACGTCTCCGGGATCGCCGGGGTCTGTTCCAGGATTTCGACCAACGGCTTACGGTCCTCGAGTTCGACCGCCATGAACACCCGCGGCATCAGGGGGAAGTGAAAGGCCATGTGAAACTCGTCCCCGTCGCCGAAATACGGCCGCATCTCGGATGGCCCGTTGTTGGCCTCGGCGAGCAGTACCTTGTCTTTGAACTGTTCATCGAGTCGCCGCCGAAGGAAACGAATAACGTCGTGGGTCTCGGGGAGGTTTTCGCAGGACGTGCCCTCCCGTTCGATGAGGTAGGGCACGGCATCGACTCGGAACCCGTCGACGCCCATGTCCAGCCAGAACTTCATCACGCTCCACATTTCCTCGCGCACCGCCGGGTTGTCGTAGTTGAGGTCCGGCTGGTGGCTGTAGAACCGGTGCCAGTAATAAGATTTCGAGATGGGGTCCCACGCCCAGTTCGACCGCTCGGTGTCCCTGAAAATGATACCCGCGTCGCAGTAGCGGTCGTCGGTCTCGCTCCACACGTACCAGTCGCGGCGCGGGTTGTCCCGCGAGCGGCGGGCCTCCTGGAACCACGGGTGTTGGTCGGAGGTGTGGTTCAGGACCAGTTCGGTGATGACGCGAAGGCCGCGGGTGTGCGCGCCGGCAAGGAAGGTCTGGAAGTCGTCGAGCGTGCCGTAGCTCGCGTGGATGTTGTAGTAGTCCGAGATGTCGTACCCGTCGTCGCGAAACGGCGAGGGGTACATGGGCAGCAGCCAGATACAATCCACGCCCAGGTCCTGGACATAGTCCAACTTGGTCAGCAGCCCGCGGAAGTCGCCGATCCCGTCCGCGTTGCTGTCGCAGTAGGCCTTCACGTGCAGTTCGTAAAATACGGTCTTCTTGTACCAGGGAGGGGCGGCGCTGATCGGCGGCTTAGGCATGGGACTCGGTCTCGCGCCGTTCAGGCTGGGACGCGAGGCGGAAGACCACCAGCGAGTGCTCCTGCAAATCGTACGTGCGCCCGCCGCGACCGAGCGGACTCGGGCGTTGTTCTCCGTCGCGCGCGGTGTCGAACACCACGATCCATCGGGTGCCGGGACGGTGGGCGGGCAACACGAACGGGACAGGCTCGGAGTGCGCGCTCAACAGGACCAGCAGATTGTCACCGGCAATGGGGCGGCCCCACTCATCTTTCTCTTCGATCGCGTCGCCAGACAGACGCATACCCATGGTCCGGACGTTGCCTGCGGCCCACTCCTCGTCGGTCATTTCCCGGCCGGACGCGGAGAACCACGCGATGTCTTTGATTTCCGAGCCGCGGAGGTGCCTGCCCTGGAAAAAGGTGCGACGACGCAGCACCGGGTGCTGCTTGCGGAATTGAATCATCCGGCGGGTGAACTCCAAAAACGCTCGTTGCTCCTGGTCGAAGTCCCAGTGGTACCAGGTCAACGGATTGTCCTGACAGTACGCGTTGTTGTTTCCCTCCTGGGAGCGCCCGAACTCGTCTCCACCGTTGATCATCGGCACGCCCTGAGACACCATCAGTGTGGCCATGAAGTTTCGAATCTGACGCTCCCGGAGGCGCTTCACGGTCTGGTCATCGGTCGGGCCCTCGACCCCGCAGTTCCAACTGTCGTTGTGGTCCGACCCGTCGCGGTTCTCTTCTCCGTTCGCCGCGTTGTGTTTCTGGTTGTAACTGACCAGGTCCTGTAGCGTGAAGCCGTCGTGGCAGGTGACGAAATTGATGCTGGCGTGCGGCCGTCGTCCGGTCTGCTCATACAGGTCGCTGCTTCCAGCCAGGCGCGTGGCGAGCTCTGCAACTTGACCGCCCGCGCCGTTCCAGAACTTCCGGACCGTGTCGCGGTATTTGCCGTTCCACTCGGTCCATAACACCGGGAAGTTGCCGACTTGATACCCGCCCTCGCCGAGGTCCCACGGTTCCGCGATCAGTTTGACCTGCGAGATCACCGGGTCCTGGTGGATGATGTCAAAAAACGCGCCGAGGCGATCCACGTCGCGCAGCTCGCGCGCCAAGGTGCTGGCGAGGTCGAAGCGAAACCCGTCCACGTGCATTTCGAGGATCCAGTACCGCAGGCTGTCCATGATGAGTTGCAGGACCTGCGGGTGTTGCATATTGAGCGTGTTGCCGCAACCGGTGTAGTCGACGTAGAAGCGGGGGTCCTTGGGCGAGAGCCGGTAGTAGGCCGCGTTGTCGATGCCGCGCAGCGAGAGCGTCGGCCCCAGCTGGTTGCCTTCTGCGGTGTGGTTGTACACCACGTCGAGAATGACCTCGATGCCGGCTTCGTGCAACGTCCGGACCATCATCTTGAATTCGGACACGGGATCCATCGTGCCGGAGTGGTACCGCAGATCCGGGGCGAAAAACGACAACGTGCTGTAGCCCCAGTAGTTGACCAGGCCCCGCTCCACGAGTTGCCGTTCGTCCACGTGGTGGTGGACCGGCATCAGTTCCACCGCCGTCACGCCCAGGTCCTTGAGGTACTGGATCACCGGTTCCGAAGCCAGTCCGGAGTAGGTGCCGCGAAGGCGAGGGTCCACGTCGGGGTGCCGGGCCGTCAGCCCCTTCACATGTGTTTCATAGATGATGGTGTCGTGCCAGGGCGTCTTGGGGTGCCGGTCGTCTCCCCAGGTGAACGCGGGATCCACCACCCGGGCGAGCGGCGCGAACGCCGCGTTGTCGCGGAAGTCGGGCGTCAGGTCGTCGGAGGGTTGGCCCACGCGATACGCGAAGAGCGAGTCGTCCCAACGGATTTTTCGCGCGATCGCCTTGGCGTAGGGATCCACCAGCACCTTGGCCGGATTGAAGCGATGCCCTGCGGCCGGATCGTACCGTCCGTACACGCGGTACCCGTACAACAATCCCGGCCGCGCATCCGGAAGGTACACGTGCCAGATGCGATTGGTGTGTTCGGTGAGGTGGATGCGATACGCTTCCTTCCCCGCGTCCTCCGCGTCGAACACACACAGCTCGACGCGATCGGCGTTCTCGGAGAACAGCGCAAAGTTCACGCCTTTCCCGTCCCACGTCGCGCCGAGGGGATACGGCGTGCCAGGCATCGTCCGCATGGTGCTTTTTATAAAGGCGGGTTCACGATATGTCAACGGACGGTGAGTTCCGGGGAGGGTATGAGGCCCGAACCGGTAGGGTGTAGCCGTGGTGAGTGGGTTGATTCTTCGCGCGCGGACGGTCTATGCTGTGGCCGATTCGACGCCCAATCAGCGGGGCGAAAATCTCTTACCGGCAACCAGGTAGCCCCGCAGCGTCATGAAGCCGGCGCCGGCAACATGATCACATGAGGAGAGAAGCCATGGCAGGATTCGTGAAGGTCGCCAGGACCGAGGACCTGGCTCCTGGAGGGGGAAAGATGGTCGAAGTCAACGGCAAGAAGATCGCCCTCTTCAACGTGGAGGGACAGTACTACGCGATCGACGACACGTGTACCCATCGAGGGGGCCCGCTGTCGGAGGGCGCACTCGGGGGTCGGGCGGTCACCTGCCCCTGGCACGGCGCGGTCTTCGATGTGACGACTGGCGAAGCGCTCGGCCCCCCGGCATCCAAAGGCGTCGCTCGGTACAACGTGAGAGTGTCTGGAGAAGACATCGAGGTGGAAGCCTAAGATGTCGGCGCGCGGACGAAACGCCGAAATTGCGCGGGGAGCGTTCTGCCGACCGGCAAGGAGGCGACCATCTTGAAAGCGTCCGCGTCGCTGCAAGGCCCGCGCCTGCTGGAGATGATCTGAACCGACCCGCCGGCCTCGATCGATTCGAGTGCGACGGATGCCCTTCCCTACACACGACCGGCTGATCAATCTTTCGATCAGAGAACGTCCCGCGAGGCATCAGCCCCGCACCGGTAACGTGGTTGTCCGACACCGAGACGACGCGGCGGAGCCGCGATGCGAACGCTTGACCCCGCCAGAATCAAAGAGTAAAGGAGATCCCAACGTAAGGAGTGCAACAATGATGAAAAAATTGAGAAACACCATGCTCACGGGTCTGATCGCACTGTTGCCACTCTATGTTTCTGTTGTTCTCCTAGTCTGGTTATTTAAAACCGTGGATGCCATTGCCCAGCCTTGGGTGGCTGGAGTGTTTCATATCAACATACCGGGGCTTGGTATTTTGGCGACGGTGCTGGTCGTCTTCATCGCCGGTACCATCGTGTCGAGCGTTTCAGGGGCTTTGGTGCTGCGGTGGGTTGATCGCTTGGTCGACCAGGTTCCGATCGTGAAGGGGTTGTACAGCGGAATCAAGAAGATCACGGAAAGTTTCAATCCCAACAATCCGTCGGGGTTCAAGGAATTTGTTCTGGTCGAACAACCCCCGAGCGATGGATTCCATGCAGGGTTCCTGACAGGGGAGTTTGCGCTCATCAAGCCGGACGGGACACGCCGTGAGCTGGCAACAGTCTATTTGCCGAGCAACCATCTGTATTTGGGAACGATCCAGATCGTGGACCGTTCCCAAATCATCCGAACGTCCATGACGCTCCAAGACGGGATCGCGTTCACGCTCTCTGCCGGCGCTTCCGCAAAAGGGGCCTTGCGCGAATTGGAATCTTTTGACCGCAAGCCGGGGACCTTTCAAGAGTGATCGAAAATCGACGCCCCAGCTCGGTGTAGTTCCAGGGGAGGAGCGTGTTCAAGCGTTTGTGCGAGTTGTCTCAGGAGCCTTGGCGACCGGTGGTGTATTGGCACCTGGCGCTGGCGTCGCTCGGGTTTGCCTGGACTATGTATCTCATCAAGACCGCAGACGATGGCTGGGTGCGCATCATTGATGATGCAAATCTCGTGTTTCACGAAGCCGGGCATCCGATTTTCAGCCTCCTGGGATCGACCTTGGGATTGTATGGCGGCACGCTGGGCCAGCTTGCGATTCCAGCCGGGATCGCAGCGGCGTTCTGGGCGAGACGCGAAGCCGTGGGCTGCGCGGTGACGGGATTTTGGTTCTTCGAGAACTACTTGAACATTTCGCGCTACATGGCTGACGCCCGGGCGCAGGTATTGCCATTGCTGGGAGGCGGGGAGCACGATTGGACCGCCATCTTCATGCGGTGGGGCGTGTTGTCCTCCGACACCGCCATCGCCGGCGTTGTGGCGGGCGTGGGGTGGCTGGGGATGATCGGGGTGTGGGGCTGGTTGGTGTGGCGGTGGCTGTCCTCGCGCGAGGATCGCCAAGATACTCAAGACATGGTCGAACGCTCATCCCGGGTGTGACGTCACACCCGGGATGAGCGGACCTCAGTTGGCTGGCCGGGACATTTCGCTCACCAAGCTCTTGTCGATCAGCATGATCTCGATCCGGCGGTTCTTCTGGCGTCCCTCCGGCGTATCGTTCGGAGCCACGGGATCGAATTCACTCCTCCCGGACGGGACCATGCGTTCGGGTGGGACTCCGACCTCTTGCAGGAAACGAACGACATTGGTGGCCCTGGCGACCGACAGGTCCCAGTTCGTCGGGAACGTGGCCTGCAGGGACTTGGCCAACGGTACGTTGTCCGTATGGCCCACGACTCGGATGATCTTGTTCTCATACCCTTTCAGGGCCTCTCCCACCTTTTTCAGGACATCCTTGCCGCCGGACTTCAGGGTCGCCCGGCCGGAGTCGAAAAAGATCTGCTCCGCCAGGTCCACCGACAGCATGTTCTGATACTGCCGCACCTGGAGTTGGCCCTTCTCCACTTCACTCGACAGCCCCTTCACCAGCGCGTCGTACTGCTGTTGCTGCTGTTGGCTGGCTGCGGCCAGCGCCGTCTTCTCCTGTTGCAGGGACCCGAGTTGCTCTTCCATCGCCGCCTTGTTTTGCTCCAGTTCTGTTTTGCTCTGCTCCAAGGTGCCCTTTTGTTTCTCCAGTGCCTGCTTCTGGCCGTCCAAATCGGATTTCTGTTTCTTCAGGGCCGCGATCTCACTGTCCTTCTGCGCCTCCATCTTCTTAAACTTGCCGGAGCTGACGCACCCGGTGGTGATGAGCCCCACCGCGATGACGGCAATGCCGATGCGAAGGTGTCTGAGCATGGGTCTGTCCTCCTGTGTACCTTCTCCGTCCTGAACGTAGATTGAGGAGTTGTAACACTAGGGGCCTCCGCGGGAGAACTCGCACTCTTACGAGGTTTTCTCAGAACGATTACGAGGTACTGTCTCCTAACACCACTCGCACCCGGTGGGTGTTGCCGTCCAAGATCAGCGGAATCTCCGCGGGGTTCACCGGCGCGCCGTCGAGTTCAGCCTCCGAGATTCCGCGGCAGCGACGTTTGGGGTTGAGGACCGTGATTTCGTACCGGGTGCCCCGCGTCCCATCGACCCTCCAGACCAACGAATACTCGGGCCAGGCCGTGGGGATGCAGGGGGCCATTTCGAAATGGGTGCCCTTCCGTTTTAGGCCCAGGATGCTTTCCAGGCCGGCGCGGTACATCCACCCGGCCGAGCCCGTATACCAGGTCCATCCGCCTCGTCCGGCGTGGGCCGGGTGGGCGTAGACGTCGGCAGCCACTGCGTAGGGCTCGGCCTTGTAGCGCTTGACGTCTGCGGGTGTGCGCGCATGGTTGATCGGGTTCAGCATGTGCAACAGTTCCACGGCTTCATCCCCGCTACCCAGCCGCGCCACCGCCATCACGGTCCAGAGCGCGGCGTGGGTGTATTGCCCGCCGTTTTCCCGAATTCCCGGCAGATACCCCTTGATGTAACCGGGATCCCGGGGCGAGCGGTCGAACGGCGGCGCAAACAACAGCACCACGCGGGCGCCCCGTTGCACGAGATGCGCGCGCACCGCGTCCATGGCGCGTTCGGCGCGATGGAGGGGCGCGGCGCCCGAGAGCACCGCCCAGGACTGCGCGATCGAATCGATCTTGCACTCGTCGCTCTGCTCCGAGCCCACGGGTGCGCCGTTGTCGAAGTAGGCGCGGCGGTACCAATCGCCGTCCCACGCGAGTTCGAGTATGCTCGCCAATCGGATCGCCTCGTGCCGGTACCGGGCGGAGCGTTCCATGTCGCCGCGGATCTCGCACACCGACGCGAACCGGGTCAGGACAGCGTGGAGGAACCATCCCAGCCACACGCTCTCGCCGCGTCCCTGATAGCCGATCCGGTTCATGCCGTCGTTCCAATCCCCGCTGCCGATCAGGGGGAGGCCGTGGCTGCCGATGGTGAGGCCCTTGTCGATCGCTCGCACGCAGTGCTCGAACAGCGACGCGGACTCGTCCGATATCTGGGGTTGGACGTACACCTCCTGCTCTCCGGGCGCCAGCAACGGAGCGGTCAGAAAGGGAACGACGTCATCGAGCACGGTGTTGTCTTCGGTCGTCTCCACGTAGTGGGCGACCGCGTAGGGCAACCAGAGCAGGTCGTCCGAACACCGGGTGCGGGTGCCGCGTCCGCTAGGCTCGTGCCACCAGTGTTGCACGTCGCCCTCGAGGAATTGGCGGCTCGCGGCTCGGAGCAGGTGCTCGCGAAAGAGATCGGGGCGGGCCCACGCGAGCGCCATGACGTCCTGGAGCTGATCGCGAAATCCGTAGGCGCCTCCTGGCTGGGCGTAGGCCGATCGCGCCCACAGGCGACAACTGATATTTTGATAGAGCAGCCATCGGTTCCAGAGCAGGTCGAACGAGTTGTCGGGGGTCTGCACGTGTATGGTGTCGAGCATCTCGTCCCAGGACCGACGCACCGCGTCGAGGGCTGCTTGCGCGCCGGTCGCGTGACCGAAGCGGTGGACAAGGTCTCGCACCTGATCCAGATCCTTTCCCTGACCGTGAAGGAACACCAGGGAACGGGTCTCGCCGGCCGCGAGGGTCATGGCCACGTGCAACGCGGCGCAGGGATCGAAGCCGGCGCCGAATCGTCCGGAGAGCGCCTCACGGTCGAGCGCCGCGGGGTGCGACAGCGACCCGTTGCGGCCCACGAACTCCATGCGGTCACCGGTGGCCGAGGCCAGACCGTCAGCGGCGTAGGCGAACGCGACCCGGCCCGCGAACTCCGGGTGATAGGGGTTCCGCGCCAGCACCGCCGCGGTGACCACGTCGAACTCCGTCACCACGTGACGACGGTCCGCGGCGCTGGGTGGCCCCAGCACCCATTCGTTGTAGGCGAACGCGCTCAACCGTCGGGTGTGCTCGCTGGCATTGGTCACGGTCAGTACCGAAATTTTGACGGGGTCTTCCGCCGCGACGAACACCGCAAGCTTCTGGACCAGACCGTGATCGGCGTGGGTAAATGTCGAGACCCCGGCCGAGTGGCGGATGACGAAACGCGGGCTGTCACGGTGTCGCCGCATGGGGCCCGGCGTGACCGACCAGACGTGACCCGCGTCCTCGTCCCGCAGGAAGATGGCTTCACCGGTCGGATCGCTGATCGGGTCATTCGCAAAGGGCGTCAGACGATTTTCGCGGCTGTTCTCCGCCCAGGTATAGGCGGACCCTGACGCCGTGATCACCGTGCCAAAGCGAGGATTGGCGATGACGTTGACCCATGGCAGCGGCGTCTGGCGATCTCCTTCGAGAACGATGACGTAGTCCCGTCCATGGTCGGCGAATCCGCCGAGCCCGTTGGCGAGGGTGAGAGGGGGGACCTCGACGGGCGATTCGGGACGGGTCAGGATGAGTTGCTCGGCCCCGGCGGGTTCGAAGGCGTCCCGCCATTGCGGTTCGGGATAGGGTCGATCCAGTTGCGTGGCCAGGGCCCCGCGGTCCCCGCTGACGATCGCCCGGGCCACGCCCGCGAGCAGGAGACGCTCGGCCTCGGCCATGCCGTCGCCGCGCAGGAGGTAGATGCCGCCCGGACGGTGTTTCCACGCTGCCCACGGACCGCTTTCCAGGAGCGCAACCAGCGCGGCGTGCATTTCGTTCAAGTAACTGACCGGATGCTCGTTGACGATCACGACGTCCGCGCTCAGTCCCTTCATTCGCCAATACTCCTGGGCCTGCAAGACTTGGCGGACGAGGGGCAGATCGTCTTGGTCGACCACCCGCACCAGCAGAATCGGAAGGTCACCGGAGATTCCGTGGGCCCAGAGCCCGGCCTGGTCCAGGACGTTGCGTGCCAACACCTCTGGGGCCGCGCGCAGCGAGCCGTCGGTGTAGAACACGCGGGAGGCCAAGCGATCGAAGAGTTGGGCTTCGTCGCTGGAGATGCCCAGGTGCCGCAGGCGGATCTGCGCGTGGGTGAACGCGAGCGCGAAGGTCCGGCCTTGCGCGCTGGGGTCGTGGTACTTCTGAGCCAGGACCAGCGCGGCGTCGCGGCTCCCGGCCATCCCGGTGGCGAACGAGAGGCGCACGAAGCCGCCGGGGGCGAGGCGGATGCGCGTCCTGAGGCTCACGATGGGATCGAGTACCGCGCCGGTGGTGCCGGAGAGGGCTCGTCCATCGAGCGCGATCGGGTTGTCGGGACCGCGACCGCGTCCGAGGAAGCGAGCCCGATCGCTCTCCCACTCGACCGGTCCCTGCATGCGTGCTTCCACGCCGAGGACGTGCACTGCCCACGCGCCTGATTCGTCGCTGGCCCGCGTGCGACGGGCGCACAGCAGGGCGGCGCTCTCGGGGAGGTATTCGGTCTCCACGAACAGGTTGCTGAAGGTCGGGTGAACCAGATCGTCGGCGGGCGGCGCCAGCACGATCTCCGCGTAGCTCGTCACTTCGAGTTCGCGCGGGCGGTCGCTGCGATTGGTGACCGAGAGGCGTCGGACCTCGACGTCGTCCTCCGCCGACACCGCGATATCGACCTGCGTCTCGATCTCATCGTCGCGGCGGTGGAACACCGCCTTCTCCGCCAAGAACGTGGCGAGGTAGTTGTCGGGCGCGCCGCCCATCGGGTGAGCGGTCGCGGACCACACCGACCCGCTGCGAACGTCGCGAAGATAGATGAACTGGCTCCCCAGGTCGCGGGTCGGATCCTCGCGATACCGCGTGACCGCGCGGCCGCGGCAGAGGCTGGCGCCCCCTCCCGCGTTGGTGATGATCACGGTGTAGTTGCCGTTGGAGAGAAAGTGCGCGTGAGGGTACAACGTGTGAGGCGACCGGAACCGGCGCACTGCCTGGGGCGGCACCGGGGCCGCGACCCGCGTTTCCTCGGCCGGTCGGGGTCGGGTGATCGGCAGGTGGCGCGGCACGCGCTCCTGGAGCAGCAACTCGGTGGCCTGCACCCGCGGGTCGGCGTGGAATCGCTCCACCATCGGAGACCCCAGAAGGGTATTGGCCAGGGCGACCAGGGTCATGCCCTGGTGGTGCGCGAGGTATGCCTGCACGACCACACCGTGCGGGCCGTGCGGTCGGGGCCCTGGTTGGGGATCGGCCTCGTCGGTCCGGCGGGGGGTGAAGTCGATGGCGTCGTAGTAGCCGTACGGTCCATCCAGCCCGCGTTCGGAGAGCCGTTGCAGGTTCTGAATCGCCTCCTTCGGGTCCACCATGACGGCGAGGGCGGTGGCGTACGGCGCGACCACCAGATCGTCGCCGAGCCCCCGCTTTAACCCCAATCCGGGCACGCCGAACGCTTTGTATTGATAGGTGCCGTGCGCGTCGACGAGGTTGAACGCGGACTCCGAGATGCCCCACGGCACGCCCTGTTGGCTCGCGTAGTCGATCTGACGGCGTACCGCCATCCGGCACGACTGATCCAACAGGGTCTCGGGATACCGTCGCATCATCAGCAGCGGCATCAGGTATTCGAATAGCGTGGCGCTCCAGGAGAGCAGGGTGGGGGCTCCGTCCACGCTGGTAACCAGGCGCCCGAGGTGAAACCAGTGGGTTTCGGGGACATCACCCTTGGCGATCGCGATGAAGCTGGCGAGGCGGGCTTCCGAGGCGAGCAGATCATAATAGGAGAGGTCCAACCGGCCGGGCCCGTCGGTGTCGGCGAGACGGTAACCGATCGAGAAGATCTTCCGTTGAGCGTCGTACAAGAGGCCGAATTTCATCCCGTCCACGCACGCGACCGCGCGATCCGCGAGCTGATATAACGACACGTTCCATGCAGCGGGCTCGGCAGCAGGGCCCCCGGAGGAAGCGAGGGCCGGCGCCGAAGGGTCGCTGGACATGGCGCGGGCCACGGCCTGGGCCCAATAGGCCACTTCGCGCTCCGCGTGAGAGGCGTCGGGTCCGATGGCGAGCCGGTCGATTGCTGCGCGGAACGAGGGGACCAACCGATCGAGTTGCTCGAGTTGCTGCGTCGCGTCCTCGGGCGTCGTCAGGAGTTGCTGCACCGATTGTGTCTCCACCGAGAGTCCAGCCAGTCGGTCGCCCATTGGGGGAGGAGCGCCCGCGACCGCGTCCAATGAAATCCGGAGGAGCGTGGTGGTGTCGGCCAGACCCGTCATGATCTGGTTCGGCGTTTGCGGTTCTCGCGCCAATTGGCGTAAGCCACCGGCCAACGTGAGGAGCGCGCCCGCGAGGTTGCCGCTGTCCACGGTTGAAACGTAGCGTGGAGAGAGGGGGGTCAGGCTCCTGGTATCGTACCAATTCAAGAGGTGACCTTCCCATCGCTCGAGTCCCTCCAGGGTGGTCATCGTCAGGTCGATTCGATCGAGCAGCTCAGGGGTGCGGAGGTAGCCGAGGTCGTGGGCGGCGAGAGTCGACAGCAGGCCCAGCCCGATGTTCGTGGGCGAGGTCCGGTGGGCCACTGTGAGATCCGGTGTTTCCTGGATGTTGTCGGCGGGCAGACCGTGATCTTCGGCGCCCATGAACGTGTCGAAATACCGCCACGTGCGGCGCGCGATGAGCCGCAGGAACAGCCGGTCCTCCGGGGCAAGGTCCACGCGGCGTGGTGCGACCAGGCGGCTCAACCAGTACGCGACGAACGGCGCGGCCGTCCAGAGGACCAGCAGTGGGGCGGCCACCAGCATGGAGGAAGGGCGCAACGCGACAATCGCCACCAGGATCACCGCGGCGATGACGGGACTGGCGATCATCGACCCGGCGAACGAAAGAACCCGGACCCTGCGCGCGAGACCGGCTGCCCGGGCTGCGACCGCGGCCGCGGTTTCCCATTGCAGGAGCCGGCGCTGGGTCATCACCAACCGGACGAGGGTGAGCACGATCGCGTGGAGCATCTCGTAGGTGTGGTAGGCGAGCAGCGTGACCTGGAGCAGCACCTGCGCGGTCGCGGTCTCTACGTCCTCCCAGGTTTCGCGCAGGAAGACGCTCCACTGCTGGTGGTTCCTGGGGCCGGAGATGATTCGGAGCAGCAGAGGGTAGAGGCTGAAGGCGAGGGCGGCTAGGACAGCCGTGGTCCAGACCGCGGGATGTCCCGGCAGGCGGGTCCACGCCAGGGCCAGGAAGGCGACCGTGGCCGGGGCGACCAGGCTTCGGCGGAGGTTGTCGAAGATCTTCCAGCGTGAGATCAACGGCAACCGGTTGCGCTCCAGGCCTTGGCGAGTGGGCACGAACGGAAAGAGCCAGAACAGAATCTGCCAGTCGCCCCGCACCCACCGATGCTGGCGCCGGGCGTGAGTGAGGACGCTCGACGGATAGTCGTCCACCACTTCCACATCGGTCACCAGCGCGGTCCGCGCGTACAGGCCCTCGAACAGGTCGTGCGAGAGCAGGGCGTTTTCGGGCACCCTCCCGTCCAGCGCGGCCATGAACGTATCCACGTCGTACAGGCCCTTGCCGGTATACAACCCCTCGCCGAAAAGATCCTGGTAGGTATCAGACACCGCAGTGGTATAGGGGTCGACCCCGGTGTGGCCCGCGTACACCCTGGCGAATCGTGATCCGGCGGCGCTCGCCATGGTGACGCTGACGCGCGGTTGCAGGATGCCGTACCCCTCGGTGACGCGTCGCAAGGCGGGGTCGAAGTGCGGACGATTGAGCGGGTGCGCGATGATACCGATCAATTTCTTGGCGGCGTCACGCGGGAGGCGGGTGTCGCTGTCCAAGGTGAGGCAGTACCGGATGCCGGGCAGGATGCTCAAGTCGCCGAACTGAACCCGAAAACCGGTGTCGGTCGCGCCGCGCAACAACCGGTTGAACTCTTCGATCTTGCCTCGCTTCCGTTCCCAACCCATCCACAAGCCCTCTCCCGGGTTCCATCGCCTCGCGCGATGAAACAGGTAGAAGCGATCGCTCCGTCCCTCGCCGTGCCGGGCGTTGAGGGCGTTCATTCCAGCGCGCGCCGCGGCGAGAATGCTCTCGTCTTCAGGCATTTCCGCGGCGGTGGCGTCGGCGAAGTCGCTGAGGATTGCGAAGTGGATGCGGGGGTCGAGGTTGCCGAGCGCCTGGACCTCCAGGTGTTCCATCAGCTGGTTTACTCCGGTCACGCTGGTCAGGAGCGTGGGCACGATCACCATGGTCCGCGCGTGTTCGGGAACGCTGCCGGAGCAGTCGAGGCGGGGGAGGCGCTGTGGCGGCACCACCCGCGCCGCCAGCCGCTGTACCAGCGCGATCGCGAACTCGCTGGCGGGCAACACGAGCCACAGCGCCGCACACACCTGTATCCAGACGGCCGCGTCGGACAGGTCGGCGTAGGACGCGGCTCCGGCGAGCAGCAGCCCCGTGATGAGGGCGATGGAGCCCAGGTAGATCTCGGTGGCATAGAAGGAAACGACGCGTCGGACGCGCTCGGCCAAGCGTGGAAGGTACTCTACGTCGGTCTCGAGTTCGGCGCGACCCTTGCCGATCAGATGGTATCCGACGTGAGCGCCTCGCCCGGAGGGATCGTTCTCGGCCGCCTGACGGGAGCTTTCCACGGTGCGAAGCGCGACGCGGAGTTGGGCTTCGCCGGTCGGCTCGGCCAGATCCTCCACCGCGTGTCGGTAGAGATCCCGGCTTAGGAAATCCATGGTGCCGTACACCCCGGCCGGGTCGCGCTCAAGCACCTGCTCGATGAGGCTGACGTGTTCGACGTAGTCGGCCCAGTCCAGCGTCGAACAAAGGCGGAGGCTGGTGATGGCGTTGGCGATCGCGACCTGGGCGGTGGCTTGCCTGGCGTGTTCGGTACGGATGGTGTCTTCGGCGGTCGTTCCGTGCTGCTGAAGGCGCGCGTCCACCGCCGCTCGAAGCGGCGAAACCGCCGGGCCGTATTCGCGGATCCGTTGCAACAATTGGACGACGAACGCGGTGTCGAGCCCCGCGGGCAGCGGTCGCAGGACCGAATAGTCGTGATCCGCGTCGATCTGAGCCACATAACGGTCGGCCGCGCCGCGAGCGCTTCGGGCTTCGAGCATATCCTCTGCGAGGCGTCGAATATTTTCGATCAGTGCCAGCTTGAGCATGTTGGGCCAAGCCCAGAGCTCGCCGATCGTCAGAGGGGCGACCGTCTGATACGCGACCACGAAGCGGATCAAGCGGTGGCGATCCAACCGGCCGTCACTCTGGCGAATCAGTGCCAGAGACATCGCGTAGATGCGCGCCGTTCCGGACTGCTCGCGCGAGGCGAGTTTCGGGAGTTGGAGATAATACTCGCGCGGGAGGGTGTGGAGGATGCCGCGAATCTCGGCTTCGACGAGGTGGAAATTGTCCAGCAGCCATTCCGCCGCGGGCGACACGATTTCGCCGCGGTGGACGTCGTCGGCCATAATCCGATAGGCGTCGCGCAAGATCCGCGCGTTGTCTTCGAGTTGGGGGAAGAAGCGCCGGGCCCGCCGGCGGGGATTACGAGCGAGCGTGAAACTGGCGGCGAGCGCCTTGGCGCGCTCTTCGAGCCGTTCGATGCTCAGGATTTCGCCGCGTAAGGGTTGTTCGGTTTTGGGGCGCCGCCCGCCGCTGATGAATCGGTACAGCGCGGCGAGGCGGTTACTCATCGGCCTGGCTCACCGGCCAGTCGATTCAGAATGATCTGCTATACGTGCCGTTCGGAATCCACGGACCGAAGGGATCGGTCCCGTCTGAGCAGCGAACGGTTGAGTCGATGAGGGGGAATCCACGCCCGCATCGTACCACCTTCTACCACGAATCGCGCGTGGTCCCACCGCGAGCGGATCACGACGTCGCATTGACTGCCTAAAGGTGACGTGTTAGGGTGCGCAGCCCATGGACGAGAAATCCAAAGGCACCGAACGCAGTTCCTTCAGCCGCCGGTTCATCCTCGGTCAACCGGCGAGCGGCTCCGTCATCGGGGTTATGGAGGCACTCGACGGGTGGGGGTACATCACCGCGGGGGTCAGTTTCCTGGTGCTCGGCATGGTGCTGTTCGTCCATGCCTGGTATGTCTTCGCGATCAAGGTAGGTTCAAGCGTTCTCTCCGCCGTGTTGGGTATTGTTCATGACCTCTTGCTGGTGATCATCCTGTTAGAGCTGTTTCGCACCATTATCAATTTCCTCAAGACCAAAATCATCACTCTGGAGCCGTTTCTGTATATCTGCATTATCGCCTCCACCCGCCGCATCCTCACGACCGGAGCTCAGATCGGTGGCCTGGAAGAGCTCACCGATCAACTCTTCCATCGGTACCTGCTCGATGTGGGCGCCAATGTCATGGTGATCGTCGCGCTGGTGGTCGCGTTGTATACGGTCCGCAAAGCTCCGCAGCCGAGCACGATCAGTTGACCGGCCGGGACATTTCGCTCACCAAACTCTTGTCGATCAGCATGATCTCGATCCGGCGGTTCTTCTGGCGTCCCTCCGGCGTATCGTTCGAAGCCACGGGATCGAATTCACTCCGCCCGGACGGGACCATGCGCTCGGGTGGGACCCCCACCTCTTGCAGGAAACGACCGACATTGGTGGCCCTGGCGACCTGAGGCCTCCGCGTGAGAACTCGGACTCTTACGAGGTTTTCTCAGAACGATTACGAGGTATTGCTTGACCGCGCGGGGGGTTCTCCGTATGATCCAGGTATGACGTTCTAGCCCGCTGGCTGTCCTAATCCTTCGCGCTGGATCGTTTTCCCGCGCGACCGATTCTCCAGTCTCCGCCGCTTCTACGCCGAAGTCCTTGTTAGTCAAGTCGCCAAACAGGAGGTGTGATGGACTATAACCAATCGGTCTTTAAACGCGAAGCATGGGGCAGCAAACCGTGTAAACATCCCACGAAGGAGTCTGAGTATTTCATGGGACAGAACACCGGGAAGACCGTGTGTACGACCTGCGGGAAGCTGTTTCTTTCCGCCATGCCGGTCAAGCCCGGACGACGGTAGCAATCGGTCCAAGATCCGGTGGATCCGCTCGGCGAGTCGGTGTCATGATCGGCCCCCAGACAGACGGCACGTTACGCTGGCCGCTCCCTAAAGAGGACCATTGGTCCCGGCCGTTTGCCGAGGTATTGGTGCACCATCTGGATCTCTTCCCGGGCGCGACGATCCTGGATGTGGCGTGCGGACGCGGCATCCCCGCGTTCTATCTGGCGGAGCAGGTCGGTCCGACCGGGCAGGTGCTCGGCATTGACGTGAGCGAGCAGAAGATCGCCAGTGCACGAGAGGTCCAACGACAGCATCTCCCGTGGCTTCATTTCGAATGTCGGGACATGCGTTCGCTGCCCTCACGCGTCCCGACCGTTGATCGCATCACCGGCAACCTCTCGGTCCTGTTCTTTCGTCCGAACCGTCTCGAAACGGTCCGCGGATTGGTCGACCATTTGAAGCCGGGGGGCCAATTGGTCCTGACCTTTCCGTCCCTCGGCACGTTCCAATTGCTCTGGCGCAGAATCGATCAGGAAATGGCCGTGCGCGGTCTGAGCGCGGATCGGCGATATCTCGCGGAATACGTGACCGAGCGGCCGTCCGCGGATGAGGGCCGGGCGTGGCTCCACGCGCTGGGTTGCGAGCGCGTCGAGGTCACGGAGTGGCCCCTGGAAATTCTGACCGGTGCCGGCCAATTGTTCCTTCGTCATCCGATCCTGCGAGGGGGCTTTCTCGACGACGTGGACGACTGTTTCAGTGATCGGCAGGTCGCGGAAGAAGTCATGAAGGCGGTGTCTCACGACATCCCGAGTTTCACGCCCCTGCTGGCTCAACGATGCGTCTTGTCGGGATGGAAGAAGGGATGATAACGTGATCCTCGAGGCCTAGGTGGGATCGCACGAGTTATCGCCTTTACGTCCCCTTCTCAGTCACATATGATCGGCGCGTTTTCCCAATCCAGTTTCTGTTCTCATTAAATCGCTAAATCGCTCGTCTTCGCCGCGGAGGACGATGCCTCGCTCACAGATACGAACTCGTCTAAGGTGCACGCCGTCGCGACGACATTCCGCCGACGGGTGGCAGGTAACCGAGCAATTCTGACCAGACCGCGATCTGTTCTTACGGGCATCATGTGGCGAATAGAAGACGACCGCCGATGGGCAGAAGACGGCGGCTTGCGGCGGGCGGGTTTTGGTGGAGGCTGGATGATGACGGCTGTCGAGGGTAACAGATCTAAACCAGGAACGATGAACGCATGAAACAGGCTCTTGCAGACCTGAGAAGGGTTATTACGAAAAGATGACTACCATTGACATGAAAGGTGGACTACCTCTGACGGCGGAAGAAGTCCGACGGATGAACGCCTACTGGCGTGCTGCAAACTATCTCTCGGTCGGCCAGATCTATCTGTACGACAATCCGCTGCTCAAAAAGCCCTTGACGCTGGAACATGTGAAGCCGCGGCTGTTGGGCCACTGGGGCACTACGCCAGGTTTGAATTTCATCTACGTGCATCTCAACCGCATCATCAAGCAGTATGACCTCAGCATGCTCTATGTTACCGGGCCAGGACACGGCGGACCGGGTCTGGTGGCAAACACCTATCTGGAGGGAACCTACAGCGAGTTTTATCCAAACATCTCGCAAGACGAACGCGGTCTGAAACGGCTGTTCACGCAGTTTTCCTTTCCCGGTGGCATCCCCAGCCACGTGGCGGCGGAAACGCCAGGCTCTATCAACGAAGGCGGTGAGCTCGGCTATTCCCTGATGCACGCGTATGGTGCCGCCTTCGATAACCCAGATCTGCTGGTCGCTTGCGTGGTGGGCGATGGTGAAGCAGAGACCGGAGCGCTTGCCACCAGTTGGCACTCGAACAAATTTCTTCATCCGGTGCACGACGGCGCGGTTCTGCCGATCCTGCACTTGAATGGTTACAAGATCGCCAGCCCGTCGTTCCTCGCTAGAATCAGCCGCGAGGAACTGGAAGCGTTGTTCCGCGGCTACGGCTATAAGCCATATTTCGTCGAAGGCGACGATCCGGAAAACGTTCACCCACTCATGGCCGCGACGCTCGACCAGATCGTCGCGGAGATCCGTCACATCCAAGCCGAAGCGCGCAGCAAAGGTTTCAAGGGGCGCCCCGCTTGGCCCATGATTATTCTGCGCACACCGAAGGGCTGGACCGGGCCCGAAGAAGTAGATGGCTTGAAGACTGAAGGTTCGTGGCGCTCACACCAAGTGCCATTGGCGAACCTAGCCGAAAATCCCGCGCATCTGAAGGCTCTGGAAGAATGGATGAAGAGTTATCGGCCCGAGGAATTATTCGACCAGGCGGGCAAGCTCATCCCGGAGCTCGCCGAACTGGCTCCTGAAGGCGATCGCCGCATGGGGGCGAATCCGCATGCCAACGGCGGTGTGCTGCTGCGCGATTTGAACCTACCCGATTTTCGCGACTACGCGGTCAAAGTCCCCAGCCCCGGTTCGGTGACGGCCGAGGCCACCCGCGTGACCGGAACCTTCTTGCGTGATGTGATGAAGCAGAATATGACGGCACGTAACTTCCGCGTCTTCGGCCCGGATGAAACGGCATCGAATCGTTTGGCGGATGTATTTGAAGTCACCGACCGTGCTTTCATGGGTGAGATTCAGAAGAGCGACACGCAACTCTCACCTGATGGCCGCGTGATGGAAGTCTTGAGTGAACATCTGTGTCAAGGATGGCTGGAAGGCTACCTGCTCACCGGTCGGCACGGATTCTTCTCCTGTTACGAGGCCTTTATTCACATCGTGGATTCCATGTTTAATCAACACGCCAAGTGGCTTAAGGTCTCGCGCGAGATTCCTTGGCGGCGACCCATCGCGTCCCTGACCTATCTGCTGACTTCGCACGTGTGGCGACAAGATCACAACGGTTTCAGTCATCAAGACCCTGGCTTTATCGATCACGTGGTGAACAAAAAAGCCGACATCATCCGCGTGTATTTGCCGCCGGATGCCAACACCTTGCTGTCGGTTACCGATCATTGCTTACGCAGTCGCCACTACGTCAATGTCATCGTTGCCGGCAAGCAGCCGGAACTGCAATGGCTGGACATGGATGCGGCCATCAAACATTGCAACGCTGGGCTGGGGATTTGGAAATGGGCGAGTAACGACGAGGGCAGCGAGCCCGATGTGGTGATGGCTTGCGCTGGTGATGTGCCGACGTTAGAGACGCTGGCGGCGGTGGAGATGCTGCGGCAGCACCTCCCGGAGCTGAAGATCCGCGTCATTAACGTGGTGGACTTGATGGCGCTGCAGCCGCAGAGTGAGCATCCCCATGGTTTCAGCGAGAAAGATTTCGATGTGTTATTCACTAAGGACAGACCCATTGTCTTCGCCTATCATGGTTATCCTTCGCTGATCCACCAACTGACTTATCGGCGCACCAACCACGCTAATCTGCACGTTCGTGGCTATAAAGAAGAAGGTACAACGACGACGCCTTTCGATATGGCGGTGCTGAACGATATCGACCGTTTCCACTTGGCTAAAGACGTGATTGATCGCGTGCCGAATTTAGGGTCTCGCGCCGCTTACCTCACGCAACTCATACGCGACAAGCTGATGGATCACGCACAATACATCCGACAACACGGTGAGGACATGCCGGAAATTCGCAACTGGACGTGGGGTACTGAGGAAAAAGGAAAGAAAGCCTCGCCGCGCAAATGAACAAGGCGCTTCCGCAGGTTTATCTTGTCCGGCATGGTGAGACCGCTTGGTCGATCAGCGGACAGCACACCGGCCGTACTGACATTCCGCTTGCCGAGCGGGGCGAGCACGACCATCTACGCTACATCGTGGAAGAGGCGCAAGAAATAGTGCATGACGCTATTGAAAATGTTAGAACCATTCCGTCTTCCAACCTCGCTGGTTAAAACGATACCCGCATGGTCTATTTCGCGAGCAAGCCACAGGATATTTGCCTATGAAGGACCAGGCGATATTGGCAGTCAATGGCGGTTCGTCTAGCGTGAAGGCCGCCCTGTTTCAGGGCAGTGTGCGACAGGATTTCTATTACGCACATATCGGCCGGGGCGAATTTCCCGATCACGCAGCGGCCTATAGAAAGCTGATTGCCGATCTGGATGACCGTACTATTCACGCGGTTGGTCATCGTATGACGCACGGTGGAAATGTGGCGAATGCGGCACGCATTATCGACGACCGGGAACAGGACCGGCTGCAAAATTTAGCGCCGCTCGCACCACTGCATCAGCCCAATAATCTGTTGGGCGTCGCGCTCTTCGCGCAAAAACTATCCGTTAAACAGGTTGCTTGTTTCGACACCGCATTTCACTACACGCTATCCGAATTGGCGCAGCGCCTTCCCGTCCCTAGCGATCCAGGCGTCATGCGCTATGGATTTCATGGGCTTGCCTATGCCAACGTCGCGCGGGTGTTGCCGGATTTATTGGGGGACGTTGCAAGAGAGCGGGTGATCGTTGCGCATCTGGGCAGCGGCGCCAGTTTGTGTCTGTTAGAAGATTTGAAATCGATTGATACCACGATGAGTTTAACGCCCTTGGGCGGGTTACCGATGGCCACTCGCAGCGGTGATCTCGATCCCGGTGTGGTACTCGAACTCGTCAAGCGCCATGGCGTGGATGACGCTGCCCACCTGCTGTACCGCAAAAGCGGTCTACTCGAACTGTCACGCGGCTTGAGCGGAGATATGCAAACCTTGCTCAGCAGCGATACGGCGAATAGCCGCTTTGCGGTCGCGTATTTTTGCCGAAGTGTGGCCGCTGCGATCGGCGGTCTGGCGGCAAAGGCTGGCGGGGTGGAGGCGTTGGTTTTCACTGGCGGTATCGGCGAACACAGTCCTGAAATCCGTTCCGGCATTTGTGCGCCGCTGGCCTTCTTAGGCATTCGCTTGTCGTCCGAGGCAAATCATGGGAATAAGCAATCGATCAATCTTATCGACTGCAAGCCCGTGATGCGGATGAAGGTTGACGAGGAATTCGAGATTGCGAGATTGACAGGCGCCGTCTTAGAAGCCGGAACGGCCGACGAGGAGAAAATTTGAGTGAGCGTATTGGTCTTTCCGACGCCGAAGTTTCGCAGCGGCGTTCGGAGGAAGGCTATAACGAGCTGCCTTCGGCAAAGCCGCGCAACAGCCTTGCCATCGCGCGCGAAATACTGCGTGAACCCATGTTATTGCTGCTTATCGCCGCAGGCGGCATCTATCTCGTGCTCGGCGATCTCACCGAAGCGTTGGTGTTGTTGATGGCGGTGTTTGTTGTCATTGCAATCACGCTCTATCAGGAATTGAAAACCGAGCGCGTGCTTGCCGCGCTGAAGGAATTATCCAGCCCACGCGCGCTGGTGATACGCAACCGCAGCGAACAGCGCATCGCCGGACGAGAAGTGGTGCGCGGCGATATTCTTGTCATTAAAGAAGGTGATCGCATTGCCGCCGACGCGGTGTTGTTATCCGTCAAAGATCTAACGACCGATGAATCCTTGTTGACCGGCGAATCGGAGGCGGCCAACAAGCACGCCGGCGTTAGCGGTCAAGCGATCACGCGCCCGGGTGGCGATGACCTGCCCTTCGTCTACTCGGGAACCTTGGTCGTGCAGGGCCACGGCATCGCCGAAGTGGTCGCCACCGGCCCGCGTACGGAAGTGGGGAAAATAGGCAAAGCCTTGCACGAGATTGAGCCGGAGCAATCCCCCTTACAAAGGCAAACCCGCGAACTGGTGCGCACGCTGGCTTTGGTTGGGCTTCTTCTGAGCATACTGGTGATCGTCCTGTATGCATTGACTCGCGGCGGCTGGCTCGATGGTTTACTGGCTGGAATTACGCTGGCGATGGCGATATTGCCTGAAGAGTACCCGGTCGTGCTGATGGTGTTTCTCGCTTTGGGTGCGTGGCGTATGTCCCGCCAAAACGTATTGACCCGCCGCATACCGGTACTTGAAACACTGGGTGAAGCCAGCGTGCTATGCGTGGACAAGACCGGCACGCTAACGATGAATCGCATGACGGCAGTCCGACTTTATGCTGACGGCAAAACCCATGAAGTCGACTACACGGCGCACACGACCTTACCTGAGAAATTCAACGAGCTCGTCGAGTTTAGCGTGCTGGCGAGCGAAATTGATCCGTTTGATCCCATGGAAAAAGCATTTAGGCAACTCGGCGAGCAATATTTGCCAGACGCGCGCTATAAACACCCTGATTGGTCGCTTGCTCATCAATACCCGCTCTCTCCCGAATTGCTTGCGATGTCGCATATCTGGAAATTTTCTCGCGACGGCACAGTACTGGTCGCGGCCAAAGGTGCCTTCGAAGCGATTACCAATTTGTGCCATGTACATTCCGCGCAACTCGATCAACTCAAGGGTCAGGTCAACGCACTGACGGCACAGGGGCTCCGGGTTCTGGCGGTAGCCAAGGCGGCATTTGTCGGCAGTGCGTGGCCGGAAAACCAGCATGAGTTTGATTTTGAGTTCCTCGGCTTGATCGGCTTGGCCGATCCGATTCGTCCCTCGGTGCCGGCAGCCTTGAAAGAGTGCTATTCCGCCGGAGTTCGCACCATCATGATTACCGGCGATTATCCCGGCACCGCGCAAGCGATCGCACGGCAGATTGGTTTGGAAACAGCGGACTCGGTTATCAACGGGACGGAATTGCAGGCGCTAACTGACGCCGAGCTACAACAGCGGGTAAAAGACGTGAACGTTTTTGCGCGCGTGCTACCCGAACAGAAACTGCGGCTGGTCAATGCACTCAAGGCCAGTGGCCTGATTGTAGCGATGACCGGCGATGGCGTTAACGATGCCCCTGCGCTCAAAGCCGCGCATATCGGCATCGCCATGGGCGGGCGCGGCACCGATGTGGCGCGCGAGGCGGCCTCGCTGGTGATTCTTGACGATGATTTTGCCTCTATCGTGCAGGCGATCAAGCAGGGCCGCCAAATCTACAGCAATCTCAAGAAGGCGATGTCGTACCTGCTGGCGGTGCACGTGCCAATCGCCGGCATGTCGGTTATTCCGCTGATGCTCGGGTGGCCGCTTTTCTTCCTGCCCATCCACGTCGTATTTATGGAATTTGTCATTGATCCCGCTTGTTCGATTGTGTTCGAAGCGGAGCGCGAAGAAGAAGACTTGATGCGCCAGCCTCCGCGCAGCCCTGAAGCACCGTTGTTCACCCGCAAAGCTCTGATACTGGTTCTGCTGCAAGGGGCGGGGGCGCTGTTGATCGTGCTTGCTGTATACGGTGTTGCGTTGAACTTAGGATACGCCGAAGGCGCTGCGCGCGCCCTGGCTTTCGCCACGCTGATCGTTGGGAATGTGAGCTTGATTCTCACCAACCGCTCACTGTCGGGCAGTCTCCTCAAGACCCTGCGTCGGCCTAACCGCGCTTTATGGTGGATTGTTAGCGGGGCGCTCATCGTGCTCGGGTTTGCACTCTATCTCCCCTTTTTACAGGAAATTTTTCGCTTCCAAAAATTAGGACTGAGTGAACTGGGGATCGGTCTAGCCTTAGGGTCATCGACTATTATCTGGTACGAAGTCCTTAAGTGGCCGAACCGCCACAACGTTGGTACGACGCGCTAAGCAACGGTCGGTCGTACACTCGTCATGCAGCGGCGCATTACTGTTTCGATTCTGATCTCATACACGTCTCGTACCCAAGTGCTTATGATTGTGGCCTCGAAAGCGATACGTATAAAACGGTGGAAGCAGGGGACTGGATGGGGTGAGCAGGTTGCTTACCCCATGACGGAACGTGGTGCCGAGGGGGAGAATCGACACAAGGCTTTTCAGGCCGAACTCGGCACTACGCACCGGCATTGATGGGTTGATACAGGCGCAACAAATCCACTGGATAATCAGTCGTTTAGACCGTTATAGTTGTTATAGCTGTTGATAGGTAACCGGCACAAAAACCGGCACTGCAACCGGCACCAACCGCAGCGGGATGTTTGCTCAGGGAGAGAGGAGACAGACCGATGGCCGACGAGAACGGGCAGTACCTCGTCCACGCGATTAAAGAGCCACGATCGCTAGGCCTCAATTCATCGTGACCACGCTGTATCGAACGCCACCCACTAAGGAGGGACCCCATGCCCGTCTATGAATACAAGTGCAACGGCTGCAAGAAAACGTTCACGGTCGCTATCTCGCTCAAGGAGCACGAGCGGGGGAAGGTGGTGTGTCCCGGCTGCGGGTCTAGGCAGGTGACGCAGTTGATCAGTCAGTTCATCGCCAAGACTGTAGGCAAAGCCTGAGAGGCCAAGGTCGGCAAGACGCGTGCTGCTCGCCACGACGCACGCGGCCGGATGCAGGACCGCCACGTCGCACCGGACCAAGAGCCTGATACTGATAATCCCGGCTTTGAATCCTCACGGTGGCGGGGTCAGGCTTGACTTGTTGACTTCATCCTCGCGTGAGAAGAATGGTGCCGAGGGGGAGAATCGAACTCCCGACACAAGGCTTTTCAGGCCTCTGCTCTACCGACTGAGCTACCTCGGCACGCGGACGGTATCAGGCGGGGAAAATCAAAGGCCGTACCTTAGCAAACGAATCCGCGCGAAGTCAATTTACGCGGCGTCACTTGATTTTCATGCCGGGCTGGACCGGTTCGGCAAACCCGATCAGGGACGTGACCTCTTGGTCACCTGCGGCCAGGATCATGCCTTGAGACTCGACCCCCATGAGTTTGGCGGGTTTGAGGTTGGCGACCACCGCGACCAAACGTCCGATCAGCGCCTCCGGCTCGTACTTGGTGCCGATGCCAGCGACGATCTGTCGCGTTTCGGACCCCAGATCGACCTGGAGCTTGAGCAGTTTGGACGACTTGGGCACGCGCTCGGCCGCGAGCACCTTGCCCACCCGCAGATCGACCTTGGCGAAATCCTCGATCCCGATCCCGATCGACTGCGGACCGGGTGGTGACACGGGCTCGGACACGACCGGCTGTTCGGACACGGTGGTTCTCCTGGGAAAAAGCGCGGAAATCTTCGAGATCGACTGTCCCTTCGGAAGATGGCCCCATGTGGAGGGCCCGTGGTGGGGAACCTGCGAGAGCCCCAGACTCTGTCCGATCGCCTGCGCCGTATCCGGCATGAACGGGGAGATCATGCGCGCAACGTGGCGGAGCGTTTCAGCCAACACGTAGAGCACGGCGTCGAGTCGAACCCGATGGTCCGGATCTTTGGCCAGATTCCACGGAGCGGAGGTCTCGATATAGCGGTTGGCGCGATCGACCACTGTCCAGATTTCCTGC
This sequence comes from uncultured Nitrospirota bacterium, assembly GCA_964570625.1. Lineage (GTDB taxonomy): Bacteria > Nitrospirota > Nitrospiria > 2-01-FULL-66-17 > 2-01-FULL-66-17 > JBFLXB01. The sequence continues at coordinate 12,343 of CAZMYW010000005.1, read as the reverse complement.
AACGCGCGGTGGAACTGGAGGTTGTCGAGTGAGTTGGCCACTTCGCGTGAGGCGGCCGCCACCAGTTCTTTGAACCCGTCGTCGTGACCCTGCGATGGGACTGCGCCGCCGGCATACCGTTCGATCATGGTGAGCGTGCGACTCACCAGATTGCCCAGGTCGTTGGCCAAGTCGCTGTTGTACCGGCCGAGCAGCGCGTCGCGCGAGAAGTCGCCGTCCTGTCCGAACGGGACTTCGCGGAGCAAGAAGTAGCGGAACGGATCCACGCCGAACTCGTCCGCGATCGTGCCGGGGTCGATGACGTTGCCGCGGCTCTTGGACATTTTCTCGCCGTTCACCGTCCACCATCCGTGGGCGAAAATCGTCCGGGGCAGCGGCAACTCGAGCGCCATGAGCAGCGTGGACCAGTAGACCGCGTGGGTCGTCAGGATATCTTTCCCGACCAGGTGGACGCTGGCCGGCCACCAGCGTGCGAACCGCGTCGCGTCCGCGACGTATCCCGGTATCGAAATGTAGTTCACCAGCGCGTCGACCCACACGTACGTCACGAACGCGTCGTCGAACGGAAACGGCACGCCCCACGGCAACCGGGTTTTGGGACGGGAAATACAGAGGTCGCCCAGGGGTTGAGCGAGGAATCCCAGGACCTCGTTGCGGCGACTTTCCGGCCGGATAAACTCCGGGTTCGCCTTGATGTGATCGATCAGACGTTGGCGGTACGCGCTCATCTTGAAGAAGTAGTTCTGTTCCGCGAGTCGCTCGACGGGTCTACCGCAGTCCGGGCACTTGCCGTCCACGACCTCGTCATCGGCCCAGAATCGTTCATCCGGGAGGCAGTACCACCCGTGGTAGGTTTCCTGGTAGAGCTCGCCGCGATCCCGCAATCGAGTCAACACGTCCTGGACGATCGCGGTGTGGCGTGTCTGGGTCGTGCGCACGAAGTCGTCGTTCGAGATGTTCAGCCGCTTCCAGAGGCCCTGAAACCGCAGGACCAACTCGTCCACATGTTGTTGCGGAGGCACGCCGCGTTTATCGGCCGCTTGTTTGACCTTCTGGCCGTGTTCGTCGGTCCCGGTGAGAAAGAAGACCTCGTCGCCGCGCAAACGGTGATGGCGCGCCAGCACATCGGCCGCGATGGTGGTGTAGGCGTGGCCGATGTGGGGGACGTCGTTCACGTAATAAATTGGAGTGGTGATATAAAACCGACTCATGCTTGCAGTTGCACGAGTTTCTGTTTCGGCGGAGGGCCTTCGTATTCGTAGGCCAGGCAGCACTTCAAGCGTCCGCAAGCCCCCAGGAGTTGCGAATTGTTCACGGGCAGGTTTTGCGCCTTTACCATCTTGGTGGTGATGGGGTGGAACTTGGTGAGGAAGAGCGAACAACAGAGTTGATAGCCGCACGAGCCGACTCCGCCCAGGATGCCGGCCTCGTCGCGCACGCCGATCTGCTTCATTTCGATCCGCGATCGAAACTGGGACGCCAGGTCCCTGACCATCCCGCGAAAGTCCACGCGCTGCTCGGAGGTGAACGAGATAACCACCTTGCTGCGGTCGAACAGCACTTCGGTGTCCGACAGGCGCATCTGGAGGCGGTGGGTGGCGATGCCTTGGATGCAGGCTTCTCGCACCTGCGCCGTGCGCGTCAGACACTCCTGGATGCGCTCCACATCGCGGTCGGTGGCTTTGCGCACGATCGGTCTGAGTACCGGCGTCGATAGCATCGGCAAGAGCGGCCGGGACGGGACCACCACGCGGGCCGGAGTGAGGCGCTCGGTTTTCACCAGCACCCAATCGTCGCGCTCCAAGTCGAAGTCGGTCGGGTTGTGATAGGTCAGTTTCCCTTTGTCCCACAGTTTGATGCCGACGCTTTTTTTCATCGTGACGATCCGTCCGCGCGAAGCGACAGGTGCAGCAACACGACTTCGGCGGCGAGTTGAGGATTGAGATTGCGATGGACGGCGATCCACAGGGCGTGGATGCCGGCCGCGGCCGCCAGCACGTCGTCGACGGTCAGGCGTTGTGCCCACCATTCCACGTCCGCGCGGCGGTGGGCATGCAGCAGGCGCGCGGGGTCATGACCGGCCTGAAGGGCCAACACGTCGCGCAGCCAGAGCGTCAGCCACGCCAACAAGGCGCGCAACGCCTCCTGGTCTTTGCCCACGCGTTCCGCGATGTCCAGCAGGCGGGTCGGCGCGCTGATGGTGTCCGGCGCACCCACCTCGTCGAACGAGAAAACGGTTGATCCGCCGGTGGTCGCGGCCTCGACGGCCGGACCGATCCGCCCTTGCGCCACCGCGAACGTCCGCCGCGCCTCCGCGGCCGGTACCCCCAGCGTGTCGGTCAGGTGCGCCACGACCGCCTCCGGCGCCGGCGGTGTACATCGAACCGCTTGGCAGCGCGAGAGGATGGTGGGGAGCAGCCGGTCTCGTTGCGACGTCACCAGGAGGAACAACGTGTGCGGCGGCGGTTCCTCAAGGATCTTGAGCAGCGCGTTCGACGCTTCGAGGTTGAGACGGGCCGCTTCCGGAATGAGCACAACCCGTCGCGTGGAGGTGAGCGGTCGATACGGGATCGACTCCTGCAGGCGGCGGACCTGGTCGATGGTGACGACCGACGCGTCTTCGGGTTCGAGCACACACCAATCCGGATGGCTGCCGGCCACGTGTTGCCGGCAGGACCGGCAGGTTCCGCAGGGTTCGAGCGCGGCCGGCTCGCCGGCCGGGGCCTCGCACTGCAGCAGGCGAGCCCACAGCGTGGCGAGCGTTCGTTTGCCGATGCCGGGTTCACCGACGAGCAGATACGCGGAGCCGAGCCGCCCCGCGGACGCCGCGGCCCGCATCCGGGCGATCACGCCGGCATGTCCCACTAGGTCGTGGAATCGCGACGGCGCGGTCACGCCCGACTTTCCGACGCGACGGCCGCGCACAACGGTTCCACCGCGCGCAGGATCGCCCGCTCCAACTCATCGACGGGGAGGCGTGCGTCCAGCACCTTGAACCGATGCGGGGTCTGGGCGGCGAGCGCCAGATAGCCGTCCCGCACGCGTTGGTGGAAGGCGATCGCTTCGCGATCGAGACGGTTGACGGTCTGGCGCTGTTTCACCCGGGCCAGCCCCTCCTCGGCCGGCAGATCGAGGAGGACCACGAGATCCGGAGTCACCCCGCACGCGCCGAACGTCACCAAGGGCGAGACTTCCTCCATCGGAATCCGGCGGCCGTAGGCCTGGTAGGCGAGGGTGGCTTCTGAAAAACGGTCGCAGAGCACCAACGATCCCTGGGCCAACGCGGGCCTGATCACCTTGTCCACGTGTTCCACGCGACTGGCCAGATAGAGGAGCAACTCGGCGCGACCGGACATTCCGGAAAACGCTCCGTCCAACACCACGCTCCGAATCGCGTCGCCGACCGGGGTTCCCCCGGGTTCGCGGGTCGTCACCACCGGGAGGCCGCGCGCCATCAGCGTACGCCCGAGCGCCGCCAACTGAGTCGATTTCCCGCTGCCGTCGATGCCTTCGAATGTGATGAAACGGCCCGGAAACGGGGCGTGAGGGGAACCCGTCATCCAGCGGTCAGCGCGGTCTGGGACAACCCGGCTGTTTCGGGGACCGGCGAGTTGGTCAGCAGGATGATCTGCCGATCGCCCGCCGCGGCGGTCATGATCTCGATCAAGGTTTTGCGACTCCGCGGATCGAGGCCGGCCAAGGGGTCGTCCAGGATCAAGGGAAACCCGAGTCCGTTCCGGCGGGCGGTCCACGCGCCGAGCGCTACGGCCAGTCTCGCTTGCAGGGCCTCGCCCGAACTCACCGCGTCGAGGGGCACCGGGTCCGTCGCATCGTGACGGGTGATACGCAGGACCCCCTGGTCCTCCGACACCGACACCAACCGTTTTTCCGTGAGCTTGGCCAGGCAGCCCGCGATTTCGGCCGCGTAGTCGCGCAACGGCGCAGGCGAGCCCCCGTTGTGCGGAGCGTTGACCGAGGAGACCGGCGCGCCGGTCGGGGCGCTGTCCAACTCCCGGGTTACGTGTTTAATGGCGTCGCGCAGGCTCTCGATATCGACGTCTTCACCGGCTTCGCGGCTCAATTCCTCGGCCGCGGTCTTGGCCGCCCGCCAGTCCCCTTCGAGGTCCGCCCGGGTCTTGCCTCCGAGGATCTCGGCTTCTTCACGGGCGAAGCGTTCCTGCTCGTCCGCCCAGTCTTTGGCCGCGCGTCGCTTGGCCTTGAACGTCTCGGCGTCGCCGGACCCGGTTTGAGCGATCAGCGCGATCGGCGCTGCGTAGGTTTTTTTCAGCCGGTCGTCGAGCCGCGACGATTTTTTTTGCAGGTCCGCGTGCTGAGTCTCCAACGCGCGTTTGCGAGCGAGCCGTCGAAAATCCAGCAGCAACGCGGTCACGACCAACGCCAGACCGATGACGAGCCCAACTCCGTAGAGAATCCGAAGCCACTCCCCCGTCAGCACCAGCGCGACCACGAACGAGATGGCGGTCATGCCGGCGCCGGCTAGGAACAACGGGGCTTTCAAGAGCGACGTGGCCCCGGCTCCTTCGATCTGGACGGCCAACCCGGCGACGTCATCTTCGAGTGCGGTGCGTTCCTCCGCGAGCGCGGGCAGCGCCTTAATGTAGCCATCGAGTTGTGCGTCGAGATCTTTGGAGCCCTGAAGAAACGGCGCCATCTCGTCCTTGCGCGCGGTGGACTCTTCGCGGCGTGCGTTCAGCGCATCGAGCGCGGCCACGCGGTTGCGGGCTTTGGCTTCGCGTGCGACGGCATCGCTGCGTTGATCCGCGGTTTTCGCGAGTCGTTCGGCTCGGACCAACGTGGTCTGCAATTCGGCCAACCGTGCGACTTTGGCGGCGCGTTCGTCTGGCGTGAGCACCGTGGAGGGCGCAAGGGCTCCGGGCACAAACGCCGGAAGGTCGCCGTCCCCGAGCGAGACGCTCGATCCGGGGGACCACAGCACTGCGGCGCGGACATCGGCCAGCGGCAGTCCTTGGCACTCGGGCTCCCACAACGGCGCCAACGCCGAGGAATCGGATGCCAGCGGAGTGAACGCGCGCGTGCCCGGTTCCCATTTCAGGATCTGGAACGCGCCTTTGGAAAAATCCGTGATCACCCGGACAATGTCTCCTGTGCGCAACTTCACCGTGACCGCCGCCTGCGCGGGACCGGCGGCGTCTTTGGTCGACAGGCCGATCTGGTCGGCGGGTGTTCCGAACATCAGGATATCGAGGCACCCGAAGAGGGTGGTTTTCCCGGCCCCGGTGCGACCGTGAATGAGATTGAGGCCAGGTTTCAGGGCCAGTTTGGTCACCTGGCGGAAAGAACGGAGGCCCAAACAGGCCAGCTCGAGGATGATCATCCGGTCGCGTTGGCGCGCGTCGTCACCGGGCGAATCCTACGTGACTCGGTGGAAAATTGCAAACCATGTTCGAGGGCGAACGTTCTTGCATCATCTTGAAAAACTTAGTAGAGTGGTTCCGCACCGCGAGCCTGGTCACACCGACCGGGCTCTTGTACGTTTGGGACCGATCCGAATGCCGCGCCGACCCTCGAAACCGGCCCCCGCCGGCCCGACCGCTCTCCGCGAGGCGGCAGGGACCGGTCTGCACATCCAAAGTCGGATCAAGCGCTATTTCGTCGCCGGTTTGCTGGTCGTCACCCCGTTGTGGGGCACCTACCTCATCTTAAAAGCCTTGTTTGTGTCGTTGGAGGGCGTGCTCGGGAACCTGCTCGCCTCGTACACGTCGTTCTACATTCCCGGACTCGGCATCGTGGTGCTGGCCGCCTTGCTGCTGCTGGTCGGGATGCTCGCGACCAATATTTTCGGCCGTAAACTCGTGCAGACGTGGGAGAATTTGCTCAAACACGTTCCGGTGGTCAAGACGATCTACCAGGTGCTCAAGGCCGTCGTCGACACGTTTTCGATCCATAACCGGGAACAGTTCAGCCGGGTCGTGCTGGTGGAGTTTCCGCGCAAGGGGCAGTACTCCATCGCGTTCGTGACCGGCATCACCAAGGGCGAGATTCAAGAGATCACGCCCGAGCGCTTGATCAACGTGTACGTGCCCACCACGCCGAATCCGACATCAGGATACTTTCTGTTCGTGCCGGAGCCCGACATCATCCCCTTGTCGATGAGCGTCGAGGACGGCATGAAGATGATCATCTCCGGCGGCATGTACACTCCCTCGACTGGAGACGAGCCTGTGCCCTCCGGGAAGGGAACGCGATGACGACGCGCAGCGCGGACCTCGCCGTGGTGGTGATGGCCGCAGGGCAGGGCAAACGGATGAAGTCGGCGACGCCGAAGGTGTTGCACCCGGTTGGCGGTCTGCCCATGCTGGACTATGTGTTGCGCGCCGCGGAGACGCTCGGGGCGTCGCGCGTGGTCGTGGTGGTCGGGCACGGGGGAGACGCTGTCGCGGGTGTTGTCGGCCGACGAGCCGTGATCGTGCGTCAGGAGCCGCCCCGCGGAACCGGCGACGCCGTGCGGTGCGCGCTGGCGCAGATTCCCGAATCGACGGGGACGGTGATGATTCTGAGCGGGGATACGCCGCTCGTTCGAAGCGAGACGGTCCAGCGCGTGCTGGCGAGTCATCGTCGCTCGGGCGCGGCGATGACCCTGGCCGCGATTTCGCTGGAGGTCCCCGACGGCTACGGCCGTTTGCTGGTGGCGGACGATGGGCGGGTCGTCGGCGTGGTTGAAGAGCGGGACGCCACCCCGGCGCAGCGCGCGATTCGTCTGGTCAACGGCGGTCTGTACGCGGTGGACGCGACCTTTGTGCGCGAGGCGCTGGAGGTCATCAAGCCGGACAACGCGCAAGGCGAATATTACCTGCCGGATGTGATCGCCGTGGCGGTCGGGCGCGGTCTGACGGTGCGGGCCGAACCGGTCGACCCCGAGGACGTATTAGGCGTCAATACCCGAGCGGAGTTGGCTCGGCTCGAGGGCGTGATGCGGGAGCGCATTCGTGGGCGATGGATGACCGACGGGGTGACGCTGCTCGATCCGGCTAGGATTTGGATCGACGACGGCGTCACGATCGGGCCGGACACCACCATTGCACCGGGCGCGTGGCTCGAGGGACAGACCGTCGTGGGATCGGGTTGTCGCATCGGTCCCGGAAGTCGCGTGACGAACAGCCGGTTGAGCGACCGGGTGGTAGTGAAGGACGGGTGCGTGATCGAGGAAGCGGTGATCGAAGAGGGGGCGTCGGTCGGACCGTTCGCCCACCTGAGGCCCGGCACGGTGCTCCGACGGGACGCGCGCGTGGGCAACTTCGTCGAACTGAAAAAAACCGAGTTGGGTGTCGCCGCCAAAGCGAATCACCTCAGTTATCTCGGCGACGCCACCATCGGCCGGGGCGTGAATATCGGCGCGGGGACGATCACCTGCAACTACGATGGAGTGAAGAAATCGCGGACCATCGTTGAAGACGACGTGTTTATCGGCAGCGACAGTCAGTTGGTGGCGCCGGTGGTGATCGGCAAAGGCGCGATCGTGGCCGCGGGAACGACGGTGAGCGAAGATGTTCCCCCCGGCGCGTTGGTGATCGGGCGAGTGCGACAGATCATCAAGAAGGGGTGGGCCGCCACACGCCGAGGCGTCGAGAGTGCCGGCGCGGGACCGACGTCGGCGTCCGCGACACCGCGGAAGAAACCGCGCTCGGTGAAGCGGCGAACGCAGAAACGACGATAACAGAGGGGACGAAACCACGATGTGCGGCGTCATCGGATATGTCGGCAAACAACCCGCGGTCCCGATCCTGATCGACGGGTTGAAACGACTGGAGTACCGCGGGTACGACTCGGCGGGGATCGCGTTTCTGGATCACGGACGACTCGAAGTGCGTCGTGCCGCGGGGAAACTGGCCAACCTGGAAACGGTGCTCGGAGCCGCGCGGTATGGCGCCACCATGGGGGTCGGCCACACGCGGTGGGCCACCCACGGGCGTCCGTCGGAGGAAAACGCGCATCCGCATCGCGCGGGCCGCGTCGTCGTGATCCACAACGGCATCATCGAGAACTACCTCCCGCTCAAGCGAGAACTCGCGTCCGCGGGACGGACCTTTCAGTCCGAAACCGACACCGAGATCATCGCGCACTTGATCGACCGCGGGTTGGAGCAGGGCAAGTCGCTGGAGGCGGCGTTTCGCGAGACGCTTGCCCGACTCAAAGGGTCGTATGCCGTGGTGGCGATGGCTGAGAGCGATCCCGGCGTCTTGGTGGCGGCGCGATACGGCTGCCCCCTCATCGTAGGCGTGGGCGAGGGTGAACAATTTATCGCGTCGGACGTGCCTGCGATTCTGTCGCACACGCGGTCGGTGATCTTTCTGGAAGACGGCGACGTGATCGTCGCCTCGGCCGGTCGGGTGGAGATCAGCGATCTGGGGGGCCGGCAGCACGATCGCCGCCCCACGCAGATTTCCTGGAGCCCGGCCATGGCGGAGAAGGGGGGGTTCAAGCATTTCATGTTGAAAGAGATCTACGAGCAACCCCAGGCGTTGATCAACACGATCCAGGGCCGCCTGTCGCACGAAACCGGAGCGGTGTACCTCGATGAACTGGGCGTTCCCGCCGAGGCGCTGCGGTTGGCCTCGAAGATTACGATTATGGCGTGCGGCACGTCGTGGCACGCGGGACTCGTCGGCAAGTTCTTGATCGAGCGGCTCGCGCGAGTGCCGGTGGAGGTGGACATCGCGTCGGAGTACCGATACCGGGACCCGATCGTGTCGCCGGCTGATCTGATCGTGGCGATCTCGCAGTCGGGCGAGACCGCGGACACCTTGGGCGCCATGCGCGAAGCCAAAGCTCGCGGCGGTCGCACCGTGGCCATCTGCAACGTGGTGGGCAGCACCATTGCGCGCGAGGCCGACGGCGTGTTGTACACCCACGCCGGCCCCGAAATCGGAGTGGCGTCCACCAAGGCCTTCGTGTGCCAGTTGGCCGCGATGGTGTTGCTCGCGCTGGCGCTGGGGCAGACGAGGGGGCGACTCGACTCCGCAATGCAGAAACGCTACGCGGACGCGCTGTTCCAGCTTCCGGCGCACCTCGAAGACTGGCTGCGCCGATCGGCGAAGGGCGTGGCGGAGATCGCGCGCGGGTTCGCCGGTCGCAATGATTTTCTGTATCTGGGGAGAGGGATCCACTACCCCATCGCACTGGAAGGCGCGCTCAAGCTGAAGGAAATTTCGTACATCCATGCCGAAGGGTATCCGGCCGGAGAAATGAAACACGGCCCGATCGCGTTGATCGACGAAGGGCTTCCCGTGGTGATGTTGGCGATGCGGGACGCGTCGTACGACAAGATCCTGAACGCCCTGATGGAAGTCAAAGCCCGCGACGGCGCCGTGATCGCAGTGGTGACGGAAGGCGACGAAGACGCGTCGGCCAAAGCCGACGCCGTCATCGGCATTCCGGAGCTGGACGCGTTGGTGATGCCGATCATGGCGGTGGTGCCCCTGCAGTTGCTGGCCTACCACATCGCGGTGTTGCGCGGCAGCGACGTGGATCAACCGAGGAATCTGGCCAAAAGCGTGACGGTGGAGTAGTGGCATTCGGTCCGGTGGAATACGGGGCCGCCCCCCGCGACAACGAGACAGGACGACGAGACGTGACCACATTGTTGGACGATTTGAATCCAGCGCAGCGCGCCGCGGTGTTGCACACCGACGGCCCGCTGTTGATCCTCGCCGGGGCGGGCAGCGGGAAGACGCGCGTCATCACGTATCGGATCGCGCACTTGATCGCGTCGCAGGGGGTGCATCCGGCCCAGATCCTGGCCGTGACGTTTACCAATAAAGCCGCGGGGGAGATGAAGGACCGCGTGGAGCGGTTGCTCGGGCCGACGGGCCGGGGGGTGTGGGTGAGTACGTTTCATTCGGCCTGCGTCAGAATCCTGCGGACACACGCCGGGCGCTTGAGTTATCCGAACGAGTTCGTGATCTATGACTCGGGCGATCAAGGCACGTTGATCCGGGAGTGTGCCCGCGCGCTCGGGATCAACGAAGACGTGTACAAACCGAAGGCGATCTCGCGGCGGATCTCCGACCTCAAAAATGCGCTGACGACGCCGGAAGCGTTTCGGTCCGACGCCCAGGCGTTCGGCATGGACGACGCGGTGGCCCGCACGTATCTCCTCTATCAGGACCGGCTGCGGGCCTCCGGCGCGTGGGACTTCGACGACCTGCTCATGCAAACGGTGCGGTTGTTCGAACGAGCGCCCGAGGTGCTCGCCGGGTATCACCGGCAATTTCGGTACCTGTTGGTCGACGAGTATCAGGATACGAATTTCGCGCAGTACCGGCTGGTTCGCCTGTTGGCCGGCGAACGCGCCAATCTGTGCGTGGTGGGTGACGACGATCAGAGCATCTATGCATTCCGCGGTGCGGACGTGCGGAACATCCTGGAGTTCGAGAAAGATTTTCCGAACGCCGTGATCGTTACGTTGGAGCAGAACTATCGGTCCACCCAGGCGATCCTGGATGCGGCGTCCGCGGTGGTCGAACGCAATCCCTCGCGTAAACGCAAACGCCTGTGGACCGACCGGTTGGGGGGAGAAAAGCTGACGGTGGCGCGCCTCTCCGACGACGTGGCCGAGGCCGAATATCTGTGCCGCGCGTTGCGCGAACACCTGCGCGCGGGCAGGGTCTACCGAGATTTCGCCGTGCTCTACCGGACCAACGCCCAGTCGCGCGCCCTGGAAGAGCGCCTGCGCAACGAAGCCATTCCCTACGTAATCGTGGGCGGTCTGCGGTTTTACGAGCGCAAGGAAATCAAGGACGTGGTGGCGTATTTGCGGGTGCTGGCGAACCCGGCGGACGCCGTGAGTCTCAAACGCATCATCAATGTGCCCACTCGGGGGATCGGGGCCACGGCCGTGGAGCGCATCGACGCCTACGCCACGGACGCCGGGCTGCCGTGGTCCGACGCGCTGCGCAAGATCACGGGTGATCCCGACCGGTTGGTCGCGGCCTCGCGGCGGGCCCTCGACCGGTTTCTCGCGCTGCTCGACGGCCTGCGAGAGACCGCGCGCAACGCGTCACTCCCGGTGTTGCTGACCGCGGTGTTGGAGCGAACCCGCTACATCGAATCCCTGCGTGAGGAGTTCGGCGCGGAGGCGGAGTCCCGGATCGAGAACATCCAGGAACTCTTTTCCGCGGTGGAAGAGTTCGAAGAGCGCCGGGCAGGGGAGGCGGGAGACGAACCGGTGGGCTCGACCACCGGCGAATTCGCGCCCGACACTCCTCACCGGTCGTCTGCGCTGTCCGCGTTCCTCGATCAGGTCGCACTGGTCTCCGACACGGATGCCCTCACCTCCGCCGACGGCGCGGTGCCGTTGATGACGCTCCACTCCGCCAAGGGCCTGGAGTTTCCGGTGGTCTTCATCGTGGGCGCGGAAGAAGGCCTGTTTCCCCACGCGCGCGCGCTCCAGGATCCGGAGGCGATGGAGGAGGAGCGGCGCCTGTGTTACGTGGGGATGACGCGGGCCAAGGAACGACTGTATCTGACCTACACGGGCCTGCGGCGGTTGTATGGGTCGGTGCAGTTCAACGCGCCGTCCCGCTTCGTCGATGAGATCCCGGGAGAGTTGAAGCGCGAAATCGGCATGGACGATCGTGCGGAGGCTGGGAGCGGGCGCGCGTGGGACTCGCAGACTCCTCGTCCATGGCGAAGCTCCCCGACCGACGGCGCGGCTGCGCGGCGAACTCCCGCCTCGAACCCGTATAATCAAGAGCCCGGCGGCCATTCGGACGACTCGGGATTCGCCATCGGCGCCCGGGTCCGGCACCCGGTCTGGGGCGTGGGCACGATCCAGACCGCGGAAGGCGTCGGCGATGAGGCCCGCGTCGTCGTGGCGTTTCACTCGGCGGGGACGAAGAAACTGGCGGTCAAATTCGCGAGATTGGAGTTGGCCTAGTGGAGATCACGCGGGAACAAGTTGAATACGTGGCCAAGCTGGCGCGCCTCGCCGTCTCCGAGGAGGAAAAGGTCCTGTTCAGGCGACAACTCTCGTCGATCTTGACGTACGTCGAAACGCTCAATCGCGTCGACACGACGCAGGTCGCGCCGACCGCGCACGTGGTTCCGATGCAGAACGTCTTGCGGGAGGACGTGGTGAAACCGTCATTGTCCCGGGACGACGTGTTGGCGAACGCGCCGGATTCGGAGAGTGGGTGTTTTCGGGTGCCGAAAATCATCGAATGAGCGCCTGTCCATGGACGGTCATCTGCGGCGTTGCCGCTGCGCATCGGCTCCTCACGTACGCACTTAGTACGCTCCGGTGCGGTGCTCGCGGCGCCTGGCATCTGACCATCCCTGAACAGGCTTATGGAATGGAGTACTC
>CAZMYW010000004.1:0-135823 GCA_964570625.1 uncultured Nitrospirota bacterium | reverse complement strand
GTAGGGGCCGCCCGTGGTCAGCGACCGGTACACCCGCTGCGCGGTCACGTCGGTCGAGGTGGACGGGGTCCAGCTCAGCGCCAGCGCGCCGCCCTGATCCCCCGCCACATCCGTCGCGCTGACCGCGGTCGGTGCCACCGGCGCGCTGTTATCGACCGGCGCGGCCGATGCCTGGTTGCTATTCGCCGATTCCACCCCATCGAACGCGCGCACTACGTAGTAATAGGTCGTCCCGTTGCTAAGGCCAACATCCGTATACGCGCTGGTCGTGTTATTGGCAAAGCTCGTAATCAACACGTATGGCCCGCCGCTCGTTTGCGATCGGTAGACCCGTTGGCTCGTTACCCCACCCGCGACCGAAGGCGTCCAGATCAGCGCCAGCGCCCCGCCGTTATCCGCCGGAACATCCGCAACGCTCAACGCGGTGGGTGCCGGAGGCGCGTTGTCGATGGGAGCCGCGGAGGCCTCGTTGCTGTTCGCCGACTCTTGCGTGGCGTCGAACGCCCGAACCACGTAGTAATACGTCGTCCCGTTGGTCAGGCCCGAATCCGTATAGGTCGTGCTCGTGTTGTTCGCAATACCTGTCACCAGCGTGTATGGTCCGCCCGTCGTGGTCGATCGGTACACGCGCTGGGCCGCCACGTCGGGAGACGTGGACACGGTCCACGTCAGGTTGATCGCCCCTCCGGTATCGCTCGGCGTATCGACCACGCTCAACGCGGTCGGCGCGTTCGGCGCAAGGTTGTCGATCGGCACCGCATTGGATTGGTTGCTGTTCCCGCTCTCATTCACCCCGTCGAAGGCACGTATGACGTAGTAGTAGGTCGTCCCGTTGGTCAGTCCGGTGTCGGTGAACGCAGTCGTCGTATTGTTAGAGAAACTGGTCACCAAGGTGTACGGCCCGCCGCTCGTCGTCGACCGATAGACGCGCTGCTCGGTGACGTCGGTCGATGTGGAAGGCGTCCAGGTCAGCGCGATCGCGCCGCCGTCGTCTGCGGCCACCTCTGTTGCGCTCAAACTAGTCGGAGCCACCGGAGGGATGTTATCGAGCGGCGCGGCAGACCCCTGATTGCTGTTCGTTGACTCCTGGATCCCGTCGAACGCACGGACCACGTAGTAGTACGTAGTGAAGTTGGTGAGACCCGTATCAATCGCCGTATTCGTGGTGTTGTTCGAGAAACTCGTGACCAGCGTGTAGGGCCCGCCCGAGGTGGTCGACCGGTACACCCGCTGCGACGTCACATCGGTTGATGTGGATGGTGTCCAGATCAGCGTGATCGCACCGCCGCTGTCCGCCGGCGTGTCTGAAGCAAGCACGCCCGTCGGAGCGTTCGGCGCCAGGTTGTCCGCCGGCGCCGCAGAAGCTTGGTTGCTGTCCAAAGATTCCTGACCGCCGTCGAACGACCGCACCACGTAGAAATACGTGACCCCGTTGGTGAGTCCGGTGTTGGTGTACGCGTTGGTCGTGTTGTTTGTGAATGTGGTGACGAGCGAGTATGGCCCACCGCTTGTCGTCGATCGGTAGACCCGCTGCTCCGTGACGCCAACCGTGGCGGACGGCGTCCAGGTCAGATTAATCGCCCCACCGTTGTCGGCGGGCGTGTCACCGGCCGCCAGGATGGTCGGCACGGCCAACGGCGCGAACTGGACCACAAACCATCCGACGTCGGCCGCCGCACCAGTGACGCCTCGCACCAGTTCGAGATTCGTGGTAGTGGTCAGGGAGTGCCGGAAGGACGCGTACCCGGGATTGTCGTCCCCGGTAAAGGCGGTGCGGCCGCCGCCCGCTCCGGTTTCGCTCATGTTCCCCCCGAACGCCACGGATCGGTTCAACACCACCGCGGGGCTGAGCGTGACGTTACTGGTCGTCGCGGCCGTCGCAAAATTTGCCGTCCCCCTCTGCGTCGCGGTTCCATCGGTGAACGACACCACGAACCATGAGACATCGATCGTTTGTCCCGTGGGGAGACGATCAAAGGTTAATAGGGTCGACGAGGTGATCTGGCCGCGCACCATCTTCTGGCCGATGTTCGCGATGGTTCCGGTGGCGCTTCGGTAATTGAAAATCAAGAACGAGGAGGTGAGATTGACCGCGCTGACCGCGGCAGTGGCGGTCGTGGCCCCGGTCGTGAAAGGGGTCAACCCACGCTGAACAGTGGCCCCGTTGAGAAACTGGACAACCTGCCACTCGACCATCGCCGTTTCGCCGCCACCTGGCGCCCCGAGCGATGACAGTTCGAGATTGGTCGTACTCGTGAGCTGCGCCCGCACAAAACTCGTGTTGGTAAAGCTGGTCCCGCTCTTCCGTTGGCTGACCAGGACAAATGACTGCGTGAGGGTTACCGCGGTGATTGGGACGTTGACGGTCGCGAAACCCATCTTGGATATCGAGCCGCGCTGCACCGAGACGCCGGAACTGAAGTACGCCACGTGCCAGCGGATCGTCATGGTACCGGTGATTCCGACGCGTTGGAACGTCAGCGTCGTCGCGTTCGTCAGCTGCCCGCTCACCGATCCGTTATCGGGCATGTTTGAATTGTGTGAGGCTTCAAACCAGAGGACACTTTGGGAAGGAACAACGGCACTCATTGTCACCGTCGTCGTCGTACTTCCTGCGGCGATCGTGGCAACGCCAGTTTGCACACCGTTGGTCGAATGGATAACGGCGCCCCACGCCTGCGACGGCACCGCCAAGAGAACGGCAATGATCGCGGCTAGTGGGAAGAGCGTTGTGAGTATCGTCCGTCGCACGTTAACGCATGGCCGGATCCACCCTGCTCCGGCAGCCGTCGCGTTTATGTCGTCACCGTTCGTGGAAGCTGTACGTGCTGAGAACAGTCGCCGCTATCGCCAACGCCTGTGTTACTGGCATTTGGTGAATAGAAGGCCCTTTTAAGATCGCAATGTTTATGCCAGCGCGTGAATGACGAAGCGCTGGGTAAGAGAACACATAGTTGGTGCGTTTTTGAGTATTTTTCGGCCGTGACCGTCCCTCTAGGCCTGGCTGGGCGGCCCAAAAGTGGAAAATTCTCTCCCGAATTCCCATAGGTGCCGCGGTTTACCCCTGTGTAGAGACCAATCGGGGGCTTGAAACATTCGGTTGGGAAGACCGTTCAGGCCTAGAAATTCGAGGGGTTACGACGAAAAATGGCAAGGGGTAGACAAAAAAAGGGAGGCCCGGAAACGGGCCTCCCTGATCGTGCTATTCGAGTCTACAGTGCGGGTGACAGGTTATTTCTCACCACCGAGCGATCGCGCGTAGGTGATGACCTCCCACGCTTCGTCGTCGCTGATCATGGCGGGGTTATACGAGATCATCCCAGTGCCCGGGCTGCCGTTCTTGACGACCCAAAACATCTCGCCGGCCGTCCGGACCTTGTTGAACTCCGGATTGGTGAAATTCCGGGGGGTTGGATCGAGCGCACCTCCGGCGGGGCCGTCTCCCTTCCCCGAGTTGCCGTGGCAGGTAAAGCACGTCCCTTTGCCTTCGAAAATCGCCTTGCCTTTCGCGAGGACATCCGGCGTCGGCTTCAACGGATTCTTCATGTCCTTCGCCTTCTGCACCTCGGCAGCCGGCACGCGGGACATTTTGATGTCCTTCTCAGCCGCCGTGGCCACGCCGGCTGCGAAGGCGATTCCAATGACTCCCGCGATCACCACACCTGTGCTCTTGCCCATGGACCGTTCCTCCCTCTTCAATGAATGAAGTGAGCCCCTGACCTCAACACCCTACTCGACCTTCACGGTGACCGACGCCTTGGCATCGAGCGGCTCGTGCTCGTTGCTGTACGCCTGGACCGTGATCTCGTGTGTCCCCTTCGACAATCCTTTGATGACCGTTGACGTGCCGGTCTTCACGGGTTTCATCTGACCACGATCGACGAACACATGAACGTGATCCGCTCGTCCCGCTTTCTCCTGCAACCAGGTCACCGTCACGTTGTTTCCCACCACTTCGTTCGGCCTGGGCGCCACGATGGAGACGGTCCCGTCGGCCGCCCAAACAACGCCCTCAGTCCAGATACTCAGACCCCCACTCCAAACCAGTAGGGTCAGCGCGGTGCACGCGATCGAGACGAACGATCCCATTACACGCAATCGACGCTCGCCCCTTCAGACGGCCTGCGCAGGAAAATATTCATCCCCCGACGTGCGTTCACGACCCCGCCGACGCCAAACTTCGCTCGTACAGCAAGATGAGCCAACCTTCTTCTTCAGTGATGACGCTGCCGATGAGCGGAATCATCGCGGTCCCAGCGCTACCATTCTTCAGCACCCACATCAACTCCCCGTCGGTGCGCGAGCGGTGGAACGCGGTATTCGCAAAATTTCTCGGGGTGGGGTCCAATCCCACGGCTGCCGGCCCGTCGCCCAAGCCCTTTGAACCGTGACAGACAAAACACGTGCCTTTGCCGTGGTACAGTCCGTCCCCTTTGGTCACATTGTCCGGCGTGGCTGGAAATGGATTCGTCATCGCTCTGGCGGCTTCCATCTGTTCTTTTGGCACGCGGGGTTGGAGAGGGTCGCGCTCAGCTGCAGGTACCGCCGCGGGAATTGCCGCGACCAGCAGCAAGCACACTCCAATCATCCACACCATGTCATACTCGATACGCATCCCGAAGACGCTTGTAACGCCGCGGGATCTTAAAGAAATCCCCCCACCTTGTCAAGCCACAAGTCCGCGGACGGGACCCGTGCACGCGCAAAGCGACAGATCCCGTCGAGGTTGGCGGGAGGGTTGGAGCGCGGGAAGATGCGGTTCGAGGCGCCCGCAAGGTCTCGGGGTTGAGCCGGATCGTTGGAGGCGCGGCCGCACGCTCGGGCGAGCGGGTGACGCCTCACTTCCCGGTCAAGCAGCGCCTCCAGGCACCAGACGTTCCGCAGCGTAGCGCAGCGCGCCCAGCAGCGGCGCGCGCGGATTGAGAGCCACCTTGACCGGAATTGACTCCATCCATTCGCGGTAACGCCCCTTGGCCGTGAACGCGGACATGAACGTCCCGTCCGTAAGTTTGTCGATGATCTTGGGCGCGATCCCTCCGCCGACGATCACACCGCCGATCGCGCACGCCTTCAACGCCAGGTTGCCGGCTTCCGCGCCATAGAGAGAAACAAAGAGGTCCAGCGCTTCGACGCAGAGGGGGTCTCCCTGAGCCAACCCCACACGAGTCACCACGGCGCTCCGGTCGTCCACCGCAAGTTGGTCCCTTAGCCACTCGGGCTCCACGGCCCCGCCCGCGCACACGAGATACCGATAGATGTGGTACTGGCCCGGCCCCGAGACCACCCGCTCGTAGCTCGCCCGGCCGAACTCAGCGCGCAGGAAACGCAGGAGGTCGATCTCGCGGTCGGTTCTCGGCGCGAAATCCACGTGCCCTCCCTCTGAGGGCACCGGGAGATACCGGTCACCGTCCCACGCCAGAATCGCCTGGCCGAGCCCTGTGCCCGCCGCTATCACGGCGATGTTTCCGCGAGTCGCCACCCCCCGATTGAGGACCACGAACTCGTCCTCGCGCAAACTCAACATCCCGAAAGCCGCGGCCTCGACGTCGTTGAGCAGCTTGGCAGCCGGAGCGCCGACTGCGGCCGCCAACTCTCGTTCGTCCAACACCCACGGGAGATTCGTGGTCTGACAACGCCCCTCGCGGACCGGTCCGGCGACCCCCAGGCAGACGGCCGAGACGTCGCCGCGTCCGCCGTGTTTCAGGAACGAAGCGAGCAGATCATCGAAACGTGCGTGCTCTCGACTGGCGAACGTTTCTTCCCGCACGACGTCGAGATGATTCTTTTTGGCGCGTACGAGCGCCAAAATCGTCTTGGTGCCTCCGATATCCCCTGCCAGAATCACGCGCAACTCACCCAGCGTGGCTTACAGCGTTCGCCACCGACGCCCGTCCCCTTCAACCATACGATCGGCCTCCACCGGCCCCCACGTCCCGGCCGCGTATTCGGGCAACCACTTCGCGCCCTGCTCTTTCCACCCGTCCAAAATCCCCGTGATCCATGCCCACGCCGCCTCCACCGCGTCGCGCCGCATGAACAATGTGGGGTCTCCGGCCATCACGTCCAGCAGCAGCCGCTCGTACGCCTCGGGCGAGGCCGAGCCGTACTCCGAACCGTAGCGGAAGTCCATCGCAACGGGCTCGATGCGGACGCGAGACCCCGGCTGTTTGGAATTGATGCGAAGCGAAAACCCTTCTTCGGGCTGAATCTGGAGTGCGAGCACGTTGGGCTCCAGCGGCGTGGACGGCGGCGCGTTGAACAACACCGGAGGAACCTCGCGAAACTGGACCGCGATTTCCGTGACCCGCTTGCCCAGCCGCTTGCCCGTCCGCAGATAAAACGGCACACCGGCCCACCGCCAGTTGTCGATGAACACCTTGAGCGCCACGTAGGTCTCGCCCGTGGAGTCCGGCTTGACGCCGTCTTCCCGTCGATAACCCGGGACCTCTTGACCGTCGATGACGCCCGCGCTGTATTGTCCGCGCACGGTGTATTCGTTGACGAGTGGCCCGACGATCGGCCGCAGCGACCGCAACACTTCCACCCGCGCGTTCCGGACCACGTCGGGATCCAACGACCACGGGGGCTCCATCGCCACCAAGGACAAGAGTTGAAGAATGTGGTTTTGCACCATGTCCCGCAGCGCGCCGGCCTCTTCGTAGTACGCCGCGCGGGAGCCGACGCCCTGTTCCTCCGCAACCGTGATTTCGACGTGGTCGATGTACTTGTGATTCCACAACGGCTCGAAAATCCCGTTGGCGAACCGCAACACGAGCAGGTTCTGGACCGTCTCCTTCCCGAGGTAGTGGTCGATGCGGAAGACTTGGGATTCATCGAACGTCCGCGCCAGCACCGCATTGATTTCACGAGCGGAGGTCAGGTCGCGCCCGATGGGTTTTTCCACGATGACGCGCGAAAACAGCCGCCCGGGGTCGGGGGAATGGACCAGGCCCGCACGATGGAGGCCCTCGGCCGCGGCCGCGATCGACGTCGGCGGAATCGCCAGGTAAAACACCCGGTGCCCGGGCAACGCAAGGTCTCGCTCGATCGTGTCGGCCCGAGAGCGAATCCGCCCGTACGTCTCGCCGTCTTCGACTTCGCCGGTGGTGTAAAACAACCGCCGCTCGAACTCGCCCCACTTCGCCTCGTCGAGCGCCTGACGCGAGTGCGCGGCAATGCCGTCTCGCGCCGCGGCCCGGAACTCGGCGTCGGACAGCGCCTTGCGGCCGACGCCCAACACCGCAACATCCGGCAACACGCCGTCCAACAGCAAGTTGTACAGGGCCGGAATCAGTTTTCGACGCGCCAGATCACCCGAGCCTCCGAGAATCACCAGCGTGCACGGTGGCACGACGCGTTTCGGTTCTACGGTCACGCCATTCTCGACGGTCACCTCCGGCATCGTCAGTCTCCTCGCGTCACGGTTTGGCGGATCGCACCGCGTGCCCGCCGAATGCGTTCCGCAACGCCGCCAACATTTTTTCCGCGAACGAGGTCTCCTGCCGCGAGCGAAACCGCGTGAACAGCGCCGCGGTCAACGTCGGCACGGGAACGTCGCGGTCGAGCGCCTCTTGGATCATCCACCGGCCCTCGCCAGAGTCCTGAACGTATCCGTCAACCTGTTCAAGCCGCGGGTCCCGCGACAACGCGCCTGCCGTCAGCTCCAACAGCCACGAACGCACCACGCTCCCGTGCATCCACAGGTCCGCGACCCGGGCGAGGTCGAAGCGGTATCGGCTGCGCGCCATCAACTCGAACCCCTCGGCATACGTCTGCATCATGCCGTACTCGATGCCGTTGTGCACCATCTTCACGTAGTGGCCGGCCCCCGGCCCGCCGACGTGCGCCCACCCGCGATCGGGCGCGAGCGTCGAGAACACGGGCTCCACGCGCTTGACCACGGACTCGTCTCCGCCCACCATCAAACAGTACCCGAGCGCGAGTCCCCAGACGCCTCCGCTCGTGCCCACGTCGACGTAGCAGATCCCTTGTCCCGCAAGATCTTTTTCGCGTCGAATGTCGTCGTGGAAGTGCGTATTGCCGCCGTCGATGATGATGTCTTCTTGACCGAGGAACGGCGCGGCGCTGGCGATGGTCTCTTCGGTCGGCGTGCCGGCCGGCACCATCACCCACACGACCCGGGGCGCGGGCAGCTTGGCGGCGAGATCGGCGAGCGATGACGCCCCGATGCACCCCACCTTTTCGGCGAGGGTCACGACCTCGGGGTTGCGGTCGTACGCGACCACGCGGTGGCCGCCCCGCGCCAATCGCGTGACCATGTTCATCCCCATTTTCCCAAGACCGATGAATCCGATATCCATGGTTGGCACCTTTCAGCTCATCACGGTGTAACTATACTATCCACCGATCGACCAGCGTCAACGGACCGTATCAATGAATCTCAGCGCCGAGTCCAGGTAAACCACCGTGTCAGAACCCGTTTTTTCCCGGCGGTGAAGGTGGACCTCCGCCACGCACTGGCGACCTTTTTGACGACTTCCGCCTGAGTGGGGTACGGGTAAATCGTTCCCGCGATCGCGGAGAGCCCCAGTCCGTTGCGCATCGCCAGGGTGAACTGGCTGATCAGGTCGCCCGCGTGCGCGGCGACCACCGTAGCACCTATGATCGTATCGGTTCCTTTTTTGACCAGCGCGCGTGCGAACCCCTCCTCCTCGCCATCGAGGATTGCGCGATCCACGTCGGACAACCTGAACGTGAACGTGTCGATGTCCATTCCAGCGGACTCGGCCTCAGCCAGCGACAGGCCCACGTGCGCGACCTCCGGGTCGGTGTACGTGGCCCAGGGAATCACCAGTGATTTGACGCTCGCCAGGCCCAGGCCGAAGGGGTGGGGGAAGAGCGCGTTCTGAATCAGGGTCTGGGCCGTGGCGTCTGCCGCGTGCGTAAACTTGTGCGGGAAACACACGTCGCCGGCCGCAGAGATCGCGGGAGTCGCGGTCTGGAGTCGATCGTTGACCCTCACCCCGCTCACCGTGTCGTACTCCACGCCGACGGACTCCAACCCGAGCCCCTCCACGTTCGGCGCCCGCCCGACCGAGACCAGAATCTCGTCGACCAGCACCTCGCTCAGCCTGCCGCCTACCGTGTACAGCAGCGCCTTCTCCGCGCCGCGTCGCTCCACCCGCGTCACGGCAGCGTCCAACACGACCTCCACGCCGTCCTTCGCCATCCGCCCCCGCACGATCTCCGCCGCTTCGGCATCATCGCGAGGAAGGATTCGTGTCGTTCGTTCGAGCAGCGACACTCGGCTGCCAAAGCGCGCAAACGCCTGCGCCATCTCGCACCCGATCGGCCCCGCGCCGATCACGGCCAGACGACGCGGCAGTTCGGTGAGCGTGAACAGCGTGTCATTGGTCAAGTAGCCCGCTTCCGGCAGACCGGGAATCTGAGGAATCGCCGCACGCGCGCCGGTACACACGGCCGCTTTCGAAAATTCCAGGCGTTTACCTCCGACCTCGACAACCCCCGGCCCTGCGAACCGCCCGTCACCGATGAACACGTCCACGCCCAACCCGGCAAACCGATGGGCCGAGTCATTGTGGCTGATCCGAGCACGCAAGCGGCGCATCCTGGCCATCGCCGTCGCGAAGTCCACGGTCATGGACTCGGTGCCCACCACGCCGAACGCCGCGCTGCTCCGGACCTTGGCCCACGCGCGAGAAGCGGCGATCACGCCTTTGGACGGGACACACCCGACGTTGAGACAATCCCCCCCCATCAGGTGTCGCTCAATGAGCGCCACCTTGGCGCCCAGACCCGCGGCGATCGCCGCAGTCACCAGACCGGCCGTACCCGCCCCCACGACCACCAGGTTATAGCGGCCTGAAGGCTCCGGGTTGGTCCATGTCGGCGGGTGGACATTGCTGACCAGCAGACGATTGTGTTCATCGTTCGGCAGGATCAGCGTGGAGGTGTCGGTCATCGGACGACGATCCCCCTAGGGGGCCGGTGCGGTCTTACGCCATCGCTGGTAGAAAACTGGAACCAACGCGAGCAAGCCGAGCAACGCGAACGATCCTAAAACGCCGGGCGAGGCCACATCCTTCAGCGATTCGATCCGTCCCAACTGACTCCCGGCGTTGGCGTACACGATGCTGGCCGGGATGATCCCGATCGCGGTCGCCGCCGTGTAGGTGGGGACTCGAATACGCGTGAGACCCGCGGCAAGGTTCACTAGAAAAAATGGAAACAGCGGAATCAGCCGCAGCGTCAAGAGGTAGCTGAACGCGTTCTGGCTGAACCCGCGTTGGATCGTGTCCAACCTCGCGGCGAATCGGCGCTCCACCGCGTCCCGAAACAGATGACGCGTGGCGAGCAACGCGAGCACCGCGCCCGAAGTCGCTCCGATGTTCACGTAGACGGTTCCGAGCGCGGTGCCGAACAAGAACCCGCCGGCCAATGTGAAGATGACCGCCCCGGGCAGTGACAACGCGGTCTGGACACAATACGCCGCGATGAAGGCGAGCACGGCCGCCCAGTAGTGCGCGTCGGTATAGGTACGCAGCGCGTCTTTATTGGCTTTGAGCGTCTCTAGGGTCAGAAATCGCCCCAGGTCCAAGAAGAAAAACGCGACCACGCCGATGACGACGGCCGCGACAATGGCGAGTTTAGCGATCGACACCGGGCGTCAGTCCATCGTCGCGCCGCCGCACAAGTTCAGCGCTTGACCGGTCATCCCGTCGGCAGCGTCGGAGGCCACGTAGACGGCGAGTTGCCCGATTTCGTACGGTTGCATGAAGCGCTTGAGCGGCACCGCGGCTTCGGCCTGTCGCCTGAATTCGGCTTCGCTGACCCCCATCGCCCGGGCACCGTTGGCAATCCCATCCTGCGCCATCGCGGTCTCGACCCAACCGGGGCACAACGCATTGACCGTGATGCCCCGCGGCGCGAGTTCGAGCGCCAGCGCCCTCGTCAGCCCGATGACCCCGTGTTTGGACGCGCAGTAGGCGGCATACCCGGGGACACCGAACCGCCCCAATACGGAGGACAGGTTGATGATCCGGCCGTGCGCGTGGTCTTTTATGCGGCGCGCAGCCACCTTCGTGACCACGTACATCCCGGTCAGGTTCGTTGCGAGAATCTGGTGCCACACCGCATCGTCGGGATCCGACAACGTCGTGATCCCTGACACGCCCGCGTTGTTGACGAGAATGTCGATGCTCCCCCACCGCTTGACCACGGACTCGACTCCCCGTTCGACGGCCGTTCGATCCGTCACGTCCATCCGGAGGGACATCACGCGCTCGCCCGAACGATCAAGGTCGGCCGCGGCGGTACGAGACCGCGCGTCATCCCGTGACGCAATCGCCACCCGCGCTCCCTCGGCCGTCAGCGCTCCGACGATGGCGAGCCCGATTCCGGTACCGCCGCCCGTCACGAGCGCGGTGCGATCCATCAGTCGCATGTCACCTCCCGATTGTGGTCCGGGGGTGATCTTAGAGGGCCGGTGAGACGAAATCAAGAAATGGAGCGGGTGGGACGGGACTACTGGTTCGCGACGGTCCTGCGCACCGGCTCGTTCCGCGCGCGCAGCCAATACTCCGGGGGGAAGTCGTCGACCTGAATCACGTCACGGCGGATGGCCGCGGCTTCGGTGACGGCGTCGGCGTCGTGTTGCGTGATGACCTCCAACGCGACGGCCTCGGACAACAATGTGGACTCGCCCGTGTTTCGCAGGAGACCCCGTTGGACCGCGGCGCGAAGCTTCTTTTCGACGGCTTCCGCGGCCGCCACCTTGATCAGCGCCGCGTCCAGACGCGCGACCGCCTCGGAGGGGTCTCGAGGGACATACACTCCCACGGTCAATCGGTCGCGTGCAACGGAAGGTTCCAGCACGAGACTCGCCACGTCGTGGGTCAATCGGTCGTCCGGTCGGCGAGCGCTGCGCCCGAAAGGAAACACCAGCGCGCGGAGCACGAACGCCGCGAGACGATTCGGAAGGTTCCGCAACACCGCGTCGAGTCGCTCTTCGGCCGCGAAGAGCTGTTCCTCGCACACCCACCTGACCAGGGGAAGGTCGGCATCGGGCCGGTCCTGGTCTTCAAACCGTTTGAGCGCGGCCGAGGTCAGATAGAGATGGCTCAACACGTCGCCCAGGCGTGCAGAGATGGATTCCCTCCGCTTCAGCGCGGCGCCGACCAGGATCATGGTCGCGTCGGCCACGAGCGCGAAGGCGGCGCTCATTCGGGTCGCGCGCTGGTAGAACCGGCGCGTGGGACCGTCGACCGGAGTCGCGACGAACCGGGCCCCCGTCAGTCCCTGAGTCAGCGCCCGCCACACGTTCTTGATGATGTGCCGCAGGTGTCCGAAAAACGCGCGGTCGAACTCCCGCACCGCCTGTTCGTGATCCGGATTCCTCGCGGCATGCATCTCCTGCAACACAAACGGATGGCATCGGATCGCACCCTGTCCGAAGATGATCAGGTTGCGGGTCATGATGTTGGCGCCCTCCACCGTGATGCTGATGGGAATCGCCTGATAGACCCGCGCCATGAAGTTGCTCGGACCCAGGACCACCGCGGAACCGCCGTGTACATCCATGGCGTCGTTGACCGCGTGGCGCATCAGTTCGGTCAAGTGATACTTGATCATCGCGGAAATAACCGAGGGTTTTTCCCCGGAGTCGACCGCGCCGAGCGTCATCACCCGTGCGGCGTCGGTCGCATACGCCGCGCCCGCGATTCGCGCCAAGGCTTCTTCCACGCCCTCAAAACGCCCAATGGGCGTCTTGAACTGCTTGCGAACGCGCGCGTACGCGCCGGTGGAACGCGCCGCCAACTTACACGCGCCGGTGGCCAGCGCCGGGAGCGAGATCGCCCGCCCGGCGGCGAGGCACTCCATCAACATCCGCCAGCCTTGACCGATGCGGGCCTGACCGCCGACCACGTAGTCCATCGGGATAAACACGTCTTTGCCCTGGTTCGGGCCATTTTGGAACGGGATATCCAGCGGCATGTGGCGCTTGCCGATCGTGATCCCCGGCGTGTTCGTGGGGATGAGCGCAACCGTGATGCCGCGGTCGGTCACGTCTCCCAGCAGTCGATCGGGGTCCAGACACTTGAACGCAAGCCCGAGCACGGTCGCAACCGGACCGAGCGTGATGTACCGCTTGTTCCAGTTCAGGCGAATGCCGAGCACGTTGGACTGGCCCTTGAACGTCCCTCGGCAGATTACCCCGGTATCCGGCATGGACGCCGCGTCGCTACCCGCCTCGGGCCCCGTCAGCGCAAAACACGGCACGTCCTCGCCGCGCGCCAGGCGCGGCAGGTAGTAATGTTTTTGCTCGTCGGTTCCGTAGTGCAGGAGGAGTTCGGCCGGCCCCAGCGAGTTCGGCACCATCACGGTCACGGCGCCCGCGATGCTGCGGCTGGCGAGCTTCATGACCACGCCGGAGTGCGCCAGCGCGGAAAACTCCAAGCCACCGTACTGCTTCGGAATGATCATTCCGAAGAACCGGTGCTCCTTGATGAACTTCCACACCTCCGGCGGCAGATCACGCCACTCCTCCGTAATCCGCCAATCGTCAAGCAGGGCACACAATTCTTCGACCGGACCCTCCAGAAACGCTTGTTCCGCATCGGTCAGGCGCGGCTCAGGACAGGAGAGCAACCGAGTCCAGTTCGGCCGCCCGCTGAACAGTTCCGCATCCCACCACACCGTGCCGGCTTCGAGCGCTTCTCGCTCGGTCTGCGACATGGTGGGCATGGCGTTGCGAAACGCGCGCAAGATGGGCGCGCTGATCAATCGCCGTCGAAGGTCGAACACGTCCATCTCATCGTCCCGAGGGGTTTTCGCCGCAAGCGCCGGTTCGTACGAGGGCAGAACCCATTCTCATGCGCAGCGACATGCCGACCATTATAGCACCGGCTGCCCGGACGGTCGGCGTCAAAGGCCCAGGGGGCACATCCCACTGCCGGGGGATTCGGAGCGAGCAGCCCTGTTCCATCACGCCACCACGGCGGCAACCGACTGATTCTCCGGGTGAAACGATCCGAGGCCCTGACGGAAAATATACCCTCCCCCGGCATTTCGTTCGGCTTTTAGTGTACAATATCAGTAAACTCTCACAGAAAGGGCCCCATGCCGTCACTCACGAAAGAGCCTGTCGGAGCAGAAATCAGTTCGGTTTGCACAAAGTGCCGCGTGGAAACCCTCCACACGATTTCCTCCAAAGTCGGAGATCAGCTCGGCAAGGTCAAATGCAAGACTTGTGGCAGTCTCCACCGCTACCTCCCACCGGGCAGCACGGTTGCAGCCCCTCGCCGAAAGTCATTGAAAGTGACCCCCGAGGAGACCTGGACTCGCTGCATGCAAGGTGTCTCGTCCAAGAGCAAGAAGAAGACGACCTACACGACGTCAGGTGCGTACCAGATCGACGACGTGATCGACCACAGCCATTTCGGGCTCGGCGTGGTGACCCTCCTCACCGCCAAGGACAAGATTCAGGTCACGTTCAAGGACGGCCCCAAAATCCTGATCATGGGGATGCGCCAGGCGGTCTGACCCGACCGGTCATTACTTCAGTTCGATCCCTACCGCATCACGATCATCGTCTCATACCCCTCGTCGGCGAACGCGCTGGCTCGCGCCAGCGCGTCGTCGCGCGAGGGGAAGGGGCCGAGGCGGACGCGGTGATAGGTGACTCCGCCTACCGTGACCTGCGTGATCGTCACCCCGCGCGTTTCTAGTTCCAAGGCCTGTTTGAGCCGAGCCGCGTTGTCGAAGTCCTGAAACGCCCCGAACTGGATCGCGAATGAGCCACCGGAGCCCACCGGCATCGGGGCTTCCGTCACCCGCTTTTGGTACCGCATGTCCCGGTCCAGAACTTCGACCGCCACGCGTCCAACACCTTCGCGCACCAAGCCGATTTGCTGCGCTGCTCCGTACGAAAGATCCAAGTGCCGACCGCGGATAAACGGGCCGCGGTCCGTCACGGTCACGATGCTGGACTGCCCGGTGTCGGGTTTGGTGACCTTCAAACGCGTGCCGAACGGCAACGATCGGTGGGCCGCCGTGAACCCGTGCATATTGTACCGTTCACCCGAGGCCGTCAGGCGGCCGTGGAACGGCTCGCCGTACCACGACGCCACGGTGGAAAACCGTTCGCCCGATGAGGGCGTGTGGTGCCGGCCGCCGCAGGCGGCCAGGATCGCCGCGATGAGGATCACCGCGGCCAGACGAGCCGGCACTCCGACGCCGCGAATCGCGCGAGCGCGAAGATCTCGAGCCGTTACACCCGCTCCCACACGCCGAACACGCCGAACGGGACCAATCGCCGCGCCCGCTGTTCGACGATCGTGATGAAGCCTTTGGCTTCTTCGAACGGAATGAACAGGTGGCGGTCGTTGAGGTGTTTGACCCAACGCACCTGCAACGAGAATACGTCCTCGTGTTCGGTGTGATAGGGCGCGTCGGTCAACCCACTGTACAGCTTCGGATTCGCCACATCGTAACCCACGAGCCGCCATCGACCGTCCAACGCGCCGAGATCAGGTGCGTTCGGTCCAATCAGGGGCAGCCACTCGGACGCTTCTGGGTTGAGCGACTCCACCGCGAGCGTGACCGCGATGACGCTGTAGCGGCGGTCCTCCATCCCGTCTTTGCCGGCGACATGGCGCAGAAGGCGGTCGCAGTCGTTCCATAACGGAGGATGCGGTCCCGCGTCCTCCGGACGGGCCAGATCCGTGAGCACCGTGCAGACCGAACTCCAGATATTCTTATCGACGGAAGCCGGCCGCTCCACGTCATCGCGTAGCAGATACAGGAACGGTCCGTTCTGGGGCCACCAGTTCGCCATCGGCAACCAATTTTGCCTCGCGTCGAACCCCACCAGCACGTGGCGCTGGCCGTCGCTGGCGGTAAACGCGTTGACTACTTCACCGAGACCGCGCTCCATCATCTACCCCGTGGTCGTCAGGCGCGTCAGCGCCTCGACGTACTTTTGGCTCGTTTTGCGAATCACGTCGGGCGGAAGTGTGGGCGCGGGCGGCTGGTGATTCCAGCCGATCGAATCCAGGTAGTCACGCACGAACTGTTTATCGAAACTGGGCGGCGAGCCCCCCGGCTTGTACTGATCCTTAGGCCAGAACCGCGACGAATCCGGAGTCAGGATCTCGTCGATCAAATAGGGCTGCTGCGTTTCTGACTCCAGGCCAAACTCCATCTTGGTATCGGCGATGATGATCCCCAGCGCTTCGGCGTGCGCCGCGGCTCGCTGATAGATCGTCAGGCTGCACTGCCGGATGAGGCGGGCCAGATCCGCGCCGATGAGCGACTCCATCCGCTCGAACGAAATGTTTTCGTCGTGACCGGTGGTCGCTTTCGTCGATGGGGTGAAGATGGGCTGCGGCAACCGATCCGCTTCCTTGAGGCCCGATGGCAGGGGCTGGCCGCACACCGTGCCGCTCTGCCGGTACTCCTTCCAGCCGGAGCCAGCCAGATATCCGCGGACGATACACTCGACCGGCAGGGGGGTGTATTTGCCGACCAGCATGGAGCGCCCCTGCAACACGTCGCGATACGCGTGGCACGCGGGTGGGAACTTCTCCACGTCGGTGGAGATCAAATGGTGCGGCAACACGTCTTCCATTTCCCATAACCACTCGAACCAGAACTTCGACAACTGGGTCAACACGTATCCCTTGCCCGGAATGCCGTCCGGGAGCACCACGTCGAACGCCGAGAGCCGATCCGTGGCGACCAGCAGCAAGTACTCCCCCAGGTCGTAGATATCCCGGACCTTGCCTTTACGTTTCGCCCCGAGTTGCGGGAAGTTCGTCTCCAGAACAACCGGCCGATCCGCCACGTTTTCCATACATCCGTCCTTTTCGTCTCGCAATACGTGTGTAGCTATACCAGACGCAGGACCCGCGGCGCAATCCCCGCCTCTGCGGTTGACATCCGCCCCGACTTCCCGCCTAATCGCTCCCATGTCCGCATTGTCTCCATCTCCCGCGACTCACCGAACGCTCCTCATCAGCGTGATCGCCGGCCTGACGCTGGGGCTGCTCGCCAATGCCACCGCGCATGACGCGCCGTGGTTGGTGTGGGCGGCCGAACACGTGGCCCAGCCCATCGGTCAGGTGTTTCTCCGATTGTTGTTCATGTTGGTGATTCCCCTGGTGTTCTCCGCCCTGGTAGTGGGCGTGTGCGGGCTGGACCTGGGTCAGGTGGGACGCCTGGGAGTGACGCTGCTGATCTACGCGGCCGGACTTTCGCTCGTCGCAGTGGCGATCGGGATGACCTTGGTCAATGTCATCCGCCCCGGAGAAGGACTCTCGGTGTCCGTGCGCGATCTCGCGGGGAACCCCGCCGCAATGACCGCGCCCCCCACGCCCGACTCGTCGGCCGTGGCGCTGTTGGTCGGGATGATCCCCGACAACCCTATCAAAGCCGCGGCCAACGGCGACATGATCGGCGTGATCCTCTTCGCGCTCGTCTTCGGGATGGGCCTGTCCCTGACCCGCACCGACTCGGCCCGGCGTCTCCAGTCGGCCGTTCAGGGCGTCTACGACGTGATGCGCACGTTGATCGACTGGGTGCTGAAGCTCGCGCCGCTGGGGATCGGCGCGCTGCTCTTTGCCATGACCGCTCGATTGGGTATTGGCCTGCTGGGTCAACTCCTGGCGTATGTCGGCGTGGTGTTGCTCGCGTTGGCGCTGCATCTGGTGGTGGTGTATCCCCTGGTCCTCAAGGTCTTCGGCGGTCGATCGCCGATCGCGTTTTTCCGCGACGTGCGATTGGCCATGACCACGGCGTTCGCCACCTCGTCATCGAGCGCCACGTTGCCCACGGCGCTGAAAGTCGCCGAAGAAAACCTCCGCCTTCCGAGCCACGTGAGCCGGTTCGTGTTGACCGCCGGGTCGGCCATGAACCAAAACGGCACCGCATTGTTCGAAGGTGTGACCGTCCTGTTCCTGGCCCAACTCTTCGGCGTTTCTCTGAGCCTGGGCGAACAGGCACTCGTGATGGGCATCTGTATTCTGGCCGGCATCGGCACCGCCGGGGTGCCGGCCGGATCGCTGCCCGTCATCGCCATGATCCTAGGCATGGTCGGTGTCCCGCCCGAGGGACTGGGCGTGATCCTGGGCGTCGACCGGTTGCTGGATATGTGCAGAACTATGGTCAATGTCACGGGAGACCTGGTCATCGCCACAGTCCTGGCGCGCCGGAGCGCGAATTCTCCCGGATAGTCCCTCTGTGAACCGATCCACGCCATCTGTGGAAAACTTGGTGATAACCTTCGTGATTCATCACATTTACCCGTGATTAACACAGCACTTAGCGATGTGCTCATTTTTTGAACCGAATAAATCATTTAAATTTCAATTAGATAGGTCAGTCAAGCGTCATAGCCCGTTTGCGTATGCGCAAAATCCAGAAGATTTTTAGCTGTCCACAGCCCCTGGTGGACATTGCACGATATGAGGAGCGTCGGCATCCACGGCCATGTTCGAGCAAACGCAGGTGATGGAGGTCAGGATGAGGCAACCAAAAGCATGGGTCGCGTGGAGCAGCGGCAAAGACAGCGCGTGGGCGTTGTACACTGTCCGACAACAGGGCGACACGGAGATCGTTGGCTTGTTAACGACCGTGACTGAAGGTTCTGATCGCATCGCTGTCCACGGCGTGCGCGAGGAGTTGCTGCGCGCCCAGGCCGCCTCACTGGGACTCCCACTTCACGTGGTCCGCATTCCCGCGGCTTGTCCCAACACCGTATACGAAGCCGCGATGCAGCACGCCCTTGAAGCCGCCGGCCGAGAGGGCGTCTCGGACATCGTGTTCGGAGACCTGTTCTTGGAAGACATCCGAGCCTACCGCGAGCAACTGCTCGCCCAGAGCGGAATGCGCGGCGTCTTCCCGCTCTGGCAGCGCGATACCGCGGCGCTCGCGCGCGAAATGATCGCCGGCGGCCTCCGGGCCCATCTGATCTGCATCGACTCCCAGCGGATGCCAAAGGAATTCGCGGGTCGCGCGTTCGACGAGTCGCTCCTGCAAGACCTCCCAAACAACGTGGACCCCTGCGGAGAAAACGGCGAGTTCCACACGTTCGCGTGGGACGGGCCGATGTTTCGCAAGCCCATCGCGATCAGCGTGGGGCCACCGGTTGAACAGAACGGGTTTGTGTTGACGGATCTGGTGACAGCAGAAGTGGTGCGGCGCTAGAACCCCGGTCGGCGTGGCCCGCCGCTACTCCGAGGCTTTCTCCGCTCCTAACCCCGTGTTCGCGCGTACCAGCAGCTCGGCATACTTGGCTTCAGCGTGCGGCTCCCGACCCAGCAGCGTCCCGATCACCGCGCCCAGAAACCCCAATGGGATACTCACGATGCCGGGATTCTCCAACGGGAACAGCGGGGCGGCCTGGATCAGATGCCGTGCCGCGCCGGTCACGCCCGCCGGGTCGATGGTCATGACGCTGGGGCTGACCAAAATCAGCGCGATCGAGGACACCAGGCCGGTGGCCAATCCCCACACGGCTCCGCGGGTGGTAAACCGTTTCCAGAACAGCGAAAACACGATCACCGGCAAATTGGCGGACGCGGCCACCGCAAACGCCAACGCCACCAGAAACGCCACGTTGGTGTTCGGCCCCACCACGATGGCGATCGCCATCGCCAGCACGCCCACCACACACGCGGTCACGCGCGCCACGCGCACTTCTTCGCCCGGGCTCCGCTCGCGGCCGTGATGGAGGACCGCGGTATAGAAGTCATGCGCGAACGACGTGGACGCGCTGATCGTCAGCCCCGCCACCACGGCCAGGATCGTGGCGAACGCCACCGCGGAGATGAACGCGAAAAATACCTCGCCGCCGAGCGCTTGCGCGAGCAACGGCGCGCTCATATTCGTGCCCCCGTTGGCCGCGATCGCGTCTCGCCCCACAATCGTGGCCGCCCCGAAGCCCAAAAACGTGGTCATGATATAGAAACTCCCGATAATCGCCATGGCCCACACCACGCTCACACGCGCGGTCTTGGCATCGGGCACGGTGTAAAAGCGCACCAGGATGTGGGGCAGCCCCGCGGTGCCGAAGATCAGCGCCAGGCCCAGCGACACCAGATCGAGCGCGCCGTACGGCGGCTTGAAGCGCAATCCGGGCTCCAGAAAGTTCTGCGTCACCGCCTGCCCGCTCTTATCGTGATAGGTCACGTGCGTGACCGCGCGGAAAAACTCCCCAAGATCGAACCCGTAGTGCGCGAGCACCAAGAGACTCAGCAGCAGGGTGCCGCTCATGAGCAACACCGCTTTGATGATCTGCACCCACGTGGTGGCCAACATGCCGCCGAACACCACGTACACAATCATCAGCACGCCCACGCCGATCACCGCGGTTTCAAAACCGATCCCGGAATCTTTGAGCAAGAGCGCGACGAGCGCCCCGGCCCCGACCATCTGGGCGATCATGTAGAACGTGCTGACCGTGAGCGTAGAGAGCGACGCCATCGCGCGCACGGGCCGTGGGCTCAATCGGAAGGCGAGCACATCCGCCATGGTGTACTTCCCGGTGTTGCGCAAGGGTTCGGCCACGATCAGCAGTACGGTGAGATACGCGACCAACCACCCCACCGAGTACATGAACCCGTCGTAGCCCTGAAACGCGATAATGCCCGCAATACCCAGGAACGACGCCGCGCTCATGTAGTCACCGGCCACCGCCACGCCGTTCTGCCACCCCGTGATGCGACGGTTGGCGGCGAAGAACGCGCTGGTCCCGCTGGAGCGCCCCGCAGCCCAATACGTGACCCACAATGTGAGCGCGATGAACCCCAGGAACATGGCGAGGGAGGTCGACATTACCGTTTCTTGCGCGGAGCGAGCGCGGTGATGATCCCGTGAGCCATGGCGTCGAACCGACCCGCCGCGCGCAAATACCACGCAGCCAGGCCCCAGGCCATCACGAACTGAGACAATGCGAACAGGTAGGCCAGATTCACCGCGCCGAAGACTTCGGTCTTCATCACGCCGGGGGCGTACCCCACCAACAGGGGCAGCGCAAAGTAGTAGACGACGAAAAACAGCGTAGCGGGCACTATGAAGGCTCGTTTGGAAGCGATGAGCGCGCGGAAGTCTTCGCGCGCGGCCACACGGTCCCAGTCCGCGGCGTCCATGTCATCGGCAGCCGTGCGTTCGTGCGGCGCCTTGGCACCCGCTCGACCCAGGGGTGCGACGTCGGTTTCCGCGGCGACGGACGGTGTGAAATCCCGGTTCGGTGTCTTACTCGATCGATCGCGTCGACCTTTGCCGCGTCGTCCCATCCGTCACCCCGTCCGTTCTGGACCTGATCGTCAGCCGTACGGCGGGCAGTGTAGCAGAAATCATGACGCGCATCACCGAACACGGTACGGTTTCGGTTCGAGGTGCCATGGGCTGCCTGAAGCGGCCACCTTGACTTCGCCTAGTGGCAGTGCTAAGAAACGGCACAGCATCATTCCCTCCTCATCCGTCTTTTTCCATCTTCCCAAGGGAACCCGGTTCGTCACCGGGTGGAACGTCTCACTGCGCCCAGGCTGTATTGGCCAGAACCCTGGAAGAGGGTTCCATGCAATCGCGGCCGTACCTCAGAGTCAGAGTGCCACTGCACGGCACCTTCCATCTGCCGCGCTCCCCTCCGTATCTATCCGCGTTGTCTGTCGGGTGGCTTACAACAAAAAAAGAGGGGAAGGTGTGTTATGACCAGTGTCCCAAGTCGTGGCCCCTCGGACCCACAGACCGTTTCTTTGAGGGCGATGCTCTTGTCCGTCGGGTTCGCTCTGGCCGTGGTCCTGATCCCAGCGGGAACCGTCGCGCTGGCCGCAACGGGCGACGCGACCGCTCAAGTCGAACCGGAACAGCTCGCTTCCCCGGAATGGGTGGGGACTCAACGGGTGCTGTATGGACCAGACGCTCGCATTCAAGAAGACATCGGGAACCGGATCCTCGCCATGGAGCGGTACGACTCCGAACGACTGACCCAACTCGCCCAGCGTTGGAGAGACGTCAGCGACGACGCGCTCAGCTTCGCCGCGGGTCGCAACGCCCGCCTGCAAGAAACGCTCGGGCTCTCGATCGCCACGACCGCCCAACTCCTCTACAACGAGCAGTCGTCGCTCGACACCGCCCTCGCCGGTGCCCTGGACCTACAACAGCGCGTCCGCAGCGGCGCGTGGTTTCAAGAGCGCTTCGGCGAGGTCATCGTGAAGACGGCCACCTCCGTTGCACCGAACACGACCCGTTTCGCAGAGCAGCTCCAATCCCGGATCAAGAGGCTCTCCGAGATGGAGCGCCGCATGGCCCTCAGCACCGACGTACGCGTGGCCGCGCTGAGCGCCCGCCAGGCACAACTTCCCCGCGAGGCGATCGCCCGCCTTGCCGACGCGGTCGCAGACGGCCATCGAGTGGCCCGTTTCTATGACGCCTCAGTCGACACGCAGATCGCACGCGACATGGGCGAGGTCCAAAACGAGATGGCACACACACGGAGCGCCGGAGACTACCAACAGCTCGCCGAAGCGGCTGACGCCGCGGTCCGGCCGGCCTGGCGCGCGCGAGGATTTCTTGAGTTCGGCGCCGCGGCGCTGCTCGGAGCCATCGGCTTGATGGTGTGGCTCGCCTTCTTTACCAAGACGGATTTCCTCCGGGCGCGAGGGCGGGACATCAAGCCCCTCGCCGGGAGACCGTCTCGCCCTCCTCGATGGAAAGGGAGGGTCGCCAAGCCGCAGTCAACCACGCTGTCCATCTGGCCTCGCGAGGTGATCTTTGGCAGCCATTGCACGCGGGACATCGGGCCCCACGCCGCCGGCGAACATGCCTCGCACGTGACGATCGTGACCGATCGGGAGGTCGCCCAGAAAGGACTCGTTGATCTCGTGACCGCCTCGCTCGCCGAGGCCGGGGTGAGGTGCGACGTCATGGATCAGGTCTCGCGCGAGGCACCCCACACCGTGATCGCCGAGATCGCCGGCCGGTGCAAAGAGGCCGGGACAGATTTGCTCATCGCGGTCGGGGGCGGGAGCGTGATCGACACCGCGAAGGCGGTCGGGATCATCCTCACGAACGGCGGTTCGATCCTGGACTATGAGGGTGTCGACCGCATCAGTCGTCCGATCACGCCGCTCTATGCGGTTCCGACGACGGCGGGCGGCGGGGCCGAAACCAGCCCGTTCTGCATTGTGCGGGACGCCACGCAGAAACGAAAGATCGAGATTTTCAGCCGCACATTGATCCCCGAGCGGGTCTTTATCGATCCCTTGATGACCCGCTCGATGCCGCCGGATCTGACCGCGAGCACCGGGATGGATGCCCTCGCGAACGCCATTGAGGCGTATTTTTCCACATGGGCCAATCCCCTGAGCGATACCCTCGCGCTGGATGCGATGCGGCTAATCTCGGAGAACCTCCGCGCGGCCGTGGCCAACGGCAATAACTTGCACGCCCGCCAGCAGATGGCGCTCGCGGCCTTCGAGGCTGGGCAAGCCTCCGTCAACGCGAGGAGTGGCGCGGTGCATGCCCTCGGGCACTCGTTGTCGGGGCAGTTCGATCTGCCGGAGCGCATCGGCAACGCCATTCTGCTCCCACACGTGATGAGGGCCTACCTCTACGCAGACGGGCGCCGCATGGCCAAGGTGGCCGAGATGATGGGCGAGTCGGTGGCCGGCTTGAGCCCGCGCGCGGCAGCCCAGCGGGCAATCGATGCCGTGATGTTGCTCATGCTCGATGTGGGACTTCCCACCAGCCTGGAGAAGGTGGGCGTGGACAAGACCGCGATTTCGACCCTGAGCAAACAGGCGCTGCAGGACCCGTTGCTACGCAACAACCCGCAGGCGCTTAAGCAGGAGGACATCGAAACGATCTACGAGGACGCGTTCGTGGAATACACTGAGGTGGAAATAGAGTCTGCACCTCCTCAAGAAACCCGAACCACGGACCACTGACCCCTCTCCCACCTCGGCGCCGGCCCACGCATGGGCCGGCGCCGAGGCTCCTGTTTCACGTCGAAGTCTCCCAATCCGCACGGCGACCGCCTTGAACGCCGCGCGCCATCGTGCTACGTTGACGCGCGAGCGCGGAGGACGGGAGCCGATGGGAACGCTGTCGCGATGGGATCTGGTCCGGCACGAAGCCAAGGGAATCGGACGAGTCGAGGCCGTATTCGGCCAGGACGAACACGCCAAGTGCGCGGTCTACTTTCCTCGGACCGACCAGCAGCTCACGGTGCCGCAAACAGAACTCACCCCGCTCTCCGCCACAGAAGCCGCTGCCTACGACCTCGCAAAACTCGCCCTCCACGACCTCCAAACCGAAGATGTGCCGCAAACCGAACTGGCCGACCGCTGGCAAGGCGGCGAAATGCTCCTCAAACCCGCCAGCGCCGAACGCGAAACCAAAACCATTCCCTTGGACATGTTCTTCCACAAGATCGTGATGCTCCGCGATCGCCTCCGCGTACTCGAACAACACATCAACGCCCACAAAGGCCTGTCAGATGCCGACAAAGTGCAAGTGCAGCAATACATCACCCGCATCTACGGCACTCTGACAACGTTTAATATCCTGTTCAAGAATCGCGAGGACCAGTTTGTTGGCCAAAAGGGCGAGGACTAACCGCCCCAGAGGCAAGAGTAGCGAGATCGTCTGTTGTGAATAAGTGGAACATTCCGAATTGGCTGGAACGAGAGGTAATTAAGAGGGATCGAAACTGCGTATATTGCGGAATCCAGTTCGCGTCTTCGAATGAGACCAGAAAGTCCAAACCATCTTGGGAGCACATCGTCAACGACGCGCGAATCGTAAGCCGCGAGAACATAGCTATATGCTGTATCTCATGCAATGCGAGCAAAGGCGCAAAAGATCTTGCCGACTGGTTGGAGTCACGATACTGCAACAGGCGTGGGATAACCAAGATGTCAGTCGCCGAAGTAGTTAGGAGGGCTCTTGCGTATCCGCCGAAATATGACGCGGGCGCCTAACCCTTTGCTGCACCTGACGTGCGCCGGCCCGCAAGCAGAACCATCCCGCCAGAGAAGCGATAGTTCGCCAGAAACCAATCAGAACAGACACCATTCATCGTGGAGTGAACCATGTATCAGAATCGGTCTGTCATCCTGCTCGGCCTTGCCCTGACGGCAGGAGCATTGGGAGGCGTATTCACCAGTTGGTTCCTCCAGGGCACGTTCGCCTGGGCTGAGAAGGCCGGCCCCGCAAAAGTTCTTCAAGCGCAGAAATTCGAACTCGTGGATCAACACGGCAAGTCCCTCGCGTGGCTCGCGGCAAGCGAAGACGGCAGCCCACGCCTGGTGCTGTTTGATAAAGACGGAACGGGTCGCGCGGTGATCGCCGTGTTCGGCAATGGAAGCCCCGGTCTCGCGTTATCCGATAAGAACGGGACCAGTCGGGCCTGGCTGACGGTGCAAGGTGATGGCAGTCCGAGCATCGGCCTGGCTTATCGAGACGGGCAAAATCGTGCGGTGCTCGGGTTGAAAGGCGATGGCAGTCCTGGCCTGACGTTGGCCGACCGATTCGGCAAGAATCGGGCGATGTTTCTTCTAGAAGACGCCAGTCCCGGGCTCATTTTCGTGGATCAAGATGGCAAGCGAAGAATGTCCTTAGCCGAGATTGAGGACGGTGGAGCCGCGTTGCGATTGTTCGATAAGACCGGCAAACCAGTCACGAGTGTCGCCCCTCCGTAAGCCTCCTTGTTCTAGGGGGACGGGCTCAGCGCATCGCTGGCAACGATCGGCCTCGCCACCAGAGATAGATGACCGGTATGACGATGAGCGTCAGCATGGTTGATGTGACCATGCCGCCGATCATCGGTGCGGCGATCCGTTTCATCACGTCGGCCCCTGCGCCGTGACTCCACATGATCGGCACCAGGCCGAAGATGATGGCCGAGACGGTCATCACCACCGGCCGTACCCGCAAGACCGCGCCTTCGAGCACGGCATCACGCAGTTCGGCGCGTGTGCGCAGCCGCCCCTCACGCTGCCGACGGTGGAACGCCTCGTCGAGATAAATCAACATGATCACGCCGGTCTCTGCCGCCACGCCTGCCAGCGCGATGATGCCCACCCACACCGCCACGCTCAGGTTGTAGTGGAGCAGGCCCAGCAATACGACGCTCCCCACCACCGCAAAGGGGATCGAGAGCAGGACGATCAGGGACTGCGCTACTGACCGGAAGTTCAAATAGAGCAACACGAAGACGAGCAGCAGCGTGACCGGCACCACGATCTTCATCCGTTCCTGCGCGCGCAACAGATACTGGTACGAACCCGCCCAGATCAGCGACGTACCGGTGGGAAGCTTTACGCGTTCGTTGACTCGCTGCTTGGCGTCCTCCACGTAGCCGGCCAGGTCGCGACCCGCAACATCCACGTAGACGATCCCCGCAAGCGAACCGTTTTCATCACGGATCATCGACGGTCCCATCGTGGTCTCGATGGTTGCGAGCTGGCCCAGCGGCACCGTGGCTCCGCCGGGGGTGGGCACCAGGACCCGTGCAAGGCTCTCTGGGTCCTCGCGTAGCCCGCGCGCATAGCGGATGTTCACCGGGTATCGTTCGCGGCCTTCCACCGTGGTGGTCACGTTCACGCCGCCGATTGCGGCCTCGATCACGTGCTCGACGTCTCCCACGGTCAGGTTGTAGCGCGCGGCCTGAGCACGGTCGACCGTAATGTCGAGGTAATAGCCGCCGGTCACTCGCTCCGCGAACGCGCTGCGCGTCCCTGGTACGTCAGCCAGCGCCCCTTCGATCGCCTGGCCGACCCGATCGATGTCCGCAAGATCTCGTCCCAGAATCTTGATGCCCACCGCACTCCGAACGCCGGTGGCCAGCATCTCAGTCCGAGTTTGGATCGGCATCCACCAAATATTCGGCATGCCTGGAAAGCGGACCAGCCGGTCCATCTCGGCGATGAGGCCATCCCACGTCATTCCCGGCCGCCATTGCGACTCCGGCTTGAGCGTGATGGTGGTTTCAGCCATGGACAGCGGAGCCGGGTCGGTTGCGGTCTCGGCACGGCCGATTTTTCCGAAGACCGTCTCCACCTCAGGGATCGTCTTGAGCAAGGCGTCCTGTTGCTGCAGCACTTGAGTAGCCTTGGTGATCGA
Organism: uncultured Nitrospirota bacterium; assembly: GCA_964570625.1. Lineage (GTDB taxonomy): Bacteria > Nitrospirota > Nitrospiria > 2-01-FULL-66-17 > 2-01-FULL-66-17 > JBFLXB01. The sequence continues at coordinate 108,715 of CAZMYW010000004.1, read as the reverse complement.
AATGCCGGGGAGCGCGGTGGGCATGTAGAGGATCGTCCCCTCGTTGAGCGGCGGCATGAACTCCGACCCTAACGAGCGGTAGATCGGGATCGTCACCGCGAGGAGGAGCACCGCCACGGCAATCACCACCACGCCGTGACGCAGGGCCAAGCGCGCCACCGGGGCGTAGAGCGCGACCAGGGCGCGATTGATCGGGTTCTTGGCGACCGGGGTGATGTGTCCCCGGATCAGGGCGACCATGAGGAGCGGGACCACCGTGATCGACACGATCGAGGCAAAAAACATCGAGAAGGTCTTAGTGAATGCGAGCGGCTTAAAGAGCCGTCCTTCCTGGGCTTCAAGCGTGAACACGGGCAGGAACGAGACGGTAATGATCAAGAGCGAAAAAAAGAGCGGCCGCCCCAATTCTTTGGCCGCGCCGATGATGAGTTCACGCCGCCGCTGCGGATCGTGAGCGGCCGCGGGGTCGTTTTCGAGGCGCTGGTGTGCTCCTTCGATCATCACGATCGCCGCATCCACCATGGCGCCGACTGCAATCGCGATCCCGCCCAGCGACATGATGTTGGACGTCAGCCCCAGCGACTTCATCGCGATAAACGAGAGCAGCAGCGCAAGTGGCAGGGTCAGAATCGCCACCAAAGCCGACCGGAGGTGAAACAGAAAGACGATGCTCACCAGACTCACCACCACCGTGACTTCGACCAATTTCTCGCGGAGCGTCGCGATCGCGCGGTGGATCAGGTCGGAGCGGTCATAGGTCGTAACGACCGAGATGCCTTCCGGGAACGATGGCGTGAGTTCCGCGAGCTTGGCTTTGACCCGGTCGATGACCGCGAGCGCGTTCTCGCCGTAGCGCATGACCACCACCCCGCCCACGACCTCGCCTTCGCCGTTGAGTTCCACGACACCCCGTCGCATCTCCGGCCCCAACGCGATCGTGGCCACATCCTGAAGGAGGATTGGTGTTCCCGAGAGAGATGCCCCGAGTGGAACGACTTCAAGATCCTGGATCGATTCCAAATAGCCCCGCCCCCGGATCATGTATTCGCGTTCGGCCATCTCGATCGCGCGGCCGCCCACGTCGTTGTTGCTCATCCGCACTGCCTCGATCACGCGCGTGAGCGGGATGTTGTAGGCCAACAGTTTGTTGGGATCAACCGCGATCTGGTACTGCTTTACAAAACCGCCGACTGATGCGACCTCGGCCACACCCGGCACCGACTGCAGTTGATAGCGGAGGAACCAATCCTGGAACGAACGCAGTTCGGCCAGATCGTGGCGGCCGGTCTTGTCGACCAGCGCGTATTGGTACACCCACCCTACCCCGGTCGCGTCGGGTCCCAGGATCGGGGTCACACCTTCCGGCAACCGTCCGCCGATCTTGCTCAAGTATTCGAGGACGCGGCTGCGCGCCCAGTACAGGTCGGTCCCATCCTCGAAAATGACGTAGACGTAGGAAAATCCGAAATCCGACGCGCCCCGCACCGATCGTACGTGCGGGGCGCCGAGCATGCTGGTCACGAGTGGATACGTGATCTGGTCTTCGACCAGGTTCGGGCTGCGTCCCTCCCAGGTGGTGTAGATGATGACCTGGACATCCGACAGATCGGGAAGGGCGTCGACCGGGGTGTTGACCACGGCCCAGGCTCCCCACAGCGACAACCCGATCGCCGCGAGTCCCAGCAAGAACGGATTCTTGGCGCTCCACTCGATGATCCGCTGAATCACGTCACTGGCCGCCGAGAAGACAGCATCTACTGCGTTGTCGCTTCGGTTCGGTGTCCTCACGTACGACCCAGTACGCTCCGGGACCACCCCTCGCTCCGCCTTGCATCTGCCGCCTTCTCGACGGCCAGAAATTGCGCTGGATAACCTTCATTTGGCCTGCACGGAAAACATCCCCGTGACCGGTTTGGCATTGGGGCGCGTCACCGTCGCGTCGATCTTCCAGGCTCCTTTCATGCCGAGGTCTACCGTGGCCTCGTAGACGCCATCTTTGGTATGGCTGGCTTTCACGGTCTCGACCTCCATCCCCGGCATCGCCATGGTGTATGCCACGGTGACCGACGCGTCTGTCACGGGGGCGTTGTTCGCGCGGACCGTCACTCGCACCGCGTTCTCGCCTTTCTTTGCAGGCGCGGGGACGGTCTCTAAAGTGAGCGTCAGTCCGTCAATGGTCTGCGTGGCAGGCGTTTCCGCTGCGCCCATCGACATACCGGGCATATTCCTCATATCGTCGCCTTCCATCCCCGCCATCCCCTTCATGCCCTCCATGCCTTGCATTCCCTCCATCCCGCCCATGTCCATCTCGCCCATCTGCGCCTGCTCCATCTTGATTCCGCCCATGCCGAGCGCGCCCATCATGTTGGTCGCAGCCATGAGCTTGCTCTCCGAGTCGATGAGAAAGGTCCCGGATGTGACGATCTTGTCTCCCGCCTGCAGCCCCTCGATCACTTCGGTATAGGCGTCGAAGGTCCGACCGGTCTTAATTTGACGCGGCTCGAAACGGCCCTCACCCTGATCAAGAAATGCGAACGTTTGAGTCCCTGAATCGAGGACCGCCTCGCGGGGTACCGCCAACACGGGCATGCCCTTCACCTGGATGGTGACGTCCCCATACATGCCGGGCTTGAGCCGATGGTCTGGATTCGCGAACTCCAGCCGAACTTTCGTCGTTCGCGTCTCAGATGCGACCGCGGGATCGATGAAGACGACGCGCCCCTGAACTTGCTCATTGGGATACGCGGCCAATGTCACCGCGGCTGGCTGTCCCACCGTCACCAAGGGCAAGTCTCGCTCATAGACCTCCGCGTAAAGCCACACCGTGGAGAGGTCGGCGATCTCATACAGCGGCATCTCAGGGGTCGCATACATGCCTTGAAGCGCCATTTTCTTGGTGATGACCCCGGAGAGGGGAGCGACCAGGGTGGTCTCGGCGTTGGGGGCCGTCTCAGCCAACGCGGCGATCTGTCCGTCGCTCAGATTCAGGAGCCGCAGCCGTGCGTGCGCAGCGGCGACCTGCGCATCGGCTCCAGCTCGGATGGGCTCCAGTGGGGATTGTCCCACCCGAGCTTGAGTCCGGAGGGCCAGTCGGTACTCGTCCTGGGTCGCTGCCAGCTCGGGGCTGTAAATCGTGAGCAAGGGCTCCCCGGCTCGGACGAATTGGCCGGTGAAATTCGCATCCAGTTCGGTGACCCACCCGGCGACCCGAAGACTGACTTGCTTGATGTGCCGTTCGTCATACGCCACGGCACCGACGGCACGCACCGTCTTCTCAAACGGACGCATTTCGACCACTCCGGTCTTCACCCCAATACTCTGGCGCCGCGCTGGGGTGAGAGTGACAGGGGCCTGCCCGACGCTCTTCACGCCTTCCTCGCCCTTCATGCCGGCCATGTTCCCATTCGACATGTCCATGCCCTTCATCTCGGACATGTTGGCCATCCCGTCTGAGCGTTCCATGCCCGCGGCCACAGCCGGAGGACGGTCTGACAACATCCACCATCCGGCGACTACAGCCAGGACGGCGGACAAGCCGCCGAGGGAGGCAAGGGTAATTGATGTGCTTCGTCGTACTTGATATGCCATGTCCTTCCTTCCTTTCTCGTTAAGGGAGATCGACTCCGACCACGCGTTCCAACTCGGCGCGTTGTTCGGCCCAGTCAGCGAGCGCCACGTCCGCCGCGAGCCGAACGTCTCGCAACTGCCGCTCCGCGTCGATCAGATTCAAGAAATCGGTCCGGCCGGTGGTGTACGCGATCCGTGACGACTCCAGGCCCTGTTCGGCCTGGGCGATGATGCCATTGCGATAGAGGTCGATCAGCGACTGCAAGGTATTGAGCTTGAGGAACACATCCCGGACCAGGGAACGGGTTTCGTTTTTTTCGGCTTCGACCTCGGCCACGGCCCTCGCACGACCCGCGGTTTCCTCCGCGACCTTCGCCCGGTATTTCCCGGCAACCACCCAAGGAAGGGTCATCTTGCCGGTCAGCATCCAGCGATTCGGCCCGTCGTGGACGTCCCAGTACGAGACTTCCGCCATGAAGTCGGGCCTCCACGCGCTACGCGCCAGTGCGATGGCTTCATCCTGGCGTGCGACCATGCGGCCAGCCGCTTGGATTTCAGGACGTTGCTCGAGCGCTTGCGTCTCCAAGGCAGCGAGGCCAACCGCGACGGGTCGATAGTCGATCTGCGCTGTCCCGAAGAACAACGGGTCGTCTGGACGGCCCGCGAGGGTGTTGAGTTCAATACGCAGACTCTGCTGCTCTTGCTCAAGAGTCAACAGACTTACGTGCAGCATGGAGAGGTCAACCTGGGCTTTGAGGCTTTCCTGCTGGGTCGCCTGCCCCACCGCGTAGCGGTGCAGCGCACTCTGGATCAACTCGTTCAACAGGGCCTGGTGCTCCCGGTGGACGGTGATCTGTCGCTGCACGCGATACAGCCGGGCATAAGCCACCTTGACTTGGGCTCGGACGCGCCGCGATACGGCCAAATAGTCCTGTTCTGCCGCCTCAGCGTCCCATCGGGCCACCTCTCCACGTAACCCGCGCTTGCCAGGGAAGGAGAAGCCTTGTTCAAGGCCATACCAGGTCTGACCAGCCTCGCTGAGGTTCCCGTTTGAGGGGATGTCCCACGCCGTGATGCTGACGACTGGATCGTCGAACGCACGCGCCTGAGGCGCTTGGGCCTTCACCGCTTCCCACCGCTGCCGCGCCGCGAGGATCGTGGGATTGGTAGCCGTGGCCTGTGCAATGAACTGATCAAGCGTCTCATCAGCCCAGACCAGGCCGCTGTGGCTGGCCATGCTTGTTGATAGAAGAACGGTGACAAAGATACTTCGGGGGAACCGTGCGGCCATGGGGACCTCTCACGCCAGTTTGTCAGTGCTCTGCGATCACAAAACGATCGCACCAGGTGCGCAATGACTGAGACCTAGAGTGCGGAGGGGATTAGCGAATCAGGGAAGCGTGGAGAAGATAGAGCGGAACGTCGGAAGGAATGGGAACAAGAGCACCTCCGCGAGGAGGCGTGGCCGGAGTCCATGTCAAAACGATCTCAACCGGCGGCGTCCAAAGAACCGCGGAATCCACCAACTGAAAATGCTCGGGGACCGCTTCAAATCTGTCGGTCAGAGACTGGCAGGCCGTCGAAACTGAAGAAGTCTTGCTGGGATGCGTCGGACACTCGGCCGGGCGAGATTCTGCTCCAGATCCTTCGGCGGTGTTAGCCCAGACCACAATCGGGCAGAACGTCGCGATGACGAGGAAAAAAATTAGGCAGGAGCCGACAACGCGTTTGATGGTGCGCAGCCTCGTATCCTGATACGTCATCGTGAGCTAACGTACTGCGCTGTCTATACATCTGTCAAGAAGCGATTGTGCCAAAATTGCCGCAAATCATCAGTTGTTGGTTGTGACCCAAACGTTCTCTCAGCCCGAGGGCTGACCGTCCTCCCGTTCCTCCTCGGCCCACGCCGCCGCGATTTTTCGGTTCCGCCGATTTTTCGCCGCGTAGGCGACAAACGCAACCGCCATCATGATCATCCACAGGGCCGTGGTGCTGGTGATTAGAGGGATCCAGGTATAGCGACGATTCAGGTGGGATTGCCACTTCTCTTCGAACCGCTTCGGCGTAATCCGCAGTGCGTGAATCAGCGCCTCCTCGAACGAGTGCCCTTCGGCAAGGCGGTTTACGAATTTGCCGAACGCTTCGCGGCCGTAGGTGGCGATCAGGTGACTCACGAGCGCTTCGCTGAGGGCATAGGCGGTTCTCGCCTCAATTCTGCTCATTCCCACCGCGGTCAGCGCATCCAGTGGCGGCACACGGTTGGCCAACACGGCCCGGACCAGATCCCACTCGTGCCCAGGGTGCCACTCCCCGGCCTCGTACATTGCCAGCCCTTCGTGCAGCCAGAACGGAACCGGGTGCGCCCCAAACCGCGCGCCCAGCACCAGGTGCGTGAGTTCGTGGACGAAAATCGTGCCGATGTCCTGTCGCGGTGTGCCTGCGACGTGATAGGAGCGAATCACCATGGTCATCGCCCCAGGGTAGGCGACGCCCACGGCCCAGGACGGCAACGGATCGTTGGGAGCCTGAAACCGATTGAACGCCTCATCAGAAGGCGCCAACACCACTGTGACCGGCTCTGCGGGCGCTCCGCCGAGATCCCGTGTGATTCGCTCCCATGCTCGATCCGCCAACGGTTCGAGCGCTTCGACCAAGGGTCGATCCGCTTCCACCGCGCGAAACACGAAGTGGCCGTGAGTCACGTTGGACAGGGCGTCGGCAGCGCTCACCAGGCCGGCTGACACGACGAGGCCGCACGCTGCCAGGGACATCGCCAGATGCACGATCGACCGCAATGGATGCTCCCACATGGACAAGCTGCTCGTGCTCGGATTGTACAACTCCGGCTGCCCATAGAGAGGTCGCGAGAGGGAGTCACGAAAGACTTTAGAACGTGTTCTGACTGGACGGTGTACTACGCGGCGAGGGAGGTGATCCGCTGGGAGGCTTCGGCTTTCTTCTCGGGTTCAACGATATAGAGCGTCACCGCGCCCAACACGGTGGGCAGGATCCTCTTGAGATCTTGCGGGGTGAAGGTCGCGGTTGAACACCCGCGGGAGCCCAGTTGGCGCTCCAACATGGCCGTCGCCTTCTCCGCCGCAATGTAGTCGGTGATCAGATTTAGCAGCCTCGTGCAGAACGGGCTCACGGGACACCCCTACGCGGCCCGACGGCCGGGCGTTGGACGTGTGTCGGACTGCTCATGGGGAGTGGCGGCAGTTCCGACCAATTGCTTGAGGGCGCTCACCGCGGTCCGCATGTCGTCGGCGTGACCGACCAGTTCACCGACAATGATCTTCATTTCAGACGCGTTCGGAGCCGGCTGACCATCGTTCCCCGCCATGCGCTTGGCGCACTCCGACAGCAGGATCGCGCCGGGGCCCAGGGAACCGGAGAGATGGCGCAGCGGGGTGGTGATGCTGCGTTTGACCGTCCAGGCCAAGACACACGAAACGAACAGCGCCAGCAACGACATGACCACTGCCCAGGTCCGTCGGGACGTGTAGCTCGCGATCCGGGTGTTGAGCAGATGGTCGAGTTCGCCCACCGCCACGTGCCAGGTCTCGAAGCTGAGGTCAAGGGTTTTGACGCCTGCCGCGAGGTACGCGTCGGCGGCGACTGGGGGCTGATCGTTGGCCACGGCCTGTATGGTCAGGGTCTCGAAGCCCTTCGCCGTCTGCTGGTACGCGGCAATCGCAATCGGCAGCTTCTCCTGCAGAGAGGCACTGGTGCCGTAGAAGTTACGGTCCTCGTTCACCGCCGTCTGAGCGCTGCCGGCAATGCGTGAGATATCCGCCTCGTCCAACAGCGCGACCTGAATGGCGACCTGAAGGCGCTCGTCCTTCGTGATCGTCCCCCGGCGGAGCAGGTCTGTGACCATGGCGGTGATCTTGGCTAATCGCTCCTGGGTCTGTGGAAGTGCCAGCAGCGTCACGTCCATGAGATAGTAGCTGTCCAAATCAGGGTCGAGAATGAGGTTCGAGGTGTCGCCGGCATGGGTGATGAACCCGCGGAGATCAGCGACCAGGTGGACCATTTGCGCGTCACGCTCGGCCGAAACTCGACCTTGTGGGTCGGCCTGCGCGTCGGCGGCAACAGCCGTCCACTCCTTTTGAAGGGTGGCCACGCGCAGGTGGCCTCGGTCGCGTTTACCCAGACCCTCGTCGGTGAACTGCAAGGACGCGCCCAGGCGCGCATCGATCTGCGCGAGGGACGCCAGCGCCTGGTCGACCTCGGCCCTTGCGGCATCGAGTCCCCGTGCACAGGTTGGGTCCTTGGGTGCACACGCGGTACGCAGGCGGAGATGGTATCGTTCGACCGCCTGGAGCGCCTGCTCCAGTGGTCGCTGGTAGGTATTTCCCTTCAGCTCGAGGTCCGCGAAGGTGACAAACTCCCCGATGTTGGTCAGCACCAGCGCGAACAACACCCCGATCGGGAGGGAGAAACACGCAGCGACCAGGGTGATTCGTCGGCCAACCGTCATCGAAGTCTTCATTGAAGTCTTCATTCGCGTCCTCCCGAGCCGTTCCCACTAAGGTGTAATTATTAAGGCGAAGTCTCGGAACGTCAATTGATGGGGCCACGCGACTCGCGAGAGCGGAGGAACGAGAGGAACGAAATGTTGAGTCCCGGACCTCCGGAACAGAAGCCGTAGCGGCTCGCTGGTCGGCATGACGCGCGAAGGGTCGGCGCAGCACTGCGCCGACCCTTCGAATCGAACGACTCCGGTCAACCCTGGATGGAGCCTTACAGCGCGCCTTCTCCGGTCTCGCCGGTGCGGATGCGAATCGCTTCGCCGAGCGGCGTCACGAAGATCTTCCCGTCGCCGATGGTGCCGGTCTTGGCCGCGCGTACGATCGTTTCCACCGCACGCTGGGCCAGGGCATCGCTGACCACGATCTCGATCTTGACCTTGGGCACGAACTCCACCACGTATTCGGCTCCGCGATAGACTTCTTTGTGCCCCTTCTGGCGCCCGAAGCCTTTGACTTCGGTCACCGTCATGCCCTGTACGCCTAGATCCGTCAATGCTTCTTTGACTTCGTCCAACTTGAACGGTTTGATGATCGCCTCGATCTTCTTCATCTCGTCCCCTCGGCTTCCGGCTAGTTGTAAGCGCTCTCGTGGTGCTGCGCGAGATCAAGCCCCATCTTTTCCTCTTCGTCGCTGACGCGCAACCCGACAATCGCATCGACAATCTTCAGGATGATGAAGCTCGCGATGAACACGAAAATCCACGTGATCAGCACCGCCTTGATTTGGATAATGAGCTGGCCTGGGTTGCCGAAAAAGAGCCCGTCGGAGCCGGCGGAGTTGATCGCCTTGCTCGCGAAGAGACCCGTGGCAATGGCGCCCCAGGTCCCGCCGATGCCGTGCACGCCCACCACGTCCAGCGCGTCATCATAACCGAGTTTGCTCTTGAAGATACAGGCGAAGTAACACAACACTCCGGCGCCGATCCCGATCCAAATCGAGGAAATCGGTCCCACGAATCCCGCCGCCGGCGTAATCGCGACCAGCCCGGCCACTGCACCGCTGGCCGCGCCCAAGACCGTGGGTTTGCCACGGTAGGCCCATTCCACGAACATCCAGGTCAACGCCGCGGCGGCCGCAGCGGTATTCGTCACCAAGAAGGCACTGGCGGCCAACGCATTCGATCCGACCGCGCTGCCGGCGTTGAAGCCGAACCACCCGAACCACAGGAGCGCGGCGCCCAACACGGTCAACGGCAGGCTGTGCGGCGTGAACGCCTCAGAGCCATATCCGCGACGCCGCCCCAGCACAATCGCGGCGGCCAGGGCCGCCGCCCCCGAGCTGATGTGCACCACCGTGCCGCCCGCGAAATCCAGGGCGCCCATGTTTCGAATCCACCCGCCCACGGCCCACACCCAGTGGGCAAGCGGCGAGTAGACCACCGTGGACCACAAGACCACGAAGAGGAGCAACGCCGAAAACTTCATGCGCTCCGCAACGGCACCCGTGATGAGGGCGGCGGTGATGACCGCGAACACCATCTGGAATGTCGCAAAGAGCTGGTGCGGAATCGTCCCCGCATAGTCGGTGTTCGGATCACCGCCGACTCCGACCAGACCGAGCCAATCGAGCCCTCCGATCCAGCCGCCCTTATCCGGGCCGAACGCCAGCGTGTACCCCCACAACACCCAGGTCACGCTGATCACGCACAAGATGATGAAGCTGTGCATCATCGTGCCAAGGGTGTTCTTCTTCCGCACCATACCCCCGTAAAACAGGGCCAGACCGGGTGCAGTCATGAGCAGCACCAGCGCCGTGGAGGTCAGCACCCATGCGGTGTCTCCGGTGTCGACGGTGGCTGCCGGAGGCGCGGCCTCGGCAACCGGGGCTTCAGTCGCCGGTTCGGCCGGTGCTTCGGCGGCCGCTTCCGGAGCCGCTTCCATGGTCCCCTCCTGAGCCACCCCCCAGAAGGGGAGGGCCAGGAGCAGGACCGCTACGGTTAAGAGAATCGTGGCTCGTTTCTTTACCCCGTCGCTGCCCATAGACTGCACTCCTTCCTGCTCACACGTGAAGTTAGAATGTGTAATACGCGGCAACCGCGACGGTATTCTCTGTGTCTTCCGCCGCGGGGCCCTGATCATCCGCAAACACGTTTTGATTCGACTCGTCGTGACGGAGTTCTGCCCGCCATTCGAGGGATTCCTTCATCTTGCACGCAAACGTGAGCGTCAACTCGCGTAGCGTTTGGACCGTCCCGGTTCTAAACCCGTCCTGATCGTCGAACACTTCGCCGCGGAGCGTGACTGCGTGCTTCTCGCCCAGAGCCAGATTTGCGTAGAGGGCATATCCCTGCCACAAAGCGCTCCCGGTTCCAGCTCCGCCAGCGGCTGCCTGGGATCCGCGGTCGTAATTGAGGACCACCGCCAAACCGTCCATGGGTTTGAGCGTCGCAACGACATCCACCACTCCACGGGCATCCGAATCCGTCCCAACAGTGACTTCGGGACCGTAATACCCGGTAATGTACGCTGAGAGCATGTCCATCGGTGTGAGTCCCACCTGCGCCTCGATGGTCTTGCCCTTGTTGTTGTCGCTCATCAGATCCCACCCGTTGTTGAGTCCCAAGACGGCGGACACGGCGCCCATGGTCATGGCGCTCCGCACGCCGGTGTGGGTGAACGGGATCGCCCATCCGAAGAGATACGACCGGCTGATATTGAAGTTGCTGGGGCCCTCGATCACCTCGGCTCCGGCGAGCGTGGCGTATTTCCCGAACTAGAGTTCCATGTTCCCGCCCAGCACCTTCTGGGTGATATATGCCTGCTGCACGTTGAAGTCACTGACAGTTGCGGTCGTGAACACCGGAGCCGACGCGATGAGGTCGGCGTCCAAGCCGTAATTCAGGACCAGACCGAACCCGGTTCCGGCGTCAGAGCTCTTGGTCAGCGATAACTCCGCCATGTTGAAGGTAAAAGCATTGGCGGTCGCGTCGAAGACGCGGAACGCGTTGGTTTGGGTAATGGGGTCGCTGAAATTGTAGTTGTACTGAGCCTCCACGTACCCTTTGACCTCCACCCCACTGAGGCCTTTCATCAATACGGCCTCGGCCTCAGCGCCGTACGCCGGAGCAGCCAACGCCATGGCGGCCATCGTAGCCACCGAAGTCCACTGCTTGAGCTTTGCTCTTTTCGTTGTCACGACCTCCATTACGCCCTCCTCCGTGAGCTCCCCGTCGGGAGCCGGTGTAGATTCCGGATTATCCGGAACCGTTTGCAAGCTCGAGGCCACCCATCCAACAGAGACGACTGGACGGCATGATCCTTAGAAACGTTGAAAGATTGCACCCTCGGCGATCAATCGGAAGGTCCGACCAGCGACATGCGACAATCAGGTCAGACATTTTTGTCTATGAAAGACACTATTGTCGAACGGACGATCTGATATTTTTTCATCTTGTACCGCAGCACCCGTTCGCTGACCCCTAAACGACGGGCCGCTTCAGACTGACTGCCGTTCGCCGCTTCCAGTGAACGCACAATCAAGTCGCGCTCCAACCGGTGCACCGCCTCGCGCATGGATGTCGACGTGCCCACCGTCTCCTTTCTCGCCGCGTTCCCGTTCACGACGCCTCGTCTCTCCCGCGTTCTGCTCCGTCGCCGTGCAGCACCTCAACGGTCTTGTCGCGCACGACGAAACGCGCAAGGCCTTCCAGCACGGACTCCAACGCGTCGCACGGAATGTCTTCCATAATTTTGGTGCCGGGCTCCGCGTGTGGTCCGGATCGCCCACCCACAAAGATATCCACCGCGTCCACCACCTGCCCGCCCACTTTGGCGCGTTTGCCCAACAAACCGATATCGGCCATCAGGTGGTTGCCGCACCCGGATGGACACCCGGACCAGTGGATGGAGACGGGTTTGTTGATCGAGAGTTTCTGCTCCAAGGACCGCGCGATCGCCAGCGCCCGCGCCTTGGTTTCGATCAGCGCCAGGCCACAATAATCCGTCCCGGGACAGGCCACCAGGCTGCGCATGATTTCGGACGGGTTGTAGGGCACGTCCTTGAGCAACGGCTCGTCCGCCAGCAAGGCGCCCAACCGGCGGTCCGGGACGTTGACCAGGACCACGTTCTGCTCTGGCGTGATGCGGATCTCGCCGCTGCCGTAGTCCTCCGCTAACCGGGCGAGATCATCGAGCTGCTCGGCGGTGAGACGCCCGATCGGTACCGCCAGCCCGACGTAGTTGAGACCGGGCTGTTTCTGTCGGAACACCCCGATGTGCGTGTTCTTCTTTCTGGGATTCCGCTCATCGGTTCCGGCTCGAAGGAGCGGCCGGCCCACCCGTCGTTCGACTTCAGCACGAAACCGCTTGGCGCCCCACTCCTGGACCAGAAACGCGAGGCGCGATTTGTTACGCGCCTCGCGTGAACCGTGGTCGCGGAACGCCAGGATAATGGCGCTCGCAACATCCACCGCCTCGTCGGGACGGACAAAGAGATCCAGCGGGGTGGCCGCGGTAAATCCACCCGACCCCTGTTTCCCCCCGACCGCCACGTTGAAGCCCATCGCGGACTCGCCGTCGATCGTGCGGGAGGCCGGCGTCATCGCGATATCTTGCGACTCCGAATGGGTGCAGTTCTCCCGGCAACCGGTGATCGCGATGTTGAACTTGCGCGGCAGGTCCGTAAACTCGCGGTTATTGATGAACCGATCGGTGAGCGCCCGGGTGATCGGCGCGGTATCGAGCGTTTCGGTCGGGGCCAGGCCGGTGGCCGAACACCCCATCACGTTGCGGATGTTGTCCATACCGGTCTGCATGGTGGTCAGTCCCACGGCCTTGAGCGCGTCCAGGATGGCGGGGATCTGATCAATGGTCATCCACCGCAACTGGACCTGTTGCCGGGTGGTCAACTCCGCGAATCCGCGGCCGAACTCGCGAGCGATCCTGGCGAATTCACGGAATTGCGCGGCCGTGGCGATGCCGTTGGTCACCCGCACACGCAGCATGAAGTGCCCGGGCGTGGGCGTTCGCAAAAACACGCCGTACCACTTGAGCCGCTGCACATCGTCTTCGGTGATCGCCTCCCAGCCTTCCTGGGCATACCGATCGAGATCAGGAAGCATGTCCAGGCCCGACTTAGTTTTTTTGAGCTGTTCGATCTTGTTGGGAGGTCTCATCGCGACCGGAGTGCCGGGTACAGGGGCCGGAGCCAGTGCCACCAGCATCTCGTCAACGAGCCCGGCGCAGGTTCCGCATCCAGTCGTCGCGCGTGTGCACTCGGCGACTTGCTGACGCGAGGCGCACCCCTTGTCGCGGATCGCGACTACAATATCCCCTTTGGTCACGCTGTTGCAGTTGCAGACCGTGGCGCTATCCGGAAGGTCGACCACGCTCGCGGCACGAGGTTCCCCGACATCCAGTAGGGTGGCCCGTTCACCGGTGATATTGGCGCCCGTGGTCATCTTCTCGCGGATGGATGGGCTGCCGGAGGTGTCGCCGAGGAAGATGGCGCCCACGATCCGCTGGTCGCGGATGACGATCTTCTTGTAGGTTTCAGTCCCGGTGTCGCAAAAGACCAGGGCTTCGTCCGCGTCGGATTGCTCTGCGACCTGGCCCATCGAAGTCAGTTCGATGCCCGCAACCTTGAGCGTGGCCTGGGTGACCGACCCCTCGTATCGCAACCGCCCGTCGCCAGTGATCGCATCGGCCGCCACCTTGGCTTGCTCGATCAGCGGAGCCACCAGCCCGTAGGTCCGTCCGCGGTGCTCCACACACTCGCCCACCGCGTACACGCCCTCGGCCGACGTCGCCATGGTGTCGTCCACCAACACGCCGCGATCGACCGCGAGGCCCGCGCTGCGCGCGAGCTGGACGTTGGGTCGGATCCCGGCCGTGACGAGGACGAGATCGGCCTCGATCAGATCGCCGGTGGACAATCGCACCGCCTGGACCTCGTCGCGTCCGAGAATTTCCTCCACGGTGCACGACAGCCGCACGGCGATCCCCATTTTCTCGATCCGGCGACGCAACAACCCTCCGGCGCCCGCGTCGAGTTGCTGCTCCATCAAGTGTCCTGGGAGGTGGACCACCGTCACCACCATCCCGCGATTCGTCAGTCCGCGGGCTGCTTCCAGGCCCAGAAGCCCTCCACCGACCACCACCGCCCGGGTGCGGCTCGCGGCCCAGCGGATCATGCCCTCGGTGTCGTCGATGTTCCGAAACGTGAAGACACCTTGCTTGTCCAACCCGGCGATCGCGGGCAGAAACGGCGTGCTCCCGGTCGCCAGCAGCAGGCGGTCGTACCACACGCGCGTTCCCGCGTCAGTCACCACGGTTCGATTCAAAAGATCCAGCGCGACGATGCGCGTCCGGGTCCGAAGGTCGATGCCGTGCCGCTCGTACCACTCGCCGGGATTGAGGATGGTGTCTTTCACCGCCTTCGCCGACGCCAGCACGTCCGACAGCAGAATCCGGTTGTAGTTGACGTACGGCTCATCTCCGAACACGGTGACCTTCGGCGGGGTGGGTCGGCTGACCATCGCCTCCACGGCGGCGATGCCGGCCATGCCGTTGCCAACGACCACCACGCGAGCGGTCACGCCGGATCTCCCGCCCGTCCCGCAGGCGGTACGATGGCCATACGATCTCTCCACGCCTGGCTGAGTCGCCCGGACCGACTCTGCCCCCTCAATCGTTTGATGCCGATGGGATCGGTGCGAAAGGCGCGGATCGAGCGGACCCATTTCACGCTCTTGTAGCCCTGGAGAAAGGGCACCACCAGGCGCAGGGGTCCTCCGTGTTCCTCGGGCAACGGACCGCCGTTCAATCCGTACGCCAGGAGCACGCGGGGATCGCGCGCCTCGTCGCGCGAGAGACTCTCGAAGAAGTGTCCATCGCGCGAATACACCGCGTAGTAGCCGTCGGACGATGTCTCGATCCCGTGTGCGTCGAGGACATCCACCAATCGGATCCCTTCCCACTCCACGGTCTCCACCCAGTTGAAGATCTGGCAAACTAATGGCGCCTTGAGTGAGACGCGAGGCAGATCAGCGAGGACGCTCCACTGAACTGTTTTGGGTTGCAGATCCAACCCGCACAATCCGATCGACGAGGCCTCGAGTGAGATCGCCTCCGGCAGCGGGAACAGGCAGAGGACCGGCAACGGATCAGCCGTGAAATCGATCCGCGCGAACTCGCTAGCGAACGCCGGGTATTTGACGCCTTCTCGAATCGCCATGTGGGGACGATCAAGAGCAAACCGCGTACCACGAACCGACAGGGATAAAGAGCGGGAAAATCAGCCGTAGGTGCTCGGCCGGCTGACTATCGGCGGTGATCGACAAAATGGTCGAACACTTCTGTGAAGGAACCGCCGACAATTTTGTCGGCTACCGTCAAAAGTAGTTGTTGGGGGATCGGGCGTGAGACCAGCAAGCACTCGCGCGCGAGACGAATCTACCGCAGGGCGAGGGACGTGCCCGGAACAGATGAAGGGGTTGCGGCCTTACCGCGAAAAAGACAGGCTTCGTCGAGCGTCTTGGTGTCAGACCACGATGTCTCGCGTCGCTCCAGTGCCCGCAGGGCGTCACCCCAGTCCCCAGGTTGCATCGCGACAATCGTAATGCGATGTCCGGGCTGCCTGATCCCGTCCGCGTACAACGCCGCTGAATCGAACGTGTTCGTCACCGCCGTGGCTTCTCCATCATACTTGATCAGAAACATCGCTCCCTCCTGGTTAGTGTCCCCACCACGCCCGCTCGCGAGCGTCGAGCAGGGGTAGGTAGCCCCCCACCCGACGCTGGGAGCCTCCCCGGATCCCCCGAGAGGACCGAGGAACCGCCCCACGCGAACGACACGGCCTCGCACAGTCGTTTATGCAGGAGAGATGCCATCACCAAAGCCTCGAAAAATCACGAGGGGGGATGAACCGCCTTCATCGAGCGACAGAAATGTGGCGGAAGCCCGCAGAAATGTCCGGCGGGTCTGTGCGGTGTGGTCGTGTCCGAGGTGTTGAAACGCGAGGGGTTGCGCTGAGAGAGTCTACGACCGAGTTTAGACCGGTGCGCCGAGTCGCTCTTCCAGCGCAGTCAAGATATGGGCCTTGAGATCACGGTACCGAGGAAAGCTGGAGAGCATTCGTCGATCCCGTGGGCGAGGGATATCCACGGTGATCACTTCATCGATCGTCGCCGCCGGGCCGTTGGTCATCAGCGCGATCCGGTCGGACAAGAGGATCGCTTCATCCACGTCGTGAGTCACCATGAGCACGGTCTGTCCGTGCTTTTGCCAGATCCGCAACACCTCATCTTGCAGGCGGCCCCGCGTCAAGGCATCAAGCGCACCGAACGGCTCGTCCAGCAGCAGCATTTTCGGCCGCATAGACAACGCGCGCGCGATTCCCACGCGCTGACACATCCCGCCGGAAAGCTCGGCCGGGTGTTTCTGGGCCGCCGCGGAGAGCCCCACCATCTCCAAGAAGTGCATGGCCCGCTCCTTGTGCTCCTGACGACTCAACGACGGGAAGACCTCTTCCACGGCCAACAGCACGTTGTCCTGCGCCGAGAGCCAGGGCAAGAGCGCGTGTTGCTGGAACACCATCCCGCGGTCAGGTCCCGGACTCGTCACCTCCCGACCTTCGAGGATCACCCCGCCGGTCGTGGCTCGGGTCAGTCCGGCGACGATGGAGATCAGCGTGCTCTTGCCGCATCCAGAGTGGCCGATCAAGGTGACGAACTCTCCCCGCTCCACGGGGAGCGTGCAGTGTTGCAGCGCGGTGAATGGGCCTCGGGGCGTGTCAAACGTTTTGGTCACGTCGCTGATCTCAAGAAAGTGTCCCATGGATCTCCTCACCCGAGGGGTTGATAGCTGAGCCGGCGCGCAACCGCGAGCATCAGCCGGTCGAGCGCCAATCCGACCAGACCGATTACGGCGATCGCCAAAATGATGTGCTCCAGCGACAGGTTGTTCCACTCGTCCCAGACAAAGAAGCCGATCCCGATTCCTCCCGTAAGCATCTCGGACGCCACGATCACGAGCCACGCGACCCCCAGGCTCACACGCAGCCCCGAGAGAATGTACGGGAGCGACGCGGGAATCAGGATGCGCGTCACCATTTTTCGACGCGAAAGCTGGAGGATTCGGCCGACCTGGAGGTAGACCGGAGGCACCTGCTGGACCCCGGCCGAGGTGTTGATCAGGATTGGCCACAGTGCGGTGATGAAGATCGTAAACACCGCGGCGGGGGTCGCCGCTTGGAACGTCGCCAATCCTAACGGCAGCCAGGCCAGCGGCGACACCGGTCTGAGCACCTGCACCACCGGATCCCACATCTTCCGCGTGACGGTTGAGATACCGAGCATGAGCCCCATCGGGATCCCCACCACCATGGCCAGGCCAAACCCGAGGCCAACCCGTCCCAGGCTGTAGAGCACTTGCCACCCGATGCCCTTGTTGTTGGGCCCTTCGTCGGAAAACGGGTGAATGATCAGATCCCAACTGTTGACCACGGTTTTGGCCGGGCTCGGCAGGAACGGCGCGATCTGGCTCACCATGGCCCACACGGCCACGAGCACGGCCACGCCCACCAGCGGCAACACGATCGTCCCAACCGGTACGCGCTTGACCGTGAATGACACGGATGACCGCGGCGGCGGGGTCTTTTGAACTTCGGGCGTCGCGGACTGCTGACTCACTGTCGTCTGACTGACCGGCATCATTTTCTGCGCCTGGACCCGTTCCATGCTCATACCTTTTTGATGGCAAACTTCTTCACGTAGCCCTCCGGATCCGCAGGATCGAACTCGATCCCGTCAAAAAACGTCTCCTTCCGGTACTCCTCCGCCGGCACCGGCACGTTCAACGCCTTGGCAGCTTCGCGGTACAGATCCGGCCGATTGACCGCATCCACCACTTTCTTGTAGTCGATGGGCTCGGTGATAAATCCCCACCGTCGGTGCTGGGTGAGAAACCACAGACCGTGGGACTTCCAGGGATAGGTCACGTCGCCGTTCCGGTAAAATTTCATGTAGTCTGGATCCTGCTCGGCCCGTCCATCCCCATACACGTACTTGCCCTGCATGCGCCCGAGAACCACGTTGATCGGTGCGTTGACGTACTCCTTCTTTGCGACGGTCTCCGCGACCTGAGGCCGATTCTCCAGTTTGTCGATGTACTGCGCAGCCTCGATAATGGCCATCACCAGCGCCTTCACGGTCTTGGGATTCTTCTCCGCGAACTCCCGCGTCATGCCGAGGACCTTTTCAGGGTGGTTTTTCCACATCTTCTGGGTCGTGGTCACGGTAAATCCGATACCGTCCGAGACCGCCCGCGCGTTCCAGGGTTCGCCCACGCAATAGCCGTCCATGTTCCCAATCCGCATATTGGCCACCATCTGAGGGGGCGGGACGGTGATCAACTTGACGTCGGTATCAGGGTCAATTCCTCCAGCGCCCAGCCAATAGCGCATCCACATCGCGTGTGTGCCTGGAGGAAAGGTCATCGCGAACGTGTACGTCTTCTTCCCTTTGTCTTCGTCGATGACCTTCTTCATGTCTTGGGGGGTTTTGACGCCTCGCGCCTTGAGTTTATTGTCCAAGGTGATCGCCTGGCCGTTTTGGTTCAGGACCAACGGAATCACCATGTCGAGTTTCTTCCCCTCGGAGCCGATGATCCCGAGCGTGGAGGCGTAGGGCATGCCATACAAGATGTGCGAGGCCTGGTTTTCCCCGATCGTCAACTTGTCGCGCACCGCAGCCCAGGATGCCTCTTTCGACACCGTCACATCCAGGCCGTACTTCTTGTACAGCCCCAGTTCGTAGGCCATCACCACCGAGGCGCAATCGGTCAGTGGAATGAAGCCGATCTTGAGTTTGGTCACCTCCGGCGCGTCGCCGGTGCCGGCGAACAACCCGCCCCGCAGCGGAGGAAGACCGGCCAGCAGCACGCCCAGCGCGGTCACACCGCCGGCTTTGATCACGTCCCGCCGGGTCAATCCGTTCGTGTCGTTCTTCATCTTCGAGTTCGATGTCTTCGACATGGTATCCCGGCCCCCTTAGAAGCTTGTTCCGACCTGTGCATAGAACCAATCCGACGCGTCAGTTGCGGCCGGGAAGTTGACGTCTACGTAGTCCCCTGGCATAAAACGTCCGTACCCGACTTCGATCCGGAGTTTTTCCTTGACCATCAGATGGGCCACCAGGTCAAGCTCCTGCCCCAGATCCGATTCAGCATTGTTGACCGGGGTGGCCCGAAAGACCGCTCCTGACGCTGCGTACCAGTTGTCGTCGTCTTCCACGAGCGAGAACCGGTGATAATCCAGACTCACTCCGGATGTTGCACTGGGTTTGACGCTGAACGACAACCGGATGTCCTGCATATTGCGCCACCCCACGTAGTCCATGTAGCCATAGAAGGGATGGTTGGTGGGAAACAGATTTTCGAACGTCTCAAACTTGTCGTCGGTGCGATCGCTGTCTCCAGAGGCCCGGTCGTACTCGATCCCGATCCGTGGTTTGAGACCCACCGGCACGGTATAGCCCCCTTTGAGGACGAACGCATGCGCCGAGATATCGCTTTCCGGAGTCGCGCCTCTGGCATCCATACTCCCCATCTGGTAGGCCGCCTCACCCGTGAAGTCGATCGCTTCGGCCGCGGCTTTGCCGTCCGCCCGCAACCCCACGGTCACGCGGTTTTGCCCACGAGCGGAGGGCGCCGTGATCGGCGACAACAAGGCGGTTCCCGCAGCGTTCAATTCACCAGCGTTGCCCCCATCCAACAGGTACATGACATAGGGTTCGACCGTGACCGGGGCTGTCTTGATGCTGCCGTAGATCCCATAGAATTCCTGGTGCTCTCGATTCGACGGAGCAAACGCCGGGCTGGAGCCAGCATTCGTTCCATACACTTTGGGAGAGGTCGCCCAGAAATCGACCCGCACCGGAGCAACCAGGTAGGTGACTTTCAAGCCGTCAAAGCTCCGCCCCACGTTGTTCCAGCCGAAATTCCCGACTAACCGATGCTCGCCGAATGCCAGTTCTTGACGCCCGAGGATCAGACTCGATGGACCGACATTCTTGATGGTGACGTAACCCTGGTGCAGATCGAGGAGGTTGTCGTTGGACACCGTCGACACTTCGCCCCCGAAAATACGAGCGTCTTGGATCTGGATAAACGCCACGACATCCGGCGTCACCTCGTAGTTCAGATGGAGGCGGATTCTCGATGCGATGAAACTCAGTGTATCGTTGGCATCCTTGTTAAAGTCCGCGTTGTCCCGGAACTCGTATCGTTCCCGGACCTCGCCGCCAATGGTGACGACTTGCGCGTCAAGCGCCGCGTGCGACGCCCCCGCGCTCCCAAGCCATGCCCCGATCGCCACGAACACGGCGACCACTCGTGCCTCACCCCACGTCGACGCACCCATTGCCCCTCCCCATGTGGCTCAATCTGCCGTATGCGTTTGAGAGATGCCCTTCCCCATCACGTGGGTTGTAGGAGGGTTAAGCAAACGATGTGCCGTAAAAATCGAGGCTACACTTGGCAGAATGAACGCGTTCGGTCAGAAACGTCGAACAGAAGTGTCGGTATCAGACACTTTGGTCGGGAGGGGTACCAACGCTTTACTCGCGGCGCGCGCGTGGATCGAACCGACGTTACGCGATCCGCTTGATCCGGTCGGACGCCTTTCGCAACACGGTTGACGCGATGGACCCCAGCGGCAACACCTCGTCCACCACGCCGCGGGCGATTGCCTCGGCCGGCATGCCGAACACCGCGCACGTGGCCTCGTCCTGCGCAATCGTGGCGGCACCGGCCCGTTTGAGTTCCACCATGCCTTGGGCTCCATCATCCCCCATCCCGGTCAGGATGACGCCTACCGCGCGGGACCCGGCGACCTGGGCCACCGAGCGGAACAACACATCCACGCTGGGGCGGTGCCTCGAGACCAGCGGGCCATCCATCACCGTGACGGTATAAGAAGCACCGCGGGCGGCAAGAACCAGGTGTCGGTTGCCGGGCGCGATGAGCGCGCGGCCGGTCGTCACCCGGTCGCCGTGTTGCGCCTCCCTCACCTCGATGCGACACGACCGATTCAAGCGATCGGCCAACGCCTTGGTAAATCGCTCGGGCATGTGTTGTACGATTACGAGCCCCGGCGAGTCGGTCGGGAATCCCTGGAGCAGCTCCCGGAGGGCATCGGTCCCACCCGTGGACGCACCCACCGCCACCACCGTGTCCCTCCCGGAAGTCTGGCGGATTGGGCGGATGGCGGGGATCACCGCATCCGCGCTCAATTTTGGTTGGACCGGCCGTCCTGCGCCGGCACGACGGCTCACCCGAGCTCGCGCGGCCGCTCGCACCGCATCGACGAACAGCACCGCAGACTCCTCGAAAAACTCCCGCAGTCCCAGCTTGGGTTTCGTGACGATCTCAACCGCGCCCTCCTCCATGGCGAGGACCGCAGCCTCGGTGCCGGCTCCGGTGAAACTCGAACAGATCACGACCGGGATCGGATCGTCGGCCATGATCTTATGGAGGAAGGTGAGTCCATCCATACGCGGCATTTCCAGATCCAGAACAATGACATCCGGACGGCTGCGAGCCATCTTGTCCATCGCCACGATGGGATCCCCGGCCGTGGTCACCGTGATGCCGGTCTCGCGCGACAGAATCGCGGTGATGATTTGGCGGGCCACGGCGGAGTCATCCACGACCAACACCTGCAGCGGCCGTCTTTCCGCGCCGGATTCTGGAAGCCCCTGCCGGTCCAGTGTACCCATTACGCCGCTTCCTCGGTCTCGATCACGCGTCCGTATCGAGCCGGGTCGCCCTCCCCGGTCTCGACGTCGGCCCGCACGTATACGGTTGGGCCCACGGCCCGCAGGCGATCGGTGAGTCCGGTGGCGCTTTCGACCTGCCCCAAGACCAGGCAGCCGCCGGGCGCGAGGTATCCGGCCAGACGCTCCACGACCCGCGATTTGGTCTCGGCATCGAAGTAGATCAACACGTTCCGGCAGAAGATCACGTCGAACGGCCCCCCCACGGGGTAGACCTCGGTATTGAGGTTGACGCGGGCGAACCGGACCAGCGCGCGGATCGCCGCGCCGGCTTTCATCTTGCCCTGCTGACTGGCGACCCCTTTGAGCATGTAAGCCTTGAGATATGGCGTGGGAATTTCGTGCTGCTGGTCCAGGGACCACACGCCCGCGCGTGCGGCATCCAACGCGCGCACGGACAGATCGGTGGCGAGGATCTCGACGTCCCATCCCGCCGCCGCCGGGAACCGCGCTTCCGTCACCATCGCCAACGAATACACTTCTTGGCCGGTGGCGCACGCGGCGCTCCACATGCGTATACGCCTGGACCGACGGCCCGTCGCGGCCAGGCGGTCCCATTCGGGGAATACCACATCCCCCAGGAAGTCGAAGTGTTGCGGTTCGCGAAAGAAATGGGTTTCGTTCGTCGAAATGGCGTCGAGCAGACTGATTTCCTCGGCTTTGTGGCCGTGGGTCAGGCGCCGGTAATACTCGCCGTAACTCGACAGCCCCAACTCGCGAAGCCGTCTGGCCAACCGGGCGGTCAGCAGGTCTTTTTTGGCGGGACCGAGTTGGATCCCGGAATGCCGGGAAATAAACGCCCGAAACCGTTCGTACTCGGCATCGGTCATCGGTCGGATGAGCGAATCCCGCTCACCCGACGCAGCGGATGGATCGGACATTAAACCCGGGCCGGTGCGGAGAACACGCGGTCGACGTCCACGATCAGGACGAACCGCTCGCCGATTTTTCCCAGTCCCGTGAGCACATCGCTCCGGATCGACGTCCCGAACCTGGGAGGTGGCTCCACATCGTTCGGAGCCAAGGCCAGCACCTCGCTGACGGCATCGGCGATCACCCCGATCACGGTCTGGTCTCCGTTCATGGATGCCTCCATCACCACCACGCACGTCCGGTTGGTGATCGCACGGCTCGGCGTCCCGAACTTGACTGCCAGGTCCACCACCGGGACCACGCTGCCCCGCAGGTTCATCACACCGCGCACCCACGCGGGCATGGCCGGTACCGCGGTCAAGGTGGGGTCGTACCTGATGATCTCTCGGACCTTGAGGATGTTGACCGCGTACTCTTCCCCCGCCAGGGTAAATGTCAGGTACTGAGTCGTCTCGGTCGGGGCGTGCGCAGGATCCATACCGGTGTTCCTAGAAACGTTCGAAGTCGGGATCCTGATCGCGTTCCGACGGGACCACCGCAAGGTTCCCGCGGACGGCGGCTCGCGGCGTCCGGCGGCCGGCCGCGCGGTCCCGATCAGACCCGCGGTCGTTCCCTCCGGATCGAGAGGCGACGATGTCGCCCGCTCTCCCCTCACGGAAAAATGCGACCAGCCGTTGCAGGGCCTCGGCTTGAGACGTCATCTCGTCGGCGGTCGACGCCAACTCCTCGGCCGCGGACGCATTACGCTGCGTCACCTTTTCGACCTGGAGCATCGCGCGGTTGATCTGCGCAACACCCGCGGACTGCTCCTGCGACGCCGACGCCACCTCTTGCACCAACGTCGCGGTGCGGCGGATCGCGGGCACCAGATCGGTGAGTTGCTGGCCCGCTCGTTCCGCCACCTTGACGCTGGACCCCGCCAACGCCCCGATCTCTTTGGCGGCCTCCTGGCTTCGCTCAGCGAGTTTGCGCACTTCGGTGGCGACGACCGCAAACCCCCTTCCATGTTCACCCGCGCGCGCCGCCTCGATGGCGGCATTCAGCGCGAGGAGATTGGTCTGATACGCGATTTCCTCGATGATGGAAATCTTGGCCGCGATCGCTTTCATGGCATCGACGGTTTCCCGCACCACTTGTCCGCTCTCGTCGGCTTCTCCCGCGCCCTTCACCGCCATCTGTTCCATCTGGCGGCTGTTGTCCGCGGTCTGGGTCAGCGACGCGTTCATCTGCTCCAACGACGCGGTCACCTCTTCGACCGACGCCGCCTGCTCACTGGTGCCTTGCGACAACGTTTGCGAGGAAGCCGCCACCTGCGACGCGGCGGCCGACAGCGCGCTCGCGCCGGCACGGACCTGTCCGATCACGTGGGTCAGTCGCTCCACCATCCGTCGAATCGCGTCGCCCATCTGACCGACCTCGTCGGCCGACGACACCGTGATCCGCTGGTTCAGGTTGCCTTCGGCCAGGCCGTTGGCCGCGACCGTCGCCTCAGTGATCCCGCGCGCGATGCTCCGGGAGAACCACCACGCCAAGCCGAATCCCACCGCGAGGGACAGGACGACGAACGTACACAGCACCACCGTCGCCTTCGTCACCACCGAGCTGATCGCGCGTTGTTCTTCACCAGCGTGCTGGATGTGGAGGATCATCATCCGGTCCAGCGCCTGCACCACCCGTCGATCCAGCGGCGACACCCGTTCCGCCCGCCACTTGACCGCCTCGACGGTTCGTCCCGCGCGCGCCAGGTCGAACCAGTGCGTCCTCGCCTGGAAGTAGGCGGCCAACGCACTCGTCCACTCCGTCAGCGACTCCTGTTCCTCGCGCGAGCGCGATCCGGCGGCGTAGGCCATGATGGCGATCTGAATCTGGTCCTGCCATCGGCCTTGATCCGCCAGGATCTTGGTCCGCGTTTCCTCGTTCGAGACCACATACTGGGGCAACCCATACCGGAGCTCCCACAACCCGCGTTCGACCTGTGACAGGTTGACCGACGCGGCGAGTTGATCGGAGGACAGGTCGCTGAACGCCGACCACAACTTGGCCGTATCCCGCCATCCGGTCAGTCCCACCACGCCGAGCAGGAGCAACACGGCTCCGAATCCCAGGAAGAGTTTTCCGCCGATCCCCATCTTCATCACGTCGTTCCTCCCGATGCCGATCGCCTCCACGTCACGGCCGCGTCACGCGGCGGTTGCGGGCGTCGCGCGTTGCAGTCGCCTCAGGACACTCGGCACGTCGACGATCAATGCCACGCGCCCGGTTCCCAGGATCGTCGCCCCCGAGATCCCCCTCGCCCCACCACACGGAGCGCCGAGAGGTTTGATCACAGCCTGACGTTCTCCGTACAACGCGTCGACCACGAACCCGGCCCGCGCGTCTTGGTCCCGAACCACGACCAGGCTCTCCCGCGGAGCGGGGGATCCGGTCCGGCCGAAAAACTCCCGCAGCCGCAGGTACGGCAGCGCCGAGCCGCGTAAGTGAATTACTCCGACCGCGTCGGTGCGGCCGCGCGCGTCGGCCGGCAGTTCGAGACATTCGAGCACCGCTCCAAGGGGAATCACAAACGTCTCGCCGGCCACACCGACCGCAAAACCCTCGATGACCGCGAGTGTGAGCGGGACGCGGACCGAAATCCGCGTGCCTTGGTCGGCACGACTCTCGACCGCTACCACGCCCCGCAACAGATCCACGTTCTTTCGCACCACGTCCATCCCGACGCCACGGCCGGACAGTTCAGTGACGGTCTCCGAGGTGGTAAACCCGGGTTCAAAGATCACGCGAAGGGCTTCCTGATCGGACCGGGGGTGGTCCGCGACCAACCCCTTGGCCTTCGCCACGTCTAAGATCTTGTGACGGTCCATGCCCGCTCCGTCGTCCTCCACATCGATCACCAGGTGACCGGCTTGACGGGACGCCCGCAGCGTGATGCGCCCGGCGGGCTCTTTCCCTTTGGCCGAGCGGACATCGGGCGGTTCGATTCCGTGGTCGAGCGCGTTACGAATCATATGCGTGATCGGGTCCTTGAGGGACTCCACGATCGCGGTGTCCACCTCCACGTCCTCGCCCTCGATCACCAACTGCGCGGACTTGCCCAGCGAGCGGGCGATGTCACGCACCGTCCGAACGTACTGCCGAAACACCGGACCCACGGGAACCATCCGGACCCTGAGAATCAGGTCCTGCAGGTCGTCGAAGAGCCGTCCGACCTCCCGATGGACGTCCAACACGTCGTCGTCGATTGTGCCCGCGTGGCGCTGCAGGGACTGATGCAGCCGCCCCTCGGCGATCGCGATTTCGCCGGTGAGATCCACCAGGCGATCGAGCGTCCCAATGTCGACGCGCAAGGTCCGCGTGCGACTCGGGACGTTGCCCCCGTCGTTCCGCACGCTTTGGACCGGTTCAGAGAGCGGTTCACGCGTGTCCGCATCGTCACCGGTCCGTGATGTCTTGTTGGCAATCGCTTCATCAAGCGACGCGGCGCGAATCCGGTCCAAGAGATCACGGCGGACGGCGTCCAGATCTCCCCGCCCGGTCGGCGCAACCAGCACCAATTCCCGCAGCGCGTCCACGCCGCGCAGGAGGAGAGAAATCGCGTCGCTGTTGACGGGAAGCGTGCGGTTGCGAAATCGCTGGAGCAGGTCTTCCATGGCGTGGGCGAACTCGGAGACTTTGGGGAAGTCGAGCGACAACGCGTTGCCTTTGAGCGTGTGGGCGCACCGGAAAATCTCCTGGACGAGGTCTTCGTCTTCCGGTCGCCGTTCCAACGCGACCAGCGCCTCTTCCATGTCGGCCAGACGTTCTTCAGACTCCACCAGAAACGTATGCAGGATCGCCTTCCGGAGGTCGGCGTCGGAGTCGTCGTAGGGTGAATCAGGAGGTTCCGTGGGGTCAGCAGTCATCCCGGTCCGGTAAACGAATGGCGGCCGAGCGAGCCGCCATCAACGGTTGTAGTCGTTGCATCACAAGGGGAATCGGAACATCGTGAAGATAACACACGGCCTTGGCGCGTCAACACGCCCCAGCCGCGGCATGTGTCGTCGGCCGTCGAAAAACGCGTCGGGGGAAACCCGCCTTCGTTGGGCTTCCCCCGACCGATCCCGGACCCGCTCGATCCATCGAGCCGTTGAAGGTCCGACCGTTACCCGCTCCAAACCGGCAACCCTGCCAGCGGCGAGCGTGGCCTCCTATGTTATCTGCGCCGCGAGTCTCGCCGACGCGGCGGATCGTCCCGACTGTTCGGCGTGGTCGCTTCGGCTTCGAGTTTGAACAGCACCAGGTTGTCGAGAAACCCGATCAGGTCCCGCTGCTCTTGGGTGGACAGGGCCTGAAACGCGGATCGAGCGGCCTCGGCCTCGCCCCCGTGAGCCAGGATGGCTTCCGTGAGCGTGGTGGCCCTCCCGTCATGGAGGTAGGGCGCGGTGGATCCCACGCCCCAGAGGTTCTCGGTCAGGAACACCGAGGCTCCGGTGCCTTCTTCGTCGATCGATTCGGCCAGGCCCGATCCCATGTCATGACGCTTGAGGTCGCCGAACAGACGGACGACGGCCCTCCCCTGACGATCCTTTTCGAAAGCCCCGAGCCTGGTCTTCACTCGTCCGGATGCATCGACGATCTGATTGTCAGGTTGATCGCGGGTCAAATCAAAACTGACCGCCGCCTCCGGATTGACCCCCCGAGTCACCGGGTTCTGGCCACCGGGAAACACCGTGTCTCGGTAGTCGGGATCCTGGCTCGGTTCGCTGAACTTCGGGTTGTTGATCACCAAGTTCTTGACGTGACACACCGCGCAACCGGTCGCCTCGAATACGGCATCTCCGTTGACGATGGCGCCTTGTTCGGCTGCTGGGCTATCGGCGCGCCACCATTCGCGAAATCAGCCAACGAGCGGACGTCAACGTCGCGATGGTCAATTACTACTTCGGAGGGAAAGAACAACTCTATCAGGCGGTCCTTGAACACGCCCTTCAGCAATCCGTCGAGCGCTACGTCGCCGCATCCCGTCCGCCGCACGACGCCGCTCCGGAACAGCGCCTACACGCGTTTGTGTTGGCGCTGCTGCTTCATGTGCTCGATGAAGAAGGCGCTGCCCCGATCGGACAGTTGATGTCGCAGGAAATGGCGGAGCCCACCTTTGCGCTGGACTCCGTGGTCGATAAGGTCATTCGCCCCCGGTCTGAAGAGTTACTCTCGATCGTGAGAGCGTTCCTGGGACCCGAAGCGAGCAAGGAGAGCGTCGTACTGTGCGAGCAGAGCATCGTGGCGCAATGCCTACATTACCGGCATAACCGGCCGGTGCTTGACCGGCTTCATCCGTGGCTGAAGTACGGACCAGCAGAGACCCGCCGGCTGGCCCAGCACATTACGCGGTTTTCACTGGGAGCACTGCTCGCCCGCCGACGCACGAACTCCTGAACGTCGACTGCGGAATCGCCGCCGGGCGAGCGCCGCGGCGGGAGTTGTTACAGCGCGCCTTCGCCCGTCTCGCCGGTGCGAATGCGAATCGCCTCACCCACTTGATTGATGAAGATCTTCCCGTCGCCGATCGTGCCGGTTTTCGCCGCCCGGATAATCGTCTCAACGGCTCGTTGAGCCAGAGTGTCAGGAACCACGATTTCGAGCTTCACCTTCGGCACGAACTCGACCACGTATTCCGCCCCGCGATAGACCTCTTTATGACCCTTCTGCCGGCCGAAGCCTTTGACTTCGGTCACGGTCATCCCGTGCACGCCGAGCTCCGTGAGCGCCGACTTGACCTCGTCGAGTTTGAACGGCTTGATAATCGCTTCGATCTTTTTCATGGAAGCGCCCCCAATAAGAGCCTAGTCGCCGGAATACGCCCGTTCCTCGTGTTGACTCAGATCCAGCCCGCGCTGTTCATCCTCCGTGGGCATGCGAAGTCCCACCACGGCGTCCACGATCTTCAGAATAATCACCGATCCCACAAACGCAAAGACAGCCGTGACGACCGCCAGGATCGCTTGGACGCCCAACTGGCTGGGATTCCCGAACAACAGTCCCTGCACACCCACCGAGGCCAGCACTCCCGTAGCCAGGATGCCGATGGTACCGCCCACGCCGTGGATGCCCACCACATCGAGCGAATCATCGTACCCCAGGCGGCCCTTCGCCACGACCGCGAAATAACACGCGGCGCCGGCCACCAGTCCGATCAGCAGCGCGGAAAACGGTCCCACGTATCCGGCTGCGGGCGTGACCGTCGCAAGCCCCGCGATTACGCCGCTCGCCATACCCAGCACGGTGGGTTTCCCGCGCTGCGCCCACTCGGCCGCCATCCAGGAGATCCCGCCGGCGGAGGCCGCAATGTGCGTGGCCGTAAACGCCACCACCGCCGTGGCGTTCGCCCCCAGCCCGCTGCCCGCGTTGAACCCGAACCAGCCGAACCAGAGCAGGCCGGTGCCGAGCAAGGCCATCGGCAGGTTGTGCGGCGCCATATTCACCGTCCCGTACCCCTTTCGAGACCCCAACATCAACGCGCACGCCAACGCGCTGGCCCCGGAACTGATGTGAACCACGGCTCCCCCCGCAAAGTCCACCGCCCCCATTTGCGCCAGCCAGCCGCCGCCCCACACCCAGTGCGCCAGCGGGCAATAAATGAGCACCGACCACAGCACCGTGAACATCAAGACGGCCGAAAAGCGCATCCGTTCGGCAAACGCGCCGGTGATCAGCGCCGGGGTAATGGCCGCGAACATCAATTGGAAGAGCATGAAAACTTGGTGGGGAATGGTGGGGCCGTAGGTTGGATGCGGGTCCGTTCCCACGGTCTGCAGCCCCACCCAATCTAGCCCCCCGATGAGCCCGCCCCGGTCCGGGCCGAATGCCAAGCTGTACCCGAATAAGATCCACAACAATGTGACCACGCAGAGAATGATGAAGCTCTGCATGATCGTGCCGAGCACGTTTTTGGTCCGGACGAGCCCGCCGTAGAACAGGGCGAGGCCCGGGGCGGTCATGAGCAACACGAGGGCGCTCGACATCAACACCCACGCGGTATCTCCGGAATCAATCGCCGCTGCGGGTGATGTTTGGGCGTCCTGAGCCCAACCAAGCGCCGGCCAGACCAGTGCGAGGGCACCGCACGCTCCGGACACCACCCACCCTCTGGACCACCGTAGGTCGATCATGGGAAGACTCCTCGTCAAGAGGTTCGCATTCGACAATTTTGTCCGATACCGTGGGCGGTATACTGGCACAAGACGAGGGCAGGGTCAACAGGCAGCGACGGACCATCGAAACAAAACACACGCGGGTCGGATCAAGGAACCGCGGGACGCGCCCGACGGTCCGAAGGGGGCGCCACACCGATTCAACACAATCCGCTACGGCGTGTGGTTACAACGGGAGTGGTCGGGCGATACCGAAAAAATCTGAAGCGGGAACCGAGTCCGGCGAGTCAACCCGCCGCCAGGTCGGGCCAGCGGCGTCCCGAAGGCGGTCGGCGGCCAGTGTATCGAACGCGCGCGTCAACAACGCGGAGGCGTCGTTCCACCGCCTCGGAGCATTCAGCATCACGAGCAGCACGTCGCCCTCCTCGCGCACGACCCGTGCGATGAGACAACGTCCCGCGCCTCGGGTAAACCCGGTCTTCACCCCGACCATGCCGTCGAACGTCGCCATCAACAACCGATTGGTTGTGCGCAAGGGATACACTCTGCGGCCGTTCACAGTGACCAGTCGCCCTTCGCGGAGCTTGACCGCCTCGGCAAACGCCGGGCGTTCCTGCGCCGCGGTGGCGAGCCGCGCCAAATCGTGCGCCGTGGAGTAGTGGCCACGCGCGTCGAACCCACACGCGTTGGCGAAGCGGGTCTCGGTCAGGAGGAGCGCGTCGGCGTACTGGTTCATCTTGGCCACGAAACCCGCCTCCGTCCCCCCGATCGCTTCCGCCACGGCCCGGCACGCGTCATTGGCCGACGTGACCAGCATCGCCTGGATGAGATCACCCAGCCGGAACGTCTGCCCGGCGCGCAGTCGCAAACGGTGACCGGTCGCATGCGCCGCGTGACGGCTGATCGTGATCTCGGCATCGGGATTCCCCTCGTCGATCGCGATCAACGCGGTCATCACTTTGGTGAGGCTGGCCGGCGCCAACCGAGCGGTCGAGTTGGACTCGTACAACACGCGGCGTTGGTCGAGTTCCACGAGCAGCAGACTTTTGGCGCGCACCTTGGGCCACGCCGGCGAATCTTCTCCCCAACCCGGCGCGGCCAAGCCGCCCACCAAAACCATGCCGATTATCGCGGCCAATCGCATCCTAGACGCCTTGATCATGCACCGGCTCCTCCTGAGCACAATGGGCGAACTATAATGGAAGGCTTTCGGATCGTCAACGTTCAGCGCCGCAGACCCCCGAGAGCCGTTCGCGAGTATGGAAAACGCTTCGAGGATACGATGCCGAGCCGGGCCGCTCGATACGTCACCGCCGTGGCCAAACACCCGATGCCGTACACCACGCTGCGACGAAAATTGATCGATGACGACTCGGTCGCGTATTTGGTCGGACAACTGACCTCCCCGATCGCGTGTCCGGCCCACAGGATCTGCGCCAGCATGTGATTGTCGAAGACGAAATCGTTCGAGTTCCGCTCCAGAGGCAACTGCCTGAGCAGCACCGCGGAAAACGCGCGATATCCGGTATGGTATTCCGACAGCTTCGCTCCGAACAGGAGATTCTGGACCAGGGTCAGCACGCGATTCGAGATGTACTTCCATACCGGCATGCCTCCCCTGATCGCGTACCCGCCGAGAATTCGCGACCCCAACACGCAGGGATACACGCCGTTGGCGATCAACGACACCAGCGCGGGAATCAATTGCGGGGTGTACTGATAGTCGGGATGAACCATCACCACGATATCCGCCCCTGCGTCGAGGGCCAGCCGATAACACGTTTTCTGATTGGCTCCGTACCCGAGGTTGTGCGGGTGCCGGTGCACCCTGACCTTATCGAGGCGTTGGGCCACGGCCACGGTCCGATCCTGACTCGCGTCATCCACCAGAATGATCAGATCCACGACCCCCTGGTCCATGACCTCGCGATAGGTGTCTTCGAGCGTCTTCGCCGCGTTGTACGCCGGCATCACCACCACGACCTTGTGCTGCTTGTACATCAGGTCTCCTGACCAGTCACACCAGTCACTTGGCGCGTCTCCGGTTTGGCGAAGGACCGAGCGATCTACCGAATGGAGCGCGCGTCACCGCGCGCAAGCCTGTTCAGGAGCGGTCAGATGCCCCCTTCGGGGACTTCCGGCGTTTGGATTTTGAAGGTAGGTCGCAAGGCGCCGCGAGAACCGGAGCGGCGCGTACGAGGTGGGTACGTGAGCACCGGAAGCGCAGCGGCAACGCCGCAGATCACCGGTCATGGACAGGCTCCTACCCGATCAAGTGTTCCCTGATCGCGTTCGCCAAAGCGCTGGCACTCAATGGTTCTGCCGCGGAGAACACCAACTTGCCGCGTTTGTACAGGTGCGTGGTCGGGTAGCTCTCAAACTCATACCGCCTTTTGATTTCCCGACATCCCGGCACGTGCATCAGGGCTCTTCCGAACGCCACTTTCGGGGAAAACGTGCGAACGGTGGCTTGAATCGCCGGTTCGTATTCTTCACAGCCGTGGCAGTTGGCGATTTTGTAGAACACGGCCGCCGCAGGCGCGCGGTGGTACTCCTCGAAGTTGTCGTCGTTGACGCGGGGAAGTTCGATCGGTTCGGGATGGGAAGCGTCCATGGCACACAGGTAGGCGCCGAAAATCGTGGGGGCGCACGTCAGTGCGCCCCCACGATTGAATCGACTCGCCGGATGGTTACTTCAAGTCCTTCAAGGCATTCAGAATCTCCTGGTCATCTCGCTGCGCCAGGATTTCCTGGACTTTGACGAAGCGGACGACTCCGTGTTTGTCGATCACCACGGTCGCGCGTTTGGTAATGAACTTGTCTTCCAGATACATGCCGTACTTCTTCGCCACGGTGCCGCCCATGTCGGACAACAGCCGGTGTTTCAGCCCCAACGAATCGGCCCACGCTTTGTGGGAATACACGCTGTCGATGCTGACGCCCAGTATTTCGGTGTCTGACGACGAGAATTTCGGGAAATCGTCGGTCAGACACTTGTTTTCCTTGGTGCACACCGGGCTCCAATCGAGCGGATAAAAGGCCAGCACCACGTTCTTCTTGCCCTTAAAATCGCCCAGTTTGACTTCCTTCTGATCCTGATCCTTCAACGTAAAGTCCGGGGCCGTCGTCCCCGCTTGAATTTCCGTTCCCATCGCCGTTCCTCCTCTTGTGTCCGTCAGATCGCACAACCGTGCGGAAGAATCCGCACCGCGCACCGGGAATTTTCGAGGCCCTCTTCTAACACGCGCATTTCCGCCTTGTCAAGCAACTCACCCCCGCCAACGCCGACCGATACACAGACACGCAGAGCGTCTTTACTTTCATTGACCGCGTTGATACCATTCGGCCGCGAATTTTCACGGAGATCGTCATGATCACACGCCTCTCGTTCATTCTCCTCGCCGCCATTCTATCGGCCGTTTTCGCGGTCCCGGGCGACGCCGCAGGCGCGGAAAAACGCAAAACCTCTCCGGCGCCCGACGGGAAACCCGGACGCGCGGTGGAGACGCTGGGCAACGAACACGTCCAGTCGCCCAGCACGCCACACGTTCCGTATAACACCGCGCCGCCGACATCGGGACCTCACCTTCAGTGGGTGGCCAAGTGGGGGGTGCACAAGACCCCCATCCTCAGGGAGCTTCAAGTCCACAACCTGGAAGACGGCGGCGTGGTCATCCAGTACCAGTGCGACCAGCCGTGCCCGGATCTCGTGACCAAGCTGGAGGCCTTGGCCGCCCGATACGCCGACAAGGCCACGGCGGACCGGAAGGCGGCGGGAATCCCGGCAAACCCGGAGCGTCCGGTTCGCAGCAAATACGACCACGTGATCGTCGCCCCCTACCCCGACATGGAGCACCAGATCGCGTTGACCGCATGGGGACGGATCGACACGTTCAGCGGATACGACGAGGCCCGGATCGTCCGGTTCATCGAGGCCTTCATCGGCATCGATCACCACCCCGTCCACGAGAAGGCCCCCGCCGCGAAAACCCCGTGACGAACCCGTTGTCGTGGCGGCAAATCGCAGCCGCGGCGAGTTCCGGGCTCCTGCTCATCCTCAGTTTTCCCCGTCCCCAGTTCCCGCTCGTCGCGTGGTTCGCATTGGTCCCGCTGCTGCTGGCCGTGTCCACGGTGTCCCGCCGGGGCGCGTTCCTCCTCGGGTGGATCACCGGTGTCACGTTTTTCACCGGATCATTGCGCTGGTTGATCTACACCATGGTGCACTACGGCCACATGCCGGAGTGGTTAAGTTACCCCACCCTGCTGCTGCTGACCGCTTATCTAGGCGTCTACATCGGGCTATTCGCGCTGACCGCGCTGATGCTGGCGAACCAACCGACCGGAATTCGTCTCCTGGCGCTCCCGGCGGCGTGGGTCGCGCTCGAACTGACGCGCACCTACCTGTTCACCGGATTGCCTTGGGGCGTGCTCGGGTACTCGCAGGCGGGCACGTTGCCGGTGATCCAGATCGCGGAGCTCGCCGGCGTGTACGGCGTCTCGTTCGTTATCGTCTTGGTGAACACCGCGTTCGCGTTGGCCTTGGCGGCTGCCCGTCCGACCGGGGAGATGTCGATACCCATTCCGGTGGCGTCGTTCGCCCCATTTCCCGGCCCGCAGCTCCCCCGCCGCGGCGTGGTCGGACCGCTCGGGCTCGCCGCGCTGGTGCTCTTGGGTGTGCTGATGTACGGTCACTGGCGGCTGGATCAGATGCGCGCCGCGGCGGTGGACCGCACCCCCGTTACCATCGCGGTGGTCCAGGGGAACATCGACCAGGAGCGCAAGTGGGATCCGGCGTTCCGGCGCGAGACGATCGACCGCTATCAGGACCTCACGCGTGAACTTGCGGAGCAGTCGCTCGACCTCATCGTATGGCCCGAGGCCGCCATGCCGTTTTTCTTCGAGCGGGACGCCGCGCAGCGCAAGGAATTGATTGAGTTCACGACTCGGGGCCGGACGCCGCTGCTCTTCGGTAGCCCGGCGGTGGACTCGCCGGTCGGCGAACGCCCGCGTCTTTACAACAGCGCCTATCTGATCACCGCGGATGGCTCCATCGCGGGTCGATACGACAAACTGCACCTGGTGCCGTTCGGCGAGTACGTGCCGCTCGCGCGCCTGTTGTTTTTCGTCGACAAGATGGTCGACGGCATCGGAGAGTTCGTCCCGGGGACCGAGGCGATCGTCTTCACGTTGGACCGATTCCGCCTCGGTGTCATGATCTGCTTCGAGGTCGTGTTCCCGGACCTGACGCGGCGCGCGGTGTACAACGGCGCCACGCTGATGGCCGCCGTCACCAACGACGCGTGGTTCGGCGACTCCGCCGCTCCCTACCAGCACCTCGACATGGTCGTGTTCCGCGCGGTCGAAAACCGGGTGCCGTTCGCGCGCGCCGCTAACACCGGCGTCTCCGCATTCATCGACGCCACAGGCCGTCTCGTGGCCACGACCGACCTCTTCGTGCCGGCCACGCGAGTAGCGCCGCTGGTTCCTCGGACGGACACGACCTGGTACACGCGATACGGGGACGTGTTCGCCTGGTTCTGCGCCGTATTCGTGCTGGCGGTGCTGGCGCGGGCGGCCCGAGAGTCTCGAAGCGGACACCGCCGGCCGTGACCCGGCCATGTGCGACGTGATAAAATCCGCGCACTCAACTACACACAAGGACGGACTGCCGTGATGCTCGAAGACTGCCAAAGCCGATTCGAAATCCTCCGCCAACGCGTGACCACTCTGCGGGGGTATCTTTGACCACGCTCGCCTGACCACCCGGCTCGACGAGCTCGAGCGCCTCGCCTCGACTCCGAATTTCTGGAACGACCAGCGCAAGGCCAAAAGCCTGACGCAGGAAAAGGCCCGCCTGCAGCGGGAACTCGACCAGTGGGCGTCCGCCGAGCGCCTGGCCGACGACGTGACCGCGGCCATCGACCTGTCTCGCGGCGGAGACGACACGCTGCTCGGAGAAATCGCGGCTCAACTCGACGCCTTGGAACGAATGCTCTCCCAGCTCGAACAGGAAAAGATGCTCTCCGGCGAGAAAGACATCAACTCCGCCTTCGTGACGATTCATCCCGGCGCGGGCGGCACCGAATCGCAGGACTGGGCCCAGATGCTGATGCGCATGTACGTGCGCTGGGCTGAGCGCGCGGGCTACGGCGTGGAGATGATCGACCTGCAACCCGGGGACGAGGCCGGCATCAAAGACGCGACGTTCATGGTGAAGGGCGAGTATGCCTACGGCCGACTGCGGGCCGAGGCCGGCGTGCACCGGTTGGTGCGCATCTCGCCGTTCGACGCCAACAAACGCCGCCACACCAGCTTCGCCTCGGTCTTCGTCTATCCGGAAATCGAGGGCGACATCGACATCGTGATCGACGACAAAGACCTGCGGATCGACACCTACCGCGCCTCCAGCGCCGGCGGCCAGCACGTAAACAAAACGTCGTCGGCGATCCGCATCACTCACCTTCCCACCGGCGTGGTCACGCAGTGCCAAAACGAGCGATCGCAGCATCAAAATAAAGAAGTCGCGATGAAGGTCCTACGCGCGGAGCTCTACGAACTGGAACAAAAGAAGAAAGAAGAGGAAATGGCGAAACTCACCGGCGTGAAGAAAGAAATCGGTTGGGGCAGCCAAATCCGCTCATACGTCTTCCAACCCTACCAGATGGTCAAGGACCACCGCACCGCCAAAGAAGTCGGCAACGTGTCCGCGGTGATGGACGGCGAGATCGACGAGTTTATCGAAGCGTACCTTATGCAGCAGGCGGTCGGCGCGGCGGCGAAAAAGGCGTAAATGGAGCCGCTGACCACCGGCGCCCTTGCTTGATAATCCCCCGCTGATTGGCCTATATTGCCTCGGCCAATGATGGACGACCTCAACGACCAGATTCGCTCCCGCCTGGCCAAACTCGACTCACTGAAAGCTCTCGGCATCAATCCGTTCGGACGTCGATTCGTCCCGAACGACTCGGCCCAGGACGTGCACCGGCGTTTTGGGCCGCTCTCACGCGAGCAATTGGAGGCTGACTCGCCGTCCGCGGAAGTCGCGGGGCGCGTGGTGGGGTTGCGCCGGTTCGGCAAGGCTGCGTTCGTTCACTTACAGGATGCAAGCGGCAAGATCCAGGCGTATCTGAAACGCGACGCACTCTCGGCCACTGATTTTTCGATCGTCGAGCAACTAGACCTGGGCGATTTCATCGGCGTGCGCGGCCGGGTGTTCCGCACCAAAACCGACGAACTGACGGTGGAAGCCCGCGAGGTAATCCACCTCGCCAAGGCGCTGCGCCCGCTGCCTGAGAAGTGGCACGGGCTCACGGACGTGGAGATCCGCTACCGCCAGCGCTATTTGGATTTGATCGCCAACCCAGAGGTCAAAGACACGTTCGTCAAGCGCAGCCGGATTATCGAAGGCATCCGGGCGTTCTTCAATGCCAAGGGGTTCATCGAGGTCGAGACGCCCATGATGCAGGCCCTAGCCGGCGGCGCCGCGGCCAAACCGTTTATCACGCATCACAACGCTTTGAACACCGACCTCTATCTACGGATCGCGCCTGAGCTGTACCTGAAACGACTGATCGTTGGTGGTTTCGAAAAGGTCTACGAAATCAACCGCAACTTTCGCAACGAGGGCATCTCCACCATCCATAACCCCGAATTCACGATGTTGGAATTTTACATCGCCCACGCCGACATGACCGACTTGCTGCCGTTGACCGAAGATCTGATCACGGGCATTGCGCGCGAGGTGTGCGGCACGCTGGAGCTCACATACCAGGGTCGTGCGATCGACCTGCGTCCGCCCTGGAAGCGCGTCAGTATGCTCGATGCCATCGCGCAGCGCCACAACCGGGATTCTGGTGCACTACACGACCGGTCCGTTGTGGTGGGACTGGCCAAATCGCTTGGCATTACGGTCAATCCCCAAGCCTCTCTCGGATCTCTCCAAGCCGAAATCTTTGAGCGCACGATCGAACCAGAACTCTTACAACCAACATTCATTACCGATTTCCCAACAGACATCTCCCCCTTAGCCAAACGACGCCCGGACGATCCGACTCTTACCGAGCGATTTGAACTTTTTATTTCAGGGAGGGAAATCGCCAATGGCTTCTCCGAGTTGAACGACCCCAACGACCAACGAGCCCGATTCACTGCTCAAGGAGTCGAACGGCGAGCGGGAAACGAGGAGGCGCATCAGATGGACGAGGACTTCTTACGCGCCTTGGAGCACGGCATGCCGCCGACGGCGGGCGAGGGCATCGGGGTCGACCGACTGGTCATGTTGCTGACGGATCAAGCGTCGATTCGAGATGTCATCCTCTTTCCGCAGATGAAGCCGGAAAGCTAGAGGCCTGGCCATGACGGGCCATCTGCGGCGTTGCCGCTGCGCAGCCGGTGCTCACGTACGACCCAGTACGCTCCGCTTCGGTGCTCGCGGCGCCTGGCGACCCACCTTCAGGAATCGAATCGGCGGAAGTCCCCGAAGGGGGCATCTGGCCCCTCCTGAACAGGCCTCGATATCTCGCATCTCAAACAACAAGGGACTGACGTGACCTATCAAGTACTCATCGCGCTCCGCTATCTTCGCGCCAAGCGGCGCCAGCGAACCATCTCGCTGAATACCTTCATTTCAATCACTGGCGTCACGCTCGGAGTCGCGGCGCTGATTGCCACGCTCGCGGTGATGAGCGGGTTTGAGGAGAATCTGCGGGAGAAGATCTTAGGCACCAACGCCCACGTCGTCATCGTAGACCGCGCCCAACAGCCGATCCAGGGGTATGAGGAGTTGGTCAAGACCGCGGCAGGGCTTCCCCACGTGGTGGCCGCGGCGCCGTTTATTTTCAACCAGGTCTTGCTCACCGCGGGGTCCAACGTGAGCGGCGTGGTCCTGCGCGGGATCGATCCCGCAACCGAAGGATCGGTCACGGATTTGGAACGCAACTTGATCGACGGTCGTTTGGCCGACCTCGCCACCGCGTTTCCTCCGCCGCCGGACAAACCCGAGCTGTCGCCGCGATTCGGGATCATCATCGGCAAGGAACTCGCGCTGCGGCTCGGCGTGTTCACGGGCGACACGCTCAACGTGGTGTCGCCCCAGGGCACCATGGGGCCGTTCGGGATGGTGCCGAAGCTGCGGCCGTACCAGGTAGTCGGCATCTTCGACTCCGGCATGTACGACTACGATTCCTCCTATGCGTACATCTCGTTGACCCAAGCCCAGGATTTTTTCCAGCTCGGCCCGGCGGTCAGCGGCATCGAGATCAAAGTGGACGAAATCTTCCGGGCCTCCGACGTGGCGCGCGCCGCCGAAGCCGCGCTCGGCGGGCAATACTGGGTGCGCGATTGGCGGGATATGAACCGGAACTTGTTCTCGGCGCTTAAGCTCGAGAAGATCATCATGTTCATCATTCTCGTCTTGATCATCCTGGTGGCGGCGTTCAACATCATCGGCACGCTCACTATGATCGTGATCGAGAAGTCGCGCGAGATCGCCATTCTCAAGGCCATGGGCGCGACGCGACGCGCGGTCATGGGGATCTTCATGCTGGACGGCCTCATTATCGGCGGCGTGGGGGTGGTGATCGGCATTCCGCTGGGATATCTGGTGTGTTGGGCGATCGAAACGTTCTACACGCTGCCGGCCGACGTGTACTACATCAGCCACATCCCGGTGAAGATCTATGCCTTCGACGTGATTGTGGTCGCGGGTTCGGCCCTGCTGATCACGTTTCTCGCCACGGTATATCCCTCCTGGCAGGCCGGCCGCCTCGCGCCGGTCGAGGCGCTGCGGTATGAATGACCCCATCATCCGCACCGAAGACCTGCGCAAATCTTTTGCGATCGGACGCGACACGATCGACGTGCTCTGCAGCATCAACCTGACCGTGGCTCGCGGCGAGATCGTCGGGTTGGTAGGCGCGTCTGGGGCGGGCAAGAGCACCCTCCTGCATCTGCTGGGAGGATTGGACCGGCCCACTGCGGGGACGATCACGGTGGATGGTGTGCCAGTGGATCGACTGCGCGAGGCGGAGCTGGAACCGTTCCGCAACCGGACCATCGGCTTCGTCTTTCAGTTCCATCATCTTCTGCCCGAGTTTACGGCGCTGGAAAACGTGATGATGCCCGGATTGATCCGGGGACTGGCACAGCCTGAGATGCGCGAGCGCGCGCGCCGCACCCTGGACAGCGTCGGCCTAGGCGCGCGGCTCGGGCACCGGCCCGGCCAACTCTCAGGCGGCGAACAACAACGCGTGGCGATTGCGAGGGCGCTGGTGCTGGAACCGCCGGTCGTCCTCGCGGACGAACCCACCGGCAACCTGGACACCCACACCGGGGAAGACGTTATCGCGGTGCTCAAGCGCCTGCATCAAGCGCGCGGCACCACCTTCCTCATCGTGACGCACAACGAGAAACTCGCCTTGGAAGCCGATCGAATCATCAGAATGGTAGACGGCAGAATCGAATAGGGTCTCGCTACACGCCGTCTCGCCCGTGAGGCGGCGGAGCCTGTTCAGGAACGGTCAGATGCCAGGCGGAGCGAGCGCCCGCACCGCAGCGTACTGGGTCGTACGTGAGGAGCGGACGCGCAGCGACAACGCCGCAGATGGCCGGTCATGGACAGGCTCTCAGAAGCCCAGACTGAGCTGAGCAACATACCGCCGATCCGCCCGCTGGCCAGCGGCGGCCCCCATTTCCTCGGCATACGTGGCTGCCGCCAGTGTCAGAATCCCGAAGTCGAGGTCGGCTCCGGCCGTGTAGTACCCTTGGTTGACACCGACTTGCACGGCGAGAATCTTCGGGAAACGCATCTCCGCTCCAAGATGGACCCGTTTGTAGAGGTCGTCGTCGCCCTCGATCTCCTTCGTGACGTCGTGGATCTCTAACGCCAGCGTGTTGGAGAACCCTCCAAAGTCCGGATGGAGACCTACGCCGACATGAAGCTGTTGTGGAATCACCCCCAGCGCCTCGAAATCGAGGTCCCCGATGTTTTGCACCACCACGGCCACCGACGGTCGCAGCAGGATCGGGATATTCAGCTTCGTGCCAAGGTCGAACGCGAAGTCGGTCTCTTTCGCCCGATCCGCGAACGGATCGAAGTCCACCACGATATCTGCGGCCTGAAATGTTTTCTTCACGCCCTCCCTTCGCACGTATTTGGCGGTCACACCGACCTGGA
This sequence comes from uncultured Nitrospirota bacterium, assembly GCA_964570625.1. Classification (GTDB taxonomy): domain Bacteria; phylum Nitrospirota; class Nitrospiria; order 2-01-FULL-66-17; family 2-01-FULL-66-17; genus JBFLXB01. The sequence goes on along the minus strand of CAZMYW010000004.1, from coordinate 67,668 downwards.
TCGCCTGCTGGCGGAAGCCGTGGGCCACGCCCACGAGGCCTGCGACGTCCGCTTTGACGTCGGTCACCACTTCCGGGTTCGCCGGATTCCTGACCTCCAGATCCATCACCGCGCTTCCGAGTAGCCCGAAGGCGAGATTGCGCGTGTAGAAGCTCGGGAAGAGCGCAGCCTGCGAATGTTGGTGCTCGCCAATATGCTGATTGAGCAGGTCCGCCACCGCCACCTCATCGGTTCCTTCAAGGTCTATGAGATCTTGAACAAAACCGATGCTGTTCTCCGACACAGAGACGTATGGATTCAGGATCGCAGCGTGTGTGCCCTGGACGTCGTTCAAGCCGGCCGGGTTGTAGAACAATGCGTTTTCGTCGTTGGACAACGTCAGGAACGCGCCTCCCATCCCGAGCGGACGCACCCCTCGAAACAAGGTGGGATACTCTGCGGCCAACGCGGGCCCGCAGGTCCCCCAAGCAACCACGCCCCCCAACACCGCCATCCAGATCCACCGCAGTTTCATCGAGTGGGCCTCCATGCCAGTCCGCTTACGGATTCGCCAAGAACGCCCTCATCTCAGCAGCCTCGACAGTTCCACTATCGTCTGAGTCGATGAGGTCTTCGAGTTCTTCGATATCGTTCCTGAGGTCTTCGTTTTCCAGGCCAGCCCCGGCAAGTCCCTGGATCGCGAGATCGAGGTCATTGGCAACTTGGAGCAACGTCCCTTCGGTGTCGTCCACCGCCTGAACCGCCGCTGCGTCAGGAGGAATCGTGTTAGGAAGGCCGGTGGTGGGGTCGAATCCGCCCGTCAAGTCCACCCCGACAGTCACCACGGCGTCGGCCATGGCGTAGATGGCCATCTGAAGATCCTGGTTGGCCGTTGGAGTCAAGAGGTTTTCCAAAATGTCCACCGCGTCGTGCAAATCGCTCTTGTCATCGGCGGTGGGCGAGAACAGCAACGTGGAAAAGGTCGACAGACTACTGAGAGTCGTCCCGGAAGCAACGTCCACCGAGTTCTCGATCAGGTCGAACACGTTCAGACCCGCACGTCCGGCGAACGCCGACGCGAGCAGGCTGGCGGTCTCGGCGTCGCACGTGGGCGCGGTCGTACTAGTCCCGCACAGCCCTTGTAGGGTGGCGATGGCCTGAGTGAAGTTCCCGTTGTCGATGGCGATTTTCGCCGACTCGACCTCGGCAACCGTCGTGTTGTCGTCGGCGAGACTTTCGAACAAATTTTCGTCGCCACACGCTAACAGGGCTCCGGCCAACAGGCCGCCGCACAACACGCCAGACACGCCACGCATAACACGCATAGAACGACCGTTCCTGGTCATCGCTGCTCCCTCACGTCACCTACGCTCCAGCCCAGTCGTGATAGGGCCCACTATATCGGAGCAGGAAGTGTTGTCAATGTGGACTGATCAGTCGGCGCCGTCCCAAGAGGCGTGTCTTGCGGCGGACAATCGGCAGCTACGGTGAGCGTGGTTCCGCGGGAGTTTCTGTGCTGATCTGGATCGCGCGGAACACGTCAGTTCCGCGGATGTTCTTGAAGAATTCGGCCTGCACCTTGATGCGTTTCCCTTTATTGAGACCGGGGTGTAGGCCGATCAACGCGATGCTCTGTCCCGAGGTAAACCCCACCGCGGCCACGGAGAGCATTTCCTTTTCATAGGGCAACTCGGTGTGAATGAGGTTGTCGATCTCCCCGGACACCGTGACTTTGGTCCCCTTTTTCATGTTGGCGATGCCCGCCCCGCCGCAGGCAAGCGGCAGCAGGAACACCATCAGGAGCAACGTGTATCGAACCGCTTGGAACGTCATGACGAACCGCCCGCAACTGACGCGTGGGACGGCGGCAGCGCGGCTTTGAGCGAGGCCACGTAGGCAATCAACTCTTCACGGCGTCGACGCGCATCGGGTTGCGCATGGAGCCGCTTGATCAGAGCCGACGCCACGATCACCCCGTCCGCCACACCCGCGATTCGCCCCGCCTCCTCGGGCGTGGACACGCCGAACCCCACCGCCACCGGAAGCTTCGTCACGCGCCTGATCCTGGCCACCCCTTGTTCCACCTCGTCCAGCGCCGGGAGCTTGGCACCCGTGATCCCCGTCAACGACACATAGTATAAGAATCCGCTGCCCCGTTCCGCAATCACCTTGATGCGGGCCGACGGCGTGGTGGGCGCGATCAGGTAGATCAGGTGTATCCCGGCGGCGCGGGTCGCCGACTCCAGCACCCCCGCCTCTTCCGGCGGCAGATCGGGCACGATCAAACCGTCTACCCCGGCTGACGCGGCATCACGAGCCAACCGCGCATCGCCGTACTGAAACACCAGGTTGTAATAGGTCATGAACAACAGGGGTATCCGAACCGTTTCGCGGAGCCGCCGGACCAGCGCAATCGCGTCCGCCAGGGTGACCTTCTGCGTGAGCGCCCGTTCCGCCGATCGCTGGAGCACGGGTCCGTCCGCCAGGGGATCCGAGAACGGAATACCGATCTCCAGCAAGTCCGCGCCGGCCGACACGGCCGCCCGCGCCCAGTCCTCGGTAGTGGTCAGATCGGGATCACCCAGCATCAAATACGGAATCAACGCCTTCCCGCCCTGCTCGCGCAAGCGGGCAAAGGTCCGGTCGATGCGGTTGTCGGACGGCGTCACAGCTCGATCCCCCGGATCTTGGCCACCTGCTGCACGTCCTTGTCGCCGCGTCCCGACAGATTGACGATCACGACGTCGCGCCTGCGCATGCGAGGCGCCATCAGCGCGAGGTGCGCGACGGCGTGCGCGGATTCCAGCGCGGGGATGATGCCCTCGGTGCGGCCCAAAAGATCGAACGCCTCGAGCGCCTCTTTGTCGGTCGCGGACACGTATTCGATCCGGCCCAGGTCGCGGTACCACGCGTGCTCCGGTCCCACCGCGGAGTAGTCCAGCCCGGCGGAGACGGAGTGGGTAGTCTGAATCTGCCCGTCGGGATCCTGCAGCAGCACGGTTTTGGTGCCTTGGAACACCCCGATGCGTCCTCCCGCGAACCGCGCCGCGTGTTGACCGGTGGACACACCGAGTCCGCCCGCCTCCACGCCGACCATCCGCACGCGGCGGTCGCGAAGAAACGCGGTGAACAACCCGATCGCGTTGCTTCCACCGCCCACGCACGCCACCAGCGCGTCCGGCAACCGGCGCTCCACCCGCAGGATTTGCCTGCGGGCTTCCTTGCCGATCACCGATTGAAAGTCCCGCACCATGGTCGGATAGGGGTGCGGTCCCAGCACCGAGCCCAGGATGTAGTGCGTGGTCCGCACGTGGGTGGTCCAGTCGCGCAGGGCTTCGTTGATCGCGTCTTTGAGCGTGCGGCTGCCCGCGTCCACCGGCACCACGGTCGCACCCAGTAACCGCATTCGGTACACGTTGAGCGACTGGCGGGCCATGTCTTCGGTGCCCATGTACACGTCGCAGGACAACCCCAGCAGCGCCGCGGCGGTGGCCGTGGCCACCCCGTGTTGTCCCGCCCCGGTTTCCGCGATGACGCGGCGTTTGCCCATACGTTTCGCGAGCAGGGCCTGCCCGATGGTGTTGTTGATTTTGTGCGCGCCGGTGTGGCAGAGGTCTTCGCGCTTCAGATAGATCTTCGCCCCCCCCAGCGCCTTGCTCAACCGTTCGGCGTAGTACAGCGGCGTGGGTCGTCCCACGTAGGCCGCGAGGAGGTCGTTGACCTGCGCGCGAAACGTCCGGTCGGCGCGGGCCTTTTCGTACTCGCGCACCAACTCGTCCAATGCCGGAATGAGCGTTTCCGGCACGAAGCGACCGCCGAAGAGACCGAAGTGCCCGGCCCCCTCCGGGGCCTTCGCGTTAGCGGCCTTTGGCGGCTTGGATGAACGCGCGGATTTTGCCATGGTCCTTGACGCCCCTGACGGAACCCTCGACCCCACTGGACACGTCCACCGCGAACGGTCCGACGCGCCGGACCGCCTCGGCCACGTTGTCCGGGGTGAGCCCACCGGCCAAGATGATGCTCCCGTGTTCCTTCGCCGGGACGGCCAGATCCCAGTCAAACCGCTGACCCGTGCCGCCGTATTCGCCCTCGCGGTACGCGTCCAACACGAACGCGCGGACTCGGTATTCGGCCATACGATTGAAACTCGTGGCGTCTTGGACGCGAATCGCTTTGATCGCGCGCTGCCCGAACGTCTCGCAGTACTCCGGCGTTTCGTCGCCTTGAAACTGGAACGTATCCACCCCGCACCGCTCGGACATCACGCGAACCCAGTGCGTGGGCTGGTTGACGAAGAGCCCCACCGTGGTCACGAACGGCGGAAGGTGGCGGACGATCTCCCGGGCCTGGTCCACGGAGATACACCGGGGGCTCTCCTTATACAGCACGAAGCCCACCGCGTCGGCCCCGGCCTCCACGGCCACCAAGGCGTCTTCCACCGTAGTCAGCCCGCAAATCTTGACGCGCACCGTCATGGTCGCGCCTCCGGCCGCCCGGAGTCGCCCCGCGACGGCGCCGCGGGTTCGCGCTCGCCCATCAGTTCGCGGACTTTGTCTTCGATCACCGGCTCACGCATGAACGTCTCTCCGATCAACACCGCATCCACACCGAGGTCCGCCAGTCGCCGCACGTCGTCGCGACGGCGAATGCCGCTCTCGCTCACCACGATCCGATCGTCCGGCACCTCGCGCAGCACCCGTTCCGTGGTGGCGAGGTCGGTCTCAAACGTCGCGAGATCGCGGTTATTGATCCCGATCAACGACGCGGTGTCCATCACGCGTTCCAACTCGCGCTCGTGGTGCACCTCTACCAACGACGACAGCCCCACCTCCCGCGCGAGGAGCGCGTATTCGCGAAGTTGGCCCGCGTCCAACGCCGCAGCGATCAACAGGACCGCATCGGCCCCCAGCGCCCGCGCCTCGTAGATTTGAAACTCGTCGATCACGAAATCCTTTTCCAGGATCGGCAGCGACACGGCGTCGCGCACCGCGGCCAGGAACGTCAGGTCGCCCTGAAAAAACCGGCGGTCGGTCAACACCGACAGCGCGTGTGCGCCCGCGGCCGCGTAGGTCGTGGCGATCCGCACCGGGTCGAAGTCGGCCCGGATCAACCCTTGGGACGGGGACGCCTTCTTGATCTCGGCGATCAACCGCAGCGGCCCGCCGTCCGAACGCGCGAGCGCCGCTTCGAAGCCCCGCGTAGGGTCCAGATCCGCGATCCGGGTTTTGAAGTCAGACAGGCGGGCCGCATTCTTGCGACCCGCCACCTCGGCGCGTGTATGACGCAGGATTTCGGCCAGAAACGACACGTTACACCGAATGGCTCTGCTGCTTCAGTCGTTCGAATTTTTCCATCGCGGCGCCGCTGTCGATGGACCGAGCCGCCAGGGCGACACCTTCCCCGAAATCCTTGGCCTTGCCACACGCCACCAGCGGAGGCGCGGCATTGAGGAGCACGACGTCGCGCCGAGGACCGCGATCCCCTTTGAGAATGCCGAGCAGGATCTTCGCATTGTCCTCGGGCCCGCCGCCCGCGATCGCATCCAGCGGCGCGAGCGGCACTCCCACATCGCGCGGATCGAAATGGTAACACCCGATCCGCCCGTCCTTCCCTTCGCAAAACCGGGTGGGGCCTGAAATCGAGATCTCGTCCAGGCCGTCTTCCCCGTGGACCACGAAACAGTGCCGCGCCCCGAGTTTGATCAACACCTGCGCCATCAGATCGACCAGCGGGTCGGCGTACACCCCGAGGATCTGAATGGAGGCCCCCGCGGGGTTGGTCAGCGGCCCCAGGATGTTGAACATCGTGCGGATGCCGATCTCCTGCCGCGGAGCCGCGGCGTGTTTCATCGCGCCGTGAAAAAGCGGCGCGAACAGAAACCCGATCCCGATCTGGTTGACGCACTCCTCCACCGCCGGCGGCGGCAGGTCGATGTTGACGCCCAACGCGCGCAGCACGTCCGCGCTGCCGCTCTTGGACGACGCCGCCCGGTTGCCGTGTTTGGCCACCGTGACGCCGGCCCCCGCCACCACGAACGCGGCGGAGGTCGAGATGTTGAACGAACCTTTGCGATCCCCGCCCGTCCCGCACGTGTCCACCACCAACGGATCGTCCACCCGGATCTTGACGGCTTTTTCCCGCATCACGCGCACCGCGCCCACCACTTCATCGACCGTTTCGCCCTTCATCCGCAGCGCGGTCAGATACGCGGCAATCTGGGCCGGAGACGCGTTGCCCTCCATGATCTCCCGCATCGCGTCTTCGGACTCGGACTCGGTCAGCGACACCCCATCCACCACCTTCGCGATGGCCTCTTTGATCATGCCCGCAACCCCAAAAAGTTTCGCAGCAGATCTTTCCCGACGCGCGTCAGAATCGACTCGGGGTGAAACTGCACCCCTTCGACCGGGTACGACCGATGTCGCACCCCCATGATCTCGCCTTCCTTGGTTTCCGCGCTCACCTCCAGGCAGGCAGGGAGCGTCTCGCGTTTGACGATCAACGAGTGGTACCGCGTCGCCTCGAAGGGATTCGACAGTCCCGCGTAAATGGTCCTGCCGTCGTGTTGGATCATGGACGTCTTGCCGTGCATCAACCGATCGGCGCGCACCACGTCGCCGCCGAATGCGGCCCCAATCGACTGATGTCCCAAACACACGCCCAGGATCGGAGTCGTGCCCGCAAAACGTTTGATCAACTCGACCGAGATCCCCGCCTCGTTGGGGGTGCAGGGTCCGGGCGAAATCACGATACGCGCGGGCCGCTTGGCCGCGATCTCGTCGAGCGTGACCGCGTCGTTGCGGTGGACCTCAATCGTCTCGCCCAGTTCACCCAGGTATTGCACCAGGTTATACGTGAACGAGTCGTAGTTGTCGATGACCAGCAGCATCACACTTCGGTTACGCCAATCCCCGCTCCGCCATCTCGATCGCCGCCACCATCCCCTTGGCCTTGTTCACCGTTTCCTCGTACTCCGCATCGGGGTTCGAGTCGGCCACGATTCCGGCGCCGGCCTGGATGTAGGCGACCCCCTGATCCACCACGATCGTCCGAATGGCGATACAGGTGTCGAGATTTCCGGAGAAGCTGATGTAGCCGATCGCGCCTCCGTAGATCCCCCGACCGGTGGGTTCCAGCTCGTCGATGATTTCCATCGCACGGATCTTCGGCGCGCCGGAGAGCGTGCCGGCCGGAAAACACGCGCGCAACACGTCGTACACGGTCTTGTCCGGGCCCAGATGGCCGCGCACGTGCGAGACCAGGTGCATGACGTGCGAGTAGCGTTCGACCGCCATGAACTCATCGACGCGCACGCTGCCGGTGGTGGCCACGCGTCCCACGTCGTTGCGACCCAGATCGACCAGCATCAGGTGCTCCGCCCGTTCCTTCTCGTCGGCGGCCAACTCGCGGGCCAAGCGCGCGTCGTCGTCTTCATCCCGACCGCGCCGGCGCGTGCCCGCGATCGGCCTGACGCCCACCACGCCCTCTTCGCAGCGGACCAACACTTCCGGGGACGAGCCCACCACGGCGAGCGATCCCAACCGCAACAGGTACATGTAGGGCGACGGGTTGACCACCCGCAACGCGCGGTAGAGGTCCACCGGTGATGCCGCCACCGGCGTGTGGAAGCGTTGCGACAACACGACCTGGAACACGTCTCCGGCCGCGATGTACTCCTTCGCGCGCCGCACCATCTCCACGAACTCGGGCTTGGTCAGGTTCGAGGCGGTCGGCGACGGGTGCCCGCGGCCCGGCGCGGAGCGATGGGCCGGCAGCGGCTTGCGCAGCTCGGCGATCAGGGCGTCGATCTTGGCCACGGACTCGTCATACACCTCGCGAAGCGGACGGCCCGTGACGTGGGCGTTGGACACCACGGTGATCCGTTGCGCCACGCGATCGAAGATGACCAATGTGTCGGTGATCAACAGGCACACATCCGGCAGTCCGAGCGCGGGCTTCGGTCGCATCACCAGCCCCTCGAACCCCCGCGGCGCCACATCGTAACCGATATACCCCACGGCGCCGCCGAAAAAACGCGGCAACCCGGGAGCAGGCACCGGCGTGTAGTCCGCCATCACTTTCTCGACCGCCCGGAGCGGATCATGCGTGTCGATGACTTCGACGCGGTCGCCGCGCCGGATCTCCACGCGCGACCCGCGCGCCTCGACCACCACCGAGGGTCGGCTGCCCAGGAACGAATACCGCGCCCACTGTTCTCCGCCCTCGACGCTCTCCAGGAGATACGAGTAGCGACCGTCGTCGATCTTGAGGAAGGCGGAGACCGGCGTTTCCAGATCCGCCAGGATTTCCGTATAGATCGGAATCAGGTTGCCGCGGCGTGCGGCGGTGGAAAACTCTTCGAAAGACGGATGATACACGTTGGGATCGGCCTATTCGCGGGCTGGGCGCGGTACGTTACCACGCGGCGAAAAGGCTTGTCAACCCATCGGCGGTATACCGCCGATGGAGGGACCGAGGCGGGAGGCTCAGGCCTCCCGGCGTTGAACGACGCGTTCGAGATCGCGTTTGAATCGGAGTTTACGAAGCGTGTCTTTCAGGGAATCAACGACCGCGTCGTCGAGCTCGGTCTGAGACAACACCGCCGCGAGTTCATTGTACAACGATCTCGGCACCATCACCCGCATCTGGGTGGCCCCGTTCACATCAGTGTGATCACACATCCCCAGCCCTCCCAGAGCCTTTGTCGTCGGTAACGGGCCGTTCGTGACTGCGTCGCCGAACCAGTCCGGCAAACTACTTAACCAGGGGGCACAAAAATATATTCCCACAGGAACCGGTTCTTCCTATAATAAATTCTGGTCAAGAGTGCCCCACCGTGCCGGTGGGGCAAGCGGGCGGGCGTGGACTCGACGATCGATAACCTTCGGAATTTACTCGAAAGCGCCTCTCTAGTCACCGCGCTGACGGGCGCCGGCATTTCAGCGGAAAGCGGGATCCCCACGTTCCGCGGCCCTGAGGGACTGTGGAATAACTACCGCGCGGAAGACCTGGCCACCCCGGAGGCGTTTTCACGTGACCCCGAGCTGGTGTGGCGATGGTACGACTGGCGGCGCGGCATCGTGGCCCAAGCCCGGCCGAACGCCGCCCATCTAGGCCTCGCCGGGTTGGAGCGCCGCCAACGCGTGACCGTGATCACCCAAAACGTGGACGGGCTTCACGTCCTGGCCGGCAGCCGCGAGTTGATCGAGGTGCACGGCAACATCTGGAAGGTCCGCTGCACGAGTTGCGCGATGATCGCCGCCAATGTCGAGGTCCCGCTCGCAACCATCCCGCCGCGCTGTAGTCGGTGCGGGGCGCTGCTGCGTCCGCACATCGTGTGGTTCGGCGAGGCGGTCGATCCCTATGACTTTCAGCGCAGCGTGGAGATGAGCCGTAGCGCCGACGTGTTCCTGGTCATCGGCACGTCCGGACTGGTCCAGCCGGCCGCCTCGCTGGCGCAGGTCGCCAAAACCGCCGGGGCGACCGTGGTGGAGATCAATCCCGACTCCACGCCCACCACCCCGCTCGCGGATCTGGTCTTCCACGACCGGGCGACGCACGTGTTCGAAGCCCTCGCCGCAGGCAAAATGACATCGGGACCAGAATAAGGCGCTGGAGTCCTGGGAAGAGGTTCGGGTTGCTCAAAAAGCTCCAGCTGCCAGGCCGCAGGGAGGAGGAAACCGGAGCGTACTGGGTCGTACGTGAGGATTTCCGACGACCGAGCACGCCGCAGATGGACTTTTTCAGCAACCGGGGTTGGTCCTAAGTGCCCGTCGTAACAGGAATACCTCTTGACAGGGCCCCTTCAGTTCCAGTACGTTTTTAAGACCCTCCGGGTGGTTCATCCAGCCGCGAGAAGGCATCCACATGGACACGAATAACCCCTCAAGCGCGAGTTCCCCTCGCGCCCCTGAACACGCACAACCCGAGTCGTTCGGGGGCCTGCCCGCGCCCGAAGGCTTGTACCACCCGGGCAACGAACGCGACGGCTGCGGCATCGGGTTCGTCGCCAACATCAACGGGCAGAAATCCCATGACATCGTGGTCAAGGCGCTCGAGGTGCTGAACAACCTCGAGCACCGCGGCGCGCAGGGGTGCGACCCCTGCACCGGCGACGGGGCGGGCATTCTGCTGCAGATGCCGCACGATTTTTTCACGCGCGTGGCGTCGCAATCCGGATTCTCGCTTCCCCGCGCCCAGGAATACGGCGTGGGCATGGTCTTTCTTCCCCGCGATGCCCAAGATCGCCGCCTGTGTGAACAGATCATCCAAAAGGTCATTGCGGACGAGGGCCAGCGCCTGCTGGGCTGGCGCGACGTGCCGGTCAAGGAGTCCGAGCTGGGCTGGCTGGCCCGGGAGTCGATGCCCGCAATCCGTCAGGTGTTCATCGCGCGCGACATCCTCAGCGAAGACGATTTCGAGCGCAAACTGTACGTGATCCGCAAACGCATCGAGCGCGCGATCCGCGAGTCCGCCATTCCGAAGCGCGACGAGTGTTATGTCCCGAGTTTGTCGTGCCGGACGATCGTCTACAAGGGATTGATGCTGCCCGACCAGCTGTCCAAGTTCTACCAGGACCTGGCCGACGGCTCGCTCGTCAGCGCGCTCGCCCTGGTCCACTCGCGGTTCTCGACCAACACGTTCCCGACCTGGCCGTTGGCGCATCCCTACCGGTACATCTGCCACAACGGCGAGATCAATACACTCAAGGGCAATGTGAACTGGATGCGCGCGCGACAAGGGCGCCTGCAATCCGATCTGTTCGGCGATGATTTGCAGAAGCTGTTCCCCATCATCTACGAACATCAAAGCGACTCGGCGTGTTTCGACAACGCGCTGGAGTTCCTGCTGATGGGCGGGCGCTCGCTGCCCCACGCCATGATGATGTTGATCCCCGAGGCCTGGGTCGGCAATCCCCAGATGGACCTCGACCGGCGCGGCTTCTACGAATACCACGCCGCGATCATGGAACCGTGGGACGGCCCCGCGGCGGTGGCGTTCACGGACGGCCGGCTGATCGGCGGCACGCTCGACCGCAACGGCCTGCGCCCGGCGCGTTGGCTGGTCACGCACGACGGTCTCGCGGTCATGGCTTCCGAAGCGGGCGTGTTGACGTTCGCGCCGCAGGAAGTGCGTGCCAAGGGCCGCCTACAACCCGGCAAGATGTTTCTGGTCGACACGGTCCAGGGCCGGATCATCGACGACGAAGAGATCAAGACCGACATGGCCTCGCGCAAGCCGTACCGGCAGTGGGTCGCCACGCACCGCATTTCGCTCGACGAGCTGCCGCAGCCTATCAGCGTGCCGCAGCCCGACCACGCCACGTTGCGCCAGCGCCAGCAGGCGTTCGGGTACACCATCGAAGAACTCAAGATGGTCGTCACGCCGATGGTGGTCAACGGCGAGGAAGCCGTGGGGTCCATGGGCACCGACACTCCCCTCGCCGTGTTGTCCGAGCGGCCGCAACTGCTCTTCAAGTACTTCAAGCAATTGTTCGCGCAGGTCACCAACCCGCCGATCGATCCCATCCGGGAGGCCCTGGTGATGTCACTGGTGACCAACATCGGTCCCAAACCCAATCTCTTGGGAGAAACGCCCGAGACCTGCCGGAGGATTAAAGTCCAGCAGCCGATCCTGAGCAATTTCGACCTGGCCAAGATCCGCTCGATCTCGGACCCCGACTTCCGAAGCCGCACCCTCAACATGCTCTTTCGCGTGGCCGAGGGATCCGACGGTCTGGCCGGCGCGGTCGAGGCCTTGTGCCGTCAGGCCGCGGACTCGATCCGCGACGGCTACAAGTTCTTGATCCTGAGCGACCGGGGCGTCAACGCCGAATGGGCGCCGATCCCCAGCCTGCTCGCCATCTCCGCGGTGCATCATCATCTGATCCGGGAGTCGCTCCGCGCCGAAGTGGGACTGATCGTGGAAACGGGTGAGGCGCGCGAGATCCACCACTTCGCGTGTTTGATCGGGTACGGCGCCGGCACCGTCAATCCTTACCTGGCGTTCGAGACGTTGGTGGATATGACGCGGGAGGCGTATCTGCCCGAAGGCATTGATTCGGCCACCGCCGAATCCAAGTACATCAAGGCCATCAACAAGGGCCTGCTCAAAGTCTTTTCGAAAATGGGCATCTCCACGGTCCAGAGCTACTGCGGCGCGCAGATCTTCGAGGCCATCGGGTTGAACTCCGACGTCATCACCCGGCACTTCACCGGCACCGCCTCGCGCATCCAGGGCATCGGCTTGCGGGAGATCGCCGAAGAAGTCCTGCGGCGTCACGTGGAAGCGTACGCCCCCGCCGCACTCCACCAGCTCGATTTCGGCAGCGAATACCACTACCGGATCCAGGGCGAGCACCACAACTGGAACCCGCTAACCATCGCCACGTTGCAGCAGGCCGCGAAAACCAACGCCTACGACGCGTACAAAGAGTTCGCGGCCCTGGTGAACGACGAGTCCCGCGAGCGGTCGAACCTGCGCAGCCTGCTGGAGCTGCGCACCGGCGCGGCGATCCCAATCGAAGAGGTCGAGCCCGCGGCCGACATCGTGAAACGCTTCTCCACTGGCGCAATGTCGTTCGGCGCGATCAGTAAAGAAGCGCACGAGACGCTCGCGGTGGCCATGAACCGCATCAACGCCAAGAGCAACACCGGCGAGGGCGGCGAAGACCCCGAGCGGTTCATCCCCCTGCCCAACGGCGACTCCAAGAACAGCGCAATCAAACAGGTTGCCTCCGCCCGCTTCGGCGTCACGATCCACTACCTCTCGCACGCCAAGGAACTGCAGATCAAAATGGCGCAGGGGGCCAAGCCCGGCGAAGGCGGGCAACTCCCCGGCCACAAAGTGGACGAGACCATCGCCCGTCTGCGCTTCGCCACGCCGGGGGTGCAGTTGATCTCCCCGCCCCCGCACCACGACATCTACAGCATCGAGGACCTGGCACAGTTGATCTTCGATTTGAAAAACGCCAACCCCGAGGCCGCGGTCTCGGTCAAACTCGTGGCGGAGGTCGGCGTGGGCACGGTGGCGGCCGGCGTCTCCAAGGCGCACGCGGACAAGATCCTGATCAGCGGCGATTCCGGGGGCACCGGCGCCTCGCCCCTGGCCTCGATCAAATACGCGGGTATCCCGTGGGAAATCGGGTTGGCCGAGACCCAGCAGACGCTGGTCAAGAACAACCTGCGCGGCCGCGTGCGGATTGAAACCGACGGCCAGCTCAAGACCGGCCGCGACGTGGTGATCGCCGCGTTGCTCGGCGCCGAAGAGTTCGGGTTCTCCACCGCGCCCTTGATCGTCGAAGGCTGCATCATGATGCGCAAGTGCCACCTCAATACGTGTCCGGTGGGCATCGCCACGCATGATCCGGTCCTGCGCGCCAAATTCACGGGGCAACCCGAACACGTGGTGAACTACTTTTTCTTCGTGGCGCAGGACGTGCGCGAGCTCATGGCCCAACTGGGCTTCCGTAAGATCGCGGACATGGTCGGACACGTGGAGAAGCTCAAGATCCACAAGGCGGTGGACCACTGGAAGGCCAAAGGCCTGGACCTTACGCCGCTGCTGGTCAAAGTCGATGTGGACGACTCGGTGCCGCTCCACTGCGTAGAATCGCAGGACCACGGCATCGACAAGGTGTTGGATCACCGGCTGATCGAGCGCGCCAAGCCCGCGCTGGAACGCGGCGAGCGCGTGGAGTTCGCGCTCCCGATCCGCAACAGGAACCGCACGGTCGGCGCCATGTTGTCCTATCACATCGCCAAGCGGTACGGCGCGGAGGGGTTGCCGCCGGACACGATCAAGATCGCCTTCACCGGCACCGCCGGGCAGTCGTTCGGCGCGTTTCTGGCCCGGGGCGTAACACTCACGCTGGAGGGCGAGTCCAACGACTACATCGGCAAGGGCCTGTCCGGCGGCCGGATCATCGTGTATCCGCCCAAGGGATCCACGTTCGTGCCCGAAGACACGATCCTGATCGGCAACACCGTGTTGTACGGCGCCACCTCGGGCGAAGGCTTCTTCTACGGCATGGCGGGCGAACGGTTTGCGGTCCGCAACTCGGGCGCGCACGCGGTGATCGAGGGCGTGGGCGACCACGGGTGCGAATACATGACCGGCGGCGTGGTGGTGGTGCTGGGCCAGACCGGCCGGAACTTCGCGGGCGGCATGAGTGGGGGCATCGTCTTCGTGTTGAACGAGGACGGCAAGTTCGAACAGCGCTGCAACCTGGGCATGGTGGAACTCGAACCCGTGCGCGAGGCCGAAGACAAGGCCCTGCTCAAAGAGTTGATCAGCCGACACGCGGGGTACACCGGAAGCCGAAAAGCCAAAACCGTGCTGGAGCGGTGGGACGACTTCTTGCCGAAATTCGTGAAGATCGTGCCCATCGAGTACCGCAAGGTCATGGAAGCCCGCAAGGTCGCGGCCCAGAAGGTGCAGTCCTCGCAGAAGGCCACACCGGTCCATGGCTGACATCCGCGGATTCATGAAGGTCAAGCGTGAGGGCCCCAAGCGCCGTCCGGTCGAAGAACGCGTCCACGACTGGAAAGAGTTCTACCAGCCGATCTCCGAAGACCTCCTGCGCAACCAGGGCTCTCGCTGCATGGACTGCGGCGTGCCGTTCTGCCAAGGCAACACCGGCTGCCCGGTGGAGAACCTGATCCCGGAATGGAACGACCTGGTGCATCGCGGCCGTTGGCGCGACGCGCTCAAGGCCCTGCACACCACCAACAACTTCCCCGAATTCACCGGCCGCCTATGCCCCGCGCCGTGCGAGTCCGCATGTGTCCTGGGGATCATCGACGATCCGGTCTCGATCCGCGTGATCGAGTGGAACATCGTGGACAAGGGGTTCGACGAAGGCTGGATCGCGCCTATCCTCCCCGTGGTCGAGACCGGTTTTCGCGTGGCCGTAGTGGGATCAGGACCCGCCGGCCTCGCCGCCGCGCAGCAACTTCGCCGCGCCGGTCACCAGGTGACGGTCTTTGAAAAGGCCGACCGCATCGGCGGCCTGCTTCGGTATGGTATCCCCGACTTCAAGATGGAAAAGTGGGTCATTGACCGGCGCCTCGAACAGATGACCGCCGAAGGCGTGGAGTTCAAGACGAGCGTGAACGTAGGACGCGACCTCTCAGCCGCTGATCTCCGCAGGCAATACGACGCGGTCATGCTCGCCATCGGCGCCATGGTGCCGCGCGATCTCAAGATCCCAGGCCGCGAACTGGGCGGCGTCCATTTCGCCATGGACTATTTGACGCAGCAGAACAAGATCAATGCCGGCGACCCGACGCCTCCGGCTGCCGAGCGCCTCACCGCCCAAGGCAAACGCGTGGTGATCATCGGTGGCGGCGACACCGGCTCGGACTGCCTGGGCACTACCCATCGTCAGGGCGCTACCGAGGTCTACCAGTTCGAACTGCTGCCACAACCTCCACCCAATCGCGCCGATTCCACACCCTGGCCCTACTGGCCCATGCAGTTGCGCTCGTCTCACGCGCACGAAGAGGGGTGCGAGCGCGAGTGGAGCGTCTCGACCACCAAGTTCTCAGGACGCAACGGCCGGGTAGAGAACCTGCACGCCGTGAGGATCGAATCCGAAAAAGACGGCCAAGGCAAGACACGTATGGTTGAAGTGCCCAACTCGGCCTTCGAGCTGAATGTCGATCTCGTCTTGCTCGCCATGGGCTTTACCGGCCCGGACACGAGCAGCCTGGTCACCGACCTCGGAGTCAGCCTCGATCCCCGCGGCAACGTCGCTACCAACGCCGACTACATGACCAATGTGGACGGCGTGTTCGCAGCCGGCGACGCCAGACGCGGCGCCTCGCTCATTGTCTGGGCCATTGCCGAAGGCCGTAAAGCCGCGGCGGGCGTCGAACGCTACCTCAAGACCAAAGTCCTCACAGGTCGCTAAAAAAGTCCATCTGCGGCGTTGCTGCGCGATCCGCAGGGAAAATGGTCAGGAACTGGCCAATCCGTAGTGGTGTCTCTTGACCTACACTGCGTTTTACCAGACAATGATCGATAGTTGATCCTCAAGCGGAGGCCTGTCGTGTCAACGACAACTATTTCTTCCAAGTTTCAGATCGTAATTCCCAAAGACATCCGGGACAAACTCGGTTTGAAACCCCATCAACGGTTTCACGTGATCGAAAAAGGCCGCACGATCATCCTGGTCCCCGAGGTTCCGTTGTCGTCATTGCGGGGAATCGCCAAGGGAATCGACCGATCCGGAATTCGTGAGAAGAGAGAACGGATGTGAAAACGCTGGTTGATTCCAGCGGCTGGATCGAATTTTTTGCCGAAGGCCCGTTGGCGGACCGCTATGCGTCATATTTGAGGACGCCAGCGCAGCTCGTTACCCCAACGATCGTGCTCTATGAGGTGTATAAACGGCTCAAACGTGAGCGTGGAGAGGACCTTGCACTGTTTGCCACCGAACAGATCCGAGCGACCCACATCATTCCCCTCACCGAATCCGTGGCACTGCTGGCCGCTGACCTCAGCCTCGAACACCGATTGGCGATGGCCGATGCGATCGTCTACGCCACTGCACAAGATCAAGATGCCAAGCTAGTCACGAGCGATGCAGATTTCCAGAACCTCCCGGCAGTTGAGTACGTCCACTAACGTCATTGTCGTCTATGGCCGCGAGGGGTGCCCTATGTGCTCCGACGCGAAACAGTGGTTGACCCAACGCAACCTCGCGTTCACGTTCCGGGAGATCTTCCGGCAGCCGCTGTCGCAAACCGAACTCATGGCGCTTGCAGCCAAAACATCCGCCGGCATTCATGACCTGTACGCAACCAAAGGCGCTCTCAAAGTGGGGCTGCCGGAGGACGGCCGCATGTTGACCGTGGCCCAGATCCTCATGGTCCAGGTCCGCAACCCGGACCTCATCCGCTACCCGTTGTTCGAACTGGACGACCGACTGCTCTTTGGTTTTCACCAGGCCACGCGAGACGCGCTGATGGCCCTCTAGGAGAACCGGCATGGCCGACAAAGTGAAGAAGACCGACGCAGAATGGAAAGCCCAACTCACACCCGAGCAATACCACGTCATGCGCAAGAAGGGCACCGAACGCGCGTTCACCGGCGAATACCACGACTCCAAAGAACCCGGCACCTACACCTGCGTGGGCTGCGGCAACCCCCTGTTCAGCTCCGACACCAAGTTCGATTCCGGCACCGGCTGGCCCAGCTTCTATGAACCCATGGCCCCTGACGCAATCGGCACCGAAGACGACTCTGGCCTCTTCATGCGCCGCACCGAAGTGCTCTGCAGCCGCTGCGACGCCCACCTGGGCCACGTCTTCCCCGACGGACCGAAGCCGACAGGACTGCGGTACTGCATCAACTCGGCGTCGCTGAAGAAAACCAAACCGTAGGTCACCTCCGTGACCTGCAACTGGAGGTCTCGCCATGAACGTCGCGCTCATCGGTGCCACCGGGTTCATTGGTTCCGGACTTCTGAAAGAGCTCCTTTCGCGTGGCCATCGGGTCACCGCGCTGGTGACTCACCCTGAAAAACTCGAACTGCACCATAGTCTCAAGGCAATAAGAATCGACGTCTTAGATACCGCCGCGCTCGCACAGCACCTGAAGGGACACGACGCAGTCATCAGCGCGTTCAGCGGACACGCTCAACCCGACGTGTACAACTACTACGTGCGGGGCATCCACTCCATTCTCGCCGCCTCAAAAACGGCGCAGACTCCCCGTCTCCTGGTAGTCGGCGGCGCAGGCAGCCTTCAAGCCGCCCCCGGCACGGACGTGGTCGACAACCCGGAATTCCCAGCGCAATGGAAGGCGACGGCGCTAGGCGCCCGTGAAGCCCTGCGCTTGCTGCGCAGCGAAAAAGACCTGAACTGGACCATGCTGAGTCCATCGGCGATGATCGCGCCGGGGCGACGCACCGGGAAGTTTCGTCTCGGCACGGACCAGCTGCTGGTCAACACCGAGGGCAAGAGCGCAATTTCTCTCGAAGACTACGCCGTGGCGATGATCAACGAACTCGAACAACCGGCCCACCCACGCAGCCGCTTCACGGTGGGCTACTGAACGTATGGAGCCACGCATCAGTTTCATTACGCTCGGCATTGCTGATCTTGAGAGGGGCCACGCGCTTCTACGAGCAGTGCCTTGGCCTGCCCCGGCTCGAAACCCCGCCCTCCGTGACATTCTTCGAGCTTGGGAAAATCTGGCTCGCACTGTGGCCCCGCGAAAACTTGGCGGCTGACGCGGGGCTATCACCTCAAAGATCCGGGTTCCCCGGATTTTCTCTGGCCCACAACGTCCGCTCCCCTGCTGAGGTCGATGCGCTGCTGGCCCACGTCGCCAAGTTCGGCGCAACCGTCGTCAAGCCTGCACACGCCACGGACTGGGGAGGCTACTCCGGCTACTTCACCGATCCCGACGGTTTCTTATGGGAGGTCGCGCACAACCCGGACTTTCCGCATGTGTAACGTCCAAGCAGTTCCAGCGGAAACTGTGATTATGCGGCAAAGTTCCGGAATCTCAGGACGGAGTCCAAAAAGCAGGCCAATTTTCTGCAGTGCTAGGCGTGGGGAATGGGATGTTCTCTTTCTGGAAAACTAAGCGGAAGCCGCCTGCAGCAACCGATATCTTGCCCCGAAGTATTGAACTATCCGATGACGTCCTCGTTCGTTTCATTCTTAAGACCCTGAATTCGCAGAATCTTACCGTCAGCGCCTTGTTCTTAGTAGCATATGAGAATTCGCGCGCTTATTACTCGGTGTTTCTTGACTCAGTTCAGTCCGCGAAGACGGAACAGTATGCTCCCTCTTTCGACGGGATGATTGATTGGCTCATTTCGCTGTACGCACGACATATGGGCACGTCGACCGAAGATGAGTTCGCCAAAAGACGCGCTTTTTACTTCTATCTGGCGATCCTCCTCAAGATCGCTCATAAGCGCGCCAAAATGAACCCCTCCCTTTGGGATCTTATCGTCGATGTATGGTTGCGACTTATTGAAGGTTCCCGCGTCCTGCGAACGACATTAGAAAAGACTTCCCTTTGGACCACCGACGAGACTACCTACTTCCAAGATATCAAATCTCCGAATGACGGACAGAAGCACTGTTTAGGCCTTATGGTACCAAGTGAAATTCGCCACCACCCTAAAATCAGTGAGTGGCTTGAGAGAGACCTACCAGAAAATGTCAGGGCTCAAATCCAGAAGAATGTCGAGATCTTTCGGGAGAGATTGGGGCAGGATGATTGAAAGATGAGCAATCCAATTTATCGGTCCGAGGTTAAAAGGCGTAGCCGATGAAGCGAACCGCCCCTTTAGTGCGTATTGACCCTCGTCGCCTCCGCTCGCGTTGGGTCGCCCATCTGGACCTACTCGGCGCGGGGGCCTTGGTCGAGTCGGAGTCGTGGATCAGGGTTTTTCAGGTCTATGCCCGCGCTGTAGAGAGATTACGGCGCGGTGGATTTGCACGAAATCGAGTGCGACGCTTTACGTTTTCCGACTCTTTCATTCTCTATACCATTGATGATACGGCCTATTCTTATCGTGCCATTGATTCACTCTGTCGTGGGCTCGTACTGTCGTTAACCCAGTCTCTGATTCCGGTCCGTGGCGCCATGGCTTTCGGCGATCTGTATGCCGATCCGAGATCGGCTCTCTATTTCGGAGAGGCCCTACTTGATGCTCACCGCGTCGGTGAATCGCTTGATTGGATAAGATTCGTTCTGTGCGATTCAGCAAAGGAGCGACTCAGTGAGGTTGGACTACCAGCCAATGAGCGGCTGAACTATGCAATCTGGGCTGTTCCGCTCAAAGGCGAAAAGCACAAGAATCCTGAGACGTGCGAAATGCCTGCTTACATAATTTCGCCTTCCCCATCACGTATCGAGATCGATAAAATATCAAACTCATTGCTCACCATGCAGTCTCTGTCGGGCGATGAGTCAATACGTAGGAAATACGAACGCACGCTCGAATTCCTGCGCCGCAATGTTCGACAACCCATCGCCGATCGACAGCGTGCAACCGACGCCCGCCAAGCAGGAGTGACTAACACGCCCCATTTTCCAACCGAGGAGCTGCCTTGATTACAAAAGAATCGGTACTTTCCGCTATTTAGAAGCACCCCGGGGCAGGCTTGACTTGTTGACTTTGTCGAACACAACTGGCGTCCCGTCACCACGCGCACCGTCCGCCCTTCGCCCTGACCGCAAGGTGTTGGTGAGCAAGGCCCCGTCGGAGGCCCAGTCGGGGTCAGGCTTGACTTGTTGACTTTGTCGAACACAGCTGGCGTCCTGTCACCGCGCGCACCGTTGGCGCTTCGCGCTTACCGCAAGGCGCTGGTGAGCATGATCGCCGTCTTAGCTTGCACTCTTGCCATTGGAACATCGACCGGATGTACACACCAAGCCCAGGTCGCGGCACGCGGTGCGCAGGTAATGCCGTTCGACCTAGAACAAACGATCCATGTCTTTCAGCGGCTCGATGACGGCGGGCGACAAACCGTGACCGTGAAAGATCCGGCGAATACGCAGCAGACCGCCCTGATCCAATCCCATCTCCAGCACGAAGCAGACAAGTTTCGCCAAGGCGACTTCTCCGACCCGGCCCGAGTTCACGGCGACGACATGCCGGGACTGGCGGAACTGAAGGCCGGGTCTGCGCAGATCGACATTCGCTACACTTCCCTGCCGAACGGAGGAGAGATTCGATACACCACGGCGAACCCCTCCCTCGTCACGGCGCTTCATCAGTGGTTCGCGGCGCAGGTGTCGGATCATGGCCGGCACGCCGTGGATCATTAGGTATGACACAGCCCTCCCCCGACCTTGGCGAGATCTGTTCTTCGGACCAATGTTTCCCCTCGGGAACTTTTTCGGGAGTCGTGCGTCTAGGCTAGTGTGGACAGGGAGCCAGGAGCCGCGGTGAGCGAGACGATGGACCATGAGTGGTTCGAGCGGCAGACAGTCGGCTTGCTGGACGATCTGTTGGGCGCGGCGATGCGGCTGGCCAAGAATCGGCACGATGCGGAGGATCTGGTGGCAGAGGCGGTGGCCAAGGCGTGGGGAAGTCGGGCGTCCTTGAAGGAGGCGGAGCGGTTTCGTCCATGGATCTTTCGCATCCTCACTAACTGCTTCTTGACCGACTGCCGCAAGCGCGCGGTCCGTCCCACGGCTGAGGTCTCGGTGGACGCGGTCGCGGACGACCAGGAGGGCGGCTTCTCCCTGTTCGAGAAACTCCACCAGCCCTTCCTGCTCTGGTGGGGCACGCCCGAACAGGAGTTTCTCAACAAGCTCTTGCGAGAAGACCTCGAACGGGCGGTGGACAGTCTCCCCGAATCGTATCGAGCGGTGGTGGTGCTGGCCGACCTGGAAGGGTTGGCCTACGTAGAAATTGCGAAAAGCCTGGGAGTACCCGTCGGCACGGTCCGCTCGCGCCTGGCCCGGGCCCGGGCGCAGCTCCAGAAAGCCTTGTGGATCCACGCACAGGATGCCGGCTTGACGAAGCCGGTGGACACCTACCAAGAGGCAACCCATGAAGCCAGTGAAGACGATCGGGTGTAACGAGGCGCTCACGCACCTCCTGGAGTACCTCGACCAGGAGCTCAAAGGGGTCAAGGGCCTGGAGGTCAAGCACCATATCGACCTGTGCCGAAGCTGCTTCTCTCGCGCGGAGTTCGAGCAGCGGCTCAAGGATCGGCTGCGTGAGGCCGGACATGGGACAGCGGGTCAGGAATTTGAACAACGAATCAAAACCTTGTTGAAGCGATTCTGATCCTGATGACACGTTGAAGGAGACGACGATGAATACGACATCTTGGTTCAAAGTGATTGCGGTGGGAGCGGTCTTCGTGGCCATGGGGTGCAGCCGGTTTACAACGAAGCCAGAGCCCTCGCTCTACGAGCGATTGGGCGGGACCCCGGCCATCACGGCTGTGGTGGGCGATTTTCTGAAGGCGGTGGGCACCGACACGCGAGTGGAGCACCAACCGCCTCCGTCTCGGGTCCAGGCGCTGCAGCAGTCACTGGTCGAGATGGTCTGCCAGGCCACCGGCGGTCCGTGCGTGTATAAGGGACGAGACATGAAGTCGGCGCACGCGGGCATGGGGATCAGCCAGGCTGAGTTCGACGCGGTGGTGGACAATCTGGTGCAGACGCTGAACACGTACGAGGTTCCCGAGCGCGAGAAGAGCGAGTTGCTGGCGCTGCTCGCGCCGTTGCGGGATGACATCGTCGAAACGGACTAACCTTCACTCTTCGGGGAGGCCTGCGGGCCTTCCCGACACTGGACAGGAAGGAAACGACATGGTGGCGATCGTTGATACAAAGAAGGAATCCATCTTTCGGGCGGTGTCGGCCATGTACACCGATGTGGCGATGTGTCCGGCTCGGGTCTTCCACTTTCCGACCGGCCGCCCCGCTTGCGAGTTCGTCGGCTACCCCAAGGAGCAGTTGGACGCGATCCCGGCCACGGCCAGCGAATCGTTCGCCGGCGTGGGCTACCCGTTCGCCGTGGGAGCGATTCAGGAGGGTGATCGCGTCTTGGACATCGGGTCGGGGTCTGGCACCGATGTCCTCATCGCTTCGCTGCTGGCGGGGCCAGGGGGCAGGGTGTTCGGTCTTGATATGACGCCGGCGATGCTGGAAAAGGCTCGCGCCAATGCCGCCACGATGGGGGCCACGAACGTCGAATTCGTCGAAGGCAACGCGGAGAAGATCCCGCTGCCCGACGCATCCGTGGACGTGGTGACCAGCAACGGAGTCCTCAACTTGGTGCCGGACAAGCCGCAGGCCTTCAAGGAAATCCTCCGCGTGTTACGACCGGGCGGCAAGATTCAGATCTCCGATATTGTCCTAGGGCGGCCCATCAAGGAGACGTCGCGCGAAAACCCCCAGCTCTGGGCCGAGTGCATCGTCGGAGCCGTGATGCAGGATCAGTACCTGCAAATGTTCCGCGACGCCGGGTTTCGCAGCGTCGCGCCCTTGTCCAATCTGGACTACTTTGCCAAAAGCGCGGAAGCCGATACCCGCGAAGTGGCCGCGTCCTACGGAGCCCAGACTCTGATCTTCACGGGAAACAAACCCGACTAACGCGACGCACTCGGCGCTCGACGGAGGTAGCGACCATGATGGCTCTGGAGCCCTTGATCCGGCTCGCCAGTTTCTTCGGAATTTTCGCCTTGATGACGGTGTGGGAGGTAGTCGCGCCACGGCGGCCTCTCACGGAGACACGGATGAGTCGCTGGCCGACCAACCTCTCGATCGTGGTGATCAACACGATCACGGCTCGCCTGCTCTTTTCAATCACGGCCGTGGGCGCGGCGGTCCTGGCCGCACAGAATCAATGGGGCGTGCTGAACCTCCTGGACTGGCCGAACTGGATGAGGGTGGTCGCGGCCTTGGTAGTCATGGATTTCGTGCTATACCTGCAGCATGTAGTGTTTCACGCCGTGCCGGCGCTGTGGCGCCTTCACATGATGCACCATGCTGATCTGGATGTGGATGTCACCACGGGTGCGCGTTTTCATCCGGTCGAGATCGTCCTGTCCATGCTGATCAAGCTGGTGGCCATCGCGGTGACCGGCGCACCACCAGTGGCCGTATTGATCTTTGAGGTCGTGCTCAACGCAACGTCGATGTTCAACCATAGCAACGTCCGGATGCCCGAGACATTCGACCGGTTGCTTCGATGGATCGTCGTGACTCCCGACATGCACCGGATCCACCATTCCGTGGTCCGAGAGGAAACGAACAGCAACTTCGGATTCAGCCTGCCTTGGTGGGATCGCCTACTCGGCGCCTATCGGCCCGATCCCGCTAAATCTCAAATCGAGATGCCCTTGGGTCTCGAGCAGGTTCGGGATCCGCGAGAACTCACACTGGCCGGGTCCCTGGCCCTGCCGTTCCGCGGCGGAACCGGGCCCTACCCGCTCGGCGGGCGTCGATCCTGAAGGCCGGGTTCGCGCAGATCGAGATTCGCTATACCGCTCTGCCGAACGGCGGGGAGATTCGATACAGCACCGCGAATCCAGTCCTCGTCGCGGCGCTTCATCAGTGGTTTACGGCGCAGGTGTCGGATCATGCCCGGCACGCCGTGGATCATTGAGTTTGACACATCCCCCATCCAGTGGTATTTTAGTTTCGAAATTTCGAAACTAATTGTCCTTAGAGTCGACATCTCGAACAAGGGTTGAAGTCCGATGGCAAACCGTCGCGAAATCGATGAGCAGGTTTATGGGCTTCACGCCGACATCTGCTCGATTCTGGCCAATCCCAAGCGGCTGAAAATCATCAACACCCTCCGGGAGAAGGAGCTCTCCGCGACGGAGTTGCTGGCCGTTCTGAAGGTCCCGAAGGCCAACCTCTCCCAACACATGACCGTGCTCCGCCAAAAAGGCGTCGTGACCGCTCGGCGGCAAGGAACCACCGTGTACTATCGGCTAGCCCGCCCCAAGATCCTGAAGGCCTTTGACCTCATGCGTGAGTTGCTTTTCGAGGTCCTTGATGATCGCCAACGCTTGCTAAAGCGGCGCGGGAGTGGGCTCGCATGATATCGAGTCGTACTGAACGGACAACGGGGTTGGGACGGAGGTGGCGACCATGACGGCTCAGGAGCCCTTGATCCGTCTCGCGAGTTTTCTGGGGGCTTCGCCCTCAGTCGACCAAACGGGATCGGATTTCCACTACCATCTACGGAGGAGTTGCATGATGAAAAAGTCAGTGATGCTAGGGATGATCGCAATCGTGGTGGTGGCCGGCATTGCGTATGCCGGCAGTGGAGGAGAGTGGGGCTATTCCGGGGCTCAGGGACCCCAATATTGGAGCACCCTAAGCCCGGAATTCGCCATCTGCTCGACTGGCAAGAATCAGTCCCCGATCAATCTCGCCGGTTTCGTCGAATCCAATTTGACCTCCATTAGCATCCAGTACCAAGCCGGTGGGAACGAGGTGATCAACAACGGGAACACGATTCAGGTGAACTTTTCACCCGGAAGCAAGATTGCTCTCGAAGGCCAGGAATTCGAACTCAAGCAGTATCATTTCCACGCCCCGAGCGAGAATCATCTCAACGGCAGGTCCTATCCCATGGAAGCGCATCTCGTCCATGCGGATCAGCGAGGGAACCTCGCGGTCATCGGCGTGATGTTTGTTGAAGGCAAAGAGAACGAATCGCTCGCCCAAGCCTGGGCCAAGATTCCCGGCAAGGCCGGAGAGAAACACCAACTGTCGCCAGGGGTCTCGGGAGAGGGCATTCTGCCGGCCAACTGGGAGTATTACCGCTTCAACGGATCCCTCACCACACCGCCCTGTTCCGAAGGTGTTCGGTGGCTCGTGATGAAGGACCCCGTGACGGCTTCAAAGGCACAGATCGAACAATTCACACACGCGATCCATCATCCGAACAACCGCCCGCTCCAGGCGGTTAATGCGCGGACGGTACTCCAGTAGGAGCATCGAGGGAGAACAGAACGGATTTCCCTGCATGACTGATTCGCTGCCGCGACGGGTCGGTGACGATCTCCGGCGGTGCGCGCCTGGGCGTTGGCGTGATGTAAGTCGAACGGGACTCAGACAAGCCGACCCGATTGCGACGTATGCCCTGGCAAGATAAGATCCGACAACTCTCTCTCCGATCCGAGTTTGTGATCGTGATCGGGCTGACCTTCGGGGTCAACTTCGCGATTTTCCTCGTCAGCCTTGTGCAGCAGGGCATCCAGCCTCGCATCCAGTTCGACGACGCGCGCCTCCTCTGGCTCCTGGCCTATGAAATCGTAGTGAGTACGCTGCTCAGAACGTTTCTATACGTGCGGGGATGGAGGCTGGCGGATCTGAATCTGCGGGTCACGCGCCAGACCTTTGGCATGGCAGGCTTTCTCTTTGCCGGCTTTTACCTTTACGGGCTAGTCATCGGTCTGGTGGCGAATGCGTTCGGGGTGACGGATATTTTCACCCAGATCTCGTTTCAGGGCACGGTCAGTCTACCAGTGGCCATACTGGTGTCGGTGATCAATCCGGTGTTTGAAGAGGTTCTGACGATCGCATACGTCATGAAGGTACTGAACCCCCAGGGCGTGGCGTTTGCGGTCGGCACCAGTGCGTTACTCCGGCTCGTCGCGCACGCGTATCAGGGTCCGCTCGCCGCAGTGGTGGTTTTCCCACTAGGGATCGCGTTTGCGATCGTGTATTGGCGCACGCGCGAGCTGTGGCCGCTGGTCTTGACTCACGGGTTAATCGATCTGGTCGGCCTGCTGAGCATCCGGGCAGCGGCCAGCGTCACCTCTTAATCACGCTGGCCGCCAGCCACGCCGAATCCGCCTTCGTTTCTAGCGCCCCCGGGCCGGCTTGCGACGAGATGACTTCCCCGCTTCGGATTCCACGCTGTTCGGATAGGCCTCTCGAATCGTCGCGGCAAGTTGCTTCAGCGCCTCGGTGAGTGGCGAGTTCTTTC
This sequence comes from uncultured Nitrospirota bacterium, assembly GCA_964570625.1. Taxonomy (GTDB): domain Bacteria; phylum Nitrospirota; class Nitrospiria; order 2-01-FULL-66-17; family 2-01-FULL-66-17; genus JBFLXB01. Next base: position 41,246 of record CAZMYW010000004.1, on the reverse strand, counting down.
GCCACGCGAGGGTGATGGTTTCCGTAGGTTTGATGAAGCGTAACTACCCTGCTGGGCCGCGCTCCACACGGTTGGAGCGGCCCAGCAGGAATGCAGGAGGTTACACTCCTGAGTAGTACCGGAGCAGATCAGACACCGACAGGATGCCAACGATCGTCCCGTCCTCGACCACGGCTAAATGCCGGATGCCATGGTCTTTCATCAGTTTGACCGCTTCGACCATGGGCTCGTGGCTGGAGATGGAGACGATCGTTCCGTTCATACAGCGTTTCACCGGCGTAGTCGCGGGATCGAGTCCTTGTACCACCACGGCGCGGCTGAGCATCGCCTCCGTAATCGTGCCCACGCGGCGCTGATGGTCATCCACAAAGAGTGCCCCGATCTTGCCCTGCTCCATACGTTGTCCGGCTTCTCGTAAGGTCTCGTCCGCGCGAATACTCTGAATCTCCCGCGTCATGTACTCCGAAACTCGCGTGACCGCCTGCGGGAGCGGGCTCCGTTTCCCGGCGTTCGCCGCCCGCTTGGCTTCCAGCTCCCACAGACAACTCTCCAGGACTCGCCGGCGCTGCCGAAGGCTTTCCCGGCCAAGGTCGTCATGGCTGCCTTCCGGCGCTTCTTCCTGGAGATTGAGCATACTGGCGGCTTCTCCGAGTTGCGCGTAGTAGTAGGTCTCCAGCTTGTCCGACGTGCTGCCGAAGGCTTCGGCGATCACGCGCTCGGTCGCGGCGTCGAATTCCTCCAGTGAGTCCGAAGTCGCCGGACCGATCAGCAACGGTTCCAGGCGGGCGAGTTGTGTGCGGAAGCGGTCGAACTGTTGATCCAGCGAAACCCGGTGGCCCATTTCAGCGTCGGTTCGCGCGCTCATAGCTCCCTCGCAAGCTGACAGGTCTCGTGTCGTGGATGGGTGGGACGTTACTCGTCTTACTCGTCCCGCATTCGATTGTGCGGAGTCGGGTGGAGCGATGTCAAGCCCGCCCAGTCTAGGCGGGAACGCCTCAGGCCTTAGCCAACACGCGGACCAGCCACGCGGCAACATCGCCGATTTCCTCGATGCAGACCGAGTGGCCCATGTCGTAGGTCCGCCACTGCACGTCTGCGCCGGCTCGTTTGAGCAGGTCGGCGGAGTGCCGGCCGCGCTCGATCGGGATGATCGGATCTTCAGTGCCGTGGGCCATGAACATGGGCACGGTCTGGTTGGCGGGATTCGCTTCGGCCTGGAACGTTTCGGCCAGCGGCAGATACGTCGAGAGGGCCATGATGCCGGCCAGGCGTTCGGGATACCGCACGCCCGTGTGCAGCGCGATCGCGCCGCCTTGGGAAAACCCTGCCAGCACGATCCGTTGCGAGGGAATGCCGCGCTTGTGCTCCTGCGCGATCAGATCTCGAACGGTGCGCTCTGACTCGCGGATACCCGCCTCGTCCTCCCGCTGCACGAACTCCGCGGTGCGGATGTCGTACCACGCCCGCATCACATAGCCGTTATTGATCGTCACCGGCCGGTGCGGGGCGTGCGGGAAGATGAATCGGACCGGCAACGCGCTCGGCAGTCGCAACTCCGGCACGATGGGCTCGAAATCATGCCCGTCCGCGCCGAGGCCGTGCAACCAGATCACCGCGGCCTTGGGGTCACGGCCGGTCTCGATCTCAACCGGAGGGGTTTGGAACGTGGCGGGGTCGCGCGAGCTGGTCACGTCAGGCGGCCGGATTTGAGCCACTCGCGCAATTCGTCGTCCTGCCCGATATACTCACCGTCCACGAAAATCTGCGGCACGGTCCACTCGCCGGTTTTCTGGACCAGCGCGTCGCGCATCTCGGGTGTCTGCGAAATATTGATCTCTTCATACGGGATCTTGGCCTCGTCCAAGAGCGATTTGGCGACGCGGCAGTAATAACAGTAATCGGTCGTATAGATCTGTATCTGAGCCATCGGTCGCATGCTACCACAGCGCAGCGCGCCCTACCAGCGGCGCCAATAAGAGCCTGCCGAGCGGTTCAGTGTAATACCCGAATGATAATGTCCGCTTTCACCAAAGTAGAAATGTCCTCTTGTTCGCTAGACTGCCCGCCTCACCGAGGGGGGCCGCAGCGCGATGGAGGAGCGATTCGAGATGAGCAGTCGGGAGGTCAAGCGGTGGCAGATCATTCAGCAAGTGCTCGATGGGCGGCTGCGGCAGGTCCAAGCCGCGGCGCTGTTAGGGCTGAGCGTGCGACAGATCCGGCGGCTGCAGCGGCGCGTCCACGCGGAGGGCGCCAAAGGGCTGACCCACCGCGGGCGCGGCCGGCCATCGAACCGGCGGCTGCCCACGCGCCTGCAGCAGCGGGCGCTGCGACTGTACCAGACCCGGTATCCCGATTTTGGGCCGACCCTGGCGGCCGAGAAGCTGGCCGAGCGCGATGGGCTCCCGGTGAGTGTCGAGACGCTGCGGACCTGGTTGCAGGCGGCGAAGGTGTCGTATCCGCAGCGCCGCCGCCGGTCGCACCGGCAATGGCGGCCTCGGCGATCGCACCGCGGGGAGCTGGTGCAGGTGGATGGGTCCCACCACGCGTGGCTGGAAGCCCGGGGGCCCGCGGGCGTGTTGATGGCGTACATCGACGACGCCAGTAGCGACGTGTTTGCGCGACTCTATGCCTACGAAGGCACGGTGCCGGGCCTGGACAGCTTCCAGCGCTACGCGCTGCAGTATGGCCTCCCGCGGGCGCTGTACACCGACCACCACTCGACCTATCGGGGGAAAAGGCGCGCCGACGATCGCCGACGAACTGGCGGGGCGGACGCGGCCGCAGAGCCAGTTTGAGCGCGCGGTGGCGGAGCTGGGCGTCACGGTCCTCCATGCGCACTCGCCGCAAGCCAAGGGCCGGGTCGAACGGCTCTTTCGGACCTTTCAAGATCGGGTGATCAAAGAGCTGCGGCTGGCGGACATCCGGACGATCGCGGCCGCGAATACCTTCCTGGCGACCTACTTGCCTCGGTATAACGAGCGCTTTCGCGTCGTCCCGGCCGCCGGCGGCAGACGTACACCGGCCCTGTCCCAGCTCGACGCGCTTGGCGCAGGCGTTGTGTCGGAAGACCTGGCGGACCGTCCAGCCGGATGGGACGGTGGTGTCTGCGCGCCAGTGGTTCCAACTGGATGAGCCGCGCTATCCCAAGCGCGTCGTCCTGGAGGAGCACTTGGACGGGAGCCGTCATCTCACGGGGAATGGCCGCCGGCTCCGCTACCATCTCTTACCCGCCCGGCCCACTCGTCCCCCCGTCGCGCCTCCTCGGCGATCGGCCCGCTCACGCCCGGCGTCGCGCCCCTCGCTCGATCATCCGTGGAAACGCCGGCCCTTTAAACGACCTCACCTGGCAGGGCCGCACCCCTAACCGGACATTTCTACTTGGGAGAAAAGCGGACATTTCTATTTGGGCTTTACACCTGCCGAGCGGTTCAGTTGACCCAGCCGGCACCCCCTTGTTATGCTCCCGCGGACATTGCGGAGTCAGTCCATGAAGCAGGTCAAGACGCGAACGTTGGGCCGTACCGAGCTCACCGTGTCCGAATTGGGCTTCGGGGCCTGGGGCATCGGCGGCGGGGCCTGGGGACGAGCCGACGACAAGACCGCGAGCGCCGCGCTCAAAAAAGCCCTCCTGCTCGGCGTGACGTTCTTCGACACGGCGCTGGCCTATGGCGACGGGCGCAGCGAAGGCCTGGTCGCTCAAGCCGTGAAGGCACACAGCGTGCGCCGCAAAGTCACCATCGCCACGAAAATCCCGCCGAAAAATCTCGAATGGCCCGCCAAACACGAGACGCCGATGCGCGAGGCGTTCCCCAAAGACTGGATCATCAAGTGCACCGAGAAGAGCCTGCGAAACCTGGACAGCGATTTCATCGACCTGCAGCAACTCCACGTATGGTCGCCGCGTTGGATGAAGGAGACCGAGTGGATCGAGACCCTGCGTGACCTCCAACTCGCCGGCAAGATCCGCTACATCGGGGTGTCCATCAACGACCACGAACCGGACACGGCCCTGGAACTCGTGCGATCGGGCTGGGTGGACACGATCCAAATGATTTTTAACCTGTTCGATCAGAGCCCGGCGGTGCGGCTCTTACCCCTGGCCCAGGAACACCGGATTGGCATCATTGCCCGCTGTCCGTTCGATGAAGGCGGTCTCACGGGAACCCTGCAGGCCGAGACCACGTTCGACCGGAACGATTGGCGCCGGGAGTATTTCAAAGGCGACCGGCTCGCTGAAACCGTCCAGCGCGCCAACGCGCTGAAGGCCGACGTGGGCCCGGCCTACGAGTCGCTAGCCCACGCCGCGTTGCAGTACGTTCTGAGTCACAAGATCCTCAGCGAGTCCTCCGTGGCCACGGTCATTCCGGGCATGCGCCGGGCCGAACACGTGGAGGCCAACGCCCGCTATTCCCAAGGTCCCGCGTTCTCCCCCAATCTGTTCGAACGCGTGAGCGCCCACGCGTGGCCCCGGAACTTTTACGACTGACCTGTGGTCCGTTTCTCGGGACTCGCCGCCGCCTTTCCCTTCGACACCAACCCGTTGTACCGCGAGCGCGATCAGCGCCTCGCGCAGGGCCTCCCCGTCATCGACCTCGCGTCCGGGAACGTGACGGACCAGGGGATCACGTTCCCGCCGGATCTGCTCCAGTCCATCCTCTCCGAAGCCACGCGCGCCTCGCAGAGCTATCGACCGAATCCGATGGGGCGGATCGAGGCCCGCCGCGCGATCAGCGCCTACTACCGCGACCAGGGTATCGATATCCCGGCCGAACACATCCTGCTCACGCCCGGGACCAGCCTCGCCTATTGGTATGCCTTCTCGATCTTGTGCGATCCCGGCGACGAGGTGCTCACCCCCAGGCCGTCCTACCCGTTGTTCGACGAGCTCGCCGGCCTAGCCCGGGTGCGGATGACCTCCTACCGGCTCGATGAAACGCGTGGATGGGCGATCGACGTGGACAGCCTGGCTGCCGCGATCACCGATCGCACGCGGGCGATCGTGATGATCTCGCCTCACAACCCCACCGGCGCCGTGGCCACGCGAGAGGAGGTCGAAGCCATTACGAACCTTGCGGTCGACCGAGGGATCCCGATCATTGCGGACGAGGTGTTCGGGGAGTTTCTCTCCGGATCCGGCACATTGCCGCGCCCAGCCACAAGCGCCGCGCCGCTGGTGGTCACGCTGAATGGGTTCTCCAAGCTGCTGGCCTTGCCCGGCATGAAGCTCGGGTGGATGGCGGTGACGGGACCGGACGTGGTGGTCCACCGCGCCCTCACCGCGCTGGAACGAGTGTCCGACGCGTTGCTCCCGGTGAACGAGAGCGTCCAGACCGCGGTTCCTCGGCTGCTGGCGGACGGCCGCTCGTTTCTCTCAACCTACCGTCGGGAGATCGCTCGCCGACGGGACGAGGCGGTCGGCCTTCTGGCGCGGGCGTCGCGTGTGTCGATCATCCCTCCGCGCGGCGGATTCTACGCGGCCCTGCGGGTCTCCACCACGCTCGACGACGAAGCCCTGGCGCTCCACATCCTGCGCACGACCGGATGCCTGGTGCATCCCGGATTTTTCTACGACCTGGATCCGACCCATCTGGTCCTCAGCCTGGTCGGGTCACCGGACACCGGACGCGACGCGTTGCGCGGCGTGATCGCCGCCATCCAGTCCGCTCCCTGAATCTTGCAGAGGCCCGATAAGTTACCGCACTGGCCGCTCGCCCAACGAGACCGTCAGCTTCAGGCGTTTTTTGTCGCGCATGATCGTCAGCCGCATGGTGTCCCCAGGTTTTCTCGTGCGCAGCAACCGTTGGAGATCCTGCGCCGAATCCATCGCTTGCCCATCGGCTTCGAAGATGATGTCCCCGCCGACCACCAAACGCGTGTTGCCCACAATGACCCGGCCGGCTCCTCCTCGAATGCCCGCAAGGTCTGCGGGGCCGCTCCGAACCAACCGGCCGACCAACACGCCGCGGGCGACCGCCAAATCCAACGCCTCGGCGTAGCGAGGGATCACGGTCTGCATCTCGATCCCCATCCACGCGTACGCTACGTACCCCTTCTCCAACAACTCCTTCACCACGCGTGTGACCGTATCCACCGGCACCGCAAACCCGATCCCCACGTTGCCGCCGGAGGGAGAAAAGATGGCGGTGTTGATGCCGATCAGGCGCCCGTCGCCGTCCAGGAGGGGTCCGCCGGAGTTGCCGGGATTGATCGCCGCGTCGGTCTGGATCACGTTCTCCATTTCCACTTCGGACAACTTCAGGTACCGCCGGATCGAGCTGATGATGCCGGTGGTCAAGCTCTGTTCGAGACCGAACGGGTTCCCGATCGCCAGCACCTTCTGGCCGACCTTCAGCCCCGAGGACTCCCCGAACGGAAGCGGGCGCAACCTGGCGGCTGGCGCCTTGATCTTGATCACGGCCAGGTCGGTGGCCGCGTCTTTGCCGACCACCTCGGCCAGCCACTTGCTCTCATCCGACAGGGTCACTTCGAGTCGCGCGGCGTTGTGCACCACGTGGTGGTTGGTGACGATGTGTCCCTCGGCGTCGAGCACCACCCCCGACCCGCTGGACGCACTCGCATAGGGTGTGGAGAAAATGTCGTAGTCGATGACCACGTTGGTGATGTTGACGACGCTGTCCCGTGCCTGACTGTAGACTCCGATGTTGATCGCTTCGTCGGGATCGGTCGCCGCGCCGGCCCACGACCCGGTGAATCCCACCATCACCAGAACCCCTATGCCAAGTGCCCTCATGGTCGGAATGCCTCCTTGTCTCGGCGACTCTACCGAACCCGAGCTCCTTGTGCAATGCACGCCTTGACCGGCGATCCAAGCGTCTGATAGAACGGAACCACCCATGTCCGGGATGTCTTGATGCACGAACTCCACTCCAATCCCGATGAGGGTCCGCCCCACGCGGACCCTCAAGGTCTCGGCGATATCGCGTCCGGCGATCCGGCCACGCCCCCGCCGAATCCGGCCGGCGGACGCACACTGATCGTCGACCCCAACGATCCCGGGCGTTACCCGCGACCCAGCGCCGCCCTGCTCGACGCGGATGCGACCGATCAGGTGTTCATCCGGCCGGGACGATACGAGGACAAGATCTTCGTGGTCGGCGGCCCGGTACGGCTGATCGGGGCAGGGCGCGACCTCGTGGAAATCTTCAATCGGCGCACCGGCCCGTTGTATCTTCAGCGCGTGCCGGCCGGCGTCATCTCGGGCATCACGTTTCGATACCTCGGCAGCGATCAGCATTCGGCCATGAACGTCTTGGATTCCACGTGTACGATCAGCCGCTGCCGCATCACCGACGCGGTGCTCTCCGGCATCGTGGTCTACGGCCCGGAATGCCGTCCCACCCTGGTCGACAACGAGGTCTGCCGGAATCGGGAGTCCGGCATTTTCACGTTCGCGGGCGCCAGGCCATACATCACGAGAAACGTGTGTTTTGAAAACCATCACTTCGGGATCGCGGTGCGCGACCCAGACACCAGACCCGACCTGGTGCGCAATGTCTGCCACCACAACCGGCTGAGCGGGATCCTGCTCTTCCATCTTGCCGAGGCGATGCTCCTCGACAACGTATGCCGCGACAATGACTACTGGGGCGTCGTCATCACGCCCGACTCTTCCACCACTCCGCCTCGCGATGAACTGCTGACGGCGAATGCCTTGGCACAAAACCCCCGCGGTGCGCTGACGGTGACCGAAACCCCACTGGCTGAAATCGGCCGATAGCAGCCTGTCCATGAAGGGTCATCTGCGGCGTTGCCGCTGCGCATCCGGTGCTCACGTACCTACCTCGTACGCTGCGCTCCAGTGCTCGCGGCGCCTGGCATCTGACGCCTTCCTGAACAGGCTGAAGCACCCCGTCTCGCTCCCATGAACCAACCAGTCGTCGAAGTCGATCGCGTGGGTAAACAATTCGGCGCGGCGTGGGCCGTGGCCGACCTGTCGTTCACCATGCAGCGGGGCGAGATTGTCGGTCTGCTGGGCCCCAACGGTGCGGGCAAGACCACCACTCTCTCGATGTTGCTCTCGCTCCTCGTGCCCACGACCGGGCGGATCAACCTGTTCGGGTTGGATATTGCCGCGCACCGTCAGGCCGTGCTGGCGCGCATGAACTTTTCCTCGCCGTACGCCGACCTGCCTCATCGCCTCACCGTGCGACAGAATCTTCTGGTCTACGGTCGCCTCTACGGCGTCAAACACCTGAACGAGACCATCGCGGACCTGGTCCAGCGTCTCGAGATCGCCTCGCTGCTGGATCGTCCGCTGAGCCAACTCTCTTCCGGGCAGCGCACGCGCGTGGCGCTCGCCAAGGCCCTGATCAACAACCCCGAGTTGCTCCTGTTGGACGAACCCACCGCCAGCCTGGACCCGGACATTGCCGACCGCGTACGCGCGTGGTTGGAGGACTACCGCACCCGAACCGGCGCGGCGATCCTGCTCTCCTCCCACAACATGACGGAGGTGGAGCGGTTATGCGACCGGGTGATCGTCCTGTACCAGGGCCGCTGCGTGGACCAGGACACGCCGGCCCGGCTGGTCGAACGGTACGGGCACCGCTCCCTCGAGGACGTGTTCCTGTCCATCGCCAGGAAAGATCGAACCCCGTGAATGCCAACCGAATCATGGCCATGATCTGGCGCCACATCTACCTGTATCGGAGTTCGTGGACCCGCTTGGTCGAACTGATCTACTGGCCCGCGATGGAGTTGTTCGTGTGGGGGTTTTTGACGATCTACCTTCGCGGGCTGGGACCGGGCCTGCCCGACTTCGTGGTCCTGTTCCTCGGCGCGCTGATTCTGTGGGACGTGTTATTCCGGTCGCAGATCGGCGTGTCGCTCGCGTTCCTGGAAGAAATCTGGTCGCGCAATCTCTCCAACCTGTTTGCGAGCCCGCTGACGCCGATGGAGTTCGTGGCCAGCAAGATCGTGGTGGCGCTCGCTCGTACGCTGATCGCCGCACTGTTCATGGCGCTGTTGGCCGCCCTGCTCTATCACTACAACCTGTTCACCATGGGACTCCCACTGATCGCGTTCTTCATCAACCTGTTGATCATGGGCTGGTCCATCGGACTCTTGGTGTCGGCCATGATTCTGCGTTTCGGCCAAGGCGCGGAAAGTCTGGCCTGGGCCGTCATCTTCCTGTTCCAACCCGTGGCCGCGGTCTTTTACCCCGTCTCAGTGCTGCCGGAGTGGCTCCAGCCCATTGCGCTGGCCACGCCGGCCGCGCACGTGTTCGAAGGCATGCGCGCGCTCTTGCTCGAGGGCCGGTTCGACGTGGGTCTGATGCTCAATGCGTTGGCCCTCAACGTCGTCTACCTGATCGTGGGCTGCGCGGGTTTCCTAGGGATGTTTCGCGTCGCGCGACGGAGAGGTCTCTTATTGCAGGTCGGCGAGTGATCCCGAGCGGGTCGGTGTGACGATCGGCGAGGTCGAAGAGTTTCTCTGGAGCTTGTCCACCACGCTGGAAGGCGAGATCGGCAACTGGCAGATCCGCTTCAGCAACGCCACCGTCTCCGTGCGCGTCGACCCGGAAGCCGACCTCCTGGCGATCAGCGCGCCGATCACCTTCTTACCGACGCCGGCGCTCCAAGGGTATGTGTCTCCCGCCGGGGTTGGGTACCAACGGGACGAGACCGACGTGCGAGCCGTCTTCGCGACTCACCTCTCATCTCTCGCGATGAACGGACTACAGGCGGGCTTCCAGCAGGTCGTGGATTGCGCCAGAAAAACCCCGGACAAACTGTAACTGGGAGGGGACGGTATCCCTAGCGGTCGACGAGTTCTTTGAGTTCTTTGCCGGCTTTGAAGAACGGCACGCGTTTGGCGGGGACGTGCACCGAACTGCCGGTTTTGGGGTTGCGGCCCTCGCGCATGCGGCGGCTGCGGAGGCGAAAGCTGCCGAAGCCTCGAATTTCGATTTTATCGCCGCGTGCCAGGGTATCTTTGATGCCGTCGAGAATGGCGTTGATGATGATTTCGGTTTGACGCTTGGTGAGGGCTTTCACCTTCTGCGACACGTCTTCGATCAACTCGGCCTTGGTCATCGCGCGGTTCCCTCCGAGTGCTCCCGACTATCCCCACGTCCACAGATAGTTCAACCGGACCGCCGGAATGGGGTCAGTGAAGGCCCCGATTCGACCGCCAAACAGCGTGCTGAGATAATCGGACAACGAGAAGCGCCGCTTGGGTTCCACCACCACCGGGCGCCCGACGATGCCGGCCAGTTCTCCCGTAATTTTGATCGCGTCCTCGAAGGTCCCGAGTTCGTCGATCAGTCCCTCCTCTTTGGCCTGCCGTCCCGTGAACACCTGGCCGTCCGCGATCGCAGCGACCGTGTTTTTCTCCAGCCCACGGCCCTCGGCCACGGCTTGAATAAACTGATCGTGCACGTCGTCCATCACGCGCTGCAGAATGGCCCGCTCTTCATCGCCCAGCTTGCGAAACGGCGAAATCAAATCCTTGCGCGCACCGCTCTTGATCACGGTGCTTTCCACCCCGATCTTTTTCATGAGCCCTTCGAAATTCGGCAGTTCCATGATGACGCCGATGCTGCCGGTGAGCGTGCCGGGGTTGGCGATGATGCGGTCCGAGGCACTGGCGATGTAGTACCCACCCGACGCGGCGACCGACCCCATGGAGACCACGATTTTCTGACGGCCTTCGGCGCGGATCTTGCGGACTTCGTCGTAGATCTCCTGCGAGGGCACCACCGCTCCTCCGGGGCTGTCGATACGAATGAGGATCGCCCGGATCGCCTCATTTTCCGCAAACTCCCGAAGCTGCTCAACGGGTTCGCCCGCGTCCATGATCACGCCTTCGATCCGAACCAACGCAATCTGGTTGGATTCCGACGGCGGCTGTTCAATGAGGAGCGCGGTCAGGTAGGTGCCGAGAAAAAACGCCACCGCCAACACGACAAAAACCACTATGCCAGTCACAAGAGGACGTCGAGCCATCGAGAATTCTGTGTCCTAGAAATCCGTCCACATCGTCAGATGTCGAGCCTGTTCAGGAACGCGCCAGATGCCCGGCGCCGCGAGAACTGGAGCGCAGCGTACTGGGTCGTACGTGAGCACCGGAAGCACAGCGGCAACGCCGCAGATGGCCGTTCATGGACAGGCTCCCTACCGGCGCTTGGGCGAGAGACCCTCACCCTCCGGTAATCCCCAATCCCCCACCTGCTCGCGAATGCTCAGCGCAATCTTCCGTTCAGCCGGATCGATTCTGATCACACGGGTGATCACTTCATCCCCGACTTTGTAGCGCTCTTCGATCCGCTGGCCTTCGAGGTTCATCTCGCTCACGTGGATCAACCCCTCGACCCCGTCTTCGAATTCCACGAACACCCCGAAGTCCGTGATTTTGACGACCTTGCCGGTCACGTCTTGGCTGACCTGATAACGCTGGGGGATTTCCTTCTCCCACGGATCCGGCGTCAATTGTTTATAGCCCAGGGAGAGCCGCTCTTTGTCCTTGTCCACCCGTAACACCGCGGCTTTAACCGATTGCCCTTTCTTGAAGAGGTCCGAGGGGTGCACCACCCGTTTGGTCCACGACAGGTCCGAGACGTGGATCAGGCCGTCGATGCCTTCGTCCAGACCTACGAAAACGCCGAACTCGGTCAAACTCTTGACCTTGCCCTCGATCACCGAGCCGACGGGATATTTGGTCTCGACGATGATCCACGGGTTGGCGACCACCTGTTTCATGCCCAGCGAAATTTTCCGGCTCTTGCGGTCCACGTTCAGCACTTGCGCCTCGACCTGATCGCCCACCGCCACGATCTTGGAGGGATGTTTGATCTCGTGCGACCACGTCATTTCCGAAATATGCACGAGGCCTTCGACCCCGGGCTCCAGTTCCACGAACGCGCCGTAGTCCACCAGGCTGACCACTTTCCCCCGCACGCGGGATCCCACCGGGAACTTGTCCTCGACCTGGATCCACGGGTCCGGCTTGAGCTGCTTGACGCCCAGCGAGATACGTCCGGTCTCGCGGTCGTACTTGAGGATCATGACTTTGACGCGGTCGCTCACCATGAACATCTCCGAGGGGTGCGCCACACGGCCCCAGGACATGTCGGTGATGTGGAGGAGGCCGTCGATACCGCCGAGGTCGATGAACGCCCCGTAGTCCGTGATGTTCTTGACCTGCCCGTCGATGATCTGACCTTCTTGTAACGTCGCCATCGCCTGCTGTTTGCGGCGATCGCGCGTTTCTTCCAGCACCACCCGACGGGACACCACCACGTTGCTGCGGCGATGATTCATTTTGATGATCTTCATCTGGAAGGTCTTGCCGACCAGGTTGTCGAGGTCGCGCACCGGCCGCAGATCGATCTGCGAACCGGGCAAGAACGCCTTGATCCCGATGTCGACCATCATCCCGCCCTTGATCTTGTTCAGCACCTTGCCTTCGATGACCTCGCCCTTGTCGAAGATCCGCTCAAGGTCGCCCCAGATCTTCATCCGATCGGCTTTTTCCTTGGAGAGGATCATATTGCCGTCGGCGTCTTCCCGCTCTTCCAGATACACGAGAAACCGATCGCCGACTTTGAGTACGTTGAGCTCTTCGGGACTGAACTCCTCGCGAGGGACGATCCCCTCCGATTTATAGCCGATATCGACGACCACGCCCTCGGGCTGCACGGCCACGACGCTGCCTTCCACGATGCTGCCCTCCTCCAATTGCTTGAAGGTCTCGGCATACATCAGTTCAATGTCCGTCATCTCAGTACCTTTTTGGAAGGGCTTGCGGACCGCCCCGACTTCCGCCTGCGTGCTCGCCATACTCGTACGTCCTCTCAACAACGGTGAAGGGTGAATAATCTGAGTTATCGTGCGACCGTGGACGCGTCCTGCAACCGCCGACGCCGTGTCTGCGCCTCCGGTTGCAGTTCCGCGATCCGGCCCATGATCTCCTGACTGACCTGTTGATACCTCCGTTTCGCCACCGTCTCGTCGGTGGTCATTGTCTCCGCCCGCCAATACATGGGCTCACCGAACACCACGGTGATCGGACGCGACCGCAACCACCACGCTCCGGGTGGCCACGCTTCCCCGGTGCCGGCGACGTAGGCCGGGACCACCGGAGCGCCGGTGCGGATCGCCAGCATCCCGACACCCGGCTTGGGCTCGCGAAGTCGTTCCTCGGGACTACGCGTGCCCTCGGGATACATCACCACCAGATGCCCGTCCGCCAAGCGGCGCTCCACCTCACCCAGCGCGTGACGGTCGATACCATCTCTCCGGATCGGCACCCCGCCGAGCCGCCTGAACAACCATCCCACCACGGGGTGCGCGAATAATTCGGCTTTCGCCAGAAAATCCGCCCGCCTGGTGAGCGAACATCCCACAATAGGAATGTCGAGGTAGCTGACGTGATTGACGGCGACGATCACCCCGCCGTGGGCCGGGACTCGATCGCGTCCCACGACCTCCAGCGAGCAACACCACCGCGCGACCCACGACACCAAGGGGTGCGCGACCTCGTACAGCACGACCTACCGCGAGATCGCGGTCCGTCGTCGTTCGACGGCCGCCACCATTGTATCGACCACCTCATCCAAGGTCAAGCCTGTCGAGTCGATGGCGACCGCGTCCGGGGCCTTGCGCAACGGGGCCACGGCCCGGGTCATGTCCTTGCGATCCCGGGCCACGATTTCTTCGATCGTGGTCTTCAAGTCCACCTCCAACCCCTTGGCTCGAAGCTCTTTATATCGGCGTTCCCCCCGGACCGCCGTATCCGCATCCAGATAAAACTTCACGTCGGCGTCCGGAAACACCACGGTGCCGATGTCCCGACCCTCCATCACCACGCCCCCGTCTTTGGCCATCGCGCGCTGCACCTTGAGCATGGGGTCGCGTACGATCGGATTGGAAGCGATTTGGGCGGCGATCCGGCTCATCTCCGGCAGACGGAGCTGGTCGGTCACGTCTTGCTGGTCCACCAGGATCCGCACGCCGTCCGGCCTCCGAACGACTTCGATCGCCGTGGTCTCGCCCAAGGTCCTCAACGCGTCGTCATCCGAAGGATCGCGGCCCGACGCGCGGACTTTCCAGGCCAACGCCCGGTAAAACGCCCCGCTTTCGACGTAGAGATACCCCAGGCGTTTGGCCACCCGGGTGCCCGCGGTGCTCTTGCCCGCAGCCGAGGGGCCGTCGATGGCGACGATAAGTTCACGCGACGTCATGGTCGGATCCGATCGAGCAACTCGAAAAACCCTGGAAACGACGTACCGACGCACTCGACGTCGTCGATCGTGGTCGGGCCCGAAGCACGCAGCGCGGCCACGGCCAATGCCATGGCTACGCGGTGGTCCCCGTGGCTCGAACATCGCGCCCCGGTCGCGCGCTGCGGGCCCACGATCCGCATGCCGGCCGGGCGCTCCTCGACCTTGATACCCAGCTTGCCGAGTTCTTCAGTCATCACATGAATCCGATCGCTCTCTTTGACCCGCAGTTCGCCCGCATCGTCGATGATCGTCTCACCCTGAGCGAACGCGGCCAGAACGCACAGGACAGGGAACTCGTCGATGGCTCGGGGCACCAGGTCTCCCTTGACCGTGGTCCCGCTGAGCGCGGACGTCCGGACGATCAGTGAAGCGACCGGCTCGCCGGACGCCTCGCGCGCGCCTTCCACCGTGATCGAAGCGCCCATCCGCCTGACGATATCCAGGAATCCGGTTCGCGTGGGGTTGACGCCCACGCCCGAGATCATCAGCTCCGATTTGGGCACCAACAGGGCCGCGGCGATCAGAAACGCCGCGGAAGACACATCGCCCGGCACATCCAGTTCGACCGCCGCCAGGCTCGCCGGTCCCTCAATCGATGCGGTCGCGCCGTCGAAGTGCACGGGCACGCCGAAGGCGCGTAGCATGCGTTCGGTGTGATCGCGCGAGGGTGACGGCTCCGTCACGGACGTCCGCCCTTCGGCCGCAAGCCCCGCCAACAGCACCGCGGACTTGACCTGTGCGCTGGCCACGGGCAATCGGACATCAATCCCCTTAAGCCGTTGTCCCGCCACCGTGACCGGCGCCAGTCGGCCTTCGTCTCGGCCCACGATGTGCGCACCCATCGCGCGGAGGGGCTCCACCACGCGCCCCATAGGCCGCCGTCTCAACGACGCGTCGCCGGTCAGCACCGTGTACATCGGAAGGCCCGCCACCAAACCGGTCAGGAGGCGAAGACTCGTCCCGGAATTCCCACAGTCGATTACGTCTTCGGCTTCCCGCAGTGCACCGGTTCCGGTCATCTGAAGCGCGAGGCGGCCTTCCGACTCCACCGCTTCGACCGTGCCACCCATCGCGCGGATGGCGGCCACGGTGCGCAGGCAGTCGTCCGCAGGCAAGTATCCCCGCACCAACGTTCGCCCGCGCGCCAACCCGCCCAACATGATCGCCCGGTGGGTGATCGACTTGTCGCCGGGCACTTCCACCCGGCCCTGCAACGGCCGGCCGGGCTCGACTACCGCCGCCTTCATGCCCCGTCCTCCGTCATCCGCTCACGGGTCTTACGGGCTCGGGTGAGGGCCTCCAGCAGGCCGGGTCCGTCTCTCCGCGCGACCAGATCCCGCAGTCGATTCACTTCTCCGGTATAGTCCGCCAGCATCTTCAGCACCGGCCCTTGATTCATCAGACAGATGTCTCTCCACAGCTCGGGTGATCCACCCGCGATGCGGGTGGTGTCGCGAAAACCCCCGCCCGCGACCGCGAGGGCCCGGCCGTCTCCGGAGCCCGCCGCGATGTTGACCAGCGACACCGCCGCGAGATGCGGCAGGTGGCTCACGGCGGCCACCAGTTCGTCGTGTACGCCCGGATCCATCCGCACCACCGACGCCCCTACCCATCGCCACATCCGTTCCACCAGATCGAGCGCCTCGGAATCCGTGAGCGCGGTGGGCGTCACCACACACTGGGCACGTTCGAACAAGGTCGACGACGCGGCCTCCACCCCCGAGCGCTCACTGCCCGCCATAGGATGGCCGCCGACGAAACGGCCGAAGAGCGGCTCCAGGTTCCTCACCACGAGCGCCTTCACGCTTCCCACGTCGGTCACAACCGCGGCCGAACCCTTGACCAACGGCGCAACCTCGCGCGCGACCGCGTCCAGACGCCCCACCGGCACCGCCAACACGACGAGGTCGGCGCCGGGCACGCCCTCGGCCAACGTCGCGACGCGGTCCACAATCCCCCGCTCGACAGCCCGCAGACCCGACGCACGATCCTGTTCCACGCCGACCAGCTCGTCGGCCAGACCCCGGGCTTTGATGCTCCATGCCAGGGACCCGCCGACCAGGCCGACCCCCACGACGGTCACCCGCCCAAGCGGCGCCCTCGCGGAAATGTCAGATCTCCCGCCCCACCGCCTGCGCAACCTTGCGGAGGCTGTCCATCATCGCGGCAAACTTCTCGGGGGTGAGCGATTCTTCTCCGTCGCACAGCGCCTCTTCGGGGTTGCCGTGGACTTCGACCAGCAACCCGTCGGCACCGGCCGCAACCGCGGCCCGGGCCATCGGCGCGACCAGGTCCCACCTGCCGGTGGCGTGGCTCGGGTCCACCACCACGGGCAGGTGGGAGAGCTTCTGGATCACCGGCACGGCGGACAGATCAAGGGTATTGCGCGCCTGTTGCTCGAAGGTGCGGATCCCGCGCTCGCAGAGAATGACCTGGTGATTGCCGCCGGCCATGATGTATTCCGCCGACAGGAGGAATTCTTTGATCGTCGCCGACATCCCGCGTTTGAGCAGCACCGGCTTGCGCTGCTTGCCGACGTCGGTCAATAACCGGAAGTTCTGCATGTTGCGCGCGCCGATCTGCAGGACGTCGGCGTACTGCGCCACCAGATCGATGTCGCGGGAATCCACGACCTCGGTGATGATGGGGAGGCCCGTGACCTTCTTCGCCTCCGCCAGATACTGCAGGCCCTCCTCCGCCAACCCCTGAAACGCATACGGCGACGTGCGCGGCTTGAAGGCTCCGCCGCGCAACACCCGCGCGCCGGACTTTTTGACGGCTTGAGCGACGCTCGTGACTTGCATCTTAGTTTCCACCGCGCACGGACCGGCCATCACCGGGATCGAACGTCCGCCGAGCGCGACTCCGTCGCCCACCGTCACAATCGTGTTGTCTTTGCGGAATTCGCGGCTGACGAGCTTATACGGTGCCAAGATCGGCGTGACGCTTTCCACCCCGGGGAAGATCGCGAGCGGCATGTTCTGGATCGTGCGCTCGTCTCCGATCACGCCGATCACCCGACGCTCCTGGCCGGTCGAGAGGTGCGGAGACAGCCCACGCTCGCGGATCTTCTCCATGATGTGGTCGATTTCCGCCTGGGTGGCCTCTGGTTTCAGCACGATAATCATCATTCAAACTCCCGTGTTCGTTCCAAATCGGTGAAGGTCAGGTTAGTGCTCGCTCCAGCGCGGCCACGCACCGCGTATTTTCCTCAGGCAGGCCGATCGTGATCCGCAGCCACGGCCCCTCGAAGTGCCGAACGATCACGCCCTCGCGCAGGAGCCGCTCGAACACCGCGTGGCCGTCGCGGCCAAGGTTCACGTACACGAAGTTCGACTCGCTCGGATACCACGTCAATCCCAGCCGGGCACATTCCTTGGTGAGATAGGTTTTCCCCGCCGCGTTCACCATGCGGCTCGCCCGGACGTGGGCGTCGTCGCCCAGCGCGGCGATCGCCGCGGCCTGCGCTACCGTGCTCGCGTTGAACGGAAGCCGGACGCGGTTCATCCATCCGACGAGCGCCGAGGGGCCGACCCCGTAGCCGATCCGGAGCCCCGCGAGCCCGTAGATCTTGGAAAACGTCCGCAGGATCACCACCGGGCGCCCGGCGGACAACAGGCTGGCGCCGAACGGGAACTCCGCGGCCGTCGCGTAATCTTCATACGCGTGATCACACACCGCCACTACGTGCGCGGGCAACCGCTCGATCGCGGCCATCACGTCCCGTCGCGACAACGCGGTGCCGGTCGGGCTGTTGGGATTGCACACAAAAAACAACTTGGTGCGCTCGCCCACGCGTGCGACCATCGCGTCGAGATCGTGCCGACCCGCCGCCAGCGGTACTTCCACCGGAACGCCCTGGTGCGCCAGAACCGCGATTCGGTAGATCCCGAACGTGGGCGTCCCCATCACGGCTTCATCGCCGGGCGTCAACAGGACCTTGCACAACAGGTCAACCACCTCGTCCGACCCGTTGCCCAAGATCACCTGGTCCGGATCCACCGTCATCTTCGCCGCGATCGCCTCGCGCAACGCGGTGCCAGCCCCGTCGGGATACCGATGCAGTCCCGAGAGGACGTCCTGGATCGCCTTGAGCGCCGCCGGCGACGGCCCTAGAGGATTTTCATTGGAGGCGAGCTTTACGGCGTGCGTCACGCCGTACTCGCGCTCGACCTCCTCGACGAGTTTACCGGGCACGTAGGGTGCGATGCGGGACAACTCGGGACGAACGCGGAAATCCATGGTCGACCGGGTCACGCCGTTCGCGGATACGAACCGAGGACCTTCAGCATCTGGCACTGCGGACGGAGGGCCTCTAACGCCCGTTTGACCGGCTGATCATCGAGATGCCCCTCGACGTCGATGTAGAAAAAGTACTCCCAGGCCTTCCGACGGGACGGCCGCGACTCGATCTTCGTGAGGTTCAGCCCGAATTCCGAAAACGGCTTAAGCATCTCGTAGAGCGCGCCCACCCGGTCCTTGACCGACACCATCACCGAGGTCTTGTCCCGCCCCGTCCGCTCTGGAGAATGCGGCGCGATGACGAGAAATCGCGTCGTGTTGTTCGGATTGTCCTCGATTCGTTTCTGAATGACGGCCAACCCGTACAGTCGCGCCGCCAGGTCCGACGCGATCGCCCCGGCGTCGGGTTCGTCGCGGCACAATTCCGCCGCGCGCGCCGTACTGTAGACCTCGACCACCCGGGTGCTGGGCGCGTGTTGGGCCAGCCATTCCCGGCACTGGGCCACGGCCTGCGGGTGCGAGTAGATGCGTTTGACGTCGACGAGCACCCCGGTGCGCGACAACAAGTTGTGCGACACCTCCTGCACGACCTCACCGGAGATTTTGAGTTGCGAGTCGGCCAGCAGGTCGAGCGTGTGGGTGACCACGCCTTCCGTGGAGTTTTCGATCGGTACGACCCCATAGTCTGCCCGCCCTCGTTCTACTTCGCTGAACACGTCCTTGATGCTGTTCACGGGAACCGCGGCGGCCGAGGTCCCGAATTGCTTCAAACACGCCATGTGGGTGAACG
The DNA here is from genome assembly GCA_964570625.1 of uncultured Nitrospirota bacterium. GTDB lineage: Bacteria > Nitrospirota > Nitrospiria > 2-01-FULL-66-17 > 2-01-FULL-66-17 > JBFLXB01. Next base: position 21,969 of record CAZMYW010000004.1, on the reverse strand, counting down.
TGCCCTGCGGGCCCAGGTACGCCACGGTGAGTGGCTGCTCCAGGGCCAACGACGCGGACATGACCTCGCGAAACACCGCGCGCACGCCCTCGTTGGGAAAGGGGCCGGGATTCTGCCGTTCGAGCCGCTCCAAGATCTCCTGCTCGCGCCCGGGTGCGTGGGCGTGTGTGTGTCCCTGGCGCTTCACGCGTCCGATCTCGGTCACGATCTCGGCCCGGCGGTTCAGAAGACCCAGGATCGTGTCGTCGATCTCGTCGATGCGCTGCCGAAGGCCATGGAGCGTGTTGTCCATCTCCGGATATCCCGAGAATGCACTGAAGCGCCGGGCGATTTACCGGCCGTAAAAGTGCCATATCATAAAGTATTTCAAAGGGTTTTGCAACCGATGGCCCCGCTCAACCGGGCCGGGGGATCAGGCAGCGAGCTTGACCTGGTCCAGGTCGGCGAGGACGTCGCCCACCTGTTGATACCGTTTTGCCTTCTCCTTCTCCAGGCATCGCAGGATGATCGTATTGATCGCGGCGGGCAGCGTGGTATTGAGGTCTTGGGGGGGTTGCGGCATGACGTGCAGGTGCTGGTAGTAGAGATCTCCCTTGGTGAACGGCAGTCGTCCGGTGGCCATGCGATACAAGGTACATCCGAGGGAGTACAGATCGGATTGGTGATCCACCTCCTTGCCCAGAATTTGCTCGGGCGCCATGTACAGCGGGGTGCCTTTGACCGACGTGCGGTCCGCGATCGCGTCGTTCACGATCTTGGCGAGACCGAAGTCCATGATCTTCACCATCCGGTCACGGCTCAACATGATGTTCGACGGCTTGATGTCGCGGTGGATGATCCGGCGGCCGTGTGCATACGCCAGCCCCGAACAAATCTGCCTGGCGATCGAGATGAACTGCGGGAGCGGAAGCCCCCCCACCTTGTCCAGCAACTCCTTGAGGCTCAAGCCGTCGACGAACTCCATGGAAATGAAGACTTCACCGGCCGGGTCGTGGCCGGTGTCGTAGATCGTCACGATGTTGGGATGGTTGATCGACGCGGCGATGCGCGCTTCCTGGAGAAAGTTCTTCAGCAACGCGGGCTGTTCCTTCACGCTGGCGGGCAACACCTTGTAAGCCACAATGCGATTGAGCACCGTGTCTTCGGCTCGGTACACCACGCCCATCCCGCCCTGGCCGATTTGCTTGAGGATTTTATACCGCGGCACGGTGCTTGGCGTGGAAGGACCGGATGCGCTCTTGGTCGAAGCCGGCGCCTCCTTCGCGGTCTTGACGCGGGCGGCGCGATCGCGCGCGTCGCGAAAGGTGAAGTCCTGCGCCAGCACCTTTTCATAGAGGCGCAACGCGCTGTCGTAGTCGCGTTCTTCCTCGTAGACCCGCGCGAGTTGGAACATTGGCTCCAGTTCGGTGTCTTGCGAATCCTTATGCGTGGTGAGCAGTTTCTGGTAGCGATCCTTGGCCGCGCTCAACATGCCGCGTTCGAGAAAGATACTGCCGAGGATGAGCGAGCCTGGATAGTAGTCGTCCGATTGCGGGTCCAGGCGCTGGAGAACCTCGATCGCGTCGTCCATTCGCCCCATCTGGTGGAAAATCTTCCCCGCATCGAACAGCGCCCCGGCCTGCTGGAACAGCGCCGCCGCGCGATCGAGTTTCCCCAGCTCCAGATACAACTTCGCCGCCTCGTGAAACCGCCTCCCCGTCTCGAGCGCCGCGGCGGCATCGTCGCCGCACCCGGCCACGAGATACAGCTCCGCGGCGCGTTTCTGGTCGCCCGTCGCGGCGTGCATCTCCGCGGCACGTTTGTGGGCTCCGGTCTGCTCGTAGAGTTCCGCGGCGCGCAGATGCTGGCTGCACGCCGCAAGCAGATCGGCCGCTTCGTCCAACTCCCCGGCTTGGATCTTGGCTTCGGCCAGCGCGGTATCGCGGCGAATGGGATCACCCAGGCGGTCGAACAGGACCGAGGCCTTCTCGTACAGACCCTGCGACACGTACATCTCGGCGGCCTTGTGCTCGGATCCGGCCAGCGCGTACGCGTCCGCTGCGTCGGTCACCAGGCCCTGCTGGCTGAACACCGCCGCCGCCCGTTCCGCCTCGCCCGCCCTCAACCACAAGCGCCCCGCCTGCTGCGCCAACGCGGCGAGCCCCTCCTGCCCATTGGCCGGGGCGCCGCGCTCCTGCCATTTGCGGTGATCCTGTCGGTACTCTTGCTCGAAGAGCTCGGCGGCGCGCGACCATTGCTCGCCCTTTTCGAACAGTGAAGCCGCCCGCTTGAGGTGTCCCGCGGTTTCGAACATCGACGCCGCGATCACATATTGACCGACCTTTTCAAACAGCTCCGCCGCCGCAACCGGCTTCCCCGCCCGGCGGAGGAGTTCGGCCGCGCGCTGCTCCTCCCCCACGCGCAATAGCATCGTGGCGGCACGCTCCGGCTCCTGGGCGGACTCGTACGCCTGCGCCGCGGCGTCCCAATGTTTGAGGTACTCGAAGAGCTGACCGAGTTCTCGGTGGGCGCCGGCGCGGGTATACAACGTGATCGCCTGATCGTGATCCCCCAGAGCCTGAAACGCGCGCCCCGCTTCCAAGTATGCCCCCTGCGCGCGCAGGGTCTTGGCTTCCCGATGAAGGCTCCGACGGCTGCGTCGAACTGACGATCGACTGAGACTGATGGCGCGGACCAGCACGACCGCCAGCACCAGCGCCAACACCGCGCTCATCACCGCCATCGGCGACCCGGCCTGCACGGCCTGCACGAACAGCACAAGGGCGTTGAGGAGATGCGCGATCACGCCGCGTCTCGGAATACCTTCAGCGAGGTCTCCCCGAGCTTCAGGACATCACCGGGCTTGAGCAGCGCGCTGGTGACCGCGCGTCCGTTGAGGAGACTTCCGTTCGTGCTGCCGGTATCCCGATAGATCACGCCTTCGGGGCTCACCTCCAGTTCACCGTGACGGCGCGACACCTTGGTATCGACGAGGACCAGATCGGCCTTGGCCCGGCCAATGGTGGTCACCGGGGAGTTCAGCGGAAGGCGGTTGTGCGAACCGTCGGCCCGCACCACTTCGAGCACCCAAGATGATGGGGGTGAGACCACCGCAGGGGCCGGAACGGGCTCGGGCTCCGGCAGCGCCGGCTCCGGAGCCGCCGAGGACACATCCGTGGTCGGGCGACAGATCGTCTCCTCCCCGTGTTCGACGTCGTCCGTGGGCTCGGCCGGGGCGGCGCCGCCCAGAAAGCGAATCAAACACTCACCGATCTGGAGCTCCGCGCCGTGAGCCAACGTCGCCTTCTTCAACGGAGCCCCGTTGAACACGGTACCGTTTCGGCTTCCACAATCTTCGACCGTGACCCCATCCGCTTCTCGGCGAAACACCAGATGTCGGCGGGAGATCGCCGGATCCTCGATCACGATATCATTGTCCTCTCCGCGCCCCAGGCTGACGGTGCCGGCCGCGAGTTCGAAGCGACGCGCCCCGCCGTCGGCCCCCATGACAAGCAACGCGGGGATCGGACGCGTGAAGTGCTCTACCAATGCTTCGGGCCATGCTCCGCGGTCGAACACGCCGTCTTCGGCCGGAAGCGCGGACATCGCCCCGAACACGTGGATCGACAGCGACGTCTGGCCCGCGTATTTGTACACATACGCCAGCAACCGATCCTCGAGCGAATCCTCTCCGGTCTCAAAGGACGCGTCCGCGAAGTAGCCCGCGATCGGTTGACGTTCACGGAAATAGAATACGCTCAGCTCGCCGCGATACCCCACCACCAGCAGTTGGTCCTGCGCACTTTTCTTGAGGTGTTCGACCACGCTGCCGATTTCCATAATCTCGCTGGTCCCCTCGGTGGTGGGGACACACTGGATCATCGTCAACATCGCCTTCAGGAACAGCGGATCGGTTCCGACCAACGTGAGCCCGGCCGAAGCCGCAGGCAACTTGCGCAAGCCGGTGAAGAGCCCGTGCAGGGTCAAGGGAACGAAGATGCCTTGTTGTTCTTCGCCCGCCGCGTACGGTTCGTTGTCGACGATCACGAGATAAAACCGCCTGGACTCCGCCTCGGCCGCCAGCACGCCGTGGAACGCCGGGGTCCTCGTCCGCATCTTGTTGAACAACATGTTGACGGACGAGTCTGTGTACCGCTTCTCGGAAAATACCACACCCTTTTGGGGGAGCATTAACCGCCCGAGTGGGTGTGCGGATCGGTTCTTCGTCACCGCCATCGGTAGGAGTCGATATCTTATTAGAGGATAGGAGTGCCGACCGTGAGAATCACGGGGGAAAGTGTAGTGGCCCACCCGTAGGGTGTCAAACTTCTACACACCAAACGTGCGTGCCCTTGTTTACGTGGCCGAAGATAAGAACGTGCCCGGATACCTGAGATCGGCGCCTGTTCGGGAACGGTCAGATGCAAGGCGCCAGCGAGCACCGGACCGGAGCGTACTGTGTCGTACGTGAGGACCGGATGCGGAGCCGGCAACGCCGCAGATGGCCGCTCCCGGGCAGGCGCCTACAGGCGGGTGGCGTCCTCGACGCGCCGAATCTCCCGATAGTGGTCGAGGACACGCTGGGTGTAGTCCATCGGAATCGGCACTCCATGGCGACGCATCTCGTTGACGCGTGACGGCCCGTAGTTATACGCGGCGAGCGCGATGTCCAACGAACCGAACTGTTTGTGGAGCTTGGCCAAGTAGCGCACGCCCAAGCTGATGTTGAAGGTGGGGTCCAATAACGCATGCTCGCCGGACCACGGCCGGTGGGTCTCTTCAGCCAGCGACTCCGCGGTGTTGGGCAGCAACTGCATCAACCCCACGGCGCCTCGATGGGACCGCGAACTGGGGTCGAACGAACTTTCGGTCATGATCACCGCCACGATCAAAGCCGGATCGTAGCCGTAGTGCGCACTCAGATCGGTCAACAGCATCCCTAAACGGCGCCGGTCGGATTCCGCCAAATCGAGGTTGAGCGCTTCCAGTAGCCGTGCGACTTCCAACGCCCGAGATTCTTGTTTGGAATACACGACCCTGAAGCTGGTGGACGACGCGACCCGCGCCAGGACCTCGGAGTCACCGACCGGAACGGGCACGGCTGACACGCAACAGAAGGACTTATGAGGAATGGGCTCACGCGCCCCAGGCGCTTCGTGCTCCAGTACCGATCCCAACCCGGCGAGCAAGGCTCCCAACACCACGGGAAGGGCCATGACCCCGAAGCGATGGGGATCCCACCGATCGCGACGGCGCAGAAATACGCGATATGGATGAGGAACTTCGCTCTGACCGGTCCAACGTGAATTCATACGCGACGGAATTCGGTGCAAGGCAGGGACCATATCCCAGCGCTCGCGTTCAACCACATGAAACTCCTGGTTTCGCCCCGACTCTGTACGGATCTGCACATCTCGTCACGCAGGAAAAAACGACGACATCCGACCTGAAATTGGGAAAAAACTACCACTTCATGGTCGCCCACAACTGTACCAACTCCCGATCAAGGAGTCGACGTCGCGGGTGATTCCAGGTCCGATTTGAGTGGGATGCGAACCGACGTTGCCCCGATCACGAAGACGGGGCCGGAGGATTCCGAGTAGGCATATCGTCCTTCACCCGACTCCTCGCTGATCGTAACAACCGCGAGCGAGCGATCCTCGATTCCTCGTAACGTGACGCGCGAAGGTGACGAGGCGAACGGTTTCGCGCGAAGGGCGGCGAGTGTTTCAGCCGCCACGGATTCACCGCGTAACATGGTGAGCGATCGGATCATGGCCTCGATCTCCCTCGCGCTCACGTCTCCCAGTCGGCGGTCGTCGAGTTCCCACGCGCCTTCGCGTCGGGTGACGTGATACCGTTCCGGGCCCCGTTCGACCTCGATCGCTTGCACCTCGTCGAACGCCGTCCGCACCACGCGCATGTCACGGAGCGACGCTGCGTCGAGCGGCAGCTCGCCGACGACGCTCTCGTTGAGGCGGTAGAGGGTGTCGCCGGCCGTACGGGCGTAGAGCGATCCGTCCGACGCCTGATGAACCGCCACCCGCAGCACGTCGTCACCCGCCGTCACGTCGATCTCCGTCCGGGGCTTTGCGCTCAACCGCAGCGCGTCCCGCTCCCCGGCGGTGTTCGCGAACCCCGTGGCGCGCAACGCCCGCAGCCGGCTGAGCAACGAGGCGACGGTCTCGGGGTCGGCCCTGAGCGGCGGATCGATGATTCGCCACTCGCCGCCGTCGCGCCGTAGTCGCACCGACCGTCCGAGGTGCGAGACGGTGATGTGGGTGACCGCCTCCGGCTGAAAATCGACAAACTCTTTGCGCCGAACATCGTCTGGGAAAACTTCGAAGGTGGTTTTGGCGGAGGTCGCCGTCACGAACACCTGGCGGTCGTCCCGTTGCACGTAGACGCCGGATCCCGTCGGGTTTTCGTCGCCGAAAGACACGTCAACGCGGCCTTCGCTCCGGTGAGCGATGACCCGCACGGTAGGCTTGTCCAGGCCCAACGCCGCCAGGTCTCCGACGTCGTCGATCTTGCGAACGACCGACAGGGAGGTGAGCTGCGACAGCAGCCGGCGGACCGTGCCTTCGTCGGCTTCAGCCGAAATCGGAGTCGACACGCGCCAGAGGCCGTTGTCTCCCCGATCGAGGACGAGGCGGTGTCCGGGCGTCTCGATCTCCAGCTTGGTCACCTCGTCCTCGCTGAGCGAGAGCACACGACCTTCACGCTCCTTCTCTTGCAGACGAGCCTGCTCGCGCGGGGTGTCGACGAAGACGAAGTACGCCCCCAGCAGCGCCGCAACGGCCAGAAGGGCGAACGTGCCCCAATAACGTTTCATCCCTCAATCAGGTTGCTGAAAAAGTCCATCTGCGGCGTTCTCGGTCCTCGGAAATCCTCGCGTACGACCCAGTACGCTCCGGTTTCCTCCTCCCTGCGGCCTGGCAGCTGGAACTTTTTGAGCAACCTGCAACCTCTGCCGACAAAAGTCAGCACCCTACAACCGGCGGCGCCTGCGCCACACGGTCAACCCAAACACCGCGATCACACCGGGAACCAGCACCACGGGCATCCAAAACACGACGCGCTGCTGCGCCGCGGTCAAGAGCAACGGGCTGGAAGCCGCCTCTTTCGGACGGATCGCGATGAGATCCTCGTCCTTCGCCAACCAGTTGACGGAGGACGTCAACAGGTCTCCGTTGCCGGAGAGATTGAGAAACCCGTTGGTGGCAAACCTGGCGTTCCCCGCAACCACCGCGCGCCAGGCGGGTGGCTTGTCGGCTTGCGCATTCTCACCTGGGGTTTCGGTGGATCGCGGCACGATGGCCGCGGCCAAATCCAGCGGCCCCTGGGCGTCCTGCCCCGGGTCGAACCGCGCCTTCCCTCCGACGATCTTGGTCTCTCCCCAACTCTCCGGACTGGACAACGCCAGCGCGTGGTACTCCACGTCGGGGGCTTTGTCGGTTTGGAACGCCAGGGACTGGGCCAACGGGAAGAAGGTCGCCAGATGAAAGTCGTTCACGATCTCATGCTGGCCGTAGGTCCGAATAACCGGCGTGGTATAGTCCCCGCCGAACAGCCTCGAGACCGGATCGATCACCGTGTCCTCTCGAAACGACACGCCCCACGGGGCGACCAGATCTTCCAAACCGGTCTTCTGCCCCGGCCCCAACAGAAGCAGGAGGGCTCCTCCGCCGGCGAGATAGGCCTTGAGCGCGGTGATCTCCTGGGCCAGCAGGGGTTTCTGGGGGTCCGCGATGATCACCGCCGTCGTCCCGGGATCGACCGTTCCGCTTTGCGCCAACAACAACGTGGTGACTTCGTAGCCTTCCCGTTCGAGCGCGTCTTTGGCCTGCGACAATCCGTTGGCCTCGGTGTCGGTCACACTCGGCTCACCGTGTCCGTCGAGCACCGCAATCCGTTTCTTGTCCTGTTTTCCGACGCGGATCAGCGCGTTGGTGAGGTCTTGTTCGCTCACCGTTCTGACACGCGCCTCTTGTCCACCGCTCTCGATCACGATCGTGTCGTATTGTGTAATGCCGTACTGTTTGGCCGAAGCCGGGTGGGTATCGGGGTCGATGGTCTCGCCGGAGATCTTGGGGCTCTGGTGTCGGTACGTGGCTAACAGGTCTTTGAACTTCGTTTCCCCCTCACTCCCCTTCTGAAAAAAAGCCGCGATCCGGACCTCGTCGTTCAACCCCTGGAGCACCTTGATAGTCTGCGGAGCCAACGTAAACGCGCCGGTTTGAGAGAGGTCCAGTCTCGCGGAGTGGCGCACCACCAGCACATTAACCATGACCAGGATCGCGACGAACACCGCCACCAACAACGCGCTGTGCGCGCCCATCCGCGTGGAGCGGCGCGTCACCCAGGCGCCGAGCCGTCGCCGCGCGGCCACGATCCAGACCACCGCCAGTGCCGCCGCCGTCCCGTACACCGCCAACGCATACCACCGGCCGGGGAATGCCAGATCGATTGCCACACCCGCCACCACCGCGAGGGCGGTCGCGGGCCCCAGAATCGATCCGATGTTCATCGCCATGGCCGGACCGTCACCCTCATCCCACGTCCCGCCACCGACCGGAATCGAGCACGCGATGGGTCAAAAATAATCCGAACGCCGTCAAGCTGATCGTGTACACCACACTCGCGGAGCTGACCAAGCCTTTGATGAAGAGATCGAAGTGTTGGTTGATCGATAGGTGTTCCAACACCGGCTGGAGCTGATTGCCCTCGGTCGTCAACGCCGTCCACCCGACGACCCACAGGCCGAGTATCATGCCCAGGGACACGATCCCCGCGCTGATTTGATTCTCCGTGAGCGACGAGGCCAACAGCCCCAACGCCAGGTAGACCGCCCCCACCAACAACAATCCCAGATACCCGGACAACACCGTCGGCCAATCCACCGTGCCCCAAAATTCAAGCAAGAGGGGCATGTACAGGGTGAGCGTCAGCAGCCCGGCATACACCGCCAGGACGGCGAGATACTTGCCGGCCACCACGTGCGCCAGCGTCATCGGCGAGGTCATCAACAACTCCACGGTCCTCTGCTTACGCTCCTCGCTGAGCAACCGCATCGTCAACAATGGAATGACCAACAGCAGGATGACATGGACGTTGCGGAACATGGGCTGAAACACGAGCGCCGTCAGATTGAGCTGCGGGAGCGCGCCCTGGAACCGCAACATTTGGACGCTCTGCAGACTCGCGATGGTCACGATCTGGGAAAAAAACAGTCCGATGATCACCAAAAACACCCCACCCACGACATACAAGATGGGAGAAACCGTCGCGACGCGAATCTCCTTGCCGATCAGCGCCAGCACCGGACGGATCGCGTTCACGCCACCACCTCCTCTGAGGTCAGTTTCAGGAACACGTCTTCCAGGCTCATCACCAGCGGACGCAACTCCACCAAGCCCCACTCCCGCGACACGGCGCACCGTGCGAGTTCTTCACGCACGTCGTATCCCAGATCAGCCTCCACCAACCAGCTCCGCCCGGCGGAACCGTCCGACGGATCCGCCGCCACGCCCACCACGTGTGGGAGGCGTTTGATCGTATCCGCCGCGTCGGGACCGGGGCGGGTCAACGTGATGCGGATCTTTTCGGACTTCCGCAGCCGAGCCGCCAGTCCCGCCTGGGTATCCACCGCCACCACCTTGCCTTCGTGGATAATGACGACCCGGTGGCACGTGGCGGTGACTTCCGGCAAGATGTGCGTGGACAAGACGATGGTGTGCGAGCCGCCCAGGCTGCGAATCAGTTCACGGACCTCGATAATCTGTTTGGGGTCGAGTCCGACCGTGGGTTCGTCGAAGATCAATACCGGCGGGTCGTGAATCAGGGCCTGTGCGAGCCCGACCCGTTGGCGAAAGCCTTTGGAGAGATTACCGATCAGCCGCCGCCGGACCTCGCCGAGTCCGCATTGTCCGATCACCCGGTCCAGCGCGGCCGGCAACGCGCGACGAGACACGCCTTTGATGCGACCGGTGAATCGGAGGTACTCCGACACCGTCAACTCGGGGTAGACCGGGGGATGCTCCGGCAGGTACCCGATCCGGCGCTTGGCCTCAATCGGGTGCTCCACGACGTCGTATCCCGCCACCACCACCGAGCCGCTCGTGGCCGGCACAAAGCCGGTCACGATACGCATCGTCGTGGTTTTTCCCGCGCCGTTGGGCCCGAGAAACCCCAGGATTTCCCCCGCGGCGACCTCGAATCCGACGCGATCGATCGCGGTGATCGCGCTGTACCGTTTTGTTAACTCTCGGACCTGGATCATACGATCATCGGCGCAAGGTGTACTGAAAACCACGCGGCGTTGTCAAGACACATCGTTCCGATGTCGAACCCGAGTCACCGACCGTCACGCGGCTGAATAGTCGCGGTAGGTCTCTCGTACCCGGGCGAGCACCTGATCCTGCTCCTCGGCCAAACGGGTGAGGACGCTGTGTGTGTTCGGATCAAGAGCGAGCCGGACAGACTCGCGGTACCGGAGGCCCAGGAGCTGCTCCTGTGCGTACACCCACGACAGCACTTCTCGCGGTGGCGGCTCAACCGGTGGGACCGACGCGGCGGCGGCCGGTGTGGCGGTGCTGGAGGCAAGCACACGGGTCAACGCGTCGTCGTGGTGTTGCTTGACCGCCCATCCTTCCTCCCACAATCGGCGCACGCGAGGACTCCACGCTGCGAGGATCTGTTGCCGGTACAGGCGCCCGAGCGCGCGCTCGCGGTCTCGGGCATCCGCCAACGCGACCGCCAGATCGTCGCCCATCACCTCGGCCACCGTGCTCACGCCGTGGCACCCGGTTGGCGGTCCGGCACGGGCGTGGCGGTCTGATCGTTGATATGGTCCAGTTTCTGGATGATCTCTCGCATCCGTCCCGCTCCTTCAAAGATCGGCGCCACCTGCTCGCGGACCGGCGGCGGCAAATCGGGCTCCGCCTTGAGCCGCTCGGCGTGACCGATGACCGATGCCGACAGCGCGTGCAACTCGTGGTGGACCGCGAGGCTCACCTCGCCGATCGCCGCCATCCGTTCGGCCTTGGTCAAACGCTCTTGCGCGCGTTTGAGCGTGTACGCCATCTGGTGAAACGATCCGGCAAGCTGTTCCAGCTCGTTGTGTCCGCGGAGTTGCAGGTCGAAATCCAGGTCGCCTTGCGCGATCCGCCGCGCGCCCGATTCCAGGGTGTTGATGGGGCGCGTGATGCGGGCGCTGATCAGCGCGGCCAGCAACGCGACCGCGACCGCCAACCCGGCCGTCACCGCCACGTACCGCCACGGGTGGGCCTGGCTCGCGATCGCGTGTTCAGGCGCCGATACGGTCACGGCCCACGGCTCGCGTGCACCTGTCACGGCCAACGGCAACGAGACCGCGATCGCGGCCTCCGAACCGATCTGAAGCCTCGCGGGTCGGTCGCCGTCGTCTCGCCCCTTCGTCGCCAGAAGCGTCGCGACATCGTCCGCATCGGGCCTGGCGTCGGTGGTGAGGACCAACCGGCTCGCCTGATCGAACACCCACAACGACCCGCCGGGAGTGACCCGAACTTCGAGGGCGCGCTGGAACCACTCCACGGGAATCTCTCCGTGCAGGGATCCGATCGCCGTGCCGTCGACGCCGAGAATCGGCGCGGCGAATGTCACCACGCGCCGTGCGGTCTGGGCCGACGTGGCCATGCCGCCGAATACGATGTCGCCCTCCGGAACCGCCTGAGCCGCGATGGCCAATGCGCGGTCGGCGTCGGAGAGCGCTCCGAACGCTCCCGGTTGTCCGTCGACAAACGCCAACCGCGGCTCGGCCGACGCATCCACCACCGCCCAGGTCTCGAATGGAACCGGAGCCCGGTTGCCCCAGGACATCAGCAGGTTCACCGCCGGATCAAAGTTCACGCGAGGAGGTTTGGATCGGGGTCTCGGCCGCGGCGCAGGCCTGGCCTCCGCCACGCGCTGCGCAACCTGTTGGGCGGCCAGCACGAGTTGGTCGCGCACCAAGCCGAACGACTCGGAGAAGCGGTCGGCCGTTGCATCCGCGTCAGCGCGCATCAGCGCCGCCGCATCGAAGAACAAGCCGGTGCGCGTGACCGAATACAGATAGGCGCTCACTGCAACCGCCGGCACAACGCCGATGAGCAGGAACCACCCTGTGAGCTGGTATCGCAGACCGAATCGGGGCATCGCGCGGGTCGCCAAAAGAAGGCGCCCCACTATAAGCGCGGAGGGACTGCGGAATCAAGAGTCGGCGTGTGTTGTCAGGTCCAATCGCCGGGTCGCGCCGGTGGCATGATGCTCGACGAGTCGTTGCCCCCAGGGTCCTGTGCGCGACGCGTCCCGAACGCGGATGACACCGCGGCGATCAACGGAGCCACGAGCGCGGCCACTCCCGTCACGGCGAACAGGACGTAGAACACGTCCACCGCCGGCGCGATCGGGCCGTTCATATAGAGCTCCTGAACGGTGTCGGTTCCGGTTTGGGCCACCTCGTAGACGTAGTTCGAAAACAGGAAGTAGGCGGCCAGCACTTCAGCCGCAAGGGCGAGCAAGCACACCCCGGAGATCTTGGATGCGGTGGAGAATGTCATGGCCGTGATGCCAATATGATACGGCACCATGGAACGGGAAGGAAAGCGACCGAGTTTCGTATGGTCGAGTACACTGGAGGACCATGACGGCCAACTCCCGGCACCACAGCACGGGGTGGACACTCCAACGTGGGTTCGGGGAGGTGGTGTGGATCGCCCTGATTGTCCTGAGCGCGACGGCCTGCCGATCGGGAGAGGACTCCCCGGGCGCGAAACTTCTCGCGACGATCGAACGCGCGGAGGCGTTCGCGGAAGCGAAAGACTTGGGCGGTCTGAAGGATCTGATCTCCGACGCGTATCGCGACGACGCGGGGCAGGACAAACGCGCGATTCTCGGCCTGCTCTTCGTGCAGTTTCGGCGACATGAGTCGATCCACTTGCTGACCCGGATCGACCGCCTCGACATCCAGCCGGCACAGGCCGCTGTCACGGTCTTCACGGCCATGGCCGGACGGCCCATTCCCAGCGCCTCGGCCCTGCCCGCGCTGCGCGCCGATCTCTATCGGTTCGATCTCACGTTCGCCGAGGAAGGCGGGGCCTGGCGGGTCGCCTCATCCGCGTGGCGACCCGCCAGGCTGGACGACTTTTTCCCTTCCGAGACAACCGACTAGCCGATTGACCCGGCTATTTCACCGCAGACAGATGTTCCAAGGCTTTTTCGGCGTGTTGCACGCCCGCGGCAGCGTCCCCGGCCTTGCCCTGGTAGACAGCCGCTTCGAGTTCGTCAATCGCTTCGTCCAGCTGCGCATTCTGCATCACCTCTTGCGCTTCCTTCGCGTACCGCAACGCGCCGTCAGCGTGTTCGACCAACAAATCCGTATGGCCCTGTTTGCCGTGCTTGACCGCTTCATTGGCGTGCTCAATCGCCTCCCCCACGTGCTCCGCGGCATCGGCCCACGCGGTTGACACGCAGAGAACCACGCCCAAAAATCCCACCATCACCCCGACCCGAGCATACCGTGTGTTCATGCGACACCTCCCATTTCAATCCGAATCTCTAGGTAGGACCACTACAGACTATTTCCGATTCCGCAATAATTTCTTCCGGACTTCCTCGTACAGCGCGATGAACTGATCCGGCGACGTGCTGCCCACGATCGTTCCGACTACATCCAGCGGGAGATCCTCCACCTTACGGAACCGCACGCACGATTTCCCCATGTCGAGTGTTTTCCCGGCGCGCTTAAACCCGTCCCTCAGCACGCGCTCCTGTTTGGAGTCTTGATACGCACACATGAGGTAGAGCGAAAAATGGTTCTTCTGCGCCGCGAGCGACGCATACATGAGCGGCTGCCCATTGTACGTCTGGGGGTATCGTTCCAACGGGATCTCGTAACTGATCATGCCCCAGTTCATCGCTTCGCGGTAGCCCTTGGGGAGGTAGCGCACTACAACGTCCCGCACCGCCGACACCACGGCGCGTCGGTCTTCCGGGAGACTGCGCAAATACGCATCCACCGTAGAAGCCGCACTCCTCACCATCGGCCCAACGTCGCCCCCCGGTAACGCCGTCAAGACGTCGACTGAGAACTCGACCGGGTATAACGAACTTGCCGGGCGCGAGTCAATATGCGCGGGAGATCACGAGACGGCGGCGCCGGTCGTGAATCGGATCAGTTGCATCTCGCCAGTCGAAAGACGCGCCTGCTACTGGTAGTACCGCCAATCGAAGACGAACCGAAGCCCCACCGACCAGATAGTACGAAGCTCGGGCTCCGGAGCACCCGCCGGTAGGACCACGTTTGCCGAATGAGGAACGTCGGCAGCAGCAAAGAGTTGGAAAAGCAGGGCCGTGCTCTGGGTGGCGGCAAACGACCGGTAGGGCCGGTACTCGAGGATCGGCAGATCGAACAAGATCGACTGGTAATCGACCACTCGGACAGGGTCGCCTGGGGCGGCGCCGGGCGCGAGGACGCGATCATCGCCGCTGCGGCCGTAGAAGGTGAGTCCAAGCTCCCGGCCGAGCACGAACTGAAAGCGGCCGACCTTGGTCGCCCAGCCCGACTGCCAGGGGATCAACCCTCCGTTCCCCGCAACGACCGCCATGCCCACGTATCGCTCCGGTGCGATGAAGAAGAGCGGGGCGAGCAAGACCAGGTCACCCGGTATCAGATAGAAAGGCATCCGCACCCGCGTGGACAAACCCGTGCGTGCAGGGATCGCCGCGGTGAGGTTTCCAGCCTGCTGCGCCACGGGAGCATCGGAGACCGAGTTCGACGAGGCGGAGTCGCCGCGGAGACCGAGCGAGAGGAAGACGAGGCCGTCGCCCGAGTCGCCCATGACGCCCTCGAGACCCAGGCCCACCCGGCCGGACATCTCGACCCCGCCGATGACGCCGCTGCCCTCCGTTGGGGTAAATCCGCCGTCCACCGATCGCCCATCGATGACGGCGGACAGTCCGACGAATGGCCCCACCTCGCTGCGAAACCGCGGCATGGCCCCGAGCCCGGGCCCCAGTCCGGGGACGGGCGTCGGCCTCAAGACTTCGCTGAGATCGACGGCATAGGCGGCCATATACACCTCTCGCGTCGCGGGTAGCGACTCGGGCCGCTGCACGAGGCTGTTGTTCCTGCACACGTCGAAGGCATCTGGTCGGACCGGCGCCGCGGGCGTGTGCAGCAGGTTGGCGGCTCGCGACCGACCTGCGGCCGTGTCGAGCAGTTGCTCGATGCTTGCGCGAACAGACGCGGACGCGCGCTCCGCGTCTTCCGGACGCATGTGGGCGTCTCCCATCAGCACCATCGACTCGCTGCTGCCCGACCACGAGAACACCTCAAGCCCGCCTTCGTTGTAAAAGTCGTGCGTGCCCTTACGTTGCGAGACGTCGCCCCACGCCCCTGCCACGTGCCCCGCCGCGAACGCGTCTTCAAGGAAGTGAAGCGCAAACGCTTCGTCGAACAGCATGGCTCGCGAAAGCGTCTCACGCGCCTCAGGAGCAAATTCCTCGTTGGAGAGCCGGGTGGCCTTTTGCAGGGCGCTCAAGTGATACCACGCATAGACTCCGATCGCGCTGATTTCGGATCCTGGCCTCAACGTGAGCGTTGCGTATTCCTGCGAGGACGTACCAGTGTGCGGGCGCGGAAGCAAGAAATGCGCGTTGTTCGAGCCGGCGCGGGTCGCCAACTGAGAATCGGCACGCTGCAGCCGGTTATCTGAGGTCCGCAACGCGTTGATCCGCGCGGCGCGGGCGCTCTCGGTCTGCAGGCGGCGCTTGAAATCCACGATCGGATTTTTGCTTCCCGGGACTTGTTCGATGAGCGGGAGCACATCGATTTGCGACAGATCGATCTTAAGCTGCGCCGCGACGTTCGCCACCGCGAGGATCCAATCCGACTCGAGGACAGTCGTGGTCAGATCCTGGCTCGAACACGAATGGTCTCCCGCGATCGCCGAAAGCGCCGCCCAGTCGATGCACGACGGCTCAAGGCCCTGCGCGGAGTCCGCCGCATGCTCGCACAAGCGATCCTCATTCGTGATGCGGGCGTCCCGCCACAAGGCGTCGAACACCACTCGACGCTCCGAATCGAGGTTCTCCACCGCCAGGATCGCGATGTCACGATGCTCCGGATAGACCCACGCAAACGCTGTATCCGTAGCGCTCCACACCACGACCGCGAGCAGCCAAGGCAGGAATGCGGATGCATTGAGGATAGACCAGCTCGACGGACCGTAGCGTATTCTGTTCATGCGGTTTCTAAGGGCTTCCAGTGCCCCGATTTTACCGTCCAGCTAGGCCGGCTCGAACTCGTAGGTTCCGCCATCCGCCATGAGTGACAGAAAGAGATGGTTATCCCTGATCGTGTACGACCGCACGAACCCCCAGTGTTTGACGATGTGGTCGTGGAGCGATTCGGGCGGACACATGGCGCGTGTGAGCGCGAGCGGGCCGAACTCGAGCTGATTCCGCCCCGTAGATTTCCACGTTCCGAACCCGCGATTGCAGTCGAGCCGCACGTTCACATGCCCATCCGCCGCAAACGCGATGGTGTACTTCGCTTTGTCGTCCGGAGTCAGGATCGTGTCGTCCCCACCTTGGAACTTCACGAGTTGCCAAGACGTGCCGCCGAGGTCGTCCACTGCGTTCTGCGTGCAGGCGAACAGCAATAGGAGTGCCGCCAAGCCCGGGCGAACCATAGATCGGGTGCTACTCAGGCTCGATGGCATTGAGTGCCTTCACCGAAGCGATGTCTCAAGGGAATCGAAAACCTTGAAAACTGTGTTTTGACCATGGTCAAGCCGCTATAATCAACCGTGTTTCAAAACCGCTACATGGTCGGTGCGTGTCTCGCCGCAGGCCTGTCGTTCGTCGCAGCGACCGCGACGGCCGGAGCCGTCCTGCCCGCGGCCATCCCCGCCCAGCACCGCGTGGAGGTGGTGATCGCGACCGACAGCGAGCGCGTCGCCATGACGCGTGTGATGGATCGCGGAGCCGTGCGCACCGACCTCCATGACGAAGCCGGGCCGTTCGCCACGGTGATCGAGCGGCCGGACAAAGAAGCCGTGTACGTGCTGGTGCCGGATCGCGACCTCTACCTCGAAGGCCCCATCGCGCGGCACTCCGCTCCCGCCCCGGAGCGAATCCTGCGATCCGAACGACTGGGCCTGGTGACGCTGGACGGACGCCGGGCGGACAAGTTCAAGCTCTCCAACGCGCATGGCACGGCCTACCTATGGGTCGCGCCTCGTACGCGATACCCGATCCGCTTGCAGGACGACACGGCTCGCGTGGACTGGAGTCCATTCGACCTGGGCGCCCGGCCCTCTGCGCTCTTCGATCCGCCCACACGCCAGACCAAGTTAGGTATTCCAGACTTCCTCGGCGGCCCCAACAGCGCGCTGGGGGACATGCTGAGCGACCAAATCCCCCTCATCCTCTCTCAGCAACTCGGCGCCGACCTCACGGCCAAAATCCGCCGCGCGTCGCGAACCCCCTTGGGCGTGGCACTCGCTACCCTCTTCGGCCCCACATGGCAGAAGATGTTGCTGAACTCCCCCTAGCCAGGCTTTCTACTATCCTATTGGGGGCTTCTAGGTGCTCGATCGAGCCGTAGTGGCCAGAAATCTCATGAAAGTAGCCTGTCAATTTTTCTGTTCTGACCCTAATATTCTTCTTTATCCTAGGATGTCGGCTTCCGAATCTCGACTACAAAACCAGGCTTTGTTGGCGGAGATCCAAACAGCCCTAATTTCACATTCAGATCCTGACGTTCGAGCATAACTGGTGAGACATAACTGACTACATCACGCTCGTTGGCAAGAACAACGATGTAACCGCGAGTTCGGAACACGCCGGGAACCCGCGCCCCTCTCCCTTGCCGAATTCCTATGCGAACCGTGCTTCCCTGTTCGCTGCCAACCGGTCGGACCTGAAAAACACGAGTCTGCCGGTCGAAGACCAGCGAAAGCAAGACAGAGCCCGTCTCGGTCTCAGCGTCCAGAGAATATTGATAGCTGCCTTCGATGAACCAAAGCAACTCATTCATAGCTATGGTACTTTCAAGGGCATACGATTCCTCAGCATACAATCCACCCTCAGGACCAACAGCAGTAACCAACTCAATCTCGATCGTGTTGTTCGCCGGTATCGCACTGACAGAGATATTCCAAAGACCCGTCTTCTCATCAGACGCGAACGATTCTACGACCAAAGAAGAAATATCTCCGCTAACCGTTAGTGGCTGACTATCCCAGTTCTCAGAGGCCACAACGGTGTAGTGGGCAGAAGCCTCAGCCGATCGCACACTGATGATAGGCTCCGGCCACTGTATCGAGAGCTTCATGGCCGTAAGCGGAAAACGGTTTGGGTTTTCAATTGTCAAAAAATTCCGCATACGGCTTCCTACCTCTGAAAGCGGGACCTCCCCCTCGTTTGGATCTGGCACGTCAATAGCAGTGCTAGTGACTCTGAACCCTGGTGGTTGTGGAGGCCCGGTCGTCAACCACAGGTACCCGGGCCTCAACAACTCATTCCAGTACACAATAACTGTGGGGACTAAGATGAATAAAACAATTGCTAAGGTTTTCCTACGGTGGTGGTGACAGAGAAATGGACTGCCCTCGAGGCCGCACCGCTTTAGCGTTGTTGTCCAGCCCAAGCACCGCATGCCTCACTCTCTTTCCTCGAAGCATTTAGTGGGGCCCACTACCACAACGGCTTCTGCTCAGTGCTGCTCGGCTGTTGTCTATTTAAATGGTGGTATGCCAGCGGGGTGGCCAGGCGGCCTCGGGGGGTGCGGTCGAGGAAGCCGCCTTGTAATAGGAAGGGTTCGTAGACGTCTTCGATGGTTTCTCGTTCCTCGCCGATGGCGGAGGCCAGGGTGTCCACGCCCACCGGGCCGCCGCCGAATTTGTCGATGATCGCGGTGAGCAGGCGTCGGTCCATGACGTCGAAGCCGTGTTCGTCGATCTCCATCATGGCCAGGGCGCCGTGCGCCGCTTCTGCGGTGATCACGCCGTCACCTTTGACCTGGGCGAAGTCGCGCACGCGGCGCAACAAACGATTGGCGATGCGCGGGGTACCTCGCGCGCGTCGAGCGATCTCCGATGCGCCTTCCGGCACGATGGGCACTTTGAGGAGGCGCGCGGAGCGCATGATGATCTGTTCCAACTCTTGCGGGGTGTAGTACTCCAGGCGGCAGATCACGCCGAAGCGATCGCGCAGCGGCGAGGTGAGCAGGCCCGCGCGGGTGGTAGCGCCGACCAAGGTGAACGGCGGCAAGTCGAGCTTGATGCTGCGCGCGGCCGGGCCCTGGCCGATGACGATATCGAGCTGAAAGTCCTCCATCGCGGGGTACAGCACTTCTTCCACCGCGGGGTGCAGGCGGTGGATTTCGTCGATGAAGAACACGTCGCGCGGACCCAGGTTGGTCAGAATCGCGGCCAGGTCACCCGCGTGTTCCAGCGCGGGGCCGGAGGTGGCTTTGATCTGCACGCCCAGTTCTTTGGCGATGATGTGCGCGAGTGTGGTTTTGCCCAGACCGGGCGGGCCGTAGAAGATCGAGTGGTCCAGCACGTCGCCGCGCTGGCGCGCGGCCTCGATATAGACGCGCAGGTTCGCTTTGATCTTTTCCTGGCCGACGTAATCGGTCAGTGCCAGCGGCCGAAGGCTCGTCTCGTACCCGCGTTCGTCGTCCACCATGCCGGCTGCGAGCGGCGAGTCGGTGCGGTTGTTGTCTTGATCCATGGTCATTTGGACAGCCGGCGCAACGCTTCGCGCAAGAGATCTTCCACGGTGAGTTCTTCGCCCGGCCGGTTGCGCTCGATTTGTTTGAGGGTTTCCCTGGCTGAAGCGGCCTGATATCCGAGATTCACTAACGCGGACAGGGCATCCTCCAGGGTTGAAGATGGAACCAGACCCGCGCCGTTCTCCGTGGTCTCGGGCACGATCGAGGTAATCTTGGACTGGAGTTCCAGGATCAGACGCGCCGCAGTTTTCTGGCCGATGCCCGGCACGGACGAGAGGCGCCTCGCATCGCCGGCTCGAATCGCCGACGCCAGTTCCGTCACCGTCAGACCAGAAAGCATGGCCAGTCCCAGGCGCGGTCCCACGCCAGACACCGAAATCAACAGGAGGAATGCCGCCTTTTCTTCCGAGGAGAGAAAGCCGTACAGGACCAGCGCGTCTTCACGCACGTGGGTGTACGTGTGCAGGCGCACGTTCTGTTTAAGATCCGGCAATCGGTAGTACGTCTGGACCGAGGTGAACACTTCGTAGCCCACGCCGTGGACGTCGATCAGCGCGGACTGCGGGGTCTTGGTGACGAGCGTCCCCGCGAGCGCCGCAATCATGCGTGCGCGATGCGCCGCGACGCCGAGGTGTGAGGGGCCGCGTGGCGCGGCAACGCCGAGTGGATGTGGCAGACGGCGGCGGCCAGCGCATCGGTGGCGTGGTGTGTGCAGGCCTCCACGTCCAGCCGGAGCAACTTCCCGATCATGTATTGAACCTGCTCTTTGGCCGCGGCGCCATATCCCGTCACCGCGATCTTAATCTCGGTGGGCGTGTATTCCGCCACGGGCAGCTTGGCTTGTTCGGCCACGAGGAGTGCGATCCCTTTGGCTTGTCCGAGTTTCAGCGCCACCGCCACGTTCTTGGCGAGGAACGTGTTTTCGACCGACACTTCGTCGGGATGGTAGCGATCGAAGACCTCGCGCAGGGCTTCGAACAGCAGGTTGAGGCGAGTGGGCAGCGGACGTGCGGTGGGGATATTGATGGTGCCGGAGGCGACGTGGCGCAGCTCCGAGCCATGCAGTTCAACCACGCCGTACCCGGTGGCGTTCAGACCGGGATCGATTCCCAGGATTCGCATGGGCTGGCTCCTTCCATCCGAGTTTGCTGTGCGCACCGCAGGTCGACTTCCAGACCAGAGGCTGCGAGATGCTTTGCCATTCCTTGGACGAAGCGCCCCTCTTGGACACCTTTGGCGTTAGCCCAGCACCTTCTCCATCACGGCCTGATCGATATCGAAGTTCGCGTGCACCTTCTGCACGTCGTCGTGATCCTCGAGCGCTTCCATCAACTTGAGCATCTGCTCCGCGTCTCTGCCTTCGAGCTTGACGTAGGTTTGAGGGATTTGCGCGATCTCGGCCAGCGAGACGGGGAGGCTTTTGGTTTCGATGGCCTTCTTGACGCGCTCGAACTCTGACGGCGCGGTGAGGATCTCGAACTGCTCGGGATCATCCGTCTTCATGTCCTCGGCTCCGGCGTCGAGCGCGAGGGTCATCAGCGTCTCTTCGTCGGCTTTGGCTTTTTCCACCGCAAAGTAGCCCCGCTTCTGAAACATCCAGCCCACGCATCCCGCCTCGCCCATGTGGCCACCGTGCTTCGACAAGACGTGCCGGATCTCGGCCACGGTGCGGTTCTTGTTGTCGGTCATAATGTCGACCAACAGGGCGGTGCCGCCGGGACCATATCCTTCGTATACGATTTCCTCGTACGTGACGCCCGGGAGCTCGCCGGTCGCCTTCACGATGGCGCGCTTGATGTTGTCCGCCGGCATGTTGCTTTCCTTGGATTTCAGAATGGCCATGCGGAGGCGGGGGTTACCGTCGGGGTCACCCCCACCGATACGGGCGGAGACGGTTAACTCTTTGATCAGCTTGGTAAAAATCTTGCCGCGCTTGGAGTCCGCCGCGGCTTTTTTATGCTTGGTAGTGGCCCACTTTGAGTGGCCGGACATGACGGGACCTCGATGAAACTGTCGATGTAACCGCCTGAAAAACAGGCTCGTTGTAACACATCTTCGACAAACGAGTCAACGCGCGACGGACCTGGTGTCGGTAGCATGTGAACTGTCCGCCTCGTCTAGCAAGTGACCTGTCCGCTTTGCGGGGCAACGGGGTAGTGGGCTTGGTCTCAGTGGCAGGAGGAGCTGCCGATGACCGAGCGGAGTTACCCCGCCTCCGTGGTGGAGCG
>CAZMYW010000003.1:0-38454 GCA_964570625.1 uncultured Nitrospirota bacterium | reverse complement strand
CGCGCGCTCAGGGCAATCGGTCCATCGCCGGGGGAGCGTCTCTCCCTCATCGATGGCACGGAACGGTTGCCCGGCCGCAGTTAACCACGTTGTCCATCTGGCCTCGCGAGGTCATTTTCGAATACGCGGAGATGGAAATGGAGGCTGCTCCGTCTCAAGGAATCCGCGTCACGGGCCACTAAGCACCGACCATTCGGACGGTTCCCCCCTCAGGCGCCGAAGGCCTTCTCTGCTTCGGCGCCTTTTGTATCATCTCCAGTAACCCGGTCCCACCATCCATACCTTGAGGAATAGACACGGGCGGGCCGAACGCGTTATGGTACGACCCGCATCGGGAGAACGGACCATGCTGGAACGGGCGAAGGCGGTGACATTTCCCAACGGCGTCAAGCTGGTGAAATGGGGGCGGACCGAGGAGCCCACCGCGGAATCGGTCGCCGCGGATATGCGGCGGTTCGGGTATGCCGTGTATGACTTGCAGACGGTCGCGCCGTGGTTCGAACGCAGCCGGCACGCTCACGATGAACCCGAAATCCGCGGCGCGGTGTCCGGCGCGATCACGTTTCACTTCGACGACTTCCCGCTGACGATCGAAGCCGGAGACATCCTGCTCATTCCGGGCGGGATGGCGCACGAGGTCATCAGCCACAACAGCCGTCCGTTTTCCGCGTACAAGGGCTCGCTGAGCGGCCACCGCCAGGTCACGGAACACGGAGACGCCGCGGGTAGCGTCGAACACCTGACCCACGGGAGCGGTTCCTCGCGCGCGTGAACCTGATCGGACTCGACCTCGACGGGACCCTGGAAGACAGCCGCACCGACATGGTGGCCTCGGTGCAGCGCGTGCGGTCCGCGCTCAACGTGATTTCACGCCTCGACGACACGATTCGTCCGTGGGTGAACCGCGGCATGGATCAGCTGTATCACGCGTGTTTCGACGACTACATCGACGGCAACGACGCGCGACTGGCCGAGGTCCGCGCGCGGTACGAGGCCGATTATCTGGATCACGTGGCCCACGACACCCGGCTATACCCGGGCATCGCCGATTCGCTGAGGCGGCTCGCGGCCCTGGGTCGGCTGTCGGTCATTACCAACAAGCCGGAGCGAATCTCCCGGCGACTCTTGGAAGCCCTGGGCGTGGATGCGCTGTTTGCCGCGGTCATCGGTGGAGACACCTGTCCATCACCCAAACCCGATCCCGTGGTCTTGCGCGAAGCGGCGCGGCGCTGCGGATTCGACTCGGCGCATGGCCGCGCGGTCATGATCGGCGACACCTCCGCGGACATCACGCTCGGACGCACGTTCGGTGCCGCCACGATCTGGTGCGCGTGGGGGTACATCGACCGCCCTGACCAGGAACCGGATTTTGTCGCCGCTCACCCGGCCGACCTGCCGGACCTGGTTCACCAGGCGTTGACGACCTAGTCCCACCCACCAGCACCTCTCCACCCACTCCGGCGTCAGTCGCGGGCTTGTCGACCACGGCACGGTTGCTATACTTCTCGGCGAACCGTCGAATCCTGGACCTGTTTCCGCGCACCGGAGGCTGTGACCGACATGCTGATGCTGGAGCCAACTACTGCGTATCCGATCGTCGTCCACTTCAAAGACGGTCGGATCGACCGAGGCACGTTGCTGTCGTCACTGCTGTCCGAAGGCCCGCTCCGTTATCGCCCCCAGATGGCCGGCGACGAACGACGAAGCTCGCCGCGCCTGCCCTTTCTCACCGAGGTCAGAATTGATGGCGCTACCGTCGGACGCGCCAGCGACGTGAGCGCGCGCGGGTTGTTTCTGGAAACGCTGACGCCGTACGCCGTGGGCACGCTGCTCAACGTGGCGCTGCGGCTCGACGGTGGCGCCATCGAGGTCGACGCGCGGGTGGTGTTCGCCGATCCCGGGGTGGGGATGGGGCTGGAGTTCAAACGGGTGTCGGCCGCGGTGCGGCATCGCTTGGATGCCGCGATCCACCGGCTTGCCAAGACCGTCCACGCCGAATCGCCATTAGGCCGGAGACAGACGGTCGACCGCCGCGACGAGCGCGGGACCGTCCGGCGGCGACAGTGGGACGGGCGAAAAAGCGACCGCCGGGCCGTGACGGACCCTGAAACCCTGCCGCCCGTCGCCGTCGATCTGGCCAGCGTCAAGTCTATTTTCTTTGTGGATCCCGCGCAACGCGAGGCGATCCCCGACTGGGGAGCGGATTCCCTGGATCGACAAGTGACCGTGGAATTTCGGGATGGGGAAACGATTCACGGCACGTTGCACGAGATGGCGCCGGATGCCGCGGGCTTTTTCGTGGCGCTTCGTCTCGACGAACGCAACACCCACACCGTGTACGTCGTCAAGTCCGCAGTGAAAAGCATCCAAACGGTGTTCTGAAGCCGAACGGTCCGGTCAACTCGCCAGCAGGCGAGTGAGCGCCTGGAGTTTGGCTGCCAGGCGGGCGTCGGTCATCGTCAGCACCCGGGACTCCTCCAGCGCAAGATCGAACTTTCCCATCAACAGATACGTCAGGCCCAGGTCGAAGCGAACCTGGGCGTCGTCGGGCCGGGCCGCGAGCGCGGCCTTGGCTCGGACGATCTCTTCTTCGTACGGCGACACCTCCAGGGCTCCAAGCGTGATCGGCTTGGTCGAACGGCCCGGCGCCGTCGGAGGTTCGATCAACGTGATCCAGCGTTCGCGAAGCGCCGTCTGAAAAAACTCCGGATCCTTGAGCGCGATCATGCGCACCAGATCCACCGCCAACCCGCCCCAGAGCTGCTGCACAACGATCGCGGCCAGAAACGCGAGGGCCGCATACAGGAACCGACCGCTGATCAACAGCGCCACGCCGACGGCCAACCCTCCGAGCGAACACAGTCCGAGGGTCCGGAACAGCCACCGACTGCCCGCGCCGACGTATTCGGTCATGGGCGGACGGCTTTGCACCACCAGGCGCCGGGCCGTGACGTGGTCCAGGTCGATCACCACGCGCTGTTCAGCCACCGCAGCCTGAAGGTCTTGGAAGTTTCGCAGCTCCACTACGCGCGTCTCACTGGCGGATTGTACGAGAGCCGTCCGGGAGCGGTCAATCCGCTCGGGGCGCGACGGTCGGCGGGGCCGCGCGGACCAGGCGGGACTCCGGGTGTGCGTACAGGGCGTGGTAGAGCCACGCGCTCCGCAACACCCGCTTCACGTATGCTCGCGTCTCGGCAAACGGAATCTCCTCGATGAATTCTTCGATCGCGCGCGGCGGCCCGTTCTCCAGCCATCGGGTGACTGCCTCGGGACCCGCGTTGTACGCGGCGACCGCGTAGGCCTCGTTCCCCGCGAACCGGTCCAACAGATCCGACAGGTAGCGGACCCCCACCGTGAGGTTGATCTCCGGGGTATAGAGCTGGGCGACCGAAAAATCATCCAATCCTTCCTCACGGGCCACGCGACGACCGGTATCCGGCATCAGTTGCATCAGACCGATGGCCCCGACCGGAGACAACGCGCGGGGGTCGTAGACGCTTTCCTCGCGAATCAGCGCCGAGACCAGAAACGGGTCCACGCGATCCCGGGCCCGGGATCGGATCGGGTCCAGCAGGTGGGCCGGATAGGCGCGCCGCCAGATCGTCGGCGACAGCGCGGCATCGCCGCGTTCGAGCGCGGGCGCAAAGTGCCGCCGCACCAGACGCAAGGCCTCTTCATCCGCTCCCAACGTCGCCAGCGCGTCGGCCACGTCGGCCGCACGGTCGGGCGCCGGGGGTGCGCGGCGGGTGGCGAGGAGCAACTCGTCCCGCGCGTCGTCTCGGAGGCCCAGGAACCATAACTCAGCCGCTTGGGGGGAGAGCGTCGGGTCGGGCCAGACGACGCGGTCGACCGGCGAATTCTCGAGCAGCCCGGCGCCGTCGAGTTCACCCACCGACAGCACCTCCGCAACCGCGATGGACCCTCGGCGAGCCAGGAACCCGTAGTAGGTATAGGGAAAACGGTCGGCGAGCGAGCGGGCATGGTCGTCACCCGCCTCGCTCTCGGAATCGACCGCGTCGAGACGGGCCGACCAATAGAGCAGTTGCGGGATCTGTGGGTCCGACGGCGCGGCGGCCGCAAGGCCGCTCGCCAGCGCCTCCCGTGCCTGGGGCAATCGCCCTCGGCGATACTCCAGCCACCCGATGTTCCAGAACGCTTCCACGACCTTGTCGGACCGGCGGAGATCCTCCGCGGCGCGGGCCAGTTCCCGGTAGGCCGTCAACGCGACGTCCACGCGGCCTCGGCCTCGATACCAGGCCGCGCGCAGGCTGATCAACTCCAACCGACGCGGGCTGTCAGGGAACGTTGCCGTCAGGGCGGTTTCGGCCCGCTGTAGCGACCGGACGTCGTCCCGTCGGAATGCCGCGCGGCCTTCCCACGCCCGCGCCTCTTCGCGCACCTCGGGCGCGGCATCGGATGTCGCCACCCGCTGGAACGCCCTCCACGCATCGTCCCAGCGCCGCAATCGATACTGCGTGATGGCCATCTGGAGGTCGATCTCGCGCGCCATCGCCGCGGTAGGTGCGGAGCGTTTGAGATCTTTCCACGCGACCAGGGCATCCGCGAACTTGGCGCCTCGCGCCAACATTTCGGCCCGTCGTCGTCGCTGATCGAATGTCAGTGCCGGGACCGCACCGCTCTTCATGAGACGCTCGCATGTCGCTTGAACGGATGCGGCGTCCGCGGACGCCGCATAATCGACCAACACGGTCCGGCACGCCGGCCCCACCTGCTCCAACCGCCCGGCGGACTCGCCCACGGACACGGTCCGGGCAAGCGCCGATGCCGCGCGGAAATCCTGCGGAAATCTGGTTGCCAACCCCATAAAGTCCGCGATCGCGTCACCCTGACGTCCCTCGATCGCCTGCCACAACTCAGCTGCAGACCACAGGGCCTTCGGCACGAGCGACGAGTCCGGGTATTCTCGAGCCAGGGTTTCAAACCACGTGGCGGCCTGCTCGGGTCGGCCGCTGTCTCGCGCGGCGTCGGCCGCCACCGCGAGCGCGCGGTCTCCGACCAGCGGTGATTCCGCCGACGCTTGCTGCGCCCACTCGATGGCGGACGCCGGATCGGTATCAACCGAGAGTTTCGCCAGCAGCAGCGCCGCGCGACCCGGCCACGGAGCGTCCGGCCAGTGCTCCCGGATCAGCAACAACCGCTCGCGAGCCACGGGGGCGTCCCCGCGTTCGATCGCGGCCTTGGCGGACGCCCAGCAGACTTCGACCTCGGGACAGTCGGGAGGAACCGCGCGGACCGGCGCCGCATCCGACGATAGCGATGACGGACCCACCGGCGGCGTAGACGCGCACCCCCCAACTACGAACACCACGGCGGCGAGTAGCCATCCGCGGAATCCGTGTCGCACGGACCATCCGTTACACATCCCGTTGGATTGTAGCGTCAGTTCGTTTTAGGGATCAAGCTGGGGATCGAGCGCCAGGCCATGGGGCGTCAGCAGCCCGGTCGACGAACCTTGAATCACGCGTGGCTGGAGCGAGGGCACTGGAGTAGTCAGAGAAAGCGTGCCAATGTTCACGGACAAGATTTTCCCAGGCGAACTGTTCGCGTCGGAGACGTACAGGTCGTTGCTCCTGGCGTCGAACGCCAGCCCAAACGGATTGGTCAGCGACGCGTTGGCAATGGTCCACGTGGGCGCCCGGTTGTCATCGGGCGGCTGGGCCGCGGTCACGAGATCGCTCAGGCCCCTGAAAATCAGCACCGTATTATTCCCCCGGTTGGCCACGACGAGCCGGTCATCAGCCACCCCATCGGCGGGAGCCGGGTCGGGAATGAGCAGCAGCCCTGCCGGTCGCTTGAGCGTGGTCTTATCCGTGACGGGCGTACAGCCGACCGTACAGTTGGGATTCGGCGGCGGATCACCCTCGATCTTCCAGGTCGGCGGCATGTTCCCGGTCACCGTACTTGCTTCCTGGAACGCGACTATTCTCCGGCCGACCAGATCCTGAAACACCGCGGCGTCGCGGTTGGAGACGTACAAGATATCGTTGATCGGATCGATCGCCAGCCCGGTCGGCGAGGCCAGTTCTGTGACGTTGGCCAGGACAAAGGGATCCGTCCCCTCCGGAGGCCCCACATACCGAGACGGCTCCTCATTGCCCTGCAGCAGCGTGGCCGCTGTCTCTCCTTCTTGGAACACCGCAACCGAATGACTGGACTGATTGACGACATAGAGCGTGCCTTGCTCAAACGAATCACGACGGAACAACAGGGCAACCGGATGATCCAACCGCGTCGCAGGACCGGCGATGATGCGATCCGGGGCTTTAAGGCCGCTGACGAACTCGCGGGGTTCGTCGTACACCAGAATCATATTGGAGTGAAAACTCGCCACGTACAGCCGCTGTTCCACAAGGTCCAGCGCCATGCCGGTGGGACCCAGCAGCGGGTTGATGAGCACCCGGTCGGGCGGCGTGTTACGCGGGCTAGAATCCTTACCCACCGAGACGTCAAAGACCGCCACGTTGGGAATCGGCGTGAGGCCGGCGGCATCAAACAGTCCTGGCGTGACCACGTATGCCTCGTCGACACCCTGGTCGTTTTCAACCACCGTGACGCCGAACGGTCCGTGACTGGGAAACGCCGGACTGACCGCGGGCTGGCCCAACAACGTCTTGGTGCCTTTGATCACCCGGAGCGGGGCCACGTTGCCTCCGGTCACGAGGTCGTTCTTGTCGAAAATGAGGACGGACTGGCCGGCATCGGTCGTGATGTAGACTCGATCCTTCGCCGCATCCAAAAAGATGCTGGTCGGACGCGCGCCGTCGAGGCCAGTGTTCGGTCCCGCCACCACCACCGGAGTCTGCTGTCCGGAGACATTCGCCACATCCGAGAACACCAAGATGTTGCTCTTTTCGCGATTGACCACATACAGCCGACCGCCGGCGCCGTCGTCTTCAAACGCCACCGCTGTCGGACCGCAGATACGGCTCGCCGGTTCCGTGGACGGTGTCTGGCAGCGATCGCCTACTGTTCCCCAGAACGTGCGGTGTGGCGCTGAATCAAGGTCTTCCAAGTTCGGATCGTATGAAAACACTTGGATCGACCACCCGGTCTTGTCGCCGGGTCTGAAGTCGTCGCGGTTCGCCGTGTACAGCAGTTTGCGACTCTCATCCACGGCAAACCCGAGCGGACCTCTGAACGCTCCCGGTCTGAGGGTCGCTATGGGCGGCTGATTCGGTCCCTGTGGCGCCTGCGTAATATCGAATGCCAGAATACTATCAGGCAGACAGACCGGCGCAAACGGGGTCGGTAACGAGAGCGAGTTGGCGGCGTAGAGGATCTTGCGAGTGGTGGTCCCCTCAACGCGGGACTCCAGCCGCAGGGTGGATGGTCCGCATAACCCGGTCAGATCGGTGGAGGTCAAGGTGCCTTGGATCGCCCACTCGGGTTTCATATTATGCCCGATACCGTACTCCCCGAACCCGAAATTGACGGTCTGACCATTCACCGTTGTTTGATAGTTGAGTTTGTACGCCGCGATCATGTTGGCGGACGGATCAGCCACGTAGACCAGATCCGCGGCCTGATCGACCACAATACCCGTCGGCGCGACCAACTGGGTCTCGCCCGTGCTCACTACGGTCCCACTCCTGTCGCCCTGGGCCTGCGCGGCGTCGGGGATCATCGCCAGACTATTGCCGACTTGATTGCCCGCATAGAGCCGTCCGGCCGGTGGCGTGGGCACCAGGTCGGCCACCACGATTTCGTCGGCCTGGTTGGCCGCGACGTCGCTGACCAGCACCTGAATTTCATAGACCGTGCTGGCCACGAGGTTCGGCAGCGCAACGCGATGGGCCCCCAACCCCGACGGGAGGCTGGTGAATCCCGCGTCGACGCTTCGTTTGTATTGCACGGTGTAAATCAGTCCGTTCGAGTCGTTGGTCGGCGGGTCATAGGCCGCCGGGTCGAGCGACTCGACCGACGCGTCGCACGGCGCGGGCGGTGGGGGCCCGTCCCACCAACACACAGTGATGGCGTCGTATCGATCCGCGACCGCGCGCACCGTCTTGTTGGGGCTCCAAACGGGCTTTTGGTTGTCAAACGTGGTGCCGGTGGTAAACCGCCACACCAGCAGCCCGTCCGAGGTGCCCGTATCCAATCGATTGCCGGTGGGGTCGCCGATGTTGTTCGTGATCCGCACGGTGTAATGGCGATCCGGTTCAAGCAGCGTGGAGGGACGCACGAACAGCGTGTTGCTCGCAGATTCCCACTGAGAGGCTTTCTGGACCGGCTGCAGGGTTCCTGAGACGGCCTGGAACAACGTGATCTCCGCGTTGACCCGATTGAGGCTGCGGACATCGATGGCTTCACTGAACGTGATCGCGACCACGGTGTTGATCGGAACCGATTCTTGACCGTCTGCCGGGAACTTGGCGACGATGGTCGGGGGGGTCACGTCGGTCGGAGGGTCATCTCCGGCGGTCGGACCAGGTTGGCCCCCGCACCCAAACGCCACGAAACTCAGGAACCAGGCGATGGCAACCTGCCTTGACAGAAGATAGGGTCGTATGGTCATGCGATGGCGGATTGGTCCCCTAGTCAAAACCGCCCCCTCCCCTGTTTTATTTCCCGGCCTCGCTGATGTTTCTACCCGGGTATTCGCCGTCGAACTGTGTTATAAATCAACCGGTTGAATCATGAATGCCGTTGCTCTCAAGACCTTGACCGCCTCCCAGATGGCGGAGTTTGTGGCGGATCAGGGCTGGCCGCGCTACCGAACTCGCCAGTTGCTCGCCTGGATCTATCAACGCGGGGTCACCCGATTCGACCAGATGAGCGACTTGGGAAAAATCGAACGACTTCGCCTCGAACAGGTGGCCGTTGTGACGGCGCCCGAGGTGGTTGACGTCCGTCGCGACCCCGACGACGGCACCGAAAAACTCCTGTTCCGTCTCGAAGGCGGCCAGACCGTCGAATCCGTCCTGATCCCCGACGACGACCGGCTGACCCTGTGTTTGTCGACCCAGGTGGGCTGCACCCTGGATTGCGGATTTTGTCTGACCGGGACGATGGGACTGACCCGCAACCTCAAAGCACACGAGATCGTGGACCAGGTCTTGGGTGCGCGAGCCCATGTCGGCTCCGAGCGGCCGATCACCAATCTGGTGTTTATGGGGATGGGAGAGCCGCTGGCCAACCTGCCCGCGGTCTGCGACGCGATCGAGCGGCTGACCGCGGAGTGGGGCTTGGGTTACTCGCCGAGACGGATCACGGTCTCCACCGCGGGATTGATTCCCCAGATGGCGACGCTGGGCACCTTCCGGTGCAAAGTGAACCTGGCCGTGTCGCTGAATGCCACCACCAACGAGACGCGCGACCGCGTGATGGGGACGATCAACCGCAAATACCCGCTGGAGACCCTCCTGGCGGCGTGCCGGGCGTATCCGCTGTCGCCTCGACAACGGATCTTCTTCGAATACGTGTTGCTCGCGGGGGTCAACGACTCCGTGGACGACGCGCGCCGACTGATCAAACTCCTGCACGGGATTCGCTGCAAGATCAACCTGATCCCGTTCAACCCGTGGCCGGGCGCGCCGTTCGACCGTCCGTTGGAGACGTCGGTCGCGGCGTTCCAGGCGATGCTGATCGCGGCTCACTTCACGGCGTTCATTCGCAAGAGCAAGGGGCGACAGATTCTGGCGGCGTGTGGGCAATTGCGGTCGGCGCACGAACGCCAGGACCCGCTGGTGTCGATCCACCCGTGATGTCCGCTTCGCCGTTGACAAGTTTTGTAACAGGGTGATACAAACGGGCTTCGCTGGCTGACGTGGCGGGTGTAGCTCAAGGGTAGAGCACTGGACTGTGGCTCCAGGGGTTGGGGGTTCGAAACCCCTCACTCGCCCCACGCCGCGTGATTCTGACTGAGACGTTGCCCGGTTCCCACCGTGTCGAGACGGCATCGCGCCTGTAGCTCAGCTGGATAGAGCGTCGGACTTCGAATCCGTAGGTCGGGGGTTCAACTCCCTCCAGGCGCGCCACGTCTTGGACGCCGGGTGCCGTCGTCGCGATGACAGCGCACGCGCGGATCGACGCGCCGTGGGGGATATTCGACGCGAGCGGTACGTTTGACTTTGCGGGTTTCACAGACCTAAAATTGGCCCTTATCATCAGGAGTCCATTTCGGGAGGCCTTATGGGGGTTCGAGTGGGGATTAATGGGTTCGGGCGCATCGGACGGGCGGTGTTGCGCGCGTCGCTGGATGATCCGGAACTCGAAATCGTCGCGATCAATGACCTGACCGACGCCAAAACCCTCGCGCACCTTCTCAAATACGATTCGGTCCATGGCCGATTGGACGCCCCCGTGGAGGCCACCGACGGCGCGATTGCGGTGGCGGGCCGCGAGATCGCCGTCCTCGCCCTCAAAGACCCGGCAGAACTGCCGTGGAAGAGACTCGGGGTAGAAATTGTCATTGAATCGACCGGGCGGTTTGAAGATCGCCCGTCGGCATCAAAACACTTGGAGGCGGGCGCGGCAAAGGTCATTATTACCGCCCCGGCGAAAAACCCTGATCTGACCGTGGTACTCGGCGTCAACGAAGACCGCTACGATCCGGCGACGCACCATATCGTCTCCAATGCTTCCTGCACGACCAACTGCCTGGCGCCGCTCGCGAAGGTACTGCACGAAGCCTTCACGATCAAACGCGGCTTGATGACCACCATCCACTCATATACGAATGACCAGCGCCTGCTGGACTTGCCGCACAAGGATCTTCGACGCGCGCGAGCCGCGAATCTCTCCATGATTCCGACCTCGACCGGCGCGGCGCGCGCGGTGGGCGAAGTGCTCCCCGCGCTCAAAGGCAAAGTGGACGGCATGGCGATTCGTGTGCCGACGCCGAACGTCTCACTAGTGGATTTCGTGGCCGAGGTCGCTCGGCCCACGACCGAACGTGACGTGAACGCCGCGCTACGCACAGCCGCCGACGGTCCGCTCAAGGGGATTCTCGCGTACACCGAGGACCTCACCGTGTCGATCGACCACAACGGCAGCCCCTACTCGTCGATCGTGGACGCGGCGCTCACGCGCGTGATCGACGGTGGATTGGTCAAAGTCTGCGCGTGGTACGACAACGAGTGGGGCTACTCCTGTCGGGTGCGCGACCTGGTCAAGTTCGTCGCGCGCCGGATGGGGACTCGCGTCGCCCACACCGCGGCATGAACATCCATAAACAGACGATCGACGACCTCGATTTGCGCGGAAAACGCGTGTTTATCCGCGCGGACTTCAACGCGCCGTTCGACGAAAATCTCAATATCACCGATGACACGCGAATCCGCTCGACCCTGCCCACCATTAATCACGCCATCGACGAGGGCGCCACGGTCATCCTCGCCTCGCACTTGGGGCGACCCAAGGGCAAACCTGATCCGCGATACAGCCTGGCGCCAGTGGCCAAGCGTCTGCAACGGTTCTTAAAGAAAGACGTGCGGTTCGTGCCCGATTGCGTAGGTGCCTCGGTGGAAGAAGCCGTGGCGACCATGCGGCCCGGCGACGTCGCCTTACTCGAGAACCTCCGCTTTCACCCGGGCGAAGAGGCCAACGACGACGGCTTCGCCAAATCGCTCGCACGGCTCGCCGACATCTACGTCAACGACGCGTTCGGTACGGTGCACCGCAACCACGCCTCGGTCACCGGCATCACCAAGTTCGTCAAGACGTGCGCGGCCGGATTCCTGTTGAAGAAAGAGATCGAGTACCTCGAGGGCGCGGTGGCCAATCCGACGCGGCCGTTCGTCGCGATCCTCGGCGGCGCCAAGGTGTCGGGCAAACTCGGGGTGATCAACAATCTTCAGAAGAAGGTGGACAAAGTCATCATCGGGGGCGGGATGGCGTTTACCTTTTTCAAAGCTTATGGCCTCGAAGTCGGCAACTCGCTGGTGGAACCGGAGATGGCCAAGGTGGCGCTGGAGATGCATGAGACGGCACGCGCCGGCGGCGTGAAGTTCTACCTGCCGGTGGACTGCGTCGTGGCCACGGGGATGGAGCCCGGCGCGGAAACCAAAATCGTTCCGGTTCAGGAAATTCCCAAAGGGTGGACCGCATTGGATATCGGACCCGCTTCGGTCCGTTTGTTCACCGAGGCCTTGGCTAACGCGAAAACGATTCTCTGGAACGGGCCGATGGGCGTCTTCGAGATGGACGCCTACTCGCGCGGCACCTTCGCGGTGGCTCATGCGGTGGCGAATGCGTACGCGCTGACGATCGTGGGCGGCGGCGACACCGCCCATGCGGTCCACCGTGCGGGCGAGTCCGAGAATATCTCGTTTATTTCCACCGGCGGCGGCGCCGCACTCCAGTTGCTGGAAGGCAAGCCGCTCCCCGGGTTGGTGGCGCTTCCCGATCGCGACCCCTGATGCCTCCCGCGTTGATCATCGCCAACTGGAAAATGCACAAGACCGTGGCCGAATGCGTGGCCGCGGCGGAAGCGCTGCGGGGTCGCCCCGATCTTCTCGCGGCGGTGAACACGGTTCTAGCCCCGTCTGCCACGGCGCTCGACGCCGTGCACCGCACAATCGCCGAGAGTCGGTTGTTGCTCGCCGCCCAAAATTGTCATTGGGAATCCTCCGGCGCCTACACCGGAGAGGTCTCGGTGTCGCAGCTGGCCGACGCCGGGTGTACCTACTGCCTGGTGGGTCACTCCGAGCGGCGTCAACAGTTCGGCGAGACCAACGATCACGTGCGACGGAAAGCCGCGTCGCTGCTCGCGGCCGGACTCACCCCGGTCGTGTGTGTGGGCGAGAGCTTCGCTGAACGCCGGGCCGGCAAAACCGAGCAGGTGGTCGCGGAGCAGGTATCGATCGCGGTGCAGGGTTTAGCGCCCGCGGAGGCTCAACGCCTGGTCATCGCCTACGAACCCGTGTGGGCGATCGGGTCGGGAAAAACCGCCACGCCGGCCGAAGCAGCCGCGGTGCACCGGTTCGTGCGTCGGTTGCTCACCGAAGAGTATGGAGACGCGGCGGGCGGCATCCGTATCCTGTACGGCGGCAGCGTCTCGCCGGAGACCATCGGAGGCCTGCTGGCGCAGCCCGACATCAACGGCGCATTGGTGGGCGGAGCCAGCCTGAGCGTCACAACGTTTATCGGCATACTTGAGCGGGCGGCGCGAGGGGACTCGGGGGCTTCGCCGCTCGCTACGAATCGTGCAACCCCGACAGCCGCAAGGAGTTCCGCATGACCGTGTTAATCGTTATTGTCCACGTGCTCGTTTGCCTCATCATGATCGGCGTCATCCTGCTGCAGGCCGGCAAAGGCGCTGAAATCGGCGCAGCCTTCGGGGGGTCCAGCCAGACCATCTTCGGCAGCCGCGGCGCCACCACGTTTCTGAGCAAAATGACCATCGCCGCCGCCACCTTGTTCATGTTGACGTCGATGAGCCTTTCGATTCTGTCGAAAAATCGTTCCGTAGCCTCGTCGATCGTGGACTCGTTGCCCCCCACCGCCACGACCCCGGCGCCGGATCAACCCCAGCAGAGTTCACCCGGCGCCACTGAGAGCGCCCCCGCGGCTGGGGAACCGGCCGCTCCGACCTCGCCCACGACCCCATGAGGTCAGGCGCCGTCGCGCTGGCGCTGCTCGCAGCTGTCCTCGCGAGCGGTGCCGCCCGACAGGCCCGCGGCGCTTCGATCGATCCGTTGCTGCTGCCGGTGCTGTCCGGACAGGCCACGCCCCAGGTCCTGGGGCTGGCCGTAGGCGCCGCACCATCTGACGGCACCGGGGAGTCCCAGCTGTCCGTCAGTCTTCGATTCTCCGGTTCCCTTGATGACCTCCGTCGTCTCGGAATCCCATTGGGCGGTGTGCTGGGCGACGTCGCCACGGCGCAGGTGTCCGTCGCGCAACTCCGCATCCTCGCGGCGCACCCCGCGGTGCGGTCGATCGAAGCGGCCAGATCGCTGGCGCCTCAATTGGACATCAGCGTGCCTTCCGCCGGATTGCTCACGAGAGGGAAAGATCTGATCCCGGTCGGCGCGACTCCCCTTCGCGAGTTGACCAGTAGCAACGGTGTGGTTCGATGGACCGACACGAGTCTGACCGGGCGCGGCGTGTTGATCGGCATCATCGACACGGGCGTGGACCTGGCGCATGAGGATTTTCTCAAGCCGGACGGCACCACCCGCCTGGTCGCCGTCTGGGACCAGTCCAGCGCGGTGGGACGGTCGCCGCGCGGCTTCTCGTACGGGGCGGAGTGCACCGCCTCACAAATCAACGCTCGGGATTGTCCACAAGTCGACCGACACGGGCATGGCACTCACGTCGCGGGTATTGCCGCGGGCGATGGGTCCGCCACCAGCGGCACGCTGAACGCGTACCGGTACATCGGGATGGCCCCGGAAGCCGATCTCCTGGTCGTAAAACTGGCGGATTTCACGTCGACTCGGGCGATCGACGCGCTGAGTTACCTCAAAGATCAAGCCGTGACGTTGGGGAAACCGATCGTGGTCAACTTGAGTTTCGGTTCCACGCTGGGTCCACACGACGGGACACTGAACCTCGATCGGGCCGTGGATGCGTTTACCGGGCCCGACGACGTGCCCGGCGCGGTGGCGGTCGTGTCCGCCGGCAACGACGGCCAGACCGTTGCGGGCAGTCCCCTGCACGCGGTGGGGTGTTTTCAAACCGGGTCACCGGCGCCCGCATGCCCAACCGGCATTGCGCCGCTCCCGGGCGCGATTCCGACTGTGGTTAGTTTCGCCGTCCCGAAGGACACCACGTCCGCGATTTTGGAACTCTGGTATCCCGGAACCGCCGTCCTCGGCGTGGCCGTGACCGAACCCGCGGCATGCGCCACCGCCAAAGCTTCGCTCACTGGAACCGCGGTGGTCACCGTGTCCACCCCCTGCGGCACCATCGTGATCTCGGCCGGGGACGTCTACGAAGGCAATGGCGACCGTTGGAGCGTCGTGGTGCTCACGGCCGGATCCGGCCTCACCGTGGGGGTCTGGAGTCTGGCGATCACCGGCGACAGTCTTCCGGCCTCCGGTGCGACGCGATTCGATCTGTGGGCAAGCTCCGCTCCGACCGAGGAGCCCGTGGTGTTCACCACACCGGGTAGCACGGAAACGACCATCACGACACCGGCCTCTTCCGCCGAAGCGATCGCGGTGGTGCCGTACGTCACCAAAACCGCATGGGCCTCGTTGATCCCCGGATGCTGCGCGCTTCCCGCGGAGCGCGGCACGATCAACAACGTTTCGACCTACGCGAGTCGTGGGCCATTGCGCCCCTGCACGGCGTGCGGCGTGCAACCGCAGAAACCCGATCTCGCGGCGCCCGGGGCCATGATCCTCTCGAGTTTTTCTTCTCGCATCCCGGATGACCCGCTCCTCGACCGCCAGATTGATCCCGACCGGCGCCATTACGCATTGGAAGGCTCCAGCATGGCCGCGCCGCACGTGACCGGCGCGGCGGCGTTGCTGTTGCAAATCAACCCCAACCTGACGGCGCGCGAGATCAAGACGTATCTGCTGACCAATGTATCCCCCCCGCAAGGCACATCCCCGTTTCCGATCGAACAGTGGGGGCAAGGACGCCTCAATGCAAGAGCGGCGGTGGATGCGCTCAGGGCGGCGGGTGATGATCTACCGCCCGCGGCACCCTCGGGGCTGCACGTCACCTCGGTGCACAGCCAACGCGTGGCGCTGGCCTGGGATCCGAGCGCTGATTTGGATCTGCGGTACTATCGGGTGCGACGGACGGATTCGAATGGGGTGACGGTTGAGGTTGCAAGCCGGTTGGCCGCGACCGCTACGACCTTCGAAGATGCTCCAACCCCCAATATTCCCGGTATTCCGGACGACGGTATTCCTGATATGACGAACGAGACCATCTACACCTATACGGTCCAAGCCGTGGATATCAGCGGCCAGGAGAGCCCGCCGTCAGACGGGTTCCCAACCGTCCCCACGGCCGGGGAGGGGTCCGTCGGCTTCTGCTTTATCGCGACGGCGGCGTACGGCAGCGCGTGGCACCCGCACGTCGCGTCGTTGCGGACGTTCCGCGACCGCCATCTGCGACCGTACGTCGTCGGACGTATCGCCATTACCGGCTACGAAACCCTCAGCCCTCCGATCGCCCGGCTGATCGCGCCCCATCCGTTATTGCGCGCCGCGGTCCGCGGAGCGCTCACGCCCATCGTGCTCGCGGTCGAACACCCGCAAATGTCGGCCGTGCTCTTGGGGCTCGGCGCGCTGGGAGCGATCGGCATTGGTGTTCGCCGCCGGCTCTCACTCTCATGACGCGTATCGCCAGCAGCGAGCAACCCGCGGTCGCCCTGCGGATCTCGGCGATCGACCCGCAGGGCGTCGAGGAACTTCGGTCCGTTCGCCTGGAGTCCGCCGAGGGGGGCACTCCCCGGTTCGATTTCACTCCCGGGCAATTCCTGCACATCCGCACGCCTTCCGGGGAGGCCTCCTATTTCGCGATCGCGTCCGCGCCGGGCGAACCCCACTTCGACGTGTTGGTGAAACGCGCCGCCGGCCCGTCGCGCGAACTGTTCGATCTGTCGGTGGGCACCACGGTCCATGCCGTCGGCCCACAAGGCAAAGGGTTCCCCCTCACGGGATACGCGGGATGCGACGTCTTGTTGATCGGCGTGGGCACCGGGATCGCCCCGCTCCGTTCGGTAGTCGGTTGGACACTCGCGCACCGGGAGCAGTTCGGCCGCCTGACCTTGTTGCATGGTGTGCTGACTCCGCCGCATTCCTGTTATCGGTCCGATTTCGAGCGCTGGCGCACGACCGGTGTGGACGCCCGCGTGACGGTCACGTCAACCTCCGGCCACTCCTGGACCGGACCGGTGGGGTTCGTCCAGGATCTCTTACCCACGCTCGGGATCGACCCGCAGCGGACGGTGACCTGTCTGGTGGGCATGAAGGAAATGGTCCACGCCAACACCGAACGCCTGCAACAGCTCGGTATCCCGTCCGAACGGATCCTACTCAACTTCTGAGCCGTCACCAGCCCTGCTGCGCGTGGCACGGTGGGGG
Organism: uncultured Nitrospirota bacterium; assembly: GCA_964570625.1. Classification (GTDB taxonomy): domain Bacteria; phylum Nitrospirota; class Nitrospiria; order 2-01-FULL-66-17; family 2-01-FULL-66-17; genus JBFLXB01. The sequence goes on along the minus strand of CAZMYW010000003.1, from coordinate 21,445 downwards.
GATCTTTGCTATACTCGCTCCGTCCTGGAGTGCGGCATGGCCGGTCCGCAAACCCCGCCCCGACTCGACGGCACGCGTCGCAAGGGGCTCATCATCGTCCACACCGGAAACGGCAAAGGGAAAACGACCGCGGCGCTGGGCCTCGCGTTGAGGGCCGTCGGTCACGGGTGGCGCGTGCTGATGGTTCAGTTCATCAAAGGCAACTGGCGCTACGGCGAACTGGAGGCCGCCAATCGTCTCGCGCCGGACCTGACGATTCAGCCGATGGGTGAAGGATTCACCTGGGACACCAAAAATCCCGAACGGGATGCCGTGAAAGCCCATGAGTGCTGGGAGCGTGGCGTGCAGGCGGCTCGCTCCGGCGAGTATCAGATGGTGATCTTCGATGAAATCAACTACGCCCTCGCCTACGGCTATCTTCCGCTCGACGAGGTGCTTGCGTTCCTCCAGTCCAAGCCGGATTCCGTACACGTGGTCCTCACCGGACGCGACGCCCCCAAGGAAGTGCTCGACGCAGCGGACACCGTGACGGAGATGACCGAGGTCAAACACGCGTTCGCGCAAGGCATCAAGGCCCAGAAAGGCATTGAGTTCTAAGATCCACCTGACACCGGGAAGCAGAATGGGACGATTTTCTCACGAGACGAAAGGAGTCAACAAATGAACAGGTGTGCTCGAACCGCAGCGGCCGGCGTCATCGCCGGGGTGATCACGTGTGTCTTGGTGTCGCCAGGATGGGCCCAACCCGCCGGTCACCCGCCGATGGGCAAGGGCGGGATGCAAGGACCCGACGGCGGGCACTCCGGCATGGGCGCCATGTTTTCTCCGTCATTCCTGAAAGACCAATTAAAGCTCTCCGACGACCAGATCCAGAAATTCAAGAAGCTCCGCAACGACTACGAAAAGGAAACCATCAAACGCGGCGCCGACATCAAGATCGCCGAACTCGAGCTGTGGGAGCTGATGGACAAGAAAGACCTGACCGCCGACCAGATCGAAAAAAAGGTTCGCGAAGTCGAAGGCAAAAAAACCGATCTGCGAGTCTATCGCTTCAGACATCTGATGAGCCTCAAATCGGTCTTGTCTCCTGAGCAGTTCGAGCAGTTCCGTTCCATGGGCATGATGATGTTTGGGGGCGGCGGCCGCTACGGCATGGGTATGCAGGGCGGGAAGGGCATGATGGGCCACCCGGGAATGGGGTACGGGGGTAAAGGATACGGTGAAAGAGGATACGACCACAGCGACGACGAAGACTGATCCTCGCCGTCGATTCGATCAGGGTTGGGGCGCACGATCGTGCGCCCCAACGCATTTTACAGCATCTGTTTTGCCGCTTCGACAATCGCGCGGGCGCTGATCCCGTAGCGATCGAGCAACTCGTCGGGTTTGCCGCTGTGCGGGACCTCTCGCACCGCCAGTTTGTGGACGCGGACCCCCTCGGACCCGACTGCACTCAACACCGCGTCCCCCAGCCCTCCGTGAGCGTAATGATCTTCGACCGTGAGGATCCGGCCCCCGGTGGCGCGCGCAGCATCCAGTAACCCGGCGCGGTCGATGGGCACCACGCTGTACAGATCGATGACCCGGACGCTAGTGCCGCCAGCCTTGAGCTGGTCATACGCCTTCAACGCCTCGAATAGGGTGACCCCCGCCGCGACAATGGTCAGCCGATCCGTCGCACTGGAACGGACGACCTTCGACCCGCCGATGGGGAATCGCTCCTCGGGGCCGTAGAGAATCGGACACTTGGGACGCCCGGTCCTGATGTACACGAGGCCGCGATGCGCCGCGGCTGCTTCAACCAGCCGGTATGTCGCGAACGCATCCGATGGATACAGCACCACGACTCCCGGCTGGGCAGCCATCATCGCGAGGTCTTCCAGCCCCATTTGCGACGGTCCGTCCTCCCCGATGCTCACCCCGGCGTGGGATCCCATCAGTTTGACGTTCGCGTGGCTGATGGCGGCCATCCGAATGAAGTCGTAGGCGCGGGTGAGGAAACAGGCGAACGTGGCGGCGAACGGGACGTAGCCGGCCGCGCTGACACCCACCGCCGCTCCGACCATATTCTGTTCGGCGATGAAGTTCTCGAAAAACCGCTCGGGAAACCGTTTGCCGAACGCCTCGGTGAACGTCGAGTTCTTCACGTCCGCGTCAAGGGCGACGACCAACGGGTTCGCCTCCCCCAACGCCACCAGCGCGTGACCGAACGCCTCGCGGGTCGCCACCGAGTCCGTCGCCTTGTAGGCCGGCGGAGCCACGGTTCCACTCGCCGGTCGTCCGTGAGCCGCGTCGAGCGGACGCGCGATCGGCTGCACGGTGTGCAGGCTGAGGCCTTTGGACAACTCGTCCAACCCGCGCTGCAACTCGTCGCCTTTCTTCAGCGCCTTGCCGTGCCAATCCGGACGATCTTCGATAAAGGAGATCCCTTTGCCTTTCAACGTCCGCGCCAGCAGAACGGTGGGACGCCCGTTCATCGACGAGGCGTCGTCGAACGCGGCCAGAAGAGCCTCCGGATCGTGGCCGTCCACCACGATCGCGTGCCACCCGAATCCCGCCCAGCGCGACCGGTACCCGTCCATATCGTGCTGCAGGATCGTCGGATCGCTCTGGCCCAAGCGGTTCACGTCGATGATCGCGCACAAGTTGTCCAGCCCCTCATGGCGGGCAATTTCCGCCGCCTCCCACACCGAGCCCTCCACCGACTCGCCGTCCCCCATCAATACGTAGACACGCGCGCTCGACCGATCGAGGCGTTTGGCCGCCAGCGCCATTCCCACGCCGGCCGGAAGGCCTTGGCCCAGCGAACCGGTGGCGACATCCACGAACGGCAGGCGCGGCGTGGGATGACCTTCGAGGTCCGAAGCCAACGTGCGCAACTTGAGGAGGTCGGCTTTGTCAAACAATCCCGCCTCCGCCCACGCTGCGTACAGCAGCGGCGCCGCATGGCCTTTCGAGAGCACGAAGCGGTCGCTGCCGGGGTGCCGGGGGGCCTTGGAGTCGTACCGCATGACCGCAAAAAACAGCGCCGCCACGATATCGGCGGCCGAACAACAACTCGACGGGTGGCCGCTGCCCGCTTCGCTGGTCGCGCGCACGCTGTCCATACGCAACACCGCGCCTTTATGGCGGAGCATGGCGATCACGTCGGATCGTTTCAGACTCATTCTCGACTCCTTTCCATCACCTCGATATCACTCGGTGAGCACAACACGCGGAAGGACGCCGCAACCGCCGGCGCGATTGCTGGAGCCTAGCAAAACGCCGTGACGCGCGTCAACGAAATTTCATCCATGGGATGAGGCTCCGGTTGACGCCGCATGCCGGACCAGGTAACGTGACCGCTTGCTGAACGCGGAGGGTGGTCGGGCCGAATCCTCGCCGCGCTCACCCCGCTGACCCGAATCCGGAGCCACGATGCCCCCGATGGTGCGTTCGTATTCCGACCCTGCAGGTGTGATCGCCGCCGCGGCCGAGGTGGTCCGCCGCGAAATCACGCAGGCGGTCGAGGCACGGGGCCGCGCCTGGGTGGTGTTGTCCGGAGGCGAGACGCCACGCGCGCTCTATACCCGCCTGGCCGAATCCGGGGGAACCGTGCCGTGGGAGAGCATCTGGTGGTGTTTCGGAGATGAGCGGTGGGTGCGGCGCCACGATTCCCTGAGCAACTTTTCGATGGTGGACACCGCCCTGTTTTCCCGGGCGCCGATTCCACGCGAGCAGATCGTCCCGGTGCCCACCGACGCATCCGATCCGGTCGAGGGGGCCCGCGCGTATCAACGCGCCCTGCAAGCACACTGTTCCGGGGTGGAGTGGCCCGCGTTCGACGTGGTGCTGCTGGGACTCGGTGCGGACGGACACATCGCGTCGCTGTTTCCCCGCGATCCGGCGCTGGCCGAACGGACCACATGGGTAACCACCACACGCGCGGGCCAACCAGTGCCTGATCGCGTCACGCTCACGGTTCCGGTGTTCGTCCATGCGCGGGCGACGGTCTTTTTGGTCACCGGTGCCTCCAAGGCCGACGCCGTGGCCGCCACGTTGACCGGGCCGCAGGATCCGGTTCGTTGGCCGGCCCAGGCGGTGATGCCGACCAGCGGACGTTGCACGTGGTTGCTGGACCGCGCCGCGGCAGCCAAGCTGCCGACGGATTCTGTCCGCTCGTAGTCCCGATTCGCCGCGAACGCCCTTGCCTCGTGGAACCGTCTTCCGTATCCTGCTGGGATGGTCCGGCTGGAGCGCGTGGGCAAGGTCTACACACGGGGCACGCAAACCGTATGGGCGCTGCGTGAGGTGACGCTCCAGATTCCCCGCGGCGAGTTCCACGTGGTGATGGGACCGAGCGGATCGGGCAAGAGCACGTTACTCCACCTCGTGGCCACGCTCGACCTTCCCACCGAAGGGACGGTATGGATCGATGGACGCGCCACCACCGCGTGCTCCGACGCCGAGCTGACGCGGCTGCGGCGTGATCGCATCGGCTTGGTGTTTCAGTCCTTCAATCTCTTGCCCTACCTTTCAGTTCGCGAAAACATTGCGTTGCCGCGCCTGCTCCAGCGCGCGCCGGCGAAACACGTCCGCGATGAGACCGACGCCCTGCTCAACGCCGTGGGGCTTGGGGCGCGCGCGGAGCACTGGCCGCATGAACTGTCTGGCGGCGAAGCCCAGCGGGTCGCCATCGCGCGCGCACTCATCACGCGCCCGGCCCTGTTGCTGGCGGACGAGCCGACCGGCAACCTGGACTCCGCGCGGGGGCGGGACATCCTGGAGTTGATGTTGCGACTCACCACCGCGTCCGGCGTCACCGTCGTGCTGGTGACGCACGATCCGGACGCGGCGAAATTCGGTCATCGTGCGACGCGCCTCAAAGACGGCAGGATCGACGCGTGACGACCCTGCTACGATTCACGGCAGTTCGACACCTCACCCGCGCCAAACTGCGGACCAGCCTGACCGTCCTCGGCCTGGCGCTGGGCGTGGCGTTGTACGTGGCCATCCGTCTGTGCAACGACAGCGTCTCCGCCTCATTCCGCGACACCGTCACGGGGCTGAGCGGCCCGGCCACGCTCGAAGTGATCGGGGGTGAACACGGGTTCGACGAGTCCGCGTTGGAGCAGGTGGTCGGCACACCGGGAGTCCTCGCGGCATCGCCGGTCATCATTCGCCACGTGGCGCTCGACGACGACACTTCGCTCACGGTCCTGGGCGTGGATCCGTTCAGCGACCATCCGTTTCGATCGCACCGGATGGTCCCGACCTTCGAACCGGAGCAGACCGAAGCGTGGTTACTGGACCCGACCGCCGCCCTGTTGACCGAACATCTGGCCGCGTCTCGCGGTCTGGCCGTGGGCAATCGGCTGACCGTGTTGGACGGCGACCGAGCCGTCACGCTCACCGTGGCGGGCACCACGACGGACGATCGCCTCACACGGGCCTGGGGAGGAGCGGTCGCGTTGATGGACATCGCGGCTGCGCAGTGGACGTTCGACCGTATCGGCCGCCTCGATCGCATCGACGTGTTGACCGATTCCGAGGAGATCGACGTCGTGCGGCAGCGGTTGGACGAGGCGCTGCCAACAGCGCTCACGGTGCAGCGGCCCGAGTCCCGCTTGGCTCACGCCGAGCAGGTGGTGCGCTCGTTTCAAGTCAATCTCACCGCACTCAGCGGTATCGCATTACTGGTCGGCTTGTTCCTCATCTACAACACGATGACCCACGCACTACTGCGGCGACGCGCCGAGATCGGCCTGTTGCGAGCGCTCGGCGTGGGCCGCGCGCGGTTGTTTTCCGCGCTCACGGGTGAAGCGTTGTTGTTTGGACTGGTGGGAGGGGCGGTCGGGGTGCCGCTCGGGTGGGTGCTGGCGCACACCGCGGTGGGAACGGTGTCTTCGACGGTGGAAGCGCTATATGGCGGTGCGGCCACGCAGCGGGTCGTGCTCACCCCCGAACTCGCCCTGGAGGGGTTCGCCCTCGGCTGCATCGTGGCGGTCGCGGCGGCGTTGGTACCGATTATCGAGGCCCTGAGTACGGTGCCACGCGAGGTGTTACACGCCGGATGGGTGGAACGGCACCGCCGGGTGAACGCCGGACGGCTCGCCATGATCGGCGTAGGATGGAGCGCGCTGGCATGGACCCTGGCGCAAGCCGGCCCGATCGCCGGAGTTCCGCTATTCGGCTACGGCGCGGCGTTGTGTCTGGTGTTGAGCGGGGCCTTTGTCACGCCCCTGGCGGGTGTGGGGTTAGGCCGACTGGTCCGTCCGCTCGCCCTGCGCGTCGGAATCGTGGAGGCGCGTCTCGCGTCGGGCACACTCGCCGCCACGCCGGGGAGGACCGCGGTGGCAGCCGGCGCGCTGATGACCGCCCTCGCCATGATGGTCAGCGTGGTGGTGATGGTCGGCAGCTTCCGGGACACGGTCGCTCGGTGGATCAACGCGACGATCACCGCGGATCTGTACATCAGCCCGGCGTCACGCCCAGCCGTCGGCTCGACCGCGCACTTCGCAGACGCCCGGATCGCGACGCGGATCGCCGCGGTTCCTGGTGTGGCGGCGGTTGATCCCTACCGTCAGGTGCCGATCGAGTCTCGCGGTCACCCGATGCTGCTCTCCGCTCGCGACCTCACGATCGTACGCGAACGGAGCGGCATGCAGTTCACACGCGGCGATGGGAACGACCTGCTCGTCCGTCTCGCGCGCGGAGAAGGGATTGCCGTGTCCGAAGTGTTGGCCAACCAGCTCAAGGTCGGGCCCGGCGAGACCCTGGACCTCCCCACCGCCGATGGACGGGGGCTATTCCCCATCGTCGCGGTGTTCTATGATTACGCGACCGACGGAGGGCGCGTGTTGATGGACCGCTCGTTGTGGCAGCGGCACTGGCGGGATTCCGGAATCACCGCACTGGGCGTGTACCTTGAGCCGGGGGCACACCCCGAGCAGGTCAGCGCGGCAATCGAAACCGCGGTGGCTCCGTTGCACCGGGTGTCGATCGTGTCGAACCGCGGGTTGAAAACCGAGGTGCTCGACGTGTTTGATCACACGTTCGCCATTACCCGCGCGCTGGATCTGGTGGCGATGATCGTCGCCGCGCTCGGTGTGGCGAGCACCGTACTGGCGATCGTGCTGGAGCGACGGCGCGAGATCGGAGTGATCCGCGCGTTGGGAGCCAGTCCGGTCCAGGTCCGACGGGTCGTGTTGTGGGAAGCGGGGCTGATCGGTCTCCTGGGGGCCGCGTTAGGCGTGGCCGTCGGATTCGCGGTGTCGTTGGTCCTGATCAAGGTGGTGAACGTGCAGTCGTTCGGATGGACGATCCTCTTTTCATGGCGGGTGCCGGAGGTGATTGCGGCGGCGTTGCTGGCCGTCGCGTCCGCGATGGTCGCGGGGTGGATCCCGGCTCGTCACGCGGCGAACATGGTCTATCTGGAGGCGTTGACGGATGAGTAACTGGACGAGGGGGTGGGGGTGGGGCGTGCTGGGTCTAGCGGCGATCGGCGTAGGATGGGGCATCGCGCCTGGACCCGCGGCGGGCGCAAAAGGGTTTGCCGTGGCCGAATCCGGCTACCGGTACGTGTTCCCGAAAGACCACGGGCCGCATCCGACCTTTCAGACCGAGTGGTGGTACTACACCGGCCGCCTCACCGCGGAATCCGGCCGCACGTATGGGTATCAGCTGACGTTCTTTCGGCGTGGAATCGACGCGGTGGCGGTCCGCAACAACCCGTCGAAGTGGGCGCTCAAAAATATGTTCCTCGCCCACTTCGCTATCACCGACGACACGCAAGGCAAGTTCCTGTACGCGGAAAAGGCCAATCGGCCCGGGGTGGCCACGGCCGGCGCCGACGCCAAGCGCTTCAAGGTCTGGAACGGGCCGTGGTCGGCCGAAGAGCGTGACGGCGTGATCGTGCTTTCGGCGGTGGCGAACGATCGATCGATTTTGCTCCGACTGACACCCTCGCGCAAGCCCGTGGTCCACGGCTCGGACGGTATCAGCCGCAAGGGACCGGGCAAGGGCCAAACGTCGCACTATTACTCCATGACCCGGATGGAGACCACGGGGACGCTGACGATCAACAACCGACTGGAGACCGTCAAAGGCCTGAGCTGGATGGACCATGAGTTCGGTTCGAACCAGCTTTCCAAAGAACAGGTCGGGTGGGACTGGTTCGGCCTGCATCTGGACAACGGCATGGACCTGATGCTGTATCGCATTCGCCGAGCCGACGGCACCGTGGAGCCGGTCTCCAGCGGCACGCTGATCCAACCCGACGGGCGCACCATTCACCTGCCCCGCGAGGCGTTCGGCTTCTCGGTCCGCGACGTGTGGACGAGCCCCAAAACCAAAACCGCGTATCCCAGCCGCTGGGTCATCACGGTTCCGGATCACGGCATTGAACTCGCGATCCGACCCACAGTCGCCGACCAGGAACTGGTGACGACTCAAAGCACGCGCGTGACGTACTGGGAAGGTAGCGTGTCCGTCACCGGACGGGCGGGCGACGCCGAGGTTACTGGTTCAGGCTACGCGGAGCTGACGGGGTACGCGGACTCCCTGGGCGAACGGTTCTAGAGGAGCCTGTCGATGAATGGTCACCTGCGGCGTTGCCGCTGCGCGTCCGGTGCTCACGTACGCATACAGTACGCTCCGCTCCGGTGCTCGCGGCGGCCGGCGACCCACCTCTAAAAATCGAAATGCAGGAAGTCCCCGAAGGGGGCATCTGACCCATCCTGAACAGGCGCTCTACTTACCGCAGCCTATTAAGTCGGGTTAATCCCCGTCGATCGAATCGCCCACGGCCACGGGTTCGAGCAGCGCCATCAGGTCGTCGCGCTTGATCCGCAGCACCTTCTCGCCCGCCAAGCGATACGCCGGGAGCTTCCCGCTCTTGATATACCCGCGCAGCGTTTGGTGATGGATTCCCAAGAACTCGGCGGCTTGGTCCACGGTGAGCAGCTCGCGCGACGACGCGGGAGAGGCTGCTGCTGGTGCGGGAGCTGCGTCTGAGACCACCGGAGCCGGTGAGGCCGCAATCGCCTCGCGCGCACGGGTACGGAGAACCTCCATCGAAATTCCGCGAGTCGCCAACAGGCCACCCAGCGTCCCTTGGCCGCTCGCCGCGATCCCCAGCAGCACGTGCGCGCTGCGCGTCAGCCGACTGCCCAATTGCCACGCCTCCTCAGCCGCGGCTTGGATAATCGGCTGCAACTCAGGCCCCCAACGAGAACGCGAGGTACGTCCAGCCTGCGCACCACCGCGCACGACCTCGGCTTCGCCGATCCCCACCGTGCGCAGAATCGAGGCGCCCGAGGGATCGGCCGCACGCAACACGCCGAGCACCAGGTGGTCGGCACTTACGCCGGTCCCCTCCTCGCGGGCCGCGGCCTCTGCGCGTTCGAATACATCGCGCACCTCGCGATACGTGGACACGTCCCACCCTCGTCCCGAACCCCGCATCCGCGGCGGCATCGGCACCCCAACAAATCCTGGTCCTCGTCTCATGACTGTCCTCGCTTATATAATGAGAAGCTGTACATATATATCACTGTTACTAACTAAATAGCAACAAATATCACATATAGGGCGATTATATCGTTGGAAAACCCAAGAGTTCCTTAAGAGACGGGATGGGAGTTTTAGATCAGGAGGGATCTGCGTCGGATTGGGGTGGGGTCTGCTGCTTTCTGAGCCGGTTCAGTCGTGCTTGCATCTTTTGAATCGGGATCGCGTCATGCGTTTGTGCACCGACTGCAAGACCTCGTTCATACACTCCTATAGCGTCGTCCACGCGGGCCGCGGCTTCGAGTGCCTTGCCCAACGGCCAATACGCGGCAGTGTATTGCGGGTTGAGGGCCACAGCGCGTTCCAACGCGTCCACGGCATCGGCGAATTGGCTCACCTCAACATAGGCGTGGCCCAACGCGAGAAACAGCGCGGGGTCGGCGGGGTCGAGCGCAATCAACTGTTTCAGCTTTTCAATGGGGAGCGGCATACCGGCATCATACCGCAACCTTCGTTCACTACGGGCTGCTGGGCGAAGTGACAGATGATTTTGATTCGCGTACAATCCCGCCATGAGGTACGCGCGAAGGGATCTTGCACTCATGAGGACTGTGTCCATACGACATGTTTCGTAGTCGCCGTACCGCCGTACGACTGCTCGCAGGCGCACTGACGGCCACGCTGGCGGTTGTTGCCTGCGAAGACACCACCCCGACCGGCGGCGGCCCCGCGACGCCGAACCCCTGCACGACCATCTTCACGTGCCAAGGACGAGGCTCCGGAAGCACCACCCCGCTTCAGCCCGGGACCACCGTTCGATTCGCCTACGTGGCGAACGCCACGGATAACACGCTCTCCATGTTTCTGGTCGATGCCGCAACCGGACGGCTAACCCCGATAGGATACGTACCGGTCGGAACCGCTCCAGTCGCGGTGACGACCGACCCGGCGTCCAAGTACTTGTATGTTGCGAACCGAGACGACAACACGGTCTCGGCGTTCACGATCGACGAACATACCGGCACGCTGCTGGAAATGGACGACTCTCCCTACGCAACGGGCAACGAACCCGTGGCGTTGGTGGTGGTGGCGCCGAACGGCGATTCTTTGTACGTGGCGAATCGGGCCGGCGAATCCATCTCTCTGTTCACCATCGACGATACGGACGGTTCACTGACGTTCCGCGCCACGACCTCAACCGGTGGCCGCTCGCCCACGTCACTCGCTGCAGACAGCGCGGGCTCCTTCTTGTTCGTGGGCAACAGTGAAATAATAGGGGTTAACCCAGCAAGCGTCTCTTCGTTTTCCATTGATTCGGTCACCGGCGTGTTGTCATCGGTAGACGCCGAACTTGTGGGAGGAGGGGCGTTGACCATTGCCCTTCACCCTGGCGGCGACTTATACGCGGTGAGTGACTCCGCTGGTGATGTGGCGCTATTGGCCGTCACAGGCGGCGACATGACTGTCCTGGATTCCTCGACTGTCACGGCCGGAGTTGGGGCCGCGGCAATCAGATTCACGCCCTCGGGCAGCACAGCCTATGTCATCAATGGCACTGAGCTGAACCCGCAGCCGCACCCAACCATCCGCCAGTACTCAGTCGACGCGGGTAACGGGACGTTCACTGAAAACGTAGCCGACACCGTAGACCTCACCGCAGGGATAGTGTTGTCTGGCCTGACGGTCGACCCTCTGGGGGAGCGCCTCTACACCTTGAACTCCGGAGCGGCGGACGTGTCCGTCTATGACATCGACGCCGCAACGAGTGCCCTGACCGCGAGCAGCGCCACGCGCGCGCAACGGGGTCCGCAGGGTCTGGCACTGGTCACGCGCGGCGTGGCTGCGACGGCCGAAGCCCAATATGCATACATTCTGAATCAGGGCGCTTCCACGATCTCCTCGTATGACGTCAACGCCACAACCGGGGTGTTGAGCGCCAACGGACCCCAGTCGTTGACCAGCGGGCTGGGGACTGCTCGCGGGCTGGCCGTGGATCCGTTCGCGCGATTCGTATACGTGGCGCACGCATCCAACATCATTTCGGCGTATCGAATCAACGCGTCCACCGGGACACTCCCCGAGATCAGTACGGTCTCGGTCAGCGTAGACCCGACGGCCATAACCATCGAACCTTCTGGTCGATACCTGTATGCTGCCGGAAGCACTGGCCTCGGCTGGCAGGTGGTGGTGCTGACCATCAACCAGACCACCGGTGCACTCACCGAGGTGACCGCATCGGGTCTCGCCATCGGCACCCTGCCGGTTTCCATGGCCGTCGATCCCACCGGCCGTTTTCTTTACACCATTGATTCGGGGTCGGACGCGGTCTCGATGTTCACCATCGCAACGGACACCGGTCTTTTGACCAGTGTCGGCGCCGCCTTATCCGTGAATGATGATCCGCGCAGCGTGGCGGTGGATGGTTCGGGGCGCTTTGCTTATGTAGTCAGTGCGGGGACGACACCGCCTCGGATCCAGGGCTTCGCGATCAACGCGGCCACCGGCGGGCTGACTTCGCTCATGAGCCCCTTGGCCACCGGAACTAATCCACAGGCGGTTGCCACGGATCCCACGGGCCGATTCGTGTACACGGCCAACGCCGATGCGAACAACATCACGCCTTACGTTATCGACATCGAAGATGTCATCGACGCCAGTATGGGGGAACTGACCGCGGGGACCGTGTCGACGTCCACCGGTTCAAGCCCCACCGCGCTCGCGGCAGAACCCGGCGGCAAGTTCGTGTACGTGACCAACCAGGTGTCCAATTCGCTGGCCACGTATTCGATCAACCAGACTAGCGGAAATCTGGCTCGCGTGGGCAGCGCCTCGATCCCCTCCGGCACCCTGACGACTCCGATCGCCATCGGGCTCACCCTGTTGATCGAATAACGCCCGGCTCGCCGGGCGGCCTTAGCAAGGTGCTGAAAAATCCGCAAAGACTTGCAGGTTGCTCAAAAAGCTCCAGCCGCAAGGCCGCAGTGAGGAGAAAACCGGAGCGTACTGGGTCGTACGTGAGGGCGAGTGGCGCCACGAAGAAGTGGCGCCAAACCACGAGCGCCGCCGAGACGGTGAGGCGGCCGGCACATCGTAGTACAGAACGCCGCGGATGGGCTTTTTCAGCAACCTGTTAGACCTGAAACTGGGCTTCGTAGAGCGTGGCATAGAGCCCGCCGCGCGGCAATAACTCGTCGTGGGCCCCGGATTCCACGATCCGACCCTGGTCCACGACCACGATGCGGTCCACGGAACGCAGGGTGGACAGGCGGTGCGCGATGATGATGGTCGTGCGGCCCGCAATCAACCGCTCGAGCGCCTCCTGGATCTGCACTTCGGTCTCACTGTCAATGTTCGACGTCGCCTCATCCAATACCACGATCGGCGGGTCTTTCAGCAGGGCGCGCGCGATCGCCAGCCGCTGCTTCTGACCGCCGGAGAGCTTGACCCCCCGTTCACCCACCAACGTGTCGTATCCTTCCGGCATCGCCGCGATAAAATCGTGCGCGCGCGCGGCGCGTGCCGCGGCTTCCAGTTCTGCGTCGTTCGCGCCAGGCCGGCCGAACAACAAGTTCTCACGCACGCTCCCGTTGAAGAGCACGGGGTCTTGCGGCACGAGCCCGATTTGCTCCCGCAGACTCGCCAGCGTCACGTCGCGGATGTCCAGCCCGTCGAGCACGATCCGGCCCGAACCGACGTCGTAAAACCGGAGCAGCAGTTTGACCAGCGTGCTCTTCCCCGCGCCGCTGGGACCCACCAACGCGACCTGTTCGCCGGGCGCGATCGCCAGATCCATCGCATGGACGACTTCCACATCAGGTCGATACCCGAACGAAATCTGCTCGAAGCGGACCTCTCCGCGGCCGCGCGGCAAGGTCACGGCTTCCCTGGCTTCGACCACGTCCGGCTTCGCGTCGAGAATCTCGAACACACGCTCTCCGGACGCCATGGCGTGCTGGAGCATGTGGTTGACCGAATGAATCTGGTTGATCGGCACGTAGAACATCGCGAGGTACGAGAGGAACGCCACGAGTTCGCCCAACGTCATTCGACCAGCCACCACCTCGCGCGAGCCCACGCCGAGGATGAGTAACGTGCCCAGCGAACCCAACAACACCATGGTGGGTGAATACATCGACCATACGCGTGCGACCCGCAATTGCTCCCGACAATACGCCCGGTTGTGCGCGTCGAATCGCGCCGCCGCGTAGGTCTGGCGATTGAACGCGAAAATCTCCCGGATACCGGACAGTTGATCCTGCAACACCGCGTTCAGGCGCCCGGATTCCTGACGGATCACGCGATATAGCCCGTGCACGCGCCGGGTGAACACCGTCGCTCCCACCATGAGGAACGGGATGGGAATCAACGCCAGCAACGCGAGTTGCCAGTGCATGATGAACAACATGACCGCAATCCCGACGAGCGTCAGTCCCGCCATCACCAGCGACTCCACCCCGTCGATGAAGATCCGTTCCAGATTGGTGACGTCGCTCGTGACGCGAGAAACCAACTCACCGGACGCGCGCTGATCGTAGTATCGGACCGACAGGGACTGTAACTTGTGGTAAACCGCTTTGCGGAGGTCGTAGATCACCCGTTGTTCGAGGACGTTGTTGAGACGGATGCGAGCGCCCGTCAAGATGTTTCGCCCCACGTAGACCAGCGCCAAAGCCGCGATCAACCACGGCAGCGGGTCAAGGTCTGCCGGGCGCACGACGGTGTCGATGATCAGCTTGATGATCCACGGCGGCGCCAGATCAACCACGGTCGCAAAAATGGCGCACGCCAACGCAGTGAGCGCCAACGAACGATACGGCGCCAGATAGGTCAACACCCGCAGTAACAACCGCATGGTCCGGTTATACCACGCGCACCGGCCTACGTGAAGGCTTCGCCCCGCCCAGCCTCGTGTGGTATCCTGCGGCGTGCCCGATTCCCCCGTCGTTCCGGACGGTCCCGCCAACCCACGGCTCTCGACCATGGGATTCATTCTCGGTCCCATCGCCGCGGCGGCGGTCTGGCTCGCCCCCCTTGCCGTGTCGCCCGAAGCGCACGCGTTGGCCGGAATTCTGGTGTGGGTGGTGATCTTCTGGATCACCGAACCGATCCCGATTCCCGCCACCGCCCTGCTCGCGCCGGTCGCCGCCGTGGCGCTCGGCGTGGGTGGCGTCAAAGAGGTCTTCGCGCCCTTCGCGCACCCGATCATCTTTCTGTTCATCGGCAGCTTTCTGATCGCCGAGGCCATGATCATGCACGGTCTGGACCGCCGGATCGCCTATTGGGTGCTCACGCGCCGCGCCATCGGCGAGAGCCCGGCGCGCATTCTGTTCGCGGTGGGCCTGTTGTCCGCCGGCGTATCGCTCTGGGTCAGCAACACCGCCACGACCGCCATGATGCTGCCGATCGCCACCGGCATCCTCGGCGCCCTGGCGGCGGTTCGTCGCGACAACGTGGAGCACTCCGCGTCACCGCGGACCTGGCGTTACGGCACCGGCCTCATGCTGATGGTGGCGTACGCCGCGTCCGTCGGCGGTCTCGGCACGTTGATTGGGACCCCCCCGAACCTCATCGGCAAAGGGTTGATCGCGGATCAACTCGGGGTGGACATCGGTTTTGCGCAGTGGATGCAGTTCGGCATCCCGATCGTCGTCGTGACGTTCGCGGCGCTTTTTGTGCTCCTGTACGCGTTGCACCCGCCTGATTTCGGATCGCTGACCGGGGTTGCCAAGTATCTCGCCAGCCAGCGGGCCTCGCTGGGGCCCATGCGTCGCGGGGAACGTAACGCGGCGATCGCTTTCGGCGCCGCGGTGACGTTGTGGCTCGTGCCCGCCGCGATCACCTTGGCGGGAGGCGCGGATTCCGAGTTCGCCGCGTGGTACGACCACCACGTTCCCGAGGCCGTGGTTGCGCTGATCGCCGCGAGTCTCCTGTTCGTGTTGCCCGTGGATTGGCGCGCGCGGCGGTTCACGCTGTCGTGGGAGGAAGCCGAGCGGATCGACTGGGGCACGATCCTCTTGTTCGGGAGCGGCCTGGCCCTGGGTGAGCTGATGTTCAAGACGGGTTTGTCCGAGGCGATCGGGCACGGCGCGGCAGAATGGTTGGGCGCCGACAGTCTGTGGACCCTCACCGCGTTCGCCATCGCCCTGGGCATCGTGTTGAGCGAACTGACCTCCAACACGGCGTCGGCCACCATGGTCATTCCGGTGGTGATCGCCATTGCCCAAGGCGCGGGGGTGAGCCCTCTTCCTCCCGCGCTCGGCGCGTGCCTGGGGGCGAGTTTTGGGTTCATGTTGCCGATCTCCACCCCACCCAACGCCATCGTCTATGGATCGGGCCTCATTCCGATTCAGAGCATGATCCGCGCTGGAATCCTGCTGGATCTGGTGGGGTTTGCGGTGATCTGGGTGGGGTTACGGGTCCTATGTCCGCTGCTGGGACTGATGTAACTGAGCCTGTCCATGAACCTGCACGCGCCAAGGGCGCGGATATCAATCGGTCTGGAGGGACATCGCAGGTGGCGAAGCAATGGCCATCTGCGGCGTTGCCTTGCGACCTACCTTTAGTAGTCGAATACCGGAAGTCCCCGAAGGGGGCAGCTGACGCATTCCTGAACAGGCTCCACCCTCAGAACTCTTAAACAGGTTCCTAAAACTTCAGCGCGTCCCCCAGCCTGAGCTTTTCACGCGCCGCTGCCCCTGCGGCGACTTCCAGCACATATCGAGACGGCACGTCGAACTGATAGATGGGGCAGGGGTCGGCTTTACACGGCGGGGCGTCGGGCAGGATGGCGACGATTCGTTTGGTGTCATCGAGCCAAATCAGATCCAGCGCAATGAGGCAGTTCTTCATCCAGAACGCGTACCGCCCCGTCGTTTCGAACACGAAGAGCATCCCGGTGTGGGGCGGGAGGCTCGAACGGAACATCATCCCCCGCTCGCGCGCCTCCGGCGTCCGCGGGATTTCCACAGCGTAGGTCGTTCCGTTCGGGAGCGTGACGGTACCGCGGTCTGCCTGCGGGGCGCTAGTGCCTACCGCCGACAAGGCCGACACAAGCAGGACCAATGCCATTACCGCGATGGCTTGCCTTCTACCTCCGTCCGTCATCGCAGACCCATGCTAACAGAACGCCTCACGGCTCACAATGTCCTCCATTGGAACCTCGGCGTCCGTGATTTACCGTTTCTTCACACAACCTTGATGAAACCTGACTCGGGCTTTATGGAAGGTTGATCCTGACCGAGTAGGCTCGCACTTACAATAATCACATAAACCTGACTCACCTCGGAGGCGTCCATGCAACCCCATAGGGATATTCGTCCACCGGTTAGCCGCATTGCTCGCTGGGGTTACTAGGCATGATGGCTTGGTCGACCCTGTTGGGCCTCACACGGTTTCCGCAAGGAGGTGATGGACATGGAATCGATGGTGCTGGCAACGGTTCTGGTTGTGGCCGCGTTTGGCGCAGTGGTGTTCTCGATGGTCGTTGTTGCTGTTGAACAGTAAGCGGTCACGGCGCGCCACGCGGTTTGACACGGAGTCGCTGAGCACGGGTTCGAGGTTCGATGCTCGGGCCCGACAGACCGAACCCACCAGCGTGTTTACAACGGTGGGAGAAAGGGCATAGGATGGAGAATATCGCACCCCGACCTGAAGTCGCGTCCTTGACCACCAGAGGATTGGCGAATCCCATCTTGATCATCGACGATGATCCGCAAATCTCGTCGTTGATCGCCAGTGCCCTTAACAGCGAAGGGTTTGCTACGCTGTGCGGTGCCGATGGTGAGGAGGCGCTCGCGCTCGCGGCCAAACACGACCCGGTCCTCATCATCCTGGATCTCATGTTGCCCAAGGTC
Source organism: uncultured Nitrospirota bacterium (assembly GCA_964570625.1). GTDB lineage: Bacteria > Nitrospirota > Nitrospiria > 2-01-FULL-66-17 > 2-01-FULL-66-17 > JBFLXB01. The sequence continues at coordinate 4,103 of CAZMYW010000003.1, read as the reverse complement.
AACGGCATCGATGTGTGCCGTGAGATCCGACGGCGCTCCGACACCCCCATCATGATGCTGACGGTCAAGGCCGACGAATTTGACAAGATTTTAGGGCTGTCGATCGGCGCCGACGACTATCTGACTAAGCCCTTCAGCCCCCGGGAGCTCGTGGCCCGTGTGAAGGCCATCTTGCGGCGCAGCCTGCACCGACCGAACGCGACCGCCAAGCACCTGCGCCATCTCGACCTGGACATCGACTTCGAGAAACGCAAGGTCTCAGTGCCGGGCAAAGCGGTCGCCCTGACCGTCTACGAGTACAAGATTCTGGAAGCGCTCGCGCACGCGCCGGGCATCGCCTTGTCGCGGGAGCAGCTCATTCAGAAGATCTACGCCTATGAAGACGTCAGCGTGGTGGACCGAGTGATTGATGTCCATGTGGGGAACCTCAGGGCCAAGATCGAACACGACCCATCCAACCCGCAATACATCATCACGGTTCGAGGAGTGGGCTACAAGTTCGCCGAGATCGACTCCGCCTAGCCGCCTCGCGCTGGACGCCGCACCCGTCGCGCCAGGTTCCAGGTCCGCAGGAGAAGACAGGCAATGGTCGCGGAACCTCCCAAAAAAGGACTGAGAAAGAAGATCGTTCTCGCCTTCCTCGCCGTGGGGTTCATCCCGGTCCTAGTCGGTCTGCTGGTGACGTACTGGAACGGAACCCTCCACCTTCGAGAGTCCATGGGGCAGAATTTCCAAGGGTTGGCCAACGAGGCCTCGCGCAAGATCGATCTGGTGATCGAACGCGAGATCGAGGGGAAGCGACATCTCGCGGCAGCCACCGAGATCTTGGACGATTTGAAGACTTCCAACGGGCAATATGAACGTGTGTCCGATTACGATGTGGCTCAGGTGATGAGCGAACGGCGCGACCTCTGGGGGAGCGGACACCTCAGTTCGTTCAAACAGGCGATTCTGCTGACGAAGACGTCCAGTCTGCTGCGAAGTTACATGCGGACCAAGTCCGTGGCGTACCTGGCGTTCTTCGTCACGGATGAACGAGGGGCGGTGGTCGCGAGTTCGAATGGCGCACCCGACTACTTGCATCGTGAGACGACGTGGTGGCGGGAAACCTACAACGGCGGCCTGGGGAAGAGTTTCATCGGCGAGTTGTTCTTCAGCGAACCGCACCAGACCTACGCGATGATTATGGCCGTCCCGGTGATGGATGAACAGAGCCAACGAGCCATTGGCATTCTGGCGGTCATTCACGAAGTCGACGAGTTGCTCCATGCACCGATCCACGCCATTCAGTTCGGAAAGTCGGGCCATGCCATGCTCATCGATTCCGACGGGCGGGTGTTGACCTGTCCGTTCCTGCCCACTGGGAGCATGCTCACGAATCGCGAGCTGGTGTCCAGCGTGACGTCATCGACCCCGAATTGGATCGTGGCCGCTGATGATGGACACGGGGGAACCGGGTCCATCATCGGCTTCGCGCCAGCGATCGGAACCTCGATGGTGACGAACGAGTCCACCGGGAAACGGTGGCACAGTTTTATTCGGCAGGATCCCAAGGAATTGTATGCACCGATCGATTCGCTGCTGTGGGCCGCCACCTCATCAGGGTTCGTGCTCATCGGTTTCGTCGCGTTGATGGGGTTGGTGCTTTCGAAACGGCTGGCCAAGCCGATTCAGATCCTCCAGCAAGGCGCGGAACAAATCGGCAAGGGCAACTTGGACGTTCGACTGGACATCCACACCAACGACGAGATCGAGCAGTTGGCTGGGACGTTCAACCAAATGGCGGAGACGCTCCGCGAATCGTATTCCACGTTGGAACAACGGGTCATGGAGCGGACCAGTCAGTTATCCGCGCTCAACATGATCGCGGCGACGACCAACCGCTCGCTCGAACTCCAGGAGATCGTGGAAAGCGCCTTGGAGAAAATCCTGGAGGTCATGCAGTTCCAGTGCGGGGCGATTTGGCTGTGGAACGTTGAGGAAGACCGCCTGGTGCTTCAGGCGTCGCGAGGCATCTCGCCGGAGATCGTCAAGCGGTGTAAGGAGGTTGCGGTCGGGAAGATGATCGTCGCACAGGTCGCCGAGTCTGGCCGGAGGATACTGGTCGAGGACGCCACTCAGGACGGTCCCACCGATGATTTCATCGCGGAAAGCGGATGCCGGTCGTTGGTCGCGATCCCTTTGACGTCCAAAGGGCGAATTCTCGGAACGCTTTGCGGGGCCAGCTCCACGCCGCGGACGTTCAGCCAACAACACCTGAACCTGCTGGACTCCATGTGCTCCCAACTGAGCGTGTCGATCGAGAACGCCAAGCTGTACACCCGGACTCGCGCAATGGTGGAAGAACTCCGAGGCGCCGAACGCTTTAAAGAGGCGTTCTTTTCCAACGTCAGCCACGAACTCCGGACTCCCTTGACCTCGATCATCGGCTATTCCGAAGCCCTGTTGGCGAAAATGGCGGGCGAACTAACCGCCAAACAGCACGAGGCCGTCGCGAATATCCACACCAGCGGGATGCTCTTGCTCGACATCGTCAGCAACCTACTCGATCTCTCAAAACTCCGGGCTGGAAAAATGGAGCTGCACCTCGGGGAATTCTCCATGAAACACCTGATCGTGAGTTCTCTCAAAGCGGTGGAGCCCCTGGCGTCGCACAAAGCTCTCGTCCTCACCCACTCGCTGGGCGACGAGTCCCTCATGGTGCACGCGGATCAGATCAAAATTAAACAGATCCTGCTCAACCTTCTGAGTAACGCCATCAAATTTACGCCCCACGGCGGTCGAATCGTCGTCGAAGCCCGAGATGTGGCCATCGACGAACGTCCTTGGATGGAAGTGTCGGTGGTGGACAATGGTATCGGCATCAAAAGGGAGGATCTCGATAAGATCTTCGGTGAGTTCACCCAGGTGGATTCTTCCTTCACTCGCGCCCACGGCGGCACCGGACTCGGGTTGCCGATCGTCAAGCAGTTTGTTGAGATGCAGGGTGGACGGGTGTCGGTCATCAGTCAGATCGGAAAAGGCTGCTGCTTCACCTTCACCATTCCCAAGCGGATTGACCTCGAACTCGCGTTGGTCGCAGGGGCGGAGGATGACCGGACTCAGGCTGATGGAACGTCTACCACCGTGGAGATCGCTCCTTAAGCTGGCTCGGTGACGCTGATGAGTGACCGTATTCCCACAACCAGATTGTCACACAGGAGGTCGGCGATGGACTCGAACCGATCACCCGAAATATTTGTTGAGACCGCCCATCCGCTCGCCTGCCCCCACTGTAGGGCCGGCTTTGAACACACGGTAGTGGGACTTTTCTGGGATCGCGACGAGGCGTCGTGGCGATGTATGCTCTGCGGGCATCGCACCTTCGACCGTCCGCGGCGTAGCGACGCTGAGATCACCACCGACCGCCTGTGGGAGCAGTTGTTCCTATCCGTGGACGAAGATGGGTGCGGCCGCTCGCACGAGGGAGAGGAAGAGCCCGAAGAAGAATGGGGCTCCTCCTCCCAAGGCGGCGCTATATCACGTAGCGATTGGATGTAACGACCATCAGTTTGCCAGTTACGGGATGGGATAGATTCCAGCCGTCGCCTTGGAGCTGTTAGCTTCGTTCACCTCCGTCACCACATTCCAGGAATCGCTGATCGCGAGCACGTAATACCTGCCACACACCATCGGAAGCTTCCCTAATCAGTAGACCGGTCAAAAGCAGAGTTTTCTACCGCCGGGTGAATACCTGGCGAGAACGGTCGGAAACGCTCCGTTCCCCCTGTCTACGTGACGGGGAAGCGTACGACCGGACCCCACCGGTGGTTCCTTGTCTGGATGGTGTAAGTTAGGGGCGAGAACGTCTTAATCCTCATCGCTCCTGGTTCCCGACGCGTTTGTCCTCGAGACGAACCAGGCCGCCGACGAGCGCGCGCACGTGGTTCGTCTCGCCAGCCGCCCCCGAACAGACCTGGCTTGGCCCGGTCATGGACGCCATCGACGCGGTCCCTCCACCTACTGATCCATGACGGCGATCGAGAACATGGAGAGCACCATCGCTCCCAACGTGGTCACGATCAAGACGGCTGGCACAATCATCGATTCCATGGCCACCACCT
>CAZMYW010000002.1:0-118353 GCA_964570625.1 uncultured Nitrospirota bacterium | reverse complement strand
AGGGTGGCGATCATCCGGCCGATCTGCTCATCGGTCTGCGTCATCTGGCCGGCGAAGACTTCCATCTGGCGGGCATAGAGTTTCTTCTGGTCGGCGCTGAGGCTGTCCCACTTGGGGATCTCCGGGATGCCGTTGGAGAGTTTGGTTCCTGCGGGAAGCAGCTTCATCGCCATCTGCTTGGCGAAGATCTGATCGCGGGCCTTGTCCCATCCCATGTCGAACTTGCCCTTGTACATGTCGATGTACTTCTGCTGCACCTGGTGGGGCGAGTGCATGGCGCTGGGCGCCCAGAACATGAAGAAAGGCTGGTCGGGATAAATTGACGTGTGCGAGGTGATATTCCGGATGGCCCGGTCGGCGAGGTCGGTGGTCAGGTGATAGTCCGGCTTGCCCATCCACGTTTCCGAGGGCTCGTGATCGTTGAAAAGCAACGTGCGGTAGTTGTCCGCGTCGGCCGCCATGAAGCCGTAGAAATGGTCGAAGCCCTCGCCGCTGGCCCAGTGGTGGAACGGGCCGCTCTGCGAAGCTTCCGGCAGGGGCGTGTGATCCCACTTGCCAATCGCAATGGTCGCAAAGCCCGCGTGCTGGAAATGCTTGGCGATGGACTTCGCGCTCTCGGGCGGCGTGCCGTTGTAGCCGGGGAAACCCATCGCGGTAAGCGCGTGGGAGCCGAGGCCGATCTTGTGCGTGTTGCGGCCCGCCATCAGCGCCGCTCGCGAGGGCGAGCACAAGGCCGGGGTGTGGAAGTTGTTGTAGCGCAGGCCATCGCCCGCCAGCGCGTCGATGTTGGGCGTATTGATGAGGCCGCCGAAGGATCCGTATTGCGCAAAACCCACGTCATCCAGGTAGATGGTGAGCACGTTGGGCGTGCCCGGTTTCGGTTTCACTCCTTCGGGATACCACTCGACGGATTCCTCGTAGGTCCTCCCGATCTTGCCTTTGAACTCCTGGCCGTACTTCTTGAACGCTTCGTCGTCAGATGCTTTGTTCTGCGCCCAGATTGACGTTGCCAGCCCGAAGACCAGCGCCGCCACAACAACAGCCAGCGTCTTTAGAATAGTCGTGACTCGTTTCATGATTGTTCTCCTTGTGTTGGTTGCTAATGATTGACTCCCGATGTGGACTTCACGAGACGAAAGCCGAGATGGTTGGTGCCGGTCGTAACTTCGCCCTTGCCGCGCGTGCTGATCGAGGACTTTCGGTCGTCGGCCCACTCCCGCCAGGCCTTGTCTGGGAGCACCCTGTACATTATGTCTGTTGAACATAATGCTTGACAATCATCATATCCAGTGGCATGCTGTCCGGCATGAGACTGGAGTTCGTCAACCGGGAGAGGGAATTGCGGGAGCTGGACGCGGCGGCCAAACGCGGTGGGCTCGCGGTGGTCTATGGCCGGCGGCGCGTGGGCAAGACGCGGCTGTTGCGGCACTGGCTCCAGACCCGTGACGGCCTTTACAGCCAGGCCATCGAGGCGCACCGCGATATGCAGCTTCAGCAGGTGTTCCTCGATCTCCGCGGGCAACTCGACACGCAGATCGCCCCCAAGACCTGGCCGGAGTTGCTGGAAATCCTCACGCTGCAAACGCGGCGCTGGGTGCTGTGCCTGGATGAGTTTCCATACCTCACGGCGGTGGACGCGTCGCTGCCGAGCCGGCTGCAGAAATGGCTGGACCATTCGCTGCCGCCCGGTTGCCTGTTGATCCTGGCCGGATCGAGCACGCGGATGATGCACAACCTGTTTCTGCACCGCGCCGCGCCGCTGTACGGCCGCGCCCGAAAACTCCTGCACGTCCAGCCGATGGACTACACGGCGTTCTGCCGGGCGTGCGGACAGAACGCGGGCGACCCGGAATCGTTCGAGAAGTTCGCGTGCGTTGGCGGCATTCCGAAGTATTGGGAATTCGTCGAGACGAGACAGGATGCCGTGGCGCTGGCGGAATCGCTCTACTTTGACTTCGCTCCGTACATGGAGCAGGAGCCGCAGCGGATTTTGCGTGATGAGGGAATCGCCGGACTGAACGCCGTGGCGGTACTGGAGGCGGTGGGCCGGGGCGCGGAGCGGCCATCGGAGATCGCCGGCCGGCTCGGCACGGCGCAGACGAACCTGTCGCGCCTGCTGCAGCAACTCCTGGACACGTCCATCCTGACGCGCGAACTGCCATTCGGCGAAAGCGTGCGTTCGACCAAAAAGACCCTCTACCGCATCCAGGACCCGACGATGCGCTTCTGGTTTCGCGTCTTTTCGCCGCACCAAAGTCTGTGGCGGACTTACACGGCGGCGCAAAAGCGTAAACTGATCCACGACCATGCCGCGACGGTGTTTGAGGACTTTTGCCGGGCGCGCTACCCCGGCATCCAGCGATACTGGGAGCGCTGCGTGGAACTGGACCTGGTGGCGCCGGACCCGGACAATCGCAAGAGGCTCCTCGTAGCCGAAGTAAAATGGCGGCGCATATCGGTTGCGGAACGAAAGCAGGTGCTCCGCCAACTGGAGAGCAAGTGGTCTCACTGCTCCCTGCGCACGCGTCATCCCCATGTCCGGTTCGACCTGCTCGACGCCGGCATTCTGGCTGGCTGAGCACCACCCCCCGGCGCCTCGATCACGGGACACCGGCGGCTCAATGTAGAATCCCCGGCACCCCTTATTTTTGCCATTATCTCTCTCGCTCGCCACGTTACCTGCCAACTTCAGGAGGCGACGCGCATCTTTATTCCTTGAAAATTCGGAATGAAAGTCCGAATTTTCATGATGTGGGAACACTTGAGAAGCTTGTCAGATACTGTCAGCCGCACTGAACCTCCACGACCATCATCGCCCGCCGCTTTTGCCCGGCGCCGCACCCGGCGAGATCACGCAGCGGAAGCCGAGATGGTTCGTCCCGGTGCTGGCCTCGCCCTTGCCCCGCGTGCCGACCATATAGCGCGAGCAATATTGGTCGGTGCAGAGGAATGACCCCCCGCGATGGACGCGCTTCTGTTCGCCCGGTTCGCTGGGATCAAACGACGCGGCTGGGCCCTGTGGATTGCGCGCGATGCCTCCCGCAACAACAAGCCGGGCGTAGGTATCGGGCCGATACCAGTCGCTGACCCATTCCCACACGTTCCCGCCCACGTCATAGAGGCCGTACCCATTCGGCGGAAACTGCGCCACCGGTGCGCTGCCCGTGAACTTGTCCGCGCCGGTGTCTTGATTCGGGAAATGGCCTTGATGGCTGTTGGCCATCCATTTGCCGCCTTGCTTGAACTCATTGCCCCACGGGAAAACTTGTCCGGTCAGGCCACCGCGAGCGGCGAACTCCCACTCCGCTTCGGTGGGCAGCCGCTTCCCCGCCCACTTGGCATAGGCCACCGCGTCTTCGTACGCGATGTGCACGACGGGATATTGTTCTCGACCTTTCAGGTCGCTCTTGGGGCCGAGCGGATGGCGCCAGTTCGCGCCCTTCACATAGGCCCACCACTGGAAATGGTCGTTGAGCGGGACGGCATGGTTGGGGGGTGAGAAGACCACTGATCCGGCCACCAGGTTTTCGGGCGGCGCGCCGGGAAAATCCTCCGCGCGCGGCGTGCGCTCCGCCACGGTGACGTAGCTCGTGCCTTTCACGAACTTCGCGAACTGCGCGTTGGTGACCTCGGTCTTGTCCATCCAGAAGCCATCCACGTAGACGCGGTGAATCGGCCGCGAATCCTTAGTGGCTTGCATCCCGACTTCGTCATTCATGTCCGGCGGGTCCTGCGCGCCCATGGAAAACTCGCCGCCTGGAATCCACACCATCCCGTCCGGCGCCTTACCCGGCGCCGAAGCGGTGTTGGCCACGGTGAGCTCAAAGGCGTTGCCGGCCTGAGCCATGGGCGCGGCCGCGAGTCCCCATCCCGCCAAGCCCGCCGCGACCAATGTCGCGATGACGGGTCGCAGAGTCGAAGGGTCCAAGCGTCGAACGGTCGCAGAGTGGACGGGTCGCGGGGTCATGAGTCCTTCCTGAGATGGGCGGTCATGGAAGCGATCCCGGCTGAAATCTGCCTGGCCTTGGACCGCCTGGTTTCGGCTATTGCGTGGTCGATGTACCCGAGGTCTTCGGCGGCATAACACATGCTTCGCACTTCACCGCACGAGCCTTTCGCGACATCCAGAAGACGCGCAAAGTCCGCATCGGTCGAACGCTCAAAGCCCTCGGCAATGTTGTTCATGATGGACACTCCGGCTCGCTGGATTTGATCGCGAAACCCGAGGTCTTTGGAAGCTACTCCGCTGCGGAAGTCTCCGTTAACTTCCTTCACCAACTCACGGGCCTGCTGCCAGATCCACAGGTCCTCGAATCGCTTGGCCGTCTCCATCGTGAACCTTAGGTCACAGGGTCACAGAGTCCCATGGTCCAAGAGTCGAGGCTTGAGGAGTTTCTTTCACTCTGCGACTCTGCGACCTTGCGACTCTTCGACCTCAGTCTTCCGTACGTTAGAACGTGTACGAGACACCGGCCGAAATGAAGCCAATATCCACTTCATCGAGGGCGAAAATTTCGTACTCGGCCCGGATCGCAATCGAGAGCAGTTGGAACCCCAATACTTCCCAAGGTAAACCTTTCCCGTAAGCAGTTCCGTTCTTATTGCCCGAGATGGTCCTCGAGCATTCGGAGAAGCTGTTCATCCATTCCCAGCAACTTGCGAATCGTATGCAGACTGGCACCGCTTGCCCGAAGGACCCGTCCTGCAGTGCCCGTTTCTTCCCTGAGAAGTAAATACGTTCTTGGTCGTAATGGCCTTCTTCATGGTGCGGATAGGTTCGGCAGATCGCGTGAAGTAGTTCTTCAGCCGGCCCGTTGCTTCTGAGCTTCCATATACGCGCGGAGCAGCGCATTGATCCGCGTTTGATAACCGCGGCCTTCCCGTTTGAACCAGTTGAGCACGTCCATGTCCAACCGAATCGTGACCGTGGCCTTCGGCTCCGGCATGCGCAGCACGGCTTTCTGGAAAAACTCCTTGCCTAGCTCGGGGATCTCCGAGTAGTCGCCTTCGGCGTCCGTGGTCGCGTCAACGCGCGCCCAATCGGTCTTGGAGGGCTTTTTTGAACTTGGCTTGCTCACGAGTATTGGCCTTTCGCAGTGAAATGATCCGAATTGTGTCCGGGTTTCGTTCGGTGAATACGGTCACCGTCATGCGGCCGCGGATCAGCCCCACTCCGATGTACCGTGACTCGCCATACGTTTTCCTTTCGTCCGGCGCCACGAGCATCGGCCCTTCGAACATCTCGGCCGCATCGGCGAAATCCAATCCGCGCTCGCGGATGTTCCGCTCGTTTTTCCGGTGGTCCCACTCGAATTTCATGATAAATGACGTAAATACGTGCTGTCAATACAGAAATGGCAACCCACCGCAGTATAGGGAGGTGCTGCGTTAGGGTCAATCCGACCGTGCGAACGCATGGACGAGGCTCAACCCGGCTTGCGAGCCGCGCTGGGCGTGCCGTGGCGCGGCGGAGCCTTCGCGGAAGTTCTCAATGATGCCGAGATCGAGCTGGGCGCAACGGTCGAATGGAGCGACGCCTTGTAGAGTAACGCCTGAAGAATCCATCATCGTCACTCTGCAGGGGTCGTTGACACGTATCGGAGCCCTTCAGTAAGCTCACGTGCTTGCCGTTGCCCGCGGTTATCCCCGGAGTTCTCCATGGATGTCAGGCGCAGTGGCCCCGCCTTTTCGGTAGCCCCCGTTCCCGAAGGAACTCCCTTAACGTCCGTGTTGGTGTTCACCCCTTAAGAGGAGGACAACCCCATGTGGAAGTCGCTCGCAACCGCCGTAACGGTGGCCGTCTCCCTGATGACCCCAACCTTCGCGGTCGCTCAAACCGAACCGGCGGCCAAGAAACCGGTGGCCGAGCAGGTGGTGGACGCCTTCGCGAGCGTGTACGGCACCCATCCCGGAGCGCGCGTCAATCACGCAAAGGGCGTGATTGTGGAAGGCACGTTCACGCCGAGTGCGTCGGCGGCATCCATGAGTAAGGCGGCCCACTTTCAGAAACACAAGAGCCCGGTTCCGGTGACGATCCGCTTCTCGGACGCTGGGGGAGTGCCGACCGTCCCCGATACCGCCGCCATGCCGCGCGGCATGGCGGTGAAATTCGCGCTTCCGGATGGAGCTAAGACCGATCTCGTGCTGCTGTCCTACAACGGCTTCCCGGTGGCCACGGCCGAAGAGTTCAGGGACTTCCTGCTCGCAATCAGTACGAGCGGACCCGATGCCCCCAAGCCAACCGCCTTCGAGAAATTCCTGGGCGCTCATCCAGCCGCACAGGCGTTCGTGGGGGCTCCGAATCCGCAACCGGTGAGTTTTGCCACCCTGTCGTACTTCGGTATCAACACGTTCAAGTTTACGAATGCAGGCGGGGCTGTCACGTTCGGCCGTTATCAGGTGCTGCCGGTTGGCGGTCAAGCGGTCCTCACCAAAGAGCAGCTCGCGAAAATGGGCCCCGACTACCTGGTCGATGAGATCGGCGAACGGGTTCGTCGCGGTCCCGCCAAGCTCAAACTGGTTCTGCAAGTGGCCGAGCCAGGCGACAAGATCGACGACCCGTCGATTGCCTGGCCGGACACCCGGAAGACGGTCGAATTAGGAACGATTGCGATCACCAAGGCCACGACCGAAAGTCGCGTTGCGGACAAGCAGCTCTTCCTGCCGGGAGCGCTGGTCCCCGGCATCGAGGCGGCTGACCCGATGATCGCTGTGCGTTCGGCGGCCTATCCGATTTCCTTTGGCCGCCGGTTCAAGTAGCCATGACCCCCGCTCCTCACCGGATCTGGGCAGGCTCCTCTAGGAGGACAACGATGGGACAATTGAACCGGCGATTCGTATTGCTTGTTGCGTGGCTCCTAAGCGCTGGCCTGCTCGGGAATCCGCCTCCTGCGGCCGCGCTTTCAATTACCACCGATTTCGTCGGCGGAACACCCGCTCCCAATACGGTGGGGGGCGGTGATCTCGCGACGATCTTCGCCGCGGCGGCGCGCCAGTGGGAGAACGCCATATCGGATCCCTATAGTCTGACGCTTCACTACGGCTGGGCGCCTCTTTCTTCGTTAGGCGACCACGCGCTCCTCTCCCAGGGGGGGTCGCCCAATCGCGAGATGGAGGGGTTCATCTTTTTTGACAACGATGGGAACCCTGGCGGAGTTGAGATCTTTATGGACCCTACCCCGGAGTTCAGCGAGGAGTACCTGACCTATAGTGAGACCCAACAGGATCTAGGGGGTGGGAGCATCAATGTGGCGCGACTCTACACCGATCCGACGGCCATCGCGGCGGACCGGGTTGATCTGTTCAGCGTCGCCGAACACGAAATCGGGCATGCCCTGGGACTGAGTGTCGGGAACCTCAGTTGGATCGTAGAGGCGCTCGATGGCGATCTTGACGTCACAGCACCGCAGCCCTTTGCCGGAACGTCAATTCCCCTTGCTTCGAATTTTAGCGGCCCAACCTCCCACATTGACGTCCTTACGGTTGCTTATGGGCCCCTCATGGCCGGTTTAAATGCGGGCGAGCGTCGCCTGCCGTCTGATCTCGATATCCTGGCCAATAAACAGATCAGCGGGTTTGAGGACCGGCCGCCTACGGCTGTTCCCGAACCGTCTACGGCAATTCTGCTTGGAATCGGCATCATTCTGGGGGCAGGGGTTAGGAGGGCCCTCAGGAGTCACGCATGAAGAACCCATCATTAGAGAAGGTCAAACAGCTGGCCCGCGATCTTCGCAAGGGGCCTCCCCGCAGCCCGAAAGAACCGTTAGGTGGGTATGCGTTGGCTGCCCGCGCCGTGGACAAGTGCCGCGCGGTCCTGGTGGGCTGGGAAGGCGAGTATCTGTCCAACTGCCCGCTCGATCAGCGCTGGCTGTCGTTTGCAGCCATCGACTACCGCGAATTCAGGGCGTTGGTCGCCACGGGCGCGACTGACCCGGAGATCGCCGCCTGGATCGAGGACCACGCCACACCCCGTTCTCGGGAAGACATCGCGGAGTGGAACGAACAGAATGGGAATATCCAACTATCGTGAAGGAAAAGGCTACTTTTCAGTCAGAAGGGTTAGGGGTCGATGGCCCGGGCCGGACGATTGTTCAAGTACGACATCTCGAACAAACCACGGTTGTGCCTTGAGGAGTTGGTGTGTGCTACGGACTCTGCCGAGGAACTCCTGACGCGCGGCGTCGGGCACCACGAACCTATCGGCGCGGTGAATATGCTGTGATTTATCGGCAGTCATTGCACTGCTCCCAGACGATAATCCTCCCTCACGCCAACCACTCGTAGCACAGCAGGACATTCCCGTTGCCGAAGGCCCGCGTCTCAGTCAGCTTCAGGGACAGCTTCTCTTTGATACCGTCGAACATCGTCCTCCCCTTGCCGAGAACCACGGGATTCACCACGATTTGGTATTCATCGATCACACCCGCCTGCGCCAATTGCGCAACGATGGTGCCGCTTCCCAAAATCACCACGTCCGGTCCGGGCTCCTTTTTCATCGTTCGTATTTCCGCCGCGATGTCACCCTTCACCAGCTTGGTATTGTTCCACGATGCCTTGTCCAGGGTTCTCGAAAACACGACTTTCGGGAGATGATTCATCCGTTCGGCCACAACCGGGAACTGCTCAGCCGCAAACGGTGTGGGCCAGAAGCCGGCCATGAGGTCGTACGTGATCCGGCCCAACACGAGCGTGCCCCCGCCGCTGGCATTGCCGGCAACAAAAGCGCCCCACTCCGCATCCGGCTTGTCCTTGTGCGCAAAGCTCATGTCGCCCTTTGTGTCGGTGAAGTACCCATCCAGCGACACGTGATTGAACACGGACAGCTTCCGCATGGTTCTTCTCCTTCCCTTCGACGGCAGAATTAGTCCCGATCGCTCGTTTCGAGTGGATTGACTAAGCGACTCAGAATCGTCGGTGCAGTCTCGCTCCCGCCAGGGTGCAGGGTATGGCGATGGCGATGAGGGCGAGAGGATACCATGCCGGCCCTACACCCCACATGGCGATGGTTCCCGCACTGGCCAAGACCACGCCGATTCCGCCGAGCACCCACGCGTGCTTCATGGGTTTGTGCGGCGCGAGCCGGGCGGTGAAGTAGCCTCCTGCGACCGCCAGCACCAGCCGATAGGAGAAGGCGAGTACGAACAACGTGTGGGACATTGGTTGGCCCATCGGTGGATACACCTCGGTAGCGTGCAGCACGGCGTCGATGGCCACCGCGGGAATGATGTTGATGAGCAGCCCCGCAAACACCGCGGCAATGCTTCTCGGCCAGGTTTTCTTGGTCACTGTATTGTTCATCGCTTGGCCGTCTCCTCGTATCCGGTTTGGCGCCTGGGCGAACGAGTTCAAGCGTCGACAAAGACCTTGAACCCGCCGTAGGCCATGCGCTTCATGTCGAAGGGCATCGGCATGTCCTCAAGCTTCGGATCATTCATCATCTCTTTCATCACTTTCGCGTTGACGCGATCGCGATGCGCACGCGACTTGAACACGATAAAGGCGAAGATCACAGTCTCGCCGCGCTTGGGTTTGACCAGGCGCGGGAACGGCATCCCCATCTTGATGTTCAGGTCGTCGCCGGCGCACTCCTTGTAGTCCAGGGCACCGTATTTCCGCCACACTTTCCCCGCCTTCTGCGACATGCGGCGGTAGGCTCGTAAGTTCTTCTTCGGGACCGGTAACACGAATCCATCTACGTAGCCCATTTGCATCCTCCTTATCAGACTGCTGAAAAAGTCCGTCTGCTGCGTTCTCGGTCGTCGGCAATGCTCACGTACGACTCAGTACGCTCCGCGTTGCCTCCTCCCTGCGGCCTTGCAGCCGGAGCTTTTTGAGCAGCCTGCTGCACCCTTCGACCCTTTCTTAAAGTTACTTCTTCGGTCGTTCCCAGAGTGTGATGACGTTGCCCTCCGGATCCGCGAAATCCGCCATGAAGCCCCACTCTCCGATCGAGTGTTTTGGCGTCACGAGTTTCCCTCCAGCCTTCTCGATGGCCTTGAGTGTCTTGTCGATTGAGCCGGTTTCCACGCCAAACGACGGATGGTCGTCTTTGGACTTTCGTTTGTAGAACCCTCCGTTGATGCCTCCGGGCTCGATCGGATCTTGATTCTTGTCCACGGCTGTCGTGTACGCCATGGCCCCCTCGTCGCCCCAGAGGTCAACCTTCCAGTCGAACACCTTCTCATAAAACTCTTTTGCCTTCTTAAAATTCGAAGCTGGGATCTCGAACATCACGACTTTGTTCTTCATCATTTCTCTCCTCGCTGATTCGTACGACGCCCCAACTACTTCTTCTTCCCCAGTTCCATGTCGCGAAAGCGCTCCACCGACTCGCTGGGGGCGAAGTCTTCCAGTTCGTACAGCCGGCGAACCTCGATCTCGGCTTCCATGCCCTCGCCGGCGGGATTGGGAAAACGTTTGGTCCATTCCAGCGCCTCTTCCCGCGACTTCACCTGAATCAGGGTGTAGCCCGCGACGAGCTCCTTGGTCTCGGCAAACGGCCCGTCGACCACGGTGCGCTTCCCTCCTGAGTACGTGATGCGCCAGCCCTTCGAACTCGGGTGGAGCCCCGAGCCATTGAGCAGGGCGCCGGCTTTTGCCAGCTCCTCGTGGTACGTGACCATGGCGGCCATGAGTTCCTCCCCCGGATTCGGGACGACCTCGGCTTCCGACTCCTTGGTGGCTTTGACAATGATCATGAATCGCATGGTAGGGTCTCCCCTCTATTTTGATTCGTAAATTGCCGTCTACACCCCCTAGTCGTTCGGGGGAGCCCGAAATCGACAACCAACTCAGAAAAAGTTGCTTCGCCGGATCATGTTTCTCTAGTGTGCCGCTAGGACACCTTCAAAAATCAAGCCTTTTCAGGGAGATGGTGGGCGGTTCGGTTCGGAGTCAATCGACGACAGGGAGGCGGTCGTGCGGGCGAGAAATCTTCGGCGGAGCGGAACCCCGCCCGGACAGACAGACGCGTTACTCCTCGTCCTCGTTCTTGGGATCGCGGAGCTTGTAGCCGAACGGTTTCACGGTCAGGATTGCGGAGGCGAGCATCGGGATCTTCTCCCGAAGGCGCCGGATGTGGACGTCCACGGTGCGACTGCCCACGTAGGTGGTCTCGCCCCAAACGGATTCGAGCAGCGCGTCGCGGGTGGCGAGCAAACCGGGGTTCGTCAAGAAGTACCGCAAGAGCGCGAACTCCTTGGCGGTGAGCGTCACCGGGTGATCCGCGACCCGCACCTCATGACGCGGGACGTCCAGCACCAGATCGCGGTAGACCAGGCGCTGACCCGAGAGCGACGGCGGCGGCGCGGATCGACGGAGCAGCGCCCGAAGGCGTGCCACCACCTCTTTGGGGCTGAACGGTTTGGTGACGTAGTCGTCGGCCCCGATTTCCAGCCCCACAACTCGCGCGGTCTCGTCGCCCTTGGCCGTGAGCATCATGATCGGCAGCGTGGCCGTCGACGGATCGGCGCGAAGCCGTTTGCATATCTCGTAGCCATCAATCTCGGGCAACATCACGTCCAGAATGACCGCATCGGGTTTGCGCTTGCGGGCGGCCCCCAACCCTTCGGGGCCGGTCAGCGCGGCGTGGACCTGGAAGCCGTCTTTCTCCAGATAGTGCGTGACCAGCCGAACGATGTCCGGGTCGTCTTCGACGATTAACACTGACTTTTTCACGAAAGGGTTGCCTGTTTACGCGCCTGGAATCCCCCCTTGCCCCCCTTTGACAAAGGGGGAATGGGGGGATTTAGATCCGTCAGTGCCACGGTCCGCCCTGTTTGAGCGACAACCGCACGTACCGACAGGCCAATACGCTCAAGAAGTCTTTCACGCGCGCCTCTCGCCGCAGGACGGCCAGTTCGGACTCGTAGATCGGTTGGACTTCTTCGATCGAGCGCTTCACGTCCCGCGCCACGCTTTCAATGGCCCGCCAGTGTTGTCGTTGCTCGTCCTCATTGTCATACAGCCGTGCCGTGTCCATTACAGTCCCTCCATGTCCTCGTCTGAGCTCGCAGCCGCCCCCAGCAACCTGAGCTGTTCGGGAGTCAGACAGAATTCGAGCTGCGCCCGGCGTCCTCGCTGCCAGGCGTCGACCGTTAACTTGATGAGTCCCCCTTTACGGACCTTGATGAACCCGCCGTCATCGCCGAACACCAGAATGGACGCGAGCCGGCTCAAATCCGGCTCATGGCCGACCAGCAACACGCGCGCCGACTCGCGTTTGACCATAGTTTCGATTTCCGCCAACAATCGCGACCGATCCGCATCCGGAGCCAAGAGCGGCGACGTGGCCACGTGGCGTTCCATGCCCAGGCCTCGCGCAACCACTTCGGCGGTTTCTCGGGCGCGAACATAGGGGCTCGAAAAAATCGCATTAAAATCAAGTCCCAGTCGCCGCAGGCCGAGCGTGACAGACACGAGGCGGCGACGCCCCTCCGGAGTCAGCGGACGAGTGCGATCATTCGCATATCCCGGCGTTCCCCGCCGTACCGCCACGCCGTGACGAAGGAGATACAACTCCATGTCATCGGCCAATCGGCACGCGCCGATCCAGGGGGCAGTGGTACGCCGGAGCGTTCATCGCCGCCCTCGCGAAACCGCCATCGTCTGTTTGGCGAGAACTCGTTGAAGCACGCGAATCGCCTTTTCCACTTTTCTCAAATCGCTGCGACGCCCCTTGTGCGGCTTGAGCGTCAGGTCGTCCAGCACTTCGCCGATGCGGTCCACCGCGCGAAGCATGGCTTTTCGCCCGTGCGCGGTTTTCGCGCTCCCGAGCGTCTCACGGATCTCGATGATGTCGTGTTCGAGGTTGGCCAGATACGACCTCGCGATTTCTCTGGTCACCGCACGCAAGTGGTCGAGGCGCAACAGCACCTCGCGTTGGGGCGTCGGCCGACGCCCCGTGGGTGGCCGCTGAGCCTTGGCCCGAGACGGTGGTCGCGGGTTCTTCGGCTCAGGCGCCTTCTTCGGCCCAGGCGGTTTCATACCCCGCCGCCCGTCCGCGCTCCGCGTCTGACGTTCGCGGGTGTGAGCACGGCGTCGAATTTGGTGCGAAGCTCCTGCGCGATCGCTTGTGGAGAGCGGTTCCCATTGATGGTGTGGAACCGATAGGTCGCCTGCATGCCGCGGAAGTGTTTCTGGATCTGGAGCTGGTATCGGATAAAACACTCGAACATGTCTCCGCTACGTCGAATATCCATCCCCGACTCCCAATAATCGAGCGCCGCGTTCTTGAGCAGGTTGCGCTGCGCCAACACACGCGGCGGCACCCAGAGATAAAACACCGCGTCGGGCACCAGCGCGATGCTATAGACTTCCTTGATCCACGCCGGGTCCGCGCCGCGCACGATGTCACGAGCCATCAGGGTGTAAATGTACCGATCGGCCAAGACCACGAACCCGGACCGCAGGCCCGGAATGATCTTGTTCTCCAACTGGTCCATGAAGTCGGTGGCGTAGAACAGGCTCAGGGTGAGCGGGCTCAACACGTTCCCCTGCTTGGCTCGCTCCAACTCCTCGCCCACTAACATCGACCGCTTGAGTCCCACGTTGACCGTGGCGTACCCGCGCTGTTCCAGCCAATCGCGCAGCAACCCGATTTGGGTGGATCGTCCCGAGCCGTCCGCGCCCTCGATCACGATCAACTTGCCCTTGAGTCCCCGGGGATCGACCCCGGGCAGACGCCGACCGTAGAACCGTTTGCCGCTCATCGGTGCCCTCGCCATTTGTACCGGGGCAAATCCACGTGTTTGAGCACGATCTGCCGCACCTCCTCCTGCTGCACTTCCGGAGAACGGCCGGCTTCGATGGTGATGAATCCGAACTCCCCGCTCATGCGGAGGTATTCATCGTGAATGCGGCCCTGGAACAACTTGAAACTTTCGTAGGGATCGGGCGAGAGACCCAGATCCATCCCGGCTTCGTGATACTTCAATTGCGGACGGCCGTCGAGGATGCGGCGCAGGGCCACGGCCAACGGCACGTTGAAGAAAAACGTCAAGTCCGGCGGGCGCGCAAAGCTATACAGGCTGCGGAGCCACGTGCGATCGCACCCCCGCACCGCGTCGCGTGCGAACGCGGTGTAGATGTACCGGTCCGCCAGCACCAGAAACCCCGCGCGCAACATGGGCAGGATTTGCCGCTCGTACCGGTCCGCAAAATCCGTGCTGTGGATCAACGAAAACGTGGTCGGGGTCAGGAGCTGGCGCTTCTTGCCCTTGCTGGTCGCCTCTTTCACCACCGACGACGAATTCCATTCGGTAAACGCCACCTTGTATCCGCCCAGATCCAGCCATCGCTTGAGCAAATAAATCTGCGTGGACTTCCCGGACCCGTCCAGTCCTTCCACCGCAATGAGTTTTCCGGTGATCTCGTCCTCGTTGACGCGGTAGGTCACGACCTCACTCCACCAGGCACTTCAGGCTGAACACTTCTTCGAACAACCCCGCCTTCTTCATCACTTTCCACTTTTCCAACAGCAGGTCGCCGTCGCCTTTCACACGCATCACGAACTGCCGCCGGTTGTGTTCGACCGTCACGTCCGTGACCCGGCCCCCGTGCTGCGTGTCCAACGCGTCGGCGAGCCGCAGCAGCGCGGCCAGCTTCGACGTCGCCACCCGCTCTTTGGCACCCAACGCCATGTAGCCCCGATGATGCGGCTTGGGCGGGGATTTACGGTGGTACCGCGCCACGTTGGCGACGATCGCCATCTGCGGCTCGGTCAGTCCCAGGATCGGATTGGCGGTGAGCAGGTAGTAGGTGTGTTTGTGGTGTTGGGAGACGCCGATGAAGTGGCCCACGTCGTGCAACAGGGCAGCCAGTTCCAACAACAACCGATGTTCGTCGTCGAGGTGATGGAGAGTTTTGGTCGCGTCGAAGAGTTGGCCGGCCAGGCGCGCCGACGTGGTTCCGTGCGACTCGTCGAACGCGTACTTCCGTCCCAACCGCAGCGCCCAATTCATCAACTGATCGCGCGGCGGAGCATGCCGCTTTCCGTCCCGCGCCGAAGCCATGTCGGCCAGCAGCCCTTCCCGGAGCCCGACCTGAGGGGCCACCACTTCGACGGGACTTGCCAACGCCAGGACATGCTGGAGCACGATCGCGGCAGGCACGATGACGTCGGCGCGGTCGGGCCGCAACCCCAGCTCCTGGACGCGCTCCGCGACCGTCAGGGACTGGAGTTTCTTGAGCACGACATCCAGTTCGCCCGGGGTGAATCGACCGTCCCGTCCTTGCTCGGACGAGGCGCGGCACAGATCCGCCAGGGATTCAATGTTGCCCCCGGTGCCCACGCACAGATCAACCGGCTGCCCCATTTCCTGGCGCAGGAGCTTTTCGATCGCACCGACGTAGCCGTGCACCAGCCGGCTGAACTGCCGCTCGCCGTATTTTTTCTCTTCCAGCACTTGCAGCAGCCGGACCGCACCAAGCTTGAAACTGCTGGTGGACTGCAGGCGCCCGTCCGAGGCCAGCGAAATCTCCATGCTGCCGCCGCCGATGTCGATCAACAAGGCGCGGCGACCTTTGAAATCGACTTTGGACGCCACGCCCAGGAAAATCAGCCGCGCCTCCTCGTCCGGGCTGACCACCTCGACGTCAATCCCCGAGACCTGGAACACGCGATCCAGCACGAGTTCCCGGTTGGTGGCTTCGCGCAACGCACTGGTGCCCACGGCCCTGACCTGCGTGGCGCCGTGCCGATCCACCAGCGCGCGGAGCCGGATAAACGCATCCGTCACCCGCTCGAGGGCCTCTTCCGACACCGCGCCGGAGGCAAACACATCGGTGCCCAATCGGACCGGCTCCCGCGCCCGGTCGACCACCGAGAGTCGCCCCGCATCATCGAGCGTGGCCACGGTCATCCGGATCGCGTTGGCTCCCACATCGATGGCGGCAAGTGTTCGCATCACGGTCGGCTGAGCGGGAACGGGTGGTGAGGGCTGAGCATACGAAACTCAGGGGGTGGAGGGCCTGCGCAGCCCATCCATACTGTACGACAAATTTCAGAGGGGTGTCCATACGGTTCGTTCACGATAGTAGACCTCATTTCCTACCCATATCAAACCCCCTGCGGTCCCGCTGCCGGGGAGTGGAGCCCGTTCAGGAATGCGCTAGATGCCAGGCACCGCGAGAACCGGACCGGAACGTACTGTATGCGTACGTGAGGACCGGAAGCACAGCGGCAACGCCGCAGATGGCCATTCCTGGACGGGCTCCTCTACACCGTGGTGTGTCGGATGATCTTACCTTCGACCATATAGACCACCATTTCCGCCAAGTTGGTGGCGTGGTCCGCGATCCGTTCGAGGTACTTGGCGATAAAGGTGACCCGGATGGCCCGGCTGATAGTCTGAGACTGCTCCATTATATATGTAGGTGAGCGCCTCGCGAAAAATCTGTCCAGTAAACTCTTACACATACTCATTACATCACATCGGCACACCGCGCCACGCTATCAAACCCAAATTTCAGGAAGGTTATGGCGGAATTAATTCTGGGTAAAGACCGGATGCCCGCCTACGGGAAAACGGTTGGGCGGGGTCGCTGAACGTGTGGTGTCTGGCGGTCTCGCTACCCCACCCCGGTGGGTCGCCGGAGTCGGGTGATTCGGATCAGCGCTGGTTTATCTGGCGAGTCATGGACCTACTTTGGCGGGCTTCACACCCTGGCCAGTCTACTTCTGGATGCCACACCAGGGCGTTAAAACAGAGTTTATTTTCCTGCCTTCTTAGCCTTTGGAGTTTCAATCAAGGCGCGTTCTTTGCCCGCGCCATCTGTGTAAATAAGGTCTGGAGTG
Source organism: uncultured Nitrospirota bacterium (assembly GCA_964570625.1). Taxonomy (GTDB): domain Bacteria; phylum Nitrospirota; class Nitrospiria; order 2-01-FULL-66-17; family 2-01-FULL-66-17; genus JBFLXB01. The sequence goes on along the minus strand of CAZMYW010000002.1, from coordinate 101,558 downwards.
CCGTCTGGCTTGAGACCCAGTCTTGCACGGACCTTTCTGTTTTCATCCAAAAACATCAGGTTCGTCCCTGCGTGGTTGATACTCAGCGCCACACGAACCTGTCCATTCTCATCGCTCAAAAGCCACTCCGTCCCACCATCAGCAACCGGGACACCGCTCAGGGAAGCGATATGTCCTCCATTCTTGTTGCGAAGGACGATGAGCGGATCTCCATCACGGTTGAGCTTAATATCTGTCCGCATCTTTCCGGCCTTGTCAAACAGACGCAGGGTGGGTATCCCATCGAGATCACCGGGAACTGGTTCTATACTGAGCATCGCTTGAACCTTCCCGGCACGGTCTGCAAGGGCTAACCGGGGTTCGTCGCCCGGAGTCATTCCTAAGACAGCACGGGGCTTTCCCTTAGAATCCACCAGCTCAAACCTGTTTGCCCTGACAGTCTCCTGAATCGGTGTTGTTTTGGCCGGGATGTTTTCGTCCAAGATAGAAAGGGGCTTCGCTGGCTTTGCATCCGGGACGATCTGGCCAGGCAAACCCTCTTCGTGGCCCTCATCACTAAAAACTATTCCATTACCAAAACCAGCCATCAATAGTACGACCAGGACGATTCCGTAACGCTTCCAGTTCATTTTCATTTTGGCCTCACTCGCCTCGGCAGTGAACAATCTGGGATGCAGCATTCTTCAGATCTAGTTACCTTGAATCGAACGGCTAGTCATTTTCACCAAATCTCGGACATAGATATGGGTCACTATCGTATCCTGAGGCAAATTCATCGCACGGGACATTGATCGTCTTGATGATTTGCCTGTTGTTTTCATCCTTCTCGGTCACTTCTCCGTCGTAGTCCGCTTCCATGACCACCCAATAGTCCCTGGCAACTGAAATAGAATACGGAATGAGATAGTCCCCGCTGATCACAATCTGCTCTGAACCCGAAAGATCCACGTTCTTGATGACGTCGAATTCATGGGCCTTGTCACGACCATCCGGATAATGCGATAAATAAATCCCTACTTCAAATGGACCCGACCTGCCCGCACCCCGATTGCTCACGAGCCCCTCGGTGTTGACAAACCGTCCTCTTTTGATTTCAGGTATATGATCCCTGGCCGAAACCTTTTTATTCTTTATCTGTTCTGCAACAGATGGCTGTTGTGTCGAAGTAACCACTAGATCGACATTGTCCACCGCTAAGGCCCGGGGGGACATCGTGCCAAGAGGAACATAAACCAAGAACATCAGTCCTGTAATCACTATCCTCCACATTCGCGACATCGTTACCTCCCACTAGTGAAGCTGGATAGGCCCGTTAAAAGGTTTATTCGCTGACAGTCTGAATTTGTCCCCTGATCTCACCTTCCGGGAAGTTTCCGGGACGAATTTTGGCGGGACCCCAGCCCAGATCGGTATGGATGCTGACGTAGGCCTCCCCGCTCTGCATGATGGCCAGCAGGTCGGCCAGCAGCAGATCGTCATCCTCCTGGTGCTGGCTGCCCCTGGGGAGGGCGATCAGAGGCCCGACCAGGTCGGCCACCTCGAACGTCCCCTCCGACAACAGACCATCCTTCCGTCCCTTTCCTGGAGGAAACGGGCCAGCCAGGGTCGCGACCATCGGCCCGTTCTCCCCGGGCTTTCCCACGTGGATGTGTGCCGCCACCACGTTTTCAATATCAGTTACCGTCAGCGTGTACTTCATCTTCCTCTCGGTATCGTCAAGCTTAAACACCGCCTTGCCGGTCGCAGACGTCTCGCGCCTGGGAATCTGACTTTCACCGTCCAGAACGGCAATAAATTCAGTCACCGAGCCTGCTCCGGCTATCGATGTGCCTGAAATGACAAACGGGACCATGATGCATGACGCCCACAGACGTCCTTTACGCATATCTCTTCCCTTTTCAGAATAAGTAGAGAAGGGCAGAGCTCTCGCTCCGCCCTTCTCTGTCTTACACTGTTTGCTTCCTTCTTCTCCAGGCTCAGTCGTTCAACATGAGACGAATGTGTTTCGCGACACTGGGAGTGCCGTTGGTATTCACGACGAACAGCATGTAGTCACCCGGAACTGCTTGCGCTGGCAGCTTGGGGGCAACTACTTTCAGAACCTTTTCGTTCTCTCCTTGCTGTGTGCTTTTAACATGCAGCTCCACATACACGTTGTCGGTATGCACTGAGTGGGTGACAAACCCCGTGCGAATCATGGAGACCAGCTTAATCTCATCCGTCGCTCCAACTTCTATGTCCATGGTCTGCCCATAATCAGCCTTATCGGGTCCCTTCTGAATCACCGGGCGAACTGCTGGAGTGCCCTCGTCATCAGCAAACAGATAGGGGGGGGAAAAGATCTCGGCATTCGATACGCCGGTGTCCTGGTCCCCGGGTGAAAAGACCCGATCCCCCACGGCCACCATAGAGGCCCGATCACCGGCCATGGCAATGGTGGTCGCATCGGGAAGCAACATCACGGTCTTGTGAAGAGCACCGAGAAACGTCGACTTCGCCAATGTCGTCGTGGTGCCGTCCGCAGGATTGAACAGCATGTGCCTTGTCATGTTCGCCAACTCAAAGCTCGCGCCGCCAGGTCCGGCACCGCCACGGAGCAGCACCTTCCCATCAGGCAGCATCACCGCGTGGATATTGGTGGCTCCCTGATACATCGGTTGCTGAAGCACAAACTGTGGATTCGGTTGGACGAGATCGATCATCTCAATGTCCGCCGTCCGGGTGTTTGAATTGGCCAACGTCCCACCCATCACAACGAATTTATGGGACAAGGTCTCGCCCTTTGGACCGATCTTGACCAGAGTGGCCATCCCGCTGTTGTAGCCATGGTTATCTTTCGCGGTATCGATATGCGTCCAGTGGTTCTCGGCCGGGATATTTCGGTTGGGATCGTTCGCTGCGGCCCTGACATCCAAACAGTCGAGACTGCCCGCTCGGGTTGGAAGCACCGTTCGCCGAATAGCCCGTGTGTCGGCAACGCATCCGGGCGTCGCGCAGAAATTTCTCCACTCCGCGGCTTCATCAATCGCGTCGCTTCTGGGAACCGTGGCTTCCGAGGCCGGGGCTGGTGCGCCGCCTATGACACACACCTTCCAATCATCCTTTTTAGGGCCTGTCGACACGACCGTCGCAAAGGGATATAAGGGCCAGACCTTTCTGGCATTTTCCAGGGCAACCGTCGTATCCGTCTTGGGATCGTAAAGGTCGGTCACCGGGGTGAAGATCTGCGAAGCCCTATGCGCCGCGTCACGAGCGTTGAAGGGCGCGAGCGCATAGTTCGGAAGCACCGATTCATCCAGATCATCCCCGCCATAGACCAGGACCTTCCCGTCCGGTAGGGTAATCCCACTGGGATACCAACGCCCGTACCTCATATCCGAGGAATGGGGAGGGTCCACATGGTCCCGGATGTTCTGATTGCAATCTGACCAGGTCGGGGCGCCCGTTGCCAGGGAGGGATTCCCAGGGGGATTGACCAGCCGATCACCCAGGCCCGGTCCACCAGCCGCTGCATCCGCAAAGGCCTGATAGCCCAAAGCGACTCCACCCGGATCCGCCCGCCAATTGGCGACATTGCAGGGCACTGGCCGGTTCACCCACGAGTTTGTTTCGGGTTCATAGATATTTAATTTCCTAAACCCGTTGTTGCTTTGCCCGCTATGGCCGCCGATGTTCACCGATCGGCCATCCGCTAAGGTCGCATACCCTAAGGAGTAGATGTTGTAATGGAGGCCCCTGGAGGCGCCGGCATCCGTAAAACTGGCCAAGTTCAGCAGGGCGTCGTCTTCATCGAGCAGCGCATTGTCGAACACGCCTCCGGGTCTTGTCTTGAAGGCATCCGGGTGGCCAAGATCCCAGAGCTGTGAATTCTCTTTGCCAAAATAAGCCCGGATCCGGTTCGCCACGAAGAGGGACTGGCCTTGATGATACGTGCGTTCTCCATACACGAGATGCTTAAAGGACGATCTGAAACAAGGAGCCATGCTTTTTGTGCCATGGGAATTTCCCACCGGATCTTGTCTGGTGACCCTCTGTGCATCCGTGAAGATGTTGTAAGCAGTGGCTGGGTTTGTCCAGGTGGCAAAATTCTGGGTTACCGGAGCGGCCGGGACCGCTGTCCCAGACGGAAACTGGGCGGCCCACTCACTGCGCGGGATGGGCCAGGCCGAAAATCCTGAATTGAGGACCATCTGTTCAACACAATCCTCAGACACGACATCGGTCGGTTTGAACTCTGAATGACGCCCTTTATATTGTATCTTGGGTTGTTCCCAATTATCCTTGGTCCAAACAATCCCGGCACCCACCGCATTGTACGTCATGGGAATCAGCGGCCCCACTTCACCGCAGACGTTGTCAGCGAGACAGGTTTCTGGTTCCCACGTTGAACCTGGTGCGGGAGGCGGCTCCTCGTCATCATGGGCAAGAGTAAGATTTGGACTCCCAAGACCCAAACCTGCCACAAGGCTTAACAGTACTAACCACTTATTATGCCTGAGCTTCATCGGCTAGCCTCCGTTCAAGCTAAAGTTGAATGTATATTCCACACCTCTGTTCGCCGTTTGTTTATCAGTCATACTCCCTACCGTTCCTCCTTTCGAGTTTATCGATCCTTATATTGCCAGTCAGTTTGTTGATCCTAAATTTTCATTAAAAACAGAGGCATCCTCGACAGGACTAAGAGTAGATAGACTACTCCGCCTCCAAGCAAGCAACTCATTCGAATCGTTGTCGACCTTGGGCTAATGCTTAGTGATTAAGCAATAGTTGTGCCCAGAAAGTTACTTCTCTGTCAAAATAATGGCGATCAGTAAGCATCGAGAAACATTCCGGAGAGGATGTTATAGGCAAAGAGCGAAGCCAGATCAGAGTGTTTCATGAAACAACTAGGGTTCACGATCTGTTTCAGTGTTTCAGAGCACGCGAGGCGGAACCGAGTGGCTCTTACGCGACGACACGGGCAACGTCCGGGCGCTGCTGACGGTCAATCACGCCGGCACCAACCTGACCTTTATGGATGAAGCCAAAAAGGTTCGTTCGCGCCTCAGCGTGGGCACGGACGGGACTCCGAAGCTGGTCTTTTCTGATGAGGCCGGGCGGCAGAAAACCATCGCGGGGTACGATGTGTCCACGCCAGGGACGTCGGCGCCTGGGACCAGTTCGAGACAGCGCTGACCTTGTGAAGGGGTCGCATTCCCGCAGGGCTGAAAGGGAACGAACGCGATTCTGAGGCCGGTTTCAGCGCTTCAAAAGACGCTGAGTATCGACCAAATCGGGAGAAGAACATCCTCTCCGAGAGCCGCCACCAGGAAACCCGTCAATCCGTGAAGCTTTAGCTTCCGCCACAGGGTCGTGCGGCCTATTCCGAGAGACCTCGCTGCTCGCGAGTGATTCCCGCCGGACAACTCAAGCGACTTAAGGAGATGTTGCGCTTCGTCATGAGGTCGGGTTGTCTCCGGCTGGCCCGCCCCGACCTGCGGGTATAGCTCACGCCCGGTCTTGATGGCGGCCGGCAGATCGTCATCAAGATCCAGCACCGGGCCGTCCGAGACAATGACACCCCGTTCGATGATATTCTCAAGCTCGCGCACGTTCCCGGGCCAGGAATAGGCCACGAGCCGTCGCATGGTCTGGTGATCGATGACATGAACGGGTTTCTGGAGTCTGGTCGCGTATTTCTTCAGCAAATACGCAGCCAACGGGAGAATATCGACCCGTCGCTCCCGCAACGGCGGAACATGTACAGGGAACACGTTCAACCGATAGAACAGATCGGAGCGAAAGCCATTGTTCGACTGAGCCTTGGGCAGGAATCGATTGGTCGCAGCGATGACCCGCACATCGACTTTGAGCGTCCGAGTCCCCCCCACGCGCTCGAACTCCTGGTCCTGAAGGACTCTCAGCAACTTGGCCTGAACTTCCAGCGGGAGATCGCCGATCTCGTCCAAGAAAATCGTACCCCGATCAGCCAATTCAAAGCGGCCGGCTCGCCTGACAACGGCCCCGGTGAATGCGCCTTTCTCGTGGCCGAACAACTCACTCTCGATGATGCCGACCGGGAGCGACGCACAGTTGACAGTAATGAGGGGCGCGTGCCTTCGGTTGCTCTGTTGGTGGAGGGCCCTCGCCACCAACCCTTTGCCGGTCCCGGTTTCGCCGGAGATCAGAACCGATGAGTCCGTACCCGCGACCATCGAGATCTTGCGCATCACCACTCTGATCGCGGGGCTCTGCCCGACAAAACTCCCAAACGCATCTTCTGTTACGGCCGCCACAGTGTGGCGGCCGTTGGAGAGCGCCAGTTGGCTCTTCAGCCGAGCCCTCCCTTCGGATGCCTGGTGGTTGTCAACGGCAATGGCGACCGCCGTGGCGAACTGTCGTAAAAACGGAAGCAGACTGGGTGGATACAGATTTCTTTCAGCCCCCGCAAAGATCAACACGCCCGCCGTCCGGCCCCTCATGATAAGCGGCAGGGCACAGTGCGACTGGATCCCCGCCTTGCGGCAGTCCTCATAACAGTAGGGAAAGGGCCGCAGATCCTCGATGTGCTGCGCAAGGAAGGACTCCTGGTTCTCGAACACCCATGCGCTGACCGTTCCAGCAGCTGGAAACGCCCTCGGCGGTTGACACATGGCCTGGCCCTGTTTCAGATCGACGAAATACACGAGGAGGTCCTGTTCGTCGACGGCGGGCAGTACCACGCCCATCCAACTGAATCGCAACACTGAGCACGCCGCGGCCGCAATGGCCGCAAGCAACTCATCGTATTCGAGGTGAGCGGAGATCGCCCGATGAACCTGCGAGATCGCGAGTTGCTCCTCGTCTTTTTGGCGCAACTCGGCCTTGAGCCGGTGGATCGTCGCCGCCAGGTCCGACTCTTCCGGCATGGTTCTGAGATCAGCTGGCTGACCAACTCCCTGTTCGCGCATACGGATCCTCCGGAATCCTAATCAGTCGACCGACGAGAACGCGTTGGGACATGGACTGATGTGGAAGGAGGGACTGGCTTACTTCCGAGCCGGGCAGGCGAGTTAGCAGTAACGGACTCACATCGCATCTCGAACCCCCTCCGACCACAGCCGGCCTGCTCACGAGGACGCTGATGTCTTTGATCCCCGTTTGGAGGGGTGGTAGGGATCGGCTATGGCGGATGGGAATGTTACGCCGCTCTCGCAAATAAAGTCAACAGGCGTAGGGGCCAGGTCGCCGACCCGACAAATCGTGAGTCATGCCGAGATTCGACGGTGCTTCGATCCGCACGGCTCCCGTGTTGACGGGCTGTCGGCACGGAAAGTCACCGCTGGGGCATGTCAGATTGACGTGTGTCTGATGATTTTGCCTTCGACCAGGTAGACGACCATTTCCGCCACGTTGGTGGCGTGGTCGGCGATACGCTCGATGTATTTGGCGACGAAGGTGATCCGGATCGCGCGGCGGATGGTTTGCGGGTTTTCCATCATATAGGAGAGGAGTTCGCGGAATATCTGACCGGTGAGTTCGTCGACGAAATCGTCTTCGCGGCACACTTTGCGCGCAAGGTCTGCGTTGCGGTTGACGAATGCGTCGAGCGCTTCTTTCACCATCATCCGGGTATGGTCCGCCATGCGCGGAATGTCGATATACGGTTTGAGCTGCGGTTCTTCGGCCAACTCGAGGGCTCGCTCGCAAATGTCCTCGGCCAGGTCGCTCATCCGCTCAAGGTCGGTGGAAATTTTCATCGCGGTGGTGATGAACCGCAAGTCGCTCGCGGTCGGCTGGCGCAGCGCGAGTAGCCGAATGCATTCCTCGTCGATCTCCACATCGTAGGCGTTTACTTGGTGGTCGGTGGTGATCACGTTGCGCGCCAAGTCCGTGTTGCGTTCCACCAGGGCCTTGATCGCGTTGGAGACCTGCGTTTCCACCAGCGCGCCCATCCGGAGGATGCGTTCTTTAAGCGCGGTCAGCTCTTCGTCGAATTGCCGCATGTCAGCCGAACCGCCCCGTCACGTAGTCTTCAGTCATCTTCTCTTTCGGGTTGGTAAAGATGGTCGAGGTGGGACCGAACTCCACGAGTTGCCCCAGCATGAAAAAGGCGGTCGCGTCGGAAATGCGCGCGGCCTGCTGCATGTTGTGAGTCACGATCACCATCGTATAACTTTTTTTCAAATCAACCAAGAGCTCTTCGATCTTTCCGGTCGCAATCGGGTCCAACGCGGAGGTGGGTTCGTCCAGCAACAACACCTCGGGCTCGACCGCGAGCGCCCGGGCGATACACAGACGTTGCTGCTGGCCTCCGGAGAGCGCCCAGGCCATGTGGCGGAGCTTGTCCTTGACCTCGTCCCACAACGCGGATTTTTTCAGACTCTCTTCCACCAACGCATCCAAGCGGTGCCGGTCGGTAATCCCGCACAGGCGAGGCCCATACGCGACGTTCTCGTAGATCGACTTCGGAAACGGGTTGGGCTTCTGGAACACCATCCCGATCCGCAGGCGGATGCCGATCGGATCCATCTCCTCGGCATAGATGTCCTGCCCCTTGAACCGCAACGAGCCGGTCACGCGAAATCCGGGCACCAGATCGTTGATCCGATTCAAGCACCGGATAAACGTGCTTTTGCCACAGCCGGAGGGACCGATGATCGCCGTAATCCGCTGCTCCGCAATGGCCAGCGAGACCCCGCGCAGGGCGTGGTTGGCCCCGTACCAGGCGTCCAACCGTTCGATTTCAAAGGTCGAGGTCGCGTCCACGGTTAGAGCTGCACCCTGCGTTGAAAACGATGCCGCAGATACACGGCCGTGGCGTTGAGGAACAAGAGGACGACCAGCAGCACGATGATGGCGGCCGCCGCGTTGACGTGAAAGCCCGGCTGGGGCCGCGACACCCAGTTGAAAATCTGAATCGGCAGCGCCGTGAACGGCGAGAGCAGGCCATCGGGCAGAAACGCGACGTAGGTCAAGGCGCCGATGGTGATCAGGGGCGCGGCCTCGCCGATGGCACGCGAAAACGCCAAAATCGAGCCAGTGAGGATACCGGGGAACGCCATGGGCAGGACCTGATACCAGATCGTCTGCCACCGCGTGGCGCCCAACGCACACGAGGCTTCTCGAATCGAGTTCGGAACCGTCCTCAGGGCCTCGCGCGACGAGATAATGATGATCGGCATCACCAATAAGGCCATGGTTAACGCCCCGGCCAATAAACTGCGATCCAGCTTGAGCGCCCGCACGAACAGCTCCAGGCCCAGCAGCCCGTAGACGATGGACGGCACGCCCGCCAAATTGGCGATGTTGACCTCGATCACGCGCGCCCACCACGTCTTCCCCGCGTACTCTTCGAGGTAGACCGCCGCGCCCACACCGATGGGGAGGGCAACCGCCGCGGTCAGCACGATCATGGCCACCGATCCCACGAGTGCCGCGAGAATTCCAGCCTGTTCCGGGTGGCGCGAGGGGAAACTGGTGAGAAATTGCCACGACAGCCTTCCCGCACCGTCGAACCACGCATCCAGCAGCAGGGCGGCCAAACTTCCCAGAGCGACCAACAAGGCCGCCAGGGCCGCCGCGCGAAACGTGATCTCCGCCACCTGGCGCCGTAGGAGCATCCGCGAGAGGGCGGTGGCGTCGAGCCTCATGCTTCCCGCTCCTGATACCGCTGCCGGAGCCACATGCTCGCCACGTTGAGCACCAACGTGCCCAGAAAGAGCATCATCCCCACGGCAAAAATCGTCCGGTACTCGATCGTGCCGGTGGGCGTATCCCCCATGCTCACCTGCACGATGTACGCGGTCATGGTTTCGATCGGCACGGTGGGATTCAGCGTCAACCGTGGTTGCAGGCCCGCCGCAATCGCGAGAATCATGGTCTCCCCGATGGCCCGGGACACGCCCAGCAACACCGCGGCTGCAATCCCCGAGAGCGCGGACGGCACGACGACTTTCAACGAGACCTGGAGTTTGGATGAGCCTAACGCGTAGGCTCCTTCGCGCAGGCTCTGGGGCACCGCGTACATCGCGTCCTCGGACAACGACGAAATCATGGGGATAATCATGATGCCGATCACGATACCGGGCGCGAGCGCATTGAATCCCGAGAGCGTCGGGATCACCTGTTGCAGCAGCGGCGTGACAAACAACAGGGCAAAGTAGCCATACACCACGGTGGGAATTCCAGCCAAGACCTCCAACACGGGTTTGACCACCGCCCGCAGGAGGTCACCCGCGTATTCACTCAAATACAGCGCGGTGACTAGTCCGATTGGCAACGCGACCACAATCGCGATGCCCGCGGTTAGCACGGTTCCTGAGATAAGCGGCAGGATGCCGAAGTGTTTGTCGTCAAACAACGGGGTCCACTGCGTGTCGGTCAAAAAGTCGATAATCGAGACCTCTCGGAAAAACGCGAAGGTCTCCACCAGCAAGACCACCACGATGCCCAGCGTGGTGAAAATCGACAGCGCCCCGCAGGAGAGCAACGCCCCGTGGATGAGGTGTTCTCCGTATCTGTGACGTGCTGATCGTATGATCATGTGGATTTCCGAGCCAGAGGCCTGATCATAGAGACGACAATTTTTCCCATACCGACGTAAACGTGATGTTACGTCTATGTAAACTTGATGTTACAAGTTGTGCCGCGTTTCCGAACAGGCCATCCCGAAGAGAGTCACGGTCCCCACACAGAAAACGAGCTGCGACGACCCATCCGGATCGTCGCAGCTCTTCGTCTTGGCGACGCCGTATTATTTTTCAGCCGAGAGCAGCGCCTGCAGCGTGACTCCGACCTGCGACTTTCCGCTGAAGACCGACCCGACCACGCGCTTTTCGGTTCGCTTGAGCGCCAAGGCATACACCTCGTCCGGCAACGGAATGTACCCCACTTCCTTTACTAAGGGCGCGCCGGCCGTCAGGTAGAACTTCACGAACTCCGCAATCTCCGGGCGATCCAATGCCTTCTTGTTGACGTAAATGAAGATCGGCCTCGCCAGAGGCTGATAGGTTGCGTCCTTCACATTGTCGAATTCAGGGAGAATCGGACCGTCGCCGTTCTTCGGATTTTCATCGTCGATCGCCACCAGCTTGAGGCGATCCTTGTTGTGTTCGTAGTAGGCGACGCCAAAGAACCCCAGTGCCAGTGGGTCATTGGCAATGCCCTGCACCAGCACGTTGTCGTCTTCGCTCGCCGTAAAGTCACCACGACTCGAGTGCTCCTTGCCGACGATCGCTTCGGTAAAGTAGTCGTAGGTTCCCGAGTCCACGCCGGCACCGTAGAGGTGGATCTCCTTGTCCGGCCACCCGGCTCGAATCTGGCTCCAGCGGGTGATTTTCCCTTGCGCCGCCGGCTCCCACAGCTTCTTGAGTTCCTTCACCGTCATGCTCGTCGCCCAATCGTTCTTCGGGTTGACCATGATGGCCAGACCGTCGAACGCAACCGGGAGTTCGATATAGGAGATCTTGTTGTCCAAACACTGCTCGACTTCAGACAACTTGATCGGACGCGACGCGTCCGAAATCTGGGTCTCCCCGTTACAGAACTTCTTGAACCCACCACCTGTGCCCGAGATCCCGACCGTCACCCGAACCTTCGGGTTCTTTTTCTGAAACTCTTCGGCCACCGCTTCGGTGATCGGAAATACCGTACTCGACCCATCGATCTTGATGAGTGATGCCGCGTCGGCTGCTTGCGGCGATCCCAGAGAGAGCGCACCAACGAACGCGGCCGCGACTCCCAGTCCCCTGTATACTCGTGTTTTCATGGTGATGCCTCTCCTTTGATGTTTGAACGCCACTGCGGGCGCTCGACTCGCTTTTAGAACTTGACCGACAGATCCGCTTGCAGACGATTGATATCATTCGGCGCGACTGAGTCGTCTTCGAGTGCGGTCTTGAAGTACTTCACTTTCATCTGAAGCGCCTTGTTCGGGTTGTAGGCGGCCCACACGATACTCCCCTTGCGGTTGGTCCCGCCATTACCCCAGTCCGAGTCAGCGATGTCGGCCAGCGTGGCGTCGGTCCCCAACTTCTTGTAGAAGTAGGCAACCTCCCATGTTTGGGGATCGCTGGCCTTACCCAGGATGAAACCGGCTTGGTAGCCGCTGTTCTCGGTTTCAGCACCTGTTGAATCCAACGTATCAACAGTATTCGTCACATAGTCAGCCATCACCGAAACCGGCAGCGCCATGACCTTGAAGCCGACCATCGCCGTGACGTCTACCACGTTGTAGTCGTTGAGCAACTGATTCGCCACACAACCGGGTGGGGCGTTCGGCGGAGGGGTGTTGACGTCGCAACGGCTGTTGCCGGTCTGAACCACAGTCTGGCTCAGCGTGCCGCTTGGGAACGCGACGTTCACGGCGTTGTAGTACGCCACGGCGAAAACCGTTGAAAGATCTTTCATCGGACTCACTCTCACGCCCACCTGCTGGCCATAGAGCCATTGATCCGTGTCCGGCTTGCCGGCGGTGTCCTCGTCCAGCACGAGCTGCGCCATGTTCAGAAAGAAATCGGTCCCACCGAGCTTGAAGGTGAAGTTCTCCGCGATCCCCTCGGGGTTCAAATCGTCATCCCACACCACGTCGGAGGAATACACCGTCAAGAAGGGGTTGGGCATTCGACCGCCGGTCAAGGTCAGCCATCGCACATTCTCACCCTGCCACCTGATGTACGCCCGGTCGATCCAGAGCGCTTTTTGGCTAAACAGGTTGTCAAAACTCTGATTCGTGGAGGTCTGCTCGCCGGTTCCGCTCGCTAGACGAATGCCCACCGTGATGGTATCGAGCTTCAAATCAGCCCCGAATCGCAGCCGGAACCGCTGGCGGTGGCGGTCGTCAGCGGTCGTGTTATAGAACGACTCGTGGCGGAGGCGAATATCGCCGCTGAATGTGAGACGATCAAGCGACGAAGAGAACTTTTTCCTCTGTACCGAGGCCGCTTCGTCTTTGGTAATCACCCCTTTCTCAACCAGCAGATCCTCCAATGGCACGCGCCCTTCGGCCGCGGCCACGCTGGCGTATGAGAGCGCCAACACACCAACCAGTCCTGCGACAACCCTGCTCTTCATGCGTCCTCCTTCTGCGATGAAATTGCCAACTATCTATCCAACCGCTCGTTCAGCCTCTTGCCGACACAGGTCGAGGTAGGCCCTGATCTCGTCGAGGTACAACGGACACCGACTGAACCGGCCGCTCGTGCAGAGTCGTGCCATCTGATCTTCATCCGGCATGTAGGTTCCGCGACGGACCAGGCACAGCGGGACCAAGGGATCGTGCAGGTCCAGCTTGGGACAACTCATACCGCCTCCTTTCTCACGCACCGTATCGATAGCCGCCACCTTAGCACCGGTGCGTTGCATCGGTATTGCTGCCATGTTAAATCCCGGTAAATTGTCGGATAGCCTTCACCGGCCACCGCGGATTCATCACCGGGTAACCGGTGTCGGCAAGAGGGCGATCGCCGACGGCCGTTGGGAAACCGGCGGGGTTCTCCAGGTTCGGCCCACCAGCTTCTGGATGCGAGTCGGCAGATCACGGAGCGAAAACAGTTTGCTCACACAATAGTCCGCGCCGGCGTCGAAGGCTCTCACCCGATCCTGGTCCGATGCCAGGGCGGTCAGTATCACGATGGGAATCCGACGCGTCCTTTCGTTCCCACGAAGCGCCCGACAGAGGTCAAACCCTCCGACATCCGGCAGCAGCGCGTCCATCACAATGGCCTCAATAGCGCCTTCTTTCGCCTGCCGGAGCCCCTCTTGTCCGGTCACCGCAGTTTGGACGCGGTATCGGTGCGCCGCAAGGACCCGCTCGACGACTCCGACGACATCGGCCTCGTCTTCGATCAGCAACACTGTGCCGTACCCTATTGGGTTCTCTGTGGACAAGACTGGTGACAGCGTGACGTGTCGGTCCATACACCCGTCCTCCTGGTTGGTTGCGCCTGTCGCCTGTGCACAGGGCCGATGATAGCCAACCGGGGTTACGAACGGGTCAACGACGCGTATCGGCCAGGTAAATTTCCTGGCGGGTCGCGGCGCACCCCGACGGAACCGAAACGTTTTGTTTTGGGCCGAGCGTGTGTTACGATCCGGCGGTGGATCCAGCCTGGCTCATCGTCGCGCTCCTTGCGGCGCTGGCGGTCGTCGGCGGCCTCGCGCTGCTCCGCCGTCGCGCCGATCCGGTGATTGCTCTACTCCAACAGCAGCTCGAAGCAGTGGGCCGGCAACTGAGCGAATCGTCAGGCGGGACGAAACTCTTGCACGACCGGATGGGCCAAGTCACCCAAGAGGTCAACGGGCAACTGTCCGTTATCACCACCCAGGTCAACGGCCAACTCGGCCTCATCACCACCCAGGTCAACCAGCAGCTCGCCACCATCGGCAAACAGGTCCAGGAAGCGACCGGCCAAATGGGCACGCGACTGGACAACGCGGCCCGGGTGGTCGGTGAAGTCCGGCAGAACCTCGGAGAGTTGACCAAGGCCACCGAACGCGTCTTCGACGTCGGAAAAGATATTGCGAGCCTCCAGGAAATTCTTCGCGCACCGAAACTCCGCGGCATCCTCGGGGAGCTGTTTCTGGGCGATCTGCTGTCGCAAATCTTGCCGCCCACGCACTACACGCTCCAACACAAGTTCAAGAGCGGCGAGGCCGTGGACGCCGCGATTCAGCTGGGGCACGGCTTGGTCCCGGTGGACAGCAAGTTTCCGTTGGAGAATTTCCGCCGCGTGATCGCGGGCGAGTCTGAGGAAGAACGCAAAACCGCCAAGAAGAAATTCGTGGTCGACGTGAAGAAACACATCGACGCCATCGCGACCAAATACATCCTGCCGGACGAAGGCACCTTCGACTTCGCATTGATGTATATCCCCGCGGAGAACATCTACTACGAGGTGATTCTGAAGGACGATGCGTTCGGAGAGGACAAGGGCCTGTGCGCATATGCGCTTGCGCAGCGCGTGATCCCCGTGTCACCCAACAGCTTTTACGCCTACCTCCAGGCCATCGTGCTCGGCTTGAAGGGGTTGCGCATTGAAAAGAACGCGCAGGAAATGATCCACCACCTCAAGCGCCTGGAGGGCGACTTCCAGCGCTTCCGAGATGACTTCGAGGTGTTGGGGAAGCACCTCGGGAACACGCGTGGCAAGTACGAAGACGCGGCCAAGCGATTAGATCGCTTTGGGGAAAAGCTCCTGAGCGTGGACGAATCAGTCGCCGTCCCGGTCGAGGCGCGTCAGGCGCCGGCGCCTGACGCGGCAACCCGGCTGGCGGGCCGCCTCAACGAGCCGTCGGAGCAGCGGCCGCTGCTCTAAGCCGGCGCGTCAACTGGCGGGCGTGACCCGCGTCGGCTCGTCTTCGTTGGGAATCACGAAGATCAGCACCACATACAGCAGGACGACTAGACCGATGGAAAAGAACGCGGCCAGCACCCACAGCAGCCGCACGATCGTGGGATCGGCTCCCAGGTATTCGGCCATCCCACCCCCGATGCCGGCCAGCTTGCGGTCGCGTCGCGAACGAACCAGACGTTTGGGTTTCCCGGGGGGACTCAGCAACGATCCGCAGTAACGGCACTTGACCGCGTCGTCCAGAATTTCTTCGGCACAGTAGGGGCAACGCTTCATACCGGGACGTTACCAAACGGAGCACACAAACGTCCAGCCGCGCCGTCTCAGTTCCTTGACCACACACCTCGTGGCGGTCTATGCTGCCCTCACTCTCCGGGTGGCGCCCACAGACGCATGCCGACACTGAACTGGATCGGGAAAGACGCGGTCGTCAATCACCACCAGCACGTCCCGTTTCACCTGCTCAAAGACGTCCCCGAACTCGCCTGCGGGAAACCCGGGGACGGCAATCTGATCGTCCAAGGCGACAACCTCGTCGCCCTCAAAGCCCTGCTCCCCTACTACGCGGGACAAGTGAAGTGCATCTACATCGACCCGCCGTATAACACCGGCGTTGACGAACGCAGTGATGAAGGGAAACGAACTGGGTGGATTTACAACGACAGAGTCAACAGCCCGGAAATTCGCGCGTGGTTAGGGAAAGTGGTGGGCGAGGAAGCAGAAGATCTCTCACGGCATGACAAGTGGTTGTGCATGATGTATCCGCGCCTCGCCGTGCTCAGGAGATTTTTGCGAGAAGACGGGATCATCTTTGCGAGCATCGACGAAGTCGAGTTTTCCACCCTTCGGTTGCTGTTCGATGAGATCTTCGGAGCCGCAAACAGAGTCGGCACGATTATTTGGAAGAACGTCACCGACAATAACCCCACAAATATCGCGATTGAGCACGAATACGTGCTGTGTTATGCCAAGAACAAGGAGCGGCTTCCTCGCGAGTGGAAATCCACCAATCTGGCCGTGAAGGACAGGTTGCTGCAAATCGGAGACGACTTTGCGGGGAGGCATCCCGACCTCGACGAGCGGCAGAAGGAATACACGAGGTGGTTCCGGCAGAACAAGAACCAGCTTTGGCCGTTTGACCGCTACAAATACATCGACGATGGAGGCATCTTCACCGGCAGCCAGAGTGTCCACAACCCCGGCAAAGAAGGATACCGTTACGATGTGATCCATCCCGTTACCGGCAAGCCATGCGCCCAGCCCATGATGGGGTTATCGCTTTCCGAAGGAAACGCTGGACGGCTTGGTCAAGCAGGGCCGGGTGATCTTTGGGGATGACGAGTCGAAGCTCATTGAGTTGAAGGTTTATGTAAGAGACTATCGAGCGAAGCTCGCGAGTTTGTTCGAGCTGGATGGCCGAATTGGGACGAACGAAGTGAAGGAGTTATTTCCCGACGACAACCGGCCATTCGATTTTCCGAAGCCGACAGAGCTCATTGAGGAACTAGTCAGTTTCACCACATCCGGTGAGGATCTGATTCTGGATTCCTTCGCCGGCTCCGGAACCACCGGCCATGCGGTGTTGAAGCTGAATCGTGCAGATCAGCAACAGCGCCGGTTCATTCTCGTTGAGATGAAGCAGTCGATAGCCCGAGACATTACTGCCGAGCGCGTGCGGCGCGTGGCCGAGGGTTACACGAATGCCAAGGGCGAGCGTGTGGAAGGACTCGGCGGGGGCTTCCGGGCGGAGCGCATCATCGTTCGGCAGACGCCCTACGAGATCAAGGTGAGTTAACCGTGCCAGTCAAGAAATCCGCGACGAGCGATGATTCGTTGGAGCCATTGATCTTCACGATCCGTGGGCACCGGGTGATTCTCGATGCAGATTTGGCGAGGCTTTATGGTGTGCCGACCTATCGTTTCAACGAAGCGATCAAACGCAACCGCCGACGATTTCCTGAGGACTTTGCCTTTCAACTGACAGCGGCCGAATTCGCCACCTTGAGATCGCAAATTGCGACCTCAAGTTTGGAACCCGTGGACTCACACCAGGGCAATCCGAACTCATCGCAATTTGCGATGAGTTCCTCAGGGACCAAACGCAGCAAAGACCGCACCTCGGACTGGTCACAATTTGTGACCACCTCCAGCCGCCATCGTGGGGCGGCCTATCGCCCCTGGGCCTTTACCGAGCACGGCGCGCTGATGGCCGCAAACGTCTTGCGCAGCGAGCGGGCGACTCAGATGAGCGTGTACGTGGTGCGGGCCTTCGTCAAAATGCGGGAACACCTGGCCGCGAACGCTGCCATTCTCAAACGTCTTGCTGAAATCGACAAGACGTTATTGGAACACGACCAGTCGTTACGGGTCATCTGGACCCAGCTTCAACCGCTCCTTGAACCGCCACCTGATCCACCGAAGCGACGCATCGGCTTTCGTTCCAAAGGCCACCGGTGATCGCGCTCAAGGACTATCAACAGCGAGTCCTCGATTCGCTCGAAGACTTTTTTCGGCTCTGTTCCAGGTACGGCAGACCGGAGCAGGCGTTCCAAGAAACCCAGTCGCGCCACGGTCAACCGATCACGACGTATTGGTCGGTCCCGGCGGCCGGGCTTGCGGACGGGATGCCCTACGTCTGTCTGCGCGTGCCGACCAGGGGCGGCAAGACCCTGCTCGCCTGTCACGCCGTGGGGCTTGCCATGCAACACCTGCTGCGCGCGGAGCGGAGCGTGGTCTTGTGGCTCGTGCCGAGCAACACGATTCTCGACCAAACCGCGGACGCGCTACGGGACCCGCGCCATCCCTACCGCCGCGCGCTGGATCTGGCCTGTGGAGCGGTCGAAGTGGTCACGATCGAAGAGGCCTTGCGGCTCTCCCGCGCGACGATTGACGGTCAGACCGTGGTCATCGTCTCCACGATCCAGTCGTTTCGCGTCGAAGACACCACCGGCCGCAGAGTGTATGACCAGAACGGCGCGTTTCAAGATCATATGCAGCAAGCCTCCTCGCAACGGATCGGAGACTTGCTCGCCGGGCCGGACGGGAAGCCGACGCCCTCCTTGGTGAACATGCTGCGGCTGCATCGACCGATTGTGGTGGTGGACGAGGCCCACAACGCGCGAACGGATCTGTCATTCTCAACGCTTGGCCAGGTGCTGCCGTCGTGCATCATCGAGTTCACCGCCACCCCCGCGCGCGAAACACACCCGTCGAACGTCCTCCACCGCGTCTCCGCCGCCGAGTTGAAAGCCGCGGACATGGTGAAGTTGCCGCTGCGGGTGATCACCCGACATCCGAGCCAGCGCGACCAGTTGCTCGCGGAAGCCGTGGCCCTGCGAGCCGACCTCGAAAAACTCGCCGTGGTCGAGGCCCAAGCCACCGGTGACTATCTACGCCCGATTCTGTTGATCCAAGCCGCGCGCGTCGATGCGTGTGAGCCGTTACGCGATCGCCTGGTCAGTGACTTCCGCGTCTCCAAAGACGAGGTGAAGATCTCCGTGGGGCGATTAGACGAACTCAAGGGCGTGGAGGAGATTGCGTCCCCCAGGTGCCCGGTACGGTTCATCATCACCGTGGAGAAGCTGCGCGAAGGGTGGGACTGTCCGTTCGCCTATGTGCTGTGCAGCCTGCGAGAGACCCGCTCCCCAACCGCGATCGAACAAATTGTCGGTCGCATCCTTCGGCTCCCCAACGCGGAGGCCAAACAACACCCCGACCTCAATTCTTCGTATGTGTTCTCCTTGTCCGATTCCATCGGCGAGGTGCTCAAGGAGCTCTGCGACGCGCTGGTGAACAATGGGTATACGCCCGTGGAGGCAGAGCGGGTCCTCCTTCCTGTGATCCAAGGCGTGTTCCCGCTGGGGCAACGGCCGCAGACCATCCGGTTGATGCCGACGGAAATCGACGTGACAGTCGCACAGGCCCAGATTCCCGCCCTTGGCGGAAAGGTCCGGATCGACCCATCCGAAGGCGTCATCACGGTGTTCGTTCCCCTCGACGCGGAGGAGACCGAGAAACTCACAAGCTGCGTCACGACACCCGAAGCAAAGGCTAAGGCTGCGGCAGTCGTCGCTCTCGTGCGAGAGACGGACCGGGCGTTTGGCGGCAGCGGCACCTCCCGTCCCGCATCGCCGTACGAACGTCAACTGGACTTCATCGTCCCCTTACTCTGCGTCCGCGACCAGGACACGTTGTGGGAGTTCGAAAGCACGTTTCTGCTGGAGCGTCCGTGGCGGCTCAGCGAACAGGACGCTTCTCTCTCGGGAAGCTATAACCCCGTGACTCGTCCCGTCGGGTTTACGGGTGTGGTCGACGTCGGCGTCAAGGGCGGCGTGGAAGCCAGTCAAACGGGAGAAGCCGGAAAGTCCGATTTCGTTGTAAACCTGCACCAACAGGTGTTTGAACTTGGCGGCGACGGGGATTGGAGCGTCGAAGAACTCATCGCCTGGTTGGATCAGAAGATTCCGCATCACGACATCCCGGCCGGGGAATCGGGAGAGTTTCTGCGGAGGGTGATCCGTGGCCTCATGGCCAAGTTCCCCGGCGCAGACGTCGGTGTGCTGGCGCTGGATCGTTTCCGTCTCAGAGACGAGATTGAAGGGCTCATCCAGCAACACCGCGACGCGGAACGCAAACGCACGTTTCAAATGTACTTGCTGCCGAATTCCACACTGACGGCCAGCGATGATTGCGCCATCAACTTCAAAACGATGAGTTATGAACCGAGCTGGCGATATGAGGGCAGCTTCCAGTTTAAGAAACATTACTTTGGGCCGAAACCCGGCGAGTTGCGCGAATCCACCCCGAACGGCGCGCTGACCGAGGAGTTCCAGTGCGCGCAGTTCCTCGATGGGATGGCACAAATGGAGTTCTGGGTACGCAATCTCTCACGGAAGGCGTCGTCGTTCCGCCTCCAAACATCCACGGACTGGTTCTATCCGGACTTCCTCTGCCGACTCACGGACGGACGCGCACTCGTGGTGGAATACAAAGGACAGCACCTCTATG
Source organism: uncultured Nitrospirota bacterium (assembly GCA_964570625.1). Taxonomy (GTDB): domain Bacteria; phylum Nitrospirota; class Nitrospiria; order 2-01-FULL-66-17; family 2-01-FULL-66-17; genus JBFLXB01. The sequence goes on along the minus strand of CAZMYW010000002.1, from coordinate 81,240 downwards.
ACGGCGTTGACGCCGGTGAGAAACGCGCGATCGGCGCGGTGTGGGCGGCACGAAGTAAGGGACGATGTCTGTTTGTCATGCCGGAAGGCCCGGACTGGAAACAAATCATCACGGCTATCCAACGAACGAAGTGACCCGTCGCTCAATAGATCCGAGAGACCTATGATGCATCCACATGGACGACACGATCTCGGTATGAACCCACTCCCACCGCCTCTCCGCTCGCCGCGCGACACGCTCGGCCGGTATCCGATCCTTCCGCGGCTGATCGACAAGGTCCGCCTGCACGCGCGCGGCGAGTTGCCTCCGGACTACCTCCCGCAGTTGCTCGGAAACGACCCCACGATCGACGGCCGGTTCCTCTCGTTCACAGGACTGGACCGCGAGGCCTTGCGCGCGGCGATCCTGTCGGCCCCCGACGACGCCGCAGTCCTGGCGTGGGTCGACCGGCATGCCGTCCCTCACTCCGACGCGGAAACACGCGCTTGGATTTCGGCGATCGACGCGTATCGGCCCGACCCTGAGCGCGCGCGGCGCCGCGCCCAGATGTATCCCGAAGTGGCGGCGCGTGTTGATGTCGCCGCCCTCAGCCTGTTCGACCTGATCGACCTCGATGAAGGACGAATCCGCCAGCCCGGGCGGTGACGCCCCGTCCATCGACGCGATCTGGGCCGCGTTCGCCGGGCCGTTGCAGCGGTTTATCCGTCGACGCGTGGAAAACGATGCCGACGCCGACGATCTCCTCCAGATGGTGTTTGCGAAAATCCACTCCGGCATCGGCGCGCTCGCCGATGCCGAGCGCCTGCCGGCGTGGATCTTCCAGATCGCGCGCCGCACCCTGATCGACCACTTCCGCAGCCGTGGGTCAGCGCCAGAGTTTGTGGACCTGCCGGACGAGCTGGCCGACGCCGCCGAATCACCGGCTGCGCTCAGCGAACTCGCGGACTGCGTGCGGCCGATGATCGACCGGCTCCCTGAACCGTATCGCCAGGCCCTCACCTTGACCGATCTCCAAGGCCTGACCCAGCGCGAGTTGGCCGACACCTTGAGCCTCTCTCTCTCGGGCGCGAAGTCGCGCGTGCAACGCGGCCGCGAGCAGCTCAAAACGCTGCTCCTCGCCTGTTGCCATCTGGAATTGGACCGCCGGGGAGGTGTGGTGGACTTTGAACCACGTCGAGGATGCTCCGGCTGCTCGCCATCCTCCTGTTCCTAACCGCCCTTCGGTGCTTGTGCTGTGATGTCACCGAGAAACGGACTCGCCTTGGTCTTGCTGGCTGCGCAGCGAGAGCTATACTGATGTCGCCTTCGAGATCGACCCCTTAATGCGGACCGAATCAGCTACCTCGCGCTGGCGCGACGACCTCGCCAGTCCTTCGGATCTCATGAAATCACTCCGCGCAGGGCGCACCCCATGGATCGTGATGGCTCTGTCCGTTGTCGCCACCGGAGTCGCGTGGTTGGTCACCAGTGACGGCGTGACCGATCGAGCACGCGCTCGGTTCGATGAAACGGCCCAACAAGCGAGTTCCGCCATCATCAATAGGATGCAAGACTATGAACAGACTCTGATCGGCGGGAGGGGGCTGTTCGCCACGTCGAGGTCGGTTGACCGTCATACCTGGCACGCGTTCGTCAACAGCCTGGAGATCGAGGACCGCTTCCCGGGCATCCAGGGGGTGGGGTTCGCGTCGTATCTGCGTCACCGAGACAAACAACGCTACGAAACCGCGGTCCGCAGAGAGGGTTTCGCGGAGTTCCGCATCGACCCCGAAGGCGATCGACACGAGTACGCGGTGACGACCTATATCGAACCGTTCGTGGACATGAATCTCTGGGCGTTCGGTGCGGACATGTACGCTGAACCCGTACGTCGGGAGGCGATGGAGCGGGCGAGAGACACCGGGCTGCCCGCGATGTCGGGACGGGTTCGGCTCGATCAGCGGTCCCAGCTCGACTCCCAGGCCGGATTTCTCTTGTACGTCCCGGTGTACAGGAACGGAGTGCCCCGCGAGACCATCGAGGAGCGCCGCGCTGCGCTGCGAGGATTCAGCTACGGCGCGTTTCGCATGAACGATCTGATGAACGGCGTGCTCGGCAGGACCGCCCGTGAAATCCGGTTCGAAATCTTCGACGGCGCGACCGTCGCGCGCGATCGGCTCCTCTACGGGGATGAATTGGACGGGAGTTCATTGCCGTATCGGCCCACGTTTGAAAAGACCATCACGTCCGAAATCGGGGGGCGGATGTGGACGTTCGTGTTCAGCACCTGGCCGAGTTTCGATGCCACCGTCTCTCACCATGAATCGGTGATCGTGCTGGCCGGCGGCCTGGTCGTCAGTTTGCTGCTCTTCGGAATCGCATGGTCGCTGACCACCACGCGCGAGCGGGCGTTGGCGTTGGCCGAACGGATGACCGACGCGCTGCGCAAGACCCAGGCCCAATTCCGGGCAGTGACCGACCACGCAAACGACGCCATCGTGTCGACCGACGGCCAAGGCACCATTGTCGTATGGAATCGATCGGCCGCCCACGTCTTTGGCTACAGCGAAGCCGAGGTCTTGGGAAGACCCTTCACCGAGTTGATCGCCGACCGATCGCGGGCGGCGCACGACAAGACACTCAAGTGGGTCGCCGAGAGCGGCGATCGCAGCGTGCTCGGCCAGTCGGTGGAGCTGGTGGGGCGCCGAAAGGACGGCAACGAATTTTCACTGGAACTCTCTCTCTCCACCTGGACGCAAGACGAACAGCGGTATTACACGGGCATCATGCGCGACGTGACCGACCGCAAGCGCACGGCGGAACGGCTCGCCTACCTGGCCACCCACGACGCCTTGACCGGGCTCCCGAACCGCACGTTGTTCGCGGACCGCCTCGACCAAGCGCTCGCTCGCTCGGCGTGGAACCAACGCCTGGTCGCGGTGATGTTTCTGGACCTGGACCGCTTTAAGGCCATCAACGACACCTTGGGGCACGACGCGGGAGACCTGCTGATCCAAACCGTCGCGACCCGGTTGACCGCCGCGGTCAGAGAAGGCGACACCGTCGCCCGTCAGGGTGGCGACGAATTCACGATCGTGTTGATCGATATGGCGCAGACCGATGACGTGGCCTTGGTCGCGCAGAAAATCTTAACTGCCATGGTGCAGCCCTTCAACTTGAACGGACACCAGACGCTGGTCACATTCAGCATCGGCATCGCGTGTTATCCAGTCGACGGAACCGACGCTCAAACGCTCCTGAAACAGGCGGATACCGCGCTGTATCAGGCCAAGGCGCGTGGGCGTAACAACTTCCAACTCTACTCGCCCGCCTAGTCTTGGGACGGCGGGGCTGAGCGCAAGTCTCTCGCGTGACGGTACAGCGCGAAGCCCGTGGCGGCAATACCCGTCGCGAGCAACGCCAGGCTGGCGTTGGTGAGAAAGCGGTCGTGTCGGGTGAGACCGACGATCGCCACGATAAAACCGGTGACGAAGAACACCCGTCCCATCAGCCGCGCCACGCGTCCGGCCGTCATGGTGCGCGTTTCTCGCGTTCATGGCGGTGACTGCCGGTCAACATTTCGATGGTGATGCCCACGAATCCGCCCACGGCGCTGCCTGTTCCGGCCATTAATGGCACTACCGCGGCGCCCCCGGCCCGCCAGCCCACAAACGCGCCGAGCAGCGTGCCGACCGCCACGCTGATGAAGAACCGGTGAGCGCCGAGCTTGCCGAGGCCCAGTCCGATCAGCGCGCCGAACACCCCTCCACCGACGGCAGTGGCCCAATGATGAAGGTAGAGGCCCACCAGCACGCCCGTCACCGTGAAGATGGCGACGCCAACCGGAATTTGCCATGCTGCAGGAGCGGGGACAGCGTCTCGGGAGTTCATGGCGACCCTCGGACCAACGAGTGCCTGCAGTGTAGAGGAAAACTCCGGGCCGTTACCACTGTTTTCCGAACAGGCTTTACATTGTATTAACGGTCCATGTACCGTAGCCTCATGCGCCGCTCGTCCCTGCGGTGGCTTCCCACGTGGGTCATTCTCGTCGCTGGCACGGCTGCGATCGCATTCTCGGCTTGCCAGGGGGCTCGCTTGTCAGCCCATGTCCATGGTGACACGCTCGCCGAGGTGCAGGCCTATCTGGCCGCGAGCGACGCCACCGCCGAACAGCTCCTGCCCACGGTGTCGACCCACCCGCTTGATGAGGTCGAAGCCGCCTTGCGGCACGTGCTGGCAGCAAAGCCTTCGGGCCACCCGCCCGTCGGTAAGCTGCCAGGCCAGCGGATCCAGGTGGGTTCCAAGACGTACCACTACGCGTTGTATGTTCCGGAGTCTTACCAAAGCCAGCATGTGTACCCGCTGGTGGTCTGTCTTCACGGAGCCGGGTTCGGGGGCGAAACGTATCTGGACCGTTGGCAGCCGCGGCTCAAGGAAGGGTTTCTGCTCGCGTGCCCCACCATCAACAACGCGGCGTGGTGGAGCAAAGACGCCGAGGACCTGGTCATGGCCGTGGTGTCTGAGGTCTCCCGCACGTACTGGATCGATCCCGATCGGATCTTTCTGACCGGGATGTCCAACGGCGGGACCGGGACGTTTCTGATCGGCCTCAACCACGCGGACCGATTCGCCGCGCTCGTGCCGATGGCTTCGGCGTTGCCCCGGGCGCTGTATCCCCTCCTGGAGAACGCGCGCGCCACGCGGTTTTACATTATTCACGGCGCCCGCGATCAGGTCATGCCGGTGCAGTACAGCCGCGATCTCGTGTCCCACCTCGAGGCGAACGGGTTCCAGGTCGTGTACCGCGAACACAAGCAGGAACATCCGATGGCCGGTGGGCATTTCTTCCCGCGGGAGGAGTTGCCGAACCTGGTGGACTGGCTCTCGGTCCGCCATCGTCTGCCGACGCCCCACAAACTCACGGTCGTGCGCGATCGCGACCACACCGGGCGGCTGTACTGGGTCAGGATCGACGAGAGCCGCGGCGCGGCGTCGTTTCGAGCATCCGAAACCGACAAAGACGAAAGCCGAAGCCTGCAGGACGGAGCATGGGCCCGACTGGAGGCGCGCCTCGACGGCAACACCATCGCGGTCCGAACCGAACGCGTGGCCCGTTATACGCTGTTGCTCAACCGCGAGTTGGTGGACTTCGACAAGCCAGTGTTGGTGTTGACCAATGGGGCCATCAGCTTTGACGGCCGAGTCAATCCCGGGGCTGCCATCCTGCTGCGCGAGGCCCGCGTCACCCCGGACCCTGAACGATTGGTGCTCGCTGAGATCGGCGTCACGGTGCCCGAATAAGCGGTTACCGCTTTCTCCCGCCGCCGAGCAGCGAACCCAACACACCGCGGATCAGTTCCCGACCGACCTGACTCCCGATCGCTCGCGCCGCGCTCATCGCCACGGCTTCGACCACGCCTTGGCGCGGCCGGCCGCGGGGCGCGGGAACCGGCCGCTTCACCGAACCCGACTCGTGCAGTGGCCCCGGCACTCCTGCGTCACCCACGCGCGCAGCCAGCCGCTCGTACGCTGACTCACGGTCGATTGTCTGTTCGTATCGCCCAAAAACCACTGATGATCGGATCACCTCCTGACGCTCCGCGGGTGTGAGCGGGGGCAAGCAACTGGCGGGCGGTCGAATGAGCGCGCGCTCCACCATGGTGGGACGGCCCTGTTCGTCGAGGAACGAGACCAGCGCCTCACCCACGCCCAGCTCGGTGATCGCAGATTCCACGTTTACACTCGGATTGCTGCGAAAGGTCTGCGCCGCGGCTTTCACGGCTTTCTGGTCGCGCGGGGTAAACGCGCGCAACGCGTGTTGCACCCGGTTGCCGAGTTGGCCCAACACCGCGTCGGGAATGTCCAGCGGCGTTTGCGTGACAAAGTAGACCCCGACTCCCTTGGAGCGAATGAGTCGCACCACCTGCTCGATCTTGTCCTGCAGCGCCTTGGGCGCATCCGCAAACAGCAGGTGAGCCTCATCGAAGAAAAACACCAACTTCGGTTTCTCCGCGTCGCCGACTTCAGGCAAATTCTCGAACAACTCGGCGAGCAGCCACAACAAGAGCGTGGCGTACAAGGTGGGAGCCTGGAACAATTTGTCCGCTGCCAGGATGTTCACCGTGCCGCGACCATCCGCTTGCGTGCGCATCAGATCGTTCAAATCCAACGCGGGCTCCCCGAAGAAGCGATCGCCCCCCTGTTCCTCCAACGCCAACAGCCCTCGCTGGATCGCCCCCACGCTCGCGCTCGTGACATTGCCGTAGCGCGCCTTGAGCGTCTTGGCATTGTCCGCCGTGTAGTGCAACAAGGCGCGCAAATCCTTCATGTCCAGCAGCAACAGCCCTTGTTCGTCCGCCATGCTGAACACCGCGGACAACACGCCGCCCTGCGTGTCGTTCAGATTCAGCAGCCTCCCCAACAACAACGGCCCCATGTCCGACACCGTGGCACGCAGGGGATGCCCCTGCTCCCCGAACACGTCCCAGAACGTCACCGGAGACGCGACAAACGCGAAATCCGTCAGGCGAAGCCTCTGCACGCGTTCGGTGATCTTCGGATGTTCGCCACCAGACTGGGCGAGTCCCGAGAGATCCCCTTTCACATCCGCCATGACCACCGGCACGCCGATGCGTGAGAACTGCTCCGCCATCACGCGCAACGTGACGGTTTTGCCCGTGCCGGTCGCCCCGGAGACCAGGCCGTGACGATTGGCCATGTGCGGCAGCAATGTTAGGGGTTGCGCTCCGTAGGCGATCACCAGTGGTTCAGACGGCATGGTCGGGGTCCTTTCGTGAGCAGATGAGACGCGTTATCTTAGCAGAATCCCGGGGCCACTCGGTACCACCGCATCGCGCACAGGCGCGACAACCAGACGCAGGCTATGGCATACTGCCGCTTCACGAACAAGGAGGCATGGATGAGTCGCCAAAATATTTCCACGGGCAGCAAGTGGGAACCGATCATCGGATACTCCCGGGCCGTGAAAGTCGGCGCACAGATTTTCGTATCCGGCACCACCGCCACCGGACCCGACGGCAAAGTAGCCGGCGACGCCTACGCCCAAACCAGACAAGCCCTCGCCAACATCCAATCAGCACTGGAACGTGCGGGTGCGCGACTGGAGCATGTGGTGCGCACGCGGATCTTCACCACCGACATCACCGCCTGGGAGCAGATCGGCAAAGCCCACGGCGAAGTCTTCACCACCATCCGCCCCGCCACCACCATGGTCGAAGTCAGCCGGCTCATCGCCCCCGAGATGCTGGTGGAGATCGCGGCGCGGATGCAGTGGCGGCGGAATGAACCATCTGCTCGGCCTCCTAAACGCGTCCGGGGAGGCAGGCGCCCACCCTGTTCATGTATCGATCACCTTAGCCTCGCGAATGACCTCCGGGAGAAACCCGATTGACAGGTGACAGGCCTTTTGTCAATCCCTAGCATATCGAGACATGAAACGTGTTCTGATCGTCGTTTTGATTGTGATGTCGTTCATGTTGGCCGTGCCCGTGGTGGGGCTGTTCTTGCCCCGTGGTCATGTGGTTGCGCGAACGATGACGTTGCACCAACCGCCGGACGCGATCTGGCAGGTGATCACGGACTTTGACGCTGTTCCGTCTTGGCGCCCCAACGTGACACGCATCGAACAACTCCCGGCCCATCAAGGCCTCCCCGTCTGGCGCGAACACTACCAGGGCGGCGACACGTTGACCCTCGCTACGGTGGAATCGGTCGCGCCCGCGCGGTTGGTGCGGGAGATTGCTGATCCGGATCTGCCGTTTGGCGGTCGCTGGGTGCATGAAATCGCTCCCGTGGATGGTGGAAGCCGCATCACGATCACTGAGCACGGGGATGTGCCCAACCCCGTGTTTCGCGTCATGTCCAGATTTTTCATGGACCAGACCGCGACCGTTGATCAGTACCTTCTGGATCTCGGCAAGAAATTCGGCGAGTCCGTCGCGCCGCAACCGGGCCAGATAGGCTCATGACGCCTTCGCACCGGATCATCGCCGTGGGATCGACCAACCCCGTTAAACTGGATGCGGTACGCCAAGCGTTTAGTGCGTCGGGCCGATTCGGGACGATCGAGGTCGCGGGTCGCGAGGTGACATCCGGCGTCCGCGCGCAACCCGTTTCGCTGGACGAAACGCTGCGGGGCGCGATCACCCGGGCTCGATCCGCGTTTGCGGACTGCGCCCTCAGCGTGGGGATCGAAGACGGGATTTTTGCGGTTCCGCACACCCTGAGCGGCTACATGAACGTGTGCGCGTGTGTGATCTTCGACGGGACGGGCGAGCACCTGGGCCTGGCCTCGGCGTTCGAATACCCGGTGGAGGTGACCCGGTTCATCATCGAAGAAGGCTTAGACGTGACCCAAGCGTTCGTCAAGGCGGGCCTGAGCAACAACGCGCACTTGGGCGCCGCGGAAGGTGCCATCGGGGTGTTGACGAACGGACGCCTCACCCGCCGGGACTACGCCCGGCAGGCCGTGGACATGGCGCTGCTCCAGGTGCCCACGCCCACCCGAGGCAAGCGATGACCGACTCCCGACCGCCGCTCATCCCACGAACCATCCTCTTCGGCAACCCGGTCAAGACCAGCCCGCAGATCTCCCCGGACGGCGCGCGCCTCGCCTATCTCGCGCCGGTGAACAACGTCTTGAACGTATGGGTGGGGACGCTCGACGGCGACGATGCCGGGCCCGTGACCGATGACCGCGACCGCGGCATCCGATTCTACTTCTGGGCCGCGGATGGACGCCATATTCTCTACTTGCAAGATATCGGGGGCGACGAGAACTGGCGGCTCTATGCGGTGGATGCCGCCACCAAAACGGTGCGTGACCTCACCCCGTTTCCGGAGGTCCAGGTTCAGATCGTGGATCGCGACAAGCGCTTTCCGCACGAGCTGCTGATTGGCCTGAACAAAGACGACCCGCGGTACCACGACGTCTATCATCTTGATCTGCGCTCCAGCGAGTTGCGCCTGATTGCCAAGAATCCTGGCGACGTGGCGTCCTGGGTGACGGATGCGCGTTTTCAGGTACGCGGCGCGCTCAAGGCCACGCCGGACGGCGGGTTCGACCTGTTAGTCCGCACCAGCCACGACTCGCCGTGGAAAACACTACTGACCTGGAGCACAGACGACAGCTTGACCAGCCAGCCGGTGAGCTTCTCGAATGACGGCCGGGCTATCTACCTGGAAGATTCCCGTGACAGCGACACCAATCGGTTAATCGAGCTGCGCCTGGACACGGGCGCCACCCGCCTGATCGCCCACGATCCGCACTACGACATCGGCAGCGTGTTCGTGCACCCCGATACCGACGAGATCCAAGCCGTGGCATTCGACCGGGCGCGGACCGAGTGGACCGTGTTGGACGATGCGATCCGCGCTGACTTCGAGGCCATCCATCGCCTCCATCACGGCGATTTCTCCGTCACGAGCCGCGACAACGAAGACCGGATGTGGATCGTGGCATTTACGGCTGACAACGGCCCCGCTGCGTTTTTTGCCTACCACCGCGCCACCAAGCGGGGGCAGTTCCTTTTTTACAGCAAGCCGGACCTGGCCAACTACGGGTTGGCCCCGATGGAACCGATCCGGGTCATTGCGCGCGACGGATTGACGTTGCACGGCTACCTCACGTACCCGCCCGGTCTGGAGCGACGCCACCTGCCGGTCGTGCTCAACGTCCACGGCGGCCCGCACGCGCGCGACACCTGGGGATACGACCCCGAGGCCCAGTGGCTCGCGAACCGGGGCTACGCATGCCTGCAGATCAACTTCCGGGGATCCACCGGCTACGGGAAGCGCTTTCTCAACGCGGGCGACAAGGAGTGGGGCGGCAAGATGCACGAGGACCTCGTGGACACCGTGCGTTGGGCGATCGACGCGGGGATCGCGGACCCGACGCGCGTGGCGATTTACGGCGCGTCCTACGGCGGCTACGCCGCGCTGGCGGGGGCCACGTTTACGCCCGAGTTGTTTCGTTGCGCCGTGGACGTGGTGGGTCCGAGCAACCTGATCACCATGATGGAAACGATTCCGCCGTATTGGGAGACGTTTGTGGCCATCGAGCACCGCCGGGTCGGCAACCCCAAGACCGAGGCGGAGTTCCTCAAAAGCCGTTCGCCGCTGTTTTTCGTGGATCGTATCAAGGCTCCGATTCTGATCGCACACGGCGCGAACGACCCGCGCGTCAAACAGTCGGAGTCCGAACAAATCGTCGACGCGATGAAACGCAAGGGCATTCCCTACGAATACCTGCTGTTCCCGGACGAAGGTCACGGCTTCGCCAAACCCGAGAACCGCCTCACGTTCTACGCCGTGGCCGAGCGGTTCCTCGCCGCGCACCTGGGTGGCCGCGTGGAGCCCGAGTCCGCGTCGTGACCAGCGCCGACCGTGGGTGACCGCTGATGCAGATTCGGGTCTACTACGAAGACACCGACTGCGGGGACGTGGTCTATTACGCCAACTTCTTGCGCTACTTCGAGCGGGCGCGCACGGAATTTCTCCGAGACCGCGGATTCGAGGTTGCGGCGTATGCGGCCGCCGGCTTGGTGTTTGTGGTCTCACACGCGGAGATTTCGTACCAGGCTCCGGCTCGGTACAACGATCTGCTCGACATCGAAACCGAGGTGGCGGACATCACACGTACCAGCCTCACCTTTGCCCACATCGTTCGGCGATCGGACGACGAACGCGTGATCGTCGAAGGCGCCGCCCGCTTGGTGTGCGTAGATGAGCGGGGCAAACCTCGACGCCTTCCCGAAGACCTGACCAAGCTGCTCCAACAGGACACTGAATAACCGATCTCAAAATTCAAAGACGAACCCAAAACCGAGGTACCGCTCCCGTTCGTCCGCCAGCACCCGTTGCAGCGAGCGGCCGGCGTACCCCGACAGGGCGATCCGCACGCCTCGCGCCCCGTCGGTTCGGGCCAGACGCAGGCCGCTCTCCATATTCGCGTTGGCGGCCCAATCCGACTCGGCCCACGCTTGCAGGTCGGTGGCGACGAACCATTGCCTGACGATGGACCCCAGCGGATGCAACGCCCCGCGCCACTCCACACCGGCCTGGGTGGCGGTACGGGGTTGCTCCGGCGTGACGTGCACCCCGATACTCGCCCCGCCGTACACTCTGAACTGGTCGGAGACGTCCCACGCCGCAATCAGGCGCACATAGTCGCGGCGATACAAAAACGACCGGTCGAAGAACGGCGCGCCGTCGTACCGAATCCGGCGTTGCACTTCGCTTTCACCCAGGTGGGAGCTGAGGTGCCCCAGCCCCATGCGCAGGGCCCACCCGTCAAACTGCACGTCGATGGGCAGGAAGAGCGTATAGTCGGCGCTGTTGACATCGAGAAAGCCGACCGAATCAACATCCGGATTGAAGCGGGTGAACACCGACCCCTGAACGCCGAACTGCACGCGCAGCGGACCGTCGATCCGGGCCAATCCAAAGGTATCGCCGAACGACGCTTCACCTCGAGCGTCCGAGGGACCCACCAGATACCGCACACTATGATGGGCTTCGCGGGGATCAGCCAGGAGCGGACGGAAAAGGGCACCACTCGGGAAGATCTCGACGGGGGCGCTCCACGCCGCGTTCCCCAATCCCCCGATGACCACCGCAACAACCGCCGCCACCATCGCGGGCGCGCGAACAGCGGATCCCAGGCCTCGGTTCACGCGGCAAACCGGACCGGGAGCGCGATGCCACCCAGCGGTTCCGCACGTTCCCGGTGTGTCCAACCGGTTGCTCGACCTCGTACGACTGGCGTCACGAACGAAGGGATGAAGGCAGTGTTCGACCACGGTTTGGCGCGGGTTTCGTGTAGCACGGCCCCACACAAAGTGTCAAGCAGTCCCCCCGCCATGGATTGACAGCCACCTGTTGGTCTCTATACTTTTGAGCACCCACGACAATGGAGCAGGAACCCTTTGATGGTTGACAGTCGAACAGCTACCTGGGTAGCATCGCGCGGTGTTTGGAGTTTTTCGGTGAGACGGGCGGCTGCCCTGGCGGGTGCGGTGGCGCTGCTGAGCGTCACTGCCTGCGCCTCGGGTCCGCCGCCGCATACCGCCACGCTCACGCGCTCGGCCACGGGTACTCCACCCGCCATCTCCTCCCAGACCGCCCCCCCACACACTGCGACGCCGTCCGCCTCGCAGGATATCCGACCCATAACCGACCCGGCAGCGATGGCCACCGCGCCGGTGTTCGACCCCGAATCCGTCCCGCCTCAAGTGGCGATCATCGACGAACCGGTGCCGGAGAGCGAAGAAGACGACGAGTTTCCGACGTACGACGTGCCGATTATCCTCAACGCCAGCGTCGAAGCCCACATCGACTTTTTTAATACACGCATCCGGGACAAATTCGAGTTGTGGCTCAGTCGATCCGGCCGATACCTGCCGCTGATGCGGGAGATCTTCCGGGAGAACGACCTTCCGGAAGATCTGGTGTTTGTCGCCTTGATTGAAAGCGGGTTCAATCCGTACGCGTACTCTCGAGCGCGCGCGGTCGGCCCCTGGCAGTTCATGAGAGGGACGGGACTGAAATACGGACTGAGGATCAACGAGTGGATCGACGAGCGGCGTGACCCCGTGAAATCCACACACGCGGCCGCCGCATACCTGAAAGACCTCTACGCGATGTTTCATTCATGGCCGCTCGCGCTCGCTTCGTACAATGCGGGGGAGGGGCGCGTGGGCCGAGCCATGAAACGCTCCAAGGCGGACGACTTCTGGGACCTGCGCACGACCCACTACCTTCGACCGGAGACCCGCAATTACGTCCCCAAATTCATGGCCGCGACGATTATCGCGAAGAACCCCGAAAAATACGGATTCACCCTCAATTACCACGACCCCCTGACGTTCGACGAAGTCACTATCGATCGTCCGACCGATCTGCGATTGATCGCCAAAACCGCGGGCGTGTCGTACGAAGCGGTCAAGGAGCTCAACCCGGAACTTCGACAGAGTGTCACCCCGATCAACTATGAGAATTACCGGTTGAAACTTCCCTTCGGAACCAAGGCGGTGTTTGAAGAAAACTTTGCCACGCTGCCGGAATGGGAACAGTCGGTCTGGGTCAAACACACCGTTCGACGCGGTGAGACCCTGGCATCGATCGCGCAAAAATTCGGGACGACCCCGGCCACGATTCGCGACATCAACCACTTGAAAAAATCGACGATCCGGATCGGGGCTACGCTGCTGGTTCCGACCGGCAACCGCACCGAGATCGTGGACGAGGATTCCCGGGCATCCGTGTCGAGCGCCGCGCTCGTCCTCGAGGAGCCGCTGGGATCGCCGAAACCGTTGCGCTACCGCGTCAAGCGAGGCGACACCTTGTGGAGCATTGCCAAACGGTTCAACACCTCGATCGACCACATTCGAAAGTGGAACGGTCTCGGTTCGAAGAGTGACATCCGCGCAGGCCAACGACTCACGCTCTACGTCAACGCAGAACAGTCGTAAGGTCGGCAGAACCCCTCCGCCGTTCGTCATTCCGAAAACGCACCACGCCACGCGCTCCAGCAATCGGAGTGAATCGAGAGCGATTTGGTGATTATTGAGGCGGTGGAACTGGAGACGCAGGTGGTGGTGTTTCTCCCTGCGAAACCGGAGCCTGCGGTTGCGCGCTCGAACCCATCGCCTTCTCATCGGCCTCCTGGCCGGGCGGCGTACCGCCCAAGGCGATGATGCGGGCGTTCCCCTCGCTGCTCCAAGGCGACGAGCGGAATTCCTTGGCCAACGAGGAATATGCGTCCAGCGCCTGCTCCTTTCGCCCCATCTGTTCGAGCAGGCGACCCTTCTCAAAGAAGGCAAGGTCGCGGTTCGGCGCGTCCGGGATTGCACTCACGTCGTTGAATCGTGCGAGGGCTTCTTCCAGCTTGCCGTTGGCCCAGAACGCGTAGGCCAGGCGCTGGATGACCAGCGGAGCGAGCGCGTGGTGCGGATACGCCGCACGCCAGGTTTCGTACCCGGTGATCGCGTCATCGAACCGATCGAGTGCCGCGTACGCGTTCGCTTGGTGAAACAGGGCGAGCGCTGCGTACCGAGTGCGCGGGTGGTCTTCGCGGACCTTCAGAAATGCGGTCGCCGCTTGATCGAGCGCCTCTTGTGTTTCGGGCGAGAGGACGCGAAGTTGGCGGTCCGGAGCCAGCGTTTGTTGGTAGGTCTTCATCGCCTCTGCGTACAGTCCGGCAGCCTGTTCTTCCGCACGGTGCTGGAGGATTTCCACCACGCCCCAGGCAGCGCCCGCGAGCACCAACACACCGACAGCCGCCACCACGGTCTTGAGGTTTTCCATGAACCACAGGTGGAGACCCTCCGACCGAAGGAGGTTTTCAGGTTCCAACATCGAGCGTTTGGCTGGCGTCTTGATCGGTTGAGGCACGCGGCAATCCTCTCGTCTATTATTCTTCCGGCCGTGCGATCACCCCGTCGGCCGAGTCGGCGGATTATGCCACAGCCGGACCGACGACTCAAGCCGTTTCGCGGTCGGGTTCACCCCTACCTCCGTTCGGCCCAATCCACGAGCACCCCTTCTCGCAGACCGTATTCACTGACCCGCACGTCGTCGGCCTGGAACAGATCCAGCACTCCGCTCAAAATGGCGAGGCCCGCCAGAATGAGATCCTCCCGCCCTCGTTCCAGCGACGGAAGGCGACAGCGTTCGTCACCCGTCATCCGGGCCAGTCGACCTGCGATGCCGCCGAGTGCTGCGCGGGGAACGACGCAGTCGTGAATCAGCGCCGGCTCATACCGGGTCAAGCCGAGGTGTAACACCGCCGCGGCGGTCACCGTGCCCGCCGTACCGATGACCGCCCGCGGGCCATGCTCAGTGCGCAGCGGGGCGGCAACCCCTAACGCGTTTCGAGCGGCGGCATCGAGGTCGCGCAGCTCCGCCGCCAGCGGCGGATCATGATGGACGAATTGTTCGGTCAACTTGACCACTCCGAGATCCAGACTGACCGCCCGCTCGAACCGTCCGTCACGCACGATGATCAGTTCGGTGCTGCCTCCGCCGATATCGACAACGACGGCGTCGGTGACCTGCCGATCGACGGCCGCACACCCGGCGCGAACCCCCAGCCAGGTGCGACGCGCCTCCTCGGCGCCCGAGATGACTTCGATCTCGAGCCCGACTTCGGTTCTGGCGCGGGAGAGGAACTCTTCCGCATTGGCCGCCTCGCGAACCGCGCTGGTCGCCACGGCAACCACGGCAGTCACCGGGTAGCGAGCGACGACCGTGAGAATCTCCCGCAGGGCGTCGATCGCACGGGTGATGGCGCCGGAACTGAGCCGTCCGGTTCGCCCGATGCCCTCACCCAGGCGAGGGATCACCCGATGCACCGAGTGCGTGGTCACTCGACCGTCGGATGTCACTCCGCCGATCAGGAGCCGAAAGGCGTTGGTCCCGAGGTCGATGGCTGCCACCAGTGCGTCGGCGCGTGGTCCCACGTGGCGTGTCTGTCTTCCTACGGCTCCGGAACCCGCGCGAGATCGTCCAGCAATCGGCGCTCCTCAGCCAACAACGCATCGATCCGTTGGCATCCACGGATCGCCTGTTCATCGGTGGGTTCAACCGACTGCTCTGATGTCAGACGGGATGCGAGATAGACCCCCAAATCGGCGTAGGCGGCGGCAAGCTCTGCGCGTGTGTCACGGAGGCGCCACCGGAGGCGGACGAGGTCCGGAACGGCGCGCCCGCCTCGAACCACCGCAACGACGCCCGCAAGCACTGCCAGGAGGCCGGTCGATCCGTCCTCTCGAATTCTTCGCCAGACATCCATCTAGGACGTGTCCGTATCGGGGTGCATCCCGCTATCCGACGGTGGCCAGCGCAAAACGGGTCCCCCACGTGCGTTTCAAGGCGGCTTTGAGCGGCGCGTGTTCTGCCGCCGAGAGGCTCGGGTCTCGTTCGAACAACGCAAACGCCTCACGGCGTGCGAGGTCGACCAAGTTGGTGTCGCGAGTCAGGTTCGCCACCTTCAGGTCGGGTAACCCCGACTGTCGCGTCCCAAGAAATTCTCCCGGGCCCCGCATCGCGAGATCTCTCTCGGCGATCAGAAATCCGTCTCGGATTTTCTGCATCGTCTCCAGTCGCTGCCTCGCGTCATCCGACACGCGGTCAGGAGACAACAACAGGCAGATCGACGCGTGCGTTCCGCGGCCGATACGCCCTCGAAGCTGATGCAGTTGGGCCAGCCCGAACCGGTCGGCGTGCTCGATCACCATCACCGTGGCGTTCGGCACGTCAATACCGACTTCGACCACCGTGGTGGCCACTAACACGTCGAGCTGATTGGCGAGAAAGGCCTGCATCGCGCCCTCTTTTTGCGTTCGGTTCAGGCGACCGTGCAGCAGCCCGATGCGGGCGCCTGGACACTGCTCGCGAAGCCGCTCGGCGATCGCCACCACCGAACGGACATCCCCGTCCTCCGACTCGTCGATCCTCGGGGCCACCACATACGCTTGTCGGCCCGCGGCCAGCGCGCGCCGGACGGTCTCATCCGCCGCGGTGCGCTGGCGGTCGCGATACCATCGTGTTTCAATCGGGACCCGACCCGCGGGCATCTCGTCGATCACCGACACGTCTAAATCTCCGTACACGGTCATCGCCAGCGTGCGGGGAATCGGAGTTGCGGTCATGATGAGCACGTCGGGATGGTACCCCTTGCGCACCAGGTGGGATCGCTGCAAGACGCCGAACTTGTGCTGTTCATCCACCACGGCTAAGCCGAACCGCGAGAAACGAACTCCGGGCTGCAGGAGGGCGTGGGTGCCGACCACGCAGTCCACCTGTCCGTTCGCTAGGCCATCCAGCGCCGCTCGCCGCTCGCGACGAGGCAACTCGCTGGTGATCACTGCGACGCGCATGCCAAGGCCTCCCAACACGCTCGACAGCCGCCGGAAGTGCTGCTCGGCCAGAAGCTCGGTTGGAGCCATCACTGCGGCCTGATATCCGTCCCCGACCGCCATCCAGATCGCCGCAGCGGCCACCAGCGTTTTTCCGCACCCCACGTCTCCATGGATGAGTCGGTTCATAGGCCGTGAGGACGTCATGTCTCGGAGCACCTCACCGACCACCCGCCGTTGGGCCGCGGTCGGTTCATACGGCAGCGCGGTCCAGAACCGCGCCAACCGATCCGTCGCGCAAGTGAATGCAGTCCCCTGGACATCTCCGGCGGTCTCGCGACGGCGAGCGACTAGACCCAGTTCCAGCAACAGCAACTCTTCGAACGCCAGTCGGCGGTGGGCGGGACTTTTCCCCGAATTGTATGCGTCGAGATCGGCCGCCGCTGGCGGGAAATGTCCCGACCGGAGCGCGTCCCCTTTCGGAATCAATCCATGTCGATCGCGAACCGACGCCGGCAAACAGTCTTCATCTAGCCCCCTCGTCATGGTCAATGCCCGGTCGACCAGAACCCGCAGAACCCGTGACGTGAGACCTCGGGTCTCGTGGTAGATGGGCACGACGCGTCCGACGTGCGGTGAAGGGCCTTCCCCCCCCTCCATGATCTCAAATTGCGGGTTGTCTATTTCGGGGAACAACAAGCCATCGGTGACTTTGACCCGCCCGCTGCACGTCAGCGTTTGACCAGGAGCCAACCGACGCCGCAGATAGGGTTGATTGAACCATTTGAGGATCACGGTCCCGCGCGCATCGCTCAATACCACCCGAAGAATCCGGAAGCGCCGACGAACAGTGACGATCTCTTCAACCGAACGAACCTCCCCACACACCGTCGCGTCTTGCCCGACGCGAAGCGTCTCAAGCGGCGTGGTCGCTGCGCGATCCTCGTACCGCCACGGAAGGCGCCACAGGAGATCCTCCACCCGCTCGACACCCAGCTTTTCGAATAGCGCGGCGCGGCGGACGCCGACTCCAGGCAGCGCCGCAATGGCGGACGACACCGCGAGGTCTCGTTCCGCAAGACGAGGCTCCGACACACTGCGCGTTTCACTTCCGTCCAAACGCCGGCTGATCCGGCTCAGCAGCTCGCGCACCGCCCCGAGACGCTCTTTACGCGCCTCCGGAGGTAACTCGTCGTAACTGGATGCCAGCGACCGCAGGCGCATGAGTTCGGGGTGAATGGACCGCAGCCGCGGCGCGGACAAACCCGCAGCCGCGCCGTGAGACAGAAACGCCCCCAGGTTGCGAACTACACCCAGGGCTTTGCCGTTGTCTCGAATGGCAAACTCGACCGGACGCATCAACCGACGAAGGTACTCCTCCGCCGAATGACTCGGGAGAAGGGCTTCGGAAACGGGTGCCTGGTGTCTGTCGGCTTGCACTTTTTAGAAGCCCATGTTATGGTTTACGACCTTTAACTTTGATGATCGGAGTGCATCATGGCACGCAGGTGTGAAATTTGCGGTAAAGGACGGCAGGTGGGGTTCAATGTCAGTCACGCGAACAACAAGACGAAAAAGGTGTGGCAGCCCAATCTCCACTCGATTCACGCAGTCGTAGGGCTGTCGGTGAAACGGCTGAAGGTCTGCACCGGTTGTCTCAAATCTCAGCGGGTCCGGAAGGCCGTTTGACGGCAGGGCCGTGCGGTGACTTCGCGCCTTCGCCACCCACAGCTCGCCACAGCGGTCGCCTAAAACACGTAGGATACACCGAGTGCGGCCGTATAATCTGCACTCGGCGATGACAGCCCCACCGAGAGGGAGCTGTCCAGGACCACTCGTTGATTTAACTCGTAGGTTACCCCGATCAGCACATCCAGCAGATCGTCTGACACGCTCGAGTCCCGACTGGTCGATCCCGCGACCTCCGTCACGACCGAGATTGCCGGAAGCACCGTGTCATACTCGAACGCAAGCGAATAGCTGATCACGTCATCGAAGTTTTCGCCTGGGGGGCTGCCGACCAAGGTATAGCCCAGGTTCAGATGGACGGTCACCGGGAGGAACTCTTTGGTGGCGATGGCCAACACGCCGAGATCCGCTTCTCCCGTACAGGTCTGAGTGACCGCGGCGGCCGTAGACGTCTCATCACAGCTCGGAAACTTCAGGACCAGTTCAGCCGCCAAAAAGAGCGGGTTCGCTTCGCGCCCTTTGAGCAGCAGCAACTTTGGGCGAAAGGTGACATCCCCCACTTCGCCCTTCGTGCCGCCGTCTCCAGTGGTCAAGAGGTACGGCGCCTCGACCCGAAAGTTCAGATTGGTCAACAGTCCCGACGTCAGTTCGGTCTTGACGGTATACCGCGTGGTCTTCGAGGAAAACCGTGCAGCTTCCAATCCAAATTGAGCGCTCGACACGCCGTGATCGAGCATGGTGCCGCGTTCAGTGGCAAGGAATGGGCGCTCCGCCCACGCTGCCCCCCCGGTGAGCACGCCGACGACGGCGGCGAAAGAGACCGCGCAGGTCTTCCATACTCTCATGGCGGCGGATTGTACGGATTTTGCCGGAAGCGGTCAAGGAACGCGCAGCGCGCCAACGGCGTGATTGGAGCACTAGGGCCGACGGCTTCCTTGCGTGTGGCGTAGCAAACCAACTCGACGTTCGCCGTTGTTTTGCTATGCTTACCGTCTGCTCGACGTCGCCCCGACAGGCTGACGGCATGGTGACTGACAACGGAGGCGCTATGGAAAAGACCGTTCGAGAAGATGTCAATGTCTTGGTCGTTGACGACGAAGTCGGCCCTCGCGAATCGCTCAAAATGATTCTCAAGCCGTTCTATCACGTCTATACGGCGGAAAACGGCAGCGACGCGCTCGCGCTGATGAAGATCCACCGAATCGATCTGGTTACCCTCGATCTCAAAATGCCTGGACTCCATGGCACTGAAGTGCTGCAGGCGATCAAACGCGACCACCAGGAGACCGAAGTGGTAATTGTCACGGGTTTCGGCGGACTCAAGACCGCGGTTGACGGTATCCGCTTCGGAGCGTCGGATTACCTCCTGAAACCGTTCAACATCACCGAGATGCTGACCACCATTCGGCGAGTCCTGGATCGTCGGCAGACCACGCCGGCCGCCGTGGGGAACGCGTGAGGTTACGGACCCGCGTCTTGGGGGCTGGTCCAAGCTGGACGGGTCAGGACCTCGGCGGCGCCCCGCAGATCCGGCGGTGCGGAAACCAATCGAATCATTTCCTCCGCGTGTCGGAGAGCGGTCGCGGTGATTCGCTGACCTGCCAGCATGCGCGCAACCTCGCGCACCCGTGCTCGGTCTCTGAGTTGACGTACCGCTGTACTCGTCCGGCCGCGTTCGACTGATTTAGCCACCAGAAAATGCGCGTCGGCTCCGCTCGCCACCTGGGGAAGGTGCGTGACGCAGAGCACCTGCCGGTGATCCGCAATCGCCCTCAGGCGGCGGCCCACCACTTCCGCCACCGCACCGCCGACCCCCGCATCCGCTTCGTCGAAGACCAAGGTGGGGACCGAATCCACACTCGCCAAAACCGATTTCAGAGCTAACATCACTCGCGAAAGTTCTCCGCCCGACGCGATTTTTCGAAGAGGTTTTTCCGGCTCACCTGGATTGGTTCTGATGAGAAACTCAACTCGGTCGCGCCCGCTGGATCCAACCGTCCCAGGCTCGCCCAGGGGCGCGACCTCCACGTGGAACCGGGCTGACATGCCCAGGCGGGACAGTTCGACATCAACCAGGGACTCCACCGTCGCCGACGCGTCCGTCCGGCGACGGTGGAGCTCGTCAGCCAACGTGTCGACGCGACGCCGTGCGGCAACGGATTGCGGGCCCAAGGTGTGGTCCGACTCCGCATCACGCTCAAACCCGGCAAGCTGACCGCGCTTCAGATCCAGCAGAGCGGGAAGTTCGTCCACCGGAACTCCGTATTTTCGCCGAAGGCGTTGTAACTCAGCCAACCGTGATTCGATAGCGTCCAGTCGACCTTCGTCGTGGTCGAATCTGTCCGCGTATCCTCTGAGGACCGTTGCGACCTCCTGCAGTTGAACGAGTGCCGACCCCGCGAGGTCTGCCGCGTCGGCCAACTTGGGGTCGATCGCGCCCACCGCGCCCAATTCGGCGACGATCCCCCTCACGCCGTCCAACACCCCGCCGTCCTGTGCCTGTAAACGGTCGGACGCGCTACGTGATACCTCGTGCAAACGCCCGGCATGCCGAAGAATCGTCCGTTCGCGTTCCAGATCGTCCCACTCATGAGGTTGCACGTGAGCCTGATTGAGCTCTTCGACCTCGTGCGCGAGCAACGCCACCTCTCGACTTCTTGTCGTCTCGCGCGATGAGCGGGATACGAGAGCCTGATCAAGAACGGACCACTCCGCCCACGCGCGGTCGTAGTCCCTCCGCAGATCGTCAACGCGGGCGTAGGCGTCGAGCACCACGAGCGGCGTATCCGATCGCGCAAGCGATTGGTACTCGTGTTGACTATGCAGGTCGATCAACGGGCCGGTCACCTGGGCCAGAGCGGCCACCGACGTCGGACGGCCGTTGACGTACACACGTCCTCTCCCGGAAGCCGACAACACCCGCTGGACCACCAGGTCCTCGTCCGCGGGATATCCCAGCGCCGCGAGCTCAACGGCCGCGCTCGATCCGGAGGGAACGGTAAACCAGGCCTCGACGATCGCCTCATCACACCCGGAGCGAATCAAATCAGGGGAAGCGCGGCCGCCGCGAATGATGGTCACGGCGTCGACCACGAGCGATTTGCCCGCCCCGGTCTCGCCGGTCAAGACGTTCAGGCGCGGGCCAAATGCGATACGAACGTCATCGAAGAGGGCGAAGTGCTGAACTCGGAGATCACGGAGCATCCACCCGCCCTCTGCTAGAAGCGAACCGCGATGAGACTATGCCGCGAGGAGGGACTCGATCTTGTCTTTAAACTGTTGTTTCGAGGCCGCCCCAACGATCTTCTCGACGGGTTTTCCATCCCGGAAGAACATTAAGGTCGGAATCCCCATGATCTGGTAACGGCTCGCGATGTCGGGGTTTTCGTCGGTGTTAAGTTTACCGACGGTCAGCCGCCCATCGTACTCGATGGCCAACTCCTCGATTGTCGGGGCGATCAGTTGGCAGGGTCGGCACCACGCAGCCCAAAAGTCTACCATGACCAACCCCTTGGCCTTCAACACCAACGCATCCCATGTCGACGTATCGACTTTTACCGCTTGGCCCATGGAGTTCTCCGATTTCTCCGCAACATCCTAGCCCAAGAAATTCGAGCCTGTCAACGCGGATGAAAAAAATGCGCGGCCCCCATGCATGGGGGCCGCGCCCAGCCTGTCGAACCGAGCCCGGGTTAGTACATATCTCCCATGCCACCCCCACCGCCGTGCATCGAGGGCGCTTTACCTTCTTTTTCTGGAATCTCTGCAACCATCACCTCGGTCGTGAGCATCAACCCCGCCACACTTGCCGCGTTCTGCAACGCCGTTCGCGTGACTTTGGTTGGATCGATGATCCCGGCTTCAATCATGTCCACGTAGGTTTCGGTGGCGGCATCGAACCCATAGGTGGGCTTGGGACCGTGGCGCACCTTGTCGACGACAACCGATCCCTCGAGCCCGGCGTTGGCCACGATCTGGCGGATCGGCTCCTCCAGCGCGCGTCGGATAATGGTAACGCCGACCTGCTGGTCGTGTTCCAATTTCAGTTTGTCGATCGCGGAGACGCATCGCAGAAACGCGACGCCGCCGCCTGGCACAATCCCCTCTTCCACCGCCGCTTTGGTGGCGTGGAGGGCGTCCTCGACCCGCGCCTTCTTCTCCTTCATCTCGACCTCGGTGGCGGCTCCGACGTTGATCACCGCCACGCCGCCGACGAGTTTGGCCAAACGCTCTTGGAGCTTCTCTCGGTCGTAGTCGGACGTCGTCTCTTCGATCTGGGCCTTGATCTGCTTGACGCGACCCTGGATCTTGGCCGAATCGCCACCCCCTTCGACGACGGTCGTGTTGTCTTTGTCGATGGTGATTCGCTTCGCCCGTCCCAGGTCCGTGATCTTGACGTTCTCCAATTTCAGTCCGAGATCCTCCGAGATCACTTGGCCCCCGGTCAAGATCGCGATATCTTCCAACATGGCCTTGCGGCGATCACCGAAGCCAGGGGCTTTCACCGCTGCGACGTTCAAGGTCCCCCGGAGCTTATTGACGACCAGGGTGGCCAGCGCTTCACCCTCGACTTCCTCGGCAATGATCAACAGAGGCTTGCCCATACGCGCCACCTGCTCGAGAATCGGCAACAGGTCCTTCATGGTGCTGACCTTTTTTTCGTTGATCAGGATCAACGCATCTTCCAACGCCGCTTCCATGCGCTCCGGATCCGTCACGAAATACGGCGAGAGGTACCCCCGATCGAACTGCATGCCTTCGACGACGTCCAGGGAGGTCGTCATACTTTTGGCTTCCTCGACCGTGATGACCCCATCCTTCCCCACTTTTTCCATCGCCTCGGCGATCAGGTCGCCGATGGCTTTATCGTTGTTCGCCGAAATCGTTCCGATCTGCGCAATTTCTTTCTTGGTCTGGCAAGGTCGGCTGATTTTTTTCAGCTCATCAAGCACCACCTCGACCGCCTTGTCGATCCCACGCTTGATGTCCATCGCGTTCGCGCCCGCAGACACGCTCTTGACACCCTCGCGGAAGATCGCCTGCGCGAGAACCGTCGCCGTGGTGGTTCCGTCACCCGCCACGTCGCTGGTCTTGCTGGCCACCTCTTTGACCAATTGGGCTCCCATGTTCTCATAGGGATCCTTGAGTTCGACCTCCTTGGCCACCGTCACGCCGTCTTTGGTAATGGTCGGCGCACCGAACTTCTTTTCGATCACCGCATTACGCCCCTTGGGTCCCAAGGTGGCTTTGACCGCATTACTGAGTTGGTTGACGCCTTTGAGGATCGCGGTCCGCGCGTCTTCACTGAACACCATCTGTTTCGCCATCGTTGTTCCTCCCTTTTCGCGATACGATTCTTATTTTTCGTTGCGTTGAAACCGTCGACTACGCGTCATTTCTCGAGAATTCCGAGAATGTCTTCTTCCTTGAGAATCAAATAATCGGTGCTCTCGAAAGAAATCTTGCTCCCCGAATACTTATCGAATAGGACCTCGTCCCCAACCTTCACCGACTTGACCTCGCTGCCCACCGCCTCGATCCTTCCTCGCTGTGGTTTCTCTTTCGCAGCATCCGGGATATACAGTCCGCCGCTCGTTCGGTCCTGCTCCTCCGAGTAGCTGACGAACACCCGCTCCTTGAGCGGTTTGAAATTGACCTTCCTACGAACCGCCGTTTCTGCAGCCATCGACTATCCTCCTTGTGACATTAGTGATTAGTAGCACTCAACGATGATGAGTGCTAACGATAGTACAGAAGGAGACAAAAAAAATCAATGGTTTTATTCGATAGTTATTTCAGATAGTTAGGTGTCATTCCCCCGAGAGGCTTCTGTCGGAGGAACTGGCTGGTTCAGAAGGTCCTTGAATATCGCCCAACTTTTCAGCAGTTCGATAGCCTTTTGAAGCTGGAGATCTTCATCAGCGCCGGGGCCATCCTTCGGCAGATCAGGAATCGGGGCGATCTCCACGGGTTCACGCGACTGGTCAGGAACTCCAGGCGCGGACTCATTTTCAAGGTGGCGCTCCAGGTCTTGTTCGCGCACCACCTGACGTTTGACGTCCCCCTTCACCGCGTTCCGGACCACGATCGTCGGGTCGATACCGGTGTTTTGGATCGATCGGTCTTTCGGCGTGAAGTACTTCGCCGTCGTCAACCTGACCGCCGATCCATCGCTCAGAGGGATGATCGTCTGGACCGACCCTTTGCCGAACGTCGTCGTACCCACCACCACCGCCCGTCCCCAATCTTGCATCGCACCGGCCACGATCTCCGACGCACTGGCGCTGCCTTCATTGACGAGCACGATCATCGGAAGATCCAGAATGGGATGGTCGCCGTCCGCCGTGTACTCTTCACCTTTTCCCTGACGGCCTTTGATCGAGACGACCACCTTGCCTTTCGGCAGAAACTGTTCAGAGACCTCGACCGCCGACGTTAGAAGGCCCCCCGGGTTGTTCCGAAGGTCTAAAATCAACGACTGCATGTGCTGTTGCCGCAGGGTGTCGAGGGCTTTGGCCAAGTCCTCCCCGGTCTGTTCCTGAAATTGCGTCAGTCTGACGTACCCAATCCCGTTCTCCAGCACTTTGTGTTTGGTGCTTTGGATCTTGATGATCTCGCGGACGAGCGTGACATCAAGGAGAGACGTGGTCCCTTCCCGTTCGAGGGCCAACGTCACCTTGGTGCCTTTGGCGCCTCGCATCTTGTTGACGGCATCCATCAGGGTCATATCCTTGGTCGTCGCGCCGTCGATCTTCACGATCTTATCCCCAGCCAGCACACCGGCACGGTCGGCCGGCGTGCCCTCGATCGGGGCGATCACGGTCAGCCGTTCGTCTTTCAGGCCGATCTGGATGCCCAAACCCCCGAATTCCCCTTTGGTATCGACCTGCATTTCTTTGTACACCTCGGGAGGCATAAACGCCGAGTGCGGGTCGAGCGTATTCAGCATCCCCCGAATCGCGCCGTACACGACGTCGCGCGTCGTGGTTTCTTCCACGTAGTCGCGTTGGACCTTGTTCAGCACTTCCGTAAAAGGCCGCAACTCTTCATAGGTCTCGCCCTGCTGGGCAAGGCCCTTCCCCTCCAACAGTCGCCCAGACAGCAGCCCGGCGACAAACACCACGAAGACGCCGAACGGTACCCACCCAGCGCGTCGATAATTGGTCATTCCTTGCCTCCTCGTTTCAGCAGCCACCCCAGTGGATTAAGCGGACTTTCTCCGTGTCTCAATTCGAAGTATACCCGGCCGTCACTCTCCGCCGACGAAGACTCTCCGAGCGGTTCGCCCGCCCCCACCGCGTGACCCGGCCGGACCTGGACCGATCCCGCATTCGCATACAGGGAGAGGAACCGATCGCCATGATCTACGATCACTACCATACCATACCCTTTGACCCGATCCGCGTAGGCAACCATTCCGTCAGCCACCGCTCGGATCGCCTCCTTATCCGCGACTTTGATTTCAATCCCTTTACGGTCCACGTAGGTGCCGAACCGCGGGTGTTTGTGACGGCCGAACAATCCTACCACCTCACCTTGTACCGGCCAGATCAGGCGTCCCTTGAGCTTCGCCAGGCCAATGCCGTCCGCGGGAGATTTGGATGCTCGTACCAGATCGCCGATGAGCGCTTCCAGCCGTCGCGACGCGTCTTCGAGATCCCGGATCGATTTGGAGTACGCGACCCGCTCGGTGCGAAGCTCGCCCAACAGACGACTCCTGGCCTCCCGCTCGGACAGAACCGCTTTGAGCGCAGCCCGCTCCTCACCGCGATCTCGTTCCAGGTCTCGTCGTAACCGCTCCAGGGTCTGGACCTGCTCCAAGACCGAGACCGCCGCAGCCTGCGCCTCCACCACCACACGACGGTCCCGGGCAACCACCCGTCGAACCGTGTCGTAGCGGATGGTCATCTCCGCCGGCGCGGCAGCCATCACCACAGTGCCGTCGTACACTCCTCGCCACTTCGCCAGTTCGCGAACCCGCGTTCGGGCCACTCGACGGGTCTCTTCGGCTCGCGCCTGGAACCCCGACAGTGCGCGCACCGCATCCGCGATTTCCTGATCTTTGTGGTCCACGCTCAACTCTGCGAGTCGGAGCGCGCGACGTTGAATCGTCAACACCCGTTCCGACTCTCGAAGCCGCACCGCCACTGTCCGTTCCTTGGACTGCACGCGGTCACGCTGTTTCTTGATTCGATCCAACTCTTCTTGAAGCACCGACAGTTCTTGGCGCTCCTTGGCAATACGGTCCGCCAGGGATTCTTTCGCCCACGAAACCGCGACGTTCGTCGCGAGCAGGAAGAACACGAGCCCCGCCGCCATGGCGCGACGCCATGCGACTCTACATTCACAGGGTCGCGTGTCGGACGCGACGAACCGCAATAAGGCTTCCAATCGCCCCCACCACAATGCCCAGACCGATCAAACCCGGCAGCAGTGCGGCGGGAAAGTCCACTCGATCGACCCATCCCGCCAGCAGCCCCTCGAACGCGGCGCCCCATCGGTATCGGAGCGCCAGCCAAGCTCCGCTCAATAAGGCGGAAGCGATCAGACCGCCCAACAGTCCAATGGTAAGCCCCTCCAGGAGAAACGGTTTGACGATGACACCCTCAGACGCGCCGAACAGACGCAACAGGGACACCTCCGCTGCGCGATACCGGAACGAAATGTGCACCATCACGCCGATCACCACCGCCACCCCACCGGCGAGCGCCACTCCGACCGCCGTTCCCAAGATCGATACGGCGCGGGCCGCGATGCTCAGGTCCCGAATGAGGCTTTCTCCGTAACGAACCTCCTCCACCCCTGGAAACGCCGACCAGCGCAAGGCCAGGCGCCCCATCGTCTCGGGACGCTGGGCGTGTTCGCTCATGGAGACCTCGATCGACGCGGGAAACGGGTTTTCTCCGAGCCCGTCCAACGATGACCGGTCCAACTGCATAAACCGCAGGAACTCCTCTTGTGCTTGGTCCTTCGACATCATCCGTTGGGCGCTCACCGTCGGTTCCGAGGCGATCGCGGTGCGGAGGGCGTCGATCTCGGCCCCCGACACCGAGTCCGCCAGATACACGACGACCTTCACATCGGCCCGCCACCCGCGCATCAGCACCCACGCGTTCCACGCCACGAGCCAGCAGCCCCCGGTCAAGGTCAACACCACCGCGGCGGTGATCGTGACCCACGTCGTGGGTCCTCGATAGCCCGCTTTCACGCGAAGCCCTTTCTGGCCGGAGCGTCTTCCACGCGTCCGCCGCGCAAGAGGAATCGACGAGCCCCCAAAGACGTCGCGACGTCCGAATCATGTGTCGCCATCAAGATGGTGACGCCGCGGGCGTGAACGTCCCGCAACACCCGTAACACCGAAGCCGCAGTCGCACGATCCAGCATCGCGGTCGGCTCGTCGGCCAACACCACCGCAGGACGCGATGCCAACGCCCGCGCCAGACCGACACACTGGGCCTCCCCCGCGGACAGGTGGTCGGGGTAATGGTCTCGGCGGCCCTCGAGTCCGAACGTCTTGAGGGTCTCGTAGACGCGCACTCGGCGCTCCCGAAAGGGAAGGTTCACCGCGCGAAGAACCAACGCCACATTTTCACCGACCGTCAGGTGGCTCAACAGGGGCATCCCCGTCAGGAACATGCCCATGGTTCGCCGGACATGAGCGAGGGCTGCGGGCCCGGCCCCGCTGACTTCGGCTCCGCTGACGGCAATTCGTCCCGCATTGGGCCGCTCAATCCCGGCCACCAGCCGCAACAACGTGCTCTTTCCGGCGCCAGTCGGACCCTCGACGACCACCAGGCCTCCCCGAACCACCTGAAGCGATGCACCTTGTAAGACGTGAATACCGGGGAGAAACGACTTCCACACATCGACGATCTGTACCCCGAGCGGAAACGGCTCGGCTGCACGATCGGGCGACAGGTTCAGACGACGCCCGAAGACCGCCTGGGCAGACATCACACGCTCTGGCTCCGCTTGGACTGCAGGTATTCCTCGATGACGTCATCAAGCGTCCGACGCCCGCTGGGGATTGGCGGTGGAGGCGGCACGAGGGGTTGGGCCTCGCTCTTGCGAGCGGCCGAGGACTGGCCGGCGCCGGAGAGCTGGTCCGAGCTCAGGCTCTTGATCATCCCCTGGTGCTGCTCCTTCATCATCTCCCTGATGACATCCGGATTCGGTCCGGATTTCAGGACATCGGCATAGGACACTTTGCGAGATGACAGGATCGCTCCCCCGGCGAAGAGATGGGTCACGATGACGGGGTTTTGATGCCCTCCGTCTTCGGTTTGGACGTGATAGATTTTCCCGTTGTGCTCAATATCGGTATTGATTCCGCTCAACATGGGTTTCGCTCACTCCGTGGTGACGTGCCGCGCGCTAGAGCAGTCCCGAGGCGTCGAAGGCATTGGTGATCACCTCCACTCGAGGTGTCCAAGCCATTCGCTCGTCGATGACGACAATGTCAAACCGGCACAGGGGCTCCCCCAACCGTCGCCGGGAGAGGTACCGCTGCGCCAACCGCACGATTCGTTGTTGTTTCCGTCGATCAACCGCATACGCCGGGTCGCCGAACTGTAGAGCCCGGCGCGCCTTGACTTCGACGAACACTAAGGTATCGCCGTCGTAAGCCACCACGTCCAGTTCACCCCAGCGCGAGCGACAGTTGCGCTCGACGATTCGATACCCCCGTCGGATCAACGCGTCCGACGCCACGGCCTCGCCGCGCCGAGCAAACGTATCGGTTTCACTACCCATGGCCCACCGTCTCGGTCGTGACCCGACGAAAGGTCCGGCGATGAATGGGACACGGGCCGAGGCGCACGAGCCGTTCAAGGTGACGCGGGGTGCCATAACCCTTGTGGACCGCAAACTCATAACGGGGATAGCGGGCGTGATAGTCGGTCATAAATCGATCCCGGGAAACCTTCGCAACAATGGACGCGGCGGCAATCAAATAGCTGGTGGCGTCGCCGTGAACGATCGCCCGCTGCGGGATCTTGATTCCCGGTAGCGACATCGCGTCGACCAGCAACGCATCGGGTTGAACATGTAACCGGTGGACGGCCTGTTCCATGGCCTTCACGGTGGCGTGAAAGATGTTGATCCGATCGATATCCCGAACATCGACGACGCCAAGGCCTACGGCCGAGGCGCGTCCGACAATCTCATAATACAGGCGCTCTCGTTCACGCGGCGGCACGATCTTCGAGTCCCGCACGCCGGGGATGAGGCAGTCCCACGGCAAAATCACCGCCGCCGCGACCACTGGGCCAGCCAACGGACCTCGGCCGGCTTCGTCGATCCCTGCGATGGTGACGTGTCCCGAGGCGACCAGTTCCTGCTCGTACTTGAGCACTCCAGACCCGCCTCCAGCGGGGAGGTCGCCGAACTAGGAAACGGGGATGGTCTCGACGGTGACCGCCTCGGCCTCTTCCGCGCCGCCCTGGGTTTTCGCTGCTCGGGCTTCCGTACCCCGCTCAGCGATCCGCGCCGCCCGCCCCTGTTTGGATCGGAGATAATACAGTTTGGCGCGCCGCACGCGGCCGGAGCGAACCACCTCCACCTTCTCAACAAAAGGAGAGTGTACTGGAAACATTCGCTCCACGCCAACGTTGTAAGCCACCTTTCGGACCGAGAAAGTTTCCCGGTTGCTGGTGCCTTTTCTGGCGATCACGACCCCCTCGAACACCTGGATCCGCTCTTTTTCGCCTTCGATGACTTTCACGTGGACGCGGACCGTATCGCCCACCTCAAACTCCGGAGCCCCGGTTTTGAGCCACCGTTTTTCGATCCGCTGCATTTGGTTCATGTGGAGCCTCCTTACCCGGGACAGCCTAGAGCGTACGCTCCAGGTCCCGTTTACACGAACACTCAGTTCACTTCACCCATCGAGCCGGTCGTCACTGACTCGGCGTCGTCTCGCACGACCTGCGCCCGTTCTTCGTCGCTTAGGCGCGCTCCCGCCAACAGGTCGGGCCGCCGACGGCGGGTTTCCCGTAACGACTGCTCGCGCCGCCATCGGCGTATCTCCTCATGATGCCCCGAGAGCAACACCTCCGGCACCCGCATGCCGCGGAATTCCGCCGGCCTGGTATATTGGGGGTACTCCAACAGCCGCTCGACGAACGATTCTTCACGCGTGGACTGCGGGTCGCCCAACACTCCGGGAACCAACCGCGCGGTCGCGTCCACCATCACGAGCGTCGCCAACTCCCCCCCGGTCAACACGTAGTCGCCGATCGAAACCTCTTCCCACGGCGCCGTGCCGTGAATGCGCTCGTCCACGCCTTCATAGTGGCCGCACAAGAACGTCAACCGACGGGTTTCGCCGCTCCACTCTTCAGCGAGTTCGTGCGTCAAGAGTCGTCCCCGCGGAGACGTGAGGACCCACCGTCGTATTTCTCCATCGCCTCGCAACGCTTCCACCGCCCGCGCCACCGGTTCGACTTTCAACACCATCCCGGCGCCGCCGCCGTAGGGAACGTCATCGACCGTCCGATGTCGATCGACGGCAGAGTCGCGAAGGTCGATCACACGGACCTCCACCTTCCCAAGATCCTGCGCGCGCCGCAAGATGCTCGTCCCCAACACCGCCCGTACCATCTCGGGGAACAAGGTGATGATGTCACACCGCAGCATCGTCCATCCATCCGTTTGGCGGTCGCACCGTCACCCGCCGCATCGCGCGATCGACGTGGAGCACAAACGCCCGCACCATCGGCAACAACCGTTCCCGTTCCCCACTCTCAAGCACCAGCAAGTCGTGTGGTCCGGCCGACCACACGTCGCGAACCGTGCCGACCGGTTCGCCGGATTCCGTTGCCACTGCCATTCCCCGAAGCTCGTCGTGATAAAAAGAGTCGCCGGGCAGCGGAGCACGCTCGGATTCCTCGATGGCCAGGCAACACCCCCGCCAACCCTCCACCGCCTCGATCGAAGACCGCCCCTCAAATCGGAAGGTCAGCGTCCCTTTCGGGGCGTCCGCCACCTCTGCCAGCGTGACGCGTACCGGCGGTGTCGCCATGACCCAGAATCCGGACCCAACCAGAAAGCGATCAGCAGCATCCGACCACGATTGCGCCTTCACTTTGCCTCCAAGCCCGACGGGCTTGAGCAAGCGAGCCACCATCAGCGGTTCGCGGGGCCCTGGTCTCGTTGCGTCCATCAGGCTCACACCGGTCGGCTCTGCGTGGCTCACACCACGCGTGCAGACGAAGCCCCGACACCGACTCGCTTGAGCAAATGGCGCACCGTGTTCGTCATCTGCGCCCCCCGATCCAACCATCCTTTCGCCTTGTTCGCGTCAAGACGCACCGCCGGCTCAGCAGCCAATGGGTCATAGGTGCCCAGCACCTCGATGAATCGTCCGTCTCGGGGGGATTGCGAATCCGCGACTACGATACGATAGAGCGGCCGCTTGTGACGGCCATGTCGTGCCAACCGAATCTTAACCATACTCGTCCTTTCCCTTGCGTGACTTTCCGCTCGCGTGAAGGTCTCACGGGGGCGGGGACGGCAACCGCTTGAGCGAGTGCCGAGCCGCCTTGAGCAGACCCGCGTACCCATCCTTTGAAACCGTTCCGATGCCATACGAGGCCGAGAGATCTCCCAAGCGCTTCTCGGCCCGCTGCGTCGTCAACTTCGCCTCAATCCTGGCCACCGAACTTGCCACCCCATCTGAATCCGTGTCCAACAGCACCATCGCGAACACGTCGTGATCATATCGTCCCGCAATATCGACCTTGCGAAGCGAGGTGCGGATCGCCTCACCCACCGCCCTGATCACCTGGTCGGCGTCCGGCCCGTCCAACACGTCACCCGCGAGCGAGACGATCACGACGGCCAACGTCCGCCGTTGACGTTCCGCCAATCTCAGTTCACGCCGATACAACTCGTCGAAGTAGGTCCGGGCGTATAACCCCGACACCCGGTCGACCCGCTCGACTGATAAAATTTCTTCTTCGAGCGCCGCGCGATCCGACACGTCCCGGATCAGAATCATGGCCAACGCCGATCCGTCCGACGCTTGCATCGGCACACATGCCGCCGGAGCCACGTGTCCACTGCGCCCCGGCAGATTGACGTCGATCACCGAACGCATTTCGCGGCGATCGATCGCCGCCAGCCCCGGACACGCCGTCTCGCACAATTCAAACCCCTCGGCGTTCTGACACACCGCCACTTCATGACACACCCGCTGACCCACCGCCGCGTCTGCCGAACACGCGGTCAGCCGTTCCGCCGACGGGTTGAAGGCCACGATGCGGAGGGTCCGGTCGATGACCATCACCCCGTCCGAGGTATGCTGGAACAATTCGTTGAACCGTTCCCGCTCGATCTCGAACCCCACGGGCTCCTCCGCAATCGGCGGTGTTATGCCGCGCGTATCAGGCCGAAAATAGGCGCGCCGCCAAATGACGGCCACGACCGGTCTTCAGCGTCTTCATCATCCGCTTGGCCTGCACAAACTGCCGCAAGAGTTGATTCACGTCTTGAACCGTGGTTCCACTCCCGCGGGCGATACGCTTGCGGCAACTCCCGTTGATCACCTCGGGATGGCGTCGCTCCCGCGGCGTCATCGAGTTCACCATCGCCTCGACCCGCGCCAGATCTCGCTCTGGGCCGTTCCCGTCGAGACGGTCGGCGAGTTTCTGTCCTCCCGGGATCATCGCCAGCACGTCAGCGAGCGACCCGAGTTTTTTGACCTGCTGTACTTGCGCCTTGAAGTCTTCCAGCGTGAACGACTCGGCGCTCATCGAGTCCGCGATCCGTCGTGCGTCGGTCTCTGACAGGGCCTCCCGGGCCCGCTCGACCAGCCCCGCCACGTCACCCATCCCCAGAATCCGTGATGCGACGCGATCGGGATGGAACGGCTCCAGCGCGGCCAGCGATTCTCCGGTCCCCAGATATTTAATTGGTTTGCCCGTCACCGCGAGCATGGACAACACGGCCCCGGCGCGGGCATCACCTTCGGTTTTCGTGAGCACGATACCGGTCAACCCCACGCGTTGCTCGAACTGTTCGGCAATCGACAGCGCGGTTTGGCCGGTCATCGCATCAGCGACCAACAACACTTCGTGCGGACGCACAGCCTCGCGGATGGCCGACAGTTCGGCCATCAGGGCGTCGTCAACCTGGAGACGACCAGCCGTATCCAGGATCACGACATCCGCCCCGAGCGCGTCGGCCTTGGTCACCGCGGAGCGACAGACCGCTTCGGGTGTCGTTTCCTGTTGAGGCGCGTAGACCGGCACCCCAATCTGCTGCCCGATCACTTCCAGTTGCCGTATCGCAGCCGGCCGCTTGAGGTCGGCCGCAGCCAGGAGCACGCGACGGCCGCTCGATGCGAATGTCTTGGCGATTTTTCCTGCGGTTGTAGTTTTTCCCGCGCCCTGGAGCCCCACCAGCATCACGACCGTCGGCGGGTTGGCCGCCAACTGGATGGCTCGATGCGATTGCCCCATGAGTAGGCCTAATTCTTCCCACACAATGGTCAACACTTGCTGGCCGGGAGATAGGCTTTGAAGGACCTCCTGCGCCAGCGCGCGCGGTTTCACACGCTCGATCAGATTCTTGACGACTTTGTAGTTGACGTCGGCTTCAAGCAACGCGAGCCGGATGTCGCGAAGGGCTTCCGAGACCGCGGCCTCATCCAACAATCCGCGACCTCGCAAGCGCTTAAACACGCTTTCAAACCGTTCTCTAACCCCAGCCCACATCCCTAAACTCCGAGAGTGCCTTCCGAAAACCATTGCCGCACCAAACACGACTGCGCGCGGAACAAGTCAAGCGTCTTGACGCAGAGGTTTTAGTCAGCGCAACCGCAATAGTTTAGAGAAGCGCACCTTGAAAGTCAAGGAGATTTCCTCTGTCTTTTCAGCTGTTGCGGGACATTCATCCTCCAACCATCTGGTCTTCCGCCGAGATCCCGACCCAGACTGGAATGGTCCCAAAATGCAGCTCACCCATTGCCGCAGGGAGCCACCGCGAGGACTGGGAGGTGGGGATAGAGCCACCAAGGAATCGAGAACCGCTTGGATGCGGCGCGACGAAGTCCAGCGACCCCATTCAGCACGAACGCGCCGCCCGACAACGGCCACCAGCACGAGAAGGTTCACCGCGCGCGGCCCGGACTGAAACGTCCTATCCTATGTGTTGTGGCCGCTCTATGGAGAGCGATCGACTATCGGAGGTTCGGGATCGGACGAACGGTGCTCGACGAACTCGGCGATTTGTCGAGCGGTGAGCGGCGCTGAATGCACGGGCATCCCGACCCTGAACAGGTGCAGAAAAGACCGCTCCGCGTCAAACGTGTCCTGACACCGGAAACAGCCCAGCAGGTGGGTATAGACTCGACAGCGGTCCTCCTCGCCGAGTTCACCGTCAAGGTAGGGGTATACCAGCTTCATGACCGCGTGGCAGGCGTCCATGACGCTGCTGATATCCTACCGACGACGGGCCGCGAGAAGATCTCGGCCGCAGAACCACACGAGCCTGCGGCGATGACCGAGGGAACTCGTTACGCGACCGCGTGGGCGTGAGTGGTCGCCGGCTCGCTAGGTTGGCGGTGAGCCCAATAATCCTTGAGGGACTTTTTCAGCAGGTTCCTCCCGCGGGACAAGCGCGACATCACGGTGCCGAGGGGACACCCCATGATCTCGGCGATCTCCTTGTAGTCAAATCCCTCGACATCTTTGAGGAGAACGGCCAAGCGAAGCTTGTGCGGGAGCGCGTCCATCGCCCGCTGGAAATCCTGCCGGAACATCCCCCGTTGATGGCGGTCGCTCACTGCGACCAGGATTTCCTTGGGCGACTCATACGGATCGTCTTCAACGATCTCGAGTTCGGTCAGCGAGACCTCGCGTGCACGCTGATGGTACCGGTTGATGAACAGATTTTTTGTAATCGTGAACAACCACGCCTTATAGTTGGCGATGTGTTCGTAACGATGATAGAAGCGGAACGCGCGAAGGTACGCGTCCTGAACTAGGTCATGTGCGTCATCGCTATTGCCGGTTAAGACCAGCGAAAACCCATAGAGCGAGTCGAGATACTTCAGCGTCAGGTCTTCGAACTCGGCTTTCTTAGCAGCTCCAGGTCCTTCCAGCATCATCACTGCGTTTTCCATCGTCTCTACTCCCCTCCCCACGGTGATTCGATGGTGCCCACGG
Organism: uncultured Nitrospirota bacterium; assembly: GCA_964570625.1. Classification (GTDB taxonomy): domain Bacteria; phylum Nitrospirota; class Nitrospiria; order 2-01-FULL-66-17; family 2-01-FULL-66-17; genus JBFLXB01. The sequence continues at coordinate 45,527 of CAZMYW010000002.1, read as the reverse complement.
ACAGGGCGGAGGTTCTGCAAGCCTGACGCCAGAACTCGCATGGCGGTTTTCGGGGTCGGCTGGACCCAAGCGACTCCGCTGGGAGGGAAAAGGTTCTCAAACTTTTCCACTATTCGCCCTGAAGAGGGCTAGCTTTCAACAGTTAATCCACTATCAGAGTCTAGGAAGGAAAAGTAAGGGCATGGAAAGGAAGTATCCTTCCATGCCCTTACTTATGTCAGACGTTACACAGGAAGAGGAAAATAGTTGTCGCGTTTCAGCTACAGCGGGAGTACCCGCACAACCCACATTTTTCACACCCCTCTTCGAACTTCAGTTCGCAGCCACAATCCGGACAAGGAAACGCCACTTTCCCAGTTCGCTTATCGAGCGACCCGGCGAACGCCTTCATCTCCGGGTCAAGCGTCGCGGGAGCTTTCGCCGCCACATACTCTGCCACGCTTTTCGCGATCGCGTCTGAGCACGACAGCACCCGATCCGGCCCAACCCCGTATGGCTTGTCACAGCGGATCCCAACGAGCTGTTTGACGATTGCCCGAGGATCGGCTCCGGCTCGCAACGCCAGTGAAATCAACCGGCCGATGGCTTCATTGAACGAGGCCTCGCAGCCGCCGGACTTACCCATCATGTTGAACACTTCAAATGCGCGGCCGGTTTCGTCCTGGTTCACGGTGACGTACAAATCTCCACACGAGGTGCTGGTGCGGCTGGTACAGCCCGTCGTGGTTCGAGGACGCGGCTTGGGCATGATCAACGACGTTCCGGCGACCGCGGGTTGCAAGATCGGAGGATCCACCACCAATGGTTCACCGATCGCTGACGCGGCGGGCGCCCCCTCAACCCCGGCCTGGCCACCAGAAACGGACGTTTTAGCGGATCGCCCAATGTTCAGCACCTGCTCATCGCGACTGCCGTCTCGGTAGACGGTGATCCCCTTGCACCCAAGCGTGTAGGCTAGCGAATAGGCTTTCTTCACATCCTCCACCGTGGCACTTGCCGGCAAGTTGATCGTCTTAGATACCGCACTGTCGGTGTGCGCCTGAAACGCCGCCTGCATTCTGACGTGCCACTCCGGCGCGACATCGTGAGACGTGGCGAACACCCGCTGCCAATGTTCGGGGACCCCGCTGAGCCCTCGCGCAGAGCCGTGATTGTCCAAAATACGCTGAATGAGGTCCTCGCTCCAGAAGCCTTCGCGCTTGGCGACGTCGATAAAGTCCTCCAGCACGTACGGTAGATGCTCCCCATCCATCACGTTCTTATACCAGATCAGGGAAAACTCGGGCTCGCATCCCCCCGACGTGTCGGCAATCATGGAAATCGTTCCGGTCGGAGCCACGGTCGTGACGTAGGAATTGCGCAGCCGATAGCCCTGTTTCTGGTGCATCGACCCTTCCCAGTGGGTGTAGGGCCCGCGTTCGTCCGCGAGGCGACGCGATTCGTCGTAGCCGATGTCGCGGAAGAATTTCATGACCTGACGGCCCATTCCCACGCCTTCATTGGAGTCGTAGGCGATACCGAGCTTAAAGAGCAGTCTGGCGAATCCCATGATCCCCAGTCCGATCTTCCGGTTGGCCTTGGTGATCGTTTCGATCTGCGGAATCGGGTAACGGTTCATGTCGATCACATCGTCCAAAAATCGAACGGTGGTCCGGATCGTTTGTTCCAGTCGCGTCCAATCGATCTCGTCGCGTCCGTCCCGCCGGACGACGTGCCGCTCAAGGTTGATGCTGCCCAGGTTGCACGATTCATACGGGAGCAAGGGCTGCTCCCCGCACGGGTTAGTCGCCTCCATGGCGGCGACGTGCGGCGTCGGGTTCGTGCGGTTGGTCACATCGATGAAGAACAGTCCAGGTTCGCCGTTCCGCCATGCCGAGGACGCGATGCGGTCGAAGACCTCGCGCGCGGCCAACTGTCGCGCGGGTTGACCGGTTCGCGGGCTCACGAGGTCGTACTCCTCACCCCGCTCAACCGCCTCCATGAATCGATCGGTGATCGCCACACTGATGTTGAAGTTGGTAATATCCTTGGTATCCGTCTTACAGGTGATGAACTCCATCACGTCGGGATGATCCACCCGCAGGATCCCCATGTTCGCCCCACGGCGCGTGCCGCCCTGTTTGACGGCTTCGGTCGCGTGGTTGAACACTTTCATAAACGAGACCGGCCCTGACGCCACGCCGCCGGTCGTGCGAACCACATCGTCCTTGGGACGCAGCCGCGAAAAGGAAAACCCGGTTCCCCCGCCGGTCTTATGAATAATCGCCGCTTGTTTGACCGTTTCGAAGATGTCTTCCATCGAGTCGCCGACCGGCAGGACGAAACATGCGGAGAGTTGCTGCAGTTCCCGACCCGCATTCATCAACGTGGGTGAGTTGGGCAAGAAATCAAGCTCCGCCATCACCGCGTAAAAGCGCTCATATGCCCGATCCACATCAGCGTCGGTCCCGTACATCCGTTCGGCCTGCGCAATATTCCGCGCCACGCGTTCGAACAACTCTTGCGGAGTTTCCACGACGCGGCCTTGCTCGTCCTTCGCTAAGTAACGCTTCTGAAGCACCTTCAGCGCATTGGGCGAGATACGGGGAGTGGGGTGGTTCGAGACAGTCGGAACCGACTCGCCGGTCATCTGGGCGCTTTCACTCATACAGAACCCTCCTTGGTTGCAAGCACGAATTAGGGAAGTAGGAAACGGGATCGGGCAGCTCGCCTTGCGCTCCGCCAAACGCGAGGGGTGATGGTACTCCCTCCCTATTCTCGGTGTCAAGCGGAAAACACCATATCATGTGGCAACCAAACGACCTAGCACCAAGATATTGTGGATTGCCCTGTGTTTTAGTTGGGAGTTTCTGTTGATAATCTGTTGATAACAGATGTTACTGCAGCGTAACTACGAGGTCGTAAGAGCCCAGTTCGCCAGCGGAGAGATTCCGCCCGGTGCCTGCAGTCGCTCTCGACATTACCTTCGCATAGTACGTGCCCGCCGATAGGACGGACGATCCTGTTGAAACAGTGGATGCCAACCTCGCCCCATTGTTGACCCCCAGATCGAAATAGGCTTGCGGTATTGGCACTCGACGATTTCCGCAGATAGTCGGGGTAAATAGTTTCGGTGTCGCTGCATTGTCATTCTCCAGAGGAAGCGGCACCCCATTCAGATCAAGAACAACGACGGTGCCGTTGGCATCCAGAAGCTGCACAACGGTGTCAGCCCCGTTCGAGAGGTTAAACGTGTCGATCTTCACCGAACGAGACGTATTGAGCTGGATTCGGACGTAATCAACGTCCCCGGCCGGATAGAGCGTGTGACACGTTGTGAATTCATTCACGACCCCCGGAGTACCCGGACCAATCGCGGGAGCACTCGACATCTGGTCGTCGCCTTCCTCGTATTCGTCGGCGAACAACTGCACACGACGCAGCTTGGCGGTTTCAGCCAAATTTGTCATTCCGAATTGATTCACAAAAAAGCCGGCGAAGGTTTCAAGCGACACGTTGGGTGGAGCGGTGACCAACCGCGCAAACACGTCCCAGACCCCTTGCAAGCCCAGCGCGTAGCGATCGCCGGATTCGTTTCTCGAGTCGTACAGATCCCACAGCACCGAGGCAACCGACACCTCGCTGGTGGTGTACACGCCGTGATCCTCGAGCGGCGTTCCGATATTGGGGTGAGACAGGAGGTCCGAATGCGGGGTCTCGATGTCAAAGGCGTAGCTGAAGTCGTGTTCGGGGTGCCCGGGATCCCCACCCCGCGTGTTGACCATGACCGCACTCTCTCTCACCGCGGCTGAAAGGAATGTCGCCCACCCTTCGGACCAGGCCAGGCGAATATCTTGGGTGTTGTCGTTCAGATAATGCGTACCGCCTGCCTCGGCGGGTTTGGAGAAGCTGTAGGCCATGAAGTGACCATACTCGTGCAAAATGACATCGTCGTCGAACTCGTCATGGTCACCGGAGTCCAGGTCGCTGCCTCCAGACCCGCCTGAGAGCTCGATCCCGGCAAGGGTTTGTGTCGCGTCATCGCCGACAAAGTACGTGCCCAGCGTGCCGGACCCGAACACCGTACCCGGGGTCCACCCGATCAACAGGTTTGCACTAGGAGGCCGGCCCGCTATTTCGATCGCGATCTCAGCCCCTTGCGTGGCCACGTCCAGAATATTAAACGCACCAGACAAAGGGAACAGAACACCCGAACCCAAATCCGCCACTACCGGAATCGCGATATTCCGACTATAGATACCAGATCCGGTGCCGTTGAGCGACACGCCTGGCCGGCTATACACGTTGGGTTGAGGGTTGGTGATGCTGTCTACAACCGCGATGTCAAACCGGCCCGGATCTGTCCGCGTGGCCACGCGCGGGTACACGGCAGGAAACTCCGGGGGAACGCCGCCGGCCTGCACGCAGTAGTTGCCGTTTTGATCGGTGTACGTTCTCCCTAGGACGCGACCGTCGACTTCAAGCACCATTTCAACCAATACGTACCGCGCGGGAAGAATCTTGCGTTCTCCCGTCAGTCCCTGCTCGTTATAGAGGCGTTTGATAAACGTGACTTTGCCGCCGACGATAACCCCTTCGCCGCGGCAGATCAAATCGTCGGTTGGCGTACCGCCTCCGCCCGAGCCGCAACCCACGAGCAGGAGGGCGCCCCACACCGCACCCCACCGCTGTGAACGGTTAGGGCGCGTCGCGAAATTCAATAACCGTTTCACCCGTGGTTGTTTTCTTGGAAGGAGAGGTGCCGAGCGTCTGCTTGGAGCGCTCACCCAACGAGAGAGTCAATGAACGGACGTCGCCGAGCATGGCGCCGTCTGGAAACTCAATGCGCGCGGCGCCTTGGATCACCGAGAACGCAGAGCGGCGAGGACGCACCGTGACACTCAAGACCTGACGTTCCCGGGCGCGCACTGGGCCGACCCACGCGGTTTCGCCGGCGACCAAATCCACCCCATCCGGCAACGTAATCTTCAGCGACAGCCGCTCGGCGTCGACCAACGGCCGTACCGTCAGCGTCACGACGAGGTCCACGTCGACCGCCACCACCCCCGTCGATTCCAACGACATCTCAAGGGGAGCCGACGGCATCGTGGCGTGGGCCTCCGGAGTACCGAACCCCATCAACACCAACAGCCCCGCGCCCGCAATGACGGCCCTGTGATCGTGTGGACTCAAGACGTACCTCCGGGTTGCCGTGGTCGTGTCCACATGCATTTAGACACCTCCTTATTGGGGTTTATTCAGAGCAAAAACAGTTGAGTGGAGCCCTCGCTCCCCACGGGCATCAGTACGAACCATGTGCCGCCTGCGTTGGAAGGGCCCCCTGCCTAAGGACGTCCTTTGCCGCGTCACAGCCCCGGCCGATCATGACCGGAATCTTGGTGAGTTCGTAGAGGGCGACATCCGAGGCGTCGACATCAATCATGACATCGGCTTGCTGGCGTTCTCGGGCTGCATTGTGGCGGGCAAACAGCGACACGACCTGCACCCCGATCGAGACCAAGTTGGTTAGGCGCGCCGTCTCCGCCGCCCGATAGTTGACGTCCACTCCCACGATACACGCGGCGGGAAATCGTTCCCGGGCTGCCTGAACCGGGAGTTGACTCACGGCGCCGCCGTCGACGAGGAGACGCCCGCCCACGTCGGTCGGCGTGAAAAAGACCGGCAAGCTACAACTGGCTTGGACCGCCAGAGCCACCTCTCCATCGTCGATCACCACCTTGTCACCAGTCCGCAGGTCACAGGCCACGGCAGCAAACGGGTATCGCAGGTCGGCGAATCCCACCCGTCCGATCAAAGCACGGAGCGCGGCCCCCACCCGCTGACTGGCAAACAGCCCCCGCGTGGACAGCGCGGGCCCGATCACGTCCCGCCACGTAAGGTTCCGCGCGATGCGATCCAGGTCTGCGGTTGAGTAGCGCCCAGACGCGAACAACGCGCCCACAAACGCGCCTCCACTGGTCCCGACGAGACCCGCAATCGGAACCTGCGCGTCGACCAACGCGCAGAGCACACCCACGTGTCCCGCGGCGCGAGCCGCCCCGCCGCTCAACGCGAGCGCCACCTCAGTCCCCTGACGTGGACCGTCGCGCCGAACCCTGTCCTCAAACATGCCGGCGCTCAGTATATCCCACTTGCGCCGTTGACTTCCCGCCAGGACTTCCCCTAAGCTCGTGGACGTCCATGGACGTCCATCCGCCGCTGGGACGTCATCGCCTGGTTCGGCGTTTTGTGCTCCCGTACGCGCTGCTCATTATCGGCACGCTCGCGGTGAGCGGCTGGTTTTTCTACGACGCGGCACAAGACGCGCTGGATCAGGAGTTGACCAAACGCCTGATCACGGTTGCACAAACCGTGCGCTCCGCGATCAACCCTCGTTATCTGATGCAGATGCGACCGGGCAGCGAAGGGACCACGCTCTACGCCCTGTTGCTCGGCGATCTGAAACGGGTCCAGCAAGCGTCCAACGCCAGCCACATTTACGTGCTCGATCGCCAACATCGCATGTTGCTCGATTCCAACGAACACACTCCCGTCGGCCGTGAGTACCTGTTTGTCAAACTCGATTTGGCGGAGCTCGATGACGTGTGGGAGGGCCGATCAGCCGCCTCGGTGCTGTACCGCGGCCAAGACGGTCGGTATTACAAGTCGGGGTATGCCCCGTTGCGCGACCAAGACGGCGCCTTCGTGGCGGTGGTGGCGGTCGAAGCCGGCGCGGATTTCTTCGACGCCCTGACCGCAACGAAGCGGCACGTGGCGGGCACGGTGGGGATCAGCCTTCTCATTCTCCTTCCCATCGGCTGGTGGCTCTCGCGCTCGATCCTCAACCCGTTGTGGGCGCTCGTCTCCGCCATGGATCGCGTGGGGAAAGGACAACCGCCGGCGAAGGTGCACGGGCTCACTCAGGATGAAGTCGGGTATCTTGGTCGTCGTTTCAACGAAATGGTCGACGCCCTGGCTGAGAAAGATCGTCTCCTCACTCAACTGTACCAACAGGAGCGCCAACGGGCCGACCGGCACCGCGGGTACAGCGATTTTCTCCTGCGTAGCATGACAACAGGCGTTATCGGGGTGGACTTCGCCGGCCGTCTCACCCGCGTGAACCCGGCCGCCCTCGACATCCTGGACCTCCCCACCGACGCGCCGGCGGAAGGGTCCAGCACGGTCCTGGACCACGACCATCCGATCATGGTCCTCCTGGAGGCGACCCTGGCTGGTCGCACGGATCGACCGCTCCAAGAGATCCGCCTGCAGACCCGTGCGGGGCGCCAAAAATGGATCGGCGTCCACACAGCTCCGCTTCATGACCTTGACGGGGTGCTGATCGGCGCGTCCGCGTTGCTCACCGATCTGACGGCGGTGAGAAAATTGCAGGAAGAAGTCAGGCGGAAGGATCGTCTTGCCGCCATCGGGCAGCTCACCGCAGGCATCGCGCATGAGATTCGCAACCCCTTGGCCGCGATCGAGGGATTCTCCGAGCTCTTGATCCGCCGGATACAGGACGACGGGGCGCGCACGCTGCTCGATGAGATCGTCCAGGAAGTCAGGCATCTCAACCGTATCGTCAGCGATTTCCTGACGTTCGCCCGCGAGCCGCAACTGCACTTCGAGCCTGCCGACGTCGGAGCGCTGATCGACGGGACCCTGACCTTCCTGTTGTCCACGCACCCGCAACCCGTGACGCTCAAATGGACGCCTCCGGCACGCCAGGCTCCGGTGGTGCTGGATCCCAATGAATTTCGTCGCGCCTTCGTCAACTTGGTCCGCAACGCCCTGGAGGCCATGCCGTCGGGAGGGGATCTTGAGGTGACAGCTGATCTTTCCGAGGACTGGTTGACCGTCACCATTCGGGACAGCGGCCCCGGCATCCCCGAACACGTCAAGAATCAGATCTTCACCCCGTTTTTCACGACGAAGGATCAAGGCACCGGGCTAGGGTTGGCGATCGCCCACAAGATCGTCGAGGGCCACCGCGGCGTGATCGAGGTCGACACGGCTCCCGGCGCGGGCTCGGCGTTTATTATCCGTATCCCGTTCGAAAGGGTTCCACATGAAGCGTATCCTTATCGTTGACGACAAGGCCTCGATGCGGCACATGCTGCGTCAGGTCTTCCACGAAACCGGATTTGAGGTGGTCGAGGCGGCTGACGGCGACGAAGCGCTCGGCCGCGTGCGAGAAGGATCCCTCGACCTCGTCATCACCGACGTGAAGATGCCGAAGGCCGACGGTCTCACGGTCCTCAAAGAGTGCCGGGCAGCCCTGCCCCGGACGCCCGTGATCGTCATGACCGCCTACGGCACCATCGAACAGGCGGTCGAGACCATCCGTCAGGGCGCGTTCGACTATATCGTCAAGCCCTTTTCCATCAGCGAGATCGAGATCAAGAGCCAGCGCGCGTTCGATCAGGCCCGTCTCCAGTCTGAAAACGAGTACTTGAAGGAAGCGCTCTCTTATCGGGTCGGCCGCATCATTGGGCGCAGCGAGAAGATGCAACAGATCTATCGGCTCATTCGCAAGGTCGCCGCCGGGTCGCCGTCAGTGCTGATCTTGGGCGAAAGCGGTACCGGCAAGGAGATGGTCGCGCGAGGGATCCACGAGCAGGGCGCGCGCGCCAGTCAGCCGTTCATCGCGGTCAACTGCGCGGCCCTGTCGGAAGGCCTGCTCGAGAGCGAGCTGTTCGGGCATGAACGCGGCGCGTTCACCGGCGCCCTGTTTCAGAAGCGCGGACGCTTCGAACTTGCGGACAAGGGCACGCTGTTTTTAGACGAAATCGCCGAGCTATCGCCCGCGCTTCAGGTCAAACTGCTCCGCGTGTTGCAGGACAAAACCTTCGAACGTGTTGGAGGCACGAAGACGCTCTCCGTAGACGTCCGCATTTTGGCGGCCACCAACCGTGACATCCGGCAGGAGATTGCCGAGCGACGGTTTCGCGAAGACTTGTTTTTCCGGCTCAACGTGGTGACCATCTCGCTTCCTCCGCTGCGTGATCGACTCGAAGACATCCCGGAGCTGGTTGAGTATTTTTTGGCGCGGTACTCGGCGGCCCTGCACAAACCGATTATCTTGGTTCCGGAGGTGCTGACCGCGTTGATGTCATACGCCTGGCCGGGCAACGTGCGGGAGCTCGAAAACCTCATTGAGCGCCTGATCGTGCTGGCGGAAGGCGATCGCATCGAGTACGCCGATCTCCCGCAGGAACTCTTCGGTTCGACGCCGCAACCGCCGTCCACCGACGGACTCGCGGATCGAATCGGCCAGCTGGAGCGCGAAATGATCCGACGCACCATCGAAGATTGCGGGCACAATCAGACGCGCGCCGCAAAACTTTTAGGCCTCAAACGAAGCTCACTTCAGTACAAACTGAAAAAGTATGGCCTCTATTTTCCATCGTCGCCCTAGCCTGGAACGCGCGATTCGGGTCGCGCTGATCAGTCTCTTCGGACTTCTGACGACCGCCTTTTCCGCGCCGATCGAGGACCTCCGCCAAGAAATACGGGCTCTAAAAATGGAGCAGGCCACGGTCACACAACGCGAGGAAGCGGTGATGGCACGGCAGGACGAACTCACCAACACCATCAAACGCCTCAAGTCGGAGACACGTGGACCGGCCGGACCGTTCGGATCTCGAAAACTCGAAGCTGCGCTCAAACAGCTCCGCGCGGTATTGGACGAGCGCGAATCACTCCAACGACGACGCACTGAGTTGAGTGTTCGGACCGACGAAGCCCTCGCCCGACTCCGCACGACCGTTCGCGACGAGGCCCTCCGCCTCGTATCCAGGAACGAGGGGCATCCCGACTCGCACGATCGAGCGGAGATCCGCGCCCTGCTCACCCTCTATCCGCCGTCTCCGATGCTTCCGTCGTTGCCACCAGGAAGCCAGCCGCTGGCGCCTCTGGAACCGGTAGACCCCGAAACCCTGGCCGAACAGACCCTCTTGCTGCGCGATCGGCGCGAACGCCACGAAGTCCTTCTGCAGCGCGCCGAAGCGGTACACTCTCTGTTGTCGGAAGAACTGACCCTCTACCGCACCCTCGCCGAACACGAAACCGGGTTCGAGACCCAGTGGCAAACCGTGGATCGCCAAGTGGCGGAATCCAACACCCTCATTGAAACGCTCAACGATCGGATGGGCCAGATGGACGATGCCCTCCGGCACCTGGATGTCTTGATGTCCCAACCCGTGACCGGCGAGTGACCGTCGATCGAACCGGGAGGCTGCTTGACAGTCGCTAAGCATCGGACCACAATCGGCGCCATGAGGGACACGATGCGCGGGTGGGCACTCGTCGGGTTCGCCGCGATGGCTGCATCGAGCGCGCTCGGCGGCTGGCGCCTTGCACTGGCTGCAGGAGACGCCGTTCGCGGCAAGGTGATTTACGAGAAAAACTGCCAGGGCTGCCACGGCAAAACCGGCGCCGGTGTGGGCGGCGCCACGCCGAACTTGACCGACCCCAAACGGATGGCCCCCCTGAGCGACCAACACCTGTTCGACGTCATCACGAAGGGGCGCCCCGGCACCGGGATGCCGGCCTGGGACCCGATGTTGACCGAACAAGACCGCTGGAACGTCGTCAGTTACTTGCGCACCTTCGCGAAGCAGTGATCGCCGTTCGTTTGACAACCCCAGCGGCGAATGCTAGCTTAGCCTTCGTACACGTCGGTTTCACTATCCTTTTCGAACGATGAGCGCACCCAGACTTCTGATCATTGATCACGATCCCGCGGTCCAGCGAGCCGTCGAAAGCGCGTTAGGCGCCGAGGGCTGCGAGGTGACCGCGGTCGGCGACGGACTCACGGCCCTCGACGTGGCGTTGGCCACGACTCCGGATGTGATTTTGGCCGACTATCGGATGGAAGGCACCAACATCTTCCGTTTTCTCGAGAAACTGAAACAGAAAAACGTACTGAAAAACGTCGCGCTCTTGCTCCTGGTTAATCCCGGTGACGTATATGATGAGTTGACGCTTCGCCTCGTTGGCGTCACCGACTTTCTTCGTAAACCGCTGAATCCGAAAGAAACGATCGACCGCGTCAAGCGATACAGCCCCATCCACACGCCGGTTCCTGCCGCGCCTGCGGCTTCCCCCGCAGCCGAACCGGCTCCGGCCAAAATCGAGGATTTGCTCGGATGGGCGCAGGACGCACCATCGCCGTTCTCAGAGCTGTCTCAGGACCGGTCGGCGGGGTTCGACTTCAGCATGCCTGCGGGCGACACGTCGTCGAGTGCGCTGGACACCACCCAGTTTCTCGACCGCAATGAACTGACGCCGAGCGATAATTTCACCACCGCCGACGATTCCGAGCCGGTGTTCACCGGGCTCCAGGACGCGCCATTTTCTCCCGAGATGGACACGGCGGAACCACTGCGTTCGACACCCGCCCCGCTTCCGACCCGATCGGAGCCATCCACACCCGCGGCAGCCGTCAAACCGCAAATCGGAACGGAGCGCAACGGGGACACCTCGCTCCCCCGAGAGGTCGTTGAGGGCGTCGCCAAAGACGTGGCTCGGGAAGTGGTGGAGAAGGTCGCATGGGACCTGGTTCCCGGCTTGGCCAAGGAGTCGTTGGAGCGCGTGGTCAACGAAATCGTCGAGCGCATCGTCTGGGACGTGGTCCCTTCCATCGCCGAAGCCGCGATCAAAAAAGAACTCGAACGACTCACCCGCGACAACAGCTGATCCCCTTCGCGAGCCCCCTCTTTCCAATACAGACCATACTGGTATCTCTCGCTAGACCTTTTCTTTACAAGCTTTCTGCCACGATGGTATGATGGTCCCGCCTGTTGCGCGCCCGGCGCGCCCGTATCCGCATGGCCGATCTCGACACGGTATACCGCCCCCAAGACGTCGAAGCTCGCTGGTCTCGCTTCTGGCTTGAGCGCGATTTGTTCCGGGCCGAGGCCGCATCGGCCGGCCAGCCCTACTGCATCGTCATTCCGCCGCCGAACGTCACCGGCTCGCTGCACGTCGGCCACGCGCTCAACAACACCTTGCAAGATATCCTGGTTCGCTGGCATCGCATGCGCGGCGACGCCACCTTGTGGCAGCCCGGAACGGACCACGCCGGGATCGCGACCCAAAACGTCGTCGAACGCCAACTGAAGGCCGAGGGCACGTCACGCGAACAGTTGGGACGCGAACGGTTCATCGAACGGGTCTGGGCGTGGCGCAAGGAATCCGGCGGACGGATTCTTGAGCAGCTTAAGCGGCTCGGGGCCTCGTGTGATTGGAGCCGCGAGCGGTTTACATTGGACGAGGGCCTGTCCGCGGCGGTGCGTGAAGTGTTCGTCCGTCTCCACCACGAAGGACTGATTTATCGCGCCGAGCGATTGATCAACTGGTGTTGGCGTTGCGGCACCGCGCTGTCGGACATCGAAGTCGAGCACGAAGAGACCGCCGGGACGATGTACTACATCCGGTATCCCCTTGCCGATGACTCCGCTCAGTCTCTGACCGTCGCTACAACCCGGCCCGAGACCATGCTTGGTGATACCGCTGTTGCGGTCCATCCCGACGACCCGCGGTTCAATCGGTTGATTGGAAAGCACGTCTCGCTCCCCCTCACGACGAGGACGATCCCGATCGTTGGCGACGCGATCCTGGTCGATCGCGAGTTCGGAACCGGTGCCGTCAAGATCACGCCCGGACACGATTTCAACGACGAGAAAGCGGGACACCGACACAGCCTGCCGTCGATTTCTACTTTCGACGCTCGAGGACGAATCAACGGCGACGCCCTTCGTGAAAAGGTGCGGCTAATCAACGATCTCCTTCCGCTCGCGGGCCAACCGATCAAAGACGCTCGGACGACAGTCGTTCAACGGCTCGAACAGGAGGGCTTCTTGATCAAGACCGAGCCGCATCGTCACGCGCTCGGCAAGTGCTACCGGTGTAAGACCGTGGTCGAACCGTTTTCTTCGCCGCAGTGGTTCGTGAAGGTCAACGACCCGGCGAATTCCCTGGCTGCCCCGGCAATCGACGCCGTCAAAAATGGCACCATTCGCCTGATTCCCGAAGGATGGATCAACAACTACTTAGGTTGGATGAACAACATCCAAGATTGGTGCGTGTCTCGGCAGATCTGGTGGGGACACCGCGTCCCCGTCTGGTACTGCACAACCTGCGACCCCGCTGTCACGCGTGTCGGTCTGGGAGATCAAGGCACCCTTCATATTGGGAAAGAGGCGGTCCCCATCAAGGCCCCGCTCGATCATCCCCAAAGCGATCCGCACCAGTGCCCACAGTGCCGATCGACCGAATTGATCCAAGATCCCGACGTGCTGGATACCTGGTTTTCTTCGGCGCTCTGGCCGTTCTCAACGTTGGGTTGGCCAAAACAGACTCCAGAACTCGCGCGGTTTTACCCCACATCCACACTGGTCACGAGTTTCGACATCCTGTTCTTCTGGGTTGCACGCATGATCATGATGGGCCTGAAGTTCCGGGGCGACGTGCCGTTCCGCGACGTCTACATCCACGCGCTGGTCCGGGACGCCGAAGGCCAGAAAATGAGCAAGTCCAAAGGTAACGTGATCGATCCGCTGGGCATCATGGACCAGCACGGCACCGACGCGCTGCGGTTCACGCTGGCGGCCATGGCGTCGCCGGGACGGGACGTGAAGCTGTCGGAACAGCGGATCGAGGGCTATCGAAACTTCGCAAACAAATTATGGAATGCCTCGCGATTCGTGTTGATGAACCTCAACGGGCGCCCGACGGACGCGGGAGCCGAACACCGCTCGTTTGGCGACCGGTGGATCACGGTTCGCCTGAATCGCACCATCGACACGGTGACGGAGGACCTGAACGCATACAGGTTCGACGAAGCCGCAAACCATGTGTATCGATTTGTATGGCACGAGTTCTGTGACTGGTACATCGAACTCGCGAAGGCGCGACTGTTACCCGACACGCCGGCACATCAGGCGAACGCCACCCGAGCAACTATGGTATCAACACTGGAGACGATTCTGCGGTTGCTGCACCCCTTCATGCCGTTCGTCACCGAAGAAATCTGGCAGAAGGTGCCTCACGTGGGAGATACGATCGTCCTGGCTCCGTATCCTCAATCTGCCGTCGTTCCTGTCGAGGACCAAGCCGTCGAAGGCATCATGGACGAGATCATGACGGTGATCACCGCCATCCGGACGATGCGAAGCGAGTTGAACGTGTCGCCAGCCCAGAAACTCACGGCCGGCCTGGCCGCTCCGGCGGAGACTTCCGATCGGATCCTTCGTCACGGTGAAGCCGACATTATGCGCCTGGCTCGCTTGTCGGCTTTCCAAGCGGGACCGAACCTCAAAAAGCCCGCGAACGCCGTCCCCGTCGCGACATCCATCGGCGAAGTGTTCCTCGACTCGGAGGGGATTGACCTGGAGAAAGAACGCGCCAGGCTCAGGAAGTACCTCCAGGAGGTACAAGGGGAATTGTCACGGATCGATGCCAAACTGAAAAACCCGCAGTTCGCCGCCAAAGCGCCAGCTGAGGTGGTGGCTGATCACGAACGTCGTCGTTCCGAACTCACCGACCAGAAGAGAATCCTGTCCGAACAGGTTTCCAAACTCGGCGGGAGCGACACGCGTTGATCGCTCCGCCCTCAGCGCTCAGAGAATTCGTTGAGCGCGCGCTGGCGGAAGACATCGGCCGCGGCGACGCCACAACGAACGCCCTGTTTACCGAGGCGGTTCCTGCTGAGGGTCGCATCGCGACGAAGTCGCCCACGGTTGTGGCCGGCGGCCCGGTGGCCATGCTGGTGTTTCAGACGCTGGATCCCACGATCTGGGCCACACTCGATGCGACGGAAGGTGAGTCGGTGGACGTTGGCACCACGTTGCTGACGGTCCGTGGCGACGGCCGGTCGGTCCTGACCGGTGAACGGGTGGCGCTAAACATTCTCCAACGCCTGTGCGGGATCGCGGCGCTGACCCGCCGGTTCGTCGACGCGGTGCGCGGCTATCCGTGTCGGATCACTGATACGCGGAAAACGCCGCCGGGGTGGCGGCTACTGGACAAGTATGCGGTCCGGTGCGGCGGCGGTGCGAACCACCGGTTCGGCTTGGACGACGGGATTCTGATCAAAGATACGCACCTCGCCCTCTCCGGCCGCATCGGAGACTCCGTTCGCCAGGCCAAAGCGCGCGCGGGCCATCTCGTCAAGGTCGAAATCGAGGTCTCCACGGTGGCGGCCGCGCGCGAAGCCGTGGACGCCGGCGCCGACATGGTGTTGCTCGACAATCTGTCGATCGAGGATACCCGATCAGCGATCGCCGCCATCAAAGGCCGCGCGATTGTCGAAGTCTCGGGCGGCGTGACCCTGGACACGGTCCGAGACCTCGCGGCCCTCGGCGCGGATTACATCTCGGTCGGAGCGTTGACTCACTCAGCGCCGGCGGCCGACCTCCATTTCGAACTATGGCGGACTTGACGCTCGCAGCAGTACGGCGGCACCTCGACGAGCCTGCCGGCTGGCATCTTCATCTGCTCGAGGAGACTCCGTCCACCAACACGAACGCTCTCGCGTTGGCGGAGGCCGGCGCACCACACTGTACCGCGGTGCTGGCCGACTCTCAGACCGAGGGGCGCGGTCGCGAAGGGCGCGAGTGGCGCACCCCTCGCGGCACCGCGATTGCGCTCTCAGTGATCGTCCGACCCGGATCAGGTCCGGAGTGGTGGCCGTGGATCGGTTTGGTCTCGGCGCTCGCCATCCGCGAGGCCATCGAACGCGTGTGTGGCCTGGCCGGACGCGTGAAGTGGCCGAACGACGTCCTGCTCAACGGCCGCAAGGTGGCCGGCGTGCTGACGGAGACACGATGGCACCCACTGCACATCGAACAGCGCGCGGTGATCGTGGGCATCGGCGTCAACGTGAACAACCGTGCGGCGGCCCTGCCGGAATCGTTCGCCGCATCCGCCACATCGATTCTCGACGCCACCGGGGTCATCACGGACCGCAGCTTCCTCGCCGCCGCGATTCTCAACCGCTTGACGCGCGAAATCAACGACCTTCCGCACAACGCGGACGCGCGGCGGTCTCGATGGACCGCCGCCAGCGCAACCGCCGGCGGCCAGGTGACGGTGTCCACGCCGACCGGACTCCTGGAAGGGGCGGACGAGGGATTGGACCCGCTCGGTCGATTGATGGTTCGAACACGAGACGGACACGTTCGCGCCGTTCATACCGGCGAAGTGTTGCTGCTTCGGACCGCGACTCCTCCCGTGGTGTAAGCTGCCGATGCCACGCGCCAAACGTCCACGTCGGCAGACCGCTCCAGGCCTGATCGCCATCGATATCGGCAATACGAATATCGTGATCGGTCTCTTTCACGGTCGGACCCTGCTGCATGATTGGCGGTTGGCCACCCACGCCGGTCGGACCGCCGACGAGTACGGGCTCACCGTGCGCGAATTGATCCGCGACGTGGAGTCCTCCCGGCCCTCGCACGCCGTGTTGTCCAGCGTTGTGCCCAATCTCACCCCGATTTTCGTGGACGTGCTTGAGCGGTCCTTCCGAATCGTCCCCCACGTGGTCACCCACGAGTCCCCGTTCGGCCTTACCATCGCCTATCCGAACCCGGACGAGATCGGCGCCGACCGTCTCGTGAATGCCGCGGCCGCCTACGCGGCGTATGGGGGGCCGCTCATCATCGTGGACTTTGGCACCGCCACGACGTTCTGTGTCGTCACCGCGGACGGTGCGTATCGCGGGGGCGTGATCGCCCCGGGCGTCGGCATTTCCGCCGACGCGCTCACCAGTCGCGCCGCGAGACTCTCCAAGGTCGAATGGCTCCGCCCATCGACCATCATCGGTCGCGACACCACCAGCAGCATACAGACCGGAATTATCCAGGGCCACGCGTGTCTGGTGGATGGCATCGTGCGCCTCATCCAGAAAGAACTGGGGGCGCGCTGCCGCGTGGTGGCCACCGGCGGGTTCACCGCGCTGATCGACCCGGTTGCCGAGTGCATCGACACCATCCATCCCAACCTGACGTTAGACGGACTGGCCCTGATCGCCGCCCGGCTCAGACGGCCCAAAAACTCGGGCGGCCCGAACTCTCATGAACACCCGCGATCCCGCCACACACGAGCTACCAAAGCTGGTCGATCCCGCCGATCTCGCTCAACAACTTGACAACCTCGCTCTGCGGTTGCTACAGTACCGTTAGCACTCTTCGCTGATGAGTGCTAAGTTCAGGTTATTTTAGCGGAAATGTATAATAATCTCATGGAGTAAGATGGGTCTCCCAACCCGCAACCAAGAGATCTTACGAGCCACGATCCTGTGCTACATCAGGACCGCGACCCCGGTCGGGTCTCGCACGCTCACCAAAAACACCGAGCTGGGACTGAG
This sequence comes from uncultured Nitrospirota bacterium, assembly GCA_964570625.1. Classification (GTDB taxonomy): domain Bacteria; phylum Nitrospirota; class Nitrospiria; order 2-01-FULL-66-17; family 2-01-FULL-66-17; genus JBFLXB01. Next base: position 28,177 of record CAZMYW010000002.1, on the reverse strand, counting down.
CCCCGCGACGATTCGAAACGTGATGGCTGACCTTGAGGAACTTGGCTATCTGGCTCAGCCACATACCTCGGCCGGCCGGGTTCCCACAGAGAAGGCCTACCGCTTCTACGTGGATGACTTGATGAGTGCAGGGCCGAACGAAGTGGGCGATGCGGTCGGACTGACCGTACGCCTGACTCCGACCGAGGACCTGCGAGACACGCTGCAGGAAGCCTCCAAGTTATTGTCGCTGTTGTCGCACTACACCGGCGTCGTGGTGACACCGAAGCCGGTGACTCTGCGGCTCAAACAAGTAGAGTTTTTCCGCTTGGGCGGCGGTCAGGTGCTCGCCGTCTTCTTAACGGTCGACGGATTGGTCCAGCACAAGCGAATCGAGATGGACTCTGATCCCTCGCCCCAACAACTTCGTCGCATCGCCGACGAGCTCAACACCCGATTCCCCGGCCAAGAGATGTCCACGGTCCGCGCCACGCTGCTGGAAGAGATGCGTGAGCACAAACGCGATTATGACCTCCTGATGGAGCGGGTCCTGGCCGCGGCTCAGGGAGCGATGGCCGTGCAAACCGGCGAGGTGTACGTCGAGGGCACGGGGAACATCCTGGGGCTGCCCGAGTTTTCTGACGTCGAACGTATGAAGGCTCTGTTCAAGACGTTCGAAGAGAAATACATGATGACGACGCTGGTCGAAAAAAGCCTCGCCGCCGACGGCGTAGGCGTGTATATCGGATCGGAGAACGCCGGGCTGGGCGTCAGTGACCTCAGCCTGGTCGTCGCGAATTACCGCTGCGGGGAACAGACCTACGGCACGCTGGGCGTACTCGGTCCGATGAGGATGGAGTACGAGCGCGTCATCCCCCTCGTCAGCCGGGTCGCCGCCCTGCTCGGTGAAAGCCTCTCCGGACGGCTCACCGATGGGACCCACGAGTAACGAGGGCGCGCGGATGGAACAAGAACGGGAGGACGTCATGGCTGACGCGGAAACCGGGCCGGAGGGTGCTGACTCGTTGGAGCTCGCTGAGACGTCGCCGGATCCGGCGGCCCAGAGCGACGCCAAAGAACGGGAGTGCGCCGAGGCGAAAGAGCGCTACCTGCGTCTGTACGCGGAGTTCGAGAACTACAAGAAGCTGGCGCAGCGTGAACAACTGGACTACACCAAATTCGCGGCGGAGAAGGTCCTCAAGGAGCTGCTGCCGGTCGCAGACAACCTCGAGCGGGCGCTCGCACACGCGCGCGGCGCGAACGCGGATGCCTCGAGCGTGGACGGACTGGCGCTGATCGTGCGTCAGTTCTTGGATGCGTTGCAGAAATGCGGATGTGAACCGATCGAAGCCGTGGGCAAGCCGTTCGACCCGGCGTTTCACCAAGCGCTGGCGCAGGTGGAATCATCCGAGCACGAACCCGATACCGTGATAGAGGAAGTTCAACGCGGCTATCTGTTGCACGGCAGAATCCTTCGCCCGTCGCTGGTTACCGTCAGTAAAACGCCCGCGTGATCGCCCGATGAGGCGTGATTCGGACCAACTTGCGGGAATTGCAGACAACGTGATAGAAACACGCGGCTTGGAGATGCGGCGACGAGGCGAACTCGGAGGCCTCAACGGCGCGCCGTGGTCCTTGGACCGCATCGACAGCATGGAGTGGAAAAGGAGACCTCATGGGTAAAATCATCGGCATCGACCTCGGCACGACCAATTCGTGCGTGGCGGTCGTCTCCGGGGGCGACCCCGTGGTGATCGCGAACTCCGAAGGGAGTCGGACGACTCCGTCGGTTGTGGCGATCACGGACAAAGGCGAACGGTTGGTGGGACAAATCGCCAAACGCCAGGCGATCACCAACCCCGAACACACGATCTATTCCATCAAGCGGCTCATGGGCCGTAAATTCAACGCGGCGCAGATGCGTGAGGCCATCAAACGCCTCCCGTACAAGGTCGTCGAGGCGAAAAACACCGACGCGCACGTGGAGATCCGGGGCAAAGCGTACAGCCCCCCGGAGGTTTCAGCCATGATCCTGCAGAAAATGAAACAGACCGCCGAAGATTACCTGGGAGAAAAGATCACCGAAGCCGTGATCACCGTCCCCGCATACTTCGACGACAGCCAGCGTCAGGCCACCAAAGACGCGGGCGAGGTCGCGGGGCTCAAAGTGCTGCGCATCATCAACGAGCCTACTGCCGCGTCGCTGGCCTACGGGCTGGACAAGAAGAAGGACGAGAAGATCGCCGTGTACGACCTCGGCGGCGGCACGTTTGACGTGTCGATTCTGGAAATCGGCGACGGTGTGTTCGAAGTGAAGTCCACCAACGGCGACACCTATCTCGGGGGTGATGATTTCGATCTACGTGTCATGGATTGGCTGATCGAGGAGTTTAAGCGCGACCAAGGCATCGATCTGCGCAAGGACAAGATGGCGTTGCAACGCCTCAAAGAGGCGGGAGAAAAGGCCAAGATCGAGCTGTCGTCGTCGCAAGAAACCGAGATCAACCTGCCGTTTATCACCGCCGACGCGAGCGGCCCCAAACATCTGGTCGTGAAACTGACCCGCGCAAAATTCGAGCAACTCGTCGACGATCTGGTGCAGCGAACGGTTGAGCCCTGCCGCCGCGCATTGGCCGACGCCGGATTAACCGCCAAACAGATCGACGAAGTCGTGCTGGTTGGCGGCATGACCCGGATGCCCAAAGTTCAGCAGATCGTCAAGGACTTCTTCGGCAAGGAGCCGCATAAGGGCGTCAACCCCGACGAAGTCGTGGCGATCGGTGCCGCCATCCAAGGCGCCGTGCTCACCGGTGAGGTCAAAGACGTCCTGCTCTTGGACGTCACGCCTTTGTCGCTGGGCATCGAAACCCTGGGCGGCGTGTTCACCAAGTTGATCGAGCGCAATACGACGATTCCGTCCAAAAAGGGCCAGACATTTTCGACAGCGGCGGACAACCAGTCCGCGGTCACGATTCGAGTGGGGCAGGGCGAACGCGAGATGTTCGCCGACAACAAGCTGCTCGGGCAGTTCGACCTGGTCGGTCTCCCGCTCGCGCCGCGTGGCGTGCCTCAGATCGAAGTGACCTTCGACATCGACGCCAACGGCATCGTCCACGTCTCCGCGAAGGACATGGCCACCAATAAGGAACAATCGATCCGGATCACGGCGTCGTCGGGTCTGTCCAAAGACGAGATCGAAAAGATGGTCAAGGACGCGCAATCACACGCCGAAGACGACAAGCGGCGGAAGGAAGCCGCCGAAGCGCGCAACGAGGCCGACACCGCGATTTACAGCGTGGAGAAATCGCTCCAGGAATTCGGCGACAAGTTACCAGAGAGCGAGCGGACCGCCATTACGGACAAAATCGCCGAGACCAAAAAGGCGCTGGAATCCAACGATCCCGCTGCGATCCGGGCCGCCGTGTCGGCGCTCCAGAGCGCCTCACACAAACTTGCCGAGGAAATGTACAAGAAGACTGCGGGATCCGGACCCCAGAGCGGCGCCGGTCCCTCGGGTGCTCCCGGCGAAACAGACGCCGCCCCACCCAAGGACGACAACGTGGTCGACGCACAGTACGAAGAAGTCGACAAGGATAAGAAATAGGGACGGTGATCAATACACACGCAAGGGCGTTCGATCTGAACGCCCTTGTCGTATAGGAACCCGGTGGCAACTTCCCACGACTACTACGCGTTACTTGGTGTGCCTCGCACAGCGAGCGACGATGACCTGAAAAAGGCCTATCGCAAGCTGGCCATGAAGTACCATCCCGACCGCAATCCAGGGGACAAAACCGCGGAAGCCCACTTCAAGGACATCAACGAAGCCTACAGCGTCTTGAGCGACGCGGAAAAACGGCGGACGTACGACCGCTACGGGCCAGAAGCCTTGGCAGGCGGGGGAGCCGGCGCGGGGTTCGGCGGCTTCGATGCCAACGTCGGCGACATCTTCAGCGACATCTTCGAGGACTTTTTCGGCCAATCCACCGGCCGCGCGCGCCGGCGTCGCGGCTCACCGGGCGCCGACCTGAAATACACGCTGGAACTCGCTCTCGATGACGTCCTGACCGGGAAAGACGCCAAGATCAAGGTTCCACATTGGGAGGACTGCTCCGCGTGTCGAGGGACCGGCGCCAAGGGCGCGACCGCTATCGCCACCTGCCCGGGGTGTAAAGGCGCGGGACAAATTCGATTCCAACAGGGGTTTTTCACAGTCAGCCGCACCTGCTCGCAATGCCGCGGCCAGGGCAAGATCATCACGGAGCTCTGCCCCACCTGTCGGGGCGAGAAACGGACCCAACACGACCGCACCTTGTCGGTGTGGATTCCCGCGGGGGTTGAAGACGGAACGAACCTCCGGTTGACCGGCAAGGGCGAGCCAGGCGAAGGCGGCGCGCCCCCCGGCGATCTGTACGTGGTGGTTTCGGTCAAGCCGCACGCCGTTTTTACCCGTGAAGGCGCGAATTTGGTCTGCGACGCGCCCGTGACATTCGCCAAAGCCGCCATGGGTGGCAAACTGGAGGCGACCACGCTGGAAGCCAAACCCGTCACGCTCAAGATCCCGGCAGGGACACCTCCCGGCAAAGTCTTCAGATTCCGTGGTCACGGCCTTCCGGACATGCACAGCGGCGGCCGCGGCGACCTGTTGGTCCGTATCCGGCTCGTTGTGCCGACCAAGCTCAGCGCCCGCCAGCGCGAACTCCTGGAAGAACTCGCTGCGCTGGAGGGCGAAGAAGTCGACGGCGAACCCGTCGGCATCTTCGAGAAGGTCAAAAACCTGTTCGACTAGGAGTGCGTCCGACTCACCGCGAAAGCGGAGCCTGTGCAGGAACGGGCCAGATGCCAGGCGCCGCGAGCACCGCACCGGAGCGTACTACGTGCGTACGTGAGGAGCGGACGCGCAGCGGCAACGCCGCAGATGGCCCTTCATGGACAGGCTCGTAGCCATGCCGCACTTTTTCCTCGCTCCAGGCTCGCTCCAGGGCGACGCGGTCACAATCACCGGCTCGCTGGCCAGCCACGTGGGGGGGGCCTTGCGCCACCGTACCGGGGATCGGATCACGGTGGTCGGCGAAGGAGGACACCGGTACCAGATCGTCTTGACGGAGGCGAGTTCTCGACACGTCCGCGGTCGTATCGTCGAGCGCCTCCCCGACGAACGGCCACCGGGAGTGCGTGTGACGCTCGCACAATCCCTGCTCAAAGGCCCACACATGGACGGAGTCCTCCAAAAGGCCACGGAGTTGGGGGCACATCACCTCACGCCGCTGGTTACCCGGCGGACCGTGGTGCGCCCGCGAGAGCACCGTGCCTCGCGCCAGGTCGAGCGCTGGAGGACCATCGTCCTGGAGGCCGCTCAGCAGTCGGAACGGCTGGAGGTTCCGACCGTGGATGACCCGCTCCCCCTCTCCGACTGGCTTCGCTCCGACGCGGCCCATTCCGCCAACCGTCTCATCTTGTGGGAGCGCGAGACCTCGCGGAACCTGCGGGATCACCTTGCGCGGAACGAACCGAGTGCTCGGGCTACGCTCTTGGTCGGCCCGGAAGGCGGGTTCGACCCTGAAGAGATCGAGGTCGCCCGTGCCGCAGGATTCGTCCCCGTGTCGCTCGGCCACGCGATTCTTCGCGCGGAGACGGCCGGGGTGGCTGCGCTCACCATTCTTCAGTACGCGTGGGGGAGCCTCGGCGGTCCCCAGCCGACACCCGACCGTGCGCCACTTGTCTGACCACTGGGGCACAAACCCCCACGTGCCGTCGTTCGCGGGTCAAGCCGGGTGGGAACCGCTCCCCCGATCATCAGGCGTTTATCGCCGGGTGTTCGCCACGGTCGTCGACCTGTACGTCGTGTCCCTGCTCTACGTCACGTTCGTGGCACTCGGCATCTCCGGCGCCCGGCTGGGCGCTCAGGCATCCGGGGTGGACTATCTGTCCGATGATCTGGCTCGAGCGCTCGTCGGGCCGTTTCTGTCTCTCTGGTGGGCCCTCTGGTGGGTGTACATCGGATTCTTTACGCGTCACGGCGGTCAGACACTGGGCAAGATGTTGCTGCGTATCCGCGTCACCCGCATGGACGGTGGGAGTCCCTCGTGGATCCAAGCCGTGTTGCGCCCGATCGGCTACCTGCTCTCATGGCTCCCCTTGGGCCTGGGATTCGTGTGGGCCGCCGTGCCTCCCGCCAAGCTCGCTCTCCATGATCGGCTGCTGGGAACACGCGTCATCAGGGTCTCATCTGACCCGTCACCTCACGCGGTGAGGACTGTTCTCGGCGCATGGCTGGTGTTGACCGCATTCACCGGGATCATCCCCGCCTCGGCCGTCGTGGTCGACCGGATCCTCGCCACGGCGAACAATCAGGTGATCACCCTGAGCGATCTGGCGGCCCACCAGACCTTGGCCGGATCTCCGACCATGTCGAACGACGACGCCCTGCACACTCTGATCGATCGACAGTTGCTGCTCGAGGAAGCGGACCGATTCGCCATCCCACCCCCGTCAGCAGCGGACGTTAGTGCCCGGATCGACGCGACGACCGCGCAACTGGGCGGGTCCGAGGAATTGAAGGGACGACTGGCTCGTTTGGGATGGGACTCGGAGGCCTTGCGCGTATGGGTCGCCGACGATCTCCGCGTGGCGGAATTCCTGGACCAACGGATTTATTTCTTCGTGCTGGTCGCGACCCAAGACATCGACGTCTATTATGACGCTCACCGCGAGGACTTCTCGGGGCTCTCACCGGAAGACGCACGGGCCGCGATCAACAAGCGGTTCATCAAGGAACGCGGCGACGAGAAACGCGACCAGTTCCTCGCGAGACTCAGGGACAAAGCCAGGATCAGAATCAACCCGTCCGATTGAGCGCGTCGCCGTCCCTTTAGGTCGGCCACCCCGACAACGCCACCACGCCGCCCACCAGGTATAACAACAGCGCGAAGAGTTTCTTCAACAGGCCGGTCGGCAGGTGATGGGTGAGCCGAGCCCCGATGGGAGCGGCGATCACGCTGGCCGCGCTCACCCCCACCAACGCGGGTACATGCACAAAACCCACGCTGTCCGGAGAAGCGGCGCCCAACGCCACTCCGCTCAGGAGATATCCCGCGGCTCCGGCCACGGCAATGGGCAACCCCGCTGCAGCGGCCGTACCGATGGCTTGGTGCAGGGGGACGCGACGCCAAGTGAGAAACGGGACGGTCAGGGTGCCACCTCCGATCCCCATCACACCCGACACCAGCCCGATCGTGCCCCCGACCGCGGACAGACCGAACCACCCGGGAAGCGAGCCAGCGCCCTGGGGGGTGGCGTCCATGATCAGGTAGGTCGCGACGCACCACAGGAACAGCCCGAACGCCAACGCCAGGACCGACGACGGGGCGCGTGAGGCCATTGCCGCGCCGGCGAACGCCCCGAACACGAGGCCCGGCGTCAGCCGCAAGACGATCCGCCAGTCCACGGCTCTGTGCACGTGATGAACACGTATGCTGGCCAGCGCCGTCAACACGATGGCCGCGAGTGACGTGCCCAGCGCGAGCGGCATCGTGTCGTGCGGAAGGACGCCTTGGGCCGCGAAGATCCCCGCGAGAGCGGGCACCACGATGACGCCGCCACCCACACCCAAGAGCCCGGCCAGCAACCCGGCAACGGCACCCACCGCAAGGTACAACAGCCACCATTCCACGCAGGAATTTTACGCGCCCGGTCTGACAGCCGTCAATCGCGAACGGCCCACGGTGACCGAACGATCGGCGTCAGACGGGGACAGGAAGGGGGTATCGGTTAGGCCACTCGCGACGAGTCTGAGGGCGAGGTATTGGTACTGAGAGGTTCCGCATTCCGCCACGCCGCGATCCAATCGGGGATCTCGCGCGGGAGCTCGGTCACCCCCAGAGGAGACAACACATCAGCCGTCGGTACATTGCCGGACGGGTCTCGGAAGAGCCCCTTGATCGCGCCCAGTGCGACGACGTCACCCGCCCGCTCGAACCGCTGCTCGATCCAAAACCACTTGTCGTCCCACCACACCACTCGAGTCGTCAGGTCGTACCGTTCGAACGGCGCGAGTCCACGCCGAAATCGGATCACTGCGGAACCGACCATAGGACGCCAGCGTCGCTTCAGCATGATCCCACCCAGTCCGGTGCGGACGATGAAGTCCAACCGGCCGAGGTCCATGATTGTCAGATACCGGCCATTGTTCATGTGCAGGTTGGTATCCAGGTCATTCAGCCACACGCGGAGTCGAATGACCGACTCACCGAGGGGATCGATCCGTGACCCGGCCATGGCCGCGAACAAAACGCGGATCATACGGAGAATAAGGTTCACGCGTCCGCCTTACGCCGCGTCACGATTCGTCTCCGGCTTCCAGATCCCGAACGTCGCGCCGGTTGGATCAGCCATCACGCTGTACCAGCCATACCCCGGAGCCTCGGCCGGTCCTTTGAGGATCGTTCCACCTAACGCTTGCACGCGCTCCGTGGTCCGGGGGACGTCCTCAACCTCGATGAAAGGAATCCACTGCGATGGCGCTTCCGGGGATTGGGCTTGCATCATCCCCCCGCCCGCACCCTCACCACCTTCGATCATGGTGTATTTCATCCCGGGCACGTCCTCCAGCCGCCAATCGAACAGCGCGGTGTAAAACGATTTTGCTCTGACGAGATCTTGCGTTTGGAGCTCGATGTGGATGAACAAATTGGGCATCGCCACCTCCGTCGCCGGTTACTCAGTCGGAATGCCGCCGATGATTCACCTCCAACCGCCCCTATCCAAACTCGATGATCAATTCCAGCTCAATGGCCGCGCCGAGCGGCAACTCATGCGTACCGAGTGCCAGGCGCGCGTGACGGCCGGCTTCTCCGAAAATCGAGACAAGTAGGTCCGACGCGCCGTTGACCACGGCCGGTTGTTGCGTGAATCCGTCGGCCGACGCCACATGGCCGCCCAGACGCACGATGCGTGTGACCGCATTGAGACTGCCGAGCTCCGCGCGGACGACGGCCAGCGCGTTCAGGCATGCCCAGCGCGCGGCTTCCGCTCCCTGTTCGACCGTCAGCTCGCGACCGAGTTTTCCGGTCCAGGCCGGTTTGCCGTCTTTCATCGGAAGGATGCCGCTCAAAAACAAGAGATTCCCACTGCGCACCGCCGGCACGTAGGACGCGACCGGTTTGGGTGCGGGTGGAAGAGTCAGGCCGAGCGTTATGAGTTGGTCCTCCGCCGACATGGCGTCTCCTTGCTGAGAGTGTGGTTATAGCCCACTTGGCCCAGGAGATCAACGCGCACGATTCACGGAGCGCGTGGGTTGAGAACGACGATCTGATCGCGCACAATACGATAGGAGGTCGGGATCCATGGGACAGAGGATTGTTCAAGTCAACGCCTTCACCGACACGCGGTTTACCGGCAACCCAGCTGCGGTGTGTATTCTCGAAGCGCCCGCCGACGAACACTGGATGCAGGCGGTGGCGCGGGAGATGAACTTGTCCGAGACCGATTTTTTATATCCCCGCGCGGGCGACTATCACCTGCGCTGGTTCACCCCGACGATGGAGGTGGATTTGTGCGGCCATGCCACGCTGGCCAGCGCGCACGTGTTGTGGGAAGACGGACATTTGGCAGCGCACGAGCCCGCTTGCTTTCACACCAAGAGCGGTGTGCTGACCGCTGAACGACAGGAGGCCTGGATCCTGATGGACTTCCCCGCCGAGCCGGAACAACCTGTCACCGAGCCTCCGAACCTTGCGCGTGCGCTGGGTGTCACGCCGCTCTACGTGGGCAAGAATCGCTGGGACTACTTGGTCGAGGTCGATTCGGAAGCGACCGTGCGCGCATTGAAGCCGGATGTGACCCTGCTCGCGACAATTCCCATGCGAGGGGTAATGGTCACGAGTCGCGCCGGATCGCGCGAGTACGACTTCGTCTCCCAGTTTTTCGGCCCGGGCGCGGGCATCAACGAAGACCCGGTCACCGGCTCCGCACACTGCTGCTTGGGGCCATTCTGGAACGTCCGTCTTAAGAAAGACGCGATGCTCGCGCGTCAGGTTTCTGCCCGCGGCGGGGTCGTCCGTGTTCAGGTAAACGACTCGCGGGTCTTGTTGGGAGGACAGGCCGTCACGGTCTGGCGTGGAGAGTTGGCCTGAGAACGGCGTCCACCTGTTCGACCGCCCGACGATCGACCCAATACGATGCGTCCCACGGCCACGGACCCTGCACAAACCCCACATGGCCGCCGCGCTCGCTGAACTCCGCGTCCAGCCACGATGATCGGGCCACCGCCTCTCGCGGCAGATGGTCGGATGGCAGAAACGGATCATCATCCGCGCTGATCAACAACGTCGGTGTTCGGATCCGCTCAAGCCACGGCAGGCAACTCGATCGCGTCCAGTAGTCGCGCGCCCCTGAAAACCCGTGGATCGGAGCGGTCACGTGTTCGTCGAACGCCGCGAAACTGGAAAGTCCCCGCACCACCTCGACGTCGATCAACCCCGGAAATCGGGCCGCCTTTTCCAACGCCTTGACCTTCAACGTCCGCAGAAAGACCTGACCATACACGCGACCGAATCCGTGATCCACCCGATACGCCGCCACCCCCAGGTCATACGGCACCGAGACCGCCACCGCTCCCCGGATTTGATCCGGTACCGTGTCGCCTCGTTCGCCGAGCCACTTGAGCAACACGTTGCCACCGAGGGAAAACCCGACGAGGGCGAGCGGGCGCCGCGGGGAGCGGGTGATCAGCGTAGACACCACCCAATCCAAGTCCCCGGTTTCACCCGAGTGATAAAACCGCGACAGACGATTGAGTTCCCCGCCGCACGAGCGAAAATTGAGGGCCAACCCATCCCAGCCGCGCCTGGCCACCACGGACAGAACTCCGAGCACGTACTTGGCGCGCGACGATCCTTCCAATCCGTGAAGGACGATGACGAGCGGCACATCCGGTTTCGTCGGACGACGGTCGAGCCAGTCGAGATCAAGAAAATCCCCGTCAGGGGTATCCACCCGCTCACGGTGGTAGGCGACCGGAGGGACTCGCCCCACCACGCGTCGCCAGATCGTTTGAGCGTGTCGATTGCGAAGCCACCACGCCGGACGAAAACCCGTGACGCGAGGGAACGGCGACGCCGAGGTCACGCTCGCGACGGGCGCGAGGGCTGCGAGTGATCGACTTTCCACAGGCGGAGGTACACGATGAGTGACCCGGCGAGGAGAATCATGACCGCGCTGACCACGTAGGGAGCCCTGACATCCCCCAGCATCAGATCTTCGGCGCGAAAACCGCTGACAAACGCCCGGATCAGTCCGTAGAACACGATATACAAACAGAAGATGAACCCATCTCGCGTTCGGCGCGTCCGAAGCATCCAGAGGATCGCAAAGCCGATCACGTTCAACACCAACTCGTACAACATGGCGGGATGCAGCGGCACCGGACCGAATTCGTGGCCCGCCGGGCTGGTCGGCGGGAAGACGATCCCCCACGGCAAGTCGGTCGGATAGCCGTGGACCTCGCCGTTCATGAAGTTCCCGAAGCGGCCGAATGCCTGGCCCAGAAGCACTGAAGGCGCACTCGCGTCGGCCAGTTTCCAAAACGGAATCTGATGACGCCGCACCCACCACCACCCGGCCAGTGTGCCGCCGAGCAAACCGCCGTGAATGGCCAGACCGCCGTGCCAGATCGCCGGGATTTCAGCCGGGTTCGCGCCGTAGTAGCCCCAATTGAAGGCGACGTAATACAGGCGACCGCCCAGGATGCCGGCGAACAAGACCAGCGTCAGAAACGACCACCGGTCGTCATCCGAAATCCGGAGGCCCTTACGCGCGATTTCCTTGCCCAAGAGCCATCCGCCCACCAAGAACGCGGCCAAGTACATGAGCCCGTACCAGCGGATGACGATCGGACCAATTTCGATCAGGTTGGGATGCACTTATCGCGTGGTGGTGTGGGACGTGGCGGAGACGGCGCTGACGCCACGCGCCGAGGCAACTTTGGCCCTGGCCCGCTGTCCGCGTCGCTGGTACTGATCCACCGCCCTGTTGTGCTCTCGCAGAGTTCTCGAGAAATGATGGGTGCCGTCGTTACGGGCCACGAAGTAGAGGTAATCGACCGGCGCGGGATAGAGGGCGGCTTCCAGCGCCTCGCGGCCGGGGCTGGCGATGGGGCCCGGCGGAAGCCCGCGCCGGCGGTAGGTGTTATAGGGATTGTCCCGGAGCAAATCGACCTTCCGGAGATTGCCGTTGAAGTTTTTGATGGGGTAGATGACGGTCGGGTCACTTTGCAGCGGCATGCGGAGGCGCAACCGGTTGTGGAACACGGCCGAAATGATAGGGCGCTCAATACCGGCGCCGGTTTCTTTTTCGATGATCGACGCCAACGTCACCACCTGGTGTTGGGTAAATCCCAACTCGTTCGCCCGCGCCCCCCACACCGATTGATAGGTCTCCTGAAATTTCCCCACCATACGACGAATCATGTCCGCGGTGGCGACGGTGCGCGGAAACGCGTAGGTGTCTGGAAACAGATATCCCTCGAGCGTGGGCACGGCCAGGCCGAGCTCGCCGATCAACGCGGGCGACTCGACCAACCGGAGCAGTTCCTCCGGGTCGCCGAGACCGGCGGTCCGAATAGCTCCGGCGATTTGGCGGACGGTATAACCTTCCGGAATCGTCACTGGATGCAACACCACGAGGCCGTGGCGAAACCGATCGAGCATTTCTAAGGGCCGCATGGACCGCAAGAGCGCGTATTCACCGGGCTTGAGTTGTCGCTCGCTGCCGGTCAACCGGCCGAAGACGACGAAATAGGCTTGGTTACGGATCAGCCCCTTCCCCGCAAGTCGAGACGCCACGTGCGCCAACGGTTCATCCTGGACGATCTCGAAGGTGATGGGCTCGCGACTTCCCCCTGGCGGTGACGCCAGAAACGCAGCCACGTGGGTTCCGAACGCCAACATGCCCAACATGATGAGTAGGCCGACGAACGACGCATATCGAGGCGGAGCTACGCGTCGCCGGCCCAACGAAAACTCCCCTTCAGTGTGGATGCGGCGTCACGAACGGCCATCAGATTCCCGGACCTGCCGCGCGTCGAGATAATGCTGCAGGATCACCACCGCGGCCGTCTTGTCGATCACCTGTTTGCGCCTTGCGCGCGAGAGATCCGCCTCGAGCAGCACCCGCTCGGCGGCAACGGTCGAAAACCGCTCGTCCCAGGTCACAATCGGCGCGTCAACCGCCGACTCCAACCGTGTGATGAACGCCTGAACGGCCTGCGTTCGCGGGCCGACCGTGCCCTCAAGCGTCAGGGGCCAGCCCACCACGACCGCTTCGGCGCTCCACGCCTCGACCAACCGCGCAATTTCCGCCAGGTCCGCGGCCCACGATTTACGATGGAGGGTGGTGACACCTTGCGCCGTGAGTCCTAACTCGTCGCTCACCGCAATCCCGATACGTCGGTCTCCGACGTCCAGGGCCAGCAAGCGACGGACTCGCGAAGGGGAGGTCACGGTAAGGGTCATGCGTGGGGTTACGATTTGCGCGACAGCGCCTCGACCTGTTGGGAGAGTTCCTGCAATTTTCGCTCGAGTGCGTCGAGATCGGTCCGGCCCGTCGTCCGCACCACCTTGGCGACCGCGTCCACCCCCTCTTTCACCAACCGCTCCGCGCCGCGCGCGGACTGTTCACACGACGCCACGAACTCTCGAACCCTGAGCGACGGCTGGTCCTGGGCACCCTCGCCCTTCTTGACCAGTTCGTCAACCACTTCATTGACCTTGGCCCGGACACCCAGTCCCGCCAGCACCGCTTTTTTCACCAAGCCATACATCATCGACCTCCTCGACAGGGACTACGGAGCCTTCTTCGCGGCGGCTTCCACCAGTTCGTGCACGCGCGCGAGCGCCGCGTCGAGCGCTGCCGGCTCACGCCCTCCGGCCTGCCCCATGGTCGCGTTCCCCCCGCCGGAACCACCGATCAGGTCAGCCACCGCCCGGACCAAGTTGCCGGCGTGGAAGCGCTTCGCGAGGTCCGGTGTGACCGCCGCGATCAGGTTCACCTTCCCCTCGGTGACCGATCCCAGTACCACCAAGCCCGACTTGATCTGTTCGCGGATCCGATCCGCAGCGGAACGAAGGTCTTTGGCCTCCAAACCGTCGGTCCGTCGCACTACCACCGTGACCCCCACGATATTCAAAGCGCCGGTATCGGGTGTAGCGGCGTGACTCCCTCCGCCAGCCAGGCGCGCCTTGAGTTGTTCGACCTCCCGCTCGCGCGCCCGCAACGCCTCGACGAGTTTACGCGCCTTGGAGACTGCCTCCTGGGGCTGCACCTTGAGCAGCGCCGAGATCTCGGCAAGATCGTTGGCGTCTTGTTTGATCGCCAGGTACGCGGGCTCGCCGGCCACGGCTTCGATCCGCCGGACGCCGGCGGCGACGCCGCCCTCGCGCATGATCTTCAACACTCCCAGCTCTCCGGTGTCCCGCGTGTGAGTGCCACCGCACAATTCTTTGCTGAACGAGCCGATCGACACGACCCGCACACGGTCCCCGTATTTTTCTCCGAAAAACGCCAGCGCCCCGCTGGCAAGCGCCTCGCGTTGCGACATCCACGCCTTGTCCACACGGTGATCTTCCTGAATACGGCGATTGACCTCCTGCTCGACACGCTCCATCTCCCGGGCCGACAGCGGCGCGAAGTGATGAAAATCGAACCGCAGACGATCCGGCGCCACCAGAGATCCCGCTTGTTTGACATGATCGCCGAGCACCTCGCGCAGCGTGGCGTGAATGAGGTGTGTCCCGGTGTGGTGATTCGAAGAGGCCTGGCGCGCCCGGTGGTTGACCGTCGCCCGGTAGCGGTCTCCTTCTGTTAGCCGCCCGCGCCGAATCGTCGCGGCGTGCACGAGGAGCCCCTTGACGGGAATCACGGTGTCGCGAATCTGGACGTCCGCGTTCGGGCTTTCCAACTCGCCCTGGTCGCCGAGCTGGCCTCCGCCCTCGCCGTAGTAAGGGGTCTGATCGAACACGAGCTCGACGGATTCGCCCTCTCGGGCCTCGCGCACCCGCGCGCCGTCTTTGAGGATCGCGAGCACGCGGACATCGGCGTCGAGCGCGTCGTCGCCGACGAACGTGGTGACTCCGGTTTGGTCGAGCGTGTCCTTGTAAATCGCCTGCACGCGCTCGGCCTCGAATCCTCCCGCCGCCCTGGCGCGTTCCCGCTGTTCGTCCATCGCCGCCGAGAATCCCAACTCGTCCAGCGCCACCCCTTGTTCCTTGGCCACGTCCGCGATCAGATCCATCGGGAACCCGTACGTGTCGTAGAGCTTGAAGAGGTCGGTCCCGACCAACACCCGCTCCCGCGAAGCCTTGGCCCGCTCGACCAGACCGGAGAGGATGGTCATCCCGTGGCTGAGCGTTTGGGCGAAGCGTTCCTCTTCGGCCAACAAGGTGCGCGCAATGGCCTGCCGGTTGCGCGCCAGCTCCGGATACGCGTCCTGCATCTGCGTGACCACGGCGTCGGCCAACTCGTGGAGAAAGGGGGCTTCGAATCCGAGCAGTTTGCCGTGCCGCGCGGCCCGCCGCAGCACGCGGCGCACCACGTACCCCCGCCCGTCATTCGCGGGGAGTACGCCGTCCGCCAGCAAAAACGTAAGCGCGCGGAGATGATCGGCGATCACGCGCATGGAGACATCGGTCGCCGTGTCGTGACCGTATGTTCGCCCGCACGCGCGGCCGATCGCGGCCAGCAGCGGCCGGAACATATCGCTGTCGTAGTTGCTCAACACGCCTTGCGTGACTGCGGCCACGCGCTCCAGCCCCATGCCGGTATCGATGCTGGGACGCGGCAGCGGCGACAGGGTGCCCGAGGCGTCGCGGTTGTACTGCATGAACACGAGGTTCCAGATCTCCAGATACCGATCGCAGTCGCAGCCCACGCCGCACGTGGGTTTGTTGCATCCGACCTGCGCACCTTGATCAACGTAAATCTCCGAACAGGGACCGCAGGGGCCGGTGTCGCCCATCTGCCAGAAGTTGTCCTTTTCGCCCAGGCGCACGATGCGCTCGACGGGCACCCCCACGGCGTCGCGCCACAACCGCGCCGCCTCGTCGTCCTCTCGGAACACGGTGACCCACAACCGGTCGGCGGGAAATTTGAGCACGTCGGTGACGAATTCCCACCCCATCCGGATCGCGCCTTCCTTGAAGTAGTCGCCAAAGGAAAAGTTGCCTAGCATCTCGAAAAACGTGTGATGCCGACCGGTGTAACCCACGTTTTCGAGGTCGTTGTGTTTGCCCCCGGCGCGGACGCACTTCTGGACGGACACCGCGCGTGTGTACGACCGCGGCTCTTCGCCCAGGAACGTCTGCTTGAACTGCACCATCCCCGCGTTGGTGAACAACAGGGTCGGGTCCTGAGCGGGGATCAGCGAGGCGCTGGGGACCAGCGTGTGGCCGTGCCGCGTGACGAAGAAGTCGCAGAACGCGCGGCGGATATCGTGGGCGTTCACTGACCGAACCGTTCGATCTTGAACGCAGGCGACGGCTCGGGCGCCGCGGGCTTGTCGGTTTCCCAGGTGAGGTCGCCGGTGGATTGCACGCCCTTCATCTTGAGCGCGAAGTCATCGGGGTTGGAGCACCAGCGCAACGCCTCTTCGTACGAGATCAATTTCTCACGACAGAGCTGCGCCAACGATTGATCGAAGGTTTGCATGCCGTACTGGGACGTCCCCGCGGTGATGACGTCGTGAATGCGCCTGGTCTTGTCCGGATCGATCACGCACTCGCGGATCGTTTGGGTGGCCACCATGACCTCCACTGCGGGCACGCGGCCCTGTCCGTCGATCCGCGGCACCAATCGCTGGGAGACCACGCCTTTGATAATCGCCGCCAACTGCAACCGCACCTGTTTCTGTTGGTAGGGCGGGAACACCGAGATGATCCGGTTGACGGTTTCGGTCGCGTCGACCGTGTGAAGGGTGCTGAGCACCAGATGCCCGGTTTCAGCGGCAATCAGCGCGGTCGAGATCGTTTCGAAGTCCCGCATCTCGCCGACCAGAATGACGTCCGGATCTTGGCGGAGGGCGGAGCGCAGCGCCACGCTGAACGACTCGGTGTCCGCGCCGATCTCCCGTTGGCTGACCAGACACTTGCGGTCCCGGTGCAAGAACTCGATCGGATCTTCGATCGTGATGACGTTTTCCGTCCGGCTGCGATTGATGTGATCGATGATCGCGGCCAGGGTGGTCGACTTGCCGCTTCCGGTGGTCCCGGTGACCAGGATCAGTCCGCGCGTTTCAGCGGCCAGTTTTTCGATCACCGCGGGTAAGTGCAGATCTTGAAACGTCAGAATCTTGGTGGGAACAGATCGAAACACCATGTTCACCGTGCCGCGCTGCTGGTAGAGGTTGACGCGGAACCGCCCCAGGCCCGGCGCGCTATAGGCCAGGTCGATTTCTGATTTCTCCTTAAATCGCTGCTTCTGGGTATTGTTCATGATCGAAAACGCCACCGCCACCGCGTCCTCTTGCGTGAGGCGGACCGTGGGATCCAGGGGTTCGAGGTGCCCGTCGACCCTCACGGTCGGTGGACTCCCCACCTTGAGATGGAGGTCGGATCCCCGCTTGGCCACCGCCGCCTTCAGCAACTCGTCGATGTTGAGGCTCACGTCTCAGCTCCCTTGGGAAGTCCTGGCTCGCGCGGGTTCAGGCCGTAGGCTTCCCGGATGCGGCCTTCGATTTCTTTCGCCACCGAGGCCTGTTCTCGCAGAAATTGCTTCGCGTTCTCGCGTCCCTGTCCGATCCGGTCACCCTTGTAAGCATACCAGGCCCCGCTCTTTTCAACGATTCCTTTTTCAACCCCCAGGTCGATCATCTCCCCCAGCCGCGAAATGCCTTCATTGAACATGATATCAAACTCAGCCTGACGGAACGGCGGCGCCATCTTGTTCTTGACGACTTTCACGCGCACACGGCTGCCCACCACCTCCTGCCCCTCCTTGAGCGCATCAGTGCGCCGGATGTCCAGGCGGATCGATGCGTAGAATTTGAGCGCGTTGCCGCCAGTGGTGGTCTCAGGATTCCCGAACATCACGCCGATCTTCATCCGGATCTGGTTGATGAAAATGACCGTGGTGTGCGATTTACTGATCGCGGCCGTGAGCTTACGCATGGCCTGCGACATGAGGCGGGCTTGCAGCCCCATGTGCGAGTCGCCCATCTCGCCCTCCAATTCAGCACGGGGTACCAGGGCGGCCACCGAGTCCACCACCACCACGTCGAGCGCGCCGCTGCGCACCAGTGTTTCCGTAATTTCTAGCGCCTGCTCCCCGGTATCCGGTTGCGAGACCAACAAGTCGTCGGCCTTCACGCCGAGTTTCTTGGCGTACGCCAGGTCCAGCGCGTGTTCCGCGTCGATAAACGCCGCCACGCCCCCCTCAGCCTGCGCCGCGGCGACCGCTTGCAGCGAGAGCGTGGTTTTTCCCGACGACTCGGGACCGAAAATTTCCACGATCCGGCCTCGCGGCAGCCCCCCGATGCCCAGAGCGATATCGAGCCCCAAGGACCCCGAGGGGATCACGGAGATCTCGATCACCGCCCCGTCCGCGCCCAGACGCATGATGGTGCCCTTCCCGAATTGCTTCTCGATCTGCGCCAGCGCCAAATCCAGCGCCTTCATCCGGTTGCCCTGCTGTTCCTTGTCTTTTGCGATCATCGCCGATTCCTCCTGGGGAGCGCGTCCATCAACGGCCATCTGCTGCGTTGTCGCTGCGCGTCCGCTCCTCACGTACGACTTAGTATGCTGCGGTGCGGACGCTCACTCTGCCTTGCGACCTACCTTCAAAAATCTAAATGCTGGAAGTCCCCGAAGGGGACATCTGGCGCGTTGCTGAACGCGCTGACAAAATCCACTGCTCCGTCGCACTCCATGACGCTGTCGTGTTCAACTCGACGCGGTACCCTTGAGCGGCAACATCTCCAGAACCGTATAGACCGACCCCTGTGCGGTCAATTGGCTTTCCATCAAATCCACCTGGGTCACAGTCCACGCTCCACCGGCTCCAGCCAACTCCGCCGGCAACGGGGCTGCCAGCAACGCGTCCACCATGGACCTGGGAGGCGGTGTACGCCACCGCCCCAGGGTCACGTGAGGATGAAACACGCGCGCCTCGGGTGTCAACCCTTCATCCGACAGTGCGTTGACGACCAGACGCTGCAACCGGCCCAATCCACCCGAGGGGTCCTGAACTCCCAGCCACAACACGGCGGCACGCCCGGGATGCGGAAACACGCCGATGCCGCCCGTGTTCACCAGGCAGGGCGTGCACGCACGCGCTGCCTGGCCCAGTTTCCCGACAACGGCGGGAACGCGGGCCCGCGCGATGTGTCCAAGAAACGCCAGGGTGACGTGGGCACCCTCAGCCTGTATCCACCGTAACCCCACGGCGGCACGATTCAGCCGTTCGCTTAGCGCCGCGATCCCGGCCACCCATATATCCGGGACGCGCACGGCCACGAAGCTGCGCAACGCGTCGCTCGCACCCGTTGGCGGACGCGCGTCGCCTCCGGATGTCACCCGTGCGCGACGAGTCGTCGGACCACGTTCAGCCCGAACTGCGAAAACGCAAACTTGGTGTCCGAGCGCGAACCCGTGAACCGCCACCGACTAGTTTCCGTGCCCCGAGTGGTAGCCAGCCCGACGAACACGGTCCCAACCGGTTTCTCGGGCGTGCCTCCGTCGGGACCCGCGATGCCGGTCAGGGCCAGGCCGATGTCGCTGCCCGCGCGTTGGCGCGCACCTTCTGCCATCAGCGCCGCCACCGGCTCGCTCACCGCGCCGTGGGCCACCAAGGACCCCTGATCCACGCCCAGCCACTGCATCTTGGCGTCATTGGCGTACGTGACCCATCCACCGACAAAATACCGGGAGCTGCCCGGCACCTCGGTCACACGATGCCCCACCAGCCCTCCGGTGCACGACTCCGCGACCGCCAGCGTCCACCCCTTGGCCAGCAACACATTTCCCACCACCGCTTCCATGGACTGCCCGTCGAGTGCGTACACCGCGTCGCCTAACTGGCGCGTGATGGCCGCAACAAGACCCTCGACCGCCTCGCGCGACCGGAGCCCGCCCGTGGCCCGCAACCGGATCTCCACCCCTTTGGGGGACGCCAACATCCCCGTTTCGCACTCCGCGTTTCGAAACAGATCCGACAAACGCTGATCCACCTCCGATTCGCTCAATCCGAACGTATGCACCGTGCGCCGAAGGATCGACGCGGTCATACCGGTCAAGCCATCGAGCCACGGGACCACGGCCGCGTCGAATATCGCCCGCATCTCCGCGGGCACGCCGGGCAGCGCCACCAGGTGCACCCCGCCCTCCGTCAACCGAAAACCGGGAGCGATGCCGACGGGATTGTGCAGGACCTCCGCGCGCGCGGGCAGTAGGGCTAGGCGCTCGCTTGCGGGCGGCGCCTCACGTCCCCGGCGACGGTACGCGGCCTGGACATCCGCCCTCGCGTCCTCCCGCAGCGCCAAGTCACGCCCCGTCACCTTGGCCACCACGCGGGTGGTGATGTCGTCGTGCGTCAGCCCAAGCCCCCCGGTCACGATGACCAGCGAAGCCCGCGCCAGGGCATCCGACACCGCCCGCGCAAGCGTCTCCTCGTCGTCGCCCACCACGGTCTTGGCCCATACCTGAATGCCGTGCGACGCCAGGGCATCCGAGAGCGTCACGGTATTCGTGTCCACCCGGTCGCCCCACAGCAACTCGGTGCCGACGGCAATGAGCTCGGCCTTCAGACTCCCCCCATCACCCACAGTCCCACCCGGATGAGCACGTTGGTATAGAGTCCCGCGACGAGGTCGTCGAGCATGATGCCCCACCCACCGGGCGCCGCTTCGAGGCGGCGGAGCGGAAACGGCTTCGCAATATCGAACACTCGAAAACAGAGAAAGGCCGCCAACACGTCGGCGGCTTGGAGCGGCAAGGCGAAGAGCGCCACCAACATGCCGACCACCTCGTCGATCACGACGACCGACGGGTCCTTGTGATGGGCCGCCCGTTCCACCCGGGTCGCGACCGCGACACCCAGTCCGAACAGCAGGACCGTTCCCGTGAGGTACCAGAACGGCGTCAGCACACGTCCCGCGCCCCATCCCAGGGCGACTCCCACGAGACTGCCGACGGTGCCGGGCGCCCACGGCGCCGTTCCCGCGCCGCCGACCGTGGCGACCCACCATGCCCATCGTCCCTGCACCGCGTTGCTGTTTGCTCCGGGAGGTTGCTCGGACCCGCGCCAGACATCTCCTCGCAGCGTCGCGCAAGGCGGGTGATTCTATCACCCGCTCAAGAAGAGGGTCAAGACGGAGCGCCCCGAACGAATAATCCCGGGAAGGAGTTGCCTCCGAAGACCCTCGGCGGCGGCGGGCGCGCGCCGCGCGCGCACACGAGGAAGTTTTCGGCGAGGCGCGATTTTTTTTCTTGACTTGAAACTCTATTCAGTTATAGTACGGACCAAAATTTACAACGTGTTGGATCGCGCGCGTTCGAGCGATCCAACAGAGTCTGGAGCGGACGTGAGTTCGCTTCGAGCGCGCCCCGCAGGGGGACGCGGTCACGAAAGGGGGAAGAAACGGTGCACGGATTAGGGACCCATCTTCTGGTGGAGCTCAAGGCGTGCAACACCAAGCTGCTCAACGACCTGAAAAAGGTCGAGCTCCTCATGGTCGAGGCGGCCAAAATCGCCCGAGCCACAATCGTGGACGTCCACTTCCACAAGTTTTCTCCGTTCGGGATCAGCGGCGTCGTGGTCATTGCCGAGTCCCATCTCTCGATCCACACCTGGCCCGAATACGGATATGCCGCCGTAGACATTTTTACCTGCGGCGACGTCCTGCAACCCGAGGTCGCCGCGGAATTTCTGATCGAGAAGTTCCAGTCCAAGCACCCTTCGATTATGGAGGTGCGGCGAGGAATTCTTTCGAAGGGTAATGTGAAGCTGCCCCACAAGACGGTGCCCACCGTCGAGGAACTGCCTGCCGATGACCGAGTCAAAGAGCTACAAATGGTTCCTTGACTTCCTCAATCCTGAGGAAGGCCATATGCATGGCATCCGGTCCATGCTGTACTCCGCCAAGACCAAGTACCAAGAGGTGGAGATCATGGACACTGGGAGCTACGGCCGCTGCCTGGTCCTGGACGGGAAGATGCAGTCTTCCGAGGCCGACGAGTTCATCTACCACGAGGCCCTGGTCCACCCCGCGCTGCTGACCCACCCCGAACCCAAGCGGGTGTTCATCGTCGGCGGCGGCGAAGGCGCCACGCTCCGGGAGATCCTGCGGCACCGGACAGTCGAACACGTGCTGATGGTGGACATCGACCAAGAGGTGGTTGAACGGTGCAAACAATTCCTGCCGGAATGGCATCAAGGCGCGTTTGACGACCCTCGCGTCGAGTTGAAGTTTCTGGACGCCCGCAAGTACCTTGAGGAAACCAACGACACCTACGACGCGATCATCATCGACATTTCGGAGCCGGTTGAAGAAGGCCCCGCGTATCTGCTGTACACTAAGGAGTTCTACCAGATCGTAAAGCGGCGGCTGACCCCGCAGGGGACCATCACGCTCCAGGCCGGGTCCACCGCGGTGAACAGCATGTTTTGTTTCGCCGCGGTGTGTCAGACGCTCAAGACCGCGTTCCCCGTCGTGGCACCCTATGAAACCTCCATCCCCTCATTCGGTCTTCCCTGGGGATTCGCCGTGGCATCCAAGAGTCTTGACCCGCGCTCGGTGACGCCGAGCGCGGTGGACGAACGAATTGCCAAACGGATTACGGGTGAGCTGCGCTACTACCACGGCGAGATCCACCAGGGGCAGTTTCTCCTGCCCAAACACTTGGTCAAACGGTTGGCCACCGAAGACCGCATCATCGAAGACAACCAGCCCTTGTTTACCTACCACTGACGGAGGGCTCCCCCCACCGCGGGCGCCGCGCTACGGTTGCCCGTAGACAGACCGTGACGGACTTTAACGAGCAGTCTCCGCAATCTGGCGTCTCCAAGGCGCAGCCAGCGTCCCCATCATCTGCTTCCACGTCCGAAATCGACGAACAGCTTCGCACGCCGCTGTTCGACGCGATGGTGGGACTGGCCGAAAGCCGCAAGATCTCCTTTCACACACCCGGTCACAAGAGCGGAAAAGGCATCTCGACGCGTTTCCGCAAATTCGTCGGCCCCAAGATCTTCTCCATCGACTTGACCACACTCGACGAAGTGGACTCGCTGCACAAGCCGCGAGGCGTGATCAAGGAGGCGCAAGAGCTTGCCGCCAAGGCCTACGGGGCTGATCGCTCGTATTTCTTGGTCAACGGAACCACCGGCGGCAACCACGCGATGATTCTCGCCGCGTGCAACCCCGGCGACAAGATGCTGGTGGCGCGCAACGCCCACAAGTCCGTGCTGGCGGGCTCGATCCTGTCGGGTGTCCAACCGATTTTTTACAGTCCGCCCGTGGACCCGCGCCTGCGCATCATGCTCAACGTGACGTTCGAAGAAACCAAAGCCGCCATCGACGCGCACCCGGAGTGCAAGGTCTTGTTTCTGACCAGCCCCAACTACTACGGCATCTGCGCGGACCTGGAGCGGATCGTGCCATACGCCCACGACAAGGGCCTCGTCGTGTTAGTCGATGAGGCCCATGGCCCGCATTTGAAGTTCCATCCCGATCTCCCGGCCTCCGCGCTGGAAGCCGGAGCCGATCTGTGCGTGCAGAGTACGCACAAGATCATCGGCGGCATGACTCAGGCGTCCATGCTCCACGCGCGCAAGGATCGGGTCAACCTCTCCATGCTGAACAACGTGCTGCGATTCGTGCAGACCACCAGCCCATCCTATATTTTGATGGCGTCGCTGGACTTGGCTCGGATGCAGATGGCGACCGAGGGTGAGAAACTCTTGGACAAGGCGATTCGCCTGGCCCAGGATGCCCGCGCGCGCATCAACCGGATCCCCGGCCTCTTCTGCCTGGGGAAAGACGCGGTCGCCGGCGGTCTGTTCGCGCAGATGGGAGACCTGGACGTCACCAAGCTAGCCATTACCGTCACCGACCTCGGCCTCTCCGGGTACCAGGTGTCGCAGATTCTCAACACCAAGTACCACATTCAGATCGAGATGGCCGACCCGTTCCACATCCTGGTCATCGTGAGCATTGGAGACCGCCAGGACGACCTCCGGCAACTGGTCGAAGCGCTGCGCGAAATCGCCAAGGAATCTGGAACAACGTCCGGACCGTCGCCCCTGGCCTCCGAGCCCCTTCCCGCGTTCGGTCACGACGCCGTCATGACCCCGCGCGAGGCGTTTTTCGCGGATCAAGACTACGTGCCGCTGGAGGCGTCGGTCGGCGCGGTCTCCTCTGAGATCGTCACCGTCTATCCCCCTGGAATCCCGGTGTTGGTCCCGGGCGAAGTCATCACCGCGGAAGCCGTGAACTACCTGAAACGGATGCTGGTTCTGGGTGGCACGGTAGACGGTTTGGACGAGACCAACAGCTGGATCGGCGTCGTCAAACGCTGAGCGCTCGACGTGCTTAGGTCTCGGTTATCTCTCTTACAGGCGAACCGAACCGGGAATCGTTGCGGCCAATCGATCCGGCGCGTGGGGGAACGGACGTGGGCGCTCCACCCCAGTCAACGAAAACTCATCGGCCACCAACGCGTTGAGGTGGTTGATCAACGCGTTGAGATCGCGCGCCGGCCGCGGGCCGCTCCACACCGCGCGATCATAGCCCGGGATCAGATTCATGGCCTCGGTAAACGCCGTGGTCAGGGCCACGCGCGCCACCTCCGGAAAGTCCTCGTCCCATAGCCCGGGAAGCCGATCCAGATCGGGTGCCAGCAAGCGAACCACCAGCGGCACCACGCCGAGCCGAGGTCCCTCGTCCACCTCCTCGACCGTCGTCTTGGTCAACACCACGCCGTGTCCACCCGCAGACTTGAACGCCCAGGAGGGATCGGTCAGACCCGGCCACGCCGCGAACTCGGCGAGCGTCAGCGGTCGGTCGGTGGAAACGACTTCCAAACTGAAATGATCCAGGAAGATTTCCCGAAGGCGCCACGTCGGCGAAAACAGCCGCAACACATCGCGCCCTTCGCGCCGCGGCCCTGCCAGCGCGGTGACCACCAAGGCTAGTGGAACACCTCGCCACCCCGACGCACCCGCCGGAGATTTTTTCTTGATCTTCTTGACCATAATGCTAGGAGCCTGTCCGAGTCATGTGGGTTAGAGCCTGTTCAGGGGAGGACAGATGCAAGGCGGAGAGAGGTCCTTGCGCGCGGAGCGTACTGGGTCGTACGTGAGCACGCAAGGCCGACCGACAACGCCGCAGATGGCCTCTCCTGGACAGGCTCTAACGAAGAACGCGAACGTTGGACGCCGGCTTCGCCGTGCGGGAGCCGGTGGAGGTCCCGCAATGCGCGCAGCGATAGTCGTAGAGACTCCCGCCGTCGGGAAGAACCAACAAGAGGACTTCTCGCGTGGGCGTGGCCTGCCCGCACTTGGGGCAATACAATGCCGAAGCCCGCAGTTCTTGAAACTGATCAGGACGTTGCCCCGCGGCCGCAGGATTAGCCGGTCGCACGTTCTGCGCCGGGGCCCCCGGAGCCGCGCCCCGCTTGCCAGGCGCTCCGTCCGGCGATGAACCGCCCGGAGGTCGACGAGAAATCGGAAAACGCACGGCCGGATTCTAGGAGAGCCCTATACGCAAGTCAAGCGCATGTGGGTTTTTCTCTTGCGCCCGCTTGAATGATCGCGGTAAGATTCGTCGTCTTTGTCCCCACCGTAAGAAAGGCGATTACGCCGATGCCACGAAACAAACGTAACGCCGATCTCGTACAAGAACTCCGCGAAGCCCCGTCCTATAGCCTTGCCGAGGCCGCGCGCTATTTGCGCATCCCCATCTCCACACTCCGATCGTGGGTCGTCGGCCGTTCGTACCCCACGCAGGGCGGCGCGAAACGATTTACACCATTGATCAAGGCCCCGGTCATTGCCACGGGCCCGAAGTCGCTCTCCTTCATGAACCTAGTTGAAATTCACGTGCTCGACGCGATCCGCCGACAGCACAACATTTCGCTTCCCAAAGTCAGAACCGCGCTCGACTTTCTTGGCGCCAAGTTCCCGTCGAAGCATCCGCTGGCGGATCAATCGTTTGAGACCGACGGCGCTAACCTGTTTGTTGAAAAGTACGGCAACCTCATCAACATCACTGCATCGGGCCAATTGGCGATACGGGCACTCATCGCCGCCCATTTGCGTCGGATCGAACGCGACTCGCACGGGGTTCCCGTGAAGCTCTACCCGTTTACAAGGACCCGCCAAGGCGACGAGCCCCGCGTCGTAGTCATCGATCCGGAAGTCGCGTTCGGCCAACCGGTCCTGGCCTCGACCGGCATCCCCACGGCGATCATTGCAGACCGTCTCAAAGCGGGCGAATCGGTTGACGAGCTCGCGAACGACTACGGTCGCTCGCCCGAAGAAATTATCGACGCGATTCGGTGCGAGCTGCAAAGCGCGGCCTAGCCCCACCCCTCGTTTTCTTCGTTGACCGCTCCCTAGGACAGCGGATTGTGCCCGAGGCGCTTCGTCGCGCGGGCGCGACAGTCGAGATTCACGACGACCACTTTGCGCCGAACGCCAAAGACGCGGAGTGGCTTTCCGGAGTCGGAAAGCGCGGATGGATCGTCCTAACGAAGGACGAGCGCATCCGGTACCGCATGATCGAACAACAGGCGATGATGCGCGCCTCGGTTGCCGCCTTCATCCTCACCGCCGGAGGAGTGACCGGCGCGGAGATGGCCAACATTTTTATCAGTGCTCTCCCCAAAATACGGCGCTTTGTTCTGAAATACGAGCGGCCTTTCATCGCGAGCGTGACGAGGTCAGGTGCCGTGGTCTTGATTAGGAATAGCCCGAATAAGTTGAATCACCGAGGTCGGAAATAGTACTCCGACCCCAATATTTCTTCAACGCTCACTCATTCCTAAAGATTAAAGATGCGACCCCGCTTGCCGTCCTTCCTGTCTGCAAGCGCACGATCCACTCGCTCCATTAGCGCTACAGCCTTCGCTGCCTCGGTCTGGGCGATTCGCGTAGGCGATTCGTCCATTGAGATCGGCACCGGTTTCTCGTGGACCAGTGACTTGCGCGACTCCCGGTACTTCTTTAGGTCGTCCCGCAACGTCTGATTCGAGACGCCAAGAACCGGAAGGCGCTCCTCGAGAGGCTGCTTGTCGATCGACCTGTACTTCGCGATACCCAGCCGGCCACAACCATGGAGCCAGAGCTGCGCCTCGATGTACATTCCAGCGAAGACGATCGCGATCATGCTTTGCTTAAACGACCTGCGCTCCGGGTCATAGGCGAGCACACGTCCAGGCGAGCCATCGCCCTTGGGTCGGCTGCCCGCGGTGGATGCGGACTCAGATGCCGTCAGCGCCTCGACGGCGATGTCATGATAGACGCGTGAGTTGCTGAATATGGGGTCGTCTGGGAAGCTGCTCATCTCAGGCTGCGCTCGGGGGCCGTGGAGCCGCATCCACGAAGCTGGTAGCGGTCGCTGCGTTCAGCCCACTCCCTTGATGCCCTTGTATACCGCTTTGCGGAGGTTCTCGTCAGCCCACTCCTTGGTGTAGCCGCCGCGGGCGACCATCGAGTTAATCGCATGCTCGAAGAGCGCCTTGTACTGCGCTCCCTCCATTCCCAGAACTCCGCGATAGATGTGATGGCGGCCTGACTCTAGTTTGTCGGCAACTGCGTGTATGAGATAGTTGTAGATGAACGCTTCATGCGACTCGCCAGCCCGAATCTCTGCGACATAGTTGCCAATGTGCTCCTGTTTCCACTCTGACTTCACCGTTGCCGCGAGGCTGTCAAGCAGCGGAGCCGAGAGGTTCCTGAGCGCATCTGGCACAGCCCGCTGCGCTAGCTCAATCCGCTCGAGCAGCACACTGACTTCTGCTGACTTCTTCTTCAGGAATCCAAACATGAACTCTCTCCTGGCGCGCCTGTCGACCTAACGGGGGGAGCTAAGCTGCACCTTGGTCAGCCCAGAGTCCCAACGCAGTTGGGACGACGGGGGACCAAGGCGAAGCCGCGAAGCGGTGTCAGCTTCAGCGATTGTTCGGCGGCGCGGAGCGCGGCCGGACCACAGCTT
>CAZMYW010000001.1:0-41002 GCA_964570625.1 uncultured Nitrospirota bacterium | reverse complement strand
ATCCTGGTAGTATGTGATGGCCTCGGCGATCTTCCCCTCCAGCCCGTGGACCGCGAGGTTCATCTTGGCGAGGCGAATGGTGTCGCGGTTCTTCTCCTGACCGTAGAAGACGACCTTCTTCGCCGTGTCGCCGCCCTCGTGCTCGATGAAGTGGCTGGACTGCACGAACATACCGCCCGAGCCGCAGGCCGGGTCGAACACCACCCCATGATCCGGCTCGATGACGTTGACGATCGTCTGCACGATCGAGGACGGCGTGAAGAACTCTCCGTTGTCGTGCGCTTTCTGGATCGAGAACTTGGCGAGGAAGTACTCGTAGATGCGACCGAAAACGTCGCCGGTCGCCTGCTTGATCTGCTCACTGTTGAACAGGCGCATCAGATCTTCGAGCACCTTGGTCTCGAAGATGCCGTAGTCCTTGGGCAGGACGCCGAGGAGCGGCTCGAACTCGGCCTCGATGGCGGTCATCGCCTCGGTGACGAGCTTGGGCAGGTCGGCACCGCTGACAGCGGCCTGCTGCATGATCCAGTCGTAGCGGGCCTTCTCCGGCAGGTAGAGCGAGCGGCGGGCGATGTAGTCGGCCGGCAGCACCTTGCGCTTGGGCATCTTGCCGCTGG
Source organism: uncultured Nitrospirota bacterium (assembly GCA_964570625.1). Lineage (GTDB taxonomy): Bacteria > Nitrospirota > Nitrospiria > 2-01-FULL-66-17 > 2-01-FULL-66-17 > JBFLXB01. Next base: position 40,385 of record CAZMYW010000001.1, on the reverse strand, counting down.
CCTGGTCGGCCTCGATCTGCTTGTGCGCCGCCTCGAAACGATTGGCCGCGTGTCGGAGGAAGATCACGCCCAAGACCGGCATGAAGTAGTCGCTGGAAGTGAGCTTCGAGTTGGCGCGGAGGTTGTCCGCGGCTTCCCAGAGGTCGGTTTCGAGCTTCTCGATGTCCTTGAAGGCGTCGCTATTCATGCCGTGCCGGGGTTCCCTTCGTTCACGTCATCGGTGTTGCGAGCGAGAGGAATCGGACAGATCTATTTTCAAGCTACCTGGCTCGCCGAAACCTCACAGCAACCCCTTCGCCGCCTTCATCGCCGCCGGCATATCGGGCAAGTTCGTGACCTCCGGCACCACCTGCATGTACCGAATCACATTGTCCTTGTCCACGACCAGCACGGTGCGAGCCAGGAGGTGCAGTGGCTGGATCAACAGGCCGGTGTTCTTGCCGAACTCTGCGGCTTTGTAGTCGGACAGGAACATGACGTTGTGGATCTTGGCTTCTTTGGCGAATCGCTTCTGGGCGAACGGCAGGTCCATGCTCACGGTGATGAGTTCGACCTGTTTGTCGAGGCCGCCGTTCTTCTCGCTCAGTTCGTGGGTCTGCTCTTCACATACAGGTGTGTCAATCGAGGGCACAATGCTGATGATCCGGACCTTGCCCTTGGCATCGGCTAGGTTCACGGGCTTGAGGTCGTTGTTGGTGACGACGGCGGACGGCAGCATGTCCCCGACTTTGATCGCCATGCCTTCAAGTGCCAGGGCATCGCCTTTGAAGGTCACGGTTTGACCATCGCCGGGGGTGCCGCTGGTCGTGGCCACGGTCATAGCCGGGGGTTTGGGTGAGGCACAGGCGGTCAGGATCGTCGCTACCATTACAAGAAAGGCCCAGTGTTTCATGATCCGCCTCCTTATATAAAAATGGGATTACGTCACAACCGGTTTCACTAAGCTCGCGGCGAGCTTGGCTCGCTGCCGCGCTTCGTCCGTATCTTTGCCGATCGCCAACGCCACTCCCATACGCCGTTTGGTGTAAGACTCTGGCTTGCCGAAGAGTCGGATTTCGGCGCTCGGTACGTCCAGGGCCCGGTTCACGTTGTCGAACGCAATACCCTTGGCGTCCACGCGGCCGTAAATCACCGCGCTCGCACCGGGTGCGCGCAGGGCCGTGGAGACCGGCAGGCTGAGGATCGCGCGCGCGTGCAAGTCGAACTCGTTTTGCCATTGGCTGATCATGGTCACCATGCCGGTGTCGTGCGGTCGGGGGCTCACTTCCGAGAACAACACGTGATCGTCTTTCACGAACAGCTCCACCCCGAAGATCCCGCGGCCGCCCAGATTGTCCGTCACGGTCTTGGCGATCTCGCGCGCTTTGGCCAATGCGGTCGGCGTCATGGCCTGCGGCTGCCAGCTTTCTACGTAATCGCCCTGGATCTGGATGTGGCCGACGGGTTCGCAGAAAAAGGTCTCCACCTGGCCCGATGAACCGACCGCGCGCACGGTCAGTTGCGTGATTTCGAAGTCGAACTGGATGAACGCTTCCACGATGACCTTGCCGCGGTTCACGCGCGTGCCGGTCATGGCGTATTGCCACGCCGCGTCGACGTCGTCGCGTGACTTGATGACGGACTGGCCCTTGCCCGACGACGACATCACGGGCTTGACCACGCAGGGGTAGTTGATGCCGGAGTCGATCGCCTGTTGCAGCTCTTCCCGGCTTTCCGCAAACGCGTAGCGCGAGGTGGGCAACTTGAGCTCTTCGGCCGCCAGCCGGCGGATACCTTCGCGGTTCATGGTCAAACGCGTGGCACGCGCGGTGGGGATGATCTCGGTCCAGCCCTCGCGTTCGATCTCCACCAATGTGTCGGTGGCGATGGCCTCGATCTCCGGCACCACCAAGTGCGGCCGCTCTTGTTCGATCACGGCCCGCAACTCGCCCCCATCCGCCATGTTGATGACGTGGCTGCGGTGCGCGACCTGGTGGCCCGGGGCGTTGGGGTAGCGGTCCACCGCAATGACTTCCACGCCCAACCGCTGCAACGAGATGATGACTTCTTTGCCCAGCTCACCCGCGCCCAGCAACATCACGCGCGTAGCCGAGGGGCTCAGGGGAGTGCCGATTCGCATGCGGGCCTCCGAGGAGAGGGGCCGATCATAACATGGCGCAGCCGATCCACGGAAGGTGACGGGTTGCTTCGTCACGTGAGGAGTGGCCTGCGGCCTATGGGATGGCGCGCCACTCTGGCGCGCTGCACGTTGACCGCACCGGAAAACCTGTGGTATGACCAGCGCGTGAGCGGCCTTCCGAAGTCTCCGCGAGACTTCGGGCTCCAGGAAGAAAAGGTCTGGAGCCTGGAGGAGTCCTACGCCCATTGCGAAGCCCTGGCGCGCGCGCACTACGAGAACTTTCCGGTCGGCTCGTGGTTGTTACCGGACGACAAACGCAAGCACCTGTGGGCGATCTACGCGTTCGCGCGTACGGCTGACGACTTTGCGGACGAGGCTGAGTACGTGGACAACCTCCGCCTGCCGCTCTTGGAAAACTGGGAAGGCCAGCTCTTGCAGTGTATGTGGCGCAAGCCGCAGCACCCGGTGTTCATCGCGCTCAAGGACACGATCGAAACCTTTCGATTGCCGGTCGAGCCGTTTCAGGATCTGTTGATGGCGTTCAAGATGGACGTGGTGGTGGATCGGTACAAGACCTTCGACGACCTCCTCGGTTACTGCCGGCTGTCCGCCAATCCCGTGGGCCAACTCGTCCTCTCCGTGTTCGGGTACCGCGACCCCGCCATCCACGAGTTGTCGGATCACATCTGCACCGCGCTCCAGTTGACCAACCACTGGCAGGATCTGGCCATCGACACGAAGAAGGGGCGGATCTACATGCCGCAGGAGACCATGGCCGCTCACGGGTATCGCGAAGAGCAGCTGCAGGCCGGGGTGGCTGACGAAGCGTTCCAACGAGTGATGGCCGATCTAGTCACTCGCACCAGATTACTGTTCGACGCGGGGCGTCCGCTGCTCGACCGCATGGGGAAGGACCTGTCGTACGAGATGCGTTTGGTCTGGCTCGGCGGCACTGCGATCCTCAAACGGATCGAAGCCGTCAACTACGACGTATTCCGCGCCCGGCCCACGCTGGGGCTGGGTGCCAAAGCCGCGCTGCTCGCGCGCGCAGCTCTGTTTTCGCCGGCCACACGGGCGCAATGACCGCGGTTGCCGACCGGCCGCTCTCCCACGCCAGCAACTTCCGCTACGCCTTCCTGGTGCTCTCGCGCACGCAGCGGCGCGCCATCCACGCGGTGTACGGATTCTGCCGCGTGGTGGACGACGCGGTGGATCACTCGGCCTCACCGGACGCCGCGCGCGCCAGCCTGCTCACCTGGCGCCGCGAGCTGGACGATATCTATCGGGGAACGCCGACCACACCGGTGGGGGTGGCGCTGGCCCCGGTGGTGGCGTCGTATCAGCTTCCGCGCGAACACTTCAACGAGCTGCTGCTGGGCGTGGCCATGGACATCGGCCGCCCGCGTTACCAGACCTTTGACGAACTCTCGCGCTACACCTATCGCGTTGCGTCCACCGTGGGCCTGTTGTGCCTGCCGATTTTCGGCGTGACCGGAGAAGCCGCGCAACGGTATGCGATCGAGCGCGGCTTGTCGCTGCAATTAACCAACATCATCCGTGACGTGAAGGCCGATACCACACTGGGCCGGATCTATCTGCCCCTGGAGGACCTCACGACGTTCGGATACCCCGAAGAGGATCTGCTGGCCAGCCGGCACACGCCGGCGTTCGAGCGACTCATGGCCTTCCAGTGCCAACGCGCGCACGACGCCCACCAACGCGCCCGAGTGCTCCTACCCGACCCGCGCCGCCTGCTGGCGCCCGAGATCATGGGACGAACGTACGAAGCCTTGCTGGATCGAATCGAAGCGTCCGGCTACCGCTTGTTCGACAAACCAGTGAAACTCGGAGCGCCGACCAAAGCCGCCATCGCGCTCACCAGTTGGGTCGGCGCGCGCTGGTCACACTCGTAGCGCGAAAGGAGCTTGTGATGGGACTCGCAGACAACGCCTGTATCCCCTGCCGCGGCGGCGTACCACCCCTGCCGCGCGACAAAGTTGACGCGTTATTGAAGGAGGTGGAACCGGGCTGGACCGCAACCCACGAGGGCACGCGGATCGAACGCACGTTTCAGTTCAAGGAATTTGCGGACGCGCTGGCCTTTGCCAACCGCGTGGCCGAGATTGCAGAACAAGAGGGCCATCATCCTGATTTACACATCGGCTGGGGCCGCTGCCGCGTAGAGATCTGGACGCACAAAATTAATGGGTTGACCGAAAGCGACTTCTACCTAGCGGCCAAAGCCGACCGCGCCTACCACAAGTAGTTTTAGGGTTTGTCTATCCGGTCGCAGGTCCTGTGACCGCTGAGCGCCAAGAAGCGGGCGACTGCTAGGCGGAGCGAGGCGCGGTACCGGAGCGTACTGTGTCGTACGTGAGGACGCCGCGCCGACGCGACAACGCCGCAGGCGCCCCTTATCGGCGCTCAGGAACGATACGAGGCGTTGATGCGGACATACTCTTGCGAGAGGTCACACGTGCGAATCATCGCCTCCCCCTTGCCCTGCCCCAAGTCCACCGTCACACTAAACTCAGACTGTTTCAGGATCACCGCCGCTTCCGCTTCAGCCGACGGTCCCAGACCCACGCCGCGTCGCACCACCGCCACCGGCCCCACGTGCAGCGCGATCCGATCGAGGCGCACGGGCACACCCGCGTTGCCAATCGCGCAGATGGTCCGGCCCCAGTTGGCGTCTTCGCCGTGCCAGGCGGTTTTGACCAACGGCGAACGCGCCACCGCCAACAGCACACGTTTGGCGGCCGCGGCATTCCCGGCTCCGGTTACGCGCAGGGTCACGAGTTTGTTGGCGCCTTCGCCGTCCCGCACGATCATCAGGGCGAGGCGCTCACAGACCTGATGCAACAAGCCCTCGAACTTGCTCAACGAGGGTCCCGAGGTGATCGGAGGATTTTTCGCCTGACCGTTCGCGAAACACACCACCAGATCGTTGGGGCTGGTTTCGCCGTCTACATCGATCGTGTTGAACGTGCTCGCCACGATTCGTTTCAGGAGTGACTGCAGTGTTCGGGGCGGCACTGCGGCATCGGTGGTGATAAAGGCCAGCATGGTCGCCATCTGGGGGTGGATCATGCCCGACCCTTTGGCCATGCCGCCTACGGTGATGGCGATCCGTCCGCTGGCCTCGCGGATCGCGATCTCTTTGGGCATGGTATCCGTGGTCAAAATCGCGGCCGCGGCTTGCGGGCCGCCTGAGCCGGATAACTGGGCCGCCGCACGCTGAATGCCGCCTTTCACCCGATCCATTGGTAACCGGGCCCCGATCACGCCGGTAGATGCGACCAACACGTCGCGGTCGTCGACATTCAGAACGCGCGCCGCTTCGGCCACCATCTCTTTGGCATCTTCAAGCCCCTCGGCTCCCGTACACGCGTTCGCGCACCCGCTGTTGATGACCACGGCGCGACCGCGCCCCCGTTTGATACGCGGCTGGTCCAACAGCAACGGCGCGGCCTTGATCCGGTTGGTGGTCATCACTCCGGCCACCGACGCCTCGACGTCCGAGACCAGCAGCACCAGGTCGGGCTGGTCCCGTTTCTTGATCCCCGCGGACACCGCGGCCGCTCGAAATCCTTTGGGCGCGGTGACGCCTCCCGGAACGTGAATCGGCGCGTCGGCCTGCCGCGTCACGGGAACACCGGCGGCGCGGTCAACCCGTGAGTTTCGGGGAACCCGCACATGAGGTTCATGTTCTGAATCGCCTGCCCAGCCGCGCCTTTTACCAGGTTATCGATTGCCGTCATAAGGATCACCCATCGGGTCTCCGGAGCCGCTGCCACGCCGATATCACAGAAATTGGAGCCCCAGACCGCCTTGGTCTGCGGCGATTCGCCGGGCTCCAACACTCGCACAAACGGCTCGTTGCGGTAGGCGGCGCGATAGAGCGCCACGACCCGCTCCGGCGTCAGCGCGGTGGTCGTTTCCACGTAGATGGTGCAGAAAATCCCTCGCGTCATCGGCGTCAGGTGCGGCGTAAACACCACGGACGGCGGCGACGCGGTGAGTCGGCCCAGTTCTTGGACGATCTCCGGCTGGTGGCGGTGCCGACCGACCTTGTACGCCATCAGCCCCTCGTTGACTTCGGGAAAGTGGTAGGGCAGCGCGGCTCCGCGCCCGGCCCCGGAGATCCCGGACTTGGCGTCGATGACCACCGGCGCGCCCGTTTTCAACACGCCTTTGCGAACCAGCGGCGCAAGCGCGATAAGCGCGCCGGTCGGGTAACACCCGGGATTGCCGACCACACGCGCCTTGGCGATCCGCCGCCGGTGTAACTCGGGCAATCCGTAGACGGCCCGGCCCAACAACGTGCGATACCGATGGGGACTCCCGTACCACCGCTGATACACCGCGGGATCGAGGAATCGGTAGTCGGGGCTCAGATCCACCACGCGACGCCCCAAGCCGGACAGCGCCGCCGCCGCGTCCATCGCCGCCCCGGACGGAAGCGCGACAAACGCGAAGTCCGCGTTCGCCGCGACCTTCTCCGCGTCGAACGCCACGAGCGGCAAATCGATGACCCGCGCGAGCGAGGGAAACGTCTCGGCGACTGGTTTGCCTGCGGATTGTTCCGAGGTGACTGTGGTCAACCGCACGGCCGGATGACCCACCAACAGGCGCAACAGTTCGCCGCCCGTGTACCCGGTGGCTCCGACCACTGCGACCCGAATCCGTTTGGAGTGTGCCATCCCTGCGCTCAACGCAATGCCCCGGAACGGGGCGTTGGACATCCGGCCGACGTGCCGACGACCGTACCGCGTCACTCTACTCAAGAAAAAGGGGAAGGTCGGTTGACCTTCCCCCGAATCCATCCCAGGTTGAGGTCGTTACCGTTTCGAGAACTGGAAGCGCGCACGGGCGCCTTTTTGCCCGTATTTCTTGCGCTCTTTCACGCGCGGGTCTCGGCTCAACAGACCATCAGCCTTGAGCTTCGGCCGCAGGCTGGCGTTGACTTCCAGGATCGCCCGGGCGATGCCGTGTCGCACCGCGCCCGCCTGGCCGGTCAACCCTCCGCCCGCGACATTCACGGACACGTCGTACTGCCCCATCAGGCTCGTCGCCTCGAGCGGCTGGCGTACCTGATACTTCCAGAAGTCTCGCGAGAAATACTCCTCGTACGGTCGCTCATTAATCAGAATCACCCCGTTACCAGGTCGCAGAATCACGCGGGCCACCGCGCATTTCCGTCGTCCGGTTCCGGCGTATTGGGTCGTCATGATTACGCGCCTCCCTGTCGGCGGGTCTTGATCGCGAAGGGCTGAGGCATCTGCGCGATGTGGGGATGAGTCGCACCGCGGTACACGCGCAGCTTCGTCGCCAAGTGTTTGCCCAATTTGTTCTTGGGGAGCATTCCGTTGATGGCCAACGTCACGAGCCGCTCCGGTTTCTCACGGAGCAGCGTCCCGGCCGAGATTTCCTTGAGCCCCCCGGGGTACCCGCTGTGGCGGCGATACATCTTTTGCCGCAACTTATCCCCGGTTAGCCGGATCTTGTCGGCGTTGATCACCACCACGTGATCGCCGGTGTCCACGTGCGGGGTGAAGATCGGTTTGTGTTTGCCGCGGAGCAGGACCGCCACCTGAGTGGCCAATCTCCCCAGAATCTGGCCGTCCGCATCCACCACGTGCCACGCGGCCGTTACGTCGGCCTTCTTCGCTGAAAACGTTCTCGTCATCTCACACCCATTACCTATTTATTGAGAGCGGACCTTGCAAAGGTGCTATTACTACAAAACCGACCACCGCTTGTCAAGGAGATTCTCACACACCCGATCCGCAGGCCGCGGGCCAAGGCTTTGATCCGAGGGCGTGTTTCTGTTACAAGGGTCTTGGTCGGTTCGGTTGCCCGCGATGTCACCCCTGGTCTACGCCGCCTATAAGATCGTCAAGATCGCCGTGTACCCGCTCACCTGGATTCTGGTGTTGCTGGCGCTCGGGTTCTTCGCGTTGTGGCGCGGCCATCGCAAGGCGCTGCAAGCCAGTCTGGCGGCCGCGTTTCTGGTGACGTACGGCTTATCGTTGCCTCCCGTCACCCGCACGATCGCCCGGGGCCTCGAACGCCAGTATCCCGCGCCCGCCCGTCTCGAACATTCGCCCGCCGCGCCCCCGTACGATGCCGTCGTCGTCCTGGCCGGAGGCGTCAGACGACAGGGGGGGCTGCGGCCGGAGGATCAGTTGAAACCGGCGTCGCTCGAACGGCTGCTGTGTGGTCGCGGCCTCATGGCGCAGGGCCTCGCCACGGTCTTAGTGCTCTCCGGCGGCAACGCGGACCCCTTCGCGGAACACATATCCGAGGCCGAGGTCATGGCTCGCTGGCTGCGGACGATCGGACTCCCGCCGGGCACGGTGGAGACCGAGCCGCGCTCCCGTACGACATACGAAAACGCCGTCGAAACGAAAAAACTACTGGGGGCGCGGGTGCGCATCGCGCTCGTCACCTCTGCCCTGCACATGCCGCGCGCGATCGCGCTCTTCAAACAGCAAGGGTTTGACCCCGCCGCGTTCCCATGTGGATACCTTGTCGGCCCCCGCGAGTCCGGCATCGGGGACTATCTTCCCGATGTTGGGCACCTGAACGACAGTACGCGTGCGATCAACGAATGGGTCGGGTTATGGTTGTATCAACTGGCGGGCAAAGCGGCGCGTAACTAGCAGGCTGCCGGAACGTCTTGGGCAGCATGATCTACCGTTTGACTTTCAGTGACCTGCTAGGAGTCGTCGGGGTTATTGCGCCGGCGGACGGGAACGGCCGTGCCCGCCCCCGCCTTTGAACGGCAACGCGTCCCATTGCGCCTTCAAATCGGGGTGGTTGGCCAGAAACTCTGCAAGCGCTTTGTCGTCTTTGAACACGTCCTTCTTGCGGCGATTGTACTCTTCGGTCGTGAGGTCGTATTTCTTGAGAATACTCGCCACGGTCTGATCGATCTGTTGCACCATCGCGTCGCGCTGCTCGGGCGGAGGGCTGCCGGAACCCGGCCCCATGGTCGCAAAAAACTCTTTCATGGCCGCACCGATGTCGATCTGAACCCGCACGTAGCGCTCCAATTCCGACATCGTCGCGGGCGGGCCGGCAGCGAACACAGCCCCGACCAGGGCGAGACTCACCCATCCCACGAGCACCGCGTGGCGTACATACCGACGGGCCATCGACTGATCCTGTTCTGCTCGCCGTCGGATCAACGGGACATTCCGCGGATCTGCGGTGAAACGGCTGGCATCATAGGCAAGGGCCACTCGCCTGTCAACGCGCGATGAGTGCCTACCCCCGAAGCGATCCGCCGGTGGCCGCAGCCGGAATCGCCAGAGAAACCAGCACCACCTGGTACCACAGCGGCATCCAGCCCCAGAACACGAACATCCACGTCAAACCAAGGATCACCGTGATCACCCCGAGGATGACCGTGTGTCCGACCGGCGTGCGCGGAGCCAGTCCGGCGGTCACGTACCCCGCTGCGATCATGATCGCGATGTCCGAGGCGAGCATGGCGAGCAGCCATCCGGTGCTGGGGAACACGTCCTCTCCGGACGCCGGCAACACGTCGGGGAGCAGCGAGCGGACCATCAAGAACTTTCCCGCGATGGGTACCGTCAGCACGAGATAGCCGAGCACCACCGCGACCACGCTCTGAGTCAATCCCGCTGTTCTGTGTGTGTGGTTCATGGTCAAGCGGATGAGCCGGGCGGCGCGGAGTCCCGTGGCCGAGGGGTTAGCCGGTTGAAACGGCGCACGATTTCGGCCTCGGCCAGGGCGTCGATTTCAAACAGCTTTCGTGACGACCCGTGCCCTGCGACGCACCGTACGCCGGATGCGGCCACGCCGAGCGACGACGCGAGCAGCTCGCACACGGCCGCATTGGCCCGCCCCCCTTCGGGCGCCGCGGTCACCGCGACCTTAAGCGCGTCGCCGAGCCACCCCACAATACGCGTCGAAGAGGCCTTCGGAATCACTTTGACTGGTAGTCGGGACACCGGTTCCCGTTGGTCACTCAACGTACGTCCACTGCTCGAACATCGCGGCTTGACCGTGGCAGTGTTCATCAGCGTCCACCACGGTCCACACCACCGCCCGTTCGATGCGAAACCTCCGGCCGGCGAGCGAAATCCTAACCCCTCGGTAATCGTCGGTGTATCCCCGACTCACCACCGCGGCGAGAGCGCGGGCGCGCTCCTCGCGGGCCAACGGCTCCGCGGTCAATCGCGATGGGGTACGCGTAAATCGTTCCCAATCGGTCTCCCACAGAGTGAGCGCCATCCGGTTTCCATAGTTGAGAATGGGGTCCGCTTCGGTACCGTGCGAGAGGAGAACGGTGCCTCGAACAGGCGCTCCGCCAGCTCGCCCGGGTTTCGCGGGGCCGCGCCCAGCTCCCGACCGGTCCAGCGGGAAAAACTCGCAACCAGCCGGTGAAGGTGCCCTCCGAGGGCTTTGGTGACCGGTGGTGGGGCCACGCGTCCCGTCATCGAGCAGATGCCGTACCACGTTCCACCGGAAAAAGTCGAGGCCGGCCAGGCATCGACCCGGAACTCGAAGCTGCTGGAAACCTGGCAACGGCTCTAAAGTGTTGTCGAGATTCCCGGCGGCTGCATCAGTGGTTGCACCGAGCCCGCGCAAGGCGCTGCAGAAGGTCACATGCCTGGCCCGACCGCATTCTGGACCGCCGAATCGTAATCAGGATCACAGATTGGGCCGTAACTACCAACATTCCGGCGGGCCGAGACGTTCGCATGAAGCGCCATTCCTTCTGGAAACGCGGCCATTAAGCGCCCGGATTGACCGTTCGTACGGTTGGCATCGTCCTTGCTCAGAGCTTGCCTGGTTTTCAACGACCGAGTTGGGGGGCTGCACGAATGGTCGGGAGTCCCCAACCGGACACCAACATAAGGCGGGCATGCACAATGGTCTGTAGTGTTCACAGATTTTCGGGAAACGCCTTTCTCCTGAGGCAACGATCGTGCGTGCCGATCCTCATGGCCGCACTGGCCTTCGCTACGCTTATTGCTCTGACGCCAAACTCCCGGGTTTTCGCGGCCGACGCCGTCTTGTCCTGGGACGCCAACACCGAGTCGGATTTGGCCGGGTACCATGTCCACTACGGTACCACCTCTCGGACATACACCGCGGCCATACCCGTAGGCACGGCGACCTCTTATACCGTGACAGGGCTGGGACCCGGCACTTATTACTTTGCGGTGACCGCCGATAACACATCGAGCGGGCGGAGCGACTACTCCAACGAGGCCACCAAGATCATTCCCGACACCACCGCGCCCGTGATTTCCGCGGTCGCGGCCAGCTCCGTCACGGCATCCGGCGTGACCGTTACCTGGACCACCAACGAACCCGCTACGTCGTTGGTCGAATACGGACTCACCACCGGCTACGGCACCTCATCGGCGCTCAACAGCACGCGCGTGACCTCACACAGCCGGCCGCTCGTCGGATTGTCGTCCGCCACCACCTACCACTATCGAGTCATCAGCGTGGACGCGACCGGAAACTCCGCCGTGTCAGCCGACTATACGTTCACCACCGCGCAGGCCGGGGACACGACGCCGCCGGTGTTGTCGTCGATCGCCGCGGGAGCCGTCACCAGCAGCGGCGCGACCGTCACCTGGACCACCAACGAAGTGTCGACCACCCAGGTCGACTACGGCACCACCGCCTCGTACGGGGCGTCCACGACTCTGAACTCCTCGCTCGTCACGGCCCACAGCGCCGCGCTCGCTGGCCTCCAGGGAGCCACCACGTATCACTTCCGCGTCCGAAGCGCGGACGCCGCCGGCAACGTTGCGCTCTCCGGGGATGCCGCCTTCACCACCGCGGCCGCCCCCGACACCACCGCGCCCGCCTTGTCCGCGATTGCGTCAGGCTCGCTAACCAGTGCCGGCGCGACCATCACCTGGACCACCAACGAAGCCGCGACCACCCAGGTCGACTACGGCACCACCACCGCCTACGGCACGTCCACGACCCTGAACTCCTCGCTCGTCACGACCCACAGCGCCGCGCTCGCCAGCCTCCAGGCGGCCACCACCTACCACTTTCGTGTCCGCAGCGCGGATGCCGCCAGCAACAGCGCCGTCTCCGGTGATGCCACCTTCGTCACGCTCACGGCGCCCGACACCGCCGCGCCCGTCATTTCGGGTGTGGTGGCCAGCTCGACCGGAGCCACCAGCACCGTCATTACCTGGTCCACCAACGAAGCTTCGACGTCGGTGGTGGAGTACGGTCTCGGAACCGGGTATGGCTCTTCGTCGAGTAACCCGACGTTGGTAAGCAGCCACAGTGTGTCGCTCACAGGGCTGGCTCCCTCGACCACCTACCACTTCCGGGTCGGGAGCGTGGATTCGTCCGGTAATTCGGCCTCGTCGGCGGACTCGGTGTTCTCAACGTCCGCTCAACCCGACACGACGCCGCCGGTGTTGTCGTCGATCGCCGCGGGAGGCGTCACCAGCAACGGCGCGACCGTCACCTGGACCACCAACGAAGCCGCGACCACCCAAGTCGATTACGGCACCACCACCGCCTACGGGTCTTCGACCGCGCTTAATTCCGCGCTCCTGACGGCCCACAGCGCCGCGCTCGCTGGCCTCCAGGGCGCCACCACGTATCATTTCCGCGCCCGCAGCCTCGACGCTGCCGGCAACGTCGCGCTCTCCGGGGATGCCACCTTCACTACCGCGCCCGCCCTCGACACTACCGCACCGGCCTTATCCGCGATTGCGTCCGGCTCGCTGACCAGCAACAGCGCGACCGTCACCTGGACCACCAACGAAGCCTCCACCACCCAGGTCGATTACGGCACCACCACCTCGTACGGCGCGTCCACAACGTTGAACGCCTCGCTCCTCGCGGCCCACAACGCCGCGCTCGCCGGCCTCCAGGCGGCCACCACCTATCACTTCCGCGTTCGCAGCGCGGACGCCGCCGGCAATGTCGCCGTCTCCGGCGACAGGACCTTCGCCACCGCGGCCTCGCCCGACACCACCGGCCCCACGATTTCTAGTGTCGGAGCCAGCAACCTGACTCAGACATCCACCGCGATCACGTGGTCCACCAACGAACCCGCCACCTCACGGGTGGAGTACGGGCTGACCACAGCCTATGGTCAACAGTCCCCGGCCAGCGCCACACTGATGACGAGTCACCGTCAAACGCTCACCGGCCTGACCGCCGGGGCAACCTATCACTACCGAGTCCAGAGCGCGGATGCCGCGGGCAACGTATCACGTTCGAACGATTTCACCGTGTCGCTTCCCTCGACGCCAGACACCACACCGCCACAGGATATTCGGAGCTTCTCGGGCAATGGAGCCCCACGTCAAATTCGACTACGGTGGACGAATCCATCGGACTCGGATTTTGCGGGCGTGCAGATCCGGTTCCGGCTAGACCGATTCCCCACCAGTCCCACCGACGGGGATCTCCTGGGTGATTTTTCCGGACAACCAGGCGAAGCCGGTGAGGCGCTGCACGACAGTTTGATCGACGGCGTGACCTACTACTACGCCGGCGCGTCGTACGACTTCTCAGGCAATCGTCAGAATACGGTGTTCGCGTCCGCCACGGCAGGGGAGGGACAGACCTCGGTGGACGAAGACCTTTCGTCCCAGACTGCTGGTTGCGGGATGATCATTCCGCGCGACGGTGGTCCGCCGTCCGGGCCGTGGCAGGCGGCTGATCTGCTGGTGATGGCGGCCGTGGCGCTCTACTGCATTCGGCGCCGGCTGATTCGCTGGCCCGCAATGGGCGCCGTCACGTCGCCTGGTTGACGCCGTCCAGCCAGGCGGAGCGCCGCGATCGCGTGGCCCTGTCGAGGCGATCCTGGATCGTCAGAACACAGGTGTCCATCGGCGCGGCCTTTAGTGTGACCTCGAACGCCCTCAATTCGTCGCGACGGAACGCCTGGATGTGGACCGTGGTGCCGGGTGGGTACGACCCCACTAAGGTCTCGACGTTCCCCCGTGTGGCACGAAGGCCATCGACCGCCATGATTACGTCGCCCGCGGCCAAGCCCGCGGCGTGCGCCGCGCCACCGTCGAACACCGTACCCAGTGTCGCGTCCGAACCACTGTCGGCCAGCCGGACGCCGAGTGTCGCGCGGGCAGGACGGGGCTTTGCGGGCGGCTTGCCACCCTTGTCTTGCTCCGACTCTGCAGCCCGCAACGTGAGGTCGATGCCGAAAGCGGCCAACAGCTCGGTAAGGGGAAGATCCTCCGTACTCCGCAACGCGCGATCAAAAAACGCGCGGAGATCGACACCAGACATCTCCTCCGCCATGCGTTCCACCCCATCCTCAGGCACCCCGACACCGGTTTTGCCGTGGCGTTCCCACAACGCGCGCATGACGTCATCCAACGACCGCGCGTTTGCCGTCTCGCGTCGAATCGTCAGGTCGAGCGCCAATGCTACTAACGCCCCTTTGGTGTAGTAGCTGACCACCGCGTTCGGCGTATTTTCATCGGGCTTATAGAACTTGATCCACGCGTCGAAGCTCGACTCTTCCACGGTTTGCTTGAGCCGGCCGCTCCCGCGCAGCAGGCGGGTGATGATCTGACCCATCAACTCGAGGTAACTCGCCGGAGGAATCAGTTTGGTTCGGACCAAGGCCAGCGCGTCGTAATACGACGTGATGCCTTCCATCGCCCATAGCAACCGCGTATACGTTTCGCGCCCGAGATCGTACGGCACGAAGGCCTGCGGGGTGATCCGCTTCACGTTCCAGGCATGAAAGTACTCGTGACTCGCCAGCGCCAGCAAGGTCCGATACCGTTCGCCCACTTCCGCCTCGTTGGGGATCGGGAGGTCGCTGCGCGAGCACAAGAGGCTCGTTGACGCCCGGTGTTCGAGCCCTCCGTACCCGTCGCCGACCGCGGTGATCAGAAACACGTAGCGATCAAACGGCGCCGCCTCACCGAACAGTCGGATGTGGTGCTCACAGACCACCCGGAGATCGCGACAGAGCCGGTCCACGTCGGCCCGGTGGCGGCCGGTCAGCACCACGTCGTGGGGAACGCCGCACGCGGTGAACGTCGCGAAGGCGAAGTCCCCCATCTCGACCGGATGATCGATGAGTTCGTGGTAATCCGCCGCGTAGTAACCGCCGAACCCGTTGGGCGGCGCGCTGTCTCGCCGCATCGCGGTGGCCACCCGCCAGACGCCAGACCCGCCGGGCGGGGGCGCGATGTCCACGGCGCACGGTCGGTGCTCCTGCCCGTGGACCATCACGAAGACGCTGGACCCGTTGAAGTATCCGCGCGCGGCATCCAGATACGCCGTGCGCACCGACAGATCCCACGCGTAGATACGGCACACGATCGTGAGCGGACCGGCAACGGGATCACAGCACCAGGTGGCCTTGTCGAGTTTGTGGGTGTGAACCGCCTTGCCCTGAGCGTGCGCGCTCAACGCCACCACCTGACGGGCAAAATCTCGAATGAGATAACTTCCGGGAATCCAGGCCGGCAGAGAGACGCGCTGACCCGTCGGATCCGGATCGGCTATCGTACACGCGACCTCGAACAGATGAGCGGCAGGGTCAACGGGCTGGATGCGGTAACGGATCGGAGCGGACGCAGGCACGGCGCGATTGTAGCAGAAACCGCTCGGCCCGCCGTTCTCGTGTGCACCGAACACCTTGCTCGCTGGTTGCGCCTCCCACAACCGGTTTGCTACCGTGTCACCATGCCGCGGGTACCGGTCTCGAAACAGCGGGTGGACGTGGCCTTGGTGGCGCGAGGGTTGGCTCCCAGCCGCGCGCGGGCCCAGGCGTTGATCCTGGGGGGGCTGGTACGATCCGGCGATCGCCCGATCGCCAAACCCGGTGAGCTGATCGCGGCGGACGCCCCTCTACAGGTCGAGGGTTCCGATCATCCTTACGTCAGTCGGGGCGGTGTCAAACTCGCGGCAGCGCTCGACGCGTTCGGGATCGAACCCGCGGGCTTGGTGTGCCTGGACATCGGCGCGTCAACCGGGGGATTCACCGATTGCCTGCTCAAGCGAGGAGCGACCCGCGTCTGGGCGGTGGACGTGGGGTATGGCCAGTTCGCATGGGAACTCCGGAATGACCCCCGCGTTCGCCTGGTCGAACGCGCGAACATCCGCACCCTGCCGCGCGCCGCGATCGCCGACGTAATCGACCTGGTGGTGATCGACGTGTCGTTTATTTCACTCCGTCTGGTCTTCCGGAAGGCCGTGGAGTTTCTGGGGCCCGACGGTCGCGTGATCGCGCTGGTGAAGCCGCAGTTCGAAGTCGGTCGCGAGTACGTCGGAGGCGGCGGTATCGTCCGCGATCCCGATCGGCGGGCGCAGGCAGTGGCCGACGTATTGACCGCGGCCGCGGCGGACGGATTCCGCGGAACCGGAACGATTGCTTCTCCGATCCAGGGCCGGGACGGCAACCACGAATACCTGATCGCGCTCACCCGCGCCGGCGACGCGCGCGCTTGATCGATCCGCCACCTTCACGTACTATTCCAGTATGCGCGGTGCATCCGCGATCGTAGGGCTCATCGCCCTCAGCGTAACGGTCGGGTGCACCCTCCCCTCCACGTTCCATGCCATTCGCCAGGAACTGGCCGCGCTCCCCGCCGAGCCGGCTCCTCCCGAGATCCCGGGGCTTTCCCGCTACAAGGGCGTGGTGCACGTGCACTCACATCTCTCCCACGACAGCCGAGGCGACCAGGATGAACTGGTTCGCGCGGCCAACGCCGCGGCACTGGACTTCGTGATGCTGACGGATCACAACAGCCCCGCGATCTTCGAGTCAGGGATGGCGGGCGAGCGAGACGGTGTGCTCCTGATCCAAGGCGCCGAGATTCGATGCGCCGACCAATACGTGCTCGCCGTCGGCATCGATCGGTTCATCGACACCCGCAATCTGACCTGTCCCGAGGTCGCGGCCGCGGTCACCGCGCATGGCGGCGTGCCGATCGGCGCGCACCCGAACCGGCTCACCCTGTGGAACGAGCCGTCCGTGGTCGGGGTGGAGGTGTGGGACCTGTACGACGAGGCCACCACCGACCGGAGGCGCTACCTGGGGTTGGCGCTGGACGTGGCAATCTGGTACGGCAGGTATCCCGACGAAATTCTGTCCCGGATCATCCGGCGGCCCGATCGCGCGCTCGCGGCGTTTGACGAGCAGACGCTGAGCCGGCGCGTGACCGCGATCGCCACCCCGAACGCACACCAGAACATCCGCGTGTTGGGGCGCCAGTTGGATCCCTACCCGTTGGTATTTCGGCTCGTCCCCCTCTATGTGTTCGCGACCGATCGCACGCCCGACGCGTTGGTGGATGCGCTCCGCCGCGGTCGGGCCTATTTCGCGTTTGAAATCTTCAAGGCCGCGCCGGGATTCATGTTCCGCGTGAGCGACCAGACCGGCGTGACGTGGCAGATGGGCGACGAGGTTCCCGTAGCCTCAGGCCTGACCGTCGAGGTGTCGGCTCCGCATCGAGGGCTCATCACCTTGCTGCGCGACGGGCGTCCGCTGGCGAGTGCTGAGGCCTCCCGTTTGTCGGTGCCTGCCCCAGGGGCCGGCGTGTACCGCGCCGAAGTCGCGCTTTCCGTGCAAGGACAATGGCGTCCGTGGATCTTCTCCAATCCCATTTACGTGCGCTGATCGTCGGGACGTGCCTCGTCGCGCCGTCGGTCGGCTGTCTGCCTATCGACCGCACCCCGGTGGAATCCACCCCTGCGTTGAGATCGGCGCTCGCGCAAGCCGACCTGGTGACGGCGACCGAACCACACGAGTTGTGGGCCGGAGCCGCGCGAGTGGACATGACACCGCCCGGTTCTCCACCACTCGCCGGCTACGGCAACCGGCTTGGGCGGCCCTCCAAAGGCCTACACGATCGAGTGTATGCCCGCGCATTGGCGCTACGGGCCGGGGACCGGACCGTGGTCGTGGTGTCGTTGGACCTGTTGGCGATCACCGACGACATGGTAACCGCCGTGCTGACGCGGGTCCGTCGCGAAGTCCCCCTGGAGGAGGACGGGTTGATCGTCGCGGCGACCCATACCCACTCGAGCTTCGGGGCCGTCGCTCGTCGGGTGTGGGAGAGTTTTGCCGCAGGAGAGTATGACGACGGGTTGTTTCGTCTGCTGGCGGATCGCGCGGCCCAGTCCGCGGTCCGCGCGATCCGCGACCTCTCACCCGCCGAAGTCGCGTGGGGAGAAGCCTCCGCTCCGGAGCGGATCAAGAATCGGATGATATCGGGCGAGTATACGGATGCTGCGATTCCGTTTCTGGCGGTCCGCCGACCCAACGGCACGCCGGTCGCGGTGCTCGTCAATTTCTCGGCGCACGCCACGGTGCTCAAGGCGGATAATTTCCTCCTGTCCGGAGACTATCCCGGCGCCATGACGCGCGAGCTCGAACGCCGCGGCGGTGTCGCCATCTTCACCGCAGGCGCGGTGGCCGATCAAACCGGCGTGCCGCCAGACGCTCCGGATCGATTGACCGCCATGGAGGCGATGGGGACCGATCTGGCCAGCCGGGTGTACGCGGCGCACGATCGGCTCCCCCGATCGACCTGGTCGGACCGCACGACGCTGGGGGCGTGGCGTGTGGCGTTGGACTTGCCCGCCGCGCAGATCAAGACGTCGCCCCATCGACGACTCCCACGGCTGGTCGGTGACCTACTGTTCGACCGCCGTACAACGCTCTCGATCATGGCGATCGGTGACGGCGTCTTGATCGGAGTCCCTTGTGACCTGTCGGCCACGATCGGTGCGGCGTGGAAAACCGAAGCGAGTCGGCTGGGGCGACGGGCCGTGATTGTCGGCTTTGCCAATGACTACGTGGGCTATGTGATCCCTTCCGAGTATTACGAAACATCTCACTATGAAGCGCGGATGTCCTTCAACGGTCCATACATGGATCGGTATTTGACCGCGGTGGCCTCGCGCGCGTTGTCCCGCCTGGGTCCACGTCTGCAGGACGCGCCGTGATTTCTCGACGCGCATTGCTGCTCGCGGGGGTCACCCTCGCCGGCTGTCGTCCTCGCCTGAGCATCCCGGACGAGGATCGGCGGCTGACGCCTCTGCCGGAGGCGGTGCCGCACGACGGCCGGTTGCTTGCTAAAGCGCGGGGATTCGAGGTCGCCATGCTCCACCACCTGACGCCAGAAGGTGTGGTCCTCACCGAACGGTTGGACGACCCGGACCCCGAAGATCCGCTCAACGCGCAGGACGCCGCGATCTGGACGGGCTGCTACGTGGCGGCGGAGGCGTGCCGGTGGATCGCCACCCGAGATCCCTCAGCCGGCGAGCGTCTGGATCGGAGCCTCACGGCCCTTCACCTGCTTCACGACGCCACCGGGGTTCCCGGCGTGTTGGCGAGAATGGTCAAACGTGCGAACGGGCCCGCGGCGGGAGAACGTCCCACCTGGCGTCAGGGCTCCGGACTATGGGCTGCGTATCGCTGGATGGGAGACGTGAGCGTGGATCAGTACGCCGGCGTCTTCTTCGGATACGCCGCAGCGTTCGACGCGCTGGACGACCCGGTCCACCGCAAGGCGATCGCGAAGCGGGTGGCCGCGTTGGTGGATCGGCTGATCACGCACGACTGGCGGATCGTGGACGCGGACGGTCGTCCGACCAAACACAGTGACCTGTCCGGCGGTGTGCTGACCGAGCCGCTCAACTCGTTGTTGGCCTTGATGTTCGTGAAGGTTGCGGCAGCCGTGACCGGAGAAGCCCGTTTCGCGAACGCGTACAAGAAGTTGATCGACCGCGGGTACGCTCGCTCGGCGGTTGGGGCCCGCGATCCGTGGTGGGAGTATGTGTTCGGTGTGAACCATTCGGATAACAACCTCGCGTACCTCGGTCTGTACCCCCTGCTTCGGTTGGAGCGCGACGCGGGCCTCCTCGCCCAGTACCGACAGGCCCTGGGGCGAGTCTGGAGCGTGGTCCGGGCCGAAGGCAACCCGTTCTTCACGTTCATGACTCACGCGGTCGAGGAGCCCGGCTGGCACGATGATGCGGCCAGCGCGCTGGCGGTCGACACCTTGGCCCGATTTCCGTTTCCCAAACGCGACAACACCATCATGAACAGCACCAGACGAGACGTGTGCCGCGCCTGGTTCGACGATCGGCACGGAGCCCCCCAGGCCTGCTGGCCGGTGCCGATCGACCAACGGCCGCGCTCGTCTTTCGAATGGGCGTCCAATCCCTATCGGTTGGACCGGCGGGGCGATCCGCGCATGTCGTTGGCCGGAGTCGACTACCTGGTCGCCTATTGGCTGGGCCGCCGCCACGGATTTCTCAGCGATGCCCAGTAGCCCGATCCCAGCCGTAGTCCGCGCCGCGCGCCTCGGCTTGATCCTGTTGCTCGCCGCGTGCGCGGCGCCGGCTCCCGCCCCGGAACGGTCGCCCTCCCCGGTTCCAGATCGGCACACCGCGCTGTTCGATGTCCCGCTCGAACCTTTGGCGCCGCGGATCGGCTCGGTCAAACGGCGGGGAACCTATACGGTTCGACGCCTCACGTTTTCGTCCGTGCTCCACGCCCCGGGGGTGGAGCCGGTCGAAGCCTTTCTCTACCTTCCAAACGAAGGCAAACGCTTCCCCCTCGTGTTACTCCTCCCCATTACCAGCGGCGATTACTTTTCCAAAGGATTCGCGGTGTATTTCGCCGAGCAGGGCTACGCGTGCGTAAGGTTCCGCAGCCAGGGCGACATCGGTCGGCTGTACGGAAGCCCCGTGAGTCTCGCATTGTTTCGAGATTTGCTGCGCGCGCGGGTGATCGACGCCCGCCGGGTGTTGGACTGGACGCTGCAGCGCCAGGAGATCGACCCCGACCGAATCGCGTTGGTGGGACTCTCCCACGGCGCACTGGTCGGCAGCTTAGTGGCGGCGGTGGAGCCGCGGATTCGGGCCACTGCCCTGCTGTTGGGCGGAGGCGACCTCGCCGCCATCATCCGCGATTCCCACCAACACTCGCTGGAGCGCCTTCGGGATAAGGTGCTGGCCGATGAAGGACTGACTCGGCAGTCGTTTCATTCTTGGGCGGCCCCGACGCTGGAGGACGTGGACCCGCTCACCTACGCGCCCTTGGTCTCGCCGCGGGAGATCCTGATGATCAACGCCCGGTTCGACCGCGTGATTCCCCGTCCCAACGTCGAATCGCTGTGGCGCGCTTTCGGACGGCCCGAACTCGTATGGCTGCCGACCGGACACTACACTGCGGGACTGTTGACGTCTTATGCCCGACACAAGATCGCGGCGCATTTCGCGCGAATCTTCGAGCAGGGACCGTGACCCCGGCCCCGGGATTACGGCGGGAGACGCAGATCCAGCGGCGTGGGGGCCAACGCCAGGTTGTTGGCCTCGTCGCCCTCAACCACCGTGTCGGCGCCGTCGACTTTCGCGATCAGGAAGTAGCGCCCGGTGTCCAGCCCGCGCGGCGGGATGGACAAGGGCGTTTCCGCACGGGACTCGGCTCCCGGATCAAGGGCCGGAAGCAGCCGGTACCCGAGCGAGACGTCACCCTGATCCCACACCCCGTTTCGCGAGAGAAAGAACAAGATCCCGCAGGCCTCTGCGAGGCGATTGCCTCGGTTGGAGACCGCGTCGCGGACCACCACCACCCCGCCTGCCTGGCGGGCCGACAGGTCGATCACGACCAGATCGGGTCCCACGCGCAACCCGACGTCAAGCCGCGATCGGTTGTTGTCCTCGTCCGATTCGGGAACGCGTTGATCGGGATCAACGTCGACCACCACCCCGTACTCTCCGGCCGACAGAACGTCCGGCATGACGACCAACTCGAATGCCGATGTACCGCCCGCCGGCACGTCCTGCACCGCGGCGGACTCACCGGCCGGGCCGATCGCTTGGTCACCGCGAGTCCACGCGATACCCACCGAGACGGTCGTGGCCGCATAGGTACCCCGGTTTCGCACCCGACCCGTCAACCGTACACCGTCGCGCTCGCGCGTGGCGCGCAGTTCCTCGATCAACAAATCGGGCCCGAGCGACAAGGGCGCGCCCCACAACGCATCCGTCGCCCGAGGCGGCGGCGCATCGGGATCGGCCGGCAGCACCCGCGCCACGATGTAATATTGTCCCGGCGGCTGGGGGCCCAGGGCCGGGCGCACGTGATACTCTGCGCGTGCCCCGGCAGCCAGCGAGGCGACGGGGCGTCGATCGAGTCGCACGTCGGCGTCGTCGATCAAGCCGTCACGGGACAGATACACTTCCAACACGCCGGCTGGGCTGACCCGGTCGGCAGCGGGATTCCGCACTGTAATGCGGATCGAGGCCGCAGCGCCGTCGGGTGTGACCGATCCCTGCAGCGCCACCGGACGCGGCAGATCACCGGCCGCGGCCGGACACACGACCCAGAGGACGGCACACAGGATCCCCATCAACAGCGGGACCCAGCGCCGGATCGTCATTCGTGGGGGAGGCCGCGCGGACCGGGTCCGGGCTCCGGAATCTTGATTTCTCCGAAGCGGACTTCGTATCGAGTGAGATTTTCGCGCAGCGCGAGAAAGAATCGCTTGGTGTGGGCGGGGCTTGAGATGATGCGCGCCCGGACCTTGGCTTTCGGCTGCTGGGGCTGGACGAACAGGAAGTCGAACAAAAATTCGGTCTCGGTGTGAGCCACCAGCGCGAGGTTGGTGTAAATACCCTGCGCAATAGCCTCGTCCAGTTCGACCTGAATTTGGAGGGGCGGATTCGGCGGTTCGGGGGTACTCACGGGAGTCTCACGGAAGCAGGGAGGCACTGTACCGAAACATGACGCTCAAGTCAAATCAAGGCCCACGGCCGGACTGGCAGGCCATACGGCCGCTGATCATCGCTCATCGTGGCGCGTCGGGAGCGGCCCCCGAGAACACCCTGCCGGCGT
This sequence comes from uncultured Nitrospirota bacterium, assembly GCA_964570625.1. Classification (GTDB taxonomy): domain Bacteria; phylum Nitrospirota; class Nitrospiria; order 2-01-FULL-66-17; family 2-01-FULL-66-17; genus JBFLXB01. The sequence continues at coordinate 17,403 of CAZMYW010000001.1, read as the reverse complement.
TTCGTCTCGCACTGCGCGCAGGTGCGCCGATGATCGAATTCGACGTTCACCAGACCAAGGACCGTGAATTGGTGGTCGTCCACGACGCGACGCTCCAGCGTACCACCGGGGTCCGCGCCGCCGTGGAAACCTGGCCGCGTTGCGCGGTCGTCGCACTGGACGCCGGTGCGTGGTTCTCTTCCGCGTATCGGGGCGTGCGGATCCCGACACTCCGCGAGGTCTTGCGCGCGTTGGATGGTCGAGTCGCCGCCAACATCGAGCTCAAATCCGGTACGCGACGGCTCCACCCGGGCCTCGAATCGCGCCTTCTGGCGACGTTACGGCGTCTCGGCTGGACGCACCGGGTCCTGATCTCCTCGTTTCACGTCCGGTATCTCGAACGACTGCGACGTTTGGACCAGGCAATTGCGGTCGGGGTGCTGGTGCACCCCTGGTCGCTCCGCACCGCGCTGGCACGGGCCGAGCGGCTGCACGCGTTTTCCATCCATCCTCCGGCCCGCGTGGTGACGGCGGACCTCGTTCAGCGCATCCATGCCGTGGGGTACGCGGTACTGCCCTACACAGTTGATCGAGGCGCGGATAAGGCTCGTTTGCTGCGGTTGGGTGTGGATGGATTTTTTACGAACCGCCCCTGAGCGCGTCATTGCGGCTTGACGCTCGGGCGGGTCGACCTTACCTTTAGGCCGTACGGCTTTCACCGCTGGGAAGGAGACTCTCATCGCCCGCAAACGTCTCGGCGACCTCTTGATTGAACGGGGCACGCTCACACCAGGCCAACTGGAGACAGCTCTCGCGCGTCAGCGCGAAACCGGAGGGCGCGTAGGCGAGACCCTGATCGAGATGGGCTACCTGACGGAGGGCGAATTGTTCGCCATCCTCTCGAGCCAACTGGGCTTGCCGCAACTCGATCCGTCACAAACGCCCAGCGATCCGGACGCACTGCTCCTGATCCCACTCGCCATGGCCCAAAAGTACACCGCACTCCCGATTCGCTTCGAAGGCAAACGGCTCGTGGTCGCACTCGCGGATCCGCTCGACTACGAAGCAATCCAGGACCTCGGGTTTTGCAGCGGCGCGCCGGTCCGTCCCGTGCTGGCAAGCCGGCGCGCCCTGATCGAGGCGATCGACGCGCGGTACAAATCCGCGGGTGCCGACCACGATCGCGAGGGCGCATTGGTGGAGGCCTTGGTCGAAGAGAGTTCCTCTCAGTTCAGCGACATCACAGTGGAGCTCGTCCCCGAGATTTCGCTCACCCCCGAAGAGGCGAAGTCCCTCGCCAACCGTAGCCGCCTCGCGCCCATTATTCGACTGGCGAACGTGATCCTGACCAAAGCGGTCACGCTCCGAGCCAGCGACATTCACATCGAGCCCGAGAAGCGCGAGGTTCGGGTGCGCTACCGCGTCGACGGGTTGCTGCGCGAGGACATGCGGCTGCCCAAGTGGGTGCAAGGGGCGTTGGTCTCGCGGCTTAAGGTGCTGGCCAAACTGGACATTGCGGAGCGGAGACTCCCCCAAGATGGCGCCGTGCGGGTCATGGTCAATCAACAGGAGTTGGACCTCCGGGTGTCGGTCGTCTCTGTGCAGCACGGGGAAAAGATCGTCATGCGGGTTCTCCAATCGTCGACGGTACAAGCGTTAGGCCCCTTCGGCATGTCACCACGCGACGAGGCCGTCATGGCATCCCTCCTGGGGCACCACAAGGGGTTAATTCTGGTGACGGGGCCGACGGGCAGCGGCAAGACCACCACCCTGTTTCGGATGATCCAACGCCTGGCCACGACAGCGGTCAATGTCGCGACCGTGGAAGATCCGGTGGAATATCAACTCGAAGGTGTGAACCAGATGCAAGTCAACGCGGAGATCGGCCTCACCTTCGCGGCCTGTCTGCGGGCAGTCATGCGCCAGGATCCCGACGTGATCCTGATCGGGGAGATCCGCGACGCGGAGACCGCCCAGATCGCGGTTCGGGCGGCCATGACCGGACATCTGGTGCTCTCCACGCTCCACACCAACGACGCGCCATCCACCTTGTCCCGCCTGGTGGATCTCGGGGTGCCGCGCTATCTGGTCGCCTCGCAAGTCGTGGGGATCATCGCGCAGCGCCTGGTGCGGCGCCTTTGCGAGTCGTGCCGCCGCGCGGACACCGCGACCGAAGAGGAATTGCTCGCGTTACGAGTCCCGCCTAAAACGCGCCGGACCATGAACGTGCATCGCGCGGTAGGTTGCCCGGCTTGCCAGCAAACCGGGTACACCGGGCGACTCGGCTTGCACGAAATCCTGGTCATGACCACCAAACTGCGCGAATTGGTGACGGCCGGCGCTACCGACCACGAAGTCCAACACGAAGCTCTGGCGGCCGGAATGACCACACTCTTCCAGGCCGGACTGTCGACGATTCGCGAGGGCGCGACCAGCGTCGAAGAGCTGCTTCGGGTGGTGGAAGTGGAAGGATCGTACGAAACGTTGTGCGCCACGTGCCAGGGGGTCCTCCACTCGGACTTTCTCACGTGCCCGGCGTGTGGAACCCCGGTCGCGAATCGGTGTCCTCAGTGCGGGAAGGCCCTCCGCGAAGGGTGGACCTACTGTCCGCGGTGTCGGCGCAAGGAAGATCACCCCGCGGTCGTAGAGCTCTCGCCCTTTCAGAGTCGGCGGGGGCGCCGCGCCGCCAACGAATAGCGCACACGGGGCGAGACCCGTCGCGCGGCTTGCCTTGCACAACAGGCACTTCTATACTCCTGGCGTTTCGATGTCGCCTGATCAGCAGGTCGAGCCTCATGCCGAAAAAGTCTTGAGCGTGGTTCGACAGGTTCACCACGAACGGAATGTCCGCTGCAACATCAAACGTCCTCCGTTCGTCCAAATTTTGTCGAAGGATCTCCCCACGATTTTTCAGCACCCGATTCGAGTGTTCAACCTCTCCGTGTCGTCGGGGCGCGGGTCCCCGCCGTGAGCGAACGCTCAGCCGCGTGGAGTGCGGTGTGGGTGGCGTTGCGGGCGCGGCGCACCGCCGCGGTCACGCTGCTGTCCTTCTCCTCCGGCCTGCCCCTCGGCCTCGTCTGGATCGCCATTCCCACCTGGCTCGCCCAAGAGGGCGTGGACATCAAGGTAATCGGGCTCTTCACCCTCGCCCAGGCGCCCTGGACGTTCAAGTTCGCGTGGGCGCCGTTGATGGATCGCTACGCCCCGCCGCTCCCACTGGTCGGTCGCAAACTGGGATGGGCGCTCGCCGCGCAAATCGTCCTGGTGGGGCTGACGCTCTGGCTCGCGCACCTCGCCCAACACCCCGATGCGGTCTGGATTATCGGCACGGTCGCCTTGGCGATCGCTTTTGCGTCCGCCAGCCAAGACATCGCGATCGACGCGTATGCCGTCGAAGTCCTGCGGCCGGATGAGCAGGGCGTGGCCGTGGGAGCGAGGACCGCGGTGTATCGCGCGGCGATGTTCACCGCGGGTGGACTCGCCATCACGCTCGCCGGGCAATGGTCCTGGCCGCTCGTGTTCGCGGTGCTCGCGATCCTGTATGTTCCCTTGCTGGTCGTCACCTGGTGGGCTCCGCGACCGGACGAGATCGCCGCGCCGGCTCCGCGAACACTGCGCGAGGCGGTGTGGGAGCCGTTCGTGGGGTTTCTCGCCACGCAACGAGCGTGGCAAATTCTAGCGTTCGTCGTGCTTTACAAGCTGGCCGACAATCTGGCCGGCGCGCTGGTGCGTCCGTTTCTGGTCCAGGTGGGATTCAACAATGTCGACGTCGGGGTGGCGACCGCCACCATCGGTCTCATCGCCACCCTGGCCGGGACGTTTTTGGGCGGGGCGCTGACCACCGCGATCGGTCTGGGCCACGCGCTCTGGCTATTCGGCGCGCTGCAGATCGTTTCCAATCTCGGGTACGTCGCCGTGGCGGTCGTAGGCCTCAATCGGCCGATCATGTATTGCGCGATGGGGTTCGAGAGCCTCACCACAGGAATGGGCACCGGGGCATTCGGCGTCTTGCTCCTTCGTATGACGCAGAAGCGGTTCTCCGCCACGCAATACGCATTGTTCTCCAGCCTGTTCGCGCTACCCCGCCTGCTCGCCGGCCCGGTCACCGGAGTGGTGGTCGACGCGATCGGCTGGCGCGATTTCTTTCTGCTGACCATGGTGGTGGGGATTCCGGGGCTGGTGATGCTCCAGCGGTTCTGTCCCTTGGGCGCCAGAGAGCCGCGACTCCTGGCGGACGCGTCGCCGCGCGGTGTGCCCCTGCCCCCGAACGCGCTGATCGCGCGTGGAGTGGTCGGCGGAGTGCTGGGAACTATCGGAGCCGCAGTCACCGCCGCGACGCTGGCCGGGATGAAAGCCGTCTACAAGGACCCCGCCGCGTCGTTTGCGCTGGGCGCTCGCTTGGTGGAGGTGGTCACCCCGCAATCCGTGGGCGCCTGGGCTCAACTCTTCGGGATCATCGCGTTCGGCGTCGTGGTGGGAGTCGCTGTCGCTGCCACGGCAGCGGCGCGAGCTGGAGTAAAACCACGCGCGAACGGCCAGCCCCTGGCTTGACTTTCCCCGGCGACTGTCTTAGGAATCGCGGTCTCTAAGACGCCACCGGCTTAAGGATGTTCTTGCCGCCGTAGCGCTTCACAACGATCGCCGAGGCTTTTTTACGGATCTGGGCGAGATCAAGACGTGGGCAGTGTTTGACCGTTACGCGATCGTGCGTAGCCGCGACCTGGAACTCGCACGGACGAAGCTCACGGAGTTGGCGGAGAAACGCGACGCCATCCGGAGACCTCAGAGCGTCCGTGAATCGGATGTGGGCACAGTGGCGATCACAGTTGACCCGCCCACCGCAGATCGCTATACTCCAACACCTTGATTTCGTAGAAGGTCTTGAAATCGGTCCCATCGTCTAGTGGCCTAGGACGCTGGCCTCTCACGCCGGAGACACGGGTTCGAAACCCGTTGGGACCACCACCTCACCTGGCCACGTAGCCAGCGCAACATGGATCGAGGCCCTGATCGCACGATCGGGGCTTGCCGGGTGGGTCATCGTGATCACCACCTCGCCGTGCCCGTGACGGCTCTTTGCAAGGATTTGCCAATCAGGCCGTCCTGCCCGCCGCTGTAGAGCGAAGACTTTCGCCCTCCCATTCGTATGCGTATGGTAAGCTGGCCGTAGTTATCGTCGCTCATGTCACACGCGGTTTCTCAAAGGATTCGTCTGGTCGTCAGAACGTGGCTGGCTTTCGCGGCCGTTGCCCCTGCCATCGCCTTGTCGCCCACGTCCGCCAGCGCGGAATTCCCTTGGTTCGATCCGTTCAGATCCGAACGCGCGGTTTCACCGGCGCCCCAGATCCCGTGGGCAGCCCGCGAACCACTGCCGGTTGTTCCGGAGCCGGTTGTGCCCGAGCCGATCAATCACTCCGAGCCGTTATCGTTGCCTGCGCTGACGGAGTTTGCCCTGCGCAACAACCCCCTCACGCGCCAGGCCTGGTTGGCCGCGAGAGCAGCCGCTGCCGGCGTCGGCATCGAGCAGGCCGCGTGGTTGCCAGACATCAGCGCGCAATATAACGTGTCGCAGAGCAAGCAGGTGTCCAGCAGCGGCGCGGCCGAGTCCCGACAAACGCGTTATGGGCCGTCGGTGAGCCTGAGTTATCTCCTGTTCGACTTCGGGTCACGGGCGAACCAGGTCGACGCCGCCGCCTTCAATCTGCTGGTCGCCAATCTCATCCACAATCGGGTGCTTCAGTCCGTGGTCCTGAACGTGGAACAGGCGTACTACCGGCTGCTCGGGTTCAACGCGTTGGTCGGCGCCAACGAGTTGTCTCTCAAAAACAATCAGACCGCGCTGGAAGCAGCTGCGAAACGCCGTGAGTCCGGGCTCGCCACGGCCGTCGACGTGTACCGCGTCGAAACGCAAGTAGCACAGGCCAAACTCATCTTGACCCGCAGCCAAGGGGAGTTGGAAAAGGCCAAGGGCCAGCTGGCCACCGTGGTCGGGGTGCCGGTGGACACGGCGCTCGCGGTCCAGAGCGACCTTTCGCCGCCACCGGTCGGTGAACTCACGAGTTCGATGACCGACTTGTTGACGAGGGCCAAAGCCACTCGCCCGGACCTGATTGCGGCCGAAGCGCGGGTTCTCGCCGCGCGGTCGACCGCGGACGCTGCAGCCCGGTCCTCGCTGCCTTGGATCGACCTCACCGCCAACACCGGCGCCACATCATTCACCAATGATCGGCCCACCGTAAATTCCTACAGCCTGTCGCTGAACCTTCGCATCCCGTTGTTCACGGGCTTCCGCAACACGTATTCGGTTCGGCAGGCGCGGGAGCTCGAGGAAGAAGCCGCGGCGGCTCGCGACGTCCTCAACCGACAAACCGAGCTCGACGTCTGGCAGGCGTATTACAACGTGCAGACCGCGGCCAGCGGAATCTCCAGCGCGGAAGCCCAGGTCAAGTCCGCGGAACAGACCGCAGATGCGACCCTGGCGAGATATCAATCGGGCCATGGGAGTATCCTCGACCTCATCACGGCGCAACAGGATGCCGCCACGGCGCGTGTGGATCGCATCCAATCGTATTTTGACTGGTTTACCGCGCTGGCGGAGTTCAACTACGCGGTGGGCGCCGGCGAAGTGTTGGCCCAGAGGGCGGCCGTGCCATGAAACGCTCGACGATGCTCGTGGTGTGCGCGTTGGCGCTCTCGGCGGCCGGCGGATATTGGTACTGGCACGTGGCCAACAGCGCGGCTGCGCCGGGCCCGACCCGCGGCGGAAACGGGGCGCCGTTGCGCGTCCAAGCGACACGCGCCGTGCTCAAACCCATGCCGGTGGTCATCGAGGCTGCCGGCACCGTGGAGCCCGAGCAGAGCGTCACCCTGCGCGCGCAGGTCGCAGGGGTCCTGGAGTCGGTCTCGTTCAAAGAGGGCGACACGGTGAAGGCGGGGCAACTCCTGTTCGAAGTCGATCCCCGCACCTATCAGGCGCAATACAACCAATCGCTCGCCGCGCTCGCGCGGGATCAAGCCCAACTCGAGAATGCCAAAGTGCAACAGGCTCGTCTGGAGCCGTTGCTGGGACGTGAGTTTATTACGCAGCAGGAATACGACGTGGCGGTCACGTCCACGAAATCCCTGGAGGCGACCGTGGAGGCCGATCGCGCGGCAGTCGAACAGGCCCGGATTCAGCTCGACTATTCACGCATCCGCACACCGATCTCGGGACGAACCGGTGCGGTCAGCGTCAAACCGGGCAATCTCGTCACCGGCTCGACGGGATCCGGCGGCGCCAACCTCGTCACGATCAACCGCCTCGATCCGATACTGGTCACGTTCAGTATTCCCGAACGCCAGTTCGAGGAGTTTCGTCGCTACCGCCACGATCCCGCGATGCGCGTTGAAGTCAGTCCCAGCCGAATCGCCCCGATCGAAGCTACTGGACAGGTGACGTTCGTGGACAACGCGGTGAGTCAGCAAACCGGAACCGTGTTGCTGAAAACGCGGGTGGCCAACCCGCGCGAGGCCTTGTGGCCAGGCCAGTTCGTCCACGTGCGGCTCATCCTGACGGTGGAACCACAAGCCGTCGTGGTCCCGGAGGTCGCGGTACAGGCGGGCCAGCAAGGCCCGTTCGTCTACCGGATCGACAACGGCCGGGTGGCGATACAACCGATCACGGTCTTGCGTCAGATCGGGCCGGAGGTCGTGATCGGCTCTGGCCTGCAGAAAGGCGATGCCGTGGTGACCGAAATTCCGCAGGGGCTCAACGAAGGGGTGACGGTGCAGATCGTTGAGGACGAGATCCGCAGTGGAACCTAGCGGACGTACAGTCGATCGCGTATGAATCTCTCCCGCCCGTTCATCGAACGCCCGGTCGCCACCTCAGTGCTCGTCGCCGCGCTCGCCTTGTTCGGGTGGATCGCGTTCCAGAAGCTGCCGGTGAGCGATCTTCCCAGCGTGGACTTTCCCACCATTTCTGTCAGCGCCAATCTGCCCGGTGCCAACCCCGAAACCATGGCCGGGACGGTGGCGACGCCACTGGAACGCCAGTTCAGTCAGATCTCAGGCTTGGACTCGATGAGTTCGGTCAGCAACACCGGATCGACCCGCATTACATTGCAATTCAGTCTGTCGCGCGACATCGACGCCGCGGCACAGGATGTCCAGACCGCGATCGCCACCGCGATGAGACGCCTGCCCGACGACATCGACACCCCGACGTTTCGCAAGATCAATCCCGCCGACAGCCCGGTCCTGTTTGTCGCGCTCACCGCCAAAACTATCCCGCTACCCGAGTTGGATCGGTTCGCGGATTCCCACATCGCGCAGCGCCTTTCCAAGATCAACGGCGTGGCGCAAGTCGTGGTGTTCGGATCGCAAAAATACGCGGTACGCATCTACCTCGATCCCGAAGCGATCGCGAAACGGGGCCTGGGTCTGGACCGCGTCGTCAGCGCGATCCAGACCGCGAACAGCAACCTTCCGTCCGGCACCCTACAGGGCGAGGGACGTACGTATACGGTCAAATCGTCGGGACAACTGGGGCACGCACAACAATTCAATGATCTGGTCCTGGCCTACAGCAACGGGATGCCGGTCCGGCTCTCCGATATCGGACGCGCGGAAGACAGCGTGGAGGACTTGAACCGGCAAAGCTGGCTCAACGGCAACCGGTCGATCGTGCTCGCCATCTATCGCCAGCCTGGCAGCAACACGGTCGAAATCGTCCAGGCGATCCGCGCAACCTTCCCGGAGATCATGAACGAAGCGCCGCCTGGCGTGGCGATTCAGGTGCTGAACGATCGCTCGGAGTTCATCCGGGACTCGATCCACGAAGTCAATTTCACCCTAATGTTAGCCATTATCCTGGTGGTGTTGGTGATTCTCCTGTTCTTGGGCAACGCGCGCGCGACCTTGATCACGGCGCTGATTTTACCGACGTCCGTGTTGGGAACGTTCACGGCGATGTATCTGTTGGGGTTCAGCCTTAACAACCTGACCCTCATGGCGCTGACCCTGGCTGTGGGTTTTGTGGTCGACGACGCCATTGTCGTGCTCGAAAACATCAGTCGACACGTGGAGATGGGAAAGGAGCGCATGCAGGCCGCGCTCGACGGCACCAAGGAAATCGGGTTTACCGTGCTGTCGATGACGTTGTCTTTGGCCGCTGTATTTTTGCCTATCATGTTCATGCAGGGAATCCTGGGCCGGCTCTTTTTCGAATTCGCGGTCACGGTCGGCGTGGCGGTGTTGATGTCAGGCGTCATCTCCCTCACCTTAACGCCCATGTTGTGTAGCCTCTTTCTCAAGCCTCGCGCTGAACACAGCCAAGCGTTTGGGTGGTTTGAGCGGGCATTTGAGGCCTGGCGGACCTGGTACGGGACCACCCTGCGTTGGACCATGCGCCACCGCGGCGTGATGCTGGCGGGGTCAGGCGGCGTCCTGCTCCTGACGGTTGCGCTCTACGAGTCGGTTCAAAAAGGATTTATCCCCCGACAAGACACCGGAGTGATTTTCGGAAACACCCGCGCGCCGGAAGGCGTGGCCTTCTCGGACCTAGCCGCCCGGCAGCTTCAGGCCGCGGACATCATTCGCCAACATCCCGCGGTCGAGGCGGTCATGGCGTCGGCCGGCCAAGGCGGCGGCGGCGTATCGGGCGGCAACATCGGTCGTGTGATCATCCGCCTCAAACCGCGCAGCGAGCGCACCGCATCGGCCGACGACGTCATTCAAGCGCTACGCCCTGCGCTGCGGGCCGTGGAAGGGCTTCGCGTGGTGCTGAACAATCCCCCCGCGATCCAACTCGGCAGTTTGAGCAGCTCCAGCGACTATCAACTCGTCCTCCAAGCCAACGACTTGTCCGCTTTGCTCGATTCGGCTCAGACGCTGGAAACCCACCTGGAAGGCTTGCCGACCCTGAAGGACATCAATTCGGATCTGGAACTGCGAAACCCGGAGATTCGAGTCGATATTCTCCGCGATCGCGCCGCGGCGCTCGGCGTGACCGCCCAGCAAATCGAAACCGCGTTGTACAACGCGTACGGAGAGCGTCAGATCAGTACCTTGTACGGGGCCACGGACCAGTACCCCGTGGTCCTGCAACTCGATCGCCGGTTTCAATCGGACATCAATGCATTGCGACTCTTGTCGATTCAAAGCGCCACGGGTCAGATGATTCCCCTGGAAGCCGTGGCAACTCTGCGCCGCACCGTGGGACCGGTTTCGGTCGGTCACTACGGCCAGTTGCCCGCAGCGGTCTTGTCCTTCAACCTTGCGCCGGACGCGTCCATCGGCGACGCCACCGAACAGGTCCGCCGCATCGCGGAACAGGTGTTGCCCGCCGGCGTGACCACGACCTTTGCCGGAAGCGCCAAACAGTTCGAAGACGCGTTCCGGACGTTGCCGTTGCTGTTGGGCATCACGATCCTGGTGATCTACATGCTCTTGGCCGTCCTGTACGAGCACTATGGACACCCCTTGACGATCCTCACGGCGTTGCCGTTCGCCGGGTTCGGGGCGCTGCTGATGCTGCTCGTGTTCCGCCAGGAGCTCAACATCTTCAGCTTCGTGGGCCTCATCCTCCTGGTGGGTTTGGTGAAGAAGAACGGCATCATGATGGTCGACTTTGCGCTTCAACTCCAGCGGGAACGGGGACTGTCTTCGCAGGAGGCGATCGTGGAGGCTTCCATCATTCGTTTTCGTCCCATCATGATGACCACCGCAGCGGCCATCGTCGCTACGTTACCGATCGCGCTGGGGTGGGGAGCCGGGGCCGAAGCGCGTCGGCCGCTCGGGATTGCCGTGGTCGGCGGGTTGTTTTTCTCTCAGATTCTCACCCTGTACGTGACCCCGACGTTCTACGTCAGTATGGAGCGGGTGACGGCATGGGTTCGTCGCTCTCACAACACGCCAGCAACCGGACACTAACCTTCCCCGCTGATCTCACCCCATGAGCCCGCGGTGCCGGCCCGCAGTGCAAGGACGCCGGTGAGTTGAAGGTGCTCCATGTTTTGCGTATGATGGGCGGACGATGAAGGTCCTCTTGCACCATCCCACGCGCGAGACCAGCTTGAAGGGCCCCAAGCAGGTCGGCCAAGTGTTGTCGGAGCTTGATATTCTTCCCGATACCGTGCTGGTCATTCGAGGCGACGAACTGATCCCGGATGACGAACTGGTTGGCGACGACGATACCATCGAGATCCGGCCCGTGATTTCCGGCGGATAATAAGATCCCGTGCGCTGCCGCAAGTGCTCATCCCGCGCGCTCATTCGCCTACCCCGCCACAACAGCGCGTTCTGTGCGTCCTGCTTTGACGACTACGTGCTCGAGCAGGTCCGCCGTGCGATCAAGGGCGATCGGATGTTCGGCCGCGACGAGGGGATTGCGGTAGCCGTCTCTGGCGGCAAGGACAGCCTCGTCTTGTGGGAAATCTTGACTCGTCTGGGGTACCGCACGATGGGGCTCCACATCGACCTAGGGATCGGGTCTTACTCTGAGGCGTCTCGGAAGAAAGTGGATGCCTTCGCGCAGCCTCGGAATCTTTCGTTCGTGGTCCACTCGTTGCGCGATGAGCATGGGGCGGGCGTCTCGGAGATCGCGAACGGACTGCACCGACCCGCGTGTTCGGCCTGCGGGGTCATCAAGCGGTACAACATGAACGCCATCGCGGCCGAGCACGGATTACCCGTGCTGGCCACCGGTCACAACCTGGATGACGAAGCCGCTCGGTTGCTCGGTAATGTGCTGCACTGGCAGGACGACTATCTGGAGAAACAGTCGCCGGCCCTTCCCAACGCACATCCAAAACTGGTTCGCAAGGTCAAACCCCTCTATCGGCTGGCAGAACGTGAAATCGCGGCGTGGGCGGTGTTGCAGAAAATCGACTATATCGTGGACGAGTGCCCCAACAGCCAGGGCTCCAAACTGCTGCTGTACAAGGACGCCTTGAACCGACTAGAAGCCGCGGCGCCCGGCACCAAACATCACTTCTATCTCCAGTTTCTCGACCGACAGAAGGCTCGCGAAGCACTTGTCCCCCTTGTTGTGGATCTCCGCGAGTGCACATCATGCGGGCAGCCGACCACCGGCGAGGTGTGCAGTTATTGCAAACTGATCGCCACGCTCAAGGTTGCGAAGTGACGCTGCGGGACGGTGAACGGGTGCACCTGATCGATCGCAAAGGCCGGGTGTATCCGCTCACACTTCGGTCGGGCAAGATCTACCAACACAGCGGCGAGACGATCGCACACGACGCCCTCATCGGCCTGGATGACGGGTCTGCCGTGGCCTTGTCGCGAGGCGCGAAATTCGTGGTGCTCCGGCCCACGCTGGCTGAGTACATCATGAAGATGCCGCGTGGCGCGCAGGTGATCTACCCGAAAGATCTGGCAACGATCTTGTTGTGGGCGGATATCTACCCGGGCGCCACCGTGGTCGAAGCGGGGATCGGGTCCGGCGCGCTCACGATGACGCTGCTGCGCGCGGTGGGGGAAGCCGGGCGTGTGATCTCGTACGAGATTCGCGATGACTTCGCGGAACGCGCGTTGGACAACATCGCCCTGTACCTGGGCAAAGTGGGACACCACGTGCTCCACCGCAAGGACATCACGTTGGGGATCGAAGAGCAGGACATCGATCGCCTCGTATTGGATCTTCCGGAGCCGTGGCGTGTCGTCCCGGAGGCGGTTCGAACGCTGCGGCAGGGAGGCATCTTTCTCTCCTACCTGCCGACCGTGCCCCAGGTCGCCAAGGTGGTCGAAACCCTCCAAGGCTCCGGCGCGTTCGGTATGATCGAGACGTTCGAAACACTTCAGCGGCCTTGGAACATTGAGGGCCGGAGCGTCCGGCCGGCGCTTCGCATGGTCGCTCACACGGCGTTTCTGACGGTAGCGCGGAAACTCACCACTCCTGTCGTGCTGGACCCCGACACAGCGATAGAGGGAGGATGAGGCGGCTCTGATAGGCAGAACAGCGGTGCGGTTTGAGCGCCATTACACAGTCAGTCACCGAGGGAGGGAACATGGATGGGCTCAGTTGGATCGTGATCGGAACAACCGTGGTCGGCATGGTGCTGGCCGGCCAAACCGGCGAGGCGGAAGCCAAAAAACTCAAATCGGGCACATACGTCGTGTTCGAAACCACGATGGGGAAAATCGTGTGCCGGTTGTTCGAAAAGGAGGCGCCCCAGACCGTCGCGAATTTTGTCGGTCTCACTGAGGGAACCCGCGAATGGACGGACCCGAAAACCGGAGAACAAGTGAAGCGGCCGTTTTATAGCGGACTCATTTTTCACCGCGTGATCCCCGATTTCATGATCCAAGGCGGCGACCCCCGCGGCGACGGTACCGGTGGCCCCGGGTACCAGTTCGCGGACGAATTCTCCGCCAGCCTCAAACACGACCGACCGGGACGCCTTTCCATGGCGAACGCGGGACCTGGAACAAACGGCAGTCAGTTTTTTATCACCGTCAAACCAACGACGTGGCTGGACGGACGGCACACGATTTTCGGTGAAGTAGTGGAGGGGCAGGACGTGGTGTCGAAAATCGTGAAGGTTGCCCGCAGTCAAGACGGCCGAGATCGTCCCCTGACCCCCGTCGTAATGAACCAGGTGACGATTCTGAGGCAACCGTGAGTGAATGCGGTGTGACCTACCGACCGTTGGGTCGGTAGGCAAAGCGACGAGGCCTGCGGAAAACTAGCCGTGTTGCTTGGCGAACTCGATGACTGGCCGTGAAGGAGTCCGTGGCGCCAACCGGATCCGGATCGTGATCTCTTCCGCGTCCTTGGGCAACGGCTCAGCAAGTACAATATGGGTGTCTCCGATTGCGGTGGCATTGACCAGCTTCATGACAGCAAACTCCTTCCGTGAGTAATAGGTTTGATGGATGATAAACCGAGCAATAGTACCAGAACGGGGCGACTACCGTCAACGAAAACGTGCCGCCAGCCTGACCAGGGCAGCTTGTGAATGACCCGTTCGCGCTAGAGGATCAGTGGCACGATATTGTGCAGAAGGCACGGATCGGCCTGGGCCGCTCGATATCCCAGGTAGCCCAAGCCGCCGGATTGTCGTTTGAAACTCTGGAGTTGTGGGAGTCTGGGGCACACACGCCGAACCCAGCTCAGCTGATCACCCTCGCCGGCGTCTTGGAGCTTGATGCCAAAAAGCTGCTGGCCATCCAACAAGGGGGTGGGCGCCCCTCCGTCCAGTCTCCGGTCGTGCACGAACCCCTGCACATGGAAACGCTCACGGGCCTGATGAGGGACTATCCGGTGCACGCCTATCTGATTTACGGCACGGGGGAGCCTGATGCCGTGTTGATCGACACCGGGTACAACCCGCTCCACGCCCTTGAGGCGGTGCTCCACCGTCGGCTGCTCTTGCGCTGGCTCGTCCTCACCCACTGTCACCGCGATCATATGGAGGGAGCGGCCTTACTGAAAGCCCAAACCGGCGCGAGAGTGGCCGTTCCGCAGGCGGAGTGGTCGACCTATCGCGCTCATCACGGCGAGGCGCCTGATCTGGCCGTCCACGACGAGACGACCATCGAGGTCAGCCCGACCATCACTCTGTCGGCAATCGCCACCCCGGGCCACACCACCGGGGGAACCAGCTATCGTGTCGGAGGGTTTTGCGCGGTGGGGGACGCGCTGTTTGCCGGTTCGACGGGACGATCCATGTCGCCGGCCGGTTACCAGGTTTTGTTGTCTTCTCTCAAGGCCCGCATCTTGACGCTCCCCGTTGAGACGATTCTGCTCCCGGGCCACGGTCCGCTGACAACCGTGGGACACGAGCGCCACCACAATCCGTTCTTCCCTTAAGCAAGACGCCACGAGGCGTTCACGATCCGTGAGTCGGGTGCTCCCGAAGAGTGGGACGTGCCGCCATGAGCAGGAGCCAGCAGGCCACCGCGGCGTAGGCGGCGCATAACATCCATGGCATGGTCGTCTCGACCAGCCACGGGAAAAACATCCGGCCATTCTCGTACGGGGAGTGCATCACCCCGAACAGCGAAGCAACCCCACCGACGACCATCAGCGTCGCCGCACGTCGCAGCCGGCCGTCGATAATGAACGCCAATGCGCCGGCCCATATCAACGCAGTGACGATAAATCCATTGCCCAAGAGCAGGATCGCTCGGTGGGTTTCAGCAAATTCGCCCGTCAGCGCCGACGCCTGCACCCCGAGATTTCCGAGCACCGCGTTCGTTTGGATCAGGACCAGGTCCGCGAGAACAGGGATAAACGCGATGGCGATCGCGGGGTGGTGGGCTTTGGGCGTGGCCGCGAATGTCTGGGCGGTGATTTCCAGTCCGATGAAGATCAGAATCGGCGCGACGACCGCCTCGGGGATGAGGCCAGCGAGGAACGCGATGTAGCCCAGTGCCCCTCCCAGCCCGATCACCAATCCGGCGCCCAACGTGTATCCCATGCCGCCGCCCATTCGCTTGTAGGCCGGATGGCCGATGTACGGGGTGGTCTGGACCACGGCTCCGCACAGACCACCGATCAGCGTCGCGATCCCGTCGGTGAGAATGACGCGGTTTGCCGAATAGTCGTCGCCGGAGGCTGAGGCGCTTTCCGTCACGTCCACGCCCCCGATGACCACTGCGAGGGCAAACGGCACCGCCAGCGGGAGATACGTCGGCAACCACGACAGGCCTTCCAGAAACCCGAACGACGGCCACGGCATGGTCACCCGCCACGGAATGTGGTCGCCATGAAGCGAGCCGGGCGTGGTGTCGACACCAATGGCTTTCAGAGCATAGTACACTCCGACTCCGACCAACACCGCGGCGAAGGCGGCGGGGAGTCCCCCTGGAAACCGATAGCGACCAATCAGACAGACCAGGATCACGCCAAGCGAGACGAAGGCGGGGATCGGATCGTGCATCATGCGCAGGGAAGGGAAAAACGCGATCAGCAGCAGGGCGATCGCGGCGATCGGTCCTAACAGACCCGCACGGGGGATCACCCGTCGGACCGCCTCACCGATGAACGCCCCGCCGATCTTCACCAGCCCGACCGTGACGATCACCGCGCTGGCGATGCGCCACGTCAGGGTGCCGTCGTGCGTGGCGAGGTAGGCGGGTCCCACGATGCCGAATGTGAACGCAAACAGCGACGGCGTGTCGATGCCCAGCGGCATGGCCGTCACGTCGGTGCGGCCTGTTCGGCGCGCGAGCGAGACCGCCATCCGGGTAAAGACCACATTGCCGATCAGCACCCCGACCACCGAACCGGGGATCATGTTGTAGAG
Organism: uncultured Nitrospirota bacterium; assembly: GCA_964570625.1. Classification (GTDB taxonomy): domain Bacteria; phylum Nitrospirota; class Nitrospiria; order 2-01-FULL-66-17; family 2-01-FULL-66-17; genus JBFLXB01. The sequence continues at coordinate 1,177 of CAZMYW010000001.1, read as the reverse complement.
AACCACCTCGGCCGGCACGCCGAAGATCCCGGTCAAAATCGACGCCATGATGACCATTTGAGTGAGGTTGTCGACCGTCAACCCGAAAAAGGCGTTGACGTCCCCAGGACGAAAGAACCGGTGGGACGGGGCGGAACCGGACGACATCGCGGGAGTCTCCGTCGCCGCGCGGAGGCGCGGGACGGGTCAGTATACAGAACTCGGCTACGCCTCGCAACCAAACCGACGATCGTCGCGGGGTCGTGCGTTGACACCGGACAAAGGCCTGGTTTAGCATACGGGCCATATGCACTTGAGGGATGTTCCGGAGTTGGCTCCGCGCGCGGAGCTCGCACGACCGATCTCGGAGGACAACATGGATGCGGCTCACGTCGAACGCGTATATTCGTCCTACTCGAGCATCTACGACCTCATCTTCGGGCGGGTGTTTCACGCCTCCCGGTGCCGCGCGGTGGAACTCCTCGGCCTCAAACCGGGAGACCATGTGTTGGAAGTCGGGGTGGGAACCGGGCTGTCCCTTCCGCTTTATCCCCGCTGGAGTCAGGTGACCGGCATCGATCTCAGCGAAAAGATGCTCGAAAAGGGGCGAGAAAAGGTGGCGCGCCATCGGCTCGACCACGCGCGAGTCCTTCGCATGGACGCTTCTGCAATGGACTTCGCAGATGATTCCTTTGACGCGGTCCTCGCAGCGTACGTCATGAGCACGGTGCCGAACCCCGAAACCACCCTTCGCGAAATGGTTCGGGTCTGTAAACCGGGCGGGACGATCGTGCTGCTCAACCATTTCCACACCACCCTCGCCGTCGGCGCGCTGCTGGAGGGATGGCTGTCGCCGATTTGTCGCCAAATCGGGTTCCGGTCTGACCTAGGCCTTGAAGAGTTGCTGGCGGACTCGTGGCTTCGCGTGCTGGTCCGTCGGCGGGTGGGTCCGTTCGGTTATTGGACGATGGTACAAACGCTCAACGACAAGCCTCACTGGCGCGGGCAGGCCCGCTTGGACACCCGCCGCGACTTCGCGACGGCCGCAGCGCTGCCATAACGCCGGCGTTCACCGGCGCGCTGTGCGCGCGCCAGCGCGCGATAGCGCGTCCGGTGGAACGGCTGGTTAGGCAGCGCCACGTGGTAACTCCGATTCAGGAACGAGGGCGGTTGGTGGAGAACAGGTAGCGGTGGATCT